>NZ_JAGHRB010000002.1 GCF_017743995.1 Ruegeria sp. R13_0 | reverse complement strand
AATGAGTTAGCAAGACCCGCGAGATGATGGTGCATAAGTCAGCCGCCAAAACCAGGACACTCCGCCGAATGGCGCGGGCGTAAGAGCCCGCAAAGCTGATAGGAACTTGGTTTGCGGAACCCATCAGGGCCAGCGGTCAAAACCGCGCAAAAAGGCCGGACACATGACTGCTTCTGACAAATGCACAAATCAGGTCAAAAAGGACTTGCTATGCAGGAGCCATCCACACACGCCATTCGCCCTTTCCTTAAGTGCTGCATTGCCGCGTTCACAAAGCAGACGTTAAGCTAACGCATCAAGAAAATGACGTCGCTGCCATTTTTGCTAAACCAAATTGGCTGTGAGCAGCGTCCCGGAAGTATCCTATAGCACCCTACAACCCTATCTCGATCGAAAAGGGAACTGTTGTTCCACGATCAAAATGCCCAATTTCGACTAAGAAAGAAGGACAGTGTAGTACAAGAGCAACAGCCAAAACGAGGGCGGGTTTAGCTGAAATTTTATCGGTCGACTCTGCGGCGATCAGTATCGCGCCATTTAGCGCATAACCTGTCATCGCGACTACAAAATATCGCGACAGTGCCATCAGGATTGAGGCAGACTTATCCCTAAAGGTAAAGAAGTAGTGTGCTGTGAATCCCAACAAAAAAGCGCAGCTAAACGCCAGTGCGTTTGCAACGTGAAGTATGAGGCCGCAGCGGATCAGCAAAAGGCCGAGCGCTATATGCACAAGTGTTGCTATGACTCCGACCGCTCCAAACCGGCAGATTTGAGGTATCATGGCGATCCGTCCAGATTGGGGCTGAAATCTTCCGCAACGATAAAACCAGGTCGGCCTTTCACTTCTCCGAAGACCCTTGCAACATATTCGCCAAGAATGCCTACCGAAACGAGTTGCACGCCTCCGAGAAGAAATATCGCGGCAGCTAGGGTGGACCATCCTGGGACGTCTATACCAAACACAAGGGTGCGAACTGCGATCCAAAATCCATAGAAAATGGACGGTGCCGCAATGGAAAATCCGATGACCGTCCAGATTCTCAGCGGCCAAGTTGTGAAAGACGTGAGACCGGTAAGAGCGAGTTTCATCAATCCGATCAACCGGAATTTCGACGTACCGTGCATGCGTGGCTCAAGCTCGATCCTGATTTCCTTGCTGCGAAAGCCCACCCACCCATACAGACCTTTCATGAAGCGGTTGCTTTCCGGCATATCACAAAGCGCATCGACAACCCGTCGGTCCATCAAACGGAAATCACGCGAGTCCGGCGGGATGGCTATGTCTGAGCCAAGGTTTAACAGTTTGTAGAAAAGCCACGTAAGAAGCCGTTTGGATCTGGGCTCATCGGCGCGATGGGCTCGGCTGGTATAGACCATCTCAAAGCCGTCTTCATAAGCCTTCCACATGTCATTCAAACAAGACAAAGGTTCTTGCAGGTCGGCATCCAGGATCACAACAGCCTTTCCGCGGCTGGTTCTCAGGCCCGCCATAATAGCCTGTTCCTTGCCAAAATTCCGCGAAAGTCGCAGAACGCGCAGCGGATAATCAGCGGCCAAAGCCTTGGCGCGTGACAATGTAGAGTCTGTGCTGCCGTCATCGACAATGATGATTTCATAGCTTTCGAGCAAGCGTGTGACATGGGTGTGCACGCGAGCAATTGCTTCGTCGATATTTCCCTCTTCGTTATGTGCGGGGATAACGATGGTCAGCGCCGGGATCGGGGCTTTCCACAGATTGAAATCTTCGGCCAAGCGAAAGGGCGCCGTTATACGTTCCTGTTTCATGTCTGACTTCCAGCACGGGGAAACTCGACAAACAGGTATCGACGACCGGTGCGGCCCAGATTTTGAAACCGGTTTACAATCAGATGCTCGATTTTGGGTAGGTCACGTGGTTCCACGGCCAAGGCATCCGGATATGCGTTGGACAGCATGTGCTCAATTGCCGCCGGATCGTCTGTCGTGCGCACGGCTCCTGCAGAATAGAACTCGGCAGAATAGCTGCGGCCACCCCAATAGGTCACTTGTGTTTCGGGGGCCATTGCGATGACCTGCTCGATCAGGTCCTTTTCTGATCGCAGCTTCAGGCGGACCGGAGCTGCGAAAACAAAAAGCGAAAGACATAGATAAACTGCGCTGCACCCGCAAACCGCGCACACAAATGCCCGGCGAATAACCCCATCTCGCTGCGTCGCATCTGTCGCCCAGAGCGAAACCAACAGCAACGCAGCAGCCGGGAGTGCTGGCAGCGTATAAGCGGGCAGGATGTTGGCCGCTGACGTGAATAGGATCAACGGTGACAGACACCACAGCAGCAGATAGCTGTGCCAGCCGCTATCATCCTCGCGGACTTGTCGCAGCACGCGTTTTGGTCGGGCCAAGAGCGCGGCTGCAAAGAAGCTCCACGGTAAAAACGCGCCCAGTGCAAAGATCCAGATCATGCCTCTGGGTTCGGCATGTCCGTTGCCGTAAAGGTCGCCCTCCCAGCCCGAGACGAGAAAGCGCTCTATGTGCTCTCCGATCAAGAAATAGCGCAGGTATCCTGGCGTCGCGGCCTCGGCCGCCAGATACCACGGCAGCGACAGGATACTCGTTAGAAAAAGACCGATCCGCCACGGCAACTGTTTCAGAACGGACCAACGGTTGCCAATCAGCAGCCACAGGAAGATCGGGATGCCAGTCAGAACAAGGGCAACCGGCCCCTTTGCCAGCAGGCCAACAGCCAGACCGAAGAAAAACAGATACCCCCAGGCAACCCGATCGGGCGCAGTCACGCAGACGAAGAAGCCAGCCATGCAAAGCGCAGTTCCCAGGACAAGCGCCATATCCGTCATTACAAAGGCCGACGCGCCGAAAAACAAAAGTGATGACGTGAGGACGGTTATTGCTATCAAGGCCTGATCGAACCCGCCCCGATACCGCATCAGTGAATAGGTCACGGCCAAGGACGCCATGCTTAAAAGCAGGATCGGAACGCGCGCGCCGAAATGCCCGACCCCGAAAACTTTCATGCCAAGCGCCGAAGCCCAAGTATGCAATGGCGGCTTCGCCCAGAACGGCACGCCATAGTCGAATTGAGGCGTGATCCAGTTCCCGGTCTCCAACATCTTGCGAGCGATCTCTGCGTATCTGGCCTCGGTCGTGTCCGTGATCGGGAGCCAGAAGATTAGCAAAACGCGGATAGTCAGAAAACCGGCCAGGCAACTGAACAGCACATTTCGATGAGACGTTTTAAGTCTGAATGTATGAAAAGGGGCAGCTCGAGCGCTGCTCGACTGAAAGCCGGGGTCGATTGTAACCATGGATCCATCCTGTGAGTTCAAGGACCGACTAAGGTTCTCGAAATCCTCTAATCGTGGGCGAAAATATACAATTTGGTAATGTGCTGGCAGGCGGGGGTGGGAATCCAATAGAGTAGGCAAAACCAATCTGCAGGCCCAAGCTATGCGCGTACTTATTGTTGAAGATGATACCGAGACGGCGGAATACATCAGCTCAAGCTTGAATGCCTTGGGTCATACCTATGAAATCGCTTCCGATGGCAAACAGGCTTTTCTGCAGGCTTTGGACAGCGATTTTGATGTAATGATCGTGGATCGAATGTTGCCAAAGCTCGACGGGTTGGCGTTGGTCAAATCCATTCGCAACGCTGACGTCAAAACGCCGATCATCTTCCTCAGCGCCATGAATGGCCTGCATGACCGTATCGATGGGTTGGAGGCAGGTGCAGACGATTATCTGGTGAAACCGTTCGCCTTCTCGGAATTGTCAGCGCGGCTGATGGCATTAACGCGACGCCCGCCGATACAATCCGAACCAACTGCACTCAAAGTCGCCGATCTCGAGGTGAATCTGATCGCACATTCAGTCACACGCGCGGGACAAGAGATCGCCATTCAGCCGCGCGAATATCGGCTGTTGGTTCACCTAATGCGCAATGAAGGTCGCGTCGTGACCCGCACAATGTTGCTCGAAGCAGTTTGGGACTTCCATTTCGACCCAAAGACCAACGTGGTTGAGACCCATATCAGCCGCTTGCGACAGAAGATCGACAAACCGTTCGTCAAAGATCTAATCCATACAGTTCGTGGTTTCGGCTACAGCCTGCACGCCTGACATGAAAACTCCCTGGTCCGGCCTTCGCAACACTTCGACGAAACTCTCCCTTCAGTTTGCGATGCTGTATTCGGTGTTGGTCGTGTTGATGTTTTTCGTGGCCTATCGTCTCTCAATCTACGAAATCCGGGATCGCACGTTCGATCAGATGCGCGCTGATGCCGAAACCTTGACGGGCGTTTATGTCGATCACGGAACAGACCGTTTGATCGAGCATGTCAAAGCATTGCAAACGGTGAATTTCGAGAACTCGAGGATATTCCTGCTAATTGATGAGACTGGGCGAACGGTCTCCGGAAACATATTGGAGATGGATCTGGCTGCGGTGACAGGTGACGATGTGCAGTTCATCCCGGTCGACGACATCGAAATCGATGGCCTGCATGAAGACGAAGTCAACGGCTACTGGCTCACCCAAAACCGGATTGGCCCGTTCCAATTCGTTCAAGGTACCGGTGATCATGTTGGCACTGAGGTGGTAGAGGCTTTAGGCATCTCACTGGCCATCGGGGCCGTGCTGGCTATTGCCGCCGGTTTGCTGGCCGGTGTCTGGGTCGGGAAGATAACCGAAAAGCGCATCGTCGATATCTCGAACACATTGGACCGGGTTTCTACCGGTGACCTGCAAGCACGTATCCCGATCTCGGTCGGTGCCAGCGATGATTTGAGTCGGGTTTCGGAAAACGTCAATGCTACACTCGGGCGTTTGGAAACCTTGCTGGAAACGCAACAGCAGATTTCCAATGACATCGCCCATGACCTGCGCACGCCTTTGCAGAGATTGCGTCAACGGTTGGAGCGATTGCAGGGCCAGTCACAGCCTGCCCCAACCGAAGCAGGGGCCGCTCTGGCCGAGGTAGAAGACATCATCACGACGTTCAATGCCCTGCTTAGGATCGCGCAAGTCGAGGCCGGCGACCTGCGTGCGAGGTTTGAAATGGTGGACCTCGACAACATTGCCGAGACGGTGTTCGAAGTCTTTGAGCCTTCGGCAGAAAACCAGAACCAAACACTGCACCTGACACACGCGCCGTCGACGGCAAACGTGCTCGGGGATCGGGCGTTGTTGTTGCAACTGGTGTCAAACTTGATCGAAAACGCCCTGCGCCATTGTCCGGTGGGCACAGCTATAAATGTCTCCGTCGACACAAGCGATGCTCGTGCATCCCTAACCGTCTCAGACAATGGCCCCGGCATCCCCGCCGAGGACCACGACCGCGTTTTCAGACGCTTTTTCAGAGGCGACAAAAGCCGCAGCAGCACAGGTCACGGTTTAGGTCTTGCGACAGTAAAAGCCATTGCAACCCTGCACGAAGCCGAAGTGTCCCTAAGCGACAACGATCCGGGCCTAAGAGTCACTATTGAATTCCGCAGAGTCAAAGCGACTTAACACCATCCTTCTACACGCAACTCGGGTCGAACCCTATGTCAACATTACCAAACGGTAATGTTCCCGACATCTTGCGGGTAACCGCGATGCCGTTTGTGTCAACAGCGGCGCAGGCAGGCTTACCTCGATCCTCCCTCCGTCTGCTGGGGCCAAGACAGTCCCTTGGCACAATTCGGAGAAACAGGTGAACAGACGCGAATTCTTAGCTGCGGCAAGCTCAGCCGCTATGCTGCCACTGTCAGGTACGGCCTGGGCGCAGGCCTCGCCTCGCCCGTTGCCAATCATCCCAACAACCGACGTAACGGATGGAATCGACAGCCGGATCAGGTTGGACCTGCGGTCCGATACTCACGACTTTGGCACGGGTGCTCGCAGTGCCACGTTCGGGATCAATAATCCTTACCTCGGCCCGGTGTTGCGAGCGAAACAGGGGCAGACACTACCCTTCGAGGTCACGAACCGGACCGGTGAAGTTACAACCTTGCATTGGCATGGGTTACACATACCCGGCGACGTTGATGGCGGTCCGCATCAGGAAATCGAACCCGAACAGGCGTGGTCTCCGGATTTGCCAATCACGCAAGCCGCCTCGATGAATTGGTTCCATTCTCACATGCACGGCAAAACGGCGCAGCAGACCTATACAGGTTTGGCCGGTGTGCTTTTGATCGAGGATGATGCCAGCCTGTCCGCTGATCTTCCAAGCAAATATGGCGCAGATGACTTTATGCTGATCCTGCAAGACAAGATATTCAATAGCTCTGGCCAAATGGACTATGTCCTGACCGGCGAAGTGTTTGAAGAGGGCTTTACCGGCGACACTCTGGTTTTGAACGGGGCAATCGCGCCGGTGACTCAGTCCGTACCACAGGGTTTGGTACGTCTGCGCATTCTAAACGCCTGCAATGCGCGGTTTCTGACCTTGTCATTGCAAACCGGGCCGCTGACCGTGATCGCGTCGGATGGCGGCTTTCTCGCCTCGGCGGTTCAGACGGACAGCATCCTAATGTCACCAGGTGAACGCTATGAAGTTCTGATCGATACGAGAGCTGCCGACACCAATGCACTAATGGTGAGTTTCGGTGAGGACGAGGGGCTGCTAGGGATACTTGGTTCGGTGTTTGGCGGCGGTGGCACCTCCATCCCTGCTTTGATTCTGAACCGGCGCGCGGAAGTGGGGTTCACAGGGTCGTTGCCCGACAGGCTCGCAATCCTGCCTCCGGCAAACCCGAACTCTGCAACTGTCACTCGATCCTTTCAACTGAACATGGGCGGGAGCGAGGAACTAGCGACCCTTGCCGCCCTCTGGGGCAACGTATGTGGCGATGGCGGAATGGGGATCAACGGCCAACCCATGAACATGGATCGTATTGATGAGCGGGTTCGCAAGGGAGACACCGAGATCTGGCGTATCGCCTCAGATGACCAACTGCATCCCTTCCACATCCATGGATGTTCTTTCCGCATCCTGACGCAGAATAGTGCGGAACCCCCCGCCTATGCGCAGGGTTGGAAAGACATGGTGCATGTCGAAAACGAGTGGTCCGAAGTGCTGGTCCGGTTCGACCATCCAGCTACGGATAACGCGCCGTACATGTACCACTGCCACATCCTTGAACACGAGGATTGCGGGATGATGGGGCAGTTCACTGTTGGCTAGCATCGACATCAACAAGAATGTGTTCGGCTTGTCTTTCATCGTCTTTTCGCAATCCAGCGGTAGGTCTGTCGAAAATTGCTCATTCGTTGTTAGGTTCCGCTGGGAAAGCTCAATATGCGAATACTCGTGATCAATACGCCGAACAAAGCCTCGCGGCGGGCGTTTCAACAGGCGCAAGCCACGCGGTTGGGCTTGGAGCTGGAATTTATCAATGCTGTGTCTGTGGACGATTTGCCAGCACGTGTCTTGCAGAACGCAGCCAACGATTGGACCAGAGGGATCCGGGCGCAAGATGTGGCGTGCACCTTCTCGCACTGGCGCGCATGGGAAATCGTTTCAGAGCAGACGGAACAGGTTTGCGTCCTTGAAGACGATGTATTGCTCTCTGAACGTTTCAAAGACGTTCTCGACTATATCGAGAGGCGTCGAGATGATTGGAGCTGTGTCTATGATCTTGAATTTGCGAACTATAAGCACAACCTCAGCCGATCTCCAGTTTGGCGAAACGCCGGTTTGAACGTTGCTGCGCATCGCATCTTCAAAAACAAACGCGGCGCGGCGGCCTATGTTCTGGGACCAAAGGCTGCTCAGAGGTTGCTTCGTGAAGCAAACGGCTATCGCATGCTGGAAGCGTTTCTGTGGACGCGGCGGTGGATGCGTCAATTGCAGATTGAACCCTGTCAGGCTGTACAGCTTGACGTCTTCGATCCAAATGCGAGCTTTGGTAGACACGACACGCAACATCGGACGACCAAGATTTTTCGCAACACGTCTTGGGTAGCTGCCAAGCTAAAACGGCTCGCACTTTCGGTTGAAGAACTCCCACTTGTGGTGCCTGGTTTGGCGTTTGGACAGCGCAGATCACTTCGTATCTGTCGCGATGACTACCTGCCGCCAGAAAATACGGCACAGGATTCAATGAAGCGCGCCAAAAGGTTATCGGCACTGGAAAGAGAAAAGCAGGAAGTAGTATAAGCGACCTAAACAAGAGGCACTCCTTCGCTTTCACTTGCGAGCGAGTACAGCTCTCTGGAACTATCCAACCTAACCAATCTGTCATCTTCAGGCAAAGTCGTAGAGAGCACGCCTCCCTAAATTGATGTTGCACGCGGAATGTACCGCTTCGCAAATGACAAGGGAAATCACGCATGAAAAATGTAGCGGTTTTAACGGCAAGCGCTGCGGCGTTTGGCCTGCTATGCACGGCAAGCAGCGCCCAATTGGCAATTGAGCAAACACCCCTTGCGTCTTCGCTGACATTCAACGAGGCCATAGCGATCGCACTTGAAGAGCAGCCCGGCACAATCGCAGAAATCGCCCTGGAGCGCTCCAATGGCAACGTTGTGATCGACATCGAAGTCATCAACGATGTCGGAGACGAAATCGAATTCCACCTCGATCCTGAGACTGGTGAAATTCTCTCTTCCTGGACCGATGACGACCCGAGCAATGACCCCGGTGAAACAGAATACGAAGATTCAGACGGTTGACGTCCGGACGTCCTCAAGGGCTCGACCCATTCAACGAAGCCGTTGACCGCGGATCGTGTGAAGTTGGTTCACAGCAGCCAGAACTCTGCGCGAAAAACCTGCAATCCTTCCAAAATCTCTGAAAAGGACACCAAAATGACTATGTTTGCCAAAGCCCTTTGTGCATCCGCTGTTTTATTGACTGGCGCTGCGCATGCTGACCCTCATGTGGAAATGAGTATCCCTCTCGAATGGGCGCAGACCGCCGCCACGGTTGCGTCTCAGACCTGCGCGGATATGGGATTTGCCACAACGGTCACGGTTGTAGACCAGCGCGCGCAGCCCCGCGTCCAACTGATGCGCGAAGGCGCATTCCCACACACAATCCACACCGGCAGCCGTAAGGCAATCACGGCAGCGTCACGCCGCGAAGCAACCTCGGTGATCGAGGCCGAAAATGAGCATGAGCCTTCGTTGGGAGCTGTGATCAATGAAATCGGCCTGATTACACTCTCGGGCGGAATCCCAATCGTTTATGAAGGCGCCGTCATCGGCGGCATCGGAATTGCCGGGTCTCCCGGCGAGGACGCAAATGGCAAGGAATTCGATGACATCTGCGTCGAAGCAGGTATTGCGGCAATCAGCGAACAACTGAAACCATAGCGAATTTCAGCTCAACCAAAGGGGCATCTTCTGGCGCCCCTTCTTCCACTAACCACTTCAAGATCAGCTTTTGAAGCGGCTAGAGACTCCAGGCAGCCGCAGCAAAGAACCGCATCTCGCCCCCTGACTTCCCAAAGTAGTAAAGGCCCAGAGCCGACCTTGGGCTTGGCTTGAGGTTGCTGCAGTCGCAGCCCGCTATCCTGCCTTTCGCCGCAAGCGCATAATCAGAGGCTGGCTGAAATGACGCGAGGCGGTCAAAACCTACCTTTTGACACTTGGCGCTGAAATCCCGGTTCCGGCCCTTATCCGGACCTTCGACCTAACTTCATGATGCTGCGGTGCGGCCCGTCAGAGGAGACATTCGCTGAAAGTGCAAAGCCGGAAGGCAAACGAGGTCTGGAACGCGGACTAAGTTGACTTCGGCAGCCGCCCTGCAAAAGTCCAAGTTGTTTGCATTACTCAGCGGTCCAAAAAGTCGGAGATTAAACGCGTAAAAAAGTCAGGCTTCTCGGCATGTAGAGCGTGAGCGCAACCTGGCACAACTGCTAGCAATGTATTGGGAACTGTTTCCCAAAGCATTTGAATTTGGCTCCACGGATATGTCCGATCTTTGTCGCCCCAAAGGACGAGCGTCTCCTGCTGGATTTGGGAGAGGTTCTGCTCCCCTGACCAAGCTTGCATCGCGTCTAAGCCCGCCTCCAGAGCCGGCAGCGTGGTTTGAACGGCAATCGCGGCGCAGTGTTCAAATCCTGGTGCAGCTTCGCAATCCAGAAACCAGGTCGCTGCTATCCGACGCGCGGTGGCTGCCGCGCCATCTTCCGCGGCGCGCTGTTTACTTTGCTCAATGGTCTCGAACCGCCCCGGCAAAACGCCGATGGCGCCAGTTGCGTAAAGCACAAGACGGTTAATCCTTTCACGATCTCGCAAGGCAATTTCCTGAGCGATCATGCCGCCCATGGAGTGACCCAGCAGATGATAATCCTCCACCCCAAGGCTGCGGAGGTGCTGGACAACCCAATCCGCATATCCGCCAATACTGTCGATTGGCGGCAAATGGGCATTTGCTCCAAACCCTGGCAGGTCAACGGCAATCACATCAGCATGCTGCTGCAGTGTATCTCTACACCCATCCCATTGTGCGCTGCCCCCCATGAAACCATGAACCAGGACAAAGGGGGTCACTTTCGCTGCCCTTGAACGATCCGGTCAAGGATCATCGCGCAGAAGAGAATGGCAAAGCCTGCGAGGATACCCTGGCCTACATTGGCGTATTGCAACGCCTCGAGGACGTCTTCGCCCAGCCCTTTCGCGCCAATAAGCGAGGCAACCACAACCATGGCAAGTGACAGCATGATTGTCTGGTTGATGCCTGCGCGAATGGACGGGCTGGCAAGCGGCAGATCGACCTTGGTGAGAAGGTACCATTTGTTGGCGCCAAAACTGATCGCGGCTTCACGCACGCTCTCAGGAACACCGCGCAGACCCAAAACGGTAAGGCGCACCACGGGTGTCCCACCGAAGATCATCGTAACAATGACTGCTGCTGGTTTGCCGACCCCAAAAAAGGCAATCACAGGCACCATGAAGACAAAGGCAGGCATGGTCTGCATGAAATCCATGATCGGTTGGATGACAGCGTAGAAGCGCGGTCGACGCGCAGAAAACATGCCCAGAGGAATGCCTATCACGATGGAAAGTAGCGCCGCTGTGCCGAGAAGCGCCAACGTCGTCATAGCTTTTTCCCAGAAGCCGAGAAGGCCCATATACGCCAGAAAGGCACCAGACCATATAGCCATGCGCAAGCCAGCCGTGAGCCAGGTCAACAGAACGATCAGCGCGGCCACCACGATCCAAGGGGTCTGAACCAACGCAACCTCCATGGCATCCAGCAACCAGCGAATGGCCGCGGTGAGCCCGTCAAAGAACGCCACACTGTTGGCGACGCACCAGGCAATAAATGCCTCTACGCTGTCAATACTGGCCAGGCGAATTGAGTTATCTGTCGGGAATTCGCTAAGAAATGAAAAACGGCCCGGGAAACTGTAGTGGAGCATTGCAGTCGCGACCAGCAGGATCATGAAACCCGCGCTAAAGACTATCTGGCTGACCCGCATGCCAGAGCGAATGGTACGATCTGAGAGCCAGTCGGAAAACCGGGCCTCCAGCGCCCAGTTGGCGACCACAGCCTGTATGAGCTTGGCCACAAGCAAGATGGCAACACCGGTGAGTGCAATCGACGGACCTTGTGCGGCGAGCAACTCTGCCTCAGCGCGGAAGCCTTCTATATTGGCTTCCAGCCCTTCGATCTGGCGTTGAATGGCCGCGGCTCGATCCGAGCCGCTCTCTTGGGCGGCCGCAAGCTGCTGGTAGCGCAAATCGAGCGTACCTTCGATCGAGGTCACACGGGCCAGCGCGTCTGCTCCCAAATCTCCGAATAAGCCCCGCGCGATCTGCACAAATCCGATTGCTTCGACGACAAGAAAGGCCAATGCCCATGACCAAAGTCCACGTGCGCCGAACCAGATCGGACCGAAGAGCCCGGCCATTGCGTTGAAAGTTGCCGTAAAGCGCGCGGACGCCCCGATCTTGTCGAAATTGCGGATGTAGTAATCGGGGCTGGTGCGCACAAAGGTGCGGATATTCTCGCGGCGTTCCTCGGCATAGGCCTGCGCGGCTTCGCTTTCTGTGTCTTCAAGGGGGTTCACACCAAGATCTTCGCTCATGACATTTCCGTCCCTTCAATCACGGTGCGCAACAGATCTGCGCGAGTGATAACACCTCTGTCTTGGCCGCCTTCGGACACCAGAACCGGCCGTTCGTCGTCGATGGCTCGCGTAATCAAAGCGGAAAGTGTCTCATTGTGGTCCACCCGATCAATGTCAGCAGGCAGTGGGCCGTGCGTAGCGAGATAGCTGTCCAAGGGCTGCATCGCCGCATGAGCATGCACCACCTTCAGCCGCGATATCCCGGCCACGAAATCAGCGACGTAGTCATCAGCGGGATGCATGACAATGTCCTCAGCCGAGCCGATCTGCACCATCTTGCCGTCACGCATGATCGCAATCCGGTCCCCGATGCGGACAGCCTCATCAAGGTCATGGGTGATGAAGATCGTTGTTTTCTTGAGGATTTTTGACAGCCGGATGAACTCATCCTGCAACTGCCGCCGGATCAGGGGATCAAGTGCGGAGAATGGCTCATCCATCAATAGAACATCAGGATTGGCCGCGAGCGCACGGGCAAGCCCCACACGTTGCTGCATACCACCAGAGAGTTCGTGAGCGAATTTCGACCCCCACGCCCCAAGTTCGACAATGTCGAGAATGGCGGCCGCCTGCCGCATACGCTCGTTCTTGGCGACCTGGCGGATTTCCAGCGGCATTGCCACGTTGTCGAGGACCGATCGGTGGGGCATCAACGCAAAATTCTGGAACACCATCCCGATTTTCCTATTGCGGAAAGCCTGAAGTTCCTTTGTGCCCAGCGCCATGACGTCCGTGCCCTCGATCTCGATCTTGCCCGCCGTCGGTTCGAGCAGGCGATTGAAATGACGCACGAGTGTGGATTTGCCGCTCCCTGATAGGCCCATGATACAGAAGATCTCACCGCGGTTTACGTTGAGGCTGACATCGGCCACGCCAACCACCGCGTTGAATTCAGCAAGGACTTCAGCCTTGGTCAGCCCCCGCGCACGAATAGCTTCCAGAGCGGCCTCAGGTTTTGACCCGAAGATTTTCCAGATGTTGGAAATTTCGATTACAGTCTCGTCGCTCATCCGCCCACCCGTGCGTGCCTTCAAATGGGGCGGCACCGCTAGGTGCTGCCCGTTGTTTATTGGTCTGGCTCAGAGACCAAGCATCGCATCTACGCGCTCGGAATTGGCGTTAACCCATTCGGCTGCAACTTCTTCAGCATCGCGCCCATTGGCACTGATCTCGAAGGCCAGCGAGCTCACGTCATCGGCGGTCAGCGAGAAGTTCGCGAAGAATTCCGCAATCGCCGGCGAGCGATCCCCAAGCGAGTTGGACCAGGCGATCTGCACTTCCTTCAGGGCGTCCTTGCTGGCAACCATCGACTTGTTGTACCAGTCAGGGTCGTCGGAGGGCTGCACCATGACGTATTTTTCAGGGTCATATGTCGGCTCTGTCAGCATCACCACGTCAAACATGTACCAGACAGCATGCGGCTCATAGCAGTAGAAGGCATATCCTTCTTTTTTGGCGATACTGTCCTTAATGCGCGCGGTCTTCACAGCTTCTTCGGCGCGAATTGGATCGATGAAGTCCAACAGGCCGTAGTCGCGCACCTTCACCTCGTTTACATTGGCCGAGGCCCAGCCAGGTGCACCGATCCACATCTCACCCTTACCATTGCCATCGCTGTCCATCGCTGCCGCCACATCGGGGCGTCCGAGATCTGCGATGTCGGTGATATTCATCTCTGCGGCAAAGTCTTTGGAGACGCAGAAACCCTGATTTCCTTGGTATGGGTTCGAGGACAGTGTCACAGTTCCGGCACCATCAACATATTGCTTGGTGAACGCTTCCTGATTTGGCAGCCATACATCAGGGTGCACATCGATATCACCCTTACCCTGATCCATCGCTTGAAAAATGGTGGCATTGTTACCGGGCACATACTCCACCGTGCCGCCAATGCGGGTGGTCACGATCTCACCCAAGACATGGGCAATGGCCTGTGCGCCGGTCCAAGTGGGAACACCGATCTTAACCTCTTCAGCGGCAAGTGGTGCGCCGAGAGCTGAAACCAAAGCCGCGCTGATCAAGTATCTTTTTAGTTTCATTTGATATCTCCTTGTTGGTTTGTTGTTTATTTTCAGGGCACGTAGCCAGGAAGTTCGAAAGTTTCGGGATAGCCAAACAGGGCTGTGCTTCCGCCGGTGTGCAGAAAGACGACATTGTCCATGCCGTCGAAATAGCCTTTGCGGGTTTGGTCAATGAGCCCATCCAACCCTTTGCCTGAGTACACTGGGTCGAACAAAAGCCCTTCGGTGCGGGCCAACAGTTTGAGCGCCTCAATCATACCTTTGGTCGGAAGACCATATCCTGCACCGACGTAGTCGCAATTAGCGCGCACGGTATCGCGCGCGATGGGCTTACCCGTCCCCATGTACTCGACAGTACGCACGGCCAGATCATGAACCATGCCTTCCTGTTTGTCTTGTGGGGCACGTACGCCGATGCCCAGAAGGTGAATGTCACTTTCCAGTGCGGCAAGACCGGCGACCAATCCGGCTTGCGTGCCCGAGCTGCCGGTCGCATGTACCAGCGCATCAATTTTCAACCCGGCATTGGCGGCCTGTTCGGATAGCTCGCGCGCGCAATTCACGTAGCCCAATGCCCCGATCGGGTTCGATCCACCACCCGGAATGATGTAGGGGTTTTTGCCTTCTGCCTTCATCCGCGCGGCGCAGGCTTCCATCTCTGTGTTCATGTCCGCACCACCGGGACGCTTGGAGACACTAGCGCCATGCAATCGGTCCAGCAGAACATTTCCATTCAGAATATAGTTCGGGTCATTGGAACCAGTGCGATCCTCAAGCAGTATGTGGCACGCAAGGCCAAGTTTCGCGGCCGCCGCTGCTGTCTGTCGCGCGTGATTGGATTGCGTCGCCCCCTGCGTGATGATGGTATCTGCACCTTTCTGGACAGCGTCAGCCATCAGAAATTCCAGCTTACGAGTCTTGTTCCCACCCGACGAGAGGCCAGTGCAATCATCCCTTTTGACCCATAAACGCGGACCACCCAAAACCTCGCTCAGGCGATCCATCGGCTCCAAAGGCGTAGGAAAATGACCAAGCGATACCCGGGGGAATTTCGCCAGCGTCAGCGATAGCTCCTTGCACAAGCTCAAAACCATCTCCGGCGCGACCATCGCGTCTCCGCCGGTCATCTGAATTGTCTCAGCCACCACACTCTCCCTGCTTTTGCCCACAGCCAAACAGTTTCAAAAGAGAAAGAAGAAAAACAGTGCATATTTCGCAGGCTGCTCATACATTTTCTTTGGGTGCTATGGAGGTGCGCATGAATATGCTGTGGTTTGACGATGTTCTGGCCCTTCTGGAGGAGCGGAACATGACGCGGGCTGCGGCCCGCAGAAACATCACACAACCCGCGTTCTCAAGGCGTATTCGCAGTTTTGAGGAGTGGCTGGGGATTGAAGTTCTCGATCGCAAATCGAACCGGGTCGAGATCAGTCCCGCACTGGCCTCGAACGAAGCCGAAATCCGCTCTTTGATCGCTAGATTAAATGACCTGCGCACAAAAATTGCGCAACATGGCCCCACCGTTTCGATTGTAACGATCGCCGCGACGCACGCATCGGTCGTCTCCACCTTTCCCGATATGGCACTGCGTGCACGTGCTACGTTCAAGGGGCTCCGTTTTCGGCTCAGGACTGCCAATTTGAACGATTGTGTCACTCTGTTCCTGCGCGGCGATACCAACATGCTGCTATGCTACGAGGCGCAAACCGTCGCCCCAATGCCGTTCGGAGCAGGCATTCGTCGCGGCACTTGGGGTCACGACTACCTCATTCCAGTCATCGGTGGCGGATTGCGCTATGCAGTGCGCGGAAACGGTGACGTTCCTTTGGACACGCCGGCCATCGTCTATCCCGAAAACAGCTACTTTGGCGAAGCATTAAACAAGAGCAAACTTCCCTTCGGAACCGCCGATTTCAGCAAAAATCCCGTTTGCCAGACGGCTTTTTCAAGTGGGGCAAAGGAAATGATCCTGAACGGTCTCGGCGTTGGTTGGCTGCCGTTCAGCATGGTGCACAAGGAAATTGAAAGCGGCGAACTGATCTCCCTACGCAACCAATTGGGTCAAGAAAAGCTCGACGTTGTGGTCTATGCCCACCACCAGACCGAGATCGCGAAAACCTTGCTTGATTTCTGGGCAAACAAGCCGTCTTCAAAGTCTTGAGCCTATAAAGCGCCAATCAGCGCCAAAGAACAAAGCCATCAGTAGGCACTAAATTTTGACAGCCGAAAGCTGTGCAAAATTGCCGCGCTTCTCTCTGTATCCTATCCCCTAGTCGTCCGGATGTCCTAAATTTTCAATGACCGTCTTGGGCTCCTTCCGGACCTCAGAGGCGGCGCTGCAATCCCGTGAAATGGTGCCTCGTCAACGTCGGGTTGTCGTTTTGGGAGGGCATGGCGGATCGGAGGATCAGTCATGGAAGCACCAAACCTACCGGCCTTTCGCGCACTTCGGCCCGCATGGAAAAAGGGCCGCATCGTGGGTCAGAAACGACCGCTGAAGACAAAGCATGTCTGGGCGATCCGTGTTCGACTTGAATTGGCCGAAAACCACCGCGACCTAGCGCTGTTCAATATGGCGATCGACAGCAAGCTACGCGGCTGTGACCTCGTGAAGATGAAAGTCATCGATGTAATGGCATCAGGTCAGATCAAGGAGCGCGCCTCCGTCCTGAAAAGCAAAACGCAGAAACCTGTTCGCTTTGAGATTTCCGAAGGCACACGCGCCTCAGTCGAGAAGTGGACGGAAGACGAGCTCATGGTCGGCTCCGAGTACCTTTGGCCTGGCCGCTTCCACGAGCGGCTGCATATCTCGACCCGCCATTGTGCGCGGATCGCCCGCGATTGGGTCACATCGATCGGTCATGAGGTGCGCGCATAAGGGCCTGTTTTTGGACAATTGAGACTAAGTCGCTCTCAAATCCGGCTTCCACTTGATCACTCTTGTCTGAACTACGTAGGCGACATTTGGACGAGGAGAGCTGTATCTGAGCCCGAACCCTATTGGCGTTTGGACACTCGGCTAAATGTATCTAATAACGGAATTGGCTGAACGTTTGTTAAAAGGCCAAAAAGTAGCCCAATTTGTGAAGTCGCAAAAGGCTATGGCCCAGTTCGGCCGCGTGGTCAAAGCATCCATTCGACAGGCAACCATCGAACGACCGCTGTCAGAGCCCGCTGCAGACCGCTTGTTTCCGGGTCAGCTGCATGCACGGTGATCGTCCCGTCCTGTTCTTCTTGCAGCCAGATCATCTCACCGTCTTCATTCAGCTCGACGCGATAAGAAAACTCTGGTCTGTCCAATTCTTGAGCGAGAGATGCTGCTATCGTTGGGCTCTCGATCAGCAGCCCCATTTCAGTATTCAATCGCGCCGATCTGGGATCCAGGTTATATGAGCCAACAAAAATCCGCTCTTCATCTGATCCAAACACCTTGGCATGCAAACCCGATGCCGATCCTGCGAGCATCTCCGGCAGGCTTCGTTCGCGATGTTCCTGTCGCAAAGCTCGAAGCTCCAAAAGCTCTACACCGCTGTTCAGCAGGTCGTCCCTGTACCCCATGTAGGCTGCATGAACCGGCATCACGTCGGTTGCGTCCAAAGAATTGGTCAAAACACGAACTTTAACCCCGGCCTCTGCCAAACCTTCCAAGACTTCGGCACCGCGCTGGCCAGGAATAAAATACGCTGAAACAAGGTCCAGCGAGGTTCGAGAACCGTTAGCGAATTTGATCAGTTGCTCGACGATCAAGTCTTCACTATTCGCTTCGCCCAAACCTTTTGCCGGGTCATCGACGAAAAGCGTGACTTCGCTCCACTCGAATTTCAGATTATGCGCCGCTATCCGGTCGGCGAGCTCACTGTATTGAATCGCTTTTTGATAGCCCGCGCCAACAGCAGTCTTCGGAGCAGCATCCGCCTTGAGCTGAAGACTTTTTTCCGAAGAGGGTTCCAGAAACAGGGCTGCGTCGTAAGAGGACGCGCTGTTCCAATACGCGTCGAATGATTGCGAAACCTCATCGACAATCGGGCCTATGGCTATCGTATCTACATCTAGGTAGTGCGTTCCAGCCCCGTAATCGAAATAGATGTCGCCAATATTGCGGCCCCCGACAATCGTGGCCACCCCGTCCACAGTCATTGACTTGTTATGCATACGACGGTTCAAACGGTTGAAGTCAAATGCGTAAGACAGAAGCTTGGGGTTTCTCAGTGTAAACGGATTGAAAATACGCACATGCGCGTTGGGCAGAGCATTCAGCTCGGCAAGCAAGTCATCCATCCCCGAGATGCCGTTGTCGTCGACAAGTAATCTGACCCGCACGCCGCGTTCGGCCGCTGCCCTGAGTTCATCGAGCAACATCAGACCCGTAACATCGTCTTGCCAAATGTAGTACTGAGCGTCGATTGAAGACCTCGCTTCCCTTACGAGTATGGCCCTTGCCGCAAACGCTGCCCGTCCGTTGCCCAATGGCCGTACGCCATCAAGGCCAGGGTTCCGTTCGATCGCAATTTGAATAGTTTCACCTAAAGGCCCGGTCCAATCGGCATCTTTTTTCAGCGTTTGCTCAGAAAAGTTTTTTTCAGGAAGTGGAAACGCCAGTTTTAGCCCGACAATGGCGATCGTGATCACCACAACTACAGTCACAAAATTCCTGATCAGCCGCATTCAGGGCCCCGTGTTCAGTACATCAGATCTACCTTGTAGATGAACATGTTTCATCGACCGCTGGTAAATCAAGAGTTGAGGCATAATCAACAGTTTGAGGATCTCACCTATTTGCCAAAGGGTGAGGCATCTGACCACCCAAATCAGAGTAAAGCCCTTCCCCGTGCACCAACTTTTGCCGAGGTCGTCGAAACAACCCTAACCGTTCCGACAACCGATTGTTTACATTACCCGTTAGTAGGCGCGTTCTCTCGGAAAAACTCCCAAGCGTCGACTTCTTCACCGGTAGACAGAATGCAGATGCCGATTTTGCCTCCGTCAGAGCCATCACGGATTTCATAGGTGCCTCCGCTCTCGTCACAGAACACGGCCGCTGGATTAGGCGCTTTCACAAGGTCGTTGTTTGGCTTCATGCTGGCCTCTTTTTCTATCGGGTGTTTTTGACCTTCGAACACGGTTCCCCAAATTCCGATCTTGGAAAGTTCGGCTACGTCGACTTCGTATAGGTCCTGCTTAAGCACGACAAAATCTGCCTTTTTACCCGCACGGATCGAACCGATCTCGTCCTCCATCCGCATGAACCACGCAGCATCAATGGTGATCGCGCGCAAAGCTTGGTCGATGTCCAGTCGCTCTGACCCCGCATTATCGTTGCCGTTGATCGACACACGTTCCATCGCATTCTGTGCCAAGGCCAGCGGGCTGAGTGGGGCCATGGGACTGTCAGAATGCAGTCCGATCACCAACCCCTCTTGCGAGGCGCTGCCCAAGGGCACCATGAAGCGTGCAACATCCGCCCCAAGCCAGACATCCGCATACACATCAGCAAGGATGTATTGGTAGTACGGGTTGGCCGATACAACCATCCCCAGCGCCTTCATCTGCCGCATCTGGTCGCGCGTTGCATAGGCAAAATGCTCAAGCGTCGTGCGGTGGTCGAAGCGAGGCTTTTCTTCCTGCAAGTCACGCACGATTTCGATAAGCAGCCTGGCGGACCCATCGCCGTTGGTGTGGGCGTGCAACTGAAACCCTTCGTTCCAGAAGAACCGGGCCCATTCCAGAATGTCCTCTGGCTCGTTCATCCACTGGCCTTGGTGTCCATCTTTGTAGCCCAGGAAGCCATATTGCGAGAGGCCGCTGTAGATCGCGCCATCCATCATCAACTTGAAGTGATTGTCGAACTTCACCCTGTCGGTATTGCCCTTCTCCCAGTCGCGGATTTCGGCCAGCGCCTCTTCGGGAGATTTCCCGCGCGCTGTGAAATCCGTGATGATCGGTGTCAGTACGATGCGCACCGGGGCGCCGGTTTCCTCGGACACTTTGTGGATCAGGTTCGTCTCGCTGACAGGATCACCGAACAAGCCGATGCCCATATCCATTGCGCTCGTTACACCAGCCTGATGGACGATCTCGAAAAAGGTCTCCATGCCTTGCGAGTAGCGGGATTCTTCCAGAATGAACGGCATCTTCGGGAAAATTCCGACCAGCCCGTTCTCCCACCAGTGGCCGCGTTCCCAATCGGATTCCTCGGGGAAAATCTGCGCATCTTCTTCGGTTAGGTGACAAAATACGCTAGTGCAATTGCCGACGTTGCGCGCAGACGAAAGGGACTGTGCAACTGCTCTTGGAGAATGGACGTGACTTAAATCAAGGTGAAAGGCAACTGGATCTACCTCCATCGAGCCGTCGACAAGCACGGCAAGACGCTTGATTTCATGCTTTCCTCGCGACGAAACAAATCCGCTGAGACAAAGCTCTTCGCCATGATGCTGGAGGTCAACGGGCTTCCGAGGAAGATTGTCACCGACAAAAGCGGAGCTAACACGGCCGGCATCTGCCCGTTTCGTCAATTTGCAGAACTGGCCGCATAAACTGCAGGTTCGGTTTCAACTCTTCGGTCAGTAGGAAACCTTGCAACAGATCCACCGCGTCAACGGTCACAGTCTGCAAGTGATCCAATCTGACCTCTCAACACAGGACATCCCTACAAGTTATTGTGCTCATTATTTTCACTTTTAGCACATTACTAAGAGCTTGCAATTTTACCTTCGTTTTAGACAGCCTCTTGCCCCAGAATACACCTCACCTATTGCCTACTCAAATTGCTCACAAAGTTGATTCACTAAGGCTTCTGCATCTGCCGATGTCAGGTCACGACCTTTGATTTTCAGCCGCAATTCACCCGATGCGACTTCTGCCCAGACCTCTCCTCCGCCTTTCAATGATCTCTTTGGGAGGCGTAGAACTTCTGTCGGGCGACCGCCTCGGCTTTTGCTCTGAGACGCATCCGACGAGTCAGTCATTGCTTTTTCAAGGACGCCCCACTCTGCCTTTGCATCCAGCGGACCTACCCCTGCCAAAGCGTCGCGAAGTACCGCTTGCGCCCCACTTCGAATGGCCGATGCCAGCTTTAGACCCGCCTTCTCTGACAAGGCGACCGGGTGCTGGAGAAGGTCGCCGAGGCTTTCATGAACCATTGCAAAGCTGCGGACCTTTGATCGCTTTGCTTTTGACGCAGCAGCGAACAGCACATCAACAGCCGCTTCGGTCGACGGGAAAACCCCCTGCCCTGCCGCCAGTACTGCTATGCGTCCTCTCTCATACGGCGTGAGATTGGCGCGCAGCTCATTCTCTTCGACCATAGAGACATAGGCCCCCTGACCCGTCCCCGCGTTGCGAACAAAAGCTGGGATTTCGGCGAACCGAGAATCCGTGCCCGCCAGCCGTCGGAACGCTTCAAGCCGTCGAAATCCCGAAATCAGACCGAAGCCATCCCCTTCGGGAGTAACTTCGATCGGTGTTCTCAGCCCATTGACGCGAAGGGATTCCAGAAGCTCTGCCATGGCTTCTTCATCTTCGACCATGCGGTCACGTCGGATGAAATCTGCGTCTATCTGGTCAAGTGGCAGCATCTGGGCCACCAACCCGGCCTCTTGTGCATCCCGCCACCGTGCAGCATCGCCCTGGTCCTGAGCCAGCGCAACACGGTCTGTGACAGCAGCCATCCCCCCAAGCGATGCTGCCTCGGCTGCGACTTGGGCGATGGGTGGTGGAGTGGATTTGGTCTCAAACGGGCTAACTGAGGGTTTCGCCGCGAAACCGGCCTCCAACTGTTCAAGCGCCTCTGTATCTGGTGCAATCAGTCTTCTACGTTTAGCCATCTGCCTGTCCTCCCATCTGCGCATCGCGCCACCAGCAACCGATCAGAACTTCTTTGAATTCGGCATAGGTTCTGTCGAAAGTCTCACGTCCGCGCACATATGTCTCGCGGTTGAAGTCGCGATAATCCGCTTCGTAAATGCCGTTCACTTGCTCACCCGCCTGCCCGACCAGCGCTGTATAGTCTTGCCTGTAGGCATTCATGAAATCCCCGAAATATGCCTGAATGACATTTGCCATATCGGTCTGCTGGCTCGCGTCAAACCGCGTGATGATCGCGCGTACTACATCCCATTCGAACTTCAGTTCCGGTAAACCCGCCGCACGTTGCGCTGCGTTCTCACCATCTTCGATGCTGGCGAATGTCGTATAGAGCATATCGAAAAAACGACCTGTGGAATCGAATTCCAGGAACGAAGCCCCCAGCGGCACCAACAAAATGTCCGCCGCAGCCAGCGCATTGATCGTTAGGTACCCAAGAGCAGGAGGCGTATCGAGGAAGACAACGTCATAGTCATTCAAAACGCCTTCATCCTGAAGGAAGTTCGTCAGACCGTCCCACAAAGGCCAGCTTCTCAGGCCCATACGCCAGACGGGGATCTGGAACTCGGCCCAATATAGGTTCAGCTGCGCGCCGATCAGATCGATATTGGGCCAATGCGTTTTTTGAATCACGTCCTGAGGCGTGGTTTTCAAAGCTTCCTGAAGAGTCTCATCCAGAGGAATTTCGGGCTGTACCGCAGCCGAGCGCACGCGATTTTCCTCCTGCACCGCGCGCGCATAGTCTTTGGCGACCAGAGGAAAGACGGTTTGCCACTCATCAGCAACCTGGCCTCCGAGTATGGATGTCATCGAACCTTGGCTATCAAGGTCGATAACTAACACCTTATACCCATCCAGGGCAGCGGACATCGCCAGATGCGCGGCGGTGGATGTTTTACCAACACCGCCTTTGAAATTGGCCACTGCTACAACCTTGGCCGGCAGGCCTTCGGGTCGGTAGGGCAGGTATTCCTTGGTGCTTACACCTTCCGCCGCAAAGTGCTTGCGCAGCGTCAGGACATCTTCAAGGGTGAACCACTTAGAGCCTGCCTCACCTTCGCCTTGTGGCAAATCTGGGTTCGCTTTTAAAACACGGCGCAGATGTGCCGGAGCAACCGGAATTAGATATTTTGTGATTTCCCAAATTGAAAATCGGCGCAGTCGCTTCTCGCCATCCGGGGCATAGCCTCTGCGGGCAAGGTCTTCGCGTCCTTTTGCACAAAAAGCCGCTGCTTTTGCGAATCGAGATGTGCCGATAGGATTGGGCAACTTCGTCGCTGCGATTTCCGGATCGAGGTTCAAATATGGGGGCAGGGGAGGTTGGTTGGTTTTGCTCACTGTCGATGCCTCAGAAAATGTTCGTCTTTGCGACGTATATCGGGAAATGTAGCGAACATTGTTGGCGATGACTATCCTCTTCCCGTATTTTTTCCACAGTTGATTGTAGCTAGAAGCGGTTTCGTGGCGAAACCACTCAAAATCAAAGAAAATCGACACAAAAAACGTTTTAGTATTTTAGAAGTTTTAGAATCTTTACTGAGTAGAAATGTAGTGAAAACAATGAAATAGATACACTTGAGTGCCCACTTACGGTTCTAAAGGAACCATTTTACGGGATCAAAGGTATCTGTTTACGGTACATCAGGTGCCAAGGATCAGGAAGTAGGGGACTGATTCTCGGGATACTGAAAATCTGCGGAAAAGAGACACTAATTAGATGGGTTTTCTCGCTGAGGACCGGGGACGAAGTCGGGATCGGACTCGGATTGATTCAATTTCTGTGGATAACTTGCGTGCATGATTCTTAAGGTACCTGAATACGGGATTGCCTTCATCCTGTGTTTGGGTACCCAAAAACTATTGAAGAAAAGGTACCTTATGTGTCAGGCTTCTGCAAAATGAGCAGCCGGGCAGAATCATGCCGGATACACAATTGAACATGGATCAGCTTTCGGGCGCTTTGCGTCGAGAGACTGTTAAGAAAAATGTCGCAGCGATACACATCAGCGGCAAACTTTCTCTGTTACAGAGAAAGCTTTCGAATGTTTTGTTGATGAACGCCTATGATGCCCTGACGACCGCGCAGTCCCACACGATTGATGCGCGAACGCTTGCTATGATGGTTGGGTACAATTCCAACGACTTTGACACTCTTCGAGCCAGCCTGCGGGCATTGGCGGAAACAGTTGCGGAGTGGGACATGCTGGATGAGCAGGGGCGCCAGGAATGGGGCGTTTCATCCCTGCTGAGTTTTGCCAAACTGAAGGGAGGAGTTTGCGAGTATTCATACTCACCCGCCTTGGCGCAAAAACTGTACGATCCGAAGATCTATGCGCTGATCAACGTGCAGATACAGCGAAATTTCAGTTCCGGGCATGGGCTTGCTTTGTATGAAAACTGCTACCGATTTGTGCGGACAGGGTCGACTGGTTGGTGGCCCCTGGACGTGTTCCGTAAGCTGATGGGTGTTGATGGCAGCGACTACTACGCCAGTTTCAAACATCTCAACGCAAAGATCATCAAACCAGCGGTCACGGAGGTGAACAAAAGCTCGGATATTTTGATCGAGCCCGAGTTTCAAAAGAAAGGTCGAACCGTCACCGACATCCGTTTTCTGATCAAAGGCAATCCGCAAAAGGCGATGTTTGAGATCGACGATAGTGATGGGGTGCGCAATCTCGCAGTGTACAAAACGCTGAGGAAGCAGGGTGTGTCAGATCGCTTAGCGCGGCAATGGATCGCGGAGCACGGCGAAGATTATGTCCAGAAGAAGCTCGATTACGTAAAAGGGCAGGGCGGTGTAAAATCGACTGTCGGATACTTGTCGGCTGCTCTGCGGGATGACTACGAAGATCCGAAAGACATTCCAACACCAGAGCCCACTCCCGAAGCCATCGAGGCAGCGCGAAAACGGGTCGCAGAAAAAGCCTCAGAAGAAAAGGCATATGCTGCCCGAACAGCTGAAAGGCAGGCAAGGGCGCGCAAACTTGCCATCGTGGAAGACCTGGTTTCGCGGCGAAACCCTACACAACGAGATGCAGACAAGCGGTTGTTCTTAGCAGGTTTGGACAATGATCTAGACCGAGAGCATTTTCGATCTCATGGCTGGCGTTCAGGCTTGAACGCCACTGCTATCTTCGATTTCTGGGAAGATCTTGAGCCAGAGGCATTCAACGTTTGAATTTTGGCAACTGACGGAAACATAGGCCAGTTTCTGTAGTGGTCAAAATGTGCTAAAATAGACTGTTATGATTGGAGCGTGCCGCGAGTTAAGTGTGGTAGGAAGGTTCGCTTGCACGCCATTTTGGGATGCCTCCGACGTCACTGGAATCGATGCGCAGTTTAGCTTGCCAGGGGTTGTTTCGCAAACAACGTCTTCATAGAGAAGAGCGGTGCAAGTGCATCTGGCATTCGAGACGCGAACTGGATCCAGAAGCGGTTCGGCTGCTCAACCAACACCCAAACGAACAGGCCTAGATATCTCAACAACACAATCGAGCAAGATTACGGATTCATCAAACGGCGCGTGCGGTAAATTTGCGGGTTTAAGTCTTTCAGATCGGCTTCAGCCACACTGGATGAAATAGAGGTAGCCAACATGATCCGGGCGAAACAATTCTCTAGCGAAAAAATCTCCGGCTTTCGGGTATTCGCTGAAATCTAGGGATAGCAGAATCTACCATGGCGCTGGCTCTGGGCGATCAACTCATTCGCGTCATAGTCCAGGCACGCCTTGGTCGCACCAACGCGATTGGTTCCGACTTTACGACCAATCCTACCATGTGTTCTCTAAATGTTCCGGATTAGTCTCAATAACGTCCAAAAAATAGCCAAGCTGCACGTTTTTTAACTTTTTTGTTGCCGAAACCGGTTTCGGTACGAACAAATAGCATGAATGACCGCGAATCTTTCATATCCACCGCGTGACCAGTCAGGTAACGCAACCGTCACGGGCCGGGTGAAACTGGACGAATTGGCGGCGCATCTGGGTTTGTCCAAAAGCACGGTTTCACGCGCGCTCAACGGGTATCCAGATATTTCTTCGGCGACGCGCGCACGGGTTGAAAAAGCGGCTCGGGTGTTGGGATATCGACCGCTCAGCCATGCGCAGGCGATCCGAACAGGACAAGTTCGTGCGATAGCTATGGTTATCAACAGCGAGGAGCCGGATCAGCACAATCCCTTCTTGCAGGATTTTCTGGCCGGAGCTTGCGCAGCGGCAAGTAGCCTCGACTGGACCATGACAATTTCCACGGCGACCTCCGAAAAAGACACATTGAAGGTGCTGAGCCGCCTCTACGAGGAACGGAAGGCCGACGGATTCATTCTCCCGCGGACAGCGGTTAAGGATGCACGTATTGGCCTGCTGCGCAGTCTTGGTGTACCTCATATCCTGTATGGGCGCACCGGCTATGGACAACCAAACAACTGGGACGAGACTTCGTGGTTCGACATTGCCGGGGAAAGCGCGATGCGTAACGCCGTTTTGCGATTGAGCGATTTGGGGCATACACGCATAGGCTTTGTCGGCAGCGATCCCAAGTTCAACTACGCGCATTTACGCCGTGACGGTTATGCCGAAGGTTTGCACGCTGCTGGTCTGCCCTTGGATCCGGATCTGATCCAAGACGGTGCGCGCACGCGTGAAGATGGCGCGGCGCAGGGACGGGTGCTGATGGCCTTGGATCAACCTCCAACGGCGATTGTCTTTGCGACTGATCTGGCCGCGTTGGGCTTCTGCGCAGATGCGCAGGATCAGGGGTTCGAGATCGGGCGCGACATCTCGGTGATTGGGTACGACGGTATTCCGGAGTGCCGTTACGCGCGCCCTGCACTGACGACATTTTCCGTCGATTCTCGTGCGGCCGGCGAACGGCTGGCGACCCTACTGATAAGGCAAATCCGTGGCGAAGCGGCTGCAGACTTGCGAGAGCTGGCCGAGGCCAACCTGATCGAAGGTGACTCTGACGGGCCACCAAATCTGACGTCAAACGAATTGGCGCGTAAACTAAACCATCTGACGTGAACATAACCGGGGAGGACACCGATGAAACTAACACCCAAAGCTGCGAAGCTGATGCTTGGCTCGTCACTTGCGCTGGCGCTGACAGCGCTATCCGTGCAGGCCGATACGATCCGTTTTTGGACCACCGAGGAGCAACCTGAACGTCTGGCCAAACAGCAAGAGATGGCGGACCAGTTTAAAGCCGAAACCGGTACCACGGTTGAGGTGATCCCGGTCACCGAAAGCGATTTGGGCACGCGCGCGACGGCCGCCTTTGCTGCGGGCGACCTGCCGGACGTTGTCTATCATACGCTGCAATATGCCCTGCCTTGGGCCGAGGCCGGTATTCTTGACACCGAAGCCGCGACTGAAGTGATCGAAGAACTGGGCGCTGACACTTTTGCCCCCGGTGCCTTGGCGATGGCTGCATTCAACGACGAAACCGCCTCGGTTCCGGTTGATGGCTGGACCCAGATGGTCGTTTACCGCAAGGACCTGTTCGAAGAGGCCGGTCTGGAAGCCCCCAACAGCTTTGCCGATATTCAGGCCGCGCTTGAGGCCCTACACAACCCGCCGGAAATGTACGGCTTTGTCTCGGCGACCAAGGTTGACGAGAACTTCATGAGCCAGGTGCTGGAACATGTCTTCCTCGCCAATGGCGTCTCGCCCGTTGGCCCCGACGGGTTCCAGCCGCTGGACGAAGCCAAGACCACTGAGGTTCTGGATTTCTACAAAGCAATCTCCAAGGCGTCGCCTCCGGGTGAACTTTTCTGGAAGCAATCGCGCGAGCTGTATTTCGACGGCAAGGCCGCAATGATCATCTGGTCGCCTTTCATCCTTGACGAACTGGCCGGTCTGCGTGACAGCGCCCCGCCAACCATCAATGACGACCCGACCTCGCGCGATCTGGCCAGCAAGACTGGCATCGTGACCAAACTGTCCGGCCCGTCGAATCCCGATGGTGCGGCCTGGGGGGATGTACGGTACTTCGGCATCACCAACGACGCCGATACCGATGCGGCGATGGAGTTCGTGAAATTCGCCATGGACGACGGCTACACCCAGACGCTGGCAATCGCGCCTGAGGGCAAGTTCCCGGTCCGTCGTGGCAATGCCGACAACCCGACCGCGTTCTCGGAAGCCTGGTCAGAGCTGCCTGTTGGTGTCGACCGCAAAGCGCCCCTGGGTGATCTGTACGAACAATCCATGATCGACGAGATCGTCGGCGGTCTGGATGTGGCGCAGCGCTGGGGCGTGGCCGAAGGCCAACTGGCGCTGGCATCGAAGATGATCAACAGCCAGGCCATAAACCGCGTCGTTCGCCAGTATATTGACGACGAAATCGACGCGGCCGCAGCCATTGCGGCGATGAACGAAGAGTTGGCCAAGGTTCAATAACCACCCGGCACCTGCAGCGGCGTGCGCGCCGCTGCCCCTAAACCCTTCGAGGTAACCCATGACTTCGGCCTCCCCACCGACAGGAACCGGGGCGTTAGCCAAACGCGAGGCGCGTCTGGCTTGGACGCTGCTGGCTCCGACCATCATCAGTGTATCGCTGGTTGTGATCCTGCCATTGCTGGCGATCTTCTGGATCAGCTTTAAACCCTTCACCCTGTCTGACCTGCGCCCGCCTGCACCGGTCGTGCGTGAAAGTCTGCGCGGATCGGGTGATGATCTGCGGATCGAATACCGCCTGCGCAACTCCAGTCAGGATATTGCGATCGATGGCGTGACAGTCCGGGATGTCCTGCCCGATGGCGTGACGCCAATTGGCGACGTTGCAGCCCCCTGCGTGCTGAACGGGAAAGAGCTGTTCTGCGACTTTGGTACGCTGGAAGGCGGCCAACGCGAGCGCATTCGCGTTCCCGTTGCGGTCGATGGCGACCCGGACGCCTTCGAAGATCTGGTTGAATGGTCTGAACCAACAGTCACCGGCAGCGGCCCTAGTGTCCTGACAAATTTCGAGTTCAGCCTCGAGAACTTCGCCCGTGTGTTTGACGGCGACGAGTTTTGGGGCGTGCTTTGGGTCACCCTGTTCTACACTGTCTTCGGCACCATCGGCGCGCTGGTCATGGGCCTGTTCGCCGCCCTTTTGCTGAACAAAAGCTTCCAGGGGCAGGGCATTATCCGGGGTCTTTACCTGTTTCCCTACGTTGCCCCCGTCATCGCCGTGGCCTTTACCTGGGTCACGCTGTTCGACCCCTTCTCGGGCTCGGCCAATGCGCTGCTGGTGCAGATGGGGCTGAGCAGCGAGCCGATCAACTTCTTCGGGGAACGCCCACTGGCGTTGATCATGGTCACCGTCTTTGAAATCTGGCGTTACTTCCCGCTGTCCTTCCTGTTCATTCTGGCGCGGATGCAGTCCATCGATTCCAGCATGTACGAAGCGGCGGATATGGATGGGGCCTCACCGTTCCAGAAGTTCTGGCTGCTGAGCATCCCGCAATTGCTGGGCATCCTGTCGGTCCTGTTCCTTCTGCGCTTCATTTGGACGTTCAACAAGTTCGACGACATCTTCCTGCTGACCGGCGGTAACGCGGGCACCCGCACGCTGACTGTGAATGTCTATGAACAGGCCTTTGCGGTGTCGAACATTGGGGCAGGCGCGGCTGTGGCCGTGGTGATCCTGATGTGCCTGATCGCCTTCAGCTTTGTCTTCTTCAAATTCATCAGCCGTGAGGAGGGTCTGTGATGCGTCAAGGGTATATCACCGGCCCAATCCTGGGCGCGCTGTGGCTGGTGGTGATTGCTACCACCATCGCGGTCACAATGTCCTTCGCCACTGGTGCGGCCTTCCGTCCGCAGGTTCTGCTGAGCCTGATCTGGGGCGCGTTGGCCGGTTTGGCGTATGTCCGCTTTCCCGTTCGTCATGCCACGGCGCGTCTGGGCGTGTCGGCCCTGTTGGGTCTGACCTGCCTGACCGGTTTTGGCCCGGTTCTGATCGGCTCGGACACAACTCTGCTGGCGTTATCGGCCACCGTGGTTTCGATCGCCGTGGTGATGCATCTTTCGATGGCTGAAATCCTGAAAGAGCTGCCCTTTGGCGAACTGACCCGTCACGAGTTCGAAGACGCCGTGATCCGGTTCTGTACCGGTTTCGGCTATATCTTCTTCACGGCCATCGTGGTCATCCCCTTCTACGTGATGGTGATGACCAGCTTGAAATCGCAGCAGGCGCTGTTGCAGAACCCGCTGGATTTCTCGCTGGATCTGGATCAGGGTTGGGCGCTATTCCGCAGCTATACGGAACTGTTCCGCGACTTCAATTTCGGCTCGTACCTGTGGACATCCTTCTACGTCTCGGTTCTGACGGTCTTCATCACACTGGCCTTCAGCATTCCGGGGGCCTATGCGGTCGCGCGGTTCCGGTTCAAAGGGCAAAAGGCGTTCTCGCGCTCGATCCTGCTGATCTACATGGTGCCGATGATCGTTCTGGCGCTGCCGATCTATATCGCCTTTTCGCTGACCGGCCTGCGCAACTCGATCCTAGGCATCGTCATGATCTACCCGGTCACCACGATCCCGGTCGCGCTGTACATGCTGCAGGGGTATTTCCGTGGACTCCCGACCGAGGTGGAAGAGGCTGGCTTGATGGATGGTCTCTCGCGCTTGGCGGTGATCTGGAAGATCACCCTGCCGCTCAGCCTGCCGGCGCTGGCTTCGGTGTCGCTCTATGTCTTCATGATCGCCTGGAACGAATTCCTACTGGCCTTCATGCTGCTGGATGATCCCTCGAAATTCACTCTAACCCGAGGCGTCACAATGCTGAACTCCTCGGAAATCCCTCGCCAACACCTCATGGCTGGCGCGGTGATTGCCACTGTTCCAATCATGGCCCTGTTCCTGGGGCTTGAACGTTTCATGACCAAAGGCCTGACGGCTGGCTCGGTCAAAGGATGACAGAAATGAACCACTTTACTTCGCCGACAGAGTCAGCACGCAATATCCTGATCGCCAATGATCGGGGTGGCTATACGATCCCGACCAGCGGGCTCTATCCCTACCAATGGAACTGGGACAGCGCGATCGCCGCGCTGGGCTTTGCCGAGTTCGATATCGACCGCGCCTGGACTGAGCTTGTGACGCTGTTCTCGGGCCAGTGGGAGGACGGCATGGTCCCCCACATCCTGTTCCACAAAACGGATCCGGGCTATTTCCCAGGACCGGATGTCTGGGGCGGCATCGGGCCGATTGCCTCCTCTGGCGTAACCCAGCCACCGCTGGCGGCTACCATGGCCCGGCGGGTATGGGAGAAAGACCGCGCGGCTGGTGAAGCCCGCCTCCGCGCCCTGTTCCCCGCTATGCTGGCCTGGCATCGGTGGTTCATGACATGGCGTCTCGATGACCACGGCGCGGTTTGCACCACCCACCCTTGGGAGGCTGGGCGCGACAATGCACCGGACTGGGACGACGCAATGGCGAGCATTGATGCCTCAGACGTGGGCGAATACCAGCGTCGCGACACTAGCCACGTCAACAGCGCCGACAGGCCCACCAAATACGACTATGACCGCTACATCAAACTGGTCCAGATTGGACGTGAAGCGGGCTGGGATCAGCAGCAATTGATGGAGAAGAACCCGTTCCGCGTCGCCGATCCGACGATGAGTTTCACAACTCTACGCGCCGCCCGCGATCTGCTGGCGATAAGTGAGGAGTTGGGGATCAGTGCCGAAGGCCTCGGTGAAGACGTAGACCGGCTCGAGGCAGGCGCAAAGTCACTGTGGAACGAGGCTTTGGGCACCTTTGATTCACGAAATGCGCATACGGGCAAATGGGCTGAAAGCGTCTCAAATGCGAGCTATCTGTGTTGGTATGCAGGCATTGAATCTCAGCAAATGTTGGACCGTTTGAAAACTGTTTTGACCACGGTCCCGCACCCAATCCCTAGCTATGATCACAAATCGCCCAAGTTTGACGAACGCCGATATTGGCGTGGGCCAACATGGGCGTTCATGAACATGCTGACGGGGTTCGGTCTGAAGGATATGGGCCACGGAGTTGAGGCCGAAGCACTACGCCTGAAAACCGGTCGTCTGATCGCTGGCCAGGGCTTTGCCGAATATTACGACCCGATTACCGGCAGTCCTGCCGGGGGCAACTCGTTCACATGGACCGCTGCCGTCTGGCTGCATTGGGCAGGGAGGAACTGATGGGCAGCATTGAGCTCAATTCCGTCGAAAAATGGTTCGGCGAAGTGCAGGTGATCAAAGGCATCGACCTAAAGATCGAAGAGGGTGAGTTCGTAGTCTTCGTAGGCCCGTCGGGCTGTGGTAAATCGACCCTGTTGCGGATGATCGGTGGGCTCGAGGACATCTCGCGCGGGTCACTTTTGATCAATGGGGATGACGTCACCGACAATCCGCCCTCTAAGCGCGGGCTGACCATGGTGTTCCAGTCCTACGCTCTTTATCCTCACCTGACGGTAGCCGAAAACATGGGGTTCTCGCTGAAAGTGGCGGGCGTATCCAAGGGTGAAATCGCCGAACGCGTGGGTAAAGCCGCCGAGGTGCTCAAGCTGGAACCTTATTTGGAGCGCAAACCTAAAGACCTGTCCGGTGGCCAGCGTCAGCGCGTGGCGATCGGTCGGTCTATTGTGCGTGACCCCACCGCATTCCTGTTCGATGAACCGCTGTCCAACCTAGACGCCGCTCTTAGGGTCGAGATGCGGTATGAGATTGCCAAGCTTCACCAGAGCCTGAACCGCACCATGATCTATGTGACTCATGATCAGGTCGAAGCGATGACACTGGCTGATCGTATCGTGGTGCTGGAATTCGGCAAGATTGCACAGGTCGGGACTCCACGCGAACTATACGAACGCCCCGCCAACCTGTTCGTGGCGCAGTTCATCGGCAGTCCAAAAATGAACGTTATTCCCTGCACCGTGTCTGGCGATCAGTTTCAGCTGGAGAACGGTGGAGGCGGCCCGTTTGATCGGACTGGTACAGCCACGATGCTGGGCATCCGCCCGGAACATATCAGTGTGGTCGAACCTGGCTCGGGTCACAGCGACGGAAAGGTCGAGGTGGTCGAGTATCTTGGCGCCGATATGTTCGTTATCGTCGATTGCGGGTTTGAAGAGAAGGTGACGGTTCGCCTTGGCGGGGACACGCAGATCAAAGCCGGAGCGCAAATCGGCTTGTATTTTGCACCCGAGAAACTGCAATTTTTCGATGCGGCGGGGCAGACAATCAGTCCCCGATGAACGGGTGTGACACTTTTGAGGTGGCTAGGGATGTGTCGCAAACTTATGGAACAGCCAGAGCCAGCGACTTACTGGACGCGTCTATCCTGCGATCTCGGCAAATAGCCGAAAACCAGCCGATGTGGAGCTGGAGAATTGCCACTTCAGGATCATGTTGGGGATCTCAATACCGTCCAATGCAGCCGAGGCAGATCGGAACGCGTACATGTGCCGTGTGCAACACTTTTTAAGGCGATGATCCTGCTCGACCACGCTGTTCAAACACTTGGCCCTGACCGTTTGGGTTTTGGCTGAGCAACCAAACTGATTGTGGATTTTGTTCACTTCTCAAATGCGCGCATAGCCATCATTGGCGAATACTCAATGACCCACCTCTTGAGAGTGCCGTGGTCTGACTGCACGCCGTTTGCGGCCATGAAATACTCAATGCCACGCAGAATACGGCAGAAAGAACTACAGGATGTGGAAAACGCCAGACCACGCGTGTTTGCATGTAGGGTCTGATAGTTTGCGACGCTTCCGTTAGATTGCACCTCGACCCGCATGGAGTTGCTGCTAAAAAGGATGGGGGAAGCCTATGCCCGGGTTCAGAACACGTAGCGCATCCCGAATTCGGTGTAGTTCTGGCTCAATGTAAGATCGGCCTTCCGGCTGTCACGGATGACAAGTTCTGCGTTGGGCAGATCGTTGGTTTTCGCGCGTTGTAGCGCGGTTTCCGGGTCAAATCCGTGCTTAATCCAGCGCTGCCGCAATCTGCTTTCGAGTTCTTCCAATGTGGGGCTGACAAAAACCGTTGCGGTGAAAACATCCTCCAACGTCGTCCACGGGTCGCTTTTCATCAAAAGGTAGTTTCCTTCCACAACTACGATCGGAGTTTCAGGGTGAACCGCAATTGCATTGGCGATGGCAAGGTCCATTTGGCGGTCGAACATGGGATGAAAGACTTCATGTCGCGCGGATTGCAGTGCCTTAATTGCCTTACAAAACCCAACTGCATCAAAGGTTTCCGGTGCACCTTTTTTGGCCCGTAAGCCGCGTGTTTCCAAAACGCGATTGTCCAAATGGTAGCCATCCATGGGTACCAGCGTGGCCGAAGGAACCGCGGACCTCTGTTGCGCGTTCAGCGATTGCACGACGGCTTCCGCTAAGGTCGACTTTCCGGATGCAGGGGGGCCGGCGATTGCAACAATCGTCCGAACCCCAACCTGCCTCCGGGAGGAGATCATGTCGCAAACTTGCTTTGCATCCTGTTCGATCACGCTGCGTCCTCTTTTGGGGGTTCCTTGGCACCAGTCATGAAGGCCACGGCGTCGGACATCGTATAATCCTTGGGGTCGATCGTACAAAGACGTTTGCCTAACCGGTGCACATGGATGCGATCGGCGACTTCGAAGACATGTGGCATGTTGTGGCTAATCAGGATGATCGGAATGCCACGCGCCCTTACGTCCTGGATCAGCTCAAGCACTTTGCGGCTTTCCTTCACGCCCAAAGCCGCCGTCGGTTCGTCCATGATGATGAACTTGGTCGCAAAGGCAGCTGCGCGCGCAACGGCAACGCCTTGGCGCTGGCCGCCGGATAGTGTCTCTACCGCCTGATTGATTGACTGCACGGTCATCAGCCCAAGCTCTGTCAGTTTTTCGCGGGCGAACTTTTCCATGGCAGGCCGATCCAGCTGACGCATGTATTTGCCCATGAATCCCTGTTTGCGAATCTCGCGCCCCATGAACATGTTGTCTGCAATCGACAGGGCAGGGGACATGGCAAGCTGCTGATAGACGATCTCGATCCCCATATTCCGGGCATCGATCGGCGAGGTGAAGTTGACCTTTTTGCCTTCTATGAGGATCTCGCCTTCGTCAGGGATCGTGGCACCGCAGATCGCCTTGACGATGGATGACTTGCCCGCGCCGTTGTCTCCGATCACCGCAAGGATTTCGCCTTGCCGCAGTTCAAAATCGGAATGGTCGATGGCGGTAACGTGGCCATAGCGCTTCACGATCCCGCGGCCTTGGACGACTGGAGTTGTGTCTGACATTAGCCCGATACCTTTCTGATCCACTGGTCGACTGCGACGGCTGCGATGATGAGGAGTCCGATAAGCAGGAAGGTCCACTGTGCGTCCGCGCCCAGAAGCCTGAGCCCCAGAGTAAACACGCCGACGATGAGAGCCCCGAACAGGGACCCCAGAATGGAGCCTCGTCCACCGAACAATGATATACCACCAATCACAACCGCAGTGATGCTTTCGATATTGGCCAATTGACCGGATGTTGGGGAAACCGACCCGATGCGCCCGATCAGCGCCCAGCCCGCAAAAGCACAGATCAGACCGGACAACATATATACGGACATCAGCGTTTTGTGCACGTTCACACCAGATAGCTCTGCGGCCTCAGGGTCGTCCCCCACCGCATAGACATGCCTACCCCAGGCCGTGTGTTTGAGCGCGTAAGCCAGCACGAAAATCAGAACGAGCATGAATATCACGCCAACCGTGAAGGTCGCGCCACCGACGCTGAATTTTGTTCCAAAGAATTGCAGGAACGGGGCGTTGGCCTCAATATCCTGACTGCGAATTGTTTCGTTTGCGGAATACAGGAAGTTTGTCGCCAGAACGATCTGCCACATGCCGAGCGTGACAATAAATGGTGGCAGCTTTACGCGACTGACCAGCCATCCATTGAGAGCCCCGATCAGGGTTCCCATTGCCAGCCCGCACATCACCGCAATGGGCACGGGGATGCCATAGCGGAAGGTGAACTGACCCATAATGACGGATGAAAACACCATGATTGCACCGACGCTTAGGTCGATGCCGGCAGTCAGAATGACAAGGCTTTGTGCCGCGGCCACGATGCCGACGATCTGAACCTGCTGCAGGATCAGCGTCATCGCAAAGGGTGAAAAGAATTTTGATCCCAGTAGCAGGCCGAAAATTATGATCGCGCCAACCAGAACGATCAAGGGCACAAAGGATGGATTGACGTGGAGAAGATGCTGCAACTTCCCCAGAACACCACGCCGGTGATCTTCAAACTCCGCAACGGTTTCTGACGCGTTGGCGGCGGTTTCGAATTCCTGGGCGTTTTGGTTTGCTTCAGACATATCTCCCCCTTTTCGTGGCTGGCATCGCGTCCACGAAATCAGTGTACAGGAAGTTTCGGTTTGCTGGTGAAAGGATTGATGAGGCGCTGCGGCGCGCCTCACCTAAAGAGCTGTCTTTAGCCCCAGCAGAGATCCAGGCCTTCTGCGACCGACAGCGACTCAACCCCATCAACTGGCTGGTCGGTGATGAGCGCTACGCCCGTGTCATAGAAGTCTTTGCCAGGTGTGTTTTCCGGCTTCACGCCCTCTTCGGCCCATTTCTTCACGGCCTCAACACCAAGCGACGCCATCAATAGCGGGTACTGCTGGCTTGTCGCACCGATCACACCGGCTTCGACGTTTTGGACACCGGGGCATCCGCCGTCGACCGAAACGATCAGCACATCGTTTTCACGCCCGATGGATTTCAGCGCCTCATAAGCGCCCGCAGCGGCCGGTTCGTTGATCGTGTGAACAACGTTGATGGATGGATCCTTGGCCAAAAGGTTTTCCATCGCGCGGCGGCCGCCTTCTTCGTTGCCGTCGGTTACGTCGCTGCCGACCAGACGCGCATCGGTTTCGTCACCGATGACATTCGGGTCCGCCAGGTCCACACCGAACCCGTCGAGGAAACCCTGATTGCGCAGAACGTCCACCGTCGGCTGACTGACGTTCAGATCCAGTGTCGCGATCTTGGCATCTGCTGCAGCGTCGCCCATTTTGGCCTTCGCCCATTGACCGATCAGCAGACCAGCCTTGTAGTTGTCCGTGGCGAAAGTCGCGTCCGCCGAGTCAATCGGACTCAACGGCGTATCCAGCGCAATGACCAGAACGCCTGCATCACGGGCCTGTTTGACCGCGGGAACGATCGAGCTGGTGTCGGATGCCGTCAGCAGAATGCCTTTTGCGCCATCGAGAATGCAGGTCTCAATAGCCTGGACCTGAGTTTCATGGTCGCCGTCAACCTTGCCGGCAAACGCCTTGAGTGTCATGCCCAGCTCTTCTGCCTTGGCGGTCGCACCTTCTTTCATCTTAACGAAGAAGGGGTTGGTATCGGTCTTGGTAATCAGGCAGACGGTTTCCCCGGCAGCGTGCGCAGATGCGGCAGCCAAAGTCAGCGCTGTGGCGGATGCGGCAATCTTAAATAGACTTCTCATTTAGTCTCCTCCCAGAAAATTGTTGTGGCCCCGCGCGAATTAGCGACAAGGCGCGCCTCCATCCTCCAATGAAGGTCTTGCTCAAGAAACCGTGATTCTAGCCTCTGTGTCAATAAATAAATAAAGTTTATTTATTAATTTGGCGGCGCATCTTTTCATAAGAAAACAAGGTGTTTATGTTTAGGGTAATGGAAAGAGAGGCGCTAAAAATACTAACCGGCGGGGTAAGCCAAAGCGGTGTTCGTGATCACAACGAACGCCTGATTCTGACGGTTTTACAACGGCATGGACCTGCTGCCGGGGCCGATGTCGCGCGACTGACGGGCCTGTCGCCGCAGACCGTTTCGATCATTCTGCGTAAGCTCGCAAAGGATGAGATTCTCAAACGTGGGACGCCGTTGAAGGGCAAAGTTGGGAAACCTTCGATCCCCATGGAATTCAATCCCGAAGGCATCCTGTCGGTGGGAATGAAGATCGGTCGCCGCAGCGCCGATCTTCTTTTGATCGACTTCACCGGTAAGCCACGCCAACAGCTCTCGACGACTTATGACTACCCGCTGCCCGAAGCTGTGTTCGGTTTTTTGGAGGAAGGATTGCAAGAGCTTCTGGCCAAAGAGCCCCAGAAGCTTCGCGACCGTGTATGCGGGATCGGGATCGGTACACCGTTCGAGCTGTGGAAATGGCACGACCTGTCTGGGCTTGCCGCTCAGAAATTCAAATCCTGGAGAAACGTGAACTTTTTTTCCGAAGTGGCCAAGTTCAGCGACCTGCCGGTTTTTGTGGTCAATGACGCGACGGCCGCGTGTCACGCCGAACATCTCTATGGCCGCGGGGCCGAGTATCGGGACTATTTTTATTTCTTCATCGGCTCAATGATTGGCGGAGGCGTTGCCTTGAATGGCACCGTATTTGAGGGCAACCAAGGCAACGCCGGTGCCTTGGGCGCCATGCGGACAACGGGTCCGTTGGGTGAAAGCCAGCAACTGATTGACACTGCATCGCTGTTTCTGCTCGAGGACAGGCTGATAGAAGCGGGTATTGATCCGGTAATTTTGTGGAAGAAGCCGCAGGATTGGAGCAGCATTTCTCGCTATGTCGAACCCTGGATCGGTACCACGGCACAAGAACTGGCCAAGGCTGCGCTGTCTATTTGCGCGGTCATAGATTTTGAGGCGATTTTCATTGACGGTGCATTCCCACCTGAGATTCGGGAAGAGCTTGTTGCACGGGTTCGTCGTTACCTGGCCAATCAAGACAAACGCGGTTTAATTCCTCCGGTTGTTGAAGCTGCAGCTGTTGGAGAAAATGCCCGCGGTATCGGAGCGGCAAGCAGCCCAATTTTCCGCCAGTTTCTATTGAACACCAATGCTGGACTTTCTGGGATGTAGCCAAAGATCAAGGGCGCAAGTTCCTAGTCTGGAAAGAGCTACTGATCCTCAATCTGGAGACACTACAACAGCCGCTTGGATACATTTGCGGTGCGACACCAATTTAGACAGGCGCGCGTCGGCTTTGGGCCATCCTCCCGAGGCAGCCCTTTCCATTGGATAAATACGCTGTAGTCGATTCAACCGCCGCAACCAGCCCGCAGACGCAGTTTGAGGTATTGCTTGTTTAAATGGTTCTGAGCCGCGTGATACGGACCTTCCCAGAGGGTTTGCAGATGGAAGGGGCGCGGCTTGAGGTAGATAATTGCACTGAGTCATTTATCCCGAGATCTCCTCAAAAAGGACACCAATTTACGATTTCGCTGAGAGTGCCTATTCGATGGGAGGGATGGCTAAGGCAAAAAACCGTTCGGCACTCCGAACTTCAATGAATCTACGCTGATACCTGTCAATGAATGCAGAAAAGCAATCAGGTTTTGAATTTCCAACTCTGTGAGTTGGATCGGAACAATGTCACTTTTGTTGCGTTGACGTTCCATTTCATAGTCGTCCTCCCAAACTATGAAATCGGTTTTCTGCAACCAAGGCACCTCGGGCAATGCAGCCATTTCAGGACTCCAGTTGTCCAGGCTTGCCTGCGGATTCAAGTGATGGCGAATGACGCTTTCAAGATCGGGGAAGGCACCATTGTGACCGTAGGGCGCGGTCAGGGCAACGTTGCGCAACATAGGGGTGCGGAACCTATAGGCATCCTCTAGGCGGTTGCTTTCACCCATGCGGCCGACATCTCGGACGAAGGGATCCCACTGCCGGGTGCGGCCTGGTCCAAAGGGCGGCAAACCCAAAGCATGGAACTTCTGATCTGACATGAGAGGTCCGGCGTGGCAGCTTGAGCAGCGGGCTTTGCCGTAGAAAAGCTTCATCCCATCCAATTGGGCTGGCGAAAGGGCATTCGTGTCACCCGCGAGGTAGTGGTCAAACGGGCTGTCGGTGCTCCGCCACTCGATCGCCATGAAAGCGGCGAGAGCGTTGGCGACTTGCGTGATCGTGATGTCTTCTGTCGTCTCGACCTCATCAAACGCGGCGACGACGGCAGGGCCATAGCGTGGATCGGTGCGGACGCGTTTTGCCAGAATAGGCCAGCCTTTGTCCATCCGATCATGCACCGCGCCAGTGACCTCGTTCTCGGCCACATTGCCCGCCATCTCGAATTGTGAGGTCAAGGGAAACAGAGCCTGCGCTGCCAGTAGTGAATTCAGGCCCTCGGGCAGCCACTCCTGCGCTGGGGAATTGAAGCCGTTGCCGTAGACGTCTGAAATACTCAGTCTGCCGTCGTGAAAGACTGTGTGAATTTCCTTAGCCCCAAGGTTCCACAGGCCCGGAGAATTGCGAGGGATGCGTTTGCGTATTCTGTCTGCTCCGGTGCCGGGTGTGCGGTCCGGCCCCAAACCCCGTCCGCCTTCTCCTATGCCCAGTGACAACCCGTCCGAGGTGCCGAAATCCGGGTGGTGACAATGGGCGCAGCTGATGTTCTGGTTACCCGACAGGATCGGGTCGTAAAACAGTTGATGACCAACGGCAGCCTGTTCCATATCAAATGGGATAAAGTCATCATCGGTGAGCGGGCGCGGCAAATCTTGTGCCGCAGCGGCCCCAACCCAGAAGAGAGCAACCAACCCATGCGTCAGCTTGTTTTTGCCCTTTGCATATTTGCGTCTCCGGCTCTGGCGGAACTGGAGCAAGCCCGCGATATGATGGAAGCCGGACAGTTTGAAGCCGCGCGCAAGGAGCTTCTTCCAGCCGCGCGCTCGGGCAACGCCGAGGCTGAGGAGTTGATCGGCGTGATGTACGGGCTGGGTCTCGGGGTCGAGCAGGATTACGAGCGGGCCTTTGAATGGTATCTGCGCGCCTCGATGAAAGGCCACCCGGGGGCGCAGTCGGGCGTAGGCTGGTACTATGAATTGGGTCTGGGTATGCCTGCGCCCGATCTGGTGCGCGCATACATGTGGTACACGCTCAGCGCCATTGGCGGCGACCCCGACGCGGCGATCAGCCTTGAGGAAGTGGTCAAAAAAATGTCGCCGGAGCAGATCGAAAGAGCGCATGTTTTGGTCAATGATTACAAAGGGTGGATGTACCCTTTTAGGTAACAGGTCAAACCCGCAACGGTTTCGCAAACCGCTTCGGGGCGTTTGTATCAGGGTCGATAATTGGGCCTGAGGAGTATTGGCAAACAAAAGCCCGTCGCGGGCTGTCGGTTGTGTTAGCACCTGAACTGTGGAGCGTGAGGCTGGAAAATGCCACTATAGTGCCCGCCTTGCAGGTCATCGGAGTGCCTGTTTCCGTGCCGAAATATCCGTTGAGTTCGTTGCTGTCGTTCTGCCATTCGTGCGGGTCCAGTCCCGGTTCGGCGTCCAGGTCACGCGGCAGGATGTAGACGCACCCGTTCTCCTCGGTTGCATCGTCTACTGCGATCCAGATGGTCAGATAAGGTGTGTGGTCAAAGCCGACATAGGCCCCGTCCTGATGCCAAGCAAAACTCGCACCTTTGCCCGCGCCTTTGACGACAAACTGTTCGTTAAAAAGCATCGGTTCTTCGATCCCGCAAACACTGGTAATCTCGGCGATTTTTTTGCCCAGCAGGAAGTTCTCCAGCGACGGAAACTCGGCATGACGATGGCGCAGAAAGCGGCGTGCGTCTCCCAGCCCGATTTTGTGCACGTTGCCGCCGCCATCGTGGGCAGGCTCTTCCAGTAGCGTGTCGCAGGTGCTGCGCAGCATCTGCAGGTCTTCCGGGCTGAGTGCATTTTCGAACACGAGGTAACCTTGGCGGCGAAATGCATCGGTTTGGTCGAGCATAAGGGTTTCTCCGGCGAGGGGGGCAACCTTGCGCGCGACGGCGCCGCGCGCAAGGTTGTTGTGTCAGACCGCTCTACTGCGTTTCAGCTGCGCGTGTCGCGGCAATCTCGGCTTCGGCCTCAGCAACCGCTGCCGCCAAGGCGTCAAAGGCTGCTTCCCCGCCGTCTACATTGGCTTTGAACCAATCGTAAACAGGAGCGGCGGCTTCCTTGAATGCGGCCTTTTCTTCTGGTGTTGGCACATAGAGATCGCCGCCTTCGGCCACGAATTCCTCATAAGCCTGGATCGACTTGCGCTTGGGCGAGGCGAATGTAGCCTGCTGCAGTTGATAGAACCCATCGACGATGACATTGCGCAGCTCGGGCGGCATCGACATAAACTTCTCGTTGTTCATGAACCACAGCGCCCCCATATAGGCGTGCCCGTCCAGAGTGACGTATTTCAGACCGGCATCTGGGAACTTCATGCTCATGATGTCGGTGATGCCGTTCTTCGATCCTTCAACGACACCGGTTTGGAACGAGGTGAACAGTTCCGGCCACGGGATCGGCGTCGGAGCCGCGCCGAGTGCTTTCACCAGTTCCTGCGGCAGGTCTGCGACCACGGTCCGGATCTTTAACCCTTCCATGTCGCCTGGGCTTTGAATGCGGCGCTGGGTGTTGGCAAAGTTGCGCCAGCCCCCGGTGTTTCCGATGGTCATCAGACGCAGTGCGCCGCCCGAGTTCTCGGCGACCATTTCCTGCATCTTTGTTACGAAGGGCGAGCCATTGGCCAGCGCGGCTTCGGCGACGCGGTCATCTGACATCAGATAGGGCAGGTCCAGCACCTGAACGAAAGGGAAGATGCCCGATGTGCCGCCTGAGGTCTGGATGACGATATCGATCTGACCCTCTGCTACACCTTGCAGGCATTCCGCGCCGTTCGAACACAGCTGCGTTCCGATGAACAGCTCGACTTCAATCGCGCCGTTCGAGGCGGCCTCGACATAGTTCTTGAAAACGATCAGACCGTCATAGTCTTCGTCATTTTCGTTCGAGTTGGCGGTGGCGCGCAGCGTATAGTCGGCGGCCGTGGCGGCCATGGCGGATGCTGCCACAAGCGATGTGGCCACCGCTGCGGTTTTGATGAAGTCTCTGAGCATGCGTTTCCTCCCTGTGGAACTCAGTTAGTTTGCAAATCCCGTTATCCTCGGGATCGTCATGGATAGTGCGGGGATATAGGTGATCAGGAAGATCACTATGATTTCAACGGCTAGGAACGGCAGAATCGCCTTGGCGATGGTCTCGACCCGCTCGCGCGATACGGCGGCGGCCACGAACAGCACCAAGCCCATTGGCGGGGTGGCGAGGCCGACTGTCAGGTTGACGCTCATGATTATGGCGAAGTGGATCGGGTCGACGCCGAGACTTGTGAAGATGGGTCCAAGGATCGGGCCAAGGATAATGATTGCGGGGCCGGCATCCAGAAACATGCCGACGATGAACAGCAGAAGGTTGATCAGGAACAGCAGGATCAGCGGGTTTTCCGACAGGCTGAGGATCAGCGAGGCCAGCTGTTCCGGCGCGTGGCTGAGGCTGACAACCGTCTTGAACGCCATCGCCGCGCCGACCAGCAGAAGGACGACTGCCGACGTCATGCCTGCATTGCTGAGAACCTCGGGGACCTCTTTCCAAGTAAGCGTGCGCAGCACGAAGAAGCCGATGATGAAGGCGTAGCCCACGGCGACGGCGGCGGCCTCGGTCGGCGTGAAGATGCCGCCCAGAATGCCGCCCAGAATGATCACTGGCGTCATCAGCGGGAAGAAGGCTTTCAGGCTAGCCTGACGTCGCTCGGGCCAGGTGTATTTTCGGCTGGCAACGGGGAAGTCGTAGCGGTCTGCCATGAGTTTGATCATCAGCATCAGGCCAACACCCACCATCACGCCCGGCACGATGCCCGCTAAGAACAGCGCGGCGACGCTTTCGCCCATGACATAGGCGTAGATGATCATGATGCCCGAAGGTGGGATAATCGGTCCGATCACCGAACTGGCCGCCGTGATCGCAGCAGCGAATTTGCGGGTATATCCCTGCTTCTCCATCGCTGGGATTAGCATCGACCCAAGCGCCGAGGTGTCCGCCACAGCGGACCCCGAGAGGCCCGCAAAGAGTATTGAACTCAGCACGTTCACATGCGCAAGGCCGCCCCGCAGGTGGCCCATCAGGGCCTGGCTGAACTCGACCAAGCGGATTGTGATGCCGCCACGGTTCATCAACTCTCCGGCGAGCATGAAGAAGGGGATCGCCATCAGCGGGAAGCTGTCCATACCGTTATAGACATTGCGATAGAGCAGCGTGATGTCGTTGGTCTGTCCGTTCAGCCACAGCAGGATGCCAGGCGCGGCCAGAAGGGCGAAAAAGACCGGCAGGCCGATCAGTAGGAAAACCAAGAAGGTGGGCAGGAACCAGATCAGCATTTATTCGGCCCCCACTGCCGCATCAGGAATTTCAGGCAACAGGTGACCCCCGCCGAGCAGAGTGATGAAGGATCGCAGGATCAATTCGATATTCACTGAGATCAGCAGGATGACCCCAACAAGCAGCGAGGCCATCATCCAACTGCGTGGGATGCGGTACCATTCGTCGAACCCGAGTGAGGTGGGTAGGTATAGCGCAGCGGTGGCGAATCTACCTCCAAAGCCAGTGACCTCGGACCAGCCGATATTGACGGCAACCAGCAGGACAGCGAGCGAAATCAGCAGCAGGAACAGGTTTAGCGTTTGGCCGATTATGCGAGGTAGGAAACGTTCCAGCATGTCGATGGCCACAAAGCCGCCTCGCCGGAACGCGGTGGGGGCCATAAGCCCGGTCATCCAGAGCATGCAAAACCGGGCAGCCTCATCCGGCCAAGGCAAAGCATTGCCTAGCACGTATCGGAAGAACACCTGTATCAGGATTGCGATCACCATGAGTGCAATCGCAACGACGCCAACCGCGCGGCCCAGACGCAGCACGGTTTCGTTCACGAATGCAATCGGCGCAAGCACCGATGCCAGTCCGCTCATGCGGATCCTCCCTTGTTCAGCCGCGGGTATGTCCCGCGGTCGTCAAATCGCGCTTAGTGCTGCGCGAATTGGCCGAGTTTCCCGGCGTAAAAGGTCAGCGCGTCTCCATCCGCCATGCTGGCCTTAAGAACCTTTCCCACCACAATAACGTGATCGCCCGCATCGTGATACGCGTGTTGTTCACATTCGAACCGCGCCAAGCAGTCCGGCAGGATCGGCGTTCCGTTTTCGCACCGCTCATGCTCGATATCGCGCAGCGCAAAGGCGTCTTTCGAGCAGCCAAAGCACAGCTCGGCCTGTTCCGAGGACAGCACATGCACGCTGAAATGGCGGGCTTTGTGGAAATACGGGAAACGTCGCGAGTTGCGGTCGCCAGCCCACATGATTAAGGGCGGGTCCAATGACAGGGATGAAAAGCTGTTGGCCGTAATGCAGACCGGCCCGTCCGCGCTGTCGCAGGTGACGATCGTTACGCCGGTCGCAAAACGCCCGAAAGCGTCGCGCAGAGTGCGGGTGTCGTCTTTATGCGGCACGAAGGTGTGGGTCATGTCCTTTGAGATTGCATTCATCACGGTACCTCATGCCCCAGCGCCGCCTCATAGAGGCGGTACCAGCTTTCGCGATCCAGTTTGACTTTCAAAGCGTCCGACGCGCGTTTGATCCGATCCAGGTTGTTGGTACCCAGAACTGGCAGGATGTTGGCCGGATGCGCCAACAAGAAGGCCACGGCAACCGCAGCGCGATCCACGCCGAACTCGGCTGCGATTTCGTCCGCTACAACGCCCACCGGCGGGTTTCCGGCCATCAACAAGCCTCCACCCAGCGGCGACCACGCCATGATCGGGTGCCCATGCTGCTGATGAAATGCCAGATCGCCGTTGGTGAAGGGGCTGATCTCACCCAGAGACACCTCGATCTGGTTGGTGACCAGTAGGGTTTTCATGGCCGATTGCAGCAGGGACCAATCCCAAGGCCGGAAGTTCGACACGCCGACCGCGCCGACCTTGCCGCTGGCGACGACCTCGTCCAGAGCCGCTCCGGTCTCATGGTGGTCCATCATGGGATCTGGACGGTGGATCAGAAGCAGATCGATATGGTCAATCGCCATTTCAGACAAAGACGTATCCACCGATTTCACGATATGCGCGCGCGAGGTGTCATAGTATTTCACCTTGGCGTCCGCGTAACGGCCACAGGGCGCGACGATGTCGCATTTGGTGACGATCTCCATCCGCTGACGCAGACCGGGATTGGCGCGCAGGGCATTGCCCAGAACCGCCTCGGCTCCGTAGTCGCCATAGATATCGGCCTGATCGAAGGTGGTGACACCCTGATCCAGACAGGCCTGGATCTTGGCTTCGACATGCGCCGCCGATGTGTCTGCGTCGTCGCCCAAGCGCCACATGCCATAGACAAGGCGGCTCATTTCCAGCGAGTCAGAAAGTTTCACACGTTGCATCAGCGACGAACTCCGTTGCCCAGCGGGGTCGCCGGGGTAGTTGCAGGCACGCGCCCATAAGCCTCGGGCAGCGAACAGGTTTTCAGGTTGGGCAGAACACGGCTGCCGAAATGGCGGGCTTCGTCTATGTGAGGGTAGCCTGAGAAAATGAAGGCCCGGATGCCCATCTTCTGATATTCTTCGATCTTGGACATAACCTGATCGGTCGAACCGACCAAAGCGGCTCCGCAGCCCGAACGCGCACGGCCAACGCCGGTCCATAGACCCGGTTCAACATAACCATATTCATCCGCCAGATCGCGGTTCTTGGCCTGATGCGCAACACCGAGAGAGGTCGAGTCAAGCGCCCGCTCCCGGATTGCACGACCATATTCGTCATCCAGTTTCGAAACGATGTAATCCGCATATTCCTGCGCTTCTGCCTCGGTATCCCGAACGATCATGTGAACACGCAAACCGTAGTCCAGCGTGCGGTTGTAGTTCTCGGCGACCGCATGAACGGCCTTCATCCGCTCAGCCAGTTGGTCCTTGGTCTCGGGCCACATCAGGTAGACATCACAATGTTCGCCGCACAGGTCTAGCGCAGAGGGGGAATAACCACCGAAATAGAGCAGCGGCCCTCCAACCTGGTATGGCTTGGCCGGGTCAGTGGTCAGACCTGAGAAGTTATAGACCTCGCCTGCGTGATTGATCTCATCCTGTGTCCAAGCCTGTTTCAGGATCTCTACCACTTCGCGCGAGCGCTGATAGCGGAACGCGCTGTCGGCTTTTTCACCGGGAAAGTCGGAGGAAATGATATTGACCGTCAACCGCCCCTTCAGCATGTGATCCAGCGTTGCAATGGTGCGGGCCAGCATGATCGGTTGCATCTCGCCACAGCGTACAGCGGCCAGCAGGTTGATCCGGTCGGTGATTGGGGCGCAGCCCGCGACAAAGCTCAGCGTGTCCTGACCGACCTGATAGGAGGACGGGCATAGGATATTGCGGAACCCCTGCGCTTCGGCCTCTTTCACGATGCCAGAACAATGCTCCCAGCTTGACCGCAGGTCGCCATCGGGCACGCCAAGGAACTGGTAATCATCGGAACACAGCGCGGCAAACCACGAAACTTCGGCCGCATCCAGATCGGGGGATGTGATGGGGACGATGCTCATTTGATTCACGCTCCGTACATCTTTGACTTTCCTCTTGCGTAGCAATCGCTTTGATGTAGATCAATAGTGTATCAATTTTTCCTGCGACCGAGTGAAGTGTCCTCCGTGCCTGCCTCCAGCCGAAACCCAAACGCCCTGCCAGTATATATTCAAATCGCGGAACTCCTGATCCGCGACGTTGCGGCTGGGCGCCTTATCGATGGCGAGCGATTGCCACCCGAGCGAGAGATGGCAGCGGAACTGAATGTCTCGGTTGGAACGCTCCGAAAATCGCTCTCTGAGCTAGAAAAAAAGGGGATGTTGGAGCGTATCCAGGGCTCAGGCAACTACATCCGCGAGACCGGTACACAAAACAGCGTCTATGCAATGTTCAGGCTGGAACTACCTGAAGGGGGTGGCCTGCCACGTGCGGATGTCCTGTCAGTTGACCATCTGAAGAAGCCAGCCAATCTGCCAAAATTCGGGGCTTCTGATGCCGGTTCGCGCGTCCGGCGCATGCGCTACCTGAATGATACAATAATCGCAGTCGAGGAAATTTGGCTCGACGAATCAGCGGGCCTGATCGACCAGAGCCTGCTGTCCGACTCACTCTACCGCTACTATCAGCGCCAATTGGGCTTTTGGATCGCAAGGGCCGAAGACAGAGTCGCGGTCCAACCGCTACCGGACTGGACACCTCCTGACTTCACCAAACCAGCGGGCCAATCGGTAGGCTACATCGAGCGGTTCAGCTGGTCGGAAAACGCCGAACCCGTTGAATTCTCAAAAACATGGTTCGACCCAGATCGGGCCAACTACGTACAACGCTTGAAGTAAAAGGAATCGCACATGACCCGGACCATCAATTACGGGCTGATTGGATGCGGCATGATGGGGCAAGAGCACCTGCACAACATCGGATTGCTGGAGGGCACCAATGTGGCAGCAATCTTTGAGCCCGATCCAGAGATGGCAAAAGCTGCCAAGGCAATTGCGCCAACGGCAGCAATGGTGGATTCCGTGCAAGAGCTTCTGGCGATTGAAGAACTGGACTGCGTCGTCATTGTTAGCCCAAACCATCTTCATGTGGACCAGATTTGCGAAATTGCGGAAACACGTCCGCTACCGCTTTTGGTAGAAAAGCCACTATTCACCGACCCGCAAGACGTGGCCCGACTCGAGAAGTTGCAGCGCAACTACCCCTGCCCGATTTGGGTTGCGATGGAATACCGGTACATGCCCCCAGTTGCTGCTCTGATCGAGAAGGCTCAGGTGACAGGTGGTATAAAAATGCTATCGATCCGCGAGCATCGTTTTCCGTTCCTGGACAAGGTCGGCCACTGGAACCGCTTCAACCGCAATACTGGCGGTACTTTTGTCGAAAAATGCTGCCACTTCTTCGACCTCATGCGTCTGATATTGCAATCCGACCCGGTGCGCATAACCGCAAGTGGTGGTCAGGCGGTGAACCATTTGGACGAGAGTTACGACGGTCAAACCCCCGATATTCTGGATCACGGCTATGTTCTTGTCGATTTTGCCTCGGGTGCGCGCGCGATGCTGGAACTGTGCATGTTCGCCGAAGGCTCTCGCTATCAAGAAGAAATATCAGTCGTCGGACCAGACACTAAAATCGAGGCTCTGGTTCCAGGACCGGTGCGCTTTTGGCAGGATCACTTGGGCGCCCCTCCGCCTCCGCGCGTAATCATTAGTCCGCGCAACCCCAAAGGTCCCGTATCAATGGACGTTCCAGTGGACCCGAACCTATTGGCGGCTGGAGATCATAATGGGTCGACCTACTATCAGCACAAAGGGTTCTTGGCCGTGCTTCGTGGCGAAAAAGCTAAGCCGGACGTGAGTTTGAACGACGGCCTCTGGGCCGTCAGGATGGGACAAGCGGCGCAACAGGCGATAGACACGGGCGAAACGGTGTATATGGTCGATTGATCAGGATCATGAATATTTTGCAGCCGCCAAGAGGCCTATAGATTGATGCTACGCCGTGTCTGCCATCGCATGCTTTGGAACACGTGTGTTTGATTGGTTTAGGAAGATCAAACTCGCCGCAACTTCATTCCAGGCCGCGTGCTATCGAGGCAGCAAGCGCGGTTTCTGGATTGACCCGATTTGCGCCGTTTTCTCTGCCTCTGATGATGGTGTCAGCCCGAGCAAAAATGCCCGACGTTTGAAACCAATTGTTTGGCGGAGAGAGCAGGGACATGGTTGTCCCATGCGCCGTCTCTCCGCATGAAAACCGGCTCAGGTCAGGCTAGTTTTGCAAGAACCTTTTCAGCAGCCCCTTCGGAGGAGGCTGGGTTTTGACCGGTGATCAAATGTCCATCAACGACCACATGTGACATCCAGTCGTCGCCAGAGGTGAAGGTGGCCCCATTGCTTTGCAGCATGTCTTCGACCAGGAACGGCACGACGTCTGTCAGCCCGACCGCCGCTTCTTCGGAGTTGGTAAAGCCAGTCACCGTTTTGCCACTCACCAACGGTTGCCCGTCTACACCTTTGACATGTTTCAACACGCCGAGGGCATGGCACACGAGGCCGACAGGTTTTTCAACGGCATGGAATGCTTCGATAAGGCTCGTGGATTTTGCATCTTCCGCCAAATCCCATAGCGGACCGTGACCGCCGGGATAGAAAACGGCGTCATAGTCCTCTGCCGATACGTCCGACAGTTTTGTCGTTTGTGCCAGCTTTGCCTTGGCTTCCTCATCCGCATTGAAGCGATGTGTTGCGTCTGTCAGAAAGCCCTCTTCAGCACTTTTAGGGTCAAGCGGTGGTTGTCCGCCTCGTGGAGAGGCCAACGTGATCTCGGCGCCCGCATCTTTGAAGATGTAGTACGGCGCCGCCAGTTCCTCGAGCCAGAAACCAGTTTTGAAACCGGTATCACCAAGTTGGTCATGGGAGGTAAGAACCATCAGGATCTTCATGTGAGGGGTATCCTATTTTGAGCATCAGAGACGGTCACCGCAGTCCAAGGAGCGCAGTGCCTTTTGGATCAACCATGCGGCTGAATACCAAGCATCTAGGATTGAATAGACCGGTCGTCTACTTACCGGATCACTATTTGTGCTATGACGCTGCGTCCACTAATTTATATTTCTTTGATACCAAGTTCTGCGTTGAAATAGAGTAGACCAGATGTCTATTTCTCAACAGAGCGCACTTTACCGAGGAGGCACGGAGCATGAACAAGCGTTCAGAGATTCTGTCGGCTGGTCAGACGCTGATTGGTCAAAAAGGATTTAGCGCCGTTGGTCTGGCAGAAATTCTCAAGTCTGCGGGTGTGCCAAAGGGATCATTCTACCATTTCTTTGCCTCCAAAGACGCTTATGGCGTTGCGATGCTGGACAGCTATTTTGAATCCTACCACGCCGAAATGGATCAGGTGTTTGCCAAGCCCGGGCTAACCGCGGCAGAACGGCTGATGCTGTATTTCGCCAATTGGCGCGAAAACCAGACCTTGAACGGGTGTGAAGGGCGTTGTCTGGCTGTGAAGCTGGGGGCCGAAGTATCGGATTTTTCCGAACCTATGCGCGCTGCTCTGAACGCTGGAACAAAAGGGATCGTTGCGCGCCTTACCGCCGCGATTGACGCGGGCAACGCGGATGGGTCCCTGAAAGCCATGGGTGACTGCCGCGCGTTGGCTTTGAACTTGTACTCTTTGTGGGTTGGGGCAAGCGTGATGGTCAAAATCTCGCGCACAGAGGACCCGTTTGTCTTTGCGCTTGCTCAAACGCGTAAAACCCTCGGGATAGGGGCGTAGTCGCGGAAGCAGGACGCGAGGCCTTCTGGCGGCTCAACCAAGACTATGTTCTGCGCGGCGTCGCGGAACACGGCGTCTGTCTTGAGAATGTCGTAGTCGTCGTGGGTGAGGGGCAAATCCCCCGCGCATCGAATTTCAGCTGACCGGCTTCATCAACCCGATCCTCCATTTATGCGTCCCTATCGCCGGCGAAAGCCAATATGAAAAAGCAAATACAATTCCGCTTGTATACTGCACATGCACCTTGTTGAACGCCAAATTGCAGCGGACGTTTCTAGAGGATTTTTCGCTCATGAGCCAAGACCTCGTTCAGATTGCAGATGAGCTAAGGAAATGCTCACAATGCCTTATGCACGGTGATTGGGACAACTTCCTACCGCACCTTTTGATCAACTACACGCGCGGCTTTGTCTTCTCGGCGACTAGCGACAAAGACAATCCGATAACCATCGACGATTGCCAGAGAGGTATTGAGTGGATTCTGGTTCGCGCATCAGGTGATGCAGACCGGTAGCGGAAATTCGAGCACCTTCAGCGAAAGCCCGCTTGGTCCCACACAGTAGAAACTTGGCTAATTTCTACAGGCAAACGCTTCCGACCGACCTTCCAGCTACAGTCCAGGGCAAGTTGCATCTCCATAAGGCAGCTCGCATCCCAGAGCGAACATCGAACACCTCTAAGCAATCAGTATTCAAACAATCATTTCGACAGCTGAGGAAGGTATCTGTGGCTGATGAGTTTTCGTTTGTAGGACGTTTCGAGCCTTTGGACTGTGGCCAGAGCACCTACACGGTTTTGCCTATTCCACATGAAATCGCTGCCGCATTCAAAAAATCGGGGGCAAAACGCGTGGAGGTCGAATTGAATGATCATCCTTTCAACATGGCTCTTGCGAAATCCTCAGTCATATCTGAGGCCTTTGTGTGCACGAGAAAGGCTGTTCTTCGTTCAGCTCGGATATCACCCAGTGAGGATATCGACGTCCGCCTGCACAAAGCTGATCCAAACTTCTTAGAAATGCCATACGACGTGATTTCGGCCGTTCGCGCTGCAAATCTCAGTGACACCTGGTCTGCATTGACACCTGGCAAGACACGCGGCCTCGTTCTTGCCGCTAACACGGCAGAGCGAGCAGAAACACGCGTGAAACGCATTGCTCAGTTGATCAGCTTTGTCGCGAGAGTCATGCAACAGATGCGCCTGACCATTGTGGTGTTGAGTGTTGAACCCAGTTGTTGCGACAACCTGTATTTTTTCGGCCGTTTCGAACGAAAGACATGTCTTCACACTCGCATCAGATATCAACTGTCGCCTTCCTGTGCATTCATCCACTATTTTGAACGCAAGGCCATCGGCGGCTGACGTTGCTGATCTGTCGAGAGGTCGGCTATGCTTTGGCGCGTTCCCTGAGTTACAATTCACCCAAGTCATGAGATTTTATGCTCCTCACACATCCTCCCTTACCTTGCCGTCCGGACATCGGTTTCCGAAAGGCAAGTACGAAATGCTTCGCACACAATTGCTGAAGGACAGTATTCTTCAGGAGGCGCAGATTGCGGAGTCCTTGCCAGCCAGCGATGCCTCAATACTGCGCGCGCACGCTGCCGGTTTTGTCGCGCAGTTTGAAAGCGGAGAACTGGAAGAAAAGGCCATCAAACGGATTGGTTTCCCGTGGAGCCCAGAACTTGTGCTACGTGTTCGTGCCACGGTCGGTGGCGCAATTGCCGCTGCTGAGACCGCTCTGGAGAGCGGTATCTCGGGGCAACTCGCCGGCGGAACGCATCATGCTCATCCAACGTTTGGATCCGGTTATTGCGTTTACAACGATCAAGCCGTCGCGGCGCTCCACTTGCTTGCGGTTGGTAAGGTTGAAAGGGTTGCAATCGTCGATCTTGATGTCCATCAGGGCGACGGCAGCGCTGCAGTCTTTGCCGAAAATCCATCGGTTTTCGTCTTTTCGATGCACGGCGCAAAGAACTTTCCGTTCCGCAAGTTTCCTGCGGATCTCGATGTCGCACTGCCGGACGGCACCGGCGACGAGGATTACCTTCGCGCCCTAACCGATCACTTGCCGGCTGTGTTCGAATTTCGTCCCGACCTCATTCTATACCAGGCAGGTGTTGATCCGCTGGCAGAAGACAAGCTAGGGCGGCTTGCGCTAACCCATGATGGCCTCATCCAGCGCGATCAGGCGGTGCTTCACGCCTGCAAAGGCCGCGGCATCCCGGTCTCAATGGCAATCGGCGGTGGCTACGCCGATCCCATTGAGGCTTCCGTCAAGGCCTATTCCAACACCTATCGGGTCGCAAAGCAACTTCACCGGTTTTAATGACTGTCATAGTCTCCGTGACTTGTAGTCTTCGCTGTATTTCGATGGTCCGTTCTGAGCCCAATCCCACTTCGTCTTGCTCGTGAGTTACCGCACTGATATTCTGTTTTCACGCTTGGTACAAAAGCTAGGCGATGGAGATTTTATGTCTACGATTGCGGGAAACCGCTAAGCCCTGAACGGCAGGGCGACCAAGCCAAATAGAATCTGCGCCAATTTGGTAGGGATTCTTTTTGCGAGGCTCGTGAACACTCAAACTACAATCACCAATCCATGAGCTTTGCACGCGTCACGTCAAGCGTCTTTGCTTGATTGATTGCACGAAGAAAGACGAAGAACTAATGAAAATACGACCAACAAAGCAAGACGATGTCGGGGCCTTGCAGGAGGTGCTTCGCGGTACGGAGCTTTTTCCTAGTGAATTGCTCCCTGACATGGTGGACGCATCTTTATCTGACGGCAAAAGCTCTGATATTTGGCTGACATGCGAAGCAAACGGTAAGGCCGTCGGCTTCTGCTACGCAGTCCCAGAGGAATTGGCCGAAGGCGCATGGAACATGCTCGCGATCGCAATTCTGCCAACAGAGCAGGGCAACGGTTTTGGCGGTGCCATCGTTAAGCATCTTGAGGTCGAACTCAAAGAGCGTGGACAGCGCATCTTGTTAGCCGACACTTCAGGCACAGACGAGTTTGCGCAAACCCGAGAGTTTTATCGCAAGAACGGCTACAGCGAGGAAGCCCGTATCAGGGATTTCTGGGCGGCGGGGGATGACAAGGTCGTCTTCTGGAAGTCACTTGACTAAGCTTTGTTGGCTGGTGCTGGCCTGTCTTCAGGCAGGTCGGTTTCATTTGTTTGCTCTACTTGGCAACGGCAGCAAATTCCGCTTTAGAGACTTCGGACGGACAGATCCTCACCGAAATCCCGGTGATCATTCTATATTTGGACAAACATGCGCCCGAGAAAAACCTTCTAACGGAGGGTGAGTAACAGCGACTTCGATCACTTGATTGGTTACATTTCCTAGCCACTGAAATTCACAAGAGTTTCAGCCCCCTATATCGACCCGATACACCACGCTCATTTCTTGAAGTAGGTCGTCGGCATTCGACGAAGCGTATCGCAGTCATCGAAGCTTCGCTGCAAATCCGCCGCATAATTACGCGAACCGGATGAGCCAGATCCTCTCTTAGGTCAGACGGCCAACTGGTCCAAAACTCCAAACGACGGACAGCTTGCACTTGGATATGCGCTCTTACGGAACGGAGATACTTTAGGTTCAAGAGAACAGGCTGAGATTGAAAGTGGCAATCTCTACGGATCGCTAGCAGGTGATGCCGCTCTTCTCAAAACTGTCCGTCGTCAGGGATTTTGGGACAGGTGACACCGATTGCAGCGCACCTTCAAATCAAGCTTTCTGCGCTGCCGAATTTATTGATATCGCCGCAGCTGTTCTGAAGAACGACATTGCACGTGCTTCGGAGCTCCTGGCTGGAAAACACCTTGACGGGGGCTACTGGTTACACTTGTTGCGTGCGTCAGCATTTCCGCACATCGGAGATACTGGAGAAGGAAAGCGAAGCCTCGCTTTCCTGGAAAAGAACTATCCAAACTATAAGCAAACCGCCCCAATGACTATCAGCGGTTTCTTCCCTGATCGCGCTATATCGGATCACTTGCTGGACGGGCTCTCTCGCTATTGATCAAGTATCGAAGTGCTGGCATTAACCAAAAGGAATTGTTTTGCGGAAGTCTTTTTCTGTAATAATCTGTGTTTTCTTTCTCATTTTCCACTCCTCAGTGGTTACCATGAGCCAAGAACACTCTCTTTTTTATGCCGCTATTTGGACCTATTGGTGCTGACGTCAGACAGAGAGCCGGCGGCAAGCGATACAAAAAGAGTTTGCCCGGACCCAAGTGGATTCAGATCCGACAAAGAAGAAGTGCTGAAACTGACAGTGAATTGGCTGGCGAATTGTTACAAAATGCGCCATTGCCGCGTTGCGAAGGGCTGATAGTTCCATGCCACATCCAACCCGGCATCCGCCGTAGTGCGGTCGTCTGTGGTTCTGGCAGTCAATGCGACCGAAACCTCAGCAATTCCGTCAGGCCGCTCGAAAACCATCCTGTGACATATGCTTGTCTGTTGCTCGACGCCATCTGAAGTGTCCAGACTGTGCTTCATGCTGGTTTCATAGCTGAAAATGGTTTCTGTCTGGGCAAAGGTCGTCCTCAGAAGCGGCTGATGCCAGCCCATCTCGATGCAGTTCCCTTTGGTCTGCGTCCAGCGTGTCAAAGCGGCAGGCGCATGGGTGGAATGCCGCTTCTGCACGGGCAGGTCTTGGGCTGTGGGCAGTGGCGTGGACAGGTCAGCGGGCGCATCGGGTAAAACAGGCAAACGCAGCGATGCCTGGTTTATCTGTATATCCAAGGCCGATGATTTCGCGTGAATGAGAGGCCAGTAAGAGGAGGACAAAGCCAGTCGCAGGCTGTGTCCCTTGCGCACGCGATAGGCCGTCGAATGAAGCCGGATGTCCGCATTGAATTCGCCTGTTTTCGCCGCTGACGGGGTGCGATCCAAATTCTCATCAAGCGCCAGGTTTCGAACCCCATAGCTTACACGTGCAGCGACCCCATCCGGGGCCACATCGCTAAGTCTGGCGATGATCTGCCCCGGATTGTCGCCGGTCTCGCCGCGCAGAGTCAGTGTAACCGAACCATAGATAATGACGTCTTGGGCCAAAGGCGCCGTTTCGAACACCAATGACCTGGCATCGTCTCCGGTTTGGTCAAGTGGCAGCCCGCTGGGGCGGCCAAAATACCCCGTGTCCCCGGCGGTTTGCCCGACGGTCGGGTCTGCGGGAACACTCCATGGTGCAGGGCCGTCGCTGGATTTAAGCGTGGACAAGTCCCAGTCCTGCGGTTCGCTCTCCTGCGAGGCTGGCCCGCTTTGCACCCATGCCCCGGATCTTTGGGCCAAACTGTCGCCCGGTGTATCGAATTCGCGCATCCAGACCCTCAAGCGCGGCCATTCCGGCGTGTGGGGTTGATCCGATTTCAACCAATGATCCCACCACTCCAGCGCCAGCTTTTGAAAGCCGATGGCAGGCCCAGGGCTCCCGTGGTCGGGATAATGATGCCCCCACGGACCAACGACCCCCCAGACCAGATCGGGGCGGGCATCAACCAATGACATGACGGAATTAGAATAGCGATCGCTCCATCCGCCGACTGATAGGATCGGAACCGAAAGGGCGTCGGCGGTATGAATAACCGAACCATGGCGCCAAAAGTCACCACGCCCCTCCTCACGCAGCCAGTTCTCCAAAGGGAATGTCAGACTGCCGATCCGTTCTTTCCAAAACGATTTCCATTCCGGTCCGACATTCAACGACGGCGGAGATGCTAGGATAGAGGGCAGCGTCGCGCCCCATTCGAAGGTATCCGAAAGAATGCAACCGCCCATATAGTGGATATCGTCCTCGAACCGGTCATGCGTGGCGCAGACGGCTATTGTGGCCTTCAAGGGCGCTGGCGCATTGACACTTGCCTGAAGGGATGCCGTCCCGCCCCAAGACGTGCCAAACATGCCCACGCGGCCATTGCACCAGGGTTGCGCAGCCAGCCATTCGATCACTTGCCGCGCATCGTTCAGTTCCGCCAGAGCGTACATATCCGGCATGTGCCCTTCGCTATCCCCTGATCCCCGCATATCCACCCGAATACAGGCATAACCATGGGCGGCAAAATAGGGATGGTTCCTCTCATCCCGCGCGCGAACCATGTCGGTCTTGCGATAGGGAATATACTCCAGAATGGCGGGCACAGGCGCTTGAGTCACAGGGCGCCACAACCGTGCGGCCAGCCGCACGCCATCGGGCATTTCGATCCACAGATGATCCGTCTCTGAGACGTCGAATGGGTATTCTGGCTGGTCTGTCATAGTGATCTGCCGCGTGCGTTTGGTGTTTTTCCCACTTCTGCAAATCCAGATCGAACTTGCAACAATTTCGTAAAATTCAGATTAAAATAGAATTTGACTTTAAAATTCTATTCTGGTTTGAATTTTTTAGAGTTTGGACGCTCAAGTCATTTTCGGAGAGCCGCATGCCATCTGACAACGTCGTCGCTTTGCCTTCTGCAATATCCTCGCTGGGCAGTGAGGTTCGGCAGCTGCGCAAAGCCCGCCAGCTCACGCTCAAACAGCTGAGCGAAGAGGCGGGCATCTCGCTCAGCCACGTGTCGGCGATCGAGCGCGGGGTCTCCAAGCCTTCGGTCGATGTATTGCAAGCTATCGCTAGCGCACTCAGCGTCACGCCAGGTTGGTTTTTTGCTCGCCGCGCCGGAGCCGGGCCGATGGAACAGGCCTTTGTGGTACGTGCCCAGAATCGTCGGGCGCTGAATACGCTATACGGTCAGGACGCGGCTGAGTTGGGCTATACCGATCACCTGCTGTCCAGCTCAATTGGCGGGCAGTTCTATATGGGCATGGCGGTCTATGCACCGCATTCGGAACGCCCCGAAGACCCTTTGCAAAAGCACGAAGGCGAAGAGCACGGGCTGGTTCTGGAGGGCGAGCTGGAAATGCAGATCGGGGATGAGTTCATCACCCTGCGCGCCGGGGACAGCTACAGCTTTGACGCACGTATCCCGCACCATGCTCGCAACCGAACCGATCAGGTATGCCGGTTGATTTGGGCTGTCTCACCGGTCGTCATTCCAAAAGATGTCGTCGCACCGCAGGCGTCTGACCGGGAAACCTCGTCATGAGCCGTGACGTCCTGCTGCAACCCTATCAACTGAAGCACCTGACCCTGAAAAACAGGATCATGACCACAAGTCATGAGCCCGCCTATCCAGAAGACGGAATGCCAAAAGAACGCTATCGCGCCTATCACGAAATGCGGGCGAAAGCGGGCGTTGCCATGACGATGACTGCGGGTTCTGCCACCGTCAGCCGTGACAGCCCGCCGGTGTTTAACAATATCCTTGCCTACAAGGATGAAGTCGTGCGCTGGATGGGCGAACTGACCGACGCCTGCCACGCCCATGGCTGCGCGGTGATGATCCAACTGACCCATCTGGGGCGGCGCACCGGTTGGAACAAAGGCGATTGGCTGCCCTCTGTTTCCCCTTCGCATTACCGCGAACCCGCGCATCGGGCCTTTCCGAAGAAGATGGAAGATTTCGATATCGAGCGGATCGTGACCGACTACGCCGATGCTGCCGAACGCATGCAAGCCGCCGGATTGGACGGGGTCGAATTGCAGGCCTATGGGCATCTTCTAGATCAGTTCTGGTCGCCGCTGACCAACACGATGGACGCGCCATTCGGAGGTGGCCTCGAAAACCGACTTCGCTTTGGCTCTATGGTTTTGGATGCGATCCGTGACCGCGTCGGTCCCGAATTCATCGTTGGTGTTCGGTACACCGCTGATGAGGTCGAAAAAGGCGGCATTACCGAGGAAGAAGGGCTCGAGATCGCGCGCAGGCTGCGCGACAGCGGTCAGGTGGATTTCCTGAATGTCATTCGTGGGCGCATTCACACTGACCCCGCCATGACGGACGTGATCCCTGTGCAGGGCATGAAAAGCGCGCCGCATCTGGATTTCGCCGGGCGGGTGCGGGCCGAAACGGGCATGCCGACCTTCCATGCTTCACGCATACCTGACGTTGCGACGGCGAGACATTCGGTGTCCTCGGGGCTTTTGGATATGGTGGGGATGACCCGCGCGCATATGGCCGACCCGATGATCGTGTCCAAGATCCAGGCCGGGCAAGAAGATGACATACGGCCTTGCGTTGGGGCAACCTACTGCCTCGACCGCATCTATCAGGCAGGCGAAGCATTATGCATCCATAACCCCGCTACCGGGCGTGAATTGTCGATGCCCCATGTCATCCCTGCCGCTGAAACGCGTCGGAATGCGGTCATCGTCGGCGCAGGCCCCGGCGGGCTGGAGGCGGCCCGCGTCGCCGCTGAGCGTGGCCATAACGTCACCGTACTGGAGGCCGCCCCCGAACCCGGCGGGCAAGTGCGCCTGACCTCGCAATCCAAGCGCCGGGCCGAGATGATCGGGATCATCGACTGGCGCATGGCGCAATGTGCTGCGCGGGACGTTCAGTTTCAGTTCAACACATATGCCGAATCCAGTGACGTGACCGCGCTGTCACCGGATATGGTCGTGATTGCGACCGGGGGCTTGCCGAATACAACGATCCTCGATTCGGGCAATGAGCTGGCGGTGTCCGCCTGGGATATACTGTCCGGCGACGTGCAGCCGGGCGAAAACGTGCTGATCTATGACGATGCAGGAGATCACCCGGCCCTGATGGTCGCCGAGGTCATCGCCGCCTCCGGCGCACGGGTTGAAATCATGACCCGTGACCGCAGCTTTGCGCCCGAGGTTATGGCAATGAATCTGGTGCCCTATATGCGGTCCCTGCAGAAAACCGGAGCCGTGTTCACTGTCACCCGAACCCTGCAAGCGATCGAAAAATCAGGCAATCAGCTCAAAGCCTATATCGGCACCGACTATTCTGATCTGGTCGAAAAAAGGGAATATGATCAGGTGGTTGTCAATCAAGGCACGCAGCCTCTGGACGATCTGTATTTCGATCTCAAACCTCTGTCGCGCAATCGTGGGGCGGTGGATCAGGGTGCGCTTGTTTCCGGCACAGGCGACCTGTTTCCGAAACCCAATCCCAATGGGGAATTTGACCTGTATCGCATCGGTGACGCCGTATCGGCACGCAACATTCACGCATCAATTTACGACGCCCTGCGTATGGGCATCCGATGGTAGCAAGCGCAGAGAGGCAACGCCAAAACGAGAAAAAATTATGATTTTTCTTGCGAAGAAGAAAAATTAACGTAGCATTTCCGAAACACCCAGCGAGCGTAGGGAGGATTCGTGAGCCAGGGCGCATCGAAAAAACACACCCGCACAGCCAGCGAAGAGGGCCTTGCAGCCTTCGGTGCCGAGGTGCGTCAGCTGCGCAAAGCCCGCCAGATGACACTGGCTGAGCTTGCAAACAGCAGCGGTGTTTCGATCAGCCATCTCAGCGCGATTGAGCGCGGCACCGTCAGCGCCTCGCTCAACAAGATTTCACGCATCGCCGATGCCCTTGGTGTTCCCGAGGAATGGTTTTTCAACCACCGCCCCGGCTCCGGCCCGCTTGAGCGTGCCTATGTCGTGCGTCAATCCAACCGTCGAAATCTGAACCTGCTTTACGACGAACCCATCGAGCAATCTGGCTATGCGGATCAGTTGCTATCAAGTTCAATTGGCGGTGGGTTTTGTTTGGGCGTCTCAGATTACCGCCCCTATTCCGAACAGGTCGTAGACCAGTACTTCTCGCGCGATGGTGAGATGCATGGTGTCGTTCTGGACGGTGAGCTGGAACTGGTGCTCGAGGACGAAACCGTCACCTTGCGCACTGGGGACAGTTTCAGCTTTCCCGGAGAAATTCTGCACGTCCTGCGCAACGTAACCGATCAACCCGCGCGCATGATCTGGGTGAACTCACCCGTCATCATCCCAAGATTCTCAGCACTTGGCGCTGATGAGCAACTGCCACAGTCAAACAAGAAAAAGAACGGATAACGCCTGCTGGCACCTGAAGTCGCGGGCGCGCCTGCCCGCAAGCAACCTAACCGGACAGATGCCCGGACACGAAGACAAACAGGGAGTAAGCAAATGAGTTCGATTTTCAAAGGGTACGTTTCCCGACGCTCCGTTCTGGCCGGTGCTGGTGCATTGGGCGCGGCCAGCCTCGCATTTCCGCATATGGCTGTTAGTGCCGATGGCTCGGTCCTGACCATCCGGTCCTATAGCGATCTACAGGTGCTGGACCCAGCCTTCTGGCTCGCGCTGCCCGAGGCCGATATCATGCGGTCGATCTATGCCCCGCTGGTGTCAAACCAACAAGGCGATGAATGGAACTGGCGGCCGGTTGCTGTCGAAAGCATCGAACAGTTGGACGACCTGACCATTGCATTCAAACTGCGCGACAATATCGGTTTCACGGACGGCTTCGGCCAGATGACCGCCGATGACGTCAAATTCTCGATTGAGCGTATCGCGGATCCGGCCAACGAAAGCCCCTATGCCGGCGATTGGAGCGCTTTGAAAGAGGTTGAAGTCAAGGACAACCTCTCGGGCCTGATTCACCTGAAAAACAAGTTCGTGCCGCTTTGGACGACCACACTGCCGACGCCAGCCTCTTGTATCGTTTCGCGCAAGGCGGTCGAAGAAATCGGCGGCAAGATTGGCTCTGAGCCGGTGGCACAATCCGGTCAGTACATCCTGACCGAATGGGTTCCCAAGCAGAAAACCGTTCTGAAGCGTAACCCGGACTGGGCCTATGAGCCGGGCGGTTATGAAGAAATCCACATTTTGCCCATCGAGGACCCCTCGACCGCCGAGCTAGGTTTTGAATCGGGCGATCTGGACTATACTTGGACGTCGGTATCCTCGCTGCCGCGTCTCAAGGAAAACCCGCCTGCGGGATCGGTTGTCGAGGAAAAACCCTCGCTGGCTTATGTCTGGCTGGGCATGAACCAGGACAACGAAGCGCTGAAAGACGTGCGCATCCGCCGTGCCATTCAGCACGCGATTGACCGGCAGACTGTGGTTGACGCGGCCTATTTCGGCGCAGCGGCCGTGGGCAACGGCATCATCGCCCCCGGTTTGCCCGGCAGCCGGGACAGCGTGACTTATGACTACGACCCCGAAAAAGCCCGTGAGTTGCTGGCCGAAGCCGGTGCGGAAGGCATGACCGTCACGCTGGACATCCTGAACCAGTCCGAGCGTCTGACGGCGGCGCAGGTCATTCAGGCTAATCTGGCTGAGGTCGGCATCACCTGCGAGATCAAGCAGAATGACAGTGGTACATTCTGGACGCTGGGCTCGAAGGACGGCGACTATTTCATGAACCTTCAGCTGGTGCTCAGCCGGTTCTCGATGAACCCTGACCCAAGCTGGGCGACCGTCTGGTTCACACCGGAACAGGTTGGCGTCTGGAACTGGGAGCGCTTTAACAACGAAGAATACAAGGCCCTGCACGAAGAAGGCCTGGTCGAAAGCGATCCGGCCAAGCGCGATGAGATCTACAAGAAGATGCAGGGTCTCATGGATGAAAGCGGCTGCTACGTCTTCCTGACGCATGAGGTTGTTGGCCTGATCCACAAGGATACGGTTAATCCGGGCCTCAAGCCGAATGGCGAGCCACTTCTGCCGCTGTTCAAACCCGCCTGATCCACGCAAACGGGCGGCGCACTACCGCCCGCACGCCTATAGGGGGCGCGTATGCTGAGCTATTTTATCAAACGGCTTGGGCTGGCTGCTGCGATCGTGTCGGTCGCCATGTTCCTGCTGTTTTGCATGATCTACCTGATCCCCGGCGACCCGGCCTCGGTTGCATTGGGACCTCGGGCGACCGAGGAAATGCGCGCTGCCCTGCGCGAGAAAATGGGGTTGAACCAGCCAGTTCTGGTTCAGTTCTGGAACTTCTACATTGGGGCATGGACAGGTGATCTGGGCGACGAAGTTCTGTCAGGCCGCCCCGTCACTACGGTCGTTTTCGAACAACTGCCCTATACGCTGGCCCTGATCTTCGGCGGCATCACGTGGTCGGTTGCTCTTGGCATTCCGCTGGGCTGCTGGGCGGCGGTCAGCCGCGGCAGCTGGGCCGACCGGATCGTTGGCATCCTGTCCGTTGCAGTGATCGCGGTGCCCTCCTTCGTGATCGCGATTTATGCGCTGCTGATCTTTGCCGTCGAACTGCGCTGGCTGCCAGCCATTGGCGCTGGTGAACCCGGTAATCTCGGCGATCAACTTACCCATCTGATCCTTCCGTCTCTGGCCGTTGGTCTAGGCTGGGTCGGTTACATCGCCCGCATGGTGCGCGCGTCAATGCTCGAAGTACTTGAGGCCAGCCATATCCGCACCGCACGTGCGTTTGGCTTGCCCGATCGAACAATCACCTACCGCTACGCTCTGTCGATTGCGATCCTGCCCACGGTCACGTTGCTGGGCGTGGGTATTGGTCAGATGCTCTCATCGGCGGTCTTTGCCGAGATCGTCTTCGCCCGCCCTGGTGTCGGCAAGCTGGTCTATGACGCCATCCTGACCCGCAACTTCCCCATCGTGACAGGCACCGTTCTGATCACCACCGTCCTGTTCGTTCTGCTCAACCTGTTGGCAGACCTCATTATCGGAGCTTTGGATCCCCGTGTCAGAAGCAGTTTCTAATCCCGCCCCCGGGCGCATGGCCGAGCTGTGGCGCCCGATCCGCAAAATCCTTCGAGAGCCTCTGGGCGCTTTAGGATTGTTCCTGGTGCTGTTCGTGATCTTTGGCGCTGTCTTTGCCGATCTGCTCACCAGTTGGGACCCGACCAAGATCAACCCGCGTGACCGGTTCCAAGGCCCAAGCACACAGCATCTGATGGGCACAGATCAACTGGGCCGAGACCTGTTTGCCAGGGTGCTGCATGGCGGGCGGATCGCGCTGTTTGTAGCTCTGGTCTCCACCGCTGTGTCGCTGGTGATCGGTATCGTGCTGGGCTTGATCGCGGGCTACGGGCCACGTTGGCTGGACAACCTGATGATCCTGCTCTTCGACGCAATGAAAAGCTTTCCGACCGTGATGCTTGCCCTTGCGCTGGTGACGCTAATGGGCCCGTCGCTGACCGCCGTGATGGTTGTTGTCGTTCTGGTCACTGTACCCGGTTATGCGCGAATTATCCGAACCCAGACCATTGCACTGAAAACCTTGGAATATGTCACCGCTGCGCAAAGCATGGGGGCGTCTTCGGCGCGTATCCTGCGGGTGCACGTTCTGCCAAACGTGATCGGCCCTTTGGTTATTCTCGCATCGATGGACATCCCTGTCGTCATCGGCATCGAAGCAGGTATGAGCTTTCTGGGCCTCGGCGTGCGGCCTCCGACCCCAAGCTGGGGCTCGATCCTGAATGACGGTTTCACCAATATACGAGACACCGCCTGGATCGCTATTGCAGGCGGTGTGCCGATCATCATCACAACGCTGGGCTTTACTTTCCTGGGTGAGACGCTGCGGGACGTGTTCGATCCTCGGCTGAAAGGACGCTGATGACCACGCTGCGCATAGACAATCTGAATGTCAGCTTCTCAACCGAGGCCGGGCCGCTGCACGCCTTGAAAAACGTCAGCTTCGATGTGCCCGAAAATCGGATCGTTGGCATCGTGGGCGAATCTGGCTGCGGCAAGTCAACGTTGATCAACGCCATTCTGGGGCTGCTGGCTGACAATGGCAGCATCGACGGTGGCTCGATATCGTTCGAAGGGCAGGATGAACTGACCACTTTGCCCCCATCACGCATGCGAGATTTGCGTGGTCCGCGGATCGCAACTGTGTTTCAGGACCCGATGGGCGCGCTGAACCCCGTGATATCGGTCGGCAAGCAGATGCTGAATATCCAGTATCGCTCGTCCTTGCCAAAAGAGGAAAAGCTGAACCGTGCGGTCGAGATGCTGGAATTAGTGCGTATTCCCGACGCACGTGCTGCCTTGGCGCGCTATCCGCATCAGTTCTCGGGCGGGATGAAACAACGGATAGCTATCGCCATGGCCTTGATGATGGAGCCTGCCCTACTCATCGCGGACGAACCTACAACTGCGCTGGATGCGACGCTTGAAGTGACAACGATCGAGCTGCTCAAGGATTTGCAGCAAAAAATCGGCTGCTCGGTCATGTTTATCTCGCACCATCTGGGTGTGATCGCCGAGCTGTGTGATGACGTGGTGGTCATGTATGCGGGCGAAGTCGTGGAGCGCGGCACCGTCCGGCAGATTTTCCAGGACCCGCGCCACCCCTATACGGCGCGGCTGCTGGAATGCGACCCGGCACGGCAAAGCGAGCGCACCCGTCATCTGCCGACTATCCCCGGAGAAATCCCCGATCTGCGCGCGCGACCCACTGGCTGTATTTTTGCCAACCGCTGCGACCGCGTGAGGGACGCTTGCTTGGCACCGCCACCCGACAAGGATATCGGCGACGGCCATATCGCCCGCTGCTTTGTCGCAGATACCCCAGCTGAAACCGGAGTGACGGCATGAGCAGCGATCCCATCCTCAAGGTCGAAGATGTTCAGGTTTCTTTTCCGGTCGGAGGGCTGGGACGCAAAAGCGCAATCCTAGGCGTGGCCGGGGTCAGCTTTGAGGTCAACCGGGGCGAAACCTTTGCCCTGGTCGGCGAAAGTGGCTCCGGCAAAACGACGCTTGCGCGCGCCGTGAACGGTTTGCAGGAGATTAGCGCCGGTGCCATCACTTTTGAGGACCAGCGCATCGACGAACTGGACCGAAAAGCGATGAAACCTGTTCGCAAACGTATGTCGATGATGTTTCAGGACCCAGTGGGCTCCCTCTCGCCCCGTATGACCGTGGGCGATCTGGTGACGGAACCGTTCCGCATCCACGGCATCGAAGGCCGCAACTTGCGGGAAGAAGCCGCGCGTCTGCTGACTTTGGTAGGGTTGCCGACCAGTTTCGCTTCGCGTTTTCCGCATCAGTTGTCTGGTGGGCAGGCCCGACGGGTCGGCGTGGCGAGGGCCATTGCGCTAGACCCGGCGTTGATCATCGCCGACGAACCCACTGCTGGTCTGGATGTGTCGGTACAAGGCGAAGTCCTCAACCTGCTAAACGACCTTCGCGAGCGGTTGGGCCTGGCGATGGTGATCATCACGCACAACCTGCACGTGGTGCACCACGTGGCGGATAGAACTGCGGTCATGTATCTCGGCCGTTTTGTCGAGGCAGGCGACACCGAACAGGTGTTCAGTTCACCTCAACACCCCTATACGGCGGCGCTTCTGTCGGCCAATCCTGAACCCGACCCAGACAAAACCCATGACAGGATCACCCTTCCTGCCGAAGTTCCCTCGCTGTTGGCGCGACCCGCGGGATGCGAGTTCCACACCCGCTGCCCATGGGCGCAATCAAGATGCAGTGTGGATGCGCCGGAACGGCAGGTCACAGACGGACGCGCAGTTGCCTGTCATTTCCCCCTTGAACCCGGCGCCCGCCCACCGGAAATGGAAGAACAGGCCGCATCATGAGTGAAATCGAGGTCATTGAAACCGTCTGGATTCCCATGCCCGACGGGACAAAGCTCGCCGCTCGGCTTTGGCTGCCTGAAACGGCCAGAACTTCACCACTGCCCTGCATTCTGGAATACATTCCCTACCGGCGTCGAGATCGCACGCGCATGAGGGATGAGAGCATGCATCCTTATTTTGCAGCCGCAGGGTACGCCTCTATCCGAGTGGATATTCGCGGGTACGGCGACAGTGAAGGTGTGGCCGAAGACGAATACTCGCATCAGGAAATCCAAGACGGCCATGACATCATTCAATGGATTGCCGCTCAGGAGTGGTGCGATGGGAATGTCGGAATGTTCGGCAAAAGCTGGGGGGCATACAATGCCTTTCAGGTCGCTGCGACGCGACCTCCGGCGCTGAAAGCCATTGCGCCGGTGATGGGCACGGATGATCGTTGGCGCGAGGACATTCACTTCTATGGTGGGTGTCTGGCCAATGACAATTTCTGGTGGGGCTCAATCATGCAGCTCTACAATGCGATGCCGCCCGACCCCGAGATCGTCGGCGTCGATCGCTGGAAAGACATGTGGCGAGAGCGGCTCACAGGCGCGAAATTCTGGCCTGCCATGTGGCTGGAACACCAAACCCATGACGAAATGTGGCGGCGCGGATCGATCTGCGAGAACTACGCGGATGTTGAGGTTCCGGTGTATTTTTTCGGCGGCTGGATGGACCTGTACCGGGACACGCCCTTCCGCATTGTCGAGCACCTGAAAGGCCCCGTGAAAATCCTGATGGGACCCTGGGCGCATCTTTACCCGCATGAAGGCGTCCCCGGACCAAAGGCCGATTTTGTCGGTGAGGTGATCCGTTTTTGGGATCATTGGCTCAAGGTGAAAGACACCGGCCTGATGGATGAACCCCCGCTGCGGTTTTTCCTGCAAGACAGTGCGGCCCCCTCGGGCACCCATCTGCAACGCACTGGACGCTGGGTCGAAGAACCCTCCTGGCCGTCGCCCAACGTGTCCGAGCAGACGCTCTGGCTGAACGACCAGACTCTGGACGAAACGGAACAGACCGGGCCCGCGATGTCGATTTGCTCGCCGCAGACATTCGGTGCGGCTGCAGGCGATATGTGCTCGTTCGCGATCCCCGGTGATATGGCTGCGGATTGCAGGATCGACGCCGGGGGTGCTTTGCAGTTCAAAGGGGCGCCCCTTAACGAACCGATGGACCTGTTGGGCCAGCCCAGTCTTGACCTCACGGTGTCCGCCGACCAGACACAGGGATTTGTCGCCGCGTTGCTGGTGGATGAAGCCCCGGATGGCGCGCAAACGCTAATCGCGCGGGGTTTTTGCAACCTCAACCATCGCGACAGCAACACTCAACCTACGCCGATCACGCCCGGTGAAGATATGACCGTTAAGGTTCCTATATATGGGACCGGCTACCGGGTACCAGCAGGTCACCGCATCACGTTGCAAATCGCCTCGGCTTATTGGCCCGTCCTGTGGCCTGCGCCCCAGCCTGTGACGCTGACGATTAAACCCGGTACGTCGCGACTAAACCTGCCGGTCCGAACTTCACCAATCGACGCGCCCGAGCCGCGTCCGCTGCCGGAACCTACCGCCCCGGACGTCCCCCCTCGAAAAACGCATGTGCGCGATGGGTCCATGGAACGCTCGGTCCACACCGACCTGACGAATGGCGAGATGACCCACCGTTTCTTTCTGGATGGCGGTGTATTTGGCCCGATCGGGGATTTCCGCCTCGATGACATCGGAACGGTATTGAGCGACGTGTCAGACCGGCGCTACACGATCCACCCAAGCGATCCCTTGTCCGCCGTCGCCACCATGGAGCAAACGGCCGGTTTCGACCGGGAAGACTGGTCCGCAAAGATCTGGACCTACTCCGAACAACGGGCAACGGCGACCGAGTTTCACCTGACCTCACGCCTCAAGGCCTGGTCGGGCGAAGAACTCATTTTCGAAGAAGAAGAAACGCACATCATTCCCCGCAACGGAATGTGAAGAAACACACTATATTTTGCCCTTGTGGCCAGAGGAGCACCCCAATGTCAGCCTTCCCCGAATTTGGGCCGAGAGCCGAGACACATCAATTGACCATCGGCGGCGTCACCATGCGGGTCGTGGTCGAAGGGGATGGGCCGCCAATCGTGTTCGTCCCCGGCGGCGATCAGACGGCCGAGGCCTATTCCGAGCAATTCTCGCGTCTGTCAGATAACTTTAGATGCATCACTTATGATCCCCGGGGAGCGGGTGACACGCAGTCGCCCCCTCCACCTTGGACCATGCATGATTACGCAGCGGATTGCGCGGCGGTGATTGACGCTTTTGCCGGCGGGCAAGCTACCGTATGCGGTCTGTCGCTGGGCGGGCTGGTCACGCAGCAAACCGCGATAGACTTCCCAGACAATGTGCGACTAGCCATTCCGATGGGAACTTCGGCGTATATTGACGGGTTCACGCGCGACTGGATGCAGGCCGAGATCGACCTGCGCAAGGATGGCATCACCCTGCCTGACTATTTCTTGGCGCCGCACTATGCCGTTTACGCATTCCCGGCCAAGGCGTTGCACGAGCCCGAACTTTGGGAGCAGCTCAAGGCATCCTACACCGAGCGTTTTCGGGATCGCGACCCGCAGGCAACAATTGATCAGTGGGAAGCCTGTTTGGAATTCGACTGCCGCGAGGGGTTAAAAACCTGCCCGGTCCCGATACATGTCATCGCCTTTTCCGAGGATGTTCAAACTGCTCCGGTCATGTGCAAGGTGGTTTCTGATCTTGCGCCGAACGGCGTGTTTCACGAAATTCCCGGCCTCGGCCATGTTTCGATGACCCGGCACAAACCGGATATCGTGGCGGCAAAACTGCGTGAGATTTTGACCGCCGAATTGGTGCAGCAATAAGCGGCTGAAGGGTCTAATGAGAATTGCAATCGCAGGATTTCAGCACGAGACCAACACCTTCGTCGACACACCGACACAGCTGAGCGACTTTGAACAGGCCGACAGCTGGCCGGAATTGCTTTGTGGCCAAGACGTTCTGAACACCACACGGGGCATGAACCTACCTATAGCCGGTTTCGCAAAAACTGCCTTGGCGGATGAGGTCGAGTTGCGCCCCATCCTGTGGTGCGCTGCTGAACCGGGCGGCAATGTTGCGGATCACGCTTTTGACACCATTGCCGAACGCATCACCACAGCACTGGCGGACATGACGCAGTTGGATGGGGTCTACCTGGACTTGCATGGTGCCATGGTCACAGAGTCCTGGGATGATGGCGAGGGAGAGCTGTTGTCACGGATCAGGCAGGTCATCGGGCCGGACCTACCGCTTGTTGCAAGCCTTGATATGCACGCCAATATCTCGAGGCGAATGGTGGATCTGTCGGATGCGATGACCATTTTCCGCACCTATCCGCATCTGGACATGGCAAACACAGGCGCGCGGGCCTTTCGAATGATGCGCGACATCTGCACAAATGGCCCGCCTGCAAAAGCGTGGCGCCAAGGTGAGTATCTGATCCCGCTGCACAGTCAGTATACCAGAGTTGACCCTGCCAAAACGCTCTACAACGCGCTGGATGCCTTTGATGGGCCGGGCGCGCGACTGGTAGAACTCGCTGTGGGATTTACTGCAGCTGATACCGCTGATTGTGGACCGTCTGTTTTGGCCTACAGCGCGTCTCAGGCCGAGGCAGACGCAATGGCGTCCCAGTTTTTCGCCAAGCTCCAGGCAGCTGAAAAGCAGTTCGATACCTCCTTGCTAAGCTCAAAAGAAGCCATTGAAACCGCACAGCGTGCAAGCGGCAGACGGCCCGTTGTAATCGCGGATGTGCAGGACAATCCGGGGGCTGGAGCGTCGTCCGACACGACAGGATTGCTACGTGAGCTTGTGCATCAGAATGCGCCGCTAGCCATACTCGGGCTCCTGCATGATCCGCAGCTTGCCGCCAAGGCTCACGAATTGGGCAAAGGTGCCGAGTTCGAGGCTGAGATTGGCGGCAAAAGCCCCGGCGACGCCCCCTACAGGGCTCAGGTGCGAATACATCACCTGAGTGACGGTCAATGCCGCTATACGGGTGAAATGTACGGCGGTGGTGTTGCAACGCTCGGCCCGTCGGTCGCATTGCAGATAACCGGAACGCAGATCCATGTCCTTGTCACCAGCATTCGAAATCAATGTCTGGATCTGGCGCAAATACGTTTGTTCAATCTGGAACCGGAAGATGCGCGGATACTATGTGTCAAAAGCACGGCCCATTTCCGCGCCGATTTTGAGCCCATCGCTCAGGAGGTCTTGATATGCGCCGCGCCGGGGCAATTTCCATGTGAGCTCGCGGATGTCAGCTATACAAAACTGCGCCCTGGGGTTCGTAAAATCTAAAGATGATGGCGGATCTGTTGCAAAGATCTTGCTATTGACGCTCACGAACGCAGAGGGTGAATAGCGGCCGGAGTATTTCAGCCGAAAGAAAGTTCATGCTTTCGCAGCTTCGGAACAAACCTGCCTCCACCACATTCTTTGCCCGGACTTTGGAGGACAACTGCCTTCCGAGAAAGTACGTTGTCGACAAAAGAGGAGCTAACACGGCTGGCATCCAGGCCATAAACAAAATGTTGAAAGGCTTTGGTTGCCTAGTCCCAAGTGAAATGGTCTGGCGGGAATACTTGAACACCTTTGTGGAACACGATCGCCATTTCATCAAAAGACGAACCCGCCTGATGCTGGGACTCAAAGCCTTCGCATCAGCATGAGCAGCGTTGAACGGAATAGAAGTGGCGCACGTGATCCTAAAAGGCCAAATCACGTACGGGCTCTGTCCGTTGCGCCAGTTCGCGGAACTTGCCTCTTAAACTTGTTGCTACAGCGCGTTCTCTTTATCCAACCAAAACTTCGCAACAGAACCACCTCGACCCTAGTACAACTCTTCTTGATGGCGATCGTTTGCTGCAGACGAATTGCTTCCAACATTCAGACGGTGAGACAGGACTTACTCTACTATGTTTCGGGAAATTCAGCCACTTTAGTCCATAAATTGGCGTAGTCCAATATATGGGTTTCCAGAGGGATTTGGGGCCTGCCTAATAGTGAGGATTTAATGCAGGTTTTTCTCGACCGCAGCGATTGAGTTCCAGCGGGTTGGGAGGAAAACATGTCACAAATCACTATTAAGGGCGCGCAGATTTGGGATGGCGTGTCAGAAACGTGCTATCCCGGTGCAGTCACGATTACGGGAAACAAGATTTCCGCAATCACCAAAGGCGAAGACGCTTCGTCAGACGTGTCGGGTGAAGTCATTGACGGCACGGGCCACACGCTGATGCCGGGCATGGTCGAAGGTCATTGCCATCCCAGCTTTACCGGGGTTGGCGAGCCATGGGAGCTTGGTCAGCTTTGCCCCGAGCAGCATATGTTGCTGACGGCGCAGAACCTACGCTTGCTGCTCAGTCACGGGTTTACGTCGATCTTCGAAGCAGCCTCGGCCAAACCAATGCTAGGTGTCACGGCACGCGACGCGATTAACGAGGGTTTGCTAGATGGGCCACGTATGCGCGCCTCAAGCCCCGAGATCACCACCACCGCCGGTTTGGGGGATGAACGCAAACGGCACATCTACCAGGAGAGCTTTGGTCTGGTTGCCGATGGCCCAATCGAGATGCGGCGCGTAGCGCGCGAATGCGTGCGCGATAACGTCGACAACATGAAGATCAATATCTCGGGGGATGAGTTCGTATCCTTTGCGCGGGCCGAAATCACACCACTGGAAGATGATGAACTGGCGGCTTTCATAGCTGTTGCCAAGAAGTACGGTAAAACTGTTGCAGCTCACGCGCGTTCTTCTGAGTCGGTCAAAATGGCTGTGCGTCATGGCGTCGATTGCATCTATCACTGCGATTTCGCGGATGAAGAAGCATTGGACATGCTGGAAGAGGCCAAGGATCGCGTCATCCTCGGCCCCGCTTTTGGACTGGTCCACAACGCCACCCGCGAGGGAGATGCCGTCGGTCTCACCAAAGAAGTGGCCGAGCAAATGAACCTATTTCGCAAGTTCGATGCCACCTGCGCCACCTATCACGAAATCCGCAAACGCGGGCTGCGTGTGGCGGTCGGCGGGGACTATGGTTTTGCCATCACGCCGATGGGGCAAAACGCCCGTGATCTGGAGCACTTCGTGCGCTACTTCGGCTATTCGCCTGTCGAGGCGCTGCGCTGTGCCACAAACGTTGGCGCGCAACTGATGCAGATGGAGGATCAAATCGGTCAGGTGAAAGAGGGCTTCTTGGCCGACCTGCTGCTGGTCAAGGGCGACGTCACGCAGGATGTCAGCCTGGTTCAGCATCAGGACAATCTGTCGATGATCATGAAGGACGGGGTGATGTTCAAAGACCCCCGGACCGGCATCAATGCAGGCGGTTTGATCCGCGCTGCCGAATAAAATCAATACGTTAGGGAGGAAACGCATGCGTATTTTGAAAACCGCGGCCGCCGCCGCGACTCTGGGGCTGTTTGCCGGATCGGCGATGGCGGAAGGATATCAAGGGGTGCCGCGCACCTTTCTGTGGAACCCGGGCGCGTCGGAAATCTATGACGCCGCCGAGTACAAGAAAGAGGGGCCTTATACGATCGGGTTCTCGAACGCCTCAATCTCGAACCCGTGGCGTGTGGCGATGTTGCATGGCATCGAAGCGGCAGCGGAACGCAATGCCGACAAGCTGAACCGTTTCATCATTACCGACGCAAATGACGATCCCAGCAAGCAGGCTGCCGACGTGCAGGATCTGATCGCGCAGGGCGTCGATATCCTGCTGATCTCGCCTGCAACGGCCGAGGCGATGGACCCGGTCATTCGCCGCGCCAAACGTCAGGGCATCCCGGTAGTTCTGGTCGACCGCTCGGTACCATCGGATGAAAACTTCATCAGCTTCGTAACTGCATCTGACCAAGCACTTGGCCGCATCTCTGCGCAGTGGTTGGCTGAAAAGCTGGGCGGCAAAGGCAAAGTTGTCATGCTTGGCGGTCTGGCCGGGGCATCGCCTGCCGAAGCCCGCATTCAGGCAGCCATGGAAGTGTTCAACCAGTTCCCCGAGCTTGAGGTGCTGGAAACCCAATATACAAGTTGGTCGCCTGCCAATGGCAAGACCATCATGTCAGCGCTGATCCAAAAATACGGAGATGAGATTTCGGGTGTCTGGGCGGACTCGGGCCTGCAAGGTTCGGGCTCGATCGAAGCCTTTCTGGCCGCTGGATATGAGGCGGGTTCCATCCCGCCACACACAGGTGGTGACTTCAACGCGATGTATCAGCTTTCGGTGAACAACGATGTTCCGATGATCGGCATCGATTATCCGCCAGCCATGGGCGCACGTGCCTTTGAGGTTCTGTTTGACGTGCTCGACGGAAAAGGCATCCCGAAGCGGATCGAGGTGAACCAGCAGGTAGTTGTGTCTGAAGGGCACGAAACCCCATCCGTGCAGGCCGACGTGTTCGTCGCAGACTACGCGCTGATGGATAAGCCCGGCTCGGTGATCATGTCCTCTGGCGTCGGGGCCGACTACGATCCGGCCACCTTCTCGGCGGTCTATCCCAAGTAAACGGGATCAACTCAGGCAGGGGCGGCATCGCATCGCCCCGCCACCACGGGAGGAGAGAACAATGGCACAGCCATATCTGGCCGCGCGCGGCCTCAGCAAGTCATTTGGCCCCAATGAAGTGCTCAAGGGGATCGAGTTCGAAGTCCATGGTCATCACTCCGTCGCACTTTGTGGTGAGAATGGAGCCGGGAAATCGACCCTGATCAAACTGCTGACTGGGCTCTACACCCCAACTGGAGGGCATGTAGAGTTCGAAGGGAAGGAAGCGGGCTGGTCCGATCCGCGCCAGAGCCTCACCGCCGGGATTGCGGTTGTGCATCAGGAATTCTCGGTGCTGGGTGCGCTGTCAATTGCAGAGAACATCTACTTGGGCGCCGAGCCGCGTACCAAGTTGGGCCTGATCGACCGCAAGGCGCTGAAACAGAATGCGCAGGTTTTACTCGATGATCTGGGGATTTCTTTGAACCCCGATGATCTGGTCGAAACCCTGTCCGTTGCTGACAAGCAGATGGTCGAGATCGCCAAAGCGCTGCGCGTCGAAGCCAAGGTTCTGATCCTGGATGAACCCACGGCCGTGCTGAGCCAGAACGAGACCAAGCACCTGTTCCGCATCATCAATGACTTGCGGGAACGGGGGATGGGGCTGGTTTATGTCTCGCACCGTCTGGATGAGATTTTCGAGATTTGCACCGATATCACGGTGATCAAGGACGGGGTCGTAACCTCGAAAGGGCCGACCACAGATTACACACATGACAGCGTGATTGCTGCCATGGTGGGGCGCGAGCTAGGTGACCTCTTCCCGCACAAGGCCGCGCACCCAACGGCGGGTGAGAAGGTGTTGGAGGTGGAGAACCTTGTGGTGGCTCCGCACCTTCCGCCTGCCAATCTGGATGTCCATGCAGGCGAGATCGTCGGACTCGCCGGTCTGGTCGGCTCAGGCCGAACGGAACTGGCGCTGGCCCTGTTCGGGGCGGAGCCTTCGAGCGGTAATGTGACCCTGATGGGTGAACCGATGCCGCACCGTGATCCGGCGGGTTGTATCGAGGCGGGTATTCTGATGCTGACAGAGTCTCGCAAGGATGATGGTTTGTTCCTGAACTCGTCCGTCGCGCGGAACTTTGCGGCGACGACGCCGGGTTTTGGCGTACATCACAACGCCATCCCACCGGGGCATGAGGAACGTCGCGCGGCAGTTCTGAAAGAACGCCGGGGCGTAGTTGTTGACCATGTGGGTCTGCCAATCTCAGCCCTATCAGGTGGCAACCAGCAAAAGGTCCTGATCGCGCGCTTGCTCGAAAACCGGCCTAAGCTGCTGATCCTTGATGAGCCGACGCGCGGCGTCGATGTCGGTGCAAAATCCGAGATCTATAAGACCCTGCGTGAGTTGGCGGATGAAGGTATGGCCCTGCTGGTTATCTCTTCGGAGTTGATTGAGATCGTAGGGCTTTGTGACCGCGTGCATGTCATGCGCGACGGTGAACTGGCGAAAGAACTGGTCGGGGACGAGATCACCGAAGAGGCGATCATCACAGTCGCCGCTGCCGAAACATCAACCCATCACGGAGTAGCGGCATGAGCACGATCGCCCGCGCCACGCGCGCCCAGCCCGTTCATCTGGTAGTGGTCGCCCTGATTGCCATAGTCTTTGTGATTGGTATGACGTCCTCGGATCGTTTTGCAACCCCGCTCAACATGGCCAACGTGCAGGACCAGATGGTTGCTTTGGCGATTGTCGCCCTGGCGCAGACCATCGTGATCCTGTCCGGCGGCATCGACCTCAGCTATGCCGGGGCATTGAGTTTCCTCTGCGTGGTTTTTGCCGCCATTGCCGGAGATACAACGGGGACTTTGTTGTTGGCGATGGCTGCCGTGGTCGCGCTTGGCATCCTGATCGGCATGGTCAACGGAGGGATCACGGCCTATATCGGCGTGCACCCCCTGATCACCACGCTCGGCACCTCGACAATTCTTGCAGGTGCTGCGTTGTTGATCACGCGACAGCCATCGGGTTCGGTACCCTTGTTCTTCGAGGATTTTACCTATGGTCGACTGGGCGTGATGCCCTTCGGCATGGTGTTTGTCATCGCGCTGTATCTGCTGATCGGTTTCATGCTATGGCGCACGACGTTTGGTACCCGCATCTACGCCATCGGCGACAATGAGGCCGCCGCTGCCGTCTCGGGCCTACCGGTGAAACAGACCAAGGTGGCGATCTATGCCCTGTCTGGTCTGCTATGCGCCGTAGCGGCGATGTACATGACGGGGCGTTTTGGCGTCGGAGATCCGCGCGCGGGAGTCGGGTTCGATCTGCGCTCGATCACACCGGTGATTGTCGGCGGGACGTTGTTGGCCGGAGGCAAGGGCGGCGTTCTGGGAACCGCTCTGGCGGTGATCCTGCTGGCGTTTCTGGCCAACGTTCTGAATTTCATGAACATCTCAAGCTACTACCAGTGGATTGCCGAAGGTCTGATCATCATCGCCGCCGTTTCATTCTTTGCAGGAAAGAGCAAGTCATGACCGCGACAGCCACCAACCCCGCAAGCACCAAACCCAACCGCAACACCGTTCGCGCGACACAACGCCGAGAGTTGCTGATCCTATTGGGCTTTCTCGCCGTGATCTGGGCGGTGACAACTGCCTTGTCGCCAAGGTTTTTGACCCCGGCAAACCTGAAGGACATTCTGATCCAGGCCGCACCTTTGGGCTTTGTTGTAATTGGTCAGATGATCGTCATCATCGTCCGAGGGCTTGACCTGTCTGTTGCCTCGATCATGGCGACTGTTGCGGTTCTTTCGACCTCGCAGATTGATTCAACGCCGGTGATCTTCATCGTGGGCTTGCTGTTGGGCGCGTTCATAGGTGCAATTAACGGCTACCTTGTTGCCTATCGAAAAGTGACTCCGTTCCTTGCTACTCTCGCCACCATGATCGTGCTTCAAGGTGTGCGCTTTGCCTACACCAAAGGCGCGCCGGGCGGGACATTGCCGGACACGTTCCGTTGGCTCGCAACGGGCGATATTTTTGGTGTCCCTGTTGCGCTGATCGCACTGGCTATCGTGGGTTTCGGAATGCACTGGCTTCTGGAAAGAACCGTCTTTGGCCGTCGCCTGAAACTCTACGGAGACAGCCCGGACGCAGCGTACATGACCGGCGCGCCGACCCGCCTGTTGGTTGTTATGGCCTTTGTCATCTCGGGCGTGCTGGCTGCCATCGCAGGGCTGTTCCTTGTTGGCTATGTCGGTATTGTCGATAACTGGACCGGGCGCGGGTATGAACTGGATAGTATCGCAGCAGCTGTAATCGGCGGCGCGGCACTGTCGGGTGGCAAAGGCTCGGTGCCTGGCGTGTTACTGGCAGCGCTGATCCTGGTATCTTTGTTCAACATCGTCGTCATCCTTGGCCTGTCGATCGAGTTGCAGTTGGTGATTAAGGGTACGCTGATTATCCTCGCCGCAGCCGTTTACATGAAACGGTCGCAGAGCTGATCGGGAAGGCGTTCATGTCTCAGGATGACAAATCAAACGTGCAACGCATCGCGGCGATTCTGAAAGGGTTCGACGCCAGCAATACACCGCGCCGCACGTATGACATCCTTGAGGATTTGGGTGTTACCCGTTCCACCGGTTTTGGATTGTTGCGGGCGATGGTCGCCGCAGGTTGGTTGGAACGGTTTGATCACGGGTTTCTAAGGCTTGGGCCGAAAGCCCGCCAGATGATCTTTGCCGCGCTTGAAGTTCCCGAAACGACCGAAGGCAAGAAACTCCTCGCCCGGCCTGACCTATCAGGAGCCGAGATGCCAGAGAATACCCCAGATCTGGAATGGGATCCTGCGCTCGTCCGGACGGTCGATGCCGGCCGGTATCAGCGCCCGGCCCCGTATCGGATCGGTTTTTCCAACGCGTCAACCAGCAACGCCTGGCGTCGCGCAATGTTGCAAAGCCTGTTCTACGCGGAACGGATCGCGCAACCTCAGATCGACGGGCTTATCGTGCTGGACGCGCAGGATGACCCGACCTTGCAACTGCAACAGATCGACGAGCTTGTGGCAAAGGGGATCGACCTGCTGTTGATCTCGATCACTTCGGTCAATGATACGGCGCTGAGTGATCGGCTGGGAGAACTCGCCGCACAAGGTCTGCCGATCGTTGCCGTCGACCGGCGACCCAATGATCGGTCGTCGCTTGTGTCCTTCGTAACCGCCTCGGACCACCGGATCGGACGGATCAGTGCCCAGTGGATGGCCGAGCTTTTGTCGGGTCAGGGCCGGGTCTGGATGCTCAGCGGTCTGGACGGGGCGAGCCCAGCCCTGCGCCGGCAACAGGCCGCATTGGCCGTGTTTTCCGAATTCCCCGGAATTCAGGTCGAAAACGTCAGCTACACAGATTGGACTGAGGCAGGTGGATATGAAGCCGTCGACAGGGTGCTGGCCGAGGCGCAGCGGCCCCCGGATGGGGTCTGGTGTGACAGCGGTTTGCAAGGGGTAGGTTCAGTTAAGCGTTTCCTGGATGGCGGCTGCGATGTCCCTGCCCATACCGGCGGAGATCTGAACGAGATGTATAAACTGTGCCTACATCACAAGGTACCTATGGCAGCGCTGGACTACCCAGCCAGTATGGGCGCACGGGCGCTAGGGCTGGCGCTGGATATCCTCGGCGGAAATACTGTTCCGCAGCGTGTAGAAGAGCCCGTTCAGATCGTGTTGCCGCGAGGATTGGAAACGCCCTCGGTCAAGGCTGATAGCTGGGCCGAACTACATGTCGCCTGGGATTTTCCGGATGACGCCATCCTCTCGCAGGGCCCAGCCTTGCGCCAAGAAAAACGATCCGTCAAAGGGAGTGCTACAGCATGACCCAATCCGCCTATGAACGCGCAATTGACACCTTCCAGGCCGTTCTGAACGCACCCGCACATGAGGCGCATGGTTCTCCGGCAGAGTTGATCCGGGCGGCAGGGCTGCCTGCCAGCAGTGGATACCGGCACACCGCGACGCTTGAAGCAGAAGGAATGCTACGTCGGGACGCGCAGGGCTGTTACTTGCCCGGCATGTCTGCCATCCGGATTGGTTTGCAAGGATTCGGGGTCGGCCGCCTGGCGCCCTTGGTTCAACCTATTCTATTACAACTACGCCAAAACACGCAGCTGACATCGTTTCTGGCCATGGCACAGGATTTGGACCTTCATATGGGCCCTCATTCGATTGGGCGTGAGACACGCGGGACGACTCTTCAACGGTCCTACGGGTTCGAGACCATCCCGAGTTTCAACATCGGAGAGGTTACGGAAATCAGTCTGCGTTGGTTCGAAGGCCGCGTCGCCCGCTGCACCAATGTCGCCCTGATCCCAGTCGAAAGCACGGCCACCAGCATTGCCGTTATCGGCCTTGTCCTGGATGCCACACGCGGTGCTACCGATTTACAGACCCGTGCATTGCGGCAGGCCTACGGGCAAATCGCCAAGGAAGAGGTTTAGAGATGCAGGCCTTTTGGGACCGCCAACTCAAATTCTCAGAGGTCATTCCCGGTTTTACCCATGCTTTGGATCGTATGGCGCAAGACAGCGACGCGGTGGCTCAGGGGCGCTCTTTTACAAGAGCGGCCTATGGAGATCATCCGCGCCAATGGGTGGAATGGACCGAAGGCAAAGGTTCGAACTCGGTTTTGCCGGTCATCATTCACGGTGGCTATTGGCGGGCGCTGCAGGCCGAAGCGCATCGTTTCATGGTGCCCGCGTTTCTGTCAGCGGGGGCAAACGTGGCCAATGTCGAATACCGCCTTATGCCCGAGGTTCGATTGGCCGATGTCGTGGAAGACGCCAAAACGGCTTTGCATTTGCTGGCGCGGGCCTATCCCGCGGCGCGGTTCGTCTTGATTGGCCATTCCGCAGGCGCGCATCTGGCGTTATCTGCCCTGACCGATGACGCTCTGGCCACACGAACGCTGGGTGTTCTGTCGCTGAGTGGCATTTATGATCTGGCCCCTGTGCGCCTGTCTTTTCTGCAAGAGGAGCTGGCCCTGACGGTTGACGAGGTTGCGGAATTCACGTTGTCCCCGCAAACAAACCGGCCGCCTGTCCTTTACGTCAATGGCAGCACCGAAACCCCGGAATACCTGCGGGGCGGGGCACTGATGTCGCAATCCGAAAACGCTGGTTGGCATGTGATCGACGGCGCGGACCACATGTCGCTGACATGGGCCGCTTGCGACCAAGCCGACGAGCTTATGTCCAAACTCTATTCACTGGGAAACAGCAAATGACTCTGAACCTGCCCGAAATCGGAACATTCGTCGGTCGGATCTGGCTGCCGCAGGCACAAGGCCCCGCGGTGGTGACGCGGCGAAGCGACCGTCTTGTCGATATCACCTCGTCAGACACCCCAACGATGCAGGCACTTTTGGAGCAGCACGATCCGGCTGCTGTGGTACAGGCTGCAAACGGCACGGATATCGGCAGCGTCGACCAGATCACAGCCAACTCAACCGAAACACCTGACCCGTCCAAGCCCTATTTCCTCGCACCCTCGGACCTGCAACCGATCAAAGCCTGTGGTGTGACCTTCGTGTCGTCGATGCTGGAACGTGTAATCGAAGAGAAAGCAAAAGGCGATCCGGCCAAAGCCGATGCAATCCGGGCCCGCTGCACCGAGATTTTGGGCGACAGCCTGCGCGCGGTAGTGCCCGGATCTGAAAAAGCACTGGCTTTGAAAGACGCCTTGATCGCCGAGGATGTTTGGTCGCAATACCTTGAGGTTGGGATTGGACCTGATGCCGAGGTCTTCACCAAATCTCAGGCTATGTCGGCTGTTGGAGTTGGCGCAAGCATCGGGCTGCATCCGATCTCAACCTGGAACAACCCGGAACCCGAAGTGGTTTTGGCCGTCGACAGTGCTGCTCGTATCAAGGGCGCGACGCTGGGCAATGACGTCAACTTGCGCGATGTTGAAGGACGCTCGGCGCTTTTGTTGGGCAAAGCCAAGGACAACAATGCTTCTTGCGCTATCGGTCCCATGCTCCGGCTTTTTGATGGCAGCTTTGGTCTTGATGACGTGCGACGGGCTGAGCTATCGCTTCGGGTGATTGGTGAAGATGGTTTTGAATTGCACGGCAACAGTTCGATGGCCGAGATCAGCCGTGATCCGGAAGACCTCGTTCGACAGACCCGTGGCGCACATCATCAATACCCTGACGGCTTTTTCCTGATGCTGGGTACGCTTTTTGCGCCCACGCAAGACCGCGACGCGCCGGGTGGAGGTTTTACGCATAAAATGGGTGATCTCGTCGAAATATCGAACCCGCTACTGGGCACATTGGCCAACACTGTGCGCCTCTCAACCGAGTGCCCACCCTGGGTTTTCGGCACCAGCGCGCTGATGAAAAACCTTGCTAAACGCAAACTGATTTAAGGACATAGACATGAACGGACACAGCCTGATTTCTGGCGAATGGATGGCAGGTGAAGGAAGCTTTCATTCTGCGCCTGCAACTGGTGATGCCAAAACCTATTCGGCGGGAACACCGGGCCTTGTGGAACAGGCGTGCGCCGCTGCGGAGGATGCCTTTTGGTCCTATGGGTATTCCACGCGCGAAGAGCGCGCCGTGTTTCTTGAACGAATTGCCGATGAGATCGAAAAGCGCGGCGCGGAAATAACTGAAATTGGCTGCTCTGAAACTGGTCTGCCTACCGCAAGGCTGGAAGGTGAGCGGGGCCGCACAACTGGGCAGTTGCGCCTGTTCGCTGACCACATCCGCGATGGCGCATACTTGGACTACCGCCATGACGCAGCCTTGCCGGATCGCCAGCCCTTGCCGCGCCCGGATTTAAAAATGGTTCAACGCCCGATCGGCCCGGTGGCCGTTTTTGGCGCATCGAATTTTCCTTTGGCCTTCTCGACGGCTGGTGGTGATACCGCTGCGGCGCTGGCGGTGGGGTGTCCTGTGGTGGTCAAAGGTCATCCGGCACATCCGGGTACAGGCGAGATCGTGGCCGAGGCTATCGACGCCGCCCGACAGAGCCTTGACCTGCATCCGGGTGTCTTCAGCTTTGTGCAGGATGGTGGCGTTGCCGTTGGCGGCGCACTCGTTCAGAATCCGTTTATCAAAGCGGTTGGCTTCACAGGTTCCTTGCGCGGTGGCCGGGCCTTGTTCGACCTATGTGCAGCGCGTGAAGAGCCGATCCCGTTTTTTGGTGAGTTAGGTTCGGTCAATCCGATGTTCCTGCTGCCCGCCGCCCTGAAATCACGTGGTGCAGAGATCGCGAAGGGTTGGGCGGCGTCCTTAACTATGGGGGCAGGCCAGTTTTGTACCAATCCCGGGATTGCCCTTGTGCCTGAAGGATCAGACGCTGAGCTATTCATAGCCGAGGCTGCCGCGGCGCTGCAGGATACGGCCCCGCAGACCATGCTGACAGATGGCATTGCCCGCGCGTTTTGCGAAGGTCGTGATCGCATCGCATCCGAGCCCACGGTCGCGGCGGTGGTTTCGGGAACGGCTGAGAACCGGGATGTGGGGGCCTTTCTCTACCGGGTTTCGGCCGACGATTTCAAAGCAAGTCCGGTCTTGGCGCACGAGGTCTTTGGGCCATTGGGTATTGTGGTTGTTGCCAAAGATGTCGCCACGTTCGCTTCGATCGCACGGGCCATGGAGGGTCAGCTGACTGCGACTATACACATGGATCAAGACGACACTTCCCATGCCGCCAAACTGATGCCAATACTGGAACGCAAAGCCGGCCGCGTATTGTTCAATGGGTTTCCGACGGGTGTCGAAGTTGCTGACAGTATGGTGCATGGCGGCCCTTATCCGGCATCGACAAACTTCGGGGCAACAAGCGTAGGTACTCTTTCGATCCGTCGTTTCTTGCGACCTGTTTGCTATCAGAATGCACCTGATAGCCTCGGTATTGAGGGCTGAATTCAAGCGGAACCGTATGACACACAAACAGGCCTGCTCAAAATGAACGATTTGAACCCGCGCATGTACCGTATGCCACGCTTGATAGACTGATGATCCTGCTCGATCAGGCTGTTCAGATACTTGGACCTGGCCGTTTGGGCTGGGTTTTCCGAAACGTTAGACCTGAACTAAGGCGCCAGAGAAGAGACCCAGTTCCTGAATGCAAAAGCCGAGGGATTTCCCTCGGCGTGCTCGGTCATACAGGCGAAATATCCCCTTTGGGTCTGAACGGTTCTGTTTGTTAGCCGCGTCAACTGACCTTGGGCCAGCAGGCTTTGCAGCAGCGTTTCCAACCCCAGAATGACGCCGTCCCCATTCAGCGCCGCTTGCAGGTACACCATGAACGAGGTGAACTTCTGCTCTGATCTGGGCGCAGGTGGCGCGATGTTCGTTCCTTTGAAATAGATATCCCAATCTCGTGCGTGCACACCGGTGGAAAGGTGCAGCAGCTCATACCGCACAAGGTCGTCCAAATCGCCAACTGCATGAAACAGGCCGGGTTTCGCAACTGGAACGAGCCGCTCGGAGAAAATGCGCTGGGTCTTCGCGGTTGGTAAGCTTTTTGGGTCATCGAAAACGATCAACACATCTGCTTGTTCGCTCTTATAGGCTTCGTTTTGGTCGCGAGAGACCAATTCAACAGCGATGTCAGGATGTTTCAAGCGAAACTCTGCCAATCGTTGCATCAGATAACAGCTTGCGAATCCAATTGTTGTGTTCACGACGACAACGTTCCGATCTGGTTGCGCCTTTATCTGGTTCATGGCGTCTGCGACCTGAGAGATGCCCCCAGAAACGGCCTGAAACAGCAGATCACCTTCCGCAGTCAGTGCTGCATTTGGGCGTGTTCGAACGAGCAGTTTGACACCAAGCTCTGCCTCCAGCTCTGCCACTCGGCGGCTTACCGACGGCTGTTGGACGTTCAGCTCGCTTGCGGCGCGCGTGAAATTCAGATGTCGGGCAACGGCCTCAAAGGCTGTGAGTAGCTTCCAGTTCAATACAGGCATCAAGTATTCTCTCATGGAATAGTCTGTATAGCTCTTTTAGGCGTTCTCCTGTGGTCAGAAAAAGCCCAAAAATGTTGCACTAAACGTGAATCGCATGGGCTCTGCAGGGTGAAGGACAAGATTGCGGACCATTCTGTGCCGGAAGGCGGTGCCAAAGAGTGGACGTGGAACCCCGCGTTGCCCATTCCTGTGAGCCCGGTTTTCGTTTGGCCACCCCAACCTGTACGAGCCGTGAAGTGGCTTGCCGCGTATTGGCTGACGCTGTCATCCACAGTGATCGAACTAGGACTTGCTATTGCGATCTGGTGGGTCACGCAGCCGACTTGGGAGGCCATGCAGACGTTTGATTTTGCTTGGATCATGACGATCTGGGCTCGCAACATGATTTTGCTCGTCCTGGTCGCGGGGGGCCTTCACCTTTGGCTTTGGCGCTGGCGCCGTCAAGGAGAGGCCACCAAGTTTGACCCCCGCGATCTTGCTGTGAACAATCGCAATTTCACCTTCCGCAATCAGATCTACGACAATGTCTCTTGGTCGTTGGCATCAGGGGTCACCGTTTGGACCATCTTTGAGGTTTCATATTTCTGGTGTGCAGCCAACGGGTTTGCGCCTGTCTTGAGCATCACTGGCGCACCGATTTGGTCGGCCGCTTGGTTCGTACTGATCCCCTTGTGGGCGTCGTTCCATTTCTATTGGATACACCGCCTTTTGCACTGGCCGCCAATCTACAAGCGGGTGCATTCACTCCACCATCGCAACGTCAACGTCGGTCCATGGTCGGGCATGTCGATGCACCCACTCGAGCACATTGGCTATTTCTCCTCTGTTCTGATCCATTTTGTCGTTCCGTCCGACCCAATCCACGTCATCTTTCACTTGTACAATCTGGCGCTTAATCCGGCGGTCTCGCATGCCGGATTTGAAAAGCTGTTCGTCAAAGATCGCAAGCGCATGGCGCTTGGGGATTTCTTCCACCAGCTGCATCATCGTTTTTTCGAATGCAACTACGGCACCGCTGAAGTGCCATGGGATGTTGTTTTTGGTTCATTCCACAATGGGACTCCTGAAGCCACGCGGCGTATCCGCGACCGTAAGCGTCGTTTGGGGCGGTAGCATGAAGCGGATCTACACAATGGGGGGCGATCCAGCGGTCCGGCAGCTGACAGTTGCCGATATCCTAGCCATGAAGGGCCAAAGGAAACTGGTGCAGGCGACCGCAACGACCGTAGAGGAAGCGAGCGCTGCTGCAGAGGCTGGACTTGACATGCTGAGCGTCTCTGTCGGTGACGAACTGCGAATGGTGCGTGCTGCTGCCCCAACTATTTTTTTGAACGCGGCATTGCCATTGACTTGTTTTGCGAGCCAGCAAGACCTCTTACGCGCTGCCTACGAGGCGATGGAAGATGGGGCGGATGCTGTGTATTTCTGCGGCCCGGTCCGTTGGGTCGAGTACCTGTCTGCAGCGGCTATTCCCGTGATGGGGCATGCGGGGCTTGTGCCGCGAAAAAGCATCTGGCTTGGCGGCCTGCGCGCATTCGGGAAGACTCCAGTGGAGGCGCGGCGTCTTTGGCAGGATGTTCGCGATCTGGAGAATGCGGGCGCCTACGCGGTCGAGATTGAAGTCGTTCCAGCAGAGCTGACAGCTGAAATCACGAAGGCGACGTCGCTTTCGGTAAGTTCTATTGGTTCCGGTCCGCATGCCGATATCGTGTTCCAATTCACCGAGGACACCTTGGGGACGACTGTAAACGCACCGCGTCATGTCAAAGCCTATGAGGATTTTGTTGCGCGCTTGGCGGATCTACAGACAGCTCGGGTTTCCGCCCTAAAGTGTTTTGCGGAGGAGGCGCGCTCCGGCGCTTATCCTGGCCCTGAAGTCTCTGTGGCGACGCCACAAGAGGCACTCGAAGCACTGCGTACCGCAATCCACGGGGGCAAGCAATGAAGACGCAGGCAGCGGTTATGTACGGCATTGGCCAACCTCTTCGCGTTGAAGAGCTTGATTTGGCCGAACCAGGACCCGGTGAAGTGCGCGTTACCATGGGCGCTGCGGGCGTTTGCCATTCAGACTATCACGTCATGTCTGGCCAAGCCGGTCACGAATTGCCCGTCGTGCTTGGACATGAAGGCGCAGGTACGGTCACAGCCTTGGGGGACGGCGTAGAGGGTCTCGAGCTAGGCGATCACGTCGTGCTCAGTTGGATTCCCTATTGCGGGGCGTGCTTCTTCTGTAAGAATGAAAAAACCCACCTGTGCCAAGCCTACAAAGAGCCACTTTGGGCAGGAACCATGCTGGATGGCTCCTGCCGGTTTTCGAATGCAAGTGGACCGGTTTACCACTTGTCGATGCTCGCTTGTTGGGCCGAGACTGTGGTCGTGCCGCAAGTGAGCTGCGTGAAGATCGACAAAGCTGTTCCTTTTGAAATCGCTGCACTTTTGGGTTGTGCCGTCACCACCGGTGTCGGGGCTGCTTTGAACCGGGCCAAAGTTGCGAACGGTGACAAGGTCGCTGTGATCGGAGCAGGTGGCGTTGGGCTCTCAATCATCATGGGGGCAAAGCTTGCGGGTGCCGCGCAGATCATCGCCATAGACGCGTCACCCGAGGCCGAGGGCAAGGCACGCCAGCTCGGCGCCACGCATTTCGTGGATGCAAAGGAAGACGTAGGTGCAGCTATTCAGGACCTAACTGAGCATGGAACGGATCATGTCTTTGAAGCCGCCGGAAAGCGCGTGTTGCAGCGCGCCGCCATAGACTACTGTCGTCCTGGAGGACAGGTGACCTTTGTTGGGATGGACGCCAACGATGCGACAATTGACTTGCCATCGACCGGGATCACGCGGTCTGAGATCATGGTAACTGGGTCGATCTTTGGGTCGTGCTGCACGACACGAGATTTCAAGGAGTACGGTCAACATTTCCAGGATGGCGACTTGCCCGTCGACCAACTGATCGGTCGCCGCTACCGGCTGGATCAGATCAACACTGCGATTGATGACATGTTGGCCGGCAAATCCGGACGCGGTGTCATCTTGTTCGACTAGGATACGAAATGAGCGAAACCGCACTTGAATGCCTTGCTAGATTTGTAGCCGAGAACGTTCTGACCCCTGATCAGGCGACCACGGCCATTCTAAGAGACGGTGTGATTGACACCCTCGGCTGCATGATCGTTGGCGCAAAGACAGATGTCGCACAACGCTGCCTGTCAGCAGCCGCGCATATGGGGGGAGGTGGAGGACCGTCTCGCGTCGTGGGATCGTCTGAGTGTTTCTCACGGCCCCACGCAGCATTTCTAAACGAAGTGGCCGGGCACGCTTTGGATTTCGACGATTGGGAAATCCCCGGTAACACGCACCCGACCGTGGTGTTGCTGCCCGCTTTGCTGGCAGTGGCGGAACGAAATACCAGCGGAGAGGACTTGGTTCGTGCTTATCTTGCTGGTTTCGAGGTGATTGCCCGCCTGGGAGAAGCCTTGAACTTTGAGCACTACGACGCCGGGTGGCATTCAACGGCAACGCTAGGAGCCCTAGGCGCAGCAGCGGGGTGTGCGCGTCTGATGGGGTTGAACCCAACTGAGACGACAAGAGCCATGTCCTTGGCCTGCAGTTCCGCTGCCGGTTACACATGTCAGTTCGGTTCAAATGCAAAGCCTGTCCAAGCGGGGTTTGCGGCACGCGCCGGTGTGGAGGCCGCTTGCCTTGCCAAAGCAGGGCTCAGTGCACAGCCTCACATGTTGGATCACCCCAGCGGCCTCGCGGCACTTATGGGTGGTTTCAACGCAGACCGTTTGGAGCAGGCCCTGCAAAAGACCGGAACGTCATACGCCCTTAGCGAACATGGCTTGGTTCTTAAGCCATGGCCAAGCTGCGGCTACACCCATCGGATCATGACTTGCGCCTTGGCGATCCGCGCGCGCATTCAAGCCGAAGAGATTTCGCAGGTCATTCTGCATATGCCTGATTTCCACGCGGCTATTCTGCCGTTTCGCAGTCCGAAATCGCGCGCGGAAGCCCTCTTTAGTGCCCCTTTTGTTGTCTCAATAGGGCTCCTTGAGGGAGATCTGACACTTGCCGATCTTGAGAGTGAAGCTTGGAAACGCCCCCCAATCTCGGAATTGATAGTGCGCTGCGATCTTCGACCGTTCTCACCAAAAAGACCCGATCTGAACTACAGCCCAGAAGACCCCGACCGTATCGAGGTCATTCTACGGACAGGCGAGCGTATCGAGGAATGCTGTGTGTACCCGGTCGGCGCACCAGATATCCCAATGACTCAACGCGACGTCTTGGCCAAGTTCAAAGCAAATCTTGGTCAGATGTTCGAAGCGAATGCCAGGTGCACGGTTTGGATTGCTAAACTACAAGACTGGCCGCAGGCCCCCTCCGTACTTGACCTCTTTTTCGAAGAAGGATTTGTCCGATGAGTAGAGTTCGATCAGGGCGCAACGCGCGCCGCGCGGCGCGGCAAGGTGGTGCGGGTTCAGGCCCTGCAACCTCGATCTGGCCTGGGATCGAAGGGGGGGCAATACCGTCCAATTCCCAAAGACGGAATCGAGGCCATCCATCAAACGGCGCTGCGTATCTTGGCTGAGATCGGCATCGCGCGCGCCACGCCCCGGTGTGTTGACACCGTCATTGCCGCAGGTGGTTCGGTCTCCGAGGCAGGCAGGCTGCTCTTTCCTGCCGACATGGTTGAGCGCGTCATGGAAACCGCCGGTCGTGGCTTCAATCTGCACGGTCAGACGCCCGAATGTGATCTCGACCCGTCAGGTACGCGCATTCATCTTGGTACATCCGGCGCAGCGGTGCACATCGTGGACAGTAAAACTGGCAAGGTACGCGACACAACATTGTCCGACCTGCATGACATGGCGCGTTTGGCTGAAGCCCTTCCCAACATTCATATGTTCCAACGCACGGTTGTCGCGAGAGATATTCTTGACCCGCATGCGATGGAGTTAAACACTGCCTACGCGTGCGCAGCTGGAACCAGAAAGCCTGCAGTTTCCCTGGATACGGTCGTCTGAGCTTTGGCCCTACCTGCGTCAGGCTTGGCCCTACGCAGTCCTAGCGCTGACGCTATCCTTTGCGGGATATGAGGGCGAGGTCATGCGAGGCGCGTTTTCAGGCGTGGCAAAAGGCCAGTTGGAGGCTGCAAAGTCTTTCGGGATGCCACGTTTCACAATGTTCCGCCGGATCTGGCTACCCCAAGCCGTACGTAATGTTCTGCCAACCTTGGGCGGAGAAACCATCTTGCAGCTCAAAGCAACACCACTCGTGGCAACGATCACAGTGGTCGAGATATATGCGGTTTCGTCCCGGGTTCGAGCAGACACATTTGTGGTCTACGAGCCCCTGCTGTTGCTTGCACTGGTTTACATGGCCATCGCCGGCTTGATTGCCTTGGCTTTCCGACGATTTGAGGGAGGTTGAGGCATTGGCAGCAATACCTACGAACGGTTGTTGGATAGATTGGCTCAGAACGTGCGAGAGGCAGGATTCAAAACCAGAATAGGACGGTTGCTGCGAAGTCGATTGCGGACAGTTAGGCTTCAGGGCTGCGATCAGACATGTTCATCGCTCGTTTTTACGCGATAAACTACGTGGCTGAATGGAAATCTATAATCCTGAGTCTAGGGTGAGCGGGTGCTGGCTCACCTCGTCAGGCTTGTGATTTGCCCCTTAGAAAAAACGGTCAATTCATGCGCCAATGATTTCTAGAGTCGATGCGTCAGACGCAATCAAACTCTTGCCTTTTCGAACTCGGCCCATGCGGTTTCAAAGGTTTCAAAATCAAATCCGGATTGGCGTGCAGCATCCAGGACGATACGTTCTGTCACCAGCAATTTCTGGATCGCCGCTTCCAGTTGCACGATAACATCCTCTGGTATCACCAGTGCTCCGTGACGGTCAGCGTGTATCAGATCACCTGGGCTTACAGTTAAGCCAAACACGGAAACTGGTGTATCAATCTCGCGTATGTAGACGAACCCATGGCTCGGGCCGATTGAACCGGCGACCACCGGAAACCCATCGGGTAGGTCCCCAAGATCGCGCATGACGCCATTGGTTACGACCCCCGACATGCCAAAACCTTTGTGGACGGTGGTGTTGATCTCACCCCAATAGGCGCCGATACAGTCCGGGTAATCTACATCCTCAATCACAGCGACAGATGGCTTTGGGGCCTCAGCCATATATTTGTAATAGGCCATGCGCCGCGCCCGGATCACATCTGCTGGCTCGGTTGGCGGGTGAATAGCAGCGATCTTGGCGGTGCGGGCATAGCCGACAATTGCTGGCTCATCGGGGGCAGAGCACTGCATGGTGCCCCGGGTGAACTGATCAAAGCCTCGTTTGCCCTGCGCCACTTCAATGGCGTTGCATACAGTGGGCGTGTCGACCTTGCGAAGCAGAGACAGAAGCGATGGGGTCATGAGTCCTCCAGCCAGCGGATCAGGGCCGCCGTGGTTTCTTGTGGTTGTTCCAGTGTGGGCAGGTGCCCTGCGTCTTCAATGATCGTCAGCACGCTGTTTGGCAGAAGATCGTGCATAAGTTGGTGGCGTTCGACAGGGCAAAGACCGTCGGCACGCCCGCACAGAACCAGCGTTTTGCCGGTATAGGCCGACAGGGTTGCGCGTTGGTCGATGCGATCCATCAGCGCTTGCGACTGACGTAGAAAGACGTCCGGCCCCAGATCCGTGGCCATAGCCATGCAAAGATCCAGAATGGCGCCCTGTCGTGGACCATCCGCCAGATAGTTGGGCTTCATCTCATCGCGCATAACCTGCCGCAAGCGCCCCTCGCGCACGGTGGCCATCTGCGGTGCACGGCGCGCTTTGACCTCGGACGCCTCTGCCAGCGGATTGGTATCCAGCAAAGCAAGGCGTTCCACCCGATCCGGGTCCTGACGCAGCGCTTCCATCGCAACAATCCCACCCATCGACAGCCCCGCCAAAGCGAAGCGCGGAGGGGCGTTGTTCAGAATCTCGGCGGCCATGGCCCCAACGCTGTCCTGCTGGCTTAGCGGGAAGCTCATCAACGGGACCCTGTTTGACAGCGCGTCGATCTGCGGACCAAAAAGGCGCGCATCGCACATCATGCCAGGCAGCAAGATCAAAGGCGTCATGACGCAGCCAGCTTTGCCCCTGCCGACAGCGCTGCCAATTTGGCATAGGCGATCTGCGGATCAACCGCTCCGAACCCCGCGAAGGTACCAAAACCGCAATCGCTGCCTGCAATCACCCGATCCGCCCCTACGATGCCCGAGAAACGGTCGATGCGCTGCGCTACAAGCTCGGGGTGTTCGATGAAATTCGTGGTGGTATCGACAACGCCGGGCACTAGTACCTTGTCATCAGGTATCTCATCTTTCCGGTCGCGGAACACGGTCCATTCATGGGCGTGTCGCGGGTTCGAAGTTTCAAACAGCACATAGCGCGATTTGGTCGCCATCAGAGTGGAGAACACCTTGTCCATTGCGATGTCACAACAATGGGGCCCCTCGTAATTGCCCCAACAGATATGCACGCGCACACGGTCCTGCGGGACGTTCTGTAGAGCATGATTCAGGGCCTCGACATGCATATTGGCGATCGTCACGAACGCGTCGTCCGACAGATCGGTGAACAACATGTGCCGCGAAAGGGCTAGATCGGGACAATCCAGTTGAAGGTCCAGACCGGCGGCCACGATGGTTTCGTATTCTTCTTTCATCGCATCGGCCAGCGCGGCCAGATACGCCTCGCGTGTTGGGTAGTGGTCATTCTGCAGAAACAGCGAAATCACCCCTGGCGAGGCGGCATTCATGAAGCCTCGGTCGATCCCGTGCTGGGACATCGCTGACTTGAGGTTGGCGATGTCCTTCTGCAACTCGCCTTGCCCTTTTGAACGTACCTCCCCCGTACACATGGGGCGCGCATATTTCGGGGTGCCGCCATCATCGGCCAGGCGCTGCAAAAAGCTGGGAAACATCTTCAGATCCGCAGGTGCATTGCGCGGGCTGTCACCGGAAAACCCGGTATAGCGGTCCTTGACGTAGGTGGCGTAGGAAATCTTTGAGGTCTCGCCATCGCTGACGATATCCACCCCGGCTTCGACCTGCTTGCGCACCGTCTCGGAGACCGCTTCGGTCATGCATGCATCAAAACCTGCGGCATCATACGGCTTGCCGTTTTCACGGGCGAAAATGTAATCCACCACGTCCTGCGAGCGGGGCAGGGATCCAACATGCGTGGTCTTTACGGTCATCGGGACCTCCTCAGATTTTGCGAGCCATCAGGATTGTATGGCTTTGGGTTTCGGGGTCTTCGGCCAGAAACCCGGTCAATTGCAGCCCGTTTTCTTCAAGGCAAACAGCATAGCCTGCCGGAGACAGCGACGCGTGATAGACACGTTCCGATCCAACGGTGCCACTGTCCTCTCCTGCGCGGGGACCGACAGTGAGCATCAGCATTCCGCCGGGCCGCAAATGGTGGGACATTCGTGCGATGCAATCCCTTTGCTCGTCCGCTGTCAGATGGAAAAAACTGTTCCAGGCAATGATGCCGTCGAAACTCTGATCCAGTTCGAAATCGCGCATGTCGCCATGACGCCAATCGCCATCGGGCCAGCGAGTCCGGGCAATGGCCAGCATCGCCTCAGAGAAATCGACACCCGTGACGTCAAACCCCTCGGCCTTGAACCACCGCGCAATCGGATCGCCTGTCCCGCAACCTAAGTCCAGAACGCGATCGCCTGGCTTCAGGCTGGCAGTGAAGCGCGCCAGCCAGCGCGCTTCGAACAAGGCCTTTGAGCGGCGCTTGTCATAGTCGGTCGCCTGCCGTTCATAGATTGCATGGGTGTCGTTTGGATCTGCGGTCATCCTGTCCAGGTGGCTCCTGCCGGGTCATCGGTCGCTGTAATCCGGTACAGACCCGCCTGTCCGGTCATCGACGGTTCAACGCTATAGCGTTCCCCCGGCAGAACCAAGGCGGTGTCTCCATTTGACAGAGCGGTCTCGTACCCATCAATCGAGATGCGCCAGTGACCGCTGGCGGGCATTAGAACAACCGGTTTTTCAGCGATAACCGGATCAGTCACGCTTGAGCCGCGCCCGAGGAAGTCGACCTCGAACCCTGGTTTATCTTTGATCAGAGCGTTTTCGCCAATCACCGGCGCTGGTTTATTGGCCGACAGTGCCATCAGATCCCAGTAGCGGGCGACGTATTTGCCCACCACATCCTCGACCGGTACCTCGGGGTAGTCTTTCAACTGTTCCTCGGTCAGCAGCGGCATCGGGCGCACGTTGTGGGGCAGCTCTTGGCCTTTCTTGCTATCATACAGAACGCCATTGTCACCCAGCATCAGCCCGTGGGCCTGCGCGTCCTGAATGACTTGCGGCGCCCATGTCACGCCACCCCCGGCATCGTCACCGCCGAGGATCGACATGATCATCCCATAATCCTGACCGACATTTTCGAACCCGCGAAAAATGCCGGTTGGAATGTTGAAGATGTCGCCTTCTTCGGCAATGAACTCACCCGCAGTGCCATAGCGACCCCAGAAGAACCGCCAGCGGCCCTTGGCGACAAAGAACACCTCGGCCGTGGTGTGGCTGTGCAGAGAGTTCCGGCATTTCGGAGGCTGGCCCGCAGCGCCGATGTTAAAGCCGATCTTGTCGGTGATGTGGACGTGCTGATCTGGCGATTCCGAGACGCCGCCGCCGATGATGGTGAAGTTTTCCTTCTGATCACTGCCCGGCGTATGGGCGTCGATAAAGGCGGTTTTGCAGGGCTGCAACTCGCCGTAGCGGACGATGCGTTGTTGGATAGTGCTCATAGTGATCTCCTAGTGGGGGTTGTGTTGCGATAGGGATTAGCCCGTCGCCCCAGGAGGGTGATTGTTCAGCCGCAGCGCGGCGCGGTGGCAATGATACCGCCGCGCCTGTTCGCTGGGTTTGAGGCAGGTTGGCATCACAGGTCTCCGGTCGCCAGAAGAAGCTGCTTCCAGATCGCTGTTTCATCGAACAGGGTCCACTCGCGGCGCAGGCGGACGTCACCGCCGATCAGTTCGCCCCATTCGGCGTGGCTGATGCCCAGAACATACAGGTCCGCCCCGGTAGGAGCGCCAAACGCCCCCCACCCGTTATGTTTGCCATGCAAGCTCCAACGGATGGCCGAGCGGGGCGGCATGTTGGCATCCTCGCGCCCGATCTGGTGATGAATGGTAAACGTCGCACTGGGCAGCGCGGCACGCAGAGACATCCAGAACCGGTCCACCGCGTCGCGCCCGTGGCCGGTGGCCCCACCGGGATATTCACTTTGCACGGCACGATCATAGTCACGTTCAACCGCGCCCATATCTGCGCCCATCATCCGGGTCAGCAGGTCAGCATGGCGCTGGCCCCATTCGTTGTCATTGCCCCGCCCTTTGTACGGCCCGTCCAGATCATTGGCCGGGGTCAGAGGTTTGACGCATGCCTCAGCACCGCCCTCACGCGCGATCAGGTCGCGGGCAAACGCCTTGGGCTCCCACCCCATTTGCCGGACGATCGCGCCATTGTCGCGGATCAGCCATTCATCGTCGATGGTATTGTTGCGGGCATGGCAGTCGGCCAGAATGCGATAGCGCAGCTTGGACCCGGTCGCCTTGCCGAACGCGCCATCGCCCAGATGCGTGGCGGTGGACATGATGCGGTGGCTCGACAGCATCCCATCCTCGGGCGTGCCGGACCAGATCACATCCTCGCCCAGAAGGGTACGGTCGGGGAATTCGGCCAGCGTCGCCATGGTCGCGCCGATGACACCCTGATTACCGGTCGAGACACTGCCCGGCATCCGCACCACGATATCTTTGCCGTAATACTCGTGCAGGGTCGCGATGCCGCGATCCTCCCAAATCTCTTTGGTGATGCCGATGATGTAGTCCGGGAAATCCCGGAATTTCGGATCAAAGCCCTTCATGTCTCAGTCCTTTGTGGTTTCCACCCTTTTGGCAAACGCGCCGAGGTCCGCACGATCAACGGCCCGTCAATGGCCACCTTGCGCGGTTTGGCCGTGGCCGGGGTGTCGATATGGTCAAGCAATGCGGTGACGGTTTCAGCCACCATAAGATTGGCGCGCTGGCGGATGGTCGTCAGGTTATAGGCGGGCCACCCGGCGGGCGGCACGTCGTCGTAACCGATGACCGAGACATCCTCGGGCACGCGCAGGCCCAGTTCAAAGCGGATCACGTCCATCACGGCCAAAGCCATGTGATCATTGGCCACAAATACCGCGTCGGGCCGTTTGCCGGGCGCCACATCAAACATCCGGCGGGCGGCGGCCCGGGCGTTCTCAGTATGGAAATCTCCGACATCATGGGCGAAAACATTCTGCCCGCCTTCGGCCAATGCCGCACGGAACCCCGCCTCGCGGTCGCGCTGGGTCGAGGCGCCCTGCCAACCCGCGACATAGGCGATGCGCTGATGCTCTCCGGCCAGCAGAAACTCGGCCACTTTGCGGCCCCCCGCATAGTTGTCCGAGGCCACCGTGGTGATCCCGTCGAGATCCTGCGTGCGGTTGAACAGCACCACCGGAACGCCGGCCTGCTGACAGCGTGTGGCAATATCCGACGACATGGGAACCGAGGCCAAAACGACCCCATCGACCTGATAGTCCAGAATTTCCTCCATCACGTCGTCAATATTCCCGGCCGAGCGTGAGGCCATGAAAATCAGCACGTGATAGCCCTGTTCCTGCAGCGCATTTGAGAGCTTCTCAAGCGCCTCGGGGTAAAAGTAATTCTCGAGATACCCCACCACCAGACCGATGATGCGGCTTTTGCCCGAGACCATGGCGCGGGCCAGAACATTGGGCCTGTAACCCAGCTCAGCAGCTGCCTTGCGCACCTTGTCTTCGGTCTTTTTGCTGACCGAGGCACCGGGCGTGAACACCCGGCTGACCGCCGACTGGCTGACACCAGCCAGTTGCGCAACCTGCAGGGATGTGACCTTTTCAGCCATCAGGTTTCTCTCTCAACAATGCAGCCAGCAATATCATCCCAGCATCTAGCCCCATCGTCGGCACACCACGCGGTACAGTCGGGTCGTGAATGCTCAGCCATGCATTGCCATCGTGGTATTGATTCAGGGATTGCAATGCTGCCATTGGGCCTTCGGCTTTTGCTATGTCCCGCAGACCGTCTATGGCATGGATCGGTGCCGTTTTTTCAAACTCACGACCGCGCTGTTCACGTTGCTCACGAAATTCGGAAACCATAGCCTGGCTTTCGTCCTGCTTGGACACACCTTCTTGGTCCCAACGTTTTGCGTCACGCATGACGGGGGCAACCCGCTCGGTCCAACGAAAACCGCGCGAGATCGTAGGAACCGCAAAGGTCAATTCGCAACAGGCATCCATGACCCCACGCAGACTGTCCGGTACATGAAAGTCACCCCGGGTGTCCGGCAGTTGGCTTCCGGGGCGCTCGCCCAGAAACTGAACAAATAGCTGATGCACCGTATCGGCATCGGGTTCGTTCAGTTTACCGATCCGTTGCTGCGCATCCTCCCGAACAGAGTCTTTGTCGATCTGTTTCAATCCGTATTCGTCCAAGATCGGGCCAAAACGCCCCCAAAAGTGATGCGGTTCTTCATTCGCCATCCCGGCAGAGGGTCGATAGATCATCGTTTTGCCTTCTTCGACGATAGCATCAAGGATCGCATCCCGTAGTCGGCGTTGAATGCTGATATCCTTGTCGTCATAGCGCATCAGTCCGCCGTCCACCCGCCGTCAATCAGCATCGAAGTGCCCGTCACCAGCGCTGAGGCGTCCGAGGCCAGATAGGTGACGGCGCCCATGATGTCTTCGACTTCGCCCACGCGGTCGAGCTTGATCTTGTCCATGATCCACGCGGCGCGTTCGGGGTTGTCGAAGGTGGATTGTGTCAGCGGCGTGCGGATGAAGGTTGGGCAGACCGTGTTGATGCGGATGCGCTGTTTGCCCCATTCGATTGCCATCGCTTTGACCATGCCCTCAAGCCCGTGTTTGGTGGCGCAGTACAGCGCCCGGTCCACACCGCCCACATGGCCCATCTGGCTTGAGATATGGATGATTGATCCCGGCCGACCCGCCGCCAGTAGCGCCTTTGCTGCATAAGAAGACAGGAAATAGGCCGAGCGCAGGTTGATATCGGTCACTGCGTCGAAATCCTCGGGCGTGGTGTCGATTGCAGGGCTGTGGCGGGCGGTTCCGGCGGAATTGACCACCACGTCAAAGGCGCGGCCTTCGAACAGCTGTTTCAGCGCCTGCAAGTCACCCTGATCCACTACTGCGGCCTCGGCCGACCAGCCCTGCGCCTGCAGCGCGGCGACGGTCTCGGCCAGTCGATCTGCCCCACGCGCCGCACAAACCACATGCGCCCCGGCTTCGGCCAGCGCCACGGCGCAGCCCTGACCGATACCCGAGGAGGCACCGGTAACCAGCGCGGTTTTACCGCTCAGCGAAAAAGAGGGGGTGCGGGGCAGGTCAGTCATCAGCTCATTCCATCTGGTATTTCAATTCGGCCCATATTCCGGGCCTTGTTGAATTCCCGCAGACGGGCGAACACGTCAACGCCAAGTTGGCGATAAGCGTCCAGAAGATCGACCAGAACCCAGTTTTCGCGGATGAGGCCATTCTCGAGCCGCCAGAAATCAAGGCTGCGCATGGTGATCCGCTGGCCTGAGGGCGCAATCCCTATCCAGCCGTCATGGGTTACCGTTTGGATCATGTTCGGCCAGCCGGTGACGGCAGCATAGTCGCCATCGCCGAAGAAGTGATAGGTGATGTCATCCACATACTTCCCGCGATCCGGCATCCCGTTCAGGAACGGAATCTGGTGCCAGTTACGAAACCCAGCATAGCCGCGCCCGGTGCCGATCCCCGCCGGACCGTACCAGTTCATGCGGGGATGCCAGAACTTCTCCATCTCCATCACCTCTGGCCCGCCTTCCGAAGGGTGTTTCTTGAGGTGATCCAGCATGTCGATGATGTGCTGGCATGTCTGCTGGCCTTTGGCGGCATCATATGGCCCTGGCACCAGACCGTCCTGCGTCGCGGGACCTGGCACATTCCATTCGAGCCCAAGGCTAGGGGCCATGGGCCAGGCGTTGGCCTGCATCATAACTTCAGGGATGTCCCAAAGCGCCTGCATCTCAACGATCTTGCCATCGCTGAAGCGATAGAATTCGTGAAACCGCATCGTCACCTGATGGCCGGTCGGCGGGATATCCAGCCACGGCCCGGTGAAGGTGCCGGTATAGTAGCCGCCGCAACCGACCCAATCCGCGCCGTGTTCATCCGGCCCTGCCATCACGATATAGTCGCGCCGCTCTAAATCAGGCCACGCGTCCAGCAAACCCTTGTACGCGGTGTCATAAAACGCGTCGCTGCCTGTGCTGTCGCCGAACGGGTGGCACAACCGAAACAGGGCATCCGGAGCGCTGACACTTGCCAGCGCCTGCCGCACACCCGTTTCGGTAAAGTCATACATAGCCGCCCTGAGTGGAGCGATCAGGGTCTTGTGCTGCGTATGGATATCATTCATTCCGCGGCGTCCCGATATGGGGCCGCCTCGCCATAGGGGACGTTGATCCCGCCATAGCGGCGGACGCGGACGTTGCATTGCTCGGCATGGCCAACAAAGCCTTCCAGCATACACAAGCGCGAGCCATATTCGCCGATTAGCGTTGCGGCCTCATCGGTCAGTACCTTCTGATAACTGTGCGTTTTCAGGTACTTGCCCACCCACAGGCCGCCGGTGTAGCGGCCCGCCTTTTTGGTCGGCAGCGTGTGGTTGGTGCCAATCACCTTGTCACCGTTCGACACATTGGTACGCGGGCCAAGGAAAAGCGCGCCGTAGCAGGTCATGTTCTCAAGGAACCAGTCATCGCGATCGGTCATCACCTGCACATGCTCGGACGCGATGTCGTCGGCAACTTCCAGCATCTCGTCATAGGTGTCGCAGACAATCACCTCGCCATATTCGGCCCAGGACACTTTCGCGGTGTCGGCGGTGGGCAGGATGCCCAGCAGGCGTTCGACCTCGGCCAGAGTGTCCTCGGCCAGTTTACGCGAATTGGTCAGCAACACGCAGGGGCTGTTATAGCCATGCTCGGCCTGCCCCAGCAGGTCGGTGGCGCAAAGCTCCGCATCTGCTGCGGTCTCGTCGGCGATTACCATGGTTTCGGTCGGGCCGGCGAACAAATCGATGCCCACACGGCCAAACAACTGGCGCTTGGCTTCGGCCACAAAGGCGTTTCCGGGGCCGACCAGCATGTGAACCGGGTCGATGGTTTCGGTTCCCAGCGCCATCGCGCCGATGGCCTGAATGCCGCCCATCACATAGATCTCATGCGCGCCGCCCAGGTGCATGGCCGCAATCACCGCCGGGTTCGGTTTGCCCTGAAACGGAGGTGTGCAGGCGATGATACGCGGCACCCCAGCCACACTGGCCGTCGCAACCGACATATGCGCCGAAGCCACCATCGGAAACTTGCCGCCGGGCACGTAGCAGCCAACCGATTGCACGGGGATGTTCTTGTGGCCCAGAATGACGCCGGGCAGAGTTTCAACCTCGATATCCAGCATCGAGTCCCGCTGCGCCTGCGCAAAGTTGCGCACCTGCTCCTGGGCGAATTTAATATCGTCCAGCTCGCGCTCGGTCAGCTGGCCGATCAGATCGTCGATCTGCTCCTGCGACAGGCGGAACGAGGCGGGGGAATAGTTGTCGAACTTCTCGCTCAGCTCGCGCACTGCGGCGTCGCCACGGGTTTCGATGTCTTTCAAAGTGGCCTCGACCACGGCGCGGGTCTTGGCGTCATCTTCGGCCCGGTCGGCGTCGGATTTGCCGCGTTTGAGATACTCGATTGCCATAGTACTGATCCTTACTTGTCGGGGCGGGGCGCGGTTTTCTCACCCCGGTCATAGGCTTCCCAGCCCTCACCGTTGAACAGATCGACCCCCAGCTGCGCGGCCACATGGGCGAAATCCACATTCACCCAGTTGTCGACGATCTTGCCGTCGACAACTTTCCAGAAATCCATGTAACGGATTTCAACCCGCTTTCCGGTGGGAGCGATTCCCAGAAACTCGCCGGAATGGGTGGCCTCTTGCCGGCCAAAGGCTGCGGCCCATTCGCCCATATAGAGGCGTGCCTCGTCGATGCAGGTTTTGTCTGAAAACGCTGCCTGGAACGGGCGCTGCCAATTGTCCTGAAACTCTTTCAGGCCGGTCTTGGTGCCACAGCCCTGATTGCCCATCCAGCGGAAACCCTGCGAAAAGAACTCACCAATATCGTCAATACGATGGTCGTTCAGACCGTCCACCATGGTTTCGATCACGCGACGCGTGTCTTCGGTTTTGCTCAGATCCGTGTCTCGGGTCAGAACGGCTTGTTCCGGGCGGGAACCCTTCATTTCTTTATCCTTTTACTGCGCCAGCGGTCAGTCCGCTTACGATTTGGCGTTGGAAGATCATCACAAGGAAGAACAGCGGGGCGATGATCGAGACCGCAGCGGCCACGGCAACCACCTGATCGGTCGTCGTTGTCTCGCGGTTGAACATGCCCGCAATGGCGGGGACCATCGTCTGGTTCTGCGCATCGAGCAGCAGCGAGGTCACCAGAAAGTCGTTGTAGGCCAGCAAGAAGCTGAACAGCCCGGTGGTAATCACCCCCGGCCACATCACCGGCATGATCACGCGACGGAACGCCTGAAAGTGGTTGCAGCCATCAACTCGCGCGGCCTCGTCCAGTTCGGCTGGGATGTTCTGGAAGAACGAGCGCAGCATCCAGATCGTGAACGGCTGGTTGATCGCCACCAGCACCGCGATCACGGCGAAAGGCTTGCCATAGAGCGTCGGCGCGTTCTCACCCAGAATAGGCGCCAGCCATTCGGCTGAGTTAATGAAGACCGGCAGATAGCCCGCCACCAGAACCGAATGCGGCAGCGCGCGAAAGATCAGCGCGATCAGCAAAATCCAGAAGGCCAGTGTCGAGCCCGACCGCGCCAGACCATAACCGGCCAGCGTGCCTACGGTCAGCGATACGGTCACAACCCCTGCGGTCACGATCAGCGAGTTTTTGAAGTTGTTGGAAAAGCCCCGGTCGACCCAGACGGTTTTGTAGTGTTCGGTCGTCACGCCCAGCACGTCGCGACCCAAGGGGCCGAACAGCGGGTTCAGCACGTTCAGAACCGCAGGCAAAACCACAAAAAACACCAGCAGGAAGGCGATCAGGGCGACAAGCACACCGACCACCCATCCGAACCATGCCTGACCCGGCGCGGTGTATTCCTTGATCTTCGCGGGCAGCACTTTGGTGACGACCATGGCAGCGCCCCAGATCACCGCTATCCCGAGAATGATATCCAGAACCGACAACCCGTTCCCTGTGGCCAGCGTCGCCGGGCCAAAGATCACGTTCAGCGCGTTGCTGTCATAGGCGTCCACCGGGGATTTGACGCTCATGATTGCGATCCAGACGATCGGGAAGGCGGCGACAAGGCACCAGAACGCGAGGAAGATGTTCGAGGTCAGCCGCAGGCTGAGAGGTTGGCGAAGCGCGCGCGAGGACATATCAGTGGCCTCCTTTATGGTCGCGCCAGGTGCGGCGCAGCGGCAGGATCAGCAGCAAGACAATTCCGATCATGGTCAGCATCGCGCTGGCCGAAGCCCGGCTGATCGACCGGTTGCCCGCCTGATCCGGCACGAGGAAGTCGAAGGTCAGCCATTGCAGAGAGATGACGTAGGCCTGGCTTGAGAAACCGACGATCTCTTCGAAGACCCGGTAGGCGTCCATCAGGTGAATCATCGACACGAAGATGATCAGTGGCATCAGATGCGGGATGACGATGTACTTCATGCGCTGCCAGCGGGTCGCTCCATCGATCACGGCGCTTTCCAGACTGTCCTGATTGACGGTCTGAAGCCCGGCATAGAAAACCACGGCCGCAAACGGGGCCACGTGCCAGACGCGGTAGAACATCATCAAGATTTCTATCGTCCAGGCTTGCGCGAATAGGGCGATGTCTCGGTTCAACCACCATTCCAGTAACGCCGTCAGGATGCCCTCACCGCGGAAAAGCCAATTGATCGACAGCGCGCCGATCACCGGCGTGATGATGAAGGGCAGCAGCGAGATGAAGATAACCGGCCCACGGATCGACCCCGCGGCGTTGTTGATCAGAACCGCGATGCCCAGCCCGAACCCGATGACCAGCGGTAGCGTGATCAGCGTGAAAGTCAGCGTGAATCGCAGCGCCTTCCAGAAGTTGATGGTGGACAGCACGGACCAATTGCCCTCGGTTATCGCGCGCCAAGCCCGCTCGGGTTCCAGTACGTTGCGATAACTTTGCAGGCCGACATATTCGGTCTGGGTGATCACCTCGCCATGCTCATCCAGCTTGGGTTGCGATTTCTGTTCGGTCACGCAGGTCTGGGTCAGAAAGCCAGGGGTACAGGTTTCGACCTCGACCATCTCATAGACGGGTTGGGTGATGTAAAAGCTCTGCTTGAACACGCTGACCAACGGGAAAGCGATAAAGAGAAGCATCATAAAGACAGAGGGGCCAACAAAGGCGGCAAATGTCCTGAAATTCATGGCTCTGCCTTTCTCATGGTTCTCGGGTGGGGAGTTAGGGAGGGCAAGGGGCCCTCCCCGGGGAGGATCAGTTGCTGATCAGGCCAGCTTCTTTCGCGGCGGTGATGTAGTCCGCCTCGATATCGGCCAGCGCAGTCTGTGCGTCCTTGGCGCCGGTCAGATAATCGGCCAGACCGTTGCCCAGGGCGCTGTGCAGAACACCCATGGCGGCGCTGGCCGGGTAGGCCCCCGCACCGTTTTCCGCCGAAGCGGCAGCGCCTGCAGCCAGTTCGCCGGGCTGGTAGGCCGCGTTCAGCCAGACGGCAGTGTCATTGTTGGCACTGACCATGTCACCGTCGATGCCTTCCATGACCAGACGGAAGGCAGCATCGGCCTCTTCGTCGCTCATGTTCGAAGCCAGAACGATGCCGTCCCACCAGATCGTGGTCGAGGGACGCTCCGATCCCATCGGGGCTGAGGCCATGGTGACTTTGCCGACCACTTGGCTTTCTGCCTCGTCATTCATGGCAGCGGCGCGGCTGGCCCACAGATTCGCCATGGCGATCTTGCCCTGTTGGAACTGCTGCTGAACATAGGTGGAATCGGACACGAGGTATTCGGGATCCATGAACTCGGTCATGGCCTTCATCGTCTCAAGCGCTTTGACGCCCTTTTCGTTGTTGATCGCAGGAATATTGCCTTCGCCGATGAACGTGCCGCCTTCGCCCATATACATGTTGACGAATTCCTGGGCCAGGTTCCAACCGGTTTTGAAGGTGCCGCCGATGGGGTATTCCATAACGCCGGCCTCTTTGATCTTGGCGGCGGCGGCCAGAACGTCGTCATAGGTCTTGGGTTCTTCAATGCCCAGCTCGGCCAGAACATCATTGCGATACATCAGGTGTTGCGCGTTCACCATCATAGCGATCGCCATCACCTTGCCATCCACCTTGATCAGCTGGTTGGGCAGCAGGTCTTGCCCGTATTTTGCAACCAGATCATCCAGCGGACGGATTGTGCCCGCGTTCAGAAGCGGGATCATGGTTTCATTCGCCACGCCGCCGATCTGATAGAGCGAAGGGTCGGCAGCGAAAGCTTCGGGCTGCTTCTCACGGAATTCCTGGTCCAGCGAGGCGCTGAAATTGCCACACTCGGCCATCGCGTCCGTCACTGCTTTCCAGGCTTCGAACCCCGCCGACAGCGATTTCAGCGGCACTTCGTTTTCGTAAGAACAGGCTGCCGATGCACCGCTTGCTGCGATGGCCATGGCACCCGCCATTAGGATCGTCTTGAGTTTCATGCGTTTCTCCCTGTCAGGATGGGTCCGTCGTCGACGCCCGGACCGCTGTTATGCCCCGAAGGGCTGTTGGCGGGGTTACTCCCCGATCCGCGCACCGCTTCCAGCTTCGAAGAGGTGACAGATTTCTGTAGGCACCGAGAATGAGACATCATCCCCGATCTCGGCGCGGAAAGATTTATCGGCCTTGACCGACACCAAAGCCCCACCGACCCGGACCGAGATCATGGTCGCGTCACCCAGAAGCTCCAGCGTGTAGATCGGTGCGGTGATCTGGCCTGCGCCTTCGGCAAGGCTGGCATCCTCGGCCCGGAAACCCAGTGTCATGGGGCCATCGGGCGCGTTGACCGGGATCTCAACATGTTCCGCACGGAACACGCCGCCCGCGACCTCACCCTCCATCAGGTTCATGGCGGGTGAGCCGATAAAGCTGGCGACAAATGTATTCGCGGGTCGGTCATAGATTTCGGTCGGGCTGCCGACCTGCTGCACCACGCCCTGTTTCATCACCACAACGCGGTCAGCCAGTGTCATCGCCTCGATCTGGTCGTGGGTGACATAGATCGTCGTCACCGCCAGCTCATGGCTGAGGTTCTTGATCTGCGCCCGGGTCGAAACCCGCAGCTTGGCATCCAGATTCGACAGAGGCTCGTCCATTAGGAACACGTTCGGTTCACGTACGATGGCGCGGGCCAGGGCCACGCGCTGCCGCTGTCCGCCCGACAGTTCGGCGGGCTTGCGATGCAGGAAATCATCCAGCTCGACCATCGCGCTGGCACGGCGCACCTTGTCGTCATGGGTCGCCGGGTCGATGCCACGGACTTTCAGCGGAAAGCGGATGTTCTCATAGACGTTCATGTTGGGGTAGAGCGCATAGCTTTGGAACACCATCGCCACGTCGCGGTCTTTGGGTTCCAGATCGTTGACGACCTTGCCGTCGATCAAAATATCGCCCTCGGTCACGTCCTCAAGCCCGGCGATCATCCGCATCGTGGTGGTCTTGCCGCAACCCGATGGACCCAGCAGCACCAGAAACTCGCGATCTGCGATGGTTAGGTCAAAATTATGGACCCCCACAAACGAACCCCATCGTTTGCCGACGTTACGCAGTTGAATTTCCGCCATGGTGCCCCCAACTAGGATTCGTTTTGCATACGTTTGCAAAACTGTAATTCGCATATATCAAATCAGGCAAGACTTTTTTGCATACGTATGCAAGAATGTGGCAACTACCCGATTCATTCCAGCGGCACAAAACGCGCAACACCCTGACACAAATGGAAAACACCGTGACCTTCCAGAAAGAGAAAAAGGTTGTCTCTGACTTTCATTCCGCATTGGATTCAGCGACGCCCCAAGACGTTCCCAGCGTCATGAGCCGTTTCTGTACGCCTGATTCAGTTTGGCGCGGCTTTCACCCATTCAACTTGATCAATGATGCTGAACACGTGGCCCAGCAGTTCTGGATGCCCCTGAAATCCAGTCTGACACGACTGCAAAACCGGGTGGATATCATGTTCGCCGGGCAGAATTCGCTGCGCGATGAGTCAGATGTTTGGGTCGTCACCATGGGGCATTTGATGGGCCTGTTCGACCATCCTTGGCTGGGCATTCGCCCGACCGGAAAGCTGGCGTTTCTACGCTATTGTGCCTTCTACAAAGTCGCCGATGGCAAGATCACGGAAACGGCGATGTATTTCGACATACCACACCTGATGGTGCAAGCCGGGCAAAACCCGTTTCCTCCGCAAACAGCGGCGCATCTGGTGCAACCCGGTCCAATGCCACATGATGGTTTGCTGCTCGCGCAACAACCCGTTGCGGAGGGCGAAAAAACACTGGCATTGATCAATGCGATGATCTCGGATCTCGGCCAGTGGCAAGGCGGGTTACCGCTTGAGGAAGAGTTGGCCCGAACCTGGCATCAAGACATGATCTGGTGGGGGCCCGAGGGAATTGGCGCGACCTACACGATCGAACGCTACGCCAAGCAACACTCGGGACCGTTCCGTGCGGGTTTCAAAGACCGGTCAAAGACCAAGCATATCTGCCGTCTGGCCGAAGGGCATTATGGCGGCTTCTTTGGCTGGCCCAACTTCACCGCTACGCCCTCAGGTGGGTTCATGGGTATGCCGGCTACTGGCAAACCGGGCGAGTTCAGGGTTATCGACATTTATCGCCGCGCTGAGGACAAGCTGGCCGAAAACTGGATTTTCATAGACCTGCTGCATTTCTGGAAACAACAAGGCGTTGACGTATTGGGCCGCACCGCTGGGATTGAAACACCATGAAGATAGACGCACATCACCATCTGTGGGATCTGAACGCGGTCGAGTATCCTTGGTTGATGGAAAAAGGCGCCGTTCGGTTCTTTGGCGATCCCACGCCGATTCAGCGTAACTACTTGTTGCCAGAGTATCGCGCGGATGCGTCGGCACAGGGCTTCTCGGCCTCGGTCCATATCCAGGTCGGCGCCGCCGATCCCTGGGCCGAGGCGCAGTGGGTGCAATCCGTGGCCGATCAATATCCTGACTGGCCGCTGGTTCAGGTCGTATTTTGCGATCTGACGGCCAACGATCTAGAGTACCAGCTGGATCGCTTTCAATCGCTACCCTCGGTCCGGGGTGTTCGTCAGATCGTCGGGCGCGCGCCCGGCGAAGATGCCAAGACCGGCACAAACAAATTGCTTGAAAACCCGGATTTCCGGAACGGCCTAGTAGCCGTGGGCGAGCGAGGCCTTTCCTTTGACCTGCAATTGCTTCCCGAACTGATGGAGCAAACTGCCGAAGTGCTTTCTCAGGCACCAAGTACGCCTGTCGCTCTTTGCCACGCAGGCTCACCACATGACCGCAGTGCTGAGGGATTAAGTCACTGGCAAGATGCGCTTAGTTCCCTATCCAAACTGCCTAACGTCCATTGCAAACTCTCTGGGCTTGGCATGTTTGATCACAATTGGAGCGCCCAAAGCGTCGCGCCAATCGCTTCAACCTGCTTGTCGCAATTCGGCGCCGATCGTTGCATGTTCGGATCGAACTTTCCGGTCGACAGTCTTTCTTCGACTTACTATGAACTGGTGTCGCGCCTTCAAGAACTGATCCCTGGTGCGCATCAGAACAGCGTGTTCCACAACACTGCAAAGAGGTTCTACCGTTTTGAATGAGGTTGGAAACTGTACTCGAAGTTGACCGGCCCGGTGCAACTCAGGGTGCCGCGTGGGGCGATACGTTTAGATAAGCGCACGCCCGGATTCATTCGGTTTCAACATTTCAGCCAGATTTTCGACTTCAAATTCAAACTGAGCCAGTCAGATCAGGCCGCTCATGCGAACGGCCTGGTTTCTTTTGCAGAACGACACCTCTCAAGCAGAATTTGGTGTATAGGCCAGATAGTTTTTCTGAATAGAGATCTGGTCTGCGATGAACTTTGCGTCATGCCAAACGCCCCAGATGAACGAGGACCCGCGGCGCGATTGCCATGGCAGCCCGACGAAATAGAGCCCGGGCACAGGAGAGACACCACGCTGGTGGATCGGTCTGCCCCGGTCGTCCAGTGTGTCTGCTTCCAGCCAGTCATAGTTAAACTGGAACCCGGTTGCCCAGATCACGGTGCGGATGTTATTGCGCTCAAGGTCCAGCTCGCGAATGGGGTCTGACACGCAGGCGGGATCGTCCGGTATGACCCAGGCCTCGGGCTCTTCTGGCAGGTCGATGCCGGTACGCGCGACGTAGGCATCGGCGGCTTCGAGCAGGGACAACATGTTTGCGTCGCCCGCATCGAGATTGGCTTGGAGGTCATCAGCGATATGGAGAACGCCGTTTTCAAATCCCGACGACATCCCCAGCAAAGTGATGCCGCGCTGGGCAAGTTTCCTGAAATCTACGGTTTTGCCGCCATGCGCGCCACTGACAGCGATCGTGACATGCTCGGTGCCGGGTGCCGGTGTATCCAAATTCCAAATGCCAAGAACACCCAGCCACCAGACATTGTCTCGCCCACGATAGCGACGTGGAGGTCGGTCATGGGGGCCAATGGAGAAGAAAACCTCGCGCCCAGCATCATGCAACTCGGCGGCGATCTGCGATCCTGAGGAACCGCCGCCGATGACCAGCACGGCGCCCTCGGGCAAAGCATTGGGATTGCGATACGCGGTGGAATGCATCTGCAGAACGTCAGAGGATTCGGGGATGATCGGCGGAATAGCCGGTTTCTGAAACGGCCCTGTGGCACAGACGAGGTGGCGCGCTTCTATGGGACCTTGCGACGTTTCGATCAAAAAACCCACGCGGTTTTCATGCGGGCGCGCACGCGTCACCGTAACGCCTGTGCGCACGGGCGCGTCGATCATTTTGGCATAGTCTTCAAAGTACTGGGCCACGCATTCCTTGCGCGGAAAGGCGTCGCGGTCGCCGGAAAACTCCAGGCCCGGGAAGCGATCATGCCATGCCGGACCATTTGCAACGAGTGAATCCCACCGCTCGGATCGCCAACGTTCGGCAATGCGGCCCCGCTCCAAAAGGACGTGGTCAATGCCGTGGGCACGGAGATGTTCGCTTGTGGCAATGCCCGCCTGACCTGCGCCAATCACCACCGTGTCGAAATTTTCCATCGCGTCACCTTTTTTGCCGTGCTGGGTATCTGCTGGCGCGGCTGCTTCTTTTGCTTGTGCAACCCTAATTTTGTATCATCTTATGTCGATTAGATTTTACCTAATCGCCAGTAAGATAGACTTTTGGTTTGTTTCCGGCAAAAGCCGTCTCAGTATGTGAATGCGGTGGCCGCCCGCGACTCAGGCAAAGAGGTTCGTTCATGCCCAAAGACCACGTTGATCCTATCGCTGCTCTGCGCGCGAATACCTCGGTCCCCTTTGAACGTGCGCGGGCCATGCCGACCGAGGTCTATACCGAGCAGAGCTTTGTCGATGCAGAGCTTGAGCACATCTTCCGCAAGGACTGGTACTGTGTGGGCCGGGCCGACGCCTTGTCGTCTGTCGGGGACTATGTGGCTTGCGAACTGGCTGGGCAGCCAATCGTTGTATTGCGTGACAGAGACGGCGATCTGCGCGCGATGAGCAATGTGTGCCTGCACCGCATGTCAACGCTTTTGCATGGGCGCGGGAATGCCAAGACGATCGTTTGCCCCTATCACGCCTGGACCTATAACCTCGACGGCAAGCTGCGTGGCGCGCCCGCGATGAAGCAGAACGAGGGGTTTTGCAAAGACAACTACGCGCTGCCTCAGGTCCGCTGCGAGGAATGGCTGGGCTGGGTCTTTGTCTGCCTTGATCCAAATGCAGCCCCCGTGGCCGAGCAACTGTCCGAAGTGGCGACCATGATCGAAGGTTATGACATGGCCAACTATTCCGAGGCGTTCTACGAAGAACACGTCTGGGACACCAACTGGAAGGTGTTGGCCGAGAATTTCATGGAAAGCTACCATTTGCCGGTGTGCCACGCGGGCACGATTGGTGGATTGTCGCGGCTGGAGGATATGATTTGCCCACCCGGGAGTGCGGCCTTCAACTACCACACGATTCTGAAGGATGAATCCCTGCGCATTGCCATGGCGCATCCCAGCAATGATCGGCTGAAAGGAGATGAACGCCGCACGACCTTTCTTCTGGCGCTTTATCCAAGCCTGATGATCACGCTAACGCCGGGGTATTTCTGGTATCTGTCCTTGCACCCCAAAGGGCCGGGTCAGGTGCATATCCGCTTTGGCGGTGGCATGTCGAATGACTTTGCGGACGACCCGGATGCGCAAGACAATTTCACCGCGCTCAAGGCGCTTCTGGATGACGTGAATGTCGAAGATCGTGGCTGTACCGAAAAAGTGTTTCGGGGCTTGTGTTCAGACGCAGCAACGCCCGGGCATCTCAGCCATCTGGAACGCCCGAACTACGACTTTGCGCAGTATCTGATGGCAAAGATCGACGCAGGAGGCGCGTCCTAAATATGGCTTACACCCGCATCCGCCCTTTCAATACCGGCGATACCTACCCCGAACAGTCGCTCGACAATGACCTGTGCCAAGCCGTTGTCACTCGCGGCGGGAGTACTGTCTGGATGCGCGGGCAGTGCCCGCAGAACCTGGATGATGCCAAGAACATCGACAGCCACGACCCGGCAGAGCAGACCCACAAGGTGATGCAGAACATCAAGCAATTGATCGAAGAAGCAGGCGGCGAAATGGAGCATCTCGTCAAGGTGGTCGTCTATATCACAGATGTCCGCCACCGTGAGGCTGTGTATCGGACCATGGGCGAATACATTAAAGGCGTGCATCCTGTTTCGACCGGACTTGTGGTGCAGGCTCTGGCACGGCCCGAATGGCTGGTGGAGATTGACGCCACCGCCGTGATCCCGGACTAGCCCCGTGACTTTCTCTCTTGTGGCCCGCTGCGCGCAGACCGGCATGTTTGGCATGGCGATCTCGTCTTCCTCTCCGGCCGTTGCAGCCCGTTGCGCCTATGCCCGTGCAGGCGTTGGCGCTGTAGCAAGCCAGAATGTCACCGATCCGAGCCTTGGTCCAAAGACGCTCAATCTGATGGAACAGGGTGCCTCGGCTGAGGCGGCGGTGCGCCAAATCATTGGTGAGGCCGCGCACATCGCGTACAGGCAGCTTCTGGCAATTGACGGAAACGGAACCACGGCCATCCACTCCGGCCAGAACGTGCTGGGCAACTGGAACGAGGCGCAGGGCAGGGATGTTGCATCGGGGGGCAATCTTCTGGCCCATGACGGTGTACCCGCTGCCATTGTGTCCGCTTTTGAGGACGCGACGGGTCACTTGGGTGACCGGCTGATCGCTGCACTGCGAGCCGGGCTTGCTGCCGGGGGCGAGGCCGGGCCCGTGCATTCCGCGGGTCTGATGTTGGTCGACAAAGTCAGCTGGCCCGTGGCCGACCTGCGCTGCGACTGGACCGAGGATTGCCCCATCGAGGCGGTTGCCTCCGCCTGGGACGTCTACAAACCACAACTGGACGATTACGTGCGCCGCGCACTCGATCCCTCCGCCGCGCCCTCCTATGGCGTGCCAGGGGACGCGTAAGACATAACAACAAGGGAGGCCGGGATGACCCATTTGCGAACGAAACTTCAAGACTTGGCCGCCTTGCCCGCGGATCGCCCGATGGGTATGCCCGGCGCATTCTATACCTCGCAAGAGCAATTTGACCACGAAGCGCAGACAGTGCTGCGCAGCGGGTGGCATTGCTTGGGTCGGGTCGACGAAATCCCGGAACCCGGTGATTTCTTCACCGTCCAGCTTCTGAATGAACCCTTGCTTGTCGTGCGTGGCGATGACGGTGAAATCCGCGCCCTTGCAAATGTGTGTCGGCATCGCGGAATGCCTCTGGCAGAAGGAAGCGGCAATACAAAGCGGTTTGTTTGCTCGTATCACGCTTGGGCCTATGGACGCGACGGTGCCTTGCTGCGTGCCCCACGGATGGAGAATGCGGGCTTTGTTCCCAAATCCTGCAGGCTGCCGGAACACCAGGTGCAGCTTTGGAACGGGTTCATTTACGTGAACCTTGCGCCAGACGCCCCGCCGTTTGAGCACCCCGAGCTTGATGCCATGCTGGCGCCATATGAGACCGAGGATTTCCGCCTTGTGCATGTGGCTGAAGAGAACTGGCAGACCAACTGGAAATGCCTGGTTGAGAACTTCATGGAAGGCTACCACCTGAGTGTGGTCCATCCGCAAACCCTGCACGGCTACACCCCGTCAGGGCTGTCGCGCAAGCTGGTCAGCGGGGACGGTTACACCTCCTATGCTGCCAACTACCCGGACAACATCACGCCGCGCGGAGACGGCGCGGCGGGCCTGAGCGAGGCAGAACGAAAACGGTCGTCCCTCTTTGCCAAGTTTCCCACGCAGGTGGCCAGCCAAGCCGCCAGCCTGCTCGTATCGTTGTCCATTTTCCCGATCAACGCGAACCTGATCCGCGTCAAATGGACGATGTCCGTCTATCGCGATAACCTCGATCACGACACGATCCAGGGGCGAATCGCGCTCTGGGAAGAGGTCAACCGCGAGGATCGCGAAAAGCTTGAGCGCATGCAGGTCGCGCTGCATTCAGCTCACGCGATCGAAGGGCCGCTGGCAGGGGATGACTATGAAGGCACGATCCGCGATTTCCAGACCTGGCTGGCCCAACAGGATAGTGCCCCTGGTCTGGCCTGAGAGTATGCGAGCCCTTACGATCACTGCCAACGTTTCTAAAATAGGAGCGTCTGCGTGCCGCGTCTGACCCTCCGGCAGTTGGAGTACCTCGTTGCGGTTGGCGAAACAGGCAGTATAGCGCGTGCCGCAGACCGGCTGAACGTCTCGTCGCCGTCAATCTCTTCGGCCATCAACCAGCTTGAAGAAGAGTTGGCGATTTCGCTGTTCGTACGGCAACACGCGCAGGGCCTGTCACTGACACAAGGCGGGCAAAGGGTACTTGAAAAGGCCCGCCAGGTCCTGAACGACGCAAGAGAGATCGCAAACATTGCCGCCGATATTTCGGGTACGGCGCGCGGCCCTCTTGCAGTGGGCTGCCTCCTGACCTTCGCGCAACTTGTCTTACCGCGGTTGCGGCGCGGGTTCGAAACCGGGTTTCCCGATGTCAGGATCGCCCAGAAAGAACTGAACCAGGCAGAGATATTCAACGCGTTGCAACGGTCCGAGATCGACATTGCGCTGACCTATGACATGGATATTCCGACCGACTTGAATTTCATCGGGCTGGTGCGCCTGAACCCATTTGCATTGCTACATGCCGGGCACGAATTGGCGACACGGACATCCGTATCCATTGATGATCTGGCGGACCTGCCAATGATCCTTCTCGATTTGCCGATCAGCACCGACTACTTCCTGTCGCTGTTTACGGCATCCTCGCGCCAGCCTCGCATCGTGGAGCTGACGCGAGACATGGCCGTGATGCGTTCGATGGTCGGGAACGCCTTTGGCTATTCCATCGCCAATGTGCGCCTGCAAAGCAATACATCACCGGATGGCAATCAGCTTGTTTGCGTGCCGATTACCGGGCCGGTTCGGTCCTTGAGAATGGGTCTTTTGACCACCCACGGTGCGGAAAAATCGCGCACCGTTTCTGCGTTCATAGACTATGCGCAGGCTCAGGCCCGCGCAGGCGCCTTCCGCGCCATCGGAGGAGAAACGCTTTCATGAGTGTCTCGCTAGAGGTTCTGGAGCGTCTGGTTGCCTTTGAAACTATCAGCGCCCGATCCAATCTCGATATGATCGCCTATATAGAAGACTTTCTGCGAGATCGCGGCTTTCGGGTGCAGCGCATCGCGGATCCTGATGAACCCAAGGCCGGACTTTTTGCAGAAATCGGGCCGTCTGTTGAAGGTGGCCTACTACTCTCTGCGCATTCCGACGTGGTGCCGGTCGAGGGGCAGGATTGGAGCGTAAGCCCCTTCAAACTCACCCGTCAGGGCGACCGGTTGTTCGGACGTGGAACGACCGACATGAAAGGCTTTTTGGCTGAGATGCTGGCCCTTGCCGATGCCATGCACGGTCGGGAACTGAAAACGCCCTTAAAGCTCTTGGTGTCATACGACGAAGAGATCGGCTGCGTCGGGATTTCACGCATGAAAAAGCAGCTACCGTCGCTTTTGGGCCGTCCCAGACTGGCCATTGTGGGCGAGCCGACCGAGATGCAGGTCGCCATTGGTCACAAAGGCAAGCGTGCCTACCGCGCCGACATTAGAGGAGAGGCCGGACATTCCGCACTGGCTCCGCAATTTGTTAACGCACTCCATGTTGCTGTCGATTTCGTCGGAGAGCTGCGCCATTTGCAGCAAAAGGTTCAACAAACCGGGATCCGCAACAACTCCTACGATGTTCCCTATACGACCTTCCATGTTGGCCAGCTGTCCGGCGGCACGGCGCTTAACCTTGTGCCCGACAAAGCGTCGCTTGTGTTTGAGTTCCGGCATCTGGCGGAAGATGACCCCGACAAGATTGAAGCCGAGCTTCAGCAGGCAGCAGACGCGGTTTTGGCCAAGTTTCCACCGGCTGCCCAAATCTCGCTTCGGGCGTTGGCGGGATACCCGGGGCTGTCAGTCGCCAGCTCTGACCCAGCGGTCTCACTTGTCAAATCCTCTGGCGGCGGCGAAACAACCCACGTTGCATTTGGAACTGAGGCTGGTGTTCTGTCAGAGCTCGGCATCGCGACAGTGGTGTGCGGCCCCGGGTCTATGGCGGACCAAGGCCACAAGCCTGATGAGTATGTTTCCGAGAAACAATTGGTTGCTTGTTCCCTGATGCTCAGAAAAGTCGCGGATGAGGTGTTGTTAAGCCTCTAGGGCCGAACAAGGTCCTTCTGACAATTGACGCCAATAAATGCTCGGAATGAATTCCGTCTGCGTCGGTAAGGTGCGATACGAGATTGACGTGCTGCTATCATACTAACCCTTGTCGGTACCCTTGGATCGGTCGCTTATCTGTTTCCTTCGACGCGAGTCGTCAGAAACTGTCGCGGAATAGGGTGGGCCACGAACCTGCTACTGAACGACTTTGACGCAGCGTTGGCGATATAGTTTGACCATTCAATTATTTCGAATCGATTGAGGCGTGTTATGCTGCGCCGCAGAAACTGAGGCACCACGATGTTCCAACTGAATGGTTCAAAAGCTGTCGTCATCGGAGTAGCAAACGATCAGTCGATTGCGTGGGGATGTGCACGCGCGCTGCATGCGCAGGGCGCGGATGTGGCGCTGACATACTTGAATGAAAAAGCCAAACCGTATGTCAGCAAGCTGGCGGATCAGATTGACGCAGAAATCTTCATGCCGCTGGATGTAAGGGACTCCGAGCAGGCAAAAGCACTTTTCGACGAGATCAGAACGAAGTGGGGGAAGATCGACACACTTGTGCATTCTGTTGCTTTTGCTCCGCGTGATGATCTTCATGGACGGGTTGTTGATACATCGGCCGAAGGGTTCGGTTTGGCGATGGATATTTCGGTCCATTCGTTCCTTCGCATGATCCATATGGCCGAACCGCTGATGGAGCGTGGCGGAACATGTATGACGGTCTCCTTTCTCGGGGCGACGCGGGTTGTTGAAAACTACAACATAATGGGGCCGGTTAAGGCCGCTTTGGAAGCGTCGGTGCGCTATGCCGCAGCAGAACTGGGCCCCAAAGGCATTTCAGTGCATGCTCTGTCGCCGGGACCTCTGAAAACACGTGCGGCCAGCGGGCTCGCCGACTTTGATGCGCTGTTGAACGCGGCCGCCGAGCGTTCGCCCACACATCAGTTGGCGACGATCGAAGATGTGGGTGCCTACGCAGCGTTTCTTGCGAGTCGCGAGGCGTTCAACGTGACCGGGGGCATACACCCCATCGACGGTGGATACAGCATCGTCTGAGGAAGGATAGATCAATGGCTCGGAATTCAGGCGCGAATGAAAAGGCATCGAACCTTGCAACGGATGAAAACGGTACGGCCGTGAACAGCAAATTGTTCGACGCGATTTCCAACGTACTCGATCAATCTGGTGTTCAGTATGAAATTCTGTCTCGTGCCGCCACCATTCAGGCACAAAAAATAACTGAGCACCATTCGGATCGGGTTCTGAACCTGACAAACGATCTGCGCGATCTTGCGGTGCAATTCACGCAGACGAATTCTGTTGGCTCGGCTTGGGCGGACTACGTCAAGGATGCTGGTCAGCGCGTCGCCTTGACGATGGACGCCTTGCGTGAGCGTGGTGATGTTTTCATCGAACATGAAGCGGCCGGTTGCCCGCCAGTGCTTGCTTATGACTACGAAGTGATCGTTGATGGGGCGGAGCTCGACCGGCCTTGCAACTATCAGCTATTGCGCATTGTCCCCCCGCAAGGGATCGACGTAGACGATCACAAACGCCCCTACATCATCATTGACCCGCGTGCCGGTCATGGCGGAGGTATTGGTGGTTTCAAGTCCGACAGCCAGGTCGGCGTGGCTCTGGCCAAGGGCCATCCGGTCTATTTTGTGAGCTTCGGCCGTGATCCGGTTGAAGGTCAGACACTGGCGGACGTTATGCATGCCGAGGCTGGATTTGTTCGAACAGTCAGCGTGCGTCACCCCAAAAGCCCGCAACCGGTTTTGACAGGAAATTGCCAGGGCGGTTGGGCGACATTGCTGATGGCCGCCTGCAACCCTGATCTGACCGGGCCTTTGGTGCTTAACGGAGCGCCGGTTGCACCTTGGTCGGGTGAGGTTGGTGAAAACCCCATGCGCTACAATGGTGGTATGCTTGGCGGTACCTGGCAACCGATGTTCTGGTCAGATTTGGGGAATGGCAAGTTCGACGGCGCCAATCTGGTGATGAATTTCGAACAGCTAAACCCCAGCCGAAACTACTTTGGCAAATATTTCGATCTGTATCGCGATCCCGAAGCCGGCAGGCAGCGCTTCATTGATTTTGAGCGCTGGTGGGGTGGGTTCTTTCTTCTGAACGAGGCCGAAATTCGATGGATTGTAGAAAAGCTGTTCGTTGGAAACCGGTTGGTGAAGAATACCGCGCAACTGGAACCCGGAGTTCCCATTGATCTCAAGGCGATCAAGGCGCCGATTTTTGTCTTTGCAAGCCATGGCGACAATATTACGCCGCCTCAACAGGCGTTGAACTGGATTGCCGAAACCTATGCGGACGAAGAAGAGATACGGGTACGCGGCCAACGCATCATCTACATGCTTCATGATGAGGTGGGACATCTGGGCATCTTTGTTTCCTCCAAAGTTGCGCGCAAAGAGCACGCAGGCTTGGCCTCTACACTTGAGACAGTCGAGGCAATAGCGCCCGGTCTCTATGAAATGGTCATTGATAACATCGAAGGAGACGGGGTCGACAAATCCTTCGAAGTTCGTTTCGTCGAGCGAACGCTGTCGGATGTCGCGGCATTGGATGACGGTCGGCAGGATGAGACCAGCTTTGCCGCTGTGGCGCAAATGTCCGAACTGCAAGCAGGGGTTTATGAAACCTTCGGTCGCCCAGCAGTGCAAACCCTGTCCTCACCGGTGATGGCCCGGGTTTTGCGCGATGCACATCCATTGCGTGCGCAGCGCGCTGCGATGTCTTCGAGCACAGTTTTGGGGAAAGGAATCGAAACTCTGGCGCAGAATGCCAGAGCACAGCGCGCCCCTGCCGATGCTGAAAATCCTTTTCTGAAATGGGAAAAACTCACCGGAGAATGGATCGAGCAGTCGATGGATCTTGCACGAGATTTGCGCGACGCCTGGTATGAGGCGTCATTCTTCGCCATTTGGGGTGGGCCGTTTGCCTCTTGGTTCGGGCAAAGGAATGCAGCTCGCCGTACCCTGCCGGATCCGGCGACTTTGCGCGATCTGCCCGAGGTCAGCGCGGTGCTTGCTCATATGCGGCAAGGGGGTCTACCCGAGGCGGTCATTCGTATACTGGTTCTATTGGCTGACAGTCACAAAGGCTTTCGTGCTGAGATTTTGCACCGTTGGGCGCATATCTTTCACCACGAGGCGCCGTTCAAGTCCCTTTCGGTTACCGACCGGCAACGCATTCTGCATGAGCAATCTCTGGTCGCCACTTTCGATCCGAAGGGCGCGGTCGAAACCTTGCCTTATCTGCTACCTGACAAAGCGCTGCGCATAGAAGCCGTCGAGCTTGTCAAACACATCATAGGTGAAGTCCGAACGCCCTCTAAAGAACTGGAAGAGATGGCCGATCTGCTTGTACGGGTTTTGGACTACAGTGGGGATGCCGGAACTGAGGCAAAGCCAGCGTCAGAGTCATCACCGGCAAGGTCCAGAAAGCGAAAAGTAGCCTCAAAACCCAGTCTGAATTGAAACGATTTCATTGCTTTAGGCTGGAAACGTCTATTAACTTGGCGGCAACAAGATTTGCCAGATCAGTATAATACCCCCCGTTTCGATGCTTTTGGTGGGCAGCACGAAGGTGGAAAGAAATTTAAACTCTCAAACATGCGACTTAGGGTAGGCGATGTCTCAGAGTCTGTTGAAGTATACACGTGTTTTGGAAATTGTCGGCGACACGATCAAGGTTCGTGTGCCGGTTGGCGATGGTCACGCGCCTGCCGTTCGGTTCAATGATCTGGCGGTAATCGAAACGGTCTATGGGCATAAAACGCTGGCCCAAGCGATCTTTATCGACCGGGATGTGGTGACGCTGCAGGTGTTCTCGGGCACCAAGGGCATCTCGACCGAGGCGACGGCGACCTTCCTGGGTCATCCGATGCAGACGCCGTATTCTGCCAATATTCTGGGACGCGTTTTCGACGGCGCGGGAGAGCTGATTGACGGCGGCCCTGACCTATCGGCCGAGCCGCGGATCGACATTGGCGGACCGACAGTGAATCCGGCCGAACGGGCCGTGCCCAACAAGATGATCCGTACCGACGTGCCAATGATCGACGTGTTCAATACGCTGGTCGAAAGCCAGAAGATCCCGATCTTTTCGGTCTCGGGCGAACCGTTCAATGCCTTCCTCAGCCGCATCGGCATACAGGCGGACGCGGATATCGTGGTCTTCGGCGGCTTGGGTTTGATCTTCGATGACTATCACACATTCCGCACCTCGTTCGAGAATGCAGGGGTGTTCTCACGCACCGTGATGTTCGTCAATCAGGCCATGGACCCTCTGGTGGAACGCCTTCTGGTGCCAGACATGGTGCTGGCCGTGGCCGAGAAATTCGCGGTGGAAGAGGGTAAGCGCGTTCTCGTTTTGCTAACCGATATGACCGCCTATGCAGACGCGATGAAAGAGGTGGGCATCAGTCAAGAGCGCGTCCCTTCGCAGCGTGGATACATGGGTGATCTCTATTCGCAGCTCGCGCGGCGCTACGAGAAAGCCTGTGACTATGCCAAAGGGGGCTCGGTGACTGTTCTGACCGTCACGACAATGCCCGGCAACGATGTGACCCACCCTGTGCCGGACAACACGGGCTACATCACCGAGGGCCAGTTCTACCTGCATTCGGGCGTGATTGATCCGTTCGGCAGCCTTTCGCGTTTGAAACAGAACGTCATAGGCAAAACCACACGAGAGGATCACGGGCAGATCATGAACACGATGATCCGCTTCTATTCGGAAAGCCGGGACGCCGCGCAGAAACAGGCGATGGCTTTTGATCTGTCGGACTACGATCATCAACTGCTGAAATTCGGTGCGCTGTTCCGAAAACGCTTCATGGATATCAATGTCTCAATCCCGTTGGAGGACGCGCTGGATTTGGGCTGGAAAACACTGGCCGAATGTTTTGCGCCTGAACAATTGCTGATGAAGCAAGCTCTGATCGACAAGTATTTCCCAAAGGATGGTGATGGCGCGGTTGCAGCTGAATAAATCGTCGCTCGCTCGCGAGCAGACACAGCTGAAAAGCTATGAGCGGTTCCTGCCGTCGCTGGACCTGAAGCGCCAGCAATTGATGGCCGAACGCGCCAAGGCACGCGAAGATGTAAAGCGTCTCGAAGACGAAGTGAGCGATCTGGCGCAACAGGTCGGCGCGAAGCTCCCCATGCTGGCGCAGAAGGGCATTGATCTGGACGGGTTGGTCCAGCTGACAGACTACAACGTCAAAGAGGTGAATGTCGTGGGCGTCAAGATGCCCGCCCTTGACCGGATTGAGGTCTCGGTGCGGCCGTACTCACGGCTGGCCAAGCCCCATTGGGTCGACGCCGCCGCGCAGTTGCTGCACGACATGATTGAGGCGCGTCTGCGGGTCAAAGTGGCGGAAGAGCGGGTTAAGATATTCGACAAGGCCGTCGCCACGATCACGCAGCGGGTCAATCTGTTCGAAAAGGTTCTGATCCCGCGCGCCAAGGCCAATATCAAGAAGATCCGCATCTATCTGAGTGATGAGCAGATGCAGGCCGTCGTGCGCTCGAAAATCTCCAAGCGCAAACATGCGCAGGAGGCCGTGTCATGAGTGTTGCACGGCTTAAGAAGCTGTCTTTGGTGGGACGGGCGGCGCAGAAGGTCGAAACGCTTGAGGCGCTGCAGGCGCTGGGCTGTATGCATGTTCTGCCCCTGGCCCCTCCGCCGGCTGAGCCGGAAAAGGTCAACGAACGGGGCGCGCATGAAGCATATAAGGCGCTGCGTTTCCTCACCGATGTTCCCGAGCCTCGCAGGCAGATACAACGCGATCCTGAGTTCCAGATGGATCAGTTCGTCAAAGACGTGCTGGACCTGATGCAGCGTACGCGTGACATGTCAGACCGAAGGGATTTTCTGGCCCATCGGATTGCTCAGGTGCAGCCTTGGGGGGATTTGGATTTCCCGCCCGACGATGTGCTGGCGGGCAACCGGTTGTGGTTTTACCAACTGCCCCTAAAGCACCGGGATACATTGGAGAATCTGGCGCTTCCTTGGGCCATACTCGAACAGGATCACCGCTTCATCTATGCCGTCCTGATTGCGCCGGACGAACCGGCCGACGATATCCTGCCGGTCCCGCGCACGCATACCGGGTCTTTGCCGATTCACGAGTTGGAAGCACAGCTGGAAGAGGCAGAGATCGCGATCGAATCGCTTGAGGCGGAACGGGTTGCGCAAACCCGCTACCTGACGCTGATGCGGCGTAACCTGTCCGTTGCAGAAAGCGCGGCAGAGCTAGCCCACGCCACCCAGAAGGTCCGCGACGAAGAGGCGATGTTTGCCCTGCAGGGCTGGGTTCCAGAAGATCGGATTGCTGCGGTTCTGGAGATGGCAGGGGCGAAAGATGCCGCCGTTTTGATCGAAGACCCGGGCGCCGATGACACCCCGCCCACATTGCTGGAGCAGCCGGAACAGCGCAGCGCTGCTGTGGACTTGGCGCTGTTTTACCAAGTGCCGGGCTACAAGGACTGGGACCCGAGCGTGATCGTCGCTGCCTCTTTCGCGCTCTTCTTTGCGATGATCGTGGCAGATGCAGGATATGGGGCCGTCATTCTGCTGGGCCTGTTGTTGTTCTGGAAGCGTATGGGCGGGACGGTCAGCCAACAATCCTGGAGGCGCTACGGTGTGATCGTCTCGGTGGCGACCATCCTCTATGGCGTGTTGGTCGGGAGCTATTTTGGGGTCGCGCCGCCTGATGGGTCCCTTCTGGCAAAAGCAAAACTGCTTGATCTGAATAACTTCGGCGCGATGATGATGATCTCGATTGTTGTCGGTGTCTTGCATCTTGTGCTGGCCAACGCTCTGGCCGCACGTGCGGCATGGGGGCAGCGTAAAGCGGTTGCCAACCTAGGTTGGATCGCGGCGCTGATCGGCGGGTTTGTCCTTTGGCTCAGCTACATGAAAGGCCAATCGGCAACGCCGGGCGCGGTGATATTGGGCGCGGGTCTTTTGGCGATCCTGCTGTTTACAAGCGAGAGGCAGATCAAAAAACCAATCGACTGGCTCTGGCGTCTTATTGACGGTGTGCAGGGTCTTGCCGGGGCCATGGGCGCATTCGGAGATGTCCTCAGCTATATGCGTCTCTTTGCACTCGGATTGGCCTCGGCCTCGCTTGCGATCACTTTCAACGATCTGGCCGTCTCGGTGATCCACGCGCTGAAAGGGCCGGGCATTTTGTTCGGCCTGCTGATCCTGATCATTGGCCACATACTAAACTTCGCCCTCGCCATGATGAGCGGCGTCGTCCACGGGTTACGTCTCAATTACATCGAATTCTTTAAATGGGGCCTGCCGGACGAAGGCATCGTTTTTCGTCCGTTCGCCCGCAAGGAGGTTCAGGAATGAATGAGCTTGTTCTGACATTGGGTTGGCTGGGCATCTATGCCCCCATGGCGCTGGGCGCGGCGGCCAGTGCGATTGGCTGTTCGATTGCGGGCATGGCCAGTATTGGTGCGATGACCGAGACCGAGGGCGGCTATGGTCGGTTCGTCGGTGTTTCGGCCTTTCCGTCAACGATGGTGATCTACGGGATCGTTATAATGTTCACGCTCAACCGCGATGTGACGCCGGAAAACGCGGGCGGGCTGTTCGGGATTGGTATCCTGTCCGGCATCGCGTTGATGTATTGCGGTATCTGGCAGGGTCGCGCCTGCGCCGCCGCAATTAATGCGACCAAGGAAAAGCCAGAGGTATTCGGTCTGTCCTTGGCTCCGGCCGCCATCATCGAAGGCTTTGGCGTCTTCGCCTTCGTCTTCGCCCTTGTGATCAGCGCGGGGATCAGTTGATGGCACAGGATGGCATGATCTCGCACGGCGTCGACGCGCTGATCGACAAACTGCGCAGTGACGGGGTGGCTGTGGGGCAGGCGGATGCCGAGAAGCTGAGGGCGGATGCCAAGGCCGAGGCAGCAAAGATTTTGGCGGACGCTAAGCGTGAGGCGGACGCGTACCAGAAAAAGGCCCGCAGCGACTCCGACAGCTATCGCGCGGCAGGCGAAGAAGCATTGAACACCGCCATGCGGGACGCGGTTCTGACCATGAAAGCGGGCCTGACGGATCGGTTTCGAGAGGACGTGGCGCGCCTCGTCACCAAGGAAATGGCAGACCCGGATCTGTTGAAACAGATGATCTTGGAGGTTGTCGGGCGCGCGGCTGAGGGCGCCAATCTTGAGGGCAAGGTTCAAGTCATCCTGCCCGCAAAGGTCGCCACGCAGGAGGACATCAAGCAAAACGCTGATGACATCCAGTCCGGTAAGCTGACGAAATACGTGCTTGGCCTGACTGCCGAGATGCTGCGCGAGCAGGTGGAATTGCATGCTGCGGACGATGCGCAGGACGGCATCCGAGTGCGGGCCGAAGATCAGGGCGTGGTTCTGGATTTGACCGACAAGGCCGTGGCCTCGCTGCTGATGCAGCATCTACAACCTCGCTTCCGCGCCGTGCTGGAAGGGGTGATCCGGTAACATGTCGGACCCCGACGCCTATATCGCTTTGATCAGCAGCCTGCCGGGCTCGGAACGGTTGTTTGTAGCCAAACAGCCGCCCTTGTCGCGCCTGCGCCTTGAGCGGCGCTTGACGGCGCTGACAGCCGAGGACGCGCGCGTTTTGAAGGCATTGGAGCATGCTCTGAACTGGGGCGGCTATGACATGGACGTGACAGATGCTCAGGCCATCGAGCGATGCAAAGAGGCTTTGCAGTCCACGCCGCAACCAACTCTGCGGAAGATCCTTGTGGAACGCATGGATCTGCGCACCGCCGTTGCCGCACTGCGCCTGCGAAAGCAAGGCGGCAGCCCCCCGTCAGGGGTGTTCGGAATGGGACGCTGGAGCCGACACATCCCCGAAAATTGGGGTGATCCGCATTTCCGTCTTGAAGGCGCGATGTCATGGATCAAGGACGCGAAACAGCTATTGGAGGCCGAAGATCCACTAGGCCTGGAACGGTTGCTCTTGTCGGTCAGTCACAAGCAACTGAAACGGCACGCATCTCGTCACTACTTCGATTTCGAAGCGGTGGCGATTTACGTGCTGAAATGGAACATTTTCGACCGCTGGGCGCAAAGCAACGCGCAGGATGCGGCCAAGAGGTTTGAACATCTGGCGCAACAGGCCATGGCCGATGCAGCTGATATCGATTTTGAGGGAGCATACGCATGACCGCCCCAACCCCCGCCACGCAGACCGCCACCGCCCGCGTCGTTTCGGTGCAGGAGGGGCTGGTGCAGATCCAAGCCAACGCCGATGCCTCGGGCCAGCCCGGACAGCTGGTCAAGAACGAGGTGGTTTTCATCCTGCCCACGCGCCCCGGCCCAGGCGGCAGGCAAGAGCGTCTAAAGGCCGAAGTGTTGCGCGTACGCGGTGATACAGCGGATGTTCAGGTCTATGAAAGCACCGACGGCGTCGCGGTCGGCGATCCGGTAGAACAATCGGGCCAGTTGCTGTCGGTCGAACTTGGGCCGGGCTTGCTGGGGCAGGTGTTTGATGGCCTGCAATCGCCGCTGCCCAAGGTGGCCAGCGAGTTTGGAACATTCCTGCCGCGCGGGGCAGACGTTGCCCCGCTCGACGATCAGGCAAAATGGTCATTCACGCCGTCCGTTAAGGTTGGGGATACGGTCACAGCAGGCGACAGCATCGGCACGGTGCCTGAGGGTCATTTCAGCCACAAGATCATGCTGCCTTTCAATTGGACAGGCGACTACAAGGTCGTTTGGGTCCAGAAGGGCGCGGCCACGATCCACGACATCGTTGCCCGGCTGGAAGATGAGCAGGGTGGCGAACACACACTCACCCTTTCGCAGAAATGGCCAGTACGACGCCCCTTGCCAGAGAGCATCCTCAAGCGCGCCCTGTCCGAACGCCTCTATCCGACCGAGCCTGTTCTGACCTCGCAGCGCCTGATTGATACGTTTTTCCCGATCGCGCGCGGCGGAACGGCCTGCATTCCCGGCCCGTTCGGAGCAGGCAAGACGGTGCTGCAAAACCTGATCGCGCGGAACGCCAAGGTAGATATCGTCATCGTCGTGGCCTGTGGCGAACGCGCCGGTGAGGTGGTCGAGACGATCCACGAATTCCCCAAGATGACCGACCCGACAACTGGCGGCAGCCTGATGGATCGCACGATCATCATCTGTAACACGTCTTCAATGCCAGTCGCCGCGCGCGAGGCCTCGATCTTCACCGGCATCACGCTGGGTGAGTACTACCGACAGATGGGCTATGACGTTCTGCTGATCGCAGACAGCACCAGCCGCTGGGCGCAGGCGATGCGCGAAACCTCTGGAAAGCTAGAAGAAATTCCGGGCGAAGAGGGGTTTCCGGCCTATCTGGAAAGCTCGATCAAGGGTTTGTACGAACGCGCGGGCGCGTTGAAAACCAATGATGACGATCTGGGCAGCTTGACCCTGATCGGGACGGTGTCACCTGCTGGGGGCAACTTTGATGAGCCGGTGACGCAGTCCACTCTGTCTACCGTGAAATGCTTCCTCGGCCTGTCCTCAGAGCGGGCCTATAAGCGGTTCTATCCGGCCGTTGACCCGATGCTCAGCTGGTCGCGCTACACGGATCAGCTTTCTGACTGGTATGACAAGAACGCGGAACCCGGATGGACGGGTAAGGTTAGGGACCTGCTGGCCCTGATCGAAAAAGGTGAGCAAGTCGACCAGATGATGCAGGTCACCGGCGAAGAGGGCGTCACCATCGAGGACTTTGTCACCCAACAAAAAGCGCTGTTTGTGGATATGGTCTACCTGCAGCAGGATGCCTTTGACCAGGTGGACGCAACCGTGCCCTTGGAGCGGCAAAAGATGACCTTCAAACTGGTCTACGATGTCACCCAGTCGAGTGCCGATTTCGCCGACAAAGCCGAAGTGCGGCAGGTGTTCACGCAACTCACCGGATTGATGAAAAACTTCCATTACGCGGCCGAGAACACGCCGGAATTCAAATCAATCTGGCAACAGATCACTGATCTCTGTCACGATAAATTTGGAATCTAGGACACCGTAGCCCGAAGGTGAATCGAACCGATTGAATTCAGGGGTGTGTATCTACAACAACAACACTACAGTCACGGATTTTCTACGCCGGTTGTGAAATTAAAATACGTTTGGACAAACTCGAAAACCGGCCGACTTTCCGCCGAGGATGGTCGCGGCGGTTCTGGGTGCGTGTGCTGCGTGGGTTTCGAACACGGATTCCAGATTGTGCAAATAAACATAGACGGTCAAAGGACTTCCAGTCTGATACGTTCGGAGCATCCTGCCGATTTCGTGACCTAAAGTGTCTTGGCCTAAACCTGAATCGCTGGTGGAAGCTCAGAGGTTGGCGTGACCCAGACCCTGCACGACATCTACAAGGTTGCCCGCCGCATCGCCTGCGGTTAGGTAATTTTTTAGCCGAACTATCTGCACTCAGACACGTCTAGCGTTCTATACCGATGGGCAACATGAACGCTTCTGAATCGTAGAATGTGGTCTTCTCGAAAAACCAGTTCAGCACAGCTGCGGCATCACTGGTGAAATCAGGCTTGTCCCGCTGCAGGTCAGCCCAGGCCTCAGCGATTTCACTGTCATGTTTTAGTATTTCTTCGGCAATCTGGGTTGTAATGTAATTCTCACCATACTCGTGGGTTGCCATCTGTGCGTTAGAGAACCCCCAGGTGAAAAAACTACCCTCTCCCAGCGGCTCCAGAAGCGCCACTGCCAGAGTGCCCAATGGCTGATCGGTGGTGACACGCACGTCACCGGGACGATAGAGGATCTGGTCTGTTTGTGGCACCGGCTGACCGCTGGCCACGGCTCTGCCCTCGCGGTTGGGATCGATGATCTTGAAATCGGCAATGCGATAACGCTCAACATGCACCAGCCGTTCATGGGTCAAAGTTTCGGTCTCTATCTCATGGGCATGTAGCCGGTCGATCACATCGACCCAGACGGCGGGGATGTAGTATGCGACCGGTCGCAGTGCAGTAATGCACGGGGTCGTGCGTGTGGATTGGCTGACAATCATAGGGGCAGGGTCCGCGCCCCAGGTAATCTGGTCGATGCCCAAGACTGGGTTGCGGCGAACGTCATAGGTAAACGCATCGTACTGCACTTGCGGTGCCGGATCATCGAAATCCCAGGCGATCGGAACAGGGTCAAGTCTTGCGGTCCTGCCCATGGCAATAGCTTTGCGAAGCGACGCGGCCTTGTTCCCAACGATGTTCAGAACACCGATGAAAAAGCTGTAGGCCCCAAGAACCCGCTGCCGATAGGGTTTGAGCGCGTGAATTTCCAGCAGGTAGGCCGGAATGTGGCGATGATCGGCATAGTTTGTTGAATAAGACGGACCATCGGCAAAAAACGGGTAGTAACCTTGTGTCGGATCCATCGGATCGTTGGCATCTATAGCAGGGCCGGGGATATGGCCCAAATCCGTCAGGAATTGCGCCAACTCGTCGGTCATCTCATCGCGCAGCCATTGGCTTATGGCCGGGCTTTGGCCTGCATTTCCGTTGTCGCTCCAAGTGACGTCGTAGGTGTAGTTCTGGCCATCCGTGGAATGCGCATCGACAAAGAAATCGGGCTGGTAGTCGGTCACTACCTTTACGGATGCGCGCACTTCGGGGCTGTCGAGCTTGCTGAAATCGCAGTTGAGGTTCAGCCATCGCCCATTGGGCCGCCGCCCCGATGTGTTGGGGCCATGTTGATTGATGCGGCCCGTCGGCGACTGCCGTAGATGACCCTGCACATTCAACACCGGAATGAACAAAAGGTTGACCTTGTCCAGAAGCGCTGCCTGTGTGCCGGTGACAATCATATCCCGCACCAGCATTAACCCCGCATTGATGCCCATGGATTCGCCAGGATGGATTCCGGCCTCAATAAACACAGTAGGCTTGCCGCTGGCGCGCAGGCCGTCCGGGGATTTATCCGGTGCATCGGACACGACCAGCATCCAGATATCCTCGGCATTGGCTAGTTTGGCGAGTGACACTAGCGCGACATGATCACTGGTCGCGGCCAGACGCTGAACATATGCTGAGACCTCGCTATAGGTCGCCGTTTCCGTAAAATCCGATTGTTCGATTCGGGTGGCCCAATTGTGACCGGAAGGTAGGGCAAAGGCATTGCTGGCTCCGTGCCACTCAGGCGAAGGGGGCAAAAACCCCTGAAGTTGGGCCTGCGTCATGGTAAAGCGTCGATCGCTCATCGGGAATCTTTGGTCCTGAACTAAAGGTTGGAGATCCGAGTGCTAAGGAGCGGAAGACTCAATCCAAGAGATAGATCACGTATCTGTGTAGAATTCGAAAAAAAGCCGTGACATTTCGGATAAAGGCCGGAAAGCATTTTGCTAAGCTATCAGCCTGGCTAATATTTTTTCAAGACGTAACGGGTTCCTTCCCTGTTGATACCTGTGTTTTGAGAGGAGGCCGCTTGCATGGAAATAGTGACAATACCTGTCGCGGTCCCTCTGTGCGGTGTTCCTGTGGCAATTCCCTATGGATCGAAGTCTTCGTTCAAACCCGCTCGGGTCCAAGCTAGGATTGTGGGTGGACGCATACTCCAGCCAGCGCTGTCCTGTCTGACCGAGGAGGTCAATGCCGCAATACAGGCGCGGCCTGGTAGTGTTCGCCCGAGGTATACCGTCGGACGATTTCAACCGGAACATCTTCGCGTCGCCCGCAAATAATTTACTTGTCTGAACCATTGTACCATCCGAAATCGTGAGGGTTAAATTTCACATTTTTGTTACATCTTTTTGGATTTTCGCCGACTCAGATCAAACTGCGGATCCCGTCGGTTCTGCATAGTCCGTTTGATCAGGCCTGCGGCTCGCACGGTGACAAGGCGAGCCTCTTGCGGGACGACCATCGGACGCGCTGACAGCGTGACGCATATTTTCGGAGCTTTCAGAGGACTGTAAAATGAAGTTCAAGTTCCCTACTGCCTATACCATCCTGTTCGTATTGATCGCGGTGGTTGCGATTGCCACTTGGTTCGTACCGGCCGGTCAGTATGACCGGGTTGAGAATGAGCTTTTAGGCAAAGCGGTCCCGGTTCCGGGCAGCTATCAGGTCGTTGATCCGCAGCCCCAGGGCTTTTTCGACGTGGTTCTGGCTCCGATCGCGGGGTTCTATGATCCCGCAACCTATGAGGCACAAGCGATCGACGTGGCACTGTTCGTCCTCGTGATCGGCGGTTTTCTCGGGATCGTCGCCCATACCGGGGCCATCGACGCAGGGATCGCCAAGGCTATGGCGCGGATGGAGGGGCACGAAAAGTGGATGATCCCCATTCTGATGGCGCTGTTCGCCGCTGGCGGAACCATCTATGGCATGGCCGAGGAATCGTTGGCCTTTTACACGCTGATCATTCCGGTGATGATTGCCGCAGGCTATGACGCTGCAGTGGGGGTGGCAATCATCATGCTGGGCGCGGGCGTGGGCACGCTGGGCTCGACGATCAATCCCTTTGCCACGGTCATCGCCTCGGATGCGGCGGGGGTGCCGTTCACCAACGGGATCATGCTGCGCTTTGCGCTTTTGGGGGCCTGCTGGCTGGCCTGTGTCGCCTTTGTCATGCGTTATGCTGCGCGGGTCAAAGCCAACCCCGATCTGTCGATCGTTGCCGACAAACGCGAAAGCAACGAAGCGCATTTCCTCAAGGGCAAACGCGAGAACGACGCGCCTGTCGCCTTTACCGGCACACATGGGGTGATCCTTGTGATCTTTGCGGCCAGCTTTGGCGTGATGATCTGGGGCGTCTCCGTCGGAGGCTGGTGGATGGCCGAGATGTCGGGCCTGTTCCTAGTGGCTGCAATTGTCGTCGGGCTGATCGCGCGGATGGGTGAGGAAGAGTTCACCTCGACCTTCGTGGATGGTGCACGCGACTTGCTGGGCGTAGCGCTTGTAATCGGGATCGCTCGGGGCATCGTCATCGTAATGGATGCGGGCAACATCACCGACACGATCCTGTATTGGGCCGAGGGCGCAGTGAACGGGTTGGGGCAGGTGGCTTTCATCAACACCATGTTCGGGTTGCAGGGTTTGCTGTCGTTCCTGGTGCCGTCCTCATCCGGTCTTGCGGTTCTGACCATGCCGATCATGGCTCCGCTGGCGGATTTCTCGAATGTGGATCGGTCTTTGGTTGTCACGGCCTATCAGTCGGCCAGCGGTCTGGTGAACCTGATCACGCCGACCTCGGCGGTGGTAATGGGCGGGCTGGCACTGGGGCGTGTGCCGTATGAGCGGTGGTTGAAATTCACTCTGCCTCTGCTGGGTGTACTGATCGTGATCATCATGGCCGGGCTCAGCCTGTCGGCGATCGCGTAAGACGCGATGACGACTTCCGCTGACACCCCACGCGCGCTCGGGTTCTGGATGTGTACCGCCTTGGTGGTAGGCAACATGATTGGCTCGGGGATATTCCTGCTGCCGTCGTCACTGGCGGCGTTCGGGCCGATCTCGATGGCGGGCTGGGTGCTGACCGCCGGAGGGGCCATCGTACTGGCGCTGATCTTCGGGCGGCTGGCGCGGCTGTCCTCGGATACCGGTGGGCCTTATGCCTATGCGCGCGAAGGGTTCGGGGATTTCGCCGGTTTCATGATCGCTTGGGGCTATTGGATTGCGCTGTGGTCGGGCAATGCTGCCGTGGCGGTGGCGTTTGCGGGATATCTGAGTGTGATGATCCCGGCGGTCGGCGAAAGCGCGCTGGCTGGGCTGGTGGCGGCGCTGGGGTCGATGTGGCTGCTGACCTGGATCAATGTACGCGGCGTGCGCGAGGCAGGGATCATTCAGGTTGTGACCACCGTGATGAAACTGGCTCCGTTGCTGGTGCTGATCGTGCTGGGCTTTGCCTATGTGGACAGCGCCAATTTCCGGCCGGTGAATGTCAGCGGGATGTCAAATATTTCAGCCATTTCGACCTGCGCGGCACTGACGCTGTGGGCCTTTGTCGGGCTGGAATCCGCGACCGTTCCTGCAGGTGAGGCAAAGGACCCCAAACGCACCATCCCACGCGCCACGATTGTCGGTACCTGCGTGGCGGCCCTGGTCTATATTGCGACGACCTATGTGGCGCTTGGCGTCGTGCCCTCGTCACTTTTGGCGGGGACCAATGCGCCGCTGGCGGATGTGGCGGCAGTGATGTGGGGTTTTGGCGGGGCCGTTTTCATTGCGGTTGGGGCCTGTATCTCAACCTTCGGCACGTTGAACGGGTTCGTGCTGTTGACCGGGCAGGTGCCGCTCGGGGCGGCGCGCGATGGGTTATTCCCGGCGCAGTTCGCGCGGCTGTCGCGCACCGGCACGCCTGTTTTTGGGTTGATCGTGTCCAGCCTTCTGGCCAGCGCGCTGGTCGCGATGAACTATACACGGTCACTGGCCGAGCAGTTTGAGTTCATCATTTTGCTGGCCACCCTGTCGACGCTGATCCCCTATCTGCTGTGCGCGTTGGTCGAGATTATGATCCGCGCGCGCCGAGGCGACTATACACGCTTGTCACCAAACACGCTTATCCTTGCCGCGCTTGGCTTTGCCTATTCGCTATGGGCAATCCTCGGCGCGGGGAAAGACGTGGTTTTCTGGGGCGTTCTGCTGCTGCTAGCAGGTTTGCCCATTCATGTCTGGCTGCGCTGGCAGTCTGGCAATGCTCATGCAAGGGAGGAAACATGACTGGATTTGGAGCCCATTCCGAGATTGGAAAACTTCGAAAGGTGATGGTGTGTGAACCGGGCCTGGCCCATTCCCGCTTGACGCCAGGCAACGCAGCCGAGCTTTTGTATGACGACGTTCTATGGGTACACAAAGCCCGTGCCGATCACGCCGATTTCCGCATGAAGATGGAGGAGCGCGGCGTCGAAGTGCTGGAATTCCACGCGCTGCTTGAGACGACGCTAAAGGACAAAGAGGCCCGCAAATGGGTGTTGGATCGTCGCATCACCGAAAATCAGGTCGGCATCGGTATGATGAACGAGCTGCGCGGCTGGCTAAACGAGATGGCCGCCAAGGATTTGGCGATGTACTTGATCGGTGGCATTGCGGTCGAGGATATGCCCTTCAAGCCGTCGGGGATGTTCGGCAGCTATCTGGGGCCGCTGGGCTTTGTCATCCCGCCGATCCCCAACACGCAATTCACCCGCGACAACAGCTGTTGGATTTATGGTGGCGTCACGGTCAACCCGATGTATTGGCCTGCACGCCGGCCCGAGACTCTGCTGGTCACGGCGATCTACAAATTCCATCCCGAGTTCAAGGATGGCGATTTCGAAATCTGGTGGGGCGATCCCGACAAGGATCACGGTGCAGCCACTGTGGAAGGCGGGGACGTCATGCCTTGGGGCAATGGTAGCGTACTGATCGGTATGGGCGAACGCACTAGCCCACAGGCGGTGGGGCAAGTTGCCCGCGCTCTGTTCGCCAAAGGCGCTGCGGAACGCGTTGTTGCGTGCCAGATGCCGCGCAGCCGGGCAGCTATGCACCTGGATACGGTCTTCAGCCACTGCGACCGTGAAACAGCAACGGCCTTTGTCGACGTTTGCAACGACATCCAGTGCATCAGCCTGCGTCCTGGCAACAAAGAAGGTGCGATCGAATTCCGTCACGAAGAAAAACACCTGTTCGATGTGGCCGCCGAATGCCTTGGCATCAAATCGCTGAACATCGTTCAGACCGGCGGCGATGCGTTCAACCAGGAGCGCGAGCAATGGGACGATGGCAACAACGTGGTCGCTTTGGAACCCGGCGTGGTCGTGGCCTATGATCGCAACACCTATACCAACACGTTGCTGCGCAAGGCGGGTGTCGAGGTGATCACGATTTCCGGTTCAGAACTTGGGCGCGGACGCGGCGGCGGGCACTGCATGACCTGCCCGATCTGGCGCGACCCTGTGGATTAATAAGATAGGAGACAAAACCGATGGCATTTAATCTCAAGGGCCGCAGTTTCCTGAAACTGCTCGACTTCAACCAGCGCGAGTTGCGCTATCTGCTGGACCTGTCGCGCGATCTGAAGCGCGCCAAATATGCTGGATCGGAAATCCAGCACCTGAAGGGCAAGAATATCTGCCTGATTTTTGAGAAAACCTCGACCCGGACCATGTGCGCCTTTGAAGTGGCAGCGATGGATCAGGGCGCGGGCGTCACCTACCTCGGCCCCTCGGGGTCGCAGATCGGTCACAAAGAAAGCATGAAAGACACCGCCCGGGTTCTGGGCCGCATGTTTGACGGGATCGAATATCGCGGCTTCGGTCAGGATTTGGCCGAAACTCTGGCCGACTATGCCGGCGTTCCAGTTTACAACGGTCTGACCGATGAATTCCACCCGACCCAGATGCTGGCCGACTTGTTGACCATGCAGGAATATGGCGAGAAACCCCTGCATGACATCAAATATGCCTATGTCGGTGACGGGCGCTCGAACATGGGCCACTCGCTGATGATCGCGGGTTGCATGATGGGCATGGACGTGCGCATCGCGGCACCCAAACATCTGTGGCCCTCGGACGAGTTCCGCGGTCCGGCCGAAGAAGCCGCCAAGCGCTATGGGGCCAAACTGACCATCACTGACGATCCGAAAGAGGCGGTGGATGGCGTGGACTTTATCCACACCGATGTCTGGGTTTCGATGGGTGAGGCCGCCGAGGTCTGGGAAAGCCGGATAAAGGAGCTGACCCCCTATCAGGTGAACAGCGATCTGATGGCAGCGGCGAACAATCCGAACGTTAAGTTCATGCACTGCCTGCCCGCCTTCCATAACACCGAAACCAAAGTGGGTGAGGACATCCATCAAAAGTTTGGCATCACCGAAATGGAAGTGACCGAAGAGGTGTTCGAAAGCCCCGCCGGTATCCAGTTCGAACAGGCCGAAAACCGGATGCACACCATCAAGGCGGTCTTGGTCGCCACGCTGGGGAGTTAAGCCATGCGCATTGTCGTCGCCCTTGGGGGCAATGCGCTGCTGCGCCGCGGTCAGGCCCTGACTGCGGAAAACCAGCGCGAAAACACAGCCATCGCTGCCGAGGCGCTGGCCACCATCGCCGAAGGGAACGAGTTGATCGTCACCCATGGAAACGGCCCGCAGGTTGGTCTGCTGGCGCTGCAGGGCAACGCCTATAAACCGGATGAAGCCTACCCGCTGGACGTGCTGGGGGCCGAGACCGAAGGCATGATCGGCTATATGGTCGAACAGGAGCTGGGCAACCGGCTGCCACAGGAAACGCCGCTGGCTACGCTGTTGACTATGATCGAGGTCGACGCCAAGGACCCGGCCTTTGACAACCCGACCAAGTTCATTGGTCCGGTCTATGAAAAACCCGAGGCCGAACGGCTGGCCGCCGACAAAGGTTGGGAAATCCGCGCGGACGGGGACAAATGGCGGCGCGTCGTTGCCTCACCTCTGCCGAAACGGATTTTTCAGATAAGGCCGATCAAGTGGCTGCTAGAGAAGCAGACCGTGGTGATCTGCGCAGGTGGCGGCGGTATTCCGACCGTCTACAACGACGCGGGCACGCTGGAAGGGATCGAGGCCGTGATCGACAAGGATCTGGCCTCGGAACTGCTGGCGCGCGAAGTGGGGGCCGACCTGTTCATCGCTGCCACCGATGCCGACAGTGTCTATCTGGATTGGGGTACCAAGAGTGAGCGCGGGATCAAATCCATCACGCCCGATGCGATTTCCGAATACGATTTCGCCGCAGGCTCGATGGGTCCAAAGGTTGACGCCGCCACCCAATTTGCCCGATTGACTGGTAAGGCTGCCGCCATCGGCGCACTCGCCGATCTTGCTGGGATCGTGGCAGGAACCAAGGGCACAACCATACGCGCCGATGCAAGAGAGGCGGAGTTCCACTAAGAAGGAGGGTATCGAATAAACTGAGGCTCGAAGTAGAAGACAAAGTCGTACCCAATCAACAGCCGCAACATACGGCCCAATATTTCAATGGTGCGACGGGAGATTGATTGAGAGGGAATGACAGATGAAACACAAAAACGGATTGCTATCCTCGGTGGCCGGGCTGACTTTGGTTCTCGCCTTACCGGCGGCTGCTGAACTGAAGTATGAAAACAACTCCGGCGGATTTGTTGTGCTTTACGGCCAGTTGAACCCGGCGATCATTTCGGTGGACGACGGACAGGAGACGGAGACAAATGTCCGCGATTTCGATGCTTCAAACAGTCGCGTAGGGTTGAACTTGGAACAACCTTATGGCGAAAACACGTTCCGGTTCCGATTTGAATCAGCCTTGGGCCTGCCCAACTCGACTGAAACAGACCAGAACGGCAACGATTTCAGCGGATGGACCCGCGAGGATATCCGCCATGTGGATTTCTCGCTGGAAGGAGACTGGGGCACGTTCTCGGCGGGTCAGGGTAGCATGGCGGCCGATGGCGTAGCCGAGCAAGACCTGTCGCTCGTCGGCTTGGTGCTTTATTCGTTTACTGCAGACTCCAACGCGTCGTTCTTGTTCCGCGACAATGCTGGCATTCTAAGCGGCCCGGTTGTTGTAGATACGACCGACAACTTCGATGGTTCGCGCAGAACCCGCATTCGGTATGACACCCCGTCCTTCAATGGCTTTTCGTTCAGCGCCGCATACGGTCAAAACGTGCTGGAAGAGGACTTTGATGACGACCGCGATTACTACGACTTTGCCGTCTACTACGGCAACACCTTTGCCAATGGGATGGAGGTTGCAGCCGGGCTTGCCTATCAGGTCCGCGGCGAGGGCAACAGCGGGTCTGGCGGTGCCGAAAGCGAAAAACGCGAAGACTTGGTCGGGTCGGCATCTATCCTGCTGGAAAACGGGCTGAGTTTTACCGTTGCCGCCGGTGAACGCGACGTGGACGATGACGCATCCACCGATCCCAGCTTTTACTATGTGAAGGTTGGCTACGAAGCCGATTGGTTCAGCTTTGGCAAAACAGGCATCGGTCTCCACTATTGGGACGGGTCCGACTTTAACGCGGATGGCTCGGATTCGGACGTCTGGGGTATTGGTATTGTGCAAAACATCGACCAGTACAACATGGAAGCCTATTTCTCGTACCAGGACTACGCGTATGACGATTCCTCGGACGAGTTTGACGACCTTTCAACCGTTGTTCTGGGCGCGCGCTGGCGATTCTGATCCGGGCATTATGTCGCTGAGCCGGTTATCCGGCTCAGCTCAAATACGAAAAGGACTTAAGTCCACTGAGAAAGAGCGTTTCGTTTAAGTTCGATAACCTGCTCGGACGTAAGGTCAGAGCCCTCCGTGACGCTAAGGAACAAACGGATCGCCTCACCGGTTTTCTCATCTGGCACGCCAACCGCTGCGACTTCGGCGACTTCGTCCAAAATGGCAACATGGGCTTCGATCTCGTTCGGGTAGACGTTGAAACCTGAGACCAGAACCATGTCTTTCTTGCGGTCAACGATCTTGATGAGGCCGTTTTCGTCGCGCACACCAATATCGCCGGTGCGGAAATAGCCGTCTTTGGTAAAGTTCGATGCTGTCTCTTCGGGACGGTTCCAGTAGCCGCTCATGACCTGAGGGCCCTTGGCGCAGATTTCACCCGCTTCACCCTCGGCCACGCGATTGTCATCTTCATCCAGCAAGATGATGTCGGTGGAGGGAAGCGCATAGCCGACAGCCGCCGAGAACGTATCCTGACCCATCGGATTCAGAGTGAGAACCGGAGAGGTCTCGGACATGCCGTAGCCTTCCAGCACATGGTGGCCGGTGACGTCCTTCCAGCGGTTCGAGACCGCCTCTTGCACCGGAGCGCCGCCGCCAATCATCGCGCGATAGTTCGAGAAATCGACGTCCTTGAACTCTGGATGCGAGATCAGGCCCGAGATCAATGTGTTCACAGCGGTTGAAACGGTAAAGCCACTGTCGCGGTAAGCTGCAATCAACTGCTGCGGGTCGCGCGGATTGGCCACAAGGTAGTTTTTGGCGCCGATCGAGCTATAGGTGATCAAGTTCACCATAAGGGCGAAGATATGGTAGAGCGGCAGCGGCGTCACGACGACTTCTTCACCGTGTCGCATCGCTTCGGGCAGTGCCGCCTTGGTCTGTTCGGCGTTCGCCACCAGGTTCCGGTGACTGAGGACCGCGGCTTTTGACAGGCCGGTCGTTCCGCCGGTGTATTGCAGGAACAACAGGTCGTCACCGGTGATTGCCGGCGGGGTGAAGTCCAGTTCTTCCCCCTCATCAAGCAGTGTCGCAAAACGCAGGGTATCTTTCAGGCGTTCGTCTACTGCGGGGCTTGGAATATCTGTTGGTGTGGCGTCGCCAAGATCAACCGTTATCACTGTTTTGATCGGCGTGTTTTCCACGACCTCCGCCAGTGTCGGGGTCGACCCGCCGAAGATGACGATGATCTCTGCCCCGGCATCGTTCAGCTGATGTTCCAGCTCGTGCGGGGTGTACATCGGGTTGACGTTCACTTGCACGCCACCAGCCCGAATGATGCCCAGCATTGCGACCGGGAAAGCCAGGATATTCGGCGCCATCAGGGCAATGCGATCCCCTTTCTGGACGCCCAGTCGCGACTGCAGGACTGCGGCAAAGTCACGAGACAGGCGATCAACCTCGGTGTAGGTCAAGCTACCACCGAGACCCACATAGGCTGTGTTTTCAGGATAGGTCAGAAAGGCCTGTTCAAACATCTCAACGACAGACGAATAGCTATCGGGATCAATCTCGACCTGCATGTCAGGCCAAATGATTTCGGACTTAATTTTATTCAAGATTTGCTCCTCCACGAATGTAATCCAGCGACGCGAGCGCGAAGCTCAACCGGATCTCCCAGTCGCTGACTTGCCCGTTTTTCTCATTTACACTTGCGGCGGCTCAATGATTGTTGAGGACGAAAAGCCGACTTGTGAGGACAATGTCCGAGAGTTTTCCGGTCTGCAAAAGCATCGTTTCCGGGGCTGTTGTGCAATTTCGCCAGCTGAAAGTGCCTTGGCGAGATAGCATGGTTTTCGATGGCAATGCATCCAAGGCCCATCGATGATGTCCGTCTAAGGCGTTCAATATCCTAAGGACGCGAAACCGGCGCGGCACTGAAACAGCTGCTCAAAAGCAATGCGCGCTCGGCTGGTTGAAGGTGCGAAGACGATTTGGTCTGCACAGAGTTTTGCAGCAAGGTCAGTTAAGTCACAGCCGCGTCCCATTTTCTTTGGTATCGACCAATTTACAGGCAGATGGATCGATAAACATAAGGAAGGCGCGCCGCTGAAATTGGACTAGTTTGACAGATCTACTGCTCTGGCGAACAATTGGCATTTGACGAAGCCGAGCCAAGCACAACGACCATGAGCCAGAATTTCTCCCGGCGACTGACGGATCTTCTGATCCGTATCTACCCGGACCATGACCATACAGAATTATCCGAGCAGATTGTGCAAGCGTTCTGGCCGTCCGGCCACCACCAAAGAAAGCAGGGGCGAAAGCCCGGCAATGGTCTGTGGTCGGAGCGGGACAGTGTTCTGATCACTTACGGCAATTCCATCGAAGATCAGGTTCATAAACCGCTGGACCTGTTGCACGATTTTCTTGTGCGTCATCTGCAAGGGGTCGTGAACGGCGTGCATATCCTGCCTTTCTTTCCTTTCACATCCGACGATGGATTTGCTGTTTCGGACTACTACAGCGTCAGTGCGCAATTGGGGGATTGGCCGGACATCACGCGCATCGCGGATGATTTCCATCTGATGTCGGATCTTGTGCTCAACCACGTGTCCAGTCAGGGGCTATGGTTCAACAACTACCTGCAAGGAAAACCGCCGCATGACAGGTTCTTCTTCGAGGCCACGCCCGAAGATGATCTGCAGCCGGTGGTACGACCCAGAACCACGCCGCTTTTGCGTCAGGTTGAAACGAGCCGTGGCGACCGTCACGTTTGGTGTACCTTCAGCCACGATCAGATTGATCTGGATTTCCGAAATCCCGAGGTGCTGATCGAAATGCTTCGGATCATCCGACTGCATATCGACAAGGGCGTGCGCATACTGCGGCTGGATGCCGTGGCCTTCATCTGGAAAGAGGTGGGCACGACTTCGATCCACCTTCCTCAGACGCATGCCATCGTGCAGCTGCTTCGGCTGCTTTGCGATTTCACGACAGAGACTGTCGTATTGCTGACCGAAACCAACGTTCCGCGCACCGAGAATTTAAGCTATTTCGGCAATCGGAACGAGGCGCATGCGGTTTACAACTTTCCGCTGCCTCCGTTGATCCTGCACGCCATGCAGTCCGGCACGGCCCGGTACTTGCGCGATTGGCAGGCGGCCATGCCTCCGGCGCAATTGGGGTGTGCCTATCTGAACTTCACCGCCAGCCATGATGGTATCGGGATGCGGCCCGCAGAAGGGCTGCTGCCACCCGAAGAAAAGACGCGGATGATCGACACCGTGCGAAGGCTGGGCGGGCTGGTTTCCATGCGCGCTTTGCCGGATGGTCGCGAAGAACCTTATGAATTGAACTGCGCTTTCTTCGAGGCCATGCGCGCGACCTTTGACGGCGAAGATCAGTTTCACCTGGCCCGCTTCATCTGTTCGCAGACCATCGTCATGTCCCTTGAGGGTATTCCCGCGTTCTACATCCATTCCCTCCTGGCCACCCCGAACGACCATGAGGCGGTGGAACGTCGCGGGATGAACAGGGCGATCAACCGGCATCGCTGGCACTATCCGGATTTGTTGTCAAAGCTCGCCGACCCCGGATCGGATCAATCCCGAGTTTTGTCGGAGATGTCTCGCCGGTTGCGCATTCGCGCGCAGCAGTCGGCATTCCACCCGAATGCGACGCAGTTTACCTTGCGGCTCGACGAAAGGGTGTTTGGCATCTGGCGGCAGAGTCTGGATCGAAGCCAATCCATTTTCGCCCTTCACAACGTGTCTTCCGATCACGTTCAGATTAATCCGACAGAAGTGAACCTGATTGCCGAAGAAACATGGATGGACGCCCTGACCGGCGAGGTTTTTGGTGCCAACATGTCCGAATTCTCACTGGCACCTTACCAGTGTCGCTGGATCACGAACGCCCCTGCTGTGTGAACTCTTCCAGATCCAGCGCGACGGCTTCGCTCAGGTGGTGCAGGAACTCGGCATCTGCGGCATGGACCCGGTTCCATGTCGGGATAAACGGCGTCTCATGGGGGTTCTCCAAAAAGACCCGCCCGGCGCGGATGATGTTTTCGGCAAAGAGCTCGATCGACTTTTCCTCGGTATGGCGATCAAGCGCCAGGCCGTTCATCTTTGCATCGGTATAATACCCCTCGAGCAAATCCAGAGCCGAGCGATAATAGGTCGCCTTGAGGGTCCGGAATGTGTTGGTGGTGAACACTGTGCCATCTGCCGCCAGTTTGCGGAAGATGGCTTTGCAGATGTCGGTGGACATTCGGCTTAGCCCGGTGTTGGCATCCTCGGGCGACAGCTTCTGATGCTTGTGATCGTAATTGTCGGCAATCTCGACCTGGCAGACGGATTTGGGTGCGAGGTTCCTCCAGGCCTCAGATAGAACGCCGATTTCCAGCCCCCAGTCCGACGGGATGCGCAGATCGGGCAGGGTCGGTGTGCGAATAGCAAACTCGCCTGACAGTGGATAGCGGAAGCTGCGCAGGTAGTCGATGTAGTCCCGATCTCCGATCACCTTTTTCAGCGCGATTAGCAGAGGGCTGACCAGAAGCCGCGTGACACGGCCGTTCAGGTTGCCATTGCCGATGCGCGGATAAAAGCCTTTAGCCATCTGGAACGGGAAGGTTGGGTTGACTACGGGGTAGACCAGCCGATCGAGCATATCCCGTTTGTAGGTCACGATATCGCAGTCATGGATCGCCATGACCGAGCTGTCGGCGCAGGCCAGTAGGTAGCCGATACAGGACCAGACGTTTTTGCCCTTGCCGGGTTCCTGTGGTGCAAGGCCAAGGTCGCGCAGCCGTTCTTCCAGCTGCAACATCCGGGGGCTGCTGTTCCAGATCACAACATGCTTCTGGGGCAAACGGTCGAAAAACGCTCTGGCGCGTTGGTATTGTTCCGCGTCGGCCTGATCGAGCCCGATGATAATGCGATGCAGGTAGCTGACCTTGGACAGCTCGTCGATAATTCCCGCAAGGGCCGGACCTTCCAGTTCTGAGTAGAGACAGGGCAGGATCAACGTCACCTTGCGCGTTTCGGCAAAGACAGAGATTTCGTGCACCAGATGCTCGGCCGGGCGGCTTCGCAGGTTGTGAAGCGTGGTGATGTTTCCGTTCTGATGGAAGTCTGCCATTTGGGCTGCCTGTCTTGGTTAACTGTCTTTGTGATCGGGTGCAGTGAGGGTCAGAATGGCCTCGGCCCAGCCTTCGGAGCCTTCGCGTGTGGTTCTGAATATCCGCCGCTCGGCTTCGGGTGCCTGGAGTGGAATGGGTGCACCATACCGGTTTGCGACAACGACACCAGTGTCGGCGGCAAGGATCATTTCCAGATCGTTCGGTGCGTCGCCAAGCGCGATGGTTCTTTCCGGTTGCAACTGTCGGATCACGTCGGACATGGCGTCCGCTTTGGTCTTTCCGAACGACAAAGTAAGAAATCGACCGCCTTGCCTGGCCTTTAGACCGTACCGCCCGGCTTCGGAGATAAACGTACCTAGATCCTCTGGCGCGCCATCCCACACGCCCGGTTCGCTGAAATGCCGATCTTGGGCTTTCTCTGCCGCAACAAGATCAAGCCCGGTCCTGTCGCTCACCTCCTGCACGCTCATATCTGCGAAGCCACGAAAGCCGGGTGGGAGGTGTCGGAGGATATTCAGAATGTTCAGATATTCAGAGGGTCCGTCGGTTTCTGGGTGGCCGGGTGCCAGAATGCCAGCACCATTTTCAACGATCGACGGCATGTTCGAAAAGCCTATGGCTTGGCGAAACCCAACAATCTCGGCAGCGGTTTTGCTGCTGGCCAGCACAAGCCCCGCGCCAATGTCCCGAAGCCGTTTTAGCGCGGGTTGCGCCGCGTCCCAGCTATAGTCGTGATGGTTCAGCAGAGTACCATCGAGATCGGAGAAAACCAGAAGTGGCAGGCGTTGGAGCATGGCTTCTGACTAACATCCGAGACTGTGCGGCTACATCTCAAATCACAAGAAGATGCGAGTTTTTTGTTTAAAAAATCAGCATACATGCGAGAACGATTAAGAATTAGGCAAATTAGACCGGTAAAACCTGACTTAGCCCGCTCCCGAGCGCACTGGACGCGCGGGAAATGAAAACGGATAAAGCTAGGAAAGTGTATCCGGGCATCGAGCTTTGTGCCCGTTCCGGATCACCTGCACAAAAGCGCGAGCGAAGGAAGCCAACCATGCCCAGCAACGTAGAACCGAGCATTCGCCAGCTGAAAGCGCTTGAGGCGGTTGCCCGCACCGGCAGTTTCACGGCTGCGGCAGAAGAGTTGGGCGTCTCTCAACCCACGGTTTCCAACCTGATCGTCGCCTTGGAGCGGCAAACCGAGTGTCGCTTTTTGCGGCGGGGCAACAAGGGTATTGAAACCACCGAAATGTTTGAAACACTGCGTCCGCAGATCAAGGCTCTGCTGGCGTTGAAGTCTGAGGTCGATCTGGCGATTGGCGCGCGGAAAGACCTGAAGTCGGGCAGCTTTTGGGTGGGTTATTCAACCTATCAGATCGCCATGCCGCCTATTGCCCGATTTATCCAGACCTATCCAGGCGTCACCCTGAATGCGCGTGCCATGGCCAGCCTCGACCTGCTGCCTTTGCTGCGCACCGGTGATCTGGATGTCGCCTTTGTCACCGCGCGCGAACCGCTGGAGACGATGCATTGCCAAAAGGTCTCCTCGTTCCGGATCGGCATCGTCGCCCAAAGCGAAGGCGCGTTGCGGGACGTCGAAAGCCTCAGTTGGGCCGATGTCGCGAAACTGAGGCTGATACAGCGCGAGCCGAATGCCGGTACGCGTCAGGTGTTTGAACGCGCAGCTTCCGAGGCTGGTATCGCGCCGGATACCATTTTGGGCCTCGGCTCCTGGGGGTCGATCACCTCGCTGGTTCGGGCTGGCGTCGGCGAGGGGGTAGGCTTCGAATCGGAGTTGGTGACGGCCGACAAGGACCTGAAATTCATCCCGATTAACGATCAAAAACTAAGCGCTCATCAGTTTTTGGTTTCGATGCCCGCAATGGCTGCGTCGGCCACCGTCCGGCAATTCTATGAAATTACCCAAGAAACTTTGGCGAGCGTTAGCGAATAGCCGTACCATAGTTTAAAGCTATAATCTCGCATTTATTATTAAACTGTTACAATAGCCCCTTAAGCGGATCGTCGAACAAACCTGGAGGTTGTCATGACGATCCGTCATATCCTGATGTCCACTGCCGCAACAATGATTGCGGTTCCCGCGCTGGCAAATTGCCCGGTCGCCACCGTCGCTGATCCAATGGGGGTAGAGCCCGCGTTCCCGCAGCAGCTGGAACTGGCCGAGCTGCAATCGACCGCATCCTGCACCCTGGAATTCTCGGAAAACCCGGCGATTGCGGAACTGAACGGCAAAATCCTTGGCAACGCCGACCTGGCCGTTGTTGCAGACCGCTTGCCCGCCGAGCCTCTGGTTGTGATGCCCTATGAGAGCATCGGCCAATATGGCGGCGCGATCACCGGCATCTCGAAAGCGACGGAGTCGGGCACGTCGGACCTTCTGTCTGTGCGCCATGTGAACTTTGTGCGCTATGCGGATGACTTGCAGACGGTTGTTCCCAACGTCGCCAAGGCGTGGGACTGGAACGAAGACAAAACCGTTCTGACGATCACGCTGCGTGAAGGTCACAAATGGTCTGACGGCGAACCCTTCACCGCCGAAGATGTTGCCTTCTGGTACAATGACCTGCTGCTGAACACCGACATTCTGGAAAAAACTCCGGATCGCTGGCTGTTTGCAGGCGAGCCGATCAAGGTTGAGGCGGTTGACGACGTGACCGTCCGCATGACTTTCCCGGTGCCGACGCCGGGCATCCTGAACCGTTTTGCCGTCGACTATGGCCAACCGTTCCAGCCCAAGCATTTCCTGGGCCAGTTCATGCCCAAGTACAACGAAAACGCCGATGCGCTGGCGCAGGAATACGGTTTCGCCAACGGTGCCGAAGCGGTTGATTTCTACTATGGCGGTTCGGACTGGAAAGACGTTCCATCGCCGCTGCTGAAAGACGCCGACAAAGCCGCTGCCATCGGCCGTGCGGTTGTGCCGACCCTCGAAAGCCACATCGTTGTCGAAGAGACCTCGGAAGGCCGCAAGCTGGTGGCGAACCCGTATTTCCACCAGGTCGACACTGCAGGTAATCAGCTGCCCTATATCAACGAAATCGTTGAGAGCTATGTCAGCGACAAGGAAGTTCAGAACCTCAAGGTCATGAATGGAGAGGTTGTCTGGAAACAGCAGGCGATCTTCCTGGAGGACTTCCCGCTGCTGAAAGAGAACGAAGCCAAGGGCGGCTACACAATCCAGTTCGCGCCGACCCTGGGTGAAAACGTGTTCTTCTCGTTCAACCGCACCCACAACGACGAAGTACTGCGCGAAATCTTCAACGATGTGCGCTTCAACCGCGCCATGTCGCTGGCGATGAACCGCGACGAGATCAATGAGATCGTCTATCTGGGTCAGGGCACTCCGATGCAGGGTGTTCCGGCCGAGCCCAAGACCGTATCGTTCATCTCGGACGACGTGCTGACCAAGGACATTGCCTATGATGTCGAGGGCGCCAAGGCCCTTCTGGCCGAAATGGGCCTGAGCGACAGCGACGGCGACGGCACGTTGGAGCGCCCGGACGGCAAGCCTCTGGTCATTCGCCTGGTCTATTCCTCGCAGGGTGTGCCGGTGAAAATGATGGAGCTGGTGCGGGACTACTGGACCGCCGTGGGCGTGCGCGTCGATCTGAAAGAGGTTACCTCGGACGAATACCGCGCATCGGGCAACAACAACGATCTGGACCTGACGACCTGGAAGTATGACGGTAATGCCGGCCCGACCATCTCGCAGGATACCACCGTTTTCGTGCCGCCCTTTGGTGACTTCTTCAACCCGGGCACCGGTGCCAAATGGGCCACTTGGAAACAGACCGATGGGGCCGAAGGCGTCGAACCCCCAGCCGATATCCAGAAGCTGTGGGAGCTGAGCGAGCGCTTCATCCAGGCTGAGTTCGGCTCGGACACCAGCAACGAAATCGGTGCGGAAATCGTCAAGATCCACACGGACAACATGCTGAAGATCGGCACTGTCGGTGACATCGTTGCCCCCTTCCTGTGGCGCAACGACCTGCAGAACGTCAAACCCATCAAGTCGAAAACCTACGACTTCTACTGGACCTACCCCTACCGCCCCTCGCAGTGGTGGCTGGAACAGTAACCCCCATACGGGTTTGACACTTTCCTCCGGGGCGTTTGCAGCAGACGCCCCGGAGTTTGCAGTCCAAGCTGCAATTTCGGGACAGACGCATGCTCAGATTCACCGCCGAACGACTAGTAGGAATGGCCATCACGATGCTTCTGGTGTCGATGATGGTATTCCTGATCATGGAAATCCCGCCCGGAGACTACGCCGACCGCTACGCGTTTCGGAAATACTCGGGCACCGGGGTCAACGTAACCGAGGCCGATGTGCAAGCCATCCGTCAGGAGCTGGGTTTGGACAAGCCCATGTTGCTTCGGTATTTCGACTGGATTGGCGGTATCGTTCTGCGCTGGGATTTTGGGCAGGCCTTCGCCTTTGAAACCTCGGTCACCAAGGTGATCGGTGACAAGGTTTGGCTGACCGCGGGCATCCTGTTTGCAACGCTGATCCTGACCTATCTGATCTCAATCCCCGTTGGGATCTATGCGGCCGTGCGGCGCGGTTCGGCCATTGACTATGGTCTGACGATTTTCTCGTATCTGGGGCTCGCGCTGCCGAACTTTCTGCTGGCGCTGGTTATGCTGTATTTCGCCAACCGCTGGTTCGGGGCGGATATCGGCGGCTTGTTCTCGGCCCAATATCAAGACGCCCCGTGGAGCGCGGCCAAGGTCTGGGACATGCTGAAACACCTGTGGTTGCCCGCGGTGGTTCTAGCTTGGTCGGCAGTGGCCTACCAAATCCAGACCGTGCGCGCGACCATGTCGGATGAGCTGAACAAACTGTCTGTCACCGCAGCCCGCGCGCGCGGTGTGCCCGAGCGGAAGCTGCTGATCAAATACCCGGCCCGGCTGGCGATCAACCCGGTCGTCTCGACCATCGGGTTTGACGTGAACCGGATCTTTTCCGAGCTGCCGATCGTGGCCGTGGTTCTGGGCCTGACCGAACTGGGTGAGCTGCTGCTGAAAGCGTATCTCGACCTCGACATGAACGTGGCGGGTGCGATCCTGCTGATGCTGACCTTTGCCATCGTGTTCATGAATTTCCTTTCCGATCTGCTGTTGGCGTGGCTGGACCCGCGCATCAAGCTGGGGGCGTGACATGACCGATATGACAGATCCCGAAATGACCCCGGCCCAGCGTCGGGCTGCGGAAAAAGAACGTCAGCAGCTGCTGAAATACTATTCAGCCTCGCAATGGACCCTGATCTGGTGGCGCTTCAAAAAGCACCGCGCCGCGATGTATGCCTCGATCGTGTTGGGGCTGATGGCGCTGGCCGGATTGTTTGCCGAATTTGTCGCCCCCTATGGCCCAGTCACGCGCGATACCTCCTATATCGAAGGACCGCCGCAAATCCCGCGCTTTTGCGACGATAACGGATGCTCTGTCGTGCCCTTTATCAACGGCACCAAGACCGAGCGTGATCCGGTGACCCTGCGGGCCGTCTCGGTGCCCGACCCTGAGGTGCGCAACTATTTGGGGCTGTTCGTCAAAGGAGAACCGGTTAAAGCTCTGGGATTTATTCCAACCGACCGCCACCTGATCGGCTTGCAGAACCCCGACGCCAAAATCCATTTCTGGGGCACGGATGATCTGGGGCGGGATGTGTTCTCACGCACCATCTATGCCACGCGCACCTCTCTTTCGATTGGTGTGATCGGGGTGCTGATCTCCTTCGTGCTGGCGCTGTTCATCGGCGGGATTGCCGGGTATTTCAGCGGCCTCATCGACAACGTCATCCAACGTGTGACCGAGGTAATCCGGGTGGTGCCCATCATCCCGCTTTACATGGGACTGGCGGCCGCCATGCCCAAGGAGTGGTCGACCACGCAGGTCTATTTTGCGATGACATTGATCCTTGGCCTCTTTGGCTGGCCGACACTGGCACGGCGCATCCGGTCTCAGCTTTTATCGATTCGGAATGAGGACTACGTGGTCGCGGCCCGACTGGCCGGCGCACGCCCCAAGCGCATCATCGGTCAGCACATGCTGCCCAGCTTCACTAGCTTCATCATCGTCGATCTTGTGATCTCATTCCCCTACATGATCCTGTCGGAAACCGCGCTGTCTTTCGTTGGACTGGGCCTGCGCCCGCCGTCGGTCTCGTGGGGTGTTCTGCTGCAACAGGCGCAATCGGTGCGCGCGATCGAGCAAACCCCATGGCTGTTCATTCCCGCCGTGTTCGTGGTGGTGGCAGTCCTGGCCTTCACCGTGATCGGCGACGGGCTGCGCGACGCGGCTGACCCCTATGCGGAGGCAAAGTGATGGCAAACATCCTCGAGGTCAAAAACCTGACCCTGTCTTTCCGCACCGATGAAGGGCTGATTCAGCCGGTTCGCGATGCTTCGTTCTCGCTGGAGAAGGGTAAGACGCTTGGCATCGTGGGTGAAAGTGGCTCGGGCAAATCCGTGTCGACCAAGGCGGTGATGCAGCTGCTGCCCGGCATTGCCAGCATCGATCAGGGGTCCGAGATCAACTACGTCATGAAGGACGGCAAATCCGTCGATCTGGCCAAGGTGCGCCCCCATGATCCACGTATGGGCGTGATCCGCGGCGGTGAGATCGGGATGATCTTTCAGGAGCCGATGGCCAGCTTTTCGCCGATCTACACCATCGGCAACCAGATCATGGAGGCGATCCAGCTGCATCGCGGGCTGAACAAACGGCAGGCGCGCGAGTTGGCGATTGAGATGCTTGACAAGGTCGGCATCACCAACCCCTCCGCCCGCGTGGATCAATTCCCGCATGAGATGTCGGGTGGCATGCGCCAGCGGGCCATGATCGCGCTGGCCCTCTCGGCTGGTCCGCAGTTGCTGATCGCGGATGAGCCGACGACCGCTCTGGATGTGACCATTCAGGCGCAGGTTCTGCAACTGATGCGTGACCTGCAGGCCGAGCTGGGCATGAGCATGGTTTTCATCACCCACGATCTGGGTGTGGTGGCCCAAGTCGCGGATGACATCGCGGTGATGTATAAGGGCGAGATTGTCGAGCGCGGCACCGTACGCGAGGTCATCAACAACCCGCAACAGGCCTATACTCAGCGCTTGCTGGACGCGGTTCCGAGGTTGGACAAGGTCGTCCCGCCCGCGCCACTGAAGAAGGTCCGCAAGCTGATTGACGTTCACAATCTGGGCGTCGCGTTCGAGGTGCGAAAGAAGAAACTTTTCCGAACCGAGGTTGAAACGGTCCGCGCGGTCAGTGACATCACTTTCGACATCCTCAAGGGTGAAACCGTGGGTCTCGTTGGCGAAAGCGGATCGGGCAAAACCACCGTTGGCCGCGCGATGCTGCGCGCCATTGATCCCAGCGAAGGCGAGGTGATCTTTCACCGCAAGAAAAAGGGCGATATCGACCTTGCCCACGCCTCCGAGGCCGAGCTGCGCGCGGTGCGCAGCAAGATCAACATGGCGTTCCATGAAGGCCCGGTTCAGTTGCACACCCTTGGTGGCAACTTGCTACGCAGCTTCCGCCCGGAAATGAGCCTTGTTTTTCAGGACCCGTATTCCTCACTGAACCCGCGCATGACGGTGCGCGATATCATCGCCGAACCGCTGGTGGCTTCGGGTTTGATGACGGACCGGGACCAGATTGATGAACGGGTGCGCGAGATCGCGGCGCGTTGCAAGATCGACCTAGAGCATCTGCGCCGCTTCCCGCATGCGTTCTCCGGTGGTCAGCGGCAGCGGATCTGCATTGCGCGCGCTCTGGTGTCCAAGCCCAAATTTGTTGTCTGTGACGAATGCGTCTCGGCGCTGGATGTGTCGATTCAGGCCGAGATCGTCGCGCTTTTGAAGGACGTGCAAGCCGAACTGGGTGTCAGCTTCCTGTTCATCGCGCATGATCTGGCCGTGGTTGCACAGATCTCGCACCGGGTGGCGGTGATGTATCGGGGGCGGTTCATGGAATATGGCCCGACCGACAAGATCTTTTTCAACCCGCAGCACCCTTACACCAAGGCGTTGCTGTCCGCCGTACCGCATCCCGACCCCGACGCCGAATTCAAGCCGATCCGCTTTGAGGGCGACATGATTCATCCCGTTGCCTCGAATGGCCCGGACGGGGTGTCGCTGCGCATCCCGGATCAGCCTTCGGATGAGCCGATCCAACTGGTGGAAGTGGATGAGGGGCATTTCGTGGCCTGTCATCTGGATCAGCACGTGACCGCAGAAAGGATCAAGACGCTGGAACCCGCGTAGCCGGTCGAAATGCCCTTGCGGGGGTCACTGGAAAACTGTAGCCAAGCCATAGCTCAAACCTATGTTATGGATTCCTTCATATAGAAGATGAATGACATGATTGATCACACCCAAAAACTGCCCTCGCCGCATTTCGGCGAACCGTATCTGTTGACTCCGGGGCCATTGACCACGTCTCTGTCAGTGAAAGAGGCGATGCTGCGCGACTGGGGCAGCTGGGACGCCGATTTCCGCGCCATGACGGCCGAATTGCGTCGTCGCCTGTTGGATATTCTGGGGCAGGACAAAGACCGCTATGACTGTGTGCCTTTGCAGGGCAGCGGCTCTTACGTGGTCGAGGCGATGCTGGGTAGCTTTGTGCCCAAGGACGGCAAGGTTCTGGTGTTGTGCAACGGCGCCTATGGCAAACGGGCGGTGCAGACGTTGGGCTATCTTGGCCGCGACTGTGCCGTGATCGACATGGGGGACTATCTGCCGCCGCGCGGGAATCAGGTGGCCGCGGCTTTGCAGGCCGACCCCGCGATCACGCATGTGCTGGCCATCCATTGCGAGACAAGCTCGGGCATCCTCAACCCGCTGCAAGAGATCTCGGACGCCACGCAGGCGGCGGGCCGCAAGCTTCTGATCGATTCCATGTCGGCCTTCGGTGCTGTCCCGCTCGAGCCGCATGTGATCCCGTTTCAGGCCATGGTCAGCTCGGCCAACAAATGCATCGAAGGCGTGCCGGGCTTTGGGTTCGTGATTGCCGAAACAGATGCGATCAAGGCGGCGGAAGGCAACAGCCATTCGCTCAGCCTGGATGTTTACGCCCAATGGGCCGCGATGGAGAAGACAGGCCAGTGGCGCTTTACCCCGCCCACACATGTGGTCGCGTCCTTCATCGAAGCGCTACGCGCACATGAGGCCGAAGGCGGCGTCGCTGCACGGGGCGCGCGGTATCTTGAGAACCGCAAGACGCTGGTCAAAGGGATGCGTGAACTGGGCTTTGTCACGTTGCTGGACGATGAGTGGCTGTCGCCGATCATCACCACCTTCTTCTGCCCGGATCACCCGCGTTTTGCCTTCCCGGACTTCTACAACCGCATGAAAGCGCGCGGATTTATCCTGTATCCCGGCAAACTGACCGCAGCCGATAGCTTTCGGATCGGCCACATCGGACAGGTCGATGCGCATGTGATGCAAGCGGTCGTTGATACCTCAGCCGAGGTGCTGCGTGACATGGGGGTCGACAGTGCCAGCCCCTCGGACGAAACACTCAAACAGAAACAGGTTGAACCTGCCTGACGAAAGGAAAGACAATGAGCAAATTCAAAGCCGCCGTGTTTGATTGGGCGGGGACAATGGTCGATTTCGGGTCATTCGCGCCGATGGGCGTGTTTGTGAAGGCCTTCGCCAAGTTCGACATCGAAGCCACGATCGAACAGGCCCGCGCACCGATGGGCGCGCCCAAATGGGATCACATCCGCTCCATGATGGATATGCCCGAAATCGCCGCCCAGTGGGAGGCAAAATACGGCAACGCGCCCTCCGATCAGGATGTTGACAAGGTTTATGAGATCTTTGTGCCGATGAACGAAAAAGTCGCCGCCGACTACGCGGATCTGGTTCCGGGTGGCAAAGCTGCGATTGATGATCTGCGGTCCATGGGTCTCAAGATCGGGTCGACCACGGGCTACACCCGCTCAATCATGGAGAACGTCCTGCCGGTTGCCGCTGCTCAAGGCTATGAGCCGGACAATCTGGTCTGTTCCGACGACCTGCCCGAAGGCCGACCCGGGCCGCTGGGGATGTATAAATGCATGGTCGATCTGGTGGCCTACCCGCCTGCGGCGATCATCAAGGTCGATGACACCGAACCGGGCATCAAAGAGGGTGTCGCCGCTGGCTGTCTGACAGTTGGCGTATCCCTGTCCGGCAATGCGGTGGGCAAGACACCGGAGGAACTGGAGGCGCTATCCGCGGAAGAGGTTGACGTGCTGCGCCAGCACGCGACCAAGATTCTGAAGGACGCCGGTGCGGACTATGTGATCGACACGGTTGCCGATCTGCCCGCGCTGATCCGTAAGCTGGACAGCGCAGAGGCCTGACCACATGCTGAAGAAGGCTCCGCGCAATTTTCTGTTCATCGTCATCGATCAGTTCCGCGCGGACCTTCTGACGGGCGCTTTGGGGCGACATGTGCCGCTGCCCAACATTCGCGCTCTGGCCGCGCGGTCGGTGCATTTTCGCAATCATCATACGGTTGTGGTGCCTTGCGGTCCGGCCCGTGCAAGCCTGCTGACGGGCCAATACGCCATGAACCACGGATCGGTTCAGAACGGCGTTCCGCTGCGGCGCGATATCCCCAACCTTGCAACGGCGCTGCGGACCATCGGGCGAGAGCTGTTGCTGTTCGGCTATACGGACACGCAGCCCGATCCCAGGAACCTACACCCGAATGACCCGGCGCATCTGTCCTACACAGGGCCGATCCTGGGCATCACCGAGGTCACCGAGATGCGCGAGGAAGCTTGGGAGTGGCTCGCCCATCTCAGATCGCGTGGCTATGACGTGCCGGATGCGGGCGACCTGACGGCGCTTTACAGACCTCAGAACGACACTCTCGGAGGGCCGGCGCTTTATGATGCGCGAGACAGTGATACCGCGTATCTGACCGACCGGGTTTTGGCTCATCTTGACGTTCGCAAATCACAGCCATGGTCTGCCATGGTCACCTATATCCGGCCGCATCCTCCGTTTGTTGCCCCCGCGCCGTATAACGATTTGATCAACCCGCAGGACATCCCGCCTCCGGTTGAGGCCGCTTTTGAGCATCCGTTCTTTGAAGCCTATCATTCCCGCCCAAGCGGCACGGATATGTTCTGGGGTTTTGACGGGCAGCAAAATGCCATGGCGCCCGAGCAGATCGCGCTGTGCCGGTCCACATATCTGGGGCTGGCCGCCGAGGTCGATCACCATATCGGTCGACTTTTTGAGTGGTTGCGAAATGTGGGTCAGTTGGACGACACGCTGATCGTGTTGACCGCCGATCATGGAGAGATGCTGGGCGATCTTGGCCTTTGGGGAAAACAGACCCCGTTCCGCGCCGCGTCCCACGTGCCCCTAATGATCGGGCATCCGGATATTGAGCCCGAGGATATCGACGCATTGACCCAGTCGATTGACGTGGCCCCAACGGTTCTGTCGGTGCTTGGGGCTGCTTCGCCCTCCGAGATGCAGGGCTGTAACCTTTTGGCGCCAGACCGAGCCTACGGGCAAGAGGCCATGGTCGAGCTTGAGCTTGGATCAGAAAACGGCCAGGGGCGCTTTGAAACCGCATGGCAGTGCCCACCCGATCATTGCCGCGCTCTTGCGTTTGAGAAAGACGGATACCGGCTTGCGCATTTCGCGACGGATATTGAGCCGATGCTTTTTGATGTCGAAAATGATCCCGATTGCACCCGGAACCTCGCGCGGGAAGATCTGCCCCGACTGCATCACCTTCGGGCTGAGGCGCTGTCACACAGAATGAGAAAAGGCTCGGTCTGAGGTGACCTCGGGTCTAGACACCCAAAGCTCAAAACGGTTGGAAAAGCGAAGAAATTAACTCTGAGGTGGGGAATTCCGAAGCTTTTCAGAGATGCTTGCCGCAGTCTCAACAACTGACGCGGCCAAGGTTTCAAGCTTGTTGTCGGGGAATCTGGTGATGGGCCCAGACACTGAAACGCCAGCAACGACATTCTCCAACGAGTCGAAGACAGGCGCTGCAATACAGCGCAGGCCCGGAAAACGCTCTTCATCGTCGATCGCCCATCCTCTTTGCCTGGATGTCTGCAGCTCGTCTTTGAGCTGTTGTTTGTCCGTGATCGAATTGGGCGTCTGCTGAACCAGTGTCAGAGGGGCCAATAGCTTTTCCAGCGCTGCCTCGTCCATATACGCCATAATGGCTTTGCCGACACCGGATGTGTGAAAGTAGGCTGCAGTTCCATTCTTGATCGAAGCGCGGATCGGGTTTTCGGATTCGACTTGGATCAGGTAAAGCAGCTGCCCACCTTCCTCGATGGCGAGATTTACGGTCTCTCCGGTTTCCTTGGACAGCTTGCGCATCGCCGCTGGTGCGACCTCCAGCAAATTCGAGGCTTCCTCAAACGTGTTGCCGATCCGATAGGCCTGCGGTCCGACGCGCCACTTACCATGTTCGGCATCGTTAACCACCATTCCTCGCTGTTGAAGCGTGGTCAGAAGCCGGTGCGCCGTCGCCGTTGGAATGCCTGTCGTTCTTGCGATGTCGACAAGCGTCGCGCCCCGGGCATCTGCAATGGCAATCAGGACACGAATCCCACGATCCAGCGCCCCGACCAGAGAACCTGCGGGCTTTTCTTCATTCGCTTTCAGGCGTGGGCGCCCGCGTCTTGCAACTGTTTTTGGTTCGTTCATTTTTGGCGCGTTTGTCATCTGGCTTGTTGTGAAAAGAGTCTAGCTTGTTCGCAAGTGCAAAAAAATGAAAATAATAAATGGATTAAAAACAATAAATTGCGCCTATTTTGACGCTCAAAATGAAAGAGTTTCCAAAATATTTTGAAAAATCGCGAATCTGGCTTATCGTAGATTCTATCCGCTGGAGGGCGGGTTTGGTGCCAATGCCGAAGGGATATCGGCGACGGCCCAGTCTAGGGAGGAAACATGACAAAATCTTTGAACCGCAGAAACTTTCTGCGCGGCTCCGCTGTTGTAGGTGCTGGTGCGCTTGCTGCTCCGGCTGTCCATGCGCAGGAAGGAACGACAATGAAGATGCAGGCAGCCTGGGGCGGCGGCATCTTTCTTGAGAACGCGCAATCCTACGTCAACCGAGTCAACGAAATGTCCGGTGGCAAACTGACGATCGAACTTCTGCCTGTGAATTCGGTTGTGAAAACCAGCCAGATGCAGGACGCGGTCCACCGCGGCGTTCTGGACGCGGCGCATTACGTTCCGGCCTACTGGTACTCGAAATCCAAAACAGCATCGCTATTTGGTACGGGTCCGTGCTTTGGGTGGTCTAGCCAAGAGGTTCTGGGCTGGGTGAACTATGGCGGCGGTCAGGAACTGTTTGACGAGCTGATGGGCATCCTTGGCCTGAACGTTGTTTCATTCTTCAACTCGCCCATGCCCGCACAGCCATTGGGTTGGTTCAAAGAGGAAATCACAAGCTCGGATCAGATGAACGGTCTGAAGTACCGTACAGTTGGTCTTGCGGCAGATGTTCTGCTTGAGATGGGCATGTCCGTTGTGCAGCTGCCCGGGGGCGAGATCCAGCCCGCGATGAAGTCCGGCCTGATTGATGCGGCCGAGTTCAACAACCCCACATCCGACCGCGACTTTGGTATGCAGGACGTGTCCAAGCACTATCACCTGGCCTCGTTCCACCAGAGCCAGGAGTTCTTCGAGGTCACGTTCAACAAGGACAAGTTCAACGCGCTTGCGCCCGAGCTTCAGGCGATCCTGAAATACGCGTCCGAGGCCGAGAACTCGAACTTCTACTGGAACAACACCAAGCGCTACGCCGACGATCTGGTAACGCTGGCCGAAGAGCAGGGTGTCAACGTGTATCGCACGCCTGACAGCGTGATGCAGGCTCAGCTCGAGGCTTGGGATGTTGTGGTCGAAAGGATCTCGAACGAAGATCCGTTCTTTGCCAAGGTCGTCGACAGCCAGAAGGCCTATGCGAAGACTGTCATGAACTACCTCAACCTCAACCAGCCTGACTACAAGCTGGCGTATAAGCACTACTTCGGCTGAGGCCTGACACCTCATTGAAAACGGAAGGTCGCGCCGGTGCGCGGCTTTCTGAACTGCGGGCGGAACAGGCGAGGAACTGACCTTGATCAAGACAATCCACGCCATCGAAGGGCTAAGCCAATGGGTCGGCAAAGCCTTCGGTTGGTGCATCCTAATTCTGACACTTTCGGTGTCCTACGAAGTGTTCGTCCGGTACGTGCTGAACAAGCCGACCGTCTGGGCGTTCGATATGATGGTTCAGATGTATGGCGCCCTGTTCCTGATGGCCGGGGCCTATGCGCTGGCGCAAGACGCGCATGTGCGCGGCGACGTGCTGTACCGCCTTTTCTCGGTCCGCTGGCAGGCGCGGGTCGATTTCGTTCTGTATATCATCTTTTTCTTCCCCGGCATGTTTGCCCTGTTCTGGTACGGCTGGGAAATCGCCAAGGACAGTTGGCGCTATGAAGAAGTCAGCTGGAACAGCCCCGCCAGAATTCAGATCTATTTCTTCAAAACCCTGATCCCGGTCGCTGGTGTGTTGCTAATGCTGCAAGGGCTTGCCGAGATGGCAAGATGCTGGCTGGCGATGAGAAATGGCGTCTGGCTCGACCGTCTGGATGACGTGCGCGAGACCGAAGACATGCTGATGGAATCAACCGTCGATCGAATTCAGACAACAGGCACCAAGCAAGGAGGTCGCAGCGATGACTGACCCACAAGTCGCCATCCTGATGCTCAGCCTCTTTATTGTGCTGGTGCTGTTGGGCTTTCCGATTGCGTTCACACTGCTCGCCATGGGCGTCGCGTTCGGGTACTACGCCTATTACCAGTCCGCGCCCGAGAGCATTACGGACATCTTCAACAACAACATCTTCTACCTGCTGAACCAAAACACCTATTCGGTGATGGAGAATGACACGCTTGTTGCCATCCCCTTGTTCCTGTTCATGGGCTACGTTGTCGAAAGGGCGAATATCGTCGACCGGCTGTTCTTTTCGCTCTATATGGCAGCCCGCAACCTGCCTGGGTCTCTGGCGATTGCGGCGCTGCTGACCTGTGCGGTGTTCTCGACGGCGTCGGGGATTGTTGGTGCAGTTGTCACCCTGATGGGATTGTTGGCCTATCCGGCAATGGCCAACGCGGGATATCAGCGCAGTTTTGCCTCGGGCGTGATCTGTGCTGGTGGCACGTTGGGCATCCTGATCCCGCCGTCGATCATGTTGATCGTCTACGCCGCCATTGCCGAACTTTCTCCGCTGCGCCTCTATGCAGCGGCGGTCTTTCCGGGCCTCATGCTGGCGGGTCTCTACATCGTCTACGTCATGGTGCGCGTCTGGCTGAACCCGTCGCTTGCCCCCAAACCACAGGAGGATGACATTCCGCCAAAGCGGCAGATCTACATGGACCTGCTGATTTCGTTCGTGCCGTTGACGGTTTTGATCCTGCTGGTGCTTGGCTCAATCCTCGGCGGTCTAGCAACACCGGCCGAAGCAGCCGCGATGGGCGCATTGGGCGGGCTTGTGCTGGCAATGCTCTACCGGTCGCTCACCTGGGACAAGGTCAAGCAAAGCGTCTTCCTCACGGCCAAGGCCACCGCCATGGTGTGCTGGTTATTCGTGGGCTCGTGGACCTTTGCGTCGATCTTTTCATATCTCGGCGGGCATGACGTGATCGAGCATTGGGTTGTTGGTATGAACCTTCAGCCCTGGCAGTTCCTGGTGCTCGCGCAGCTGATTATTTTCCTGCTGGGCTGGCCGCTTGAATGGTCCGAGATTCTGATCATCTTCGTGCCGATCTTCCTGCCCATGCTCGAGACGTTTGGCGTCAACCCGTATTTCTTCGCGATGCTGGTTGCCTTGAACTTGCAGACCTCATTCCTGACACCACCGATGGCCATGTCGGCCTACTATTTGAAAGGGGTCCTCAAGAACCAGATCCAGCTGATGGAGATCTTCCGAGGTCTGATGCCCTATCTGGCCATCGTGATCCTGTGCATGGTGCTGATGTATCAGTTCCCGGGCATCGCGCTGTGGCTGCCTGACTACCTGTTCGGGGTCTGGGTGCCATGACCAAACACGATCTGTCATTGTTCTCGGCGGTTCAATCCGCCGAGGGCATTCGGGACGGGCGTATCTTGTCCGAAGCACTGGTTGAGGACTGTCTCAAACGCATCGAAGAGACCGACAGCACCATCGGCGCTTGGGCTTATCTGGATGCAGGCGTAGCGCTGGATCAGGCGCGTGAGCTGGATCGCATTCGCAAGGCCGGACGGGCGACAGGCCCCTTGCACGGCGTGCCCGTGGGGCTGAAGGACATTGTTGACACAAAAGACATGCCCACGCAGCGGGGCACACCGATCTTTTCGGGCCGACAGCCGGAGGCAGATGCAAGGCTGATTGAATGCCTGCGCGAGGCTGGCGCCGTCATCATGGGCAAGACCAAGACGACCGAGCTTGCCTTCATGCATCCGACCGATACCACCAACCCTTTTGATGCGAGCAGAACACCGGGCGGCTCGTCCAGCGGATCGGCCGCGGCCGTTGCGGCCAGACACGTGCCTCTGGCCATCGGCACTCAGACTGGTGGCTCGGTCATCCGTCCGGCCTCATACTGCGGCGTCTATGGTTTCAAACCCACGCGTGGAATGATCTCGCGACATGGGGTTTTCAGGACGTCGGTCTCTTTGGACCACGTTGGGGGGTTCGCCAACACGCTGGAAGATATCGCTTTGCTGACAGACGTGGTCGCCGGATATGACCAGCGCGACCCCGCCAGCTTTGCCCGGCCGCGAGCAGATATGCTAGCAGGTGCGCAGGCGGAGGTTCCGGTCGAACCGAACATTGCCTGGCTCGATTTTCCGTTCAACGGCCGCCTTGATGCAGATGCGCTTGAGGGGCTGAACGCCGTTATCGAGGGGCTTGGTGGAAGGGTCGAGCGTTTTTCGGTATCGCCGCAACTGGCCGATCTGATCACCGTTCACAAAACGATCTATGACTTTGAGATTCGCCAAAACATGGCCGAAATCTCGAACGCGCATTGGCCGGAGCTCAGCCCTGAGATGCAATCCGCAATCACCCGCGGCGGAGATATCAGCGAAGCGCAATATCAAGACGCCTTGGCCGTCATGGCGTCCGCTCAGGGCTTCTTTGCCGAGTATTTCAATGAATTCGACGCAATCCTGGCCCCGGCAGCAACCGGCGAAGCCGTTCCGCTGAGTGCGGGCCATACCGGAGATTCCGTTTTCTGCCTCACCTGGACGCTGGCGGGATTGCCCTGCCTCACGCTGCCTTTGTTGGTGGGGCAGAATGACCTGCCCATTGGTGTCCAACTAATCGGCGCGGTCGAAGAAGACGATCGGCTTCTTCGGACAGCTTTATGGGTTCAAAGAACCCTCAGAACGCAAGAATAGAAGGGAGAGCAATCCTATGTCACGACTGACAAATATTCTCATGGGCCTCATTGGCACCGGCCTGATGATGGTGTTCGTTCTCGGCCTTGCCCACAGTATCTCGACCGGTTTTGCCGGGTTCTGGGGCGGGTTTCCATTCTTGTGTATTGCGGTCTTCGTCATAGCCCTTGCGCTGTACAATTTCTGGGAAGACGCGATCAAAAAGGACTGACCCCATGAGCGATAGACCCGTACTCTGGCTACCGCGTCGGGTGTCCGATGCCACGATTGCGCGCGCGCGGCAAGGCTATGACGTGATCCTGAACGAGGCCGACACGCCGGGCACGGCAGACGAGATCATCGCCATGAGCGCGAAGGTCGACGCGATGATGCCCTGTCACTCGGAACATTTCTCGGCCGAGGTCGTCTCAAAGCTCGATCCACGGCTGAAGATTGTGGCGAACCATTCAGTGGGCGTAGATCATTGTGACCTTCCAGCCCTAGCGGCGAAGGGGATTGTCGTGACAAACACGCCCGACGTCCTGTCGGACGCCACGGCCGAGCTTGCTATGTTGCTGATGCTGGGTGCCGCGCGGCACGCGGTTCGAGGGGACCGCCTTATGCGCACCGGTGCCTGGGACAGTTGGAGCCCGTCCTTCATGGTCGGTAAACAGCTCACCGGCGCTCGGCTTGGGATTGTCGGTATGGGCCGCGTGGGCCGCGCGTTCGCAGAAAAGGCGCGCGGTTTTGATATGGAGGTTCACTATTTCAACCGCAGCCGCCTGTCGCCTGAACAAGAGCAAGGCGCGACATATCACGACAGCATCGACACGTTGTTGACGGTGGCGGATTTCTTGTCACTGCATTGTCCTGCAACACCGGAAACCGTGAACCTGATGGATGCCGAAAATCTGGCAAAACTGCCTGACGGAGCGGTTCTGGTGAACTCGGCGAGGGGCGCGCTTGTTGACGAAGACGCTTTGCTGGGCGCAATCGAAAGCGGCAAGCTGGCTGCTGCCGGGCTTGATTGTTTCAAGACCGAACCGGGTGGAAACCCAAAATTTGCAGCGCATGAAAACATCTTCATGTTGCCGCATATCGGCAGCGCCACAACCAAAACCCGAGACGCGATGGGCTTTCGTGCTTTGGACAATCTGGACGCCTTTTTTGCGGGTCAAACACCGCGAGACCTTTTGTAGTAGAGGATTTAACCAATGGCTAAACTTGCTTTTCTCGGCCTGGGCGTGATGGGCTATCCGATGGCTGGCCACTTGCAGGCCGCAGGCCACGACGTGACGGTTTTCAACCGGACGGCTGCCAAAGCCGAAGCCTGGGTTGCCGAACATGGTGGCTCGATGGCCGCAACCCCGCGCGAGGCGGCCGAGGGGGCAGAATTTGTCATGACCTGTGTGGGGAATGATGATGACCTGCGCAGCGTTTGCACGGGTGCGGACGGAGCGTTCTCCGGGATGTCGCAAAGCACCACGCTCGTGGATCACACGACCGTTTCAGCGAAAGTCACACGCGAGTTGTATGCGGCGGCGAAGGATCTGGGTTTGGGCTTTGTGGACGCGCCGATTTCGGGCGGTCAGGCCGGGGCCGAGAACGGTGTCCTTTCGATCATGTGCGGTGGGGATCAAGCTGTATACGACGCGGCCGAGCCGATCATGCAGGTCTATTCGAAGATCTGTCGTCGGATTGGCGAAAGCGGTGCGGGTCAGATGACGAAAATGAGCAACCAGATTGCGATCGCCGGTCTGGTTCAGGGCTTGAGCGAGGCCTTGCATTTCGCCGAGAAAGCCGGTCTGGACGGGCGCGCGGTCGTCGAGGTTATCAGCCAGGGCGCAGCCGGAAGCTGGCAGATGGCCAACAGGTACGAGACGATGCTGGAAGACCATTTTGACCACGGTTTTGCGGTGGATTGGATGCGCAAAGATCTGGGAATTTGTCTTGATACTGCAAATGAAACCGGGGCAAGCCTCCCGGTGGCGGCGCTGGTCGATCAGTTTTACAAGGATGTTCAGAAACTCGGCGGCGGCCGCTGGGATACCTCGTCTTTGCTAAAGAGACTTCGGGCCTTGGATTGAACAAAACGCCTGCGATTTCGAGGCCTACCGGCTGAACGCTTTCAATGCAAACCGAGATAGGGCGGCGATTTGCTTGAAATGCCGTTCAAGCGCCAGATGGTTCGCTAGCCCAGGCGCTTTTTGAACCTCAGCGTTGCTGCCAGCAATCCAAAAATGGCAAAGCCGATCATCCACAGGATCTCCGCGCGCAGATCATAGAGAGAGGCATCGCGCAGAACCACGCCCCGGATCATTTCCATGAAATGCGTGGCCGGCAACACCTGTGCGATGATCTGAACCGGTTGAGGCATGCCGTCGAACGGAAACATGAACCCGGACATCAGGATGGACGGCAGCAGGATAAAGAGGGTCATCTGCATCGATTGAAGCTGGTTCTGGGCCAGCGTGGAAATCACCAGCCCCAGCGAGAGGCTGGCGATGATGAACAGCAGCGTCACCACCAGCAGTGTGCCCAGCCCTCCGTTAATGGGGACGTCAAACAGAAGATGCCCGAGCCCCAGAATGATCGCGACCTGGATCAGGCCCAGAAAGATGTAGGGGATGATCTTGCCCAGCATCAACTCGATCGACTTGATCGGTGTGTTGATCAGCATCTCCATGTTCCCGCGTTCGCGTTCCCGAACGATCGCGGCGGAGGTGAACAGGATCATCGTCATCGTAAGGATCACCCCCACAAGACCTGGCACGATATTGACCGCGGATCGCTGTTCAGGGTTGAAGTACAGTGTCACTTCAAATGTCGGAACCTGCCGGTTGGCAGGTAGCCTCAGCAATTCGGTCAAGGGCATCGTTCGAAGGGATTTGATCGCGCTTGCAACCATCGTGTCCGAGCCATCTACGATCCAATGCGCAACGGGTCGACTGCTGGTTTGATCTGTTGAATTGGGCAAGCCCAGCCCGACAGACGGGCTGCGAGCAAGGCGCTGGCTGACGTCCCTGGGGATGATCAGCGCGGCCCGCACGCGGGATTGCGTGATCGCGCGCTCGGCCTCTTGTGGGGTTGTCAGGTGCTCGGTGACCGTCACGACCTGTGTGGCCTGAACCATCTGCGTCAACATGCGGGACAGCTCGGTTTGGGATTGATCGACAACAGCCACAGGCACGTGGCGCAGGTTGGTGTTGATCGCATATCCGAACAATAAAAGCTGGATCAGCGGGATCATGATGACCATGGCGAAGGTCATCCGGTCCCGCCGCAGCTGCAACAGCTCTTTCCTAAGGACGGCTGCGATACGGCGGGCCGAGATCATTGGTCTTCCCCCCGCGTGGCGCTGACAAAGACGTCTTCTAGATTTGGCCTCTGAGGTGTCAGGGACAGATCAGAGAACCCCTCAAGCCGGGCGCGCAGCATGTCCACCGGCTGAGGCTCGGCTTTGTCCACCAGAACCCGCAAGCGAGAGCCGACCTGAGCGGTCGACAATATCTTTGGCCTGCCGTCCAGCTCATGTTTAACCTTGCGCAGATCCGGGCCTTCGACCTCGACAACGTCAGCTTGAAGATCATTCATAAGCTGGCGCGGTGATCCGTCCGCTTTCTTGACACCATGCTGAAGGATGGCCAGACGGTGGCAGCGCTCGGCCTCATCCATGAAATGGGTGGAAACGATCATGGTGGCACCCTGATCGACCAGATCGAACAATTGCTCCCAGAACGTGCGGCGTGTTTCGGGATCGACGGCCGAGGTCGGCTCATCCAGAAATAGCAGTTTGGGTCGGTGCAAGATCGTGGCCGCAAGGGCCAGCTTTTGCCGCTGCCCTCCGCTCATGCTGCCGCTGAGTTGATTTACGTTTGTTATCAGGTCGTAGGTGTGTAGCAGCTCGTCGATCCGATCTTTCGCTGCTTTTGCCGGGATACCGTAGATTTCCGCCGCGAACCTGAGGTTTTCCAGCACGGTCAGGTCGCGGTAGTAGGAGAAGATCTGGGTCATGTACCCGATCTCATTCTTGAGCGGTTCTGCCGCTTCGGGCATGGATCGACCCAGAACCGAGATGGATCCGCTGGTCGGCGTCAGTAGCCCGGTCAGCATACGCAGGGTCGTTGTCTTGCCGCAGCCGTTAGGGCCAAGAAACCCGTAGATCTGGCCTGTTCTGATCTCAAGATCCAGATCGTTGACGGCGGTGTTTGTTCCGAATTGCCGGGTCAGGCCGCGTGTCGACACAACGACATCTGTCATGGCATGGGAACCTGCACTGGAACGCCGGCAGGCAGGTCCGGCGACGCGGTGGGCAGGTCAATCTCGGCCAGATAGACAAGCCGTGTCCGGTCATCTTGGTTCAACCCATAGTAAGGGGTGAAGGACGCGTCGTCACTGATCCACCGGACCACGCCGTCCAGCGGGGCATCCAGCCCATCAACATTCACCTCCAGCGTATCGCCGGGTTTCAGTTTCACGCGATGCGGTTCGGGTACATAGACGCGGGCATAGGGTGTCTGCCCCGTGACCAGAACGGCCACGGGGCTGCCGGTCGTCACCCGTTCACCAAGGTTCCAGGGCAGTGAGTCCAGGACGCCATCGCGCGTCGCGACAACGGTCAGATCCTCCAATACGGTCTGTTCCGCGTCAACCGACGCTTCGGCTGCGCGGACGTTGGCTTCGGCAACCGCAAGATCTTCGGGGCGAGTGCCGTTTTGAAGCTCTTTTAACGTTTCCTGAGCACCGACCAATTCAGCCCGCGCCGAGTCCCGCAAGGCCAGATCATTTGCAACCTGCGCCTCGGTCACGACCGAATTTTCCACCAAACGGGCATTGCGTTCATAGATTGCTTCGGCATCTGCCAATCGCGCGGTAGCTCCGGCGACCTTGGCTTCGGCAATCGCTATCTCTTCGTCGCGCGGTCCGACCTGCAGCTTCAAAAGGGTGGCTTTTGCTTTTTCCAGTTCCGCCTGAGCCAGGTTCAGCTTTGCGGTCTGCAACGTGGGATCAAGTTGAACCAGCGTGTCTCCGGCCACTACAAGCGAGCCTTCGGCAATGGGCAGATCGACGATGATTTCGCTGGCCGTCGCGGTCAATGCGACGCGGTCGCGGGCCAGAACACCAAGGGCCACGCTCGTATCCGAGGCAGAGCATCGGTCCAGAACCGCAGGCAGCATTGCCGCCAATATCAAAGGTACGGGGATCGACAAATTCAGCACGGGGTCCCTCCGAGTGTTAACCTCTGGTCGCGTTGGACGGTTCGTTGAACCATACAATCATGAAATCAGACTTGTATATATTTTCCAGTCTTCCACAGAGACCGCACCGATCATGCAGTGCGTCGCGCCGGATTCAAGCCTTAGGCTTGTCCTGACACACCATTTCCCTGCCATGCCATCGGCAGTGTTGGATCAATGGGGTTCTCAAGAGCATCAAAAGTCAAAACGCGCGCTGTCATAGCGGGCGAATAGAACGTCACAGTCATCAGACTCCGGTCGAATGGGTCTAGTGAAATCCAGAATTTCAAACCCGTTCTGACCCATGAAAGAGACCAGCTCTGAGAACCCGTATCCACCCAAATAGCGCCGTTTCACGTTCGCTTCGGCCAAGACAAATTCGGTTCGTTTAGCGGAAGAACGACCCTCAGCCCGCTTTGTCAGGCTGGCGGCGGCGTCCCGGATGCGCTCCGCCCCTTTTTCCCCTCGAATCACTCCGAAGAACATAATCGTGGTTGGGCTGCGATCCGGCATGGGGCGCGCCAGTGTGATCTCATGCGGTTCGTTCGACACGAGAAAACTTGGATGGGAAATCACATGAATGCGGCTCGGGTCAGCCCCGTATTCCGAGATCATGTGATCGCGGGCATGGGGGGCGTGAACGTGGATGGCGTCGGTTCGTTTGACCAGCGATTGGCGGGCCTCGCGAAATCCGTCAAGGTTGATCACATCGTGCGGTCGGGCGTTGTGAATGGTCCAGACCAACCGACCGCCACGCATGCATCGATACATCAGATTGCGCTGATAGAGGTTTCCTCCGGCAGTCGGAATGTACGGTATCCGAGCAGACTGTCAAGCGCAGGGGAGGTCGTATTCAGCTATGGCAATGTTGGCCGTCGAACAGGGGCTTTCGGTTTCCCTGGTGACGTTCAACAAGTTTCGCCATCCACTTGCCCTTTTCAGGCACCAATCTCGCGGTCAGCGGCTGAAAATCAATCGCTGCACATTCCGGGAACAGCTCTTTGATCTCTTGCCGCGCTTCGGGCGAGATGGCCTGCATGGTCAGTGGCCCCAGAAAGAGGCTTTCCGTGGGCGTACCGTTCGACCAGATGATCTCATGCTGATCGAACAGGATGTGATGATACCGAATTCCATCAGACAGGTCGTCCAGAACATCGACCCCGCTCAACGGCAGCAGTTTCTTCGCGGGCAGCAGGACATCCTGACAGTTGAACATGCGCTTAGCAATGGCTGAAGAAACCAGAATTCGGTGCTGAGGCGACACGATCAGATCGCGCCGAGGATAGCCCGGCCCCAACGCGTCTGCTCGGATCACAATGGGCTTGAGGTGCGGTTTGGCATCAAGCTGGGCTTCGCTCAGGTCACGAGCGCCAATCCAGCAAACCGGCCGCATCCCGTTGTCATATGTCAGAACCTGATCGCCGACTTTCAGGTCCTCAACCCGAACAAGCCCTTCTGACGTTTCGATCAGTGTTCCTGATGCAAAACAGGGCACATCCTCGAATTCACCGCTCGCATTGGTCGGGCCAGTTACGATCTGATCGATTTCGATGGTGTTGTCACCGTCATCGTTCCACGCGGACGCGATTGCGGCGGTGTTGACCGTCATGCCGTTGAACAATTCCAGCGGGACAAGGGCGCCATCGTTGGACTTCACGCCGAACAGAGCGATTGTCCCGTCCGGGTTCACTTCCAGCCGGACGATTGGATCTGTGTCCGAGTTTTGAAGCTGCCAGACGGCGGGCGTGTTCACCTCATACCGGTCGCCATCGGCAAATCGTACGGTTTGGCCAGCGGTTGAGGGTGCCTGAAACTGCAGTTCATTGGGTGCTCCGGCGGGGCCGCCGACAAAGAGATCCACACCGTTGATCTGCACGCTGAAACTGTTGTCGAGCAGCCGGAAGTCGATGACAAACCCCCCGCCGGGAGTTGTGTCGACAAACGTGGTGGAGGCACCGCCGTTGATACTGAAATCTGGCATTCAAGTCTCGTTTCAACCTGTAAGCTGTATTCCTTAGGTAGAGGCGCAAAACCTTGTCTCTTCAAGACAGAAATTCGTTCATTTTGTGAAAAATTCGCCCCTGACGTCAGGTCCTTTGGGTTTGGTATCATCTTTTGCTGATGTGGGAAACTGCATGTGGCGAATCCCGTCGCATAAGCTCGGCGGGCACGCGTTTGTCATGGCTTGCTGCTCTCAGTTGGCCTCGTCCAGAGTGCGTAAAATCCAATCTCTTACCTTTCGCGCATCATCGGACAGAGGGGTTTTCTTGGACCAGACCAGATAGAACCCTTTGCCCGTCGTCCATTGCCAATCGGATCGGGCGGCCAGAAGACCCTGATCGACAAGACGGTCAGTCAGGTGTTTCCAGCCGAAGGCAAACCCCTCACCGGCCATCGCCGCCTGCAGGACAAGCGCATAGTCATTCAGACGCAGCCCCGTGTTCGGAACTGCTGTCCTGATCGAGAAATTGGCGAACCAATCGCTCCAACTTGGACGCTGACGAATGGGTTCTTCCAGATGAATAAGGCGTTGGGACAGGAGATTGGGCAGGCTTCGCAGATCAACTGCGGCGGCCATGACGCGGGGCGAGGCGACGGGATAGATCGCCTCGGGCGCGATCAGGGCGCTTTCGCAATCCGCCCAGTTTCCATCCCCCAGACGCACCGCAAGGCTGATGTTTTCCGCGTCGATATCCGGTTCGCGGTCACTGGATTGCAGGCGCAAGTCGATCTTTGGGTGTTGGCTTTGCAGATCGGCCAGTCTCGGCATGATCCAATAGTTGTTGAAGGCCGTCGATGCGCTGAGGGTAACGTAGCCCGCCTGTTTGGTCTGTCTGATGGACTCAACCGATAGGGCCAATTGCTCGAATGCCCGTGAGACATCAGCCAGCAGCCGCTCGCCTGCTCCGGTCAGGACGACCTGACGGTGACCGCGGGTGAACAGAGGCGTTCCCAAGCCTTCTTCCAGTCTGCGAATGGCGACGCTGACGGCGGGTTGCTGCACATTCAACTCCTGCGCCGCGCGGGTAAAGGACTGAAGACGTGCAGCAGCCTCGAATACGACCAGATTGCGGGGGGAGCCAAGCTGTTTCCAGAGTTCTTGCATAATCTGTTTTTATGCTAAGCATTCAAATTTTCAAGCGTCACATGCGTTTTCTTGGTGATTAATATGCATCCAAAAAATGGAGTGCTTTTAATGGCTCGGCGCGTACGTCAATCCCGTTACCGCGGTTCCGAGGCCGGTTCTGTCCCGGCCTCCCCTTATATCCAACGAAAGTTGGCGTTCTTTGACCCTCTGAACGAGGAAGATCTGGTCCGCCTTGAGGCTCAGGTCGACTGGATTTTCCAGGACGTGGGCATCGCCTTCCGCGACGACCCCGAAGCGCTGGAGCTGTGGCGCCGTGAAGGGGCGCGGGTTGAAGGCGATATCGTACGGGCGGACGCGCAGTGGATTCGTAGCCTGTGTGCCCGGGCACCCAAAAGCTTCACTCAGGTGGCGCGCAACCCCGACCGTTCGGTGGTCATCGGTGACGGCAATCAGGTTTTCGCGCCTGTCTACGGTGCACCTTTCGTGCGTGATCTGGAAGGCGGTCGACGCTACGGCGATATCGAGTCGTTCGAAAAGCTGGTGAAACTGACCTACCTGCATCCGAACATGCACCATGGCGGTTTCGTGACCTGCGAACCTTGCGACGTGCCGGTCAGCAAGCGTCACCTCGACATGATGTTCGCCCATATGACCCTCAGCGACAAACCGCATCTGGGCGCCATCACCGAGATGAGCCGCGCGCAAGACAGCGTCGACATGGCCGAGATCGTCTTTGGCGCGGATTTCGTGGAAGACAACTGCGTCATCATGGGCAACGTGAACACCAACTCGCCGCTGCTGGTGGACCGCGTGGTGACCGAAGCAGCGCGGGTCTATTCGTCGCGCGGTCAGGGCCTGATCGTGGTTCCGTTCATCCTGTCGGGCGCAATGGGTCCGGTCAGCACCGCCGCCAGTGTCGCACAGGCCATGGCCGAGGCGATGATGGTCTGCGCCTACGTCCAACTGCTGCGCCCCGGCGCGCCCTTTGTTCTGGGCAACTTCCTTTCGTCCATGTCGCTGAAATCCGGGGCACCGACCTTTGGTATGCCCGAACCGGTGATCTCGAACTACGCCATCGGCCAATTGGCCCGCCGCGCTGGTCTGCCGCTGCGCTGCGGAGGCTCTCTGACCGCCTCCAAGATCGAGGACGCGCAGGCCGCCTATGAATCGGCGGATTCGATGCACTCGACCATGCTGGCCGGTGCAAACTTTGTTCTTCACTCGGCCGGTTGGCTCGAAGGTGGCCTGTGTACCGGGTTCGAGAAACTGATCATGGACGCTGACCGTCTTGGCTCGTACCAAAAAGTCCTCAGCCAGGGGCTGGACACCAGCGACGACGCCTTCGCTCGTGACGCCTATGAAGAGGTCGACGCAGGCGGTCACTTCCTGGGCTGCGCGCACACTATGCGCAACTACCAAACCGCATTCTACGAACCCAAGCTCAGCGACAGCGAAAACGTCGAAAGCTGGGAAGAGGGCGGTTCCAAGGACATGCGCTGCCGCGCCTATGAGCGCTGGAACCAGATGCTGAACGAATACCAGCCCCCCGCGATGGACGAAGCCAAAAAAGAAGAACTGGCCGCCTATGTGGCCAAACGCAAAGAAGAGATTCCGGACGCCTGGTACTAAAACCGGGATCCCTTCATCTGGCCAGAAATATCCTCGGGGGTGAATTGAGCCACAGGCTCAAGAGGGGGCAGACAGCCCCCTTCCCCCATCACCACAAGAAAACGACACAGGAAATTCTCATGCCTGAGATTCAAAAAGACGAAACCACGTCTGGTAAAAAGCTACCTTCCCACGCCAAGGTCGTTGTCATTGGCGGCGGCGTCGTCGGCTGTTCGATCCTCTTTCACCTGGCCAAGTTCGGCTGGAAAGACGTTGTCCTGCTGGAGCGTGACGAGCTGACATCCGGCTCCAGCTGGCACGCGGCGGGTCAGATCCACACGATCAGCTCGGACCCCAACATCTCGCGCCTGCAGAGCTATACCATTGATCTCTATAAAGAGATCGAGGAAACCTCGGGCCATTCGGTCGGCATGCACATCACCGGCGGTTTTTACGCGGCGTCGACCAAGGAATGGTACGACTACCTCAAGCGTGAACGCTCGAAAGCGCGCTACATGGGCCTGCATCAGGAATTCATTAGCCCGCAGGAACTGGCCGAGCGTCACCCGCTGATCGACCCCAAACACTATCACGCCGCGCTCTGGGACGAACAAGACGGCGACGTCGATCCCTCGGGCGCAACCTACGCTTTCGCGAAATCCGCCCGTCACCACGGTGCGCAGTATTTCACCCATTGCGGTGTAACCTCGATGAGCCAGCGCCCCGATGGCAGCTGGGATCTGACCACACCCAAAGGTGTCATCAACGCTGAGCAGGTTGTGAACTGCGGCGGCCTCTGGGCGCGCGAAGTGGGCCACATGTCAGGCATCCACCTGCCCGTACAGCCGATGGAGCACCACTACCTGATCACTGACGCGATCCCGATGATCAAGGACAGGATGGAGAGCATGGGCGAAGCCGGTCGTCTGCCCGCGGGCATCGACTATGAGGCCAACATCTATTTCCGTCAGGAACGCCACGGCATGCTTCTGGGCACCTACGAACCCAAATCGACCCCGTGGAAGGTCGACGGCACGCCATGGGATTTCGGCCACGAGCTTCTGCAACCCGATCTGGACCGGATTGCCGACCGCCTGGAAATGTCGTTCGAGCGTATCCCCGCCATCGGCGAATCCGGTATCAAGGACACCATAAACGGCCCGTTCACCTTTGGCCCCGATGGCAACCCGATGATCGGCCCGGTTCCGGGCATGAAGAATTACTGGGTCGCTGTGGGTGTCATGGCGGGCTTCTGTCAGGGTGGCGGCGTTGGCTTGACGATGGCCGAATGGATGATCGACGGCGAGCCCTCGATCGACGTCTGGGCAATGGACGTGGCCCGCTTTGGCGAGTTCGCAACGCCAGACTGGGGCACCATCAAGTCCTCGGAAAACTACGAGCGCCGCTTCGTGATGACCTTCCCGAACGAAACGCTGCCCAAAGGCCGGATGCAGAAAACCACCGCGCTCTATGACCGTCTGGTCGAAAAGGGCGCCGTGATGGGGCAAGGCTTTGGTCTGGAAAACGCTCTGTGGTTTGCCGACAACGCCGAAGACGCGCATGAAACGCCGACTTTCGAGCGGAACCGCAGCCACGATTATGTCGCGCGCGAAGTCAAAGCCGTGCAAGAGGCCGTCGGTGGTATCGAGATCGCGAACTTTGCCAAGCACGAGTTCAAGGGCGCCGGTGCGCGTGACTACCTGAACCGCACTCTGGCAGGTTACGTGCCGAAACCGGGCCGTCTGGCGCTGACCCCGATGCTGACCGAAAAAGGCCGCCTGTATGGAGACCTGACCGTGGCCTGTCTGGGCGACGATCACTTCATGCTGTTCGGCTCGGGCGCGATGCAGGACGCACACAGCCGTTGGTTCCAAAAGGACCTGCCTGCGGATGTGAGCTATGCCAATGTCTCGGATGACTGGCACGGGATCGCTCTGTCGGGCCCCAAATCGCGCGAGCTGCTGGCCCGTATCACCCGCGACGACGTCAGCGCCGAGGCGCTGAAGTTCCGCGATCTGCGCCAGACCTTCGTGGGCGGCGTGCCGGTGATCCTGAACCGCATCTCGTTCTCGGGCGAGCTGGGCTTTGAGATCTACTGCAAGCCGATGTACCTGCTGCGTCTGGCCGAGGCGATCGAAGAGGCCGGGGCCGATCTGGGGTATCGCTGGTACGGCGCACGCGCGCTGATGTCGCTGCGCCTTGAAAAAGGCTGGGGCGTCTGGACCACCGATTTCCGTCCCGACTTCAACGCGGTCGAATCCGGCATGGATGTCTTCATCAACTGGAAGAAGAACTTTGTCGGCAAGGATGCGACGCTGAAGTTCAAGGAAGATGGTGTTGCCCGCAAGCTGGTCACCATGACCATCGACGTGGACGGCATCGATGTCTCGAATGACGAAGCGATCCTGAAAGACGGCGAAGCGGTCGGCTATGTCTCGTCCGGCGGCTACGGCCACCGCGTCGGCAAGTCGATGGCGATGGGCTATGTCGCAACCGAGAGTGCCGCACCGGGAACCAAGCTGCAGGTGGAAATCCTGGGTGAGTTCTACGACGCCGAAGTTCTGGGTGCGCCCGCCTATGACGCCAATGGCGCCAATATGCGGACGTAAAAAAGGAAAGCCGGAATGGGTCGTCCCGAGATCAATTTTGCAGATACAAGCACACGGGTGAATGAGCTGAACCGCTTCATTTTCCTGCTGACGCCAGGGTTCTCTGCTTTGGACCTTGGGGCCGGGATCGATTCATTGGGGGCGGCGAATGCCGCCTCCGAGCAGGCTGTTTTCGAATGGAGTATCGTCAGCGAAACCGGCAAGGCGGTGACCTCATCCTCAGGGATGACGGTTGCTGTTGATGGAGGTTTGCTCAAAACCCGCCGGGGCGATTGCATCGTCATTTGCGGGCCGATGACCGTGGATCGGACGATCTCGACCGAGTTGAAATCCTGGTTGAGGCAGGCGCGTCGGTTCGGCGTTCAGCTGTGCGGCATCGGGGGAGGGTCCGGCATTCTGGCCATGGCCGGAGTGGCCAGCGGCCAGAGCCTGAGCGCGCATTGGAAACAGCAACCCGTTATGGTTGAGCTGTTTCCGACGGTGGAATCCAACTGCTCGGTCTTTGTGGATGAAGGCCCGATTGCGACCTGCGGCGGTGGTGTCACCACGCTCGATCTGTTCTCATCGCTGATCGGTCAGGCCTGTGGTCAGACTGTTGCCTCCCGCGTGGCGGATCAATTGCTTTATGCGTCGGTGCGTCCGAAGGACGGCAGGCAGACGCAGACGGATCTGTTCCGCTTTGGCCGCCGTCATGAGAAACTGGCAACCGCCATCATGATCATGCGCGAAAACCTTGAAAACCCATTGTCGCCCAGTGTCGTGGCCGAAAGCGCGGGCCTCTCGACCCGGCAGCTTGAGCGCCTGTTTCAGCGCTACGTCGGCACAAGCCCAAAGAACTATATGACGCGTCTGAGGCTCGAGCGTGCGCGCACCCTGTTGCAGCAAACCGATATGCGGGTGCTGGATGTGGCCATCGCCTGCGGATTTGGCTCAGCCAGCTATTTCTCCAAATGCTTCCGCAGGTATTTCGGAACCTCTCCGCATATGCAGCAGAAGTCGGTCTGAAAGACCGAGCTTTAGTCCGAAAACCTGCTCTTACCGCGCGTTGGGCGAACCTTTGTGGTGCAGAATACGCCCAATTGTGTTCATGAGGATCTGTGCCGCCAGAATGGCGGTGCTGCCCGTGTGATCATAATCCGGGGCCACTTCGACCAGATCCAACCCCATCACATCCCCGCGCTGGGTCAGACCGTCGAGCAGTTCCAGCACTTCATAGTACAGGAAACCACCGTGGCTGGGTGTGCCGGTACCGGGCGCGATGGAGGGGTCGAACCCGTCAATGTCTATCGTGACGTAGTATCTGGCGCCCTCCGGGATCCGGTCCAGAACAGCCTCGGTCCCAAGTTTGCGCAATTGCCGGACGGACAGGATGTCTGAACCCATACGACGGGCGTCCTCATAGCCTTCTTTTGCGGTCGATGAGACGTTGCGGATGCCGACCTGTGTCAGGCCCGAGACATAGGGTTTTTCCGCTGCGCGCCGCATCGGGTTTCCGTGGCCGAACCGAACCCCGTGCCGTTCATCCACAAAATCCAGATGCGCGTCGATCTGAACAATGTGAATGGGGCCGTTCTTTTCGCAATCGGCAGCAAAGCCATCAATGCAGGGGATGTTAACCGAGTGATCTCCGCCCAGAACCACGGGCAGGGCCCCGGCCTCAAGGCATTTTTCGACGCCGAATTTTATGTTCTGGTGGCTTTTTTCGGTACTAGTATGCACGATATCCGCATCGCCCAGATCCACGATCCGGGTGGTTTCCGACGGAAGGTAGGTGATGTCATCTTCGTGGTCGTATGCGCCGCCATGCCCAAAGGAAAACAGGGTCGAGGCTTCGCGAATGGCCCGTGGGCCGAACCGCGCGCCGGGCCGAAACTGTGTGCCAAAATCGAACGGGGCGCCCAGGATCGCGACATCAGCGTCGATCGCATCCCAGTCGCTGACATAGGGATATTTGCCAAAGGTCGAAATCCCGACAAATGGCAAATTTAACCGACCGCCTTCATATCCATGTGCGCTCATTCTACAGCCTCCAACCACTATACTTGCGCCATAGTGTGGGATATTTTTCCGAAGGGCCATAGGGTTGTGATGAAGGAGGCGAAATCTGTCGCCCCCCTCAGCGCATCACAAACGGGTTCGACATGGGTTGATCAGAGGTGTTCAGCCACACGGTCTTGGTGCGCGTGAAGTCCTGAATGGCCTCGATCCCGGCTTCGCGGCCATAGCCGGACTGGTTGTAGCCGCCAAACGGCGCGATGGGCGACACCGCACGATAGGTGTTGATCCAGCAAATACCGGCCTTCAATCGCGACGACACACGATGCGCGCGGGCGACATTTTCGGTGAACACGCCCGATCCCAATCCGAATGGGGTATCGTTGGCCAGAGCGATTGCTTCTTCTTCGGTGTCGAAGGGCAACAGGGACATAACGGGCCCGAACATCTCGACCTTCAGGGTCTCGGTCTCGGGCGATGCACATTCGACCAGAGTGGGCGCCATGAAGTTGCCGGGCCGGTCGAGGGGGGCGCCGCCAAACCGGATGTGCGCGCCTTGATCGGATGATTTTGCCAATACCGTCTTGATATTGGCGATCTGCGCATTGGTGCAAAGCGGCCCGATATGGGTCGAGGCGTTCAACGGGTCACCCACGATGACGTCTTTCATCTTCTCTTCGATCCTGGCTGCCAAGGCGTCCAGAATTGGACGATGTATCAAACCGCGAGATCCGGCGACGCAGCTTTGGCCGGAGGCTCCGAAATTACCTGCGATCAGGCCATTGGCGGCGCCGTCCAGATTGGCGTCGTCAAACACCAAAATCGGGGATTTTCCCCCAAGCTCCAGCGTGGTTACGGCGAAGTTTTCGGCCGAGTTGCGAACCACGTGGCGCGCGGTTTCCGGGCCGCCGGTAAAGGCGATGCGATCCACGTCGGGGTGCCGGGTCAGGGGGATTGCGCAGTTTTCTGCGTCGCCCGTGATAACCGAGACGACGCCGGGCGGGAAACCGGCCTCCTCAACCAGACGCGCGAATTCCAGCATCGGCGCGGGCGCAATCTCAGAGGCCTTCAGCACCACCGAACACCCGGCGGCAAGGGCGGGCCCCAGCTTGGTTGCCGTCAGGAACATCTGCGCGTTCCAGGGGACAATCGCGACGACGACGCCGATCGGTTCGCGGCGGGTAAAGACATGCAGGTTGGGCTTGTCGATCGGAAGCACCGCACCTTCGATCTTGTCGGCCAACCCGGCATAGTAGCGATAATAGTCGCCGACATAGCCTGTCTGGCTTGCGGTTTCGGCCAGAAGCTTTCCGCTGTCTGTCGTTTCAATCTCGCCAAGGCGTTCGGCATTTTGTTCAATCAGCTCTGCAAGCCTGAACAACAGTTTGCCACGCGCGGTCTGCGTCAGATCCCGCCACGCCGGGTCATTCAAGGACCGACGCGCCGCCGAGATGGCGCGATCCACATCCGCGGGCGCGGCGCAGGCGAAACTGGCCCACGCCTCGCCTGTAGCAGGGTTTTGCGAGGTCATGACCTGCCCGTCGGCGCCCTCGGTCCAGGTTCCGTCGATGAAAAGCTGATAGTGTGGGTTCTGTTGCATCACGGGTCCTTATTGAAACTTAGGCATCACGTCGTCGATGAACCGGGCCAGCGAAGCGCGCTTGCGCTCAAAGCTCATTCCGCTGTCGATCCAGAACGAGTATTCATCATAGCCGAGGTCTTCATAGTGCTTCAGGCGATCCGTGACCTGCTCAGCCGTGCCAACTGTCAGATCACGGCCGATGTTTTCGGGGGCCATCATGGTGTTGGCGGCCATTTCCTCATCCGTCAGAGTTTGGATCAGCCCCTGATGTACGGGTCGCTTGTTCTGAAACCACGCACCGAAATAATTGTAAAAACGCGAAAGCTCTTGCGTGGCCTGATCCACATCAGCGGCGTCCTGCCCGACATAGGTGTGGTGAAGCAGCATGATCTTCGGGCGCGGTCCGTCATAGTTGGCGCAGGCATCGTTGAAGCGGCCCATCAAGCTCTCAATTTCTGCGTTGCCTTGCCAGAGCGGTGTGACCTGAATGTTAAAGCCGTTCTGGACGCCGAATTCATGGCTGTTCGGGTCGCGGGCGGCGATCCAGATCGGCGGCCCTCCGTCCTGAACGGGTTTCGGGGCAGAGGTGGTGGCGGGGAATTGGAAATACTCTCCCTCATGGGCGCAATCGCCTTCCCACAATTTGGGCAACAAGGGGGCGATTTCCCGCATGCGCTGGCCCGCGTCCCAGGCATCCATGCCGGGGATCAATCGCTCATATTCATAGGAATAGGCCCCGCGCGCGATACCCAACTCGATGCGTCCCCCGGTCATCAGGTCGGCTGCGGCGGTTTCACCGGCCAATTTGATCGGGTGCCAGAAAGGCGCGATGACGGTGCCCGTGCCAAGGCGGATGTTTTTGGTGTGATGCGCGATATCGACCAGGGACATCAATGGATTGGGCGCGATGGTGAAGTCCATCCCGTGATGCTCGCCCGTCCACACCGCGCGCATACCGGCGTCATCGGCCACTTTGCACAGCTCGATAAACTCTTCATACAGTTTCTCGTGAGACTGTTCAGGGTTGAGCCGCTCCATATGAGCAAAGAGGGAAAACTCCATCATTCAGTCCTTTCTGAGAGAGTATGTACATCGCCCCGCTGTGCGTCGCCGAGATAGAGGGAAAAATCGCGGGTAAGGCTTTCGAACGCAAAGCGGGACATCATGGTGGAGATGGCCGGGGTTGCGAAAGTCAGGTTTGCAAGGTTTTCGATGGCAACCGCTTCAAGGGTGCTGTTGAGCGGCAAAGCCGGTGCCGACGCGAGCGTGTAGACATGATGCGTCGTGGCATCGTCGTAGACAGAATAGACCGCACCTAACTGCGCTGTGATCCCTCGCGCTGCCAAGTCTTGCTGCAGGCTTTCGCGCAGGGCTTGATGATCCGACAAGCTGATCTGCGGCGGGCGGTATCCGGACGCGGTTTTCTCCAACAGCACTTTTTCGTCGCATTCGATGATCGCGCCGCAGACAACAGTTCGGTCTGCGGCCTCGAATGCGCCGCGTTCAAGGCCGAGGCTGAAATACTGCCCATTGGCATATCCGAGCCCTCGGGTTTCGGTATAGGTATACGCCTCAACCTCTCCGATCAGAATACAGTGATCTCCGGCGTCGATGGCCTGATGCGCCCGGCAGGAAAACGTCGCAACCGCGCCGTCCAGAAGAGGGACACCATGGGCGTCCAGCTGATGCGCGGTTTTGGCAAACCGATCGCCTTCGAACCCGGCGAATGTGTTTGAGACATCCTCTTGCCCCTCAGCCAAAATGTTCACCGCGAAATGCACGCAGCTCGCGAAGGCATCGTAGGAGGACAGGTTCTTGCCCGGGCAAACCAGCAAGAGAGGCGGGTCCAGAGACACGGATGAGAAGGAGTTGGCAGTAAACCCCAACGGCGTGCCAGAAGCATCCCGCGTCGTCACAACAGTGACACCGGTCATAAAGCTGCCAAAGACGCGCCGCAGGTCGCGAGGGTCGAGACTGGTCATTGCTGCACCTCGTTCAGAAAGGTTGACAGGGCGGTGTTAACCTCTGCGGCGTGGGTCATCGGCATCATATGAGCGGCACCCTTGACGATCTGCGCCCGCCCGTTTGGAACAAGCTCCGCCATGGCGCGTGACATGGCGGGGGTCGAGTTGGGCTCAAGATCACCCGTTATAAACAAGGCAGGGCAGGTGAGCGTCTTCAAATCGTCCCAACGCGGGATCGGGCTGTTGGCAAACACTGTATAGGCTTGCTTGTAGGCCGCAGGATCTGTCGCCGTCAGCCAGTTTCGGCAGGCAGCGCATTCGGGCGGATCAGTATCACCAAACCAACGCTGCAGAGTGCCCGTCGGATCACTTGGTGTTTGACCGTCAAGCGCTGCGGCTCGGGTTGTGATGGCCTGTGTGGCCTCGGCACTGCGTTCGAAAATGGCGTTAAGTGCGACGACACCGGCAACCTGTTGCGGCGCCCTAGCCGCAAGATCGAGCGCGATCATTGCGCCCATGGAATGACCAACAACTACCGTTGGTTCGCTCAGTTGATCCAGAACGCGCAATGTGGCTTCGGTGTATCCCGAAAGCTCTGCACGCGTGTTGCCTATTGGGCTTTCGCCATGACCGGGCATGTCCGGTGCGGTCAGACGCGCCACCGATGCCAGCGCGTCTAATTGGGCGCCCCAGGCCTCCGCGCGCAATCCGACGCCGTGTAGCAACAGGACATTGGGTCCCGCGCCAGTTTGGATCGCTGCGAGCCCGCCGATCTCAGACCGCGGCCGGGTTGTCCACGTCATGGCCCAAATCCTTGAGGTCCTGATAGCGGTCGCCAATGCGGTGATGCGGCCTGCCTGAGGTTGCCGCGCCAAGCACCACAACGATCTCGTCGTCTCGTGGCGCGTCGGGAATCGCAAACTGGATGGTCAGATAGTGCGAGCGCCGCCCGGTGTCGTTCTTGTCCATCAGCGGCACCATGATCGGAGCGTTCGCGGGCCCTCGGGTGTTGGTAAAGGCCAGATAAGACTTTGCGTCAACGGCCTGCCGGTAGTGGTTGCCAAAGCGCAGAGTGTGAATGAGGCCCGAGGCATGCTCGACCTCGCCATTCAGACCAACCACTGCGGCCTTGCCATAGGCCTCGATCGCATCGCCGCTGCCGGCCAGCGCAATCATGCGCTTGGTCATCATCTCACCCAGAACGGGGCCATAGGCCTGAATCTCGGGTTTCAGGTCTTCGACATATCGCCCGGCCCACGGGTTGGTGACCACGGCGGCCACCGCAAACATGCGCCATGGGGTCTTTGCGGGGCGAAACCCTTCGACTAGAACCTCTTCGTCATAGGTTACGATTTTGCGTATTTCCGGCTGCATAAAACCTCTCCTGTCGCGCGGGCCGACGTTAGAAACGGGGCTGGTTTTTGACAAATGATAGAATTATGTGCTTTGACATTAATAAGACTAATGATCAGCTTGGCCTATGGCGAAATCACTTCCCCCTCTGACCTGGTTTCGATCCTTCGAGGCCGCCGCCCGCACGCTAAGCTTCACTTCTGCGGCCGAGGAAATCGGTCTGACCCAATCGGCGGTAAGCCAGCAGGTGAAATCACTTGAATTGCGATTGGGCGCGTCCCTTTTCGTGCGCCATCCGCGCAGTCTGGCGCTGACGGATGCAGGGCGAAAGCTGCTGCCCGAGGTCGGCAAGGCGCTTGAGGCGCTGGCTGTTGCCGCCGGACAGGTCGACACGAACGCATCCGGAGACGTTCTGACAGTCGCGACTTCGGTCAGTATCGCGCAATGGGTCATCGCCCCACATCTGCCCGCGTTTGCCCGTCAGCACCCGGATATCCGCGTGCGGCTGCTCAGCGCAATTTGGCCGGACGATTTCAATGCCTCTCAAGCGGATGTGCAGGTACGGTTCGGATCGAAGAAACAGGTAGGGCAGGGCGCTGTTCGCCTGATGCCGGACCGGCTTGTGCCATTTAAATCTCCGGCCTTGTCCGGTGACATATCGGACCTGCCTCTGATCGAAGCTGTGGGGACATCTGGTGGCTGGGGCCGGTGGTTGGAGAGTCAGGGGTTGCAAAGCCAGCCCACCGTTTTTGTGGACACTTTTGGCATGGCGCTTCAATTGGCGGCGCATGGGGGTGGCGTGGCCTTGGTGAGTGAGCTTTTAGCGAAACACGCGCTTGATAAGGGCTTGGTCGAGCGTGCGCATGACGGCTCAATCGACAGCAATGAGGGGTATTTTCTATCCGCGAATACCTCGAACCCGGCGGCGGGGTTGTTTCATGACTGGCTGTTGGATCAGGTCGGCTGACGATCAGAAGAGTTGACAGATCAGGAGCGATCAGATCACGTCAGGCAAAATGGCGGAGAGACACATGAAGATCGTTGCGAATACACACAGGGCAGGTCCCAAACTTGCGCCCTCGGCCCCTTATCCGTCGACAGATGCGGCCCGCGTTGCGGCCTTGTTGTCCATGTGTCCGGCGGCGAAAGAGACGCCTTTGGTGGATGTCGCAGGCCTCGCCCCGGTTGCGCATCTTTGGGTGAAGGATGAGCGCGCGCGCATGAATTTGGGCTCGTTCAAGGCCCTCGGCGCGGCCTATGTGATTGCGCGCCACGCTGCCGAAGCCTCGGACGCGCCGGGTGTAGACACGTTGGCAGGGTCAACCTATGTGACCGCCAGTGCCGGGAACCACGGGATGAGCGTTGCGGCGGGCGCGCGGATGTTTGGCGCAAAAGCAGTTGTCTATATCGCCGAGACGGTGCCCGAGAGCTTTTCTGCCCGATTGAAAGGCCAAGGTGCCGAGGTTGTGCGCAGTGGGCTCGATTATGCAGCCAGCATGCAAGCCGCAAGCGACGCGGCTGAGGAAAACGGGTGGACCTTGCTCTCGGACAGCTCATGGGACGGGTACTATGATCTGCCGTGGACCCTGATGGAGGGGTATCTGCAAATGGCGTCTGAGGCGGTTGACCAATGCCCCGAAGTTCCGACTCACATCATGTTGCAGGCCGGTGTTGGCGGTCTGGCCGGGGCTGTGGCTGCCTATGCGCGCAAAGCTTGGGGTGACGCGCCGAAAATAGTCGTGGTCGAACCTGAAGCCGCGCCCGCTCTGCAGGCCAGTATTGAGGCAGGCTCCTGTGTCTTCGCCGATGGGCCGGACAGCATCATGGGGCGTCTGGACTGCAAGGAACCTTCGCTGATCGCGCTGAATGGATTGGCGCGCGACGCCGACCTGTTCCTGACGCTCTCGGATGAGGACGTGTCCGGGAAACTGCCAGACATGGCCGCAGCGGGGTTGGAGACAACAGCCTCGGGCGGCGCTGGGCTCGCAGTCGTTCTGAATGACCGGGCACGGGTTGAACTGGGAATGACCGAGGCCTCGCGCGTGCTGTGCATCCTCTCCGAGACCGCGGAATGAGGGGGTTTGCGCCATCCGAGTTTGAAGCGCGCACCAGACGCGCGCAGCAGTTAATGGATGCGGCGGGCCTGTCGGCGCTCTTGCTGACAACCGAGGCGGATCTACGCTATTTCACCGGTTTTCTGACCCGGTTTTGGGAAAGCCCGACCCGCCCGTGGTTCCTCATTGTGCCAGTCGCGGGTAAGCCGATCGCGGTGATCTCGTCGATCGGAGCAGCCCTTATGGCGCAGACATGGATCGACGACATTCGCACGTGGAGTGCGCCTGATTTGCAAGATGACGGTGTCTCTTTGCTATGCGATACGCTGGTCGAAGTGACACCCACGGAGGGGCGAATTGGGATACCGGATGGGCATGAGACGCATCTCCGTATGCCTTTGGCAGACCTTGAACGATTACGAGGCCTGCTTGGAACAAGGGCGCTCACAGGCGACAGTGGCATCCTACGCCAGTTGCGTATGGTCAAGTCCGAGGCCGAGATTGCCAAGATCGAAACCGCCTGCGGTATTGCCGGGCGGGCATTCGCCCGAGTCCCCGAGATCGCCGGGGAGGGTGTGCCACTGGATGAGGTGTTCCGCCGCTTTCAGATGCTGTGCCTGGAAGAGGGCGCCGATTGGGTTCCCTATCTTGCCGGCGGGGCCGAACAGGGCGGCTATGCGGATGTGATTTCACCGGCCTCTGGCGTGCCGCTGGCGCTGGGCGATGTGTTGATGTTGGACACTGGTTTGGTTTGGGGCGGATATTTTTGCGACTTCGACCGAAACTGGTCAATCGGCCCGCCTCGGCCTGATGTGGCAAATGCTCATGCTCGGTTGATCGAAGCCTCGGATGCTGCGTTCGAAATCGCCCGGCCGGGCGCAACCGCGGCGGATTTGTTTCATGCCATGAACAGGGTTCTCACGAAGGACGCAGAGGGAACGGATGCGGGGCGCTTGGGCCATGGTTTAGGAATGTCCCTGACCGAATGGCCGTCGCTGATCCCGACGGACAACACCGTTTTGGAACCGGGCATGGTTTTGACACTGGAACCGGGCATCGCTGTCGGTGACAAAATTCTGGTGCATGAGGAAAACATCGTCATCACTGACGGCACCCCACGGTTTATCAGCCCAAGGATCGGGCCGGAGATGATGCAGCTATGACCCATGTCCCTTACACTCTGGATGAAGACGACCCAAACGCCTCGCCGCTTGGGTTGATCGTTTTGCAGGTCGATGAGACGCTTGAGCCTGAGTTCGGTGCGTATTTCGCGGACCGCAAGTACCCTCTGCACGTCACGCGCATTCCCAGCGGGATCGAGGTGACGACCGAAAGCCTTGCCGAGATGGAGAAGGCGCTGCCCGCGGCGGCGGAATTACTTCCCAATGCGCGTCCCTACAATGTTGTGGGTTATGGCTGTACCTCGGCCAGTTCGGTGATCGGGTCAGAGCGCGTCGCGGAACTGGTCAAACAGACATGCAATACCCGTGAAGTCACGAATCCCCTCCGAGCAGCGACCGCTTGCGCCGCCGACCTAGGTGTTTCGAAATTTGCCCTGCTGTCGCCTTACATTGAAGAGGTCAACATACCGCTCCGTACTGCGTTTCAAGCCAATGGCATAAGCATGGATGTGTTCGCAAGTTTCGGGCAGGCAGAAGAGGCCAAGGTGGCGCGGATCTCGACGGAATCCGTGGTCGAGGCTGCCTCTGAACTGGGAGCAGATTCAGCGGTCGAAGCGGTGTTCCTGAGTTGTACCAACCTGCGAACTCTCGACGCGATACCGAAAATCCAGGAGCGGATCGGAAAACCTGTTTTGTCGAGTAATCAATGTCTTGCATGGCATATGCGGTGCCTAAATGATGTGCGGTAGCAGGCAAGTGTGAACTCAAATTTGGAAAAAGCACCATAACGTGTTGCCAAGTGCGTATCGCTTGGTCTTAACTGTGGATCACAGATCAATGAAATCCGAAAGCCTCGGGTAATCATTTGACGAAACAGGGGGTCTTGTGACCGGTACAACGAACGACGCCGCGTTTGTCGAATTTCAACGCGTTCAGAAGTCTTATGATGGCGAGAATCTCGTCGTTAAAGATCTCAACCTTGCAATGCCGAAGGGCGAGTTTCTGACAATGCTCGGGCCGTCAGGTTCAGGCAAGACAACTTGCCTTATGATGCTCGCCGGGTTTGAAACCGCTACCCATGGTGAAATCCTGCTGGATGGAAGTCCAATCAACAATATCCCGCCGCACAAACGTGGGATTGGCATGGTGTTTCAGAATTACGCTCTGTTCCCGCACATGACGGTGGCCGAAAATCTTTCCTTTCCTCTGGAAGTTCGCAAGCTGGGCAAGTCCGAGCGTGACGAAAAGGTCAAGCGCGCTTTGGACATGGTGCAGATGGGTGCCTTTGGCGGGCGTCGTCCGGCGCAGCTGTCCGGAGGTCAGCAACAGCGGATCGCCCTGGCGCGGGCCCTGGTGTTCGAGCCGGAACTGGTGCTGATGGACGAGCCGCTGGGCGCGCTCGATAAGCAGCTGCGTGAGCATATGCAGTTCGAAATCACCCGACTGGCGCATGAGCTGGGCATCACCACAGTCTATGTGACCCACGACCAGACCGAGGCGCTGACGATGTCAGACCGTGTCGCCGTGTTCGATGATGGCCGCATTCAGCAGCTGGCGCCGCCGGATCAACTCTATGAAGAGCCGGACAACAGCTTCGTCGCGCAGTTCATCGGCGAGAACAACACGCTGGAAGGTGTGGTCAAATCCATCGACGGCGACAGCTGTGTGGTGCAGCTGGATGACGGATCAGAAATTGATGCGGTACCGATCAATGTGCACAATCCGGGCGAACGGACCAAGGTTTCGATCCGTCCGGAACGCGTCGAATTCAACAAGGATCGTCTGCATGCCGACGCTCATACGCTGAAGGCGACGGTCAAGGAATTCATCTATATGGGCGACGTGTTCCGCTTCCGCATGTCTGTGGCGGGCAATGACGAGTTCATCGTCAAGACACGGAACGCCCCCGATGCTATTCGCCTGCAACCCGGTCAAGAGATTGATATCGGTTGGCTGGCAAAGGATTGTCGTGCGCTTGACGCATAGACCAAGCCGCGCGGCACAAGCGCGGTTACACTGAGGGACCGGCTGGCGAAAACCCGTGCGTCGGCTGACCATACAACAAACGGGAAATACTGGGAGTTTTACATGAAACCAACAAAGACACTGCTGACTGCAGCGGCTCTGGCAACAGCGGCCGGTGGCGTTTCCGCCGAAGAGATGACCATCGTCTCATGGGGCGGGGCCTATTCCAAATCGCAGCTCAAGGCCTATCACGAGCCCTATTCGGAAAAAACCGGCGTCACCATCCTGAACGATGACAGCTCGGCCGAAGCGGTTGCCAAGCTGCGCGCGATGAACGAAGCCGGGAACATCACCTGGGACGTGGTTGACGTTGTTGCGGCGGACGCGATCCGTCTCTGCGACGAAGGTCTGGCGATGGAAATCGATCCCGATACTATGCTGGCCCCGGCACCTGATGGCACGCCCGCATCCGAAGACTTCGGTGATCTGCTGGTCAGCGACTGCTTTATCCCGCAGATCGTTTACTCGACCACGTTCGGCTATCGCACCGACTTGGTCGGTGACACGCCGCCGACAGACGTCTGCGCTGTGTTTGATCTGGAAAACTACCCGGGCAAGCGCTCGCTGGAAAAGCGTCCGATCAACAACATGGAATGGGCTCTGATCTGTGACGGCGTTGCCAAGGACGACGTTTATGACGTGCTGGCGACTGCAGAGGGTCAGGATCAGGCTCTGGCCAAGCTCGACACCATCAAGGACAGTGTTGTCTGGTGGTCGGCCGGCGCGGATACTCCGCAGCTGCTGGCTGATGGCGAAGTCATCATGGGCTCGACCTACAACGGTCGTCTGTTCAGCGTGATCGAAGAGCAGAACCAGCCCGTTGCCATGCTGTGGGACGCGCAGGTGTTCGATCTTGACGGTTGGATCATTCCGGCCGGTCTGAGCGAAGAGCGTCAGGCACGCGCACTGGACTACATCATGTTCGCGACCGACACTCAGCGTCTTGCGGATCAGGCCAAGTACATCTCGTACGGCCCGGCCCGTGCCTCGTCGGCTCCGCTGGTGGGTCAGCACGCCGATCTGGGTATCGACATGGCACCGCACATGCCGACCGATCCGAACAACGCCAAGAACACGTTCCTGTATAACTACGAGTTCTGGGCTGACTACCGCGACGACATCGACGCCAAGTTCCAGGCGTGGTTGGCGCAATAAGCGTCTGATTTCATGACAAAGTCGGGGGCGGTGCGCCGCCCCCGGACCAAAGAAAACCCAAGGGGCACTGATGACTGACGCAAGCCAAAACGCCGGACCCATGCTGGCAGCGGATGGAACGCCGCTCAAGCAATCACTGGCACGTTCGTTGAGGCGACAAAAGCTGCGGGCGCTGATGCTGGTGGCCCCTCTGCTATTGTTCGTGCTGTTCTCGTTCATCGTGCCGATTGCATCGATGTTGTTCCGGTCGGTGGAAAACAGCATTGTGCAGGAAACTCTGCCCCTAACGGTCGAAGCCTTGCAAAGCTGGGACGAAAACAGTGGCGAACTGCCTGACGAGGCCGTCTATGACGCCTTTGTCCGCGACATGGTCGTGGCCGTCGACAACAAGACACATACCCGGCTGGGCTCGCGTCTGAACTATGAAGAGACAGGCATGTCCTCGATGTTCCGCCGCTCGGGTCGGAAAATGGGTAAGCTGGACCCCGAAACCGACGGGCCGTTCAAGGATCAGGTGATCGAAATCCACGAGGGCTGGGGCGAACCGCAGACTTGGGCGGTGATCAAGACTCACTCGCCCGCTGTGACGAACGGCTATTTCCTAAACGCGGTCGATATGCGCCGCACACCCGAAGGCGCGCAGGCGCAGCCCGAGGACAAGCAGATTCTGATCAAGCTCTTCGGGCGCACCTTGTTCATGTCACTGGTGATCACCGCGTCCTGTATCCTGTTGGCATATCCGGTCAGTTACCTGCTGGCGACCCTACCGATGCGGGTGTCAAACTTACTGATGATCCTTGTTTTGTTACCCTTCTGGACCTCGCTATTGGTGCGAACGTCGGCGTGGAAGGTCATGTTGCAACAACAGGGTGTGATCAACGAAACGCTGGTTTGGCTCGGATTGGTGGCCGATGACGCCCGACTTGTCATCATCAACAACCAGATCGGTACGATCATCGCGATGACGCATATTCTGCTGCCGTTTATGATCCTACCGATGTACTCGGTGATGCAGACAATACCCGAGTCCTACACCCGCGCCGCGAAATCCATGGGCGCGACGAATTGGACGACCTTCTGGCGCATCTATTTCCCGCAATCCATTCCGGGCATCGGCGCGGGGTCGATCCTCGTGTTCATTCTGGCCATCGGCTACTACATCACGCCCGAGATCGTGGGCGGCACCAAGGGCGTGTTCATCTCGAACCGGATCGCCTACCACATCTCGTCCTCGCTGAACTGGGGACTGGCGGCGGCGCTGGGTACGATTCTGTTGGGCGTCGTGCTGCTGCTCTACTGGTGTTACGACAAGATCGTCGGCATTGATAACGTGAAGCTGGGATAATCGACATGGCCGCACTTACTCCGATTTCCCGCAAACCAATGTCCATGGTCCTGCCAAGCGTTGCATTGGCAGGGGCCTTCGCCGGTATGTTTGTTGGCGCAGGCAACAGTTCGATCCCTCTGGGCATCATTGGCGGAGCCGTCCTGATCGCGGCGCTTGCCTGGATCTACATTGCTGTTTTGAAGAACGAGAAACTGGCCCGCTGGATCACCATCCTCGGCTTCGGAATCGCCGGGCTCCTGTTTTCAGGTCCGATGGGCGGCGTTCTGGGCCTGCTGGGCGGCTGGTTCTTCGCATGGTTCATCTACTGGCTCTATGAGGGCCGCTATCGCCGCAAACTGCTGCCCTATCTGACTGCGAAACAGGTGTTCTACCACTACCTGTTCCGAGTGATCTGCGGTGCAATCTTCGTCTTCCTGATCACGCCGATCCTTGTGGTTCTGCCACTGTCGTTCAACGCGCAGGACTTCTTTACCTTCACGCCCGAGATGCTACGGCTAGACCCCGAGGGGTATTCGCTGAAACATTACCGCGACTTCTTCACCAACAATGAATGGCAGCGCAGCTTCAAGAACTCGCTGATCATCGCTCCGATTGCGACGGTGATCTCGGTCTCGCTGGGCACCCTGGCGGCCATCGGCCTCAGCCAGAGCCATGTTCCAGGCCGCCGTGCCATCATGGGTATCCTGATCTCACCGATGATCGTGCCACTGATCATTTCGGCCACCGGCATGTTCTTCTTCTACAGCGATATCGGTCGCTTCATGGAAGGCACGCTGGGTATGAACAAGAATTTCGTTGGCTATGTGAAGGTCATCCTCGCGCACGCCGTTTTGGGCATCCCGTTCGTCATCATCACCGTGACCGCCACGCTGGTGGGCTTTGACCGCTCGCTGACGCGAGCGGCGGCGAATATGGGCGCAGGGCCGGTGCGGACCTTCTTCAAGATCCAGATGCCGCTGATCCTGCCGGGCGTGATCTCGGGTGGTTTGTTTGCCTTCATCACTTCGTTTGATGAGGTTGTCGTGGTGCTGTTTGTCGGTTCGGCCAGCCAGAAAACCCTGCCTTGGCAGATGTTCACTGGCCTGCGCGAACAGATCAGCCCGACCATTCTGGCGGTGGCCACGATCCTCGTGGTGATCTCGATTGCGCTGCTGACTACGGTCGAATTGCTTCGTCGCCGGTCCGAGCGTCTGCGGGGGCTTTCCCCCGCTTGACGCAAGCGCGCGCCTGATCTAACGATTCACCTGTTCATCCCAGCCGCGATGGCGTCGCGGGCGCACTGGGATGATCGGCTCTCGGACCCCGAGACCGCCTGTCCTGAACGCCGGGACAAGTGGCCGGGTTTGCCGCCCGGCAAAGATGAGAGACCTGAACATGACAAATCGCCCCGAATTCTTCACCTGCCACAATGGCGACAAGGCCCCGCTGCCGTTCAGCAAAGGCGAATACGACCGCCGTCTGGGCAAATTGCGCGCCATTATGGCCGCGCGGGATATTCCCGTGGTGCTGCTGACGTCGATGCAGAACATCGCCTATTACTCGGGCTTTCTGTACTGCGCCTTTGGCCGGCCCTATGGCTGCGTAGTCACGCAGGACGCCTGCACGACCGTTTCGGCCAATATCGACGCGGGCCAACCGTGGCGCCGCTCGGTCGAGGACAATGTGATCTACACCGATTGGAAGCGTGACAATTACTGGCGCGCGGTGGCTAGCCTGATCGGCAGCGCGAAACGGATCGGGGTCGAGAGTGATCACATGACCCTCGCCGCGCGCGATACGGCTTTGGCGATGCTGGACCAGCCTGAACTGGTCGACATCGCGCCCGACACGATGGCGGCCCGTATGGTGAAATCCGCCGAAGAGATCGAGTTGATCAAAGGTGGTGCCCGCACCGCTGATGTGGGCGGAGCCGCCATCCACACCGCCATCCGCGAAGGCGCAACCGAAATCGAGATCGCCATGGCCGGTCGCGACGCGATGGAGGCAGAGATCGCCCGCGCCTATCCCGACGCAGAATATCGCGACACTTGGGTCTGGTTCCAATCCGGTCTCAACACCGACGGCGCGCATAACCCGGTCACCAAACGGGCGCTGCAAAAGGGCGATATCCTGTCGCTGAACACTTTCCCGATGATTTCGGGTTACTACACGGCACTGGAGCGCACCCTGTTTCTGGGCGAACCCGACGCCGACAGCCTGCGCATCTGGAAGGCCAACGTCGCCGCGCATGAGCTTGGCCTGAGCCTGATCAAACCCGGCGCGACCTGTTCCGGCATCACCGCCGAGATCAACCGCTTCTTCGAAGATGAGGGTCTGCTGCAATACCGTTCCTTCGGGTATGGCCACTCCTTCGGCGTGCTCAGCCACTACTACGGGCGCGAGGCGGGTCTGGAGCTGCGTGAGGATATCGACACGGTGCTGGAACCCGGCATGGTCGTCTCGATCGAGCCGATGCTTTGGATACCCGAAGGCCAGCCCGGAGCCGGAGGCTACCGTGAGCATGACATCCTAGTGGTCGAAGAAGACGGCGCCGAGAACATCACCGGCTTCCCCTACGGCCCGGGTCACAACATCATCAACGCGTGATATAAAAGAGGGTGGGGCGTGTGCCTCACCCTTTGCCACAAACACGCAGAGTACGGTCTAGGCTTGATAAAACGGATCCAGCTTGGCCTTGGCTTTTTCGTTCACGATCGGGATATAATTCAAGCGCCCACCGGCAGATTGTGGAATGGCCTGCTTGAGAGCGTCAAGGTCCCACACTGCCAAAACGACAGCATCGCCGGTTTCTCCTCCGAAGGCTTTGATCTCTTCTTCGGTGAACCCAAGACCCAGCGCCGTGTCTTTGGCAAAGAACACTTTCGCCTCAACCGATTGAGATAAATTGAGAATTTTGTCTTTCAAGCGCTGAGCTGTCTGGGCAGGCATGGTAACAATGGCCATGTTCGATCCTAGTTGGTTGGGTGCTACTGCACGCGTTTAAGCCGTTGAAAACGTAACTTGAAGCTTGTCAGATTAACTTCGCGTTAATACGCCGTGAGTAGAGTTTCGATATTGTAGTCGGTTTAGTTGGTTTAGGGGAAGCAGCAATGCCGTTCCTGTTTGATTGGGCAAGTTTGGGTAGTGCGAACGGATCGACCGGGCTGACGGATGGTGCGAATTCGTCGACGCTGACTGTGGCTTCTGATCCAGAAGTGTTCTTCAGTGGGTTTTTCAGTGGTAATCAGTTTGTTGCAGGAATACCCGGACCCGCGACATCGGAAGTGTTGTTCTCCACAGCAGTAAAGAATGCGACTTTTGAAATCATCGACCTCGATAGTAACGAATTCTCTTTCGATGAAAGGGTGACGGTTCTGGCCTTCGACGTGAACGGCGATCCGGTTCCGGTTGTTTTTTCAAACCTCGGCCCATTTCACGTTCAAACGGGCAATACGGTCGAAGCTGACGGAAATGCGTCGCCTTTTGTCAACGGGCCAGGGTCGTCCGACTCTCTGACGGTTTCCATCGCGGGGCCTGTCTCCAGGATTGAAGTGATCTTTGAAGGCGGGCTTTCGTCTGGTGCGAATACCGGCTGGATCGGGTTTGGCGATATCTCGGGTGACATCGTGTGTTTCTGCGCGGGCACTATGATCGAAACACCGAACGGCCCAACCTCTGTCGAGGCGCTTTCTGCTGGTGACATCGTTCTGACCAAGGGCAATGGCCCGCAGTGTTTGCGGTGGGTTGGGTCGAAAAAGCTGGATTTGGCGGCTTTGGAGGCCGCTGCCGAAAAACTGCGACCTGTTCGGATTTCCGCTGGTGCACTTGGGCAGGGGCTTCCAGCAAAGGATCTATTGGTGTCGAGACAGCACCGTATGTTGGTGTCCTCCAAAGTGTCCGAGCGTATGTTCGGCAGTCCCGATGTCCTTGTGTCGGCGATAAAGCTGGCCGCGCTACCGGGTATCTATGTGGATGAAGAGATCACCGAGGTCGCCTATTTCCACCTTCTTTTCGATCAGCACGAGGTCATTTTTGCCGATGGTGCCCCCTCGGAGAGCTTGTTCACAGGCCCGGAAGCAATCAAGGCAATATCTGAGGAGGCGCGAGAAGAAATCTTCGCCCTCTTTCCGCATGTGAAACGTCAGGATTACGTCCCTGAAACGGCCTATCCCGTGCCTGTGGGGCGCTTGCAGAAGAAATTCGTCGAGCGTCATCTGAAGAACGGAAAGCTGGTTCTCGAGGGCGCACCCGTGCCATCAAACCGCCTGCATTGAGCGTTCACAACTCGGTCACTCCGCTATTCGTCTCGAAAATCTGAACTGGAGTGGTTTTCTTTGGCCTCTGCAATTGGCCAAGATACATTCAGCTGGCGATCGCTTCGGAGAATGCAGTCAGGCGATCGCTCAGATCGCTCTGACCATCGGCGCCGATGATCATGTAGCCATAGCCGTCTTCCGCCCAAGTGGCCGTTGCCAGACCGCTGAGAACGGCAAGGTTCACATCCTTGTCCGGGGCCCCAGGCCCTTGACGGATCACGCAAAAGGCGAAAGGCCGCCCCTGATCATCCGCAAAGACGACCTGAACCAGTGGCTTTCCCTTGAAAGACAGAACCTGAGCCCGCTTCAGCTCAGCCCCGGGCAAGGCGCTCAGGGCTTCGCGATTCAGGGGCCGGCCCAGCGTGGCCTCGGCCTGAGCGAACTGGGCCTCGAGCGCCTCGGGAGCGGTGTCCAGAGTGGCAATTGTTTCAGGCACATAGAGCGATTGGTAGATTGCCGCCTGTTGCGCCCAGCCCAACGGCGCGGGTCGTGTTGCCCACAACGTCGCCGACACCGCCACAATCGCGACCGAGGCCGCGACGGCCAGCAATCGAAAAGGTTGAGACGCGGGCTGAGACCTCGCGCGATCCGGCAAGGTGATCTGAGGCGCATCCTGCGGAACATCCTTGAAGACCGAATGCACAACAGGTGCAAACGGATCAAGCGCCATCAGGCGCTGTTCCAGTTCTGGATCGGCTTCGACCGCGCTCTCGATCTCTTGCGCGTCGGTCCCGTCCAGATTTCCATTCAGATACGCCAGCAGCGTTTCATCGGAAAACGTCATTTGCCACCCCGTCGAACGGCGTCCGCAGCCTCGTGCTGCATCACGGTTTTCAGTTTCTGCCGAGCCGTAGAAAGCCGGCTCATGATTGTTCCAATCGGCACCTCAAGCAAGGCTGCTGCCTCGCGATAGCTATACCCTTCCACGAAGACAAGCATCACGGTCTCGCGCTGCGCTTCTGGCAGGTGCATCACTTGAGTAAACACTTCAGCCGCGAAAATATTCGTTTCTGAATCCGGTCCTGTTGCAATTAATTCGGTTTCTGGGGTCACAGACAAGGCCTGCGCCTTGCGAACGGATCGCGCGCGCACCTCATTCAGCCAGATCGAGCGGCAGATCGTCATCAGCCAGCTGTCCAGCCTGTCGTGGGATGTCACCTGATGGTGACGCTCCAGCGCGCGCAGGCATGTGGATTGCAAAAGGTCGTCGGCCACATCCCGGGCCCCCGACAGGGCAAGCCCGAACCGCCACACGCGTTTCGAATGCGTCTGGATCGCGCCGCGCACGGCCTGTTCCGAGCTGATTTCACCACTCATCGAATAAATCGCGACCTGTGTGTGTTTGTCTTTCACGGACCGGGCCCGCGGGGTCAGGATTTACATAGCCTGAGGAGAAAAGAAATGAAACTTCTGTTGAAAGCAGTCACGATTGCGTCTGCAATTGTTGCAACCCCGGTTCTTTCGGAAAGTTGGACTTTGTCCTCGGATGCCTCGCACCTGGCTTATGGAACGATCAAGAAAGACACCGTGGGTGAGGTCAATTCCTTCACCGGGCTGAGCGGTCATGTCAGCCCTGATGGCAAGGCCGAGATCGAGATAGATCTGTCCTCGGTAGAAACCAATATCGACATTCGAAACGAACGGATGATCGAATATGTGTTCCGCAAAGCAGGCACCGCTGCCTTGACCGCTGAATTCGACATGGATGAGGTCTCAGGCCTTGCCGTGGGCGCCTCGTCGATCATCGATGTCGAGGCCGCGTTGTCTCTGGTCGGGACGGAGATCGAGTTCGACGCTGAGATGTTCGTGGTGCGACTGACCGAGACGTCGGTGATGGTTTCCACCAATGATATGGTCTTCCTCAGCACCGAGGATGCAGGCGTGGATGCGGGTGTCGACAAGCTGATGGAACTGGCCGATCTGCCCGGCATCACACGGACCGTACCGATCACCGCGCGGCTTGTGTTTACCATGGACGATAACAAGGCCGAAGCCGCGCCCACCGCTCCGGTTGCAATCGCCGCAGTGGACGGAGACCTCAAAGCGGGTAAGAAGGTCTTTCGCAAGTGCAAAGCCTGCCATCAGCTGAAAGAAGGCCGCAATGGCGTAGGGCCCTCGCTGTTCAAAGTGGTGGGTGCATCTGCGGGGCAGGTGGACGGGTTCAAATATTCCGGCCCGCTTGCCAATGCCGACCTCGTCTGGACGCCGGAAAATCTGGCGGCGTTTCTGACCGAACCCAAAGGGTTTCTGCCCGGGAACAAAATGCAGTTCCCCGGCCTGAAGAAAGAGGCCGATATCACCAATGTCATCGCCTACATGCAGGATGAGGCACAGGGCTAAGGGAAATCAGAGGGAGTGTGGCAGGCCCTGCCACACCCGCTGATATACGCAATGTTTACTGCACGAATTGTTCTGCAACGACCTCGCCAAACTTGTCGAAGAACTTGGCCGAAAGCTTTTTGGCCGTCCCTGCAATCAGGCGGCTGCCCAATTGCGCGATCTTGCCCCCGATTGTCACCTTGGCGGTGTAGGACAGAACCGTCTCATCTCCGTCAGCGGTCAGGGATACATCCGCGCCGCCCTTGGCAAAGCCCGCAGCACCGCCTTTGCCTTCGCCGGACAGCGAAAACGCATCTGGCGCCTGGGAGTTGTCCAGCGTCACCTCGCCGCTAAAGCGGGCTTTGACCGGGCCGATTTTCAGGACGACCTTGGCCTCGAGATGTTCGGGGGAATGTTGGATCAACTCTTCGCAGCCCGGAATACACTCGCGCAACACATCAGGATCGTTGAGCGCGCGGTAAACGGCGTCCTTGGGGGCAGCGATGCGGATTTCGTCAGTGAGTTCCATCTCGGGGGTCCTTTTTCAACAACATTTCGGAAAGACACGGAGGGCTTTTTCGGTCGCCTCCTCCGCGGTCAACTCGGGCTGCGCGGGTTTCAAAGCGTGCAGCCAGTTAAGCCATTTTCTCATCATGGGATGTCTCCTGCGATTTGTCAGAATTGCGCCACATGATGATTTCAGCCAAAATCGAAAGCGCGATTTCATGCGGGTCGATGGCGTGGATATCCAACCCGGCGGGCGATTTCAGGCGCTTGGTCTGTTCAGTGCTCAGCCCTTGCGTTTCCAGTTGGGCACACAGCACCTCGGCCTTGCGGCGGCTTGCAACCATCGACACGCGGCGCGCGGGTGATTGCAGCGCGGCTTTCAATGCCGCTCCGTCGTCTTTGCCTTGTGACGCCACCACAACAAAGTCACGCGCTTCAACGCCCAATGCGTTCAGATCGTTAGGATCAAAGGGGGTGAATTTCACCGTGTTTTCGGCGCCTTCAGGCAAACACACATGCAAACCCGCCAGTGCCGCATGGGACGCCAACGCCTGTGCGATCGGAGAGTCTCCGAATATGATCAGGCGTGGGGCGTGTTGATAGGGTTCGATCAGCATGTCCACTGTCCCTCCGGATGGGCACCCGCTTTTGTAGGTCTGAACACCGTCCGGGTCGGCCATTGACACAACCTTATTCGAGGGTTTGACGCGGATCATTTTCGGCTCACCCGACACCAGCGCCTCTTGCGCTGCGGCGCGTACGGCCCGTTGTACGCAGGCACCCCCCAGATGGCCCAGAACCGTACCGTCGCGGGTGATGGCCGCCTTGCCTCCGGCCTTGGCCGAGGTCGCATCGGCAGTGCGCAGAACTGTCGCCACGCAAAAGGCATCGCCGGTACGCCGCAGCTCTTCAATCGTGTCGAAAATGTCGAAACCTGCCATCGGTATATCCTTTCACAGTTTTCTGAATTCAGCTTCCAGCGCCGCAAGCGCCTCAAGCGTATTGGCGGGCAGATGGGCGTCCAGATGGGGTTCTGCGGCCTGCATGGCAGCCGCAACTGGTTGGTAATTTTGCCAGCCTTTCAGCGGGTTCAGCCAGACGACCCGGCGCGCTTTACGTTGAATCCGTTCCAGAACCTGCCCCAACGCCTGCGGTGCAGTGCTGCAATACCCGTCCGAAAGGATCAGTACGATTGTCCGCCCGTTCAGCGCCCGCGCGCCGTAGCCGTCCAGAAAGCTTTCGAGACTGCCAGAGATGTCGGTCCCGCCGCCAAACCCCTCGGCCATCAGTGAAAGCCGTCCCGCAGCGCGGATTGTGTCGTGATCGCGCAAAGCGTCTGTCACGCGCATCAGACGGGTGTGGAACAGAAAAGTGTCGGCTTCGGTTCCGCTGCCGATCAGGCCCTTGAGGAACGCCAGAAAAACACGGGAATAGACGGTCATCGACCCACTGACATCGCATAGCGCAACGATCCGCATCGGTCGCGGCGGTCGCGCACGGCGATAGAGGTCCATCGGCTCTCCACCCCGCGCCAGACTGGCCCGCTGTATCCGCCGCATGTCCAGCGTCCGGCCACGTGATGCTTGTTTACGTCGGCGAGATCGGCGGTCGCGGATCGCCCGGGCCAGCTGTGTTGCGGCCCGTTCGGCCTGTCTCAGCGACTCGTCATCCATCAATTCACGCAGATCCCGACGCGACAGGTTGGCCGTTCGGGTCGCAATCAGCTTCCCATCCATCCCTTCGGCCTCCCCGTCGCCCGGATCAGGAGTGGCGGCTGCCTGATCTGTATCCGTTTGCGGATCCTGTTCGTCTTGTGTTTGCTGCTGCCAGATCTTCGGTTTCGCCGACTGCACCCGTACATGTGCGGTCTGCGCTGTCCCACTGCGCTGCTTGCCGACATTGAACCAGTAGGCGTCGAACAGCTCATCAAAGCGTCGCCAATCCTCGGCGCTGCCTGTCAACAAAACGCACAAGGCCTGCCTGGCCTGTGTCGCGTCGGTTGCCTCGACCGCCGCCAAGGCGGCCAGCGCGTCACCGGTTTCGGCGGGACCCACGCGCAATCCGTTCATCCGCAGATGGGCCATGAAGCCGCTCATGCGGTCCGCCAAGCCTGCCGCGCGGGAAGGGAACCGGGTGGCCTGCATCACGCAACCTTCCCGATCAAGCGATCCAGAACCTCAGGCGGCGCGGCATCATAGTCGGCTGCGGTTTTCAGCAGGCAGACAAGCGTCGCCTGTACCTCGCCCCGAGACTGGGCCATGTCGTTCACACCTAAGCCCGACAGGGCGGCGGCCCAGTCCAGCATTTCGGCAATGCCCGGCGTTTTCTCAAGGTTTTCCTTGCGCAGGGCCTGAACAACCCCGACGATCTGACGTGCCAGCAACCCTTCAACAGAGGGCATACGCGCCTTCAAGATGGCCATCTCCGTCTCCCGCGAAGGATAGCCGAGATAGCTATACAAACACCGCCGCCGCAACGCGTCGGACAGGTCCCGCGTGCCATTGGCCGTCAGGATAACAATTGGGCGGGAGCGCGCCTTGATCGTCCCAAGCTCCGGAATCGTGATTTGAAAATCAGACAATATCTCAAGCAGATAGGCCTCAAACTCCTCATCTGCGCGGTCAATCTCATCTATCAAGAGAACCGGAGGGCTGTCTTCACTGATCGCCTCTAAAAGGGGCCGTTTCAGAAGGTAGTCATCCGAGAACAACCGCGCTTCGCTTGTGCCGCCTTGCGCTTCGCTCGCGCGGATGGCCAGCAATTGGCGCTGATAGTTCCATTCGTAAATGGCGTGGCTGGCATCCAGTCCCTCATAACACTGCAAGCGGATCAAACGCGCGTCGTGTTGGGCAGCCAGAGCCTTCGCGACTTCGGTCTTGCCAACGCCTGCCGGACCTTCCAGCAGCAAGGGCCGCCCCAAAGCCTGCGCCAGATGCAGCGCCATCGCCAACCGATCATCAGCAACATAGCCCTGCGCGGCCAACCCGTTCTGCACATCACTCAAAGTCAAAACCAGGATCCATTCTTCATCTGGCTAAAAATATCCCGGGGGTTCAAGGGGGCAGAGCCCCCTTGCCTCGGTCGGATCGGTCAAGCCGATCCGAACCCAATTACCCATGCATCCCCAACCCGTTGGCGATCTTCCAGATCCGCCAATGGTCATGCGGCATGTGGCTCTGCACCAACCCAAAAGGCCGGAACGCATCATGCACCGCATTCGAGAAACAGGGCACGCCACCCACATTCGGGCTTTCGCCCACACCTTTCGCGCCAATTGGATGGTGCGGGGAAGGGGTCACCGTGTAGTCGGTGATATAGTTCGGCGTCTCCCACGCGGTTGGCAGGAAAAAGTCCATCAGCGTACCGGTCTTCACGTTGCCCATCTCGTCATAGGCAATCTCTTGCCCCATCGCGATGGCCAGCGCCTCGGTCACGCCGCCATGGACCTGTCCGTCGATGATCATCGGGTTGATCCGCGTGCCGCAATCATCCAGCGCATAGAATTTCCGAACATCCCATTCACCGGTATCCACGTCGATCTCCATGACACAGATATAAGCCCCGAACGGATAGGTCATGTTCGGCGGGTCGTAGTAACTGACCGCCTCCAGACCCGGCTCCAACCCCGGAATGGCCTGATTATAGGCAGCAAAGGCGATTTCCTTCATCGTTTTGAACCGCTCGGGCGCGCCCTTGACCGAGAACCGATCCACATCCCATTCGACATCGTCGTCGTGGACCTCCAGCAGATAGGCCGCGATCATCTGCGCCTTGGCGCGGATTTTGCGCGCGGCCATCGCCGTTGCTGCACCCGCCACGGGGGTTGACCGAGAACCGTAGGTCCCAAGACCGTAAGGTGCCGTGTCCGTATCACCTTCCTCCAGCGTGATATCATCAGCGGGCAGGCCGATCTCGCTGGCGATGATCTGTGCAAAGGTCGTGGCATGACCCTGACCCTGAGAGATCGTCCCCAGCCGCGCGATGGCAGAACCAGTCGGGTGGATGCGGATCTCGCAACTGTCGAACATACCAAGCCCAAGGATATCGCAGTTCTTTACTGGCCCCGCGCCCACGATCTCGGTGAAATGCGTCAGACCAATGCCCAGCAGCTTGCGGGTCTTGCCAGCCTTGAAGTCCTCAACCCGCTGCGCCTGTTCAGCCCGCAGGCCTTCGTAGTCCACGGCCTTCAGAGCTTTATCCCACGCAGTGTGATAATCGCCCGAGTCATATTCCCACCCCAGTGCGGACTGATACGGGAACTGATCGGCCTTGATGAAGTTGATCCGGCGCAGCTCGGCCGCGTCCATGTTCAGCTTGATGGCCAGAACCTCGATCATCCGTTCGATGAAATAGGCCGCCTCGGTTACGCGGAAGGAACAGCGATAGGCCACCCCGCCCGGAGCCTTGTTGGTATAGACGCCATCCACGGCTAGGTAAGCGGTCGGGATGTCATAGGACCCGGTGCAGATGTTCATGAACCCCGCCGGGAACTTGGTCGGGTCGGCACAGGCGTCAAAGCCACCGTGATCTGCCGTAGTGTGACACCACAGCCCGGTGATCTTGCCATCCTTGGTAGCCGCAATCTTACCCTGCATCCAGTAGTCGCGGGCAAAGGCGGTGGACATCAGATTCTCCATCCGGTCCTCGACCCATTTCACTGGCTTGCCGGTGACAATCGAGGCCACGACCGAACAAACATAGCCCGCATAAGCCCCAACCTTATTGCCGAAACCGCCACCGATATCAGGGCTGATCACGCGGATATTGTGCTCGGCGATGCCAGAGATCAGCGATACAACCGTCCTGATCGCGTGCGGAGCCTGAAACGTCCCGTAAAGTGTCAGCTTGCCAGTCACCTTGTCCATGCTGGCAACCGAGCCGCAGGTCTCCAACGGGCAAGGATGGGTGCGGTGATAGTACACCATCTCTTCCGCCACCACATCGGCCTCGGCCAGAATGGCCTCGGTCGCGTCCTTGTCGCCTTGTTCCCAGGTGAAGATGTGGTTGTGATGCTTGCGAGGGCCATGCGCACCTTCGGTCTGACCTTCAAGGTCTTCGCGCAGGACCACATCGGATTTCAGCGCCTCAAACGGATCGGTCAGAACAGGTAGTTCTTCGTATTCGACATCGATCAGTTCGACGGCATCAGCGGCGATATAGCGGTCTTCGGCGACCACAAACGCGACTTCCTGGCCCTGAAACAGCACCTTGCCGTCGGCCAGAACCATCTGCTTATCGCCGGCCAAGGTCGGCATCCAATGCAAGCCCAGCGGAGCCAGATCCTCGGCGGTCAGAACAGCGATCACGCCGGGCATCGCCAAGGCGGCCTCTTTGTTGACGCTGACAACGCGGGCATGTGCGTAGGGGGAGCGCACAAAGTCGCCGAACAGCATGCCGTCCAGCTTGATGTCATCGACATAATTGCCCTTGCCTTGCGTAAAGCGCACATCTTCGACGCGTTTGCGCGAGCTGCCCATCCCTTTAAGATTGGCGGCGCGTTCTTCGGGGGTCAGAGTTTGGTCGTTCATTCCGCAGCCTCCTTCTGAGCGTTCAGCATGTCAGCCGAGGCCGAGATCGCCTTGACGATGTTCTGGTATCCGGTGCAGCGGCACAGGTTTCCAGCCATGCCGAAACGGATATCCTCTTCGGTCGGGTTCGGGTTTTCCTGCAGCAAGCGATGCGCGCGGGTGATCATGCCCGGCGTGCAGAAACCGCATTGCAGGCCGTGATGTTCACGGAACATTTCCTGCAATACGCCAAGGCTGCCATCGTCATTGGTGAGGCCTTCGACCGTGGTGATATCGGCGCCATTCACTTGCGCTACAAAAGTGGTGCAGGACTTGACGGATTTACCATCGATATCCACGGTGCAAGCGCCGCAATGGCTGGTTTCGCATCCGATATGGGGGCCGGTGATTTTCAGATCTTCCCGCAGGAAGTGGATCAGCAACGTGCGCGGCTCGGCCAGACCTTCGACCTCTTTGCCGTTCACGGTGAGTTTGACGTGCATTTTCGACATTTTATCCTCCCCTCAACCCGCGCGGCTTTGAGCGCGGTCGATGGCGCGGCGCAGCATCACGCCCGCCACATGTTTCTTGAATTCGACAGGTCCACGGTTGTCGGCCACGGGCTCAATGGCATCCAGCATGGCGGCAACACAGCCGTCCACATCGCCATTGGCCAATGCAGCGCTGGCGCTTTCGGACCAGATCGGAGTGTCGGCCAGGTTGGTCATCGCAACCGAGGTCGTGCCGTTGCCGACCATTACGGCGGCGGCGGCGGTCGCATAATCCCCGATCTTACGCTTTTGCTTCTCATACGCTTGACCAACACCGGCCTCCGGCACAGGGATCGAAATCCGGGTCAGGATTTCCTCATCCTCGCGTGCGGTGAAATAGGCGGCCTCGTAAAACTCACGTGCGGCGACACTGCGTGCCCCATCGGGGCCGGACAGTTCAAACGTTGCGTTCAGGCATTGCATCAGGCCCGGCATGTCATTGCCAGGATCACCATTGGCGACATTGCCACCGACGGTGCCCATGTAACGGACCTGAGGGTCGGCGATCTGCAAGGCCGCCTCGCGGATCAGCGGAATGGCAGCGGCGAGACCGTCATGGGTGATCAACTCATGCTGCGTCACCATGGCGCCTAGGGTCACGGTATCGGACCCGATCTCGATGCCCTTGAGCTCATCGATGGCCTGAAGATCGACAAGATGGCCCATCTCGGCCATGCGCAGCTTCATCATCGGGATCAGGCTGTGCCCGCCCGCGATCACGCGCGCTTCGTCTCCGTGTTCTTGCAAAATGCCGATGGCCGAGGCGATGTCGCCTGGCCGGTGATACTCAAAACCGGCTGGTATCATATTTTTCCTCCCTGGGTCCGAGCGGTATGCCTTGGGGGACCTGTCGTCAGGAAAGAGGCGCGCGCTCAGCGGTTCCAGCCAAGGGGAACGGGGCGCGCAGCTTGTTTCACGAAATGCGAATGAGCTGCACGAGTTGCGATCATAGGCCCAAAGCGTCGCGGATGTCTGAGAGGCGAGATCGGCTGACAGGGACTTTGCTGAGCGCCTCGACAGAGTCGAAATAGCATGTCCCGTTGTCCTTATGCCTCTCGAAGCTTGAGACATGTTTGGGGTTCACCAGATAACTTCGATGGGCGCGCAGGAAGCCATCGGGTTGCAGGCGTGTCTCGGCCTCGGTGATGGACCAGGGGCAGAACAGTTTCTCGGAATCGATATACAGAATGGTGTAGTGCCCCTCGGCCCGGATGGCGGCAATTTGGGCGGGTTCAGCAAAGAAGGTCTGACCTTCGCGTTCAAACGGCACCCCGGCGCGTAGGGTCGGGGCAGGTTCTGGTTGAGGCGCGGGTTCGGGGGCAGCGGCAGGCTGAGGCTTGGGTTCGATGAAGGTGATCCCGGTCAGCAGGAAGGCCCCACAGATCAGGAAGACTGCAACCGTGACGCCCATCGCCAGAATCTGGTTGTCCAGCGCAGGCCCGGTAGCCCCGGCGGTATCGGTGGCCACAAAATCCGTAAGACCGGTTGCGATGAAATGCATGGAAAACACGGCAATGCCGAAACAGGCTGTGCCCAGCAGGATGTTCCGATGGGTTCGGCTGTCGTAAGCCACCCAGATCGCCAGAACCGACAGAACAACCGAGGCCGCGGTCGACAAGACGATGTCGAACAAGCTGTAGACGGGTCGGCACAACTGCATTCCGGCCATGCCGACATAATGCATGACAACGATGCCAAGCCCCACGATCACCCCCGCGCCAACGATGGTCGGCGGGGTTCTGGGGCGGAAATGCAATAGCAGCAGCGCCAGCCCCACCATAAGGATGGCAACCAGCGCCGAGATCAGCGTCACCAGCGCGTCGTAATAAAACAGGATCGGCAGTTGCAGGCCCAGCATGGCGACGAAATGCATGGACCAGATACCGCCGCCTAGTATCACCGCTGCGAGGGCGACGATGAATTTACGCCGCTGATTGTCCAGTTTCGACGCGCCATGCGTCAGGTAGAGACCGGTAAAACCGGCCATCAGCGCCACGGCCAACGAGGCCGCCACGAGCCACGCATTGTGCGAATAGTCCAACATTGAAATGCCGCGCCCTCCCCAGCGCGATCATGACGTTAGCAAACTGAAATTCTCCGCACAATCTTTGTTGGCCTCAGCGGAAGACACCTGTTTCGACTGAGGCGCATAAACGGGTCCCGCCGGTTCTATGGCGACATTTCAGCCCCGCTTTTTCGGCGCAAGGTAGGTCCATGTCGGCCCGGCTGTCTCGCCCGATCCGTCCGGTAATGGGATGCGCATCAGCTTTTGCGCCAGCGACTTGATCGAATACATCGTGGGAACAAGGTCGCGCAAAGCGGATTTATCCTCGTTGAAGGCGATGTGCAGACCGTCCAGCAAACCGGACCACGCGGCGTTGAACTCGGTCGAGATCGCGGCGATTTCGGGGGCGGATTCATAATTCTCTTCGCTGGGGTCGTCTTTCATGGGCGAGACCGCGCTCCAATCAACGATCAGGTCATCGCCCGTCGGAGGGTCGGTCACCAGATCATCGGGGCGATAGTAGCGGCTGTGCAGGATTTCGTTGAACTTGAAGTAGTGGGCAATGTCTTCATGCTCCGCCGGACCGGGAATAGTGTCTCCGTCACCAGCTTTGCCGCCCAGATCAGCGCCTTCGCCCTCTTCCATGATCTTTTGGATGGCCTCAAAAGCCGCCTTGCGACGTTGCGCGGGGGTGCCGGTGATCTCGACAACTTCACCGCCCGCGCCGAAATAGTCGTCATTGGAGATCTGACGCGCGGGGTCGCCGATGAAGATCTCTTTGTCCCCGAACTCCTTACACGCGTCTTCCAGCAGTTTCCTGACATAGGCGTAGAACCCGCCGATGGTGGAGTATTCGCCCCTCAATGCCCCGCGGAGGTCTTTCGGCGCGGTTTCGATCTTGCGGAAGCTTTTGACCTGTTTGGGCGAGAATTTACGCAGACGCACCTCTGGCCCGGCCCCGTTCAGTAGCTCTGTCGGGTATTTCGGCAGCAAGTTGGGATTGTTCAGCTGAGGCGTACCCCCGATCGCGTTCATCACATTCGCTGCCAAAACCATATGCAGCATCTCTTCGACCATGACCTGACGGATCACCTCGATCGGCTCGGCGTTGACGATGGTCGGCTCGGACCGGTCGTATTGCCCTTGCTCCAGGATAGAATAGCAGGCCGTTGCGTAAGGCGGGATTGTCGAAAGCTCCAGCATCAAAGCGTCTTGCAGATGTTTGCTGAGATTTTTGCGCGCGGCGTCCAGTTTCTTTTTCGAACTCATTTCGCACCCCCTTTCCGAACGGCCTTCTGGATAGCTCTGGCGGCCCTGAAGGCCATGGCCGACATCGTCAGCGTCGGGTTGGACGTGGCAATCGTCGGCATCGAGCCCGCGCCTACCAGCCACAGATTGTCGTGGTCCCATGCGCGCATCTCGTCATTGGTGACCGAGTTGTGCCGATCCGTTCCAATCCTGTGCGTGCCGACCAGATGGCCTGCGCCGAAGAAGGTGTAACCCTTTCCATCATAGGTTAAATACCCCGCATCCGATGGGCTGTAGGAGGTATGGTTTTTGATACCCAGCCGCTGGAAAATCTGCGCGCAGGTGTCATTGGCAGCGGCCAGCCCGGCGCGGGAATAGTCGTCCAGATCATAGCTGATCACCGGGCGGTATTCGCCCATGGGCGTGCGGTAGGCCGGGTCGATGGTCACGCGGTTAGTAGCTCTGGGCAGTTGCTCGACCATGGTGCCAATTCGGACCTGCCGCTGGACATCGTGATAGAGCTTGTCGCGCAGGGCTGTGCCATAGAGGTTATCCTGCTCGACCAGCCGCGCCACGTCTGAATTCGGAGAGCCAGCGGCAAAGTTCCATCCCCAATTGCCGATCTCCAACCGGAAAGCTGCATTCTTGTTCCTAAAATTTCCGTCCCGGAAATTGGCATAGCTCGAGGTCGATCCCGGCCCGCGAAACGGCCCAACCGGCTCGGGGGCGGCACCCCATGTCATCATGTAGGGGTGGTCCATCAGGTTGCGGCCCAGCTCGTCACTGCTGGTGCAAATCCCCGAGGCCAGCGCCAGTGTGACGTTTTCCACCGCACCGCCGGCCAGCACATATTGCTTACCTCTGGCCCGGCGCAGTTCGTGCTGAGGCACACCTGGGAACGGGTATTTCTTGTAAACGATACCAGATACACGCCCGCTCTCAGTCAGTTCGACCTTTGAGGCGATGGCCTGCGTGATCGTCTCCATCTGATGCTTGGCTTTGTGCTTGGCATCTTCGAGCGTTTTCATCGCGTTGTATTTGGCTTGGATCGGGCAGATCGGAATGCAGCTTGAGTTCCCTTCGCACCGCTGACCCATATAGGCGAATGGCCCGGTCGCGCCGCGCGGGCGGAATTGCTGCCGGCGCTTTTCGCCGACCTGAATGCCTTTGGCAGTTTTTGGCGTGCGCGGGGTCGAGTTCCGGCCCTGCGGCGTACGCGAGACTTTCAGGTGTACCGTGCTGGTGGCATCCTCACCGATTTCGATGGGCATCCCGTCTGCCTTGGCAAAGAAACCATCGACGTAAGACGACGGGATCGAATGCATCGGGTAGTCGTATTCCTTGTCGAAATACCCGACATTGTCGTGCCGTCCGGAAGTGCGAATACCCAGTGCCTTGGGCGTCTGTTCGTCGGCATCGGCCGAGACGCCGATCTCCCACTCGGCGCGCTCATAATCCGCGCGCAGGTCCTGATAGCCAAATGGCCAGTCAACGCCTTTGCCGAAGCGGCTTTGCATCTCGAAATCCGCAGGCATCATGCGAAGGCTTGTGCCGAGCCAGTGTAGCGAGGTTCCGCCAAAGGCCATCAGATAGTTGCTGCCAAAGGGCAGGGGGCCGCGTTGCACGAAATACCCGTTTGTATCGGGCTCGGTGCCCCGTACCGCGGTGATGTCCAGCACCGAAGGTGAGGGCAGGGTTGGTAGGTTCGGGTAGGGAGAGTTCGGCGTCTTGGCCAGCGACAGATAGTATTGATCCAGGTAGGAGCGATACGTCTCCCACGTCTTGCCGTGGTCTTCCCCGGCTTCGAGGATCAGAACCGAATGACCGGCCGAGACCAGCTCCTTCGCCAGAATGCCCCCGGCAAACCCGGCACCTACGATGACCACATCATAGGTCCGTTCGTCATCTGCAATCGCGCTCATTTGCCTGCCCCCCGCTGTTTTGGAGGTTCAAGGCCCCATGCGCCGAAGCCCTGTCGCTTGGCCCCTTGGGGATGCGCGCCGATGGCGTCCCAGACCAGCCCTTCCTTGTAGGACCGGGTCGAGATGATTTTGACCACATCAAACCGCGACGCGCCGTAGCTTTCGCGCCATTCCTGCGAAAGCGGCACCCATTGGCCGGTGTACCAAAGCTGGATCAGCGTGCGCGACAGCGGGCCGAGGCATTTGTCCGACAGATAAGTCTGACGCATGATCCGGTCGTCGTCCTGCTTGCCCAGCTCGTGGGAATGGGACAGGAACTCCTCGAGGATTTCGGCGGGCAACACTTGCCGGAACTGATGCCAGTATTCGCCTGCGCATCCGGTGCCTTGCAGCTCGGCGCTGCTATATCCGGTCAGGGCGGCGCTGACGGTCAGAAAGGCTTGAAACTCGGGGGTGTCATCATGCGTCTTCATGGCGATCCCCATCAATTGCGTCCACATAGAAGCCACGAGGCTCAAAGCAGGCGGGCGTGCTTTCAAAGACTTGCACGGCCACCGGCGTCATATCGGTGAACAGCGTGTGCATGTCGCGCGTCATCGGGAAATCGTTGTTGCCCAGTTTCAGTTTGAAGCTTTTTGCGATGCGTTTGCCCTCTTTCGTGGTCAACATCGCGGTTTCAAACAGGCCCGAGATGGTCCAGCGGGTCCAAACAGTGCGTCCAAGCCCGGTAGCGAACTCAGGGATCGGAGTGCAGTTGGTCAGAGTCCAGTGATCGCCCTTGAGTTTGCCCAGATCGGCCGTCAGATCGTAGACGATGGTTTGCGGATCGTCGGGATTGACCAGCTGAATCCACCATTTCTTAGGCGAAATCGGTGGGTGCCCCTTCATCTTGGCATTCAGCGAAGGAACCTTGTAGTTGAACTGGCCCAGAAACTTGGGTTCTCCGAACGCTTGGCGTCCGGCCTTGACGGCCATGGCGTTGTCTGCGGCCACATGGACGCGCAAATGGCCGATAGTTTTCGTCTGATCTCGGCCGTGAAGATACTCAGTCAGCGACATCTTCGGCACGCCCGGCACCCGGTTCTTGGGATAGGCCAGCAGGTTGAATTCGACCTCGTTCACGAAGCCCAGCGAGTTATCGTAATGCGCGGTATAGCGTTGGAAGTTCAGCAGGATGACGGCCTTGTTCTCGCCGTCTTCATCGGGAAATTCGGCGACGCACAGGCCGGTGCCTTTCACAAACTGGCGGGCAATCTCGACCGAGGTGTACCAATACATCCACTGGCATTGCAGCGAGGCATAATAAAAGGGGAACGTGTCAAACTGTTTTGGCAGTTTCGGCATGACGCCGGTGACATCCGTCTGATGGCACGGGTCGCTTTTCGCTTTTTTCTTTGTCATTTGGCTGTGATCTCCCCCACTGGCTGTGACAATTCTACTTGCTCAGATTCCGCCCGATCATGCCTCCGGCTGTTTTGTTTTTAGGGTTTTCAGAATGGCTTTTGCCTCGACCAGCGCGGGTGCCTTGGTCTTGTCGGCGGCCACGGCTTTCGAGATCTCGCCAAGGCAGTTTGACGAGGTCTCAAGCTCGGCCAATTCCCGAATGACATGCAAAAGCGGGCCGTAATGGCCCAACTGCAACGCCACCATGGCAGCCTCTCTAAGGTGGCCGATCCCGGCGCTGTCATCCCCGTGGGCCATAGCCAACCGACCGCGCAAGCAGGTCAGGCCGACGATCCAGAATTTCTCACCGCTGTCGTTGGCGAAGGCTTCGGCTTCGTCCAACAGCTCCTCGGCCAGTTCCAGTTTGCCGTGTAGGATGGCGGCATCGGCGTAAAGGCACAGGAAGAAGCTCAGACCAAGGCGGCAGCCGGTATCACGCCATTCGCGCAGGCCCAGGGCGATCTCTTCCAAGGACTTTTCACCATCCGTGCTTCGGCGCACCCAACCATTCATGACCCGCGCCCAACCGCGCCAGAATTGGAAAGAATATTCCTCGGACAGGGTGATCAAAATGGCCGAACTGTCCTGCACCGTCGCCTCATCACCCCGGAAATGGGAAATCCATCCAAGGAACGCATTGGCGAAGGACTGGCTGAACGGGTGCGCGGTTTCTTCCGCATGGACCAGCGCGGCCTTGATCGCTGTCAGGGCGCTGGATTCGTCGCCCGACAGCCAGTAGGAAAGCGCGCGATAGCCCTGAAGGGCAACCGCAAGGTCAACCACATCGAAATCGAGGCCCATGAAGCGATGTTCGATGGACAGATTAACCTCAAGCCCGGCCTCAAGATGTTTCAAGGCGTCCTTGGGATGGCCCAGATAGGTCTGCAAAGCCCCCATTGAGCGTTCGGCCGAGACAATGGTCAGCGGGCTCGATAAATCCTGACAGAGCGAGACCAGCCGATCCGCATTCTGTTTCGAGATCTCATATTCCCCGCCCAGCATGGTCGAGCGGAACTGCCCGTAGACCACTTTGAACAGCCGCTCGGTCTCGCCATATTCGCGGCAGAGGGCCTGCGCCCGTGTATAGGCGGACAGAACCGATTTATGCGCATAGCCCCTCACGAAGGCCAGGGGCACGGCGATCATGATTTGCATGTCGATTTCACGCCGGTCGCGTTCCTGCGATTGCGGCATTTCCTGCAAGCATTCCAAAGCGTGCTGCAAATGGGTGATCGCCTCGACATTCGCCGAGTGGTCCAATGCCTGCCGCGCGGCGGTCATCAGTTTACCTTCGGCGGCGGGGTAATTGCCGGCGCGCCAGTAGTGATGGCCCAGAATTTCAGGCTCTCGCGCGACTGTTTCGGCGTATTTCTCCTCAAGAACTGCGGCGATTTGGCCATGCCACCTTGAGGCCGTCGAGCGCAGCATGGATTGATACGCGGCATCCTGCACCAGCGCATGGCGGAACCGGTAGGCATCTGCCATACCCGGTTGGCCTGCGGGCACGATCAGTTCGGTTTCAAGCAGCTGGTTCAGCGCTTCGGTGATGTCGTTTTCGGTCCAGTCCAGAACCTCGGACAGCAGCTTGCGCTCAAAGTTTCGGCCGATTGCGGCGGCGACCTGAACGATCTCGCGGCTGGCCGACAAACGGTCCAATCTGGCCATCAGTGAATCCTGCAGCGATTCCGGGATCGCAATGGACAATTCTGCCTGACTCTGGCCGCGGTTGACCAAAAGGCCGGATTCCATCGCCATCTTGGTCAGTTCTTCGACGAATAGCGGCACGCCATCCGTGCGATCAGCCAGTTGACTGAGAACTTCCGGCGACGGCTGCACGCCCGAGATGCTTTCAACCAGCTTATAGATGTCACGCCGCACAAGCCGGTTAAGCTCCAGGCTGGTGACATGGGACTGGTTGCGCCATGGCGATTGGAACTCGGTCCGGGCGGTCATCAGGATCAGGCAGCGGCGGTTCGACACCTGTTCGATCCAGCCGTTGACGAATTCCAGCGTCGAGGCATCGAACCAATGCACATCGTCGAGCAGCAGCAATAGCGGCTGATGCTGTTCCAGTCCCGCGCATAGCTGCAAAAGCGCCTCGATCAACGCGCCCTTTTCCCGCTCGGGGCCCATCGGCGCGACCAGAGAGGTGCTGTCTTCCAGCCCCATCAGGCGCAGGATAGGCGCGGCGCAGGTTTCAGCATCAAGGTTCAGATCGGTCAGAAAGCGGGTGACTTTGTCCCGGCTTTCTTCAGGAGGCGCGTTGGGCAGCATGCCTGTCAGCGTTGTCAGCGCATTCTTGATCGGGAAAAACGCGCTGCTTTGGTGTAAGGGCGATCCGAACAGGGTGAACTGGGTGGAATCCTCGCTGGTTAGCTTGTCTTTCAAGCCAAAAGCGATCTTGGATTTGCCGACACCCGCGTCACCGGTCAGCAGCAGAACCTGCCCCTCTCCGTCCAGTGCGCCGTCCCATCTGGACTGGACCAGAGCGATCTCGGCTGTGCGCCCGATAGTCGGCGTCTTGTCGTGCGCGAAGTCCTTGCGCCCGGTGTCAAAGCCGGAAATCTTCGGATCGACCACGTAGAGCTGCAACGGTGTGCTGACACCCGCCAAGGGCGGGCTGCCGATCGAGGTGAAATCCAGACGCTCTCCGATCAGTCTGCGTGTCACTTCCGAGACCACCACCTGACCCACATCCGCCGCAGCCTGAATCCGGGCCGCCACGTTTGGTGTATCGCCAAACAGCCAGACCTTTTCCGAGCTTGATGTGCCTGCCGCCGTGCCCACCACCACAGGTCCGGTATGGATCCCGATCCGCACATTTGTCGAAACCGACTTGTCCGTCAGCCCCGCATTCCCGTCGCGTGTCGCGCCCGCGATCTCAAGCGCGCAAAGCGCGGCGGAATAGTGGCTGAGTTCCTGCGCGGTGGGATAGCCGAAGATGGCGACCACTCCGTCACCTGCATAATTGGCAATCTCGCCACCGAATTTGGTGACGGTCTGGCCAACCAGCGCGCGATATTGCGTGATCAGTTCACGGTAATCCTCGGGATCGAGCCTTTCGGACAGGGCCGTCGACCCCACCAGATCGCAGAACATGACCGTCAGTTGGCGACGTTCGGCCACGTCTTCCGGGGAATCCTTGGGGGATGGCGCAGGCGCAACAGGTGAGGGACCGTCCTGATCCGCCAGCGCAGCCCCACAAGCGGTGCAGAACTTTGCATGCGCCATAGCTGACGCACCGCAGGACCCACAGGCTAGGGTCAGTGCATTGCCGCAGCCGTGGCAAAAGTTGGACCCGGCAGGATTGGCCGCGCCGCATTCGCTGCAATTAACATTCGGACGTCCCAATATGACTGCCCCTGAGCGCTGAAATTGCGCCGAATATGAAACAAAGAAACAATTTCGCTTTCTTTAGTATCACATAATCTACAATTCGTCGCCCTTGAATTGTGCGCGGGTTTTGTGCGCCGGCACTGGGTTACTCACTGGTGCGGGCTGGCACTGTGGTTAGGATCCCGCCTGCGGTCGCAGAAACCCTCCAATTCTGTCGATGTTTTCGACCAGGAAGAACGGGCTGTCAGAGCCGGGTATGGGCTGAAAAAGCTGCCCGTGGTCTTTTTTGAATGCGGTAAAGATCGGGCCGGTCACGTGGTCCAGAAAAGCTTGGAAGTCCTTGTAGATTTCGATGAAAACGACGGTGCCGTCACTGGAAGGCGGTGCCGAGTCTTCGCCGCCCGTGTGGATGAGGTAGCCCCAGGTGTCCTCTTCCTGCTTCACATCTTGGGCCAATTGCTTGAGGGCTGCGATCCCTTCCGCCTCCTGTTTGGGTTTCAAATACCAGGTCGCGATTATGCTATACATATCGATAGTCCTTTCTGGGGGCAGGTCTGCGTCTTATCCGTGATCAGCTCTGCCCAGACGGGTCAAATTGATTGATCGTTGTGGCGCGGCGGCCCTCGGGAAATGAGGGTTCAAAATGCCGAAAGAAAGCCTGCAACAGGCGCGTCGGAAGAGGGTCGCGCACCCTTTACACTAACATATCGTGCGCTGGGCTGGCAAAAACCAGATGTTGCCAGAGGGTGTGAGCAGCTCGGGCCGTCACTGAGCGACGGCCTGAACATCAACCCCGAGAGGAGATCTGCCGCAGAGGTCCATAGGCGGCTTTGAACCGTGCCTTGGCTGCCTCGTAATCTGCGGTTTTGCTGCTGTCGGGCAGAACGCTTTCGCCGATGCTGGGAGGGGTCAGGATGTCTTCGGGAGACGCTCCGGTTTCTGCGATCTGGCCAAGACGTGCGGCACCCAATGCAGCGCCAAACTCTCCGTCCTGAGGTAGCTCGATTGGCACGTTCAAAACAGTTGCAATCAGCTTGACCCAGTAGCGCGATTTTGTACCGCCGCCGATGCCGATCAGCCGATCAATCCGCGCGCCAGTCTGTACCAGCGCGTCATACGAGTCGCTCAGGCCATAGGCGACGCCCTCAAGCACGGCGCAGGTCAGATCGCTCTGGTCGGTGTCTTTTCCCAGCCCGGTAAATCCGCCGCGAATGCTGGCGTCGTTGTGCGGGGTGCGCTCGCCTGAGAGGTAAGGGTAGAACTGAACGCGCCCCGGCGCACGTAACTCGTCGCCCAGTGCGCGGGTCAGGTCGGCGGGTTTTTGGCCGGTGATCTGGCCCAGCCAATTCAGGCTGTCGGTTGCAGATAGCATAACGCCCATCTGATACCAGCGATCGGGCACGGCATGGCAAAACGTGTGCAATGCCGAGGCCGGATCAGGGTGATAGCCATCGCGCGCAGCCAGCAGCACTCCGGAGGTGCCAAGCGAAATGAACCCGTCCCCCTCGTTCAGAGCACCCAAGCCACAGGCAGCTGCGGCGTTGTCTCCGGCGCCGCCCGCGACGGTGACGCTATTGCGCAGACCCCAACGGCTGGCAAGATCGGTGCGAAGGGTACCTGCTGGCTGGCAGCCCTCGACCAGGCGGGGCATCTGAGATTCCGACATTTGCCCAGCGGTCAACAGCTCCTCCGACCACGCGCGGCGCGAGACGTCCAGCCAGGATGTGCCAGCGCTGTCCGACATGTCAGCGACATAGTCGCCTGTCAGATAGTAGTTCATATAGGCCGCAGGTAGCAGAACCTTCGCGATACGGGTGAAATTCTCCGGCTCATGTTCCTTGACCCAGAGCAGCTTGGGGGCCGTGAAGCCGGGGAAAACGATATTGCCCGAAATCTCGCGAATATCGGGCAGGGCGTCCAGATGCTGGGCCTCGGCATCCGCGCGTGTGTCATTCCACAGAATACAGGGTCGGATCACGTCACCTGCGGAATCCAGAAGCGTTGCGCCATGCATGTGACCCGCTACGCCTACGGCTCGCAGATCTGAAAATTCAGGATGGGCGTCGCGTAGCGCGGTAACCGCCCCCTCCAGAGCCGCGACCCAATCGGCGGGGTCCTGTTCGCTCCATCCGGGGTGTTTGTGCTCGGACGTGCAGGAATGCTCTGCCGAGCCGAGCACGCTGCCGTCTTCAGCCAAGAGCAGGGCGCGCAGCCCGGATGTTCCCAGATCAATGCCAAGGTAGCTCATGCTGCGTCGCCTCTGAATTCATAAGTTTGAAAAGGGTTTATTCTGTTTTTGAGGAGTCTGCAAAGCGCGGATCAGCCCCCGACATAGCTGCCGGTCTTTGGGCGATAAAAAATCTTCTGATCATGCAGCTTGCCCAGAAGATCATGCATCCGGCGGATGGTGTCTTCGTTGGTCTCATTCGCCTCAATAGAATAAGAGGCCATCGCCTGTCGCAGGGCCTGTTCGATCAGTTCCATATCCTCGATGGAGAGTTCGAACATGTCATTATATTGCGGCATTTGAGGTCCTCCGGCTGCGGGTGTGAAACCAAAGCATGCCCGGAAAACCCCGAGTTTACCAGATTACGGTCCGTATCAGTCCCTTTGCATCCGCGCTGCATAATATTGCGCAATGGCTTGGGTCCGGTTTTTGACGCCCAGCTTGTCGTAGATGTTCGACAGGTGGAACTTCACGGTGTTCGTCGAAATCTCGAGCTCTTTTGAAAGTTCGCGATTGGACATGCCCTGCGCCAGCGCCTCGAGGATTGTGCGTTCCTTGCGCGACAGGCTTTCGATCGGGTCTTGCTGCATTTTCCGGACGTCGATGAACGGAAACACCATCTTGCCCGCGGCCACCTTCTCGCAGGTGTCCAGAAGCCCTTCGACCTCGCCCGAGCGTGCGGCAAACCCAGCTGCCCCGGCCTGCATCGCCAGTCGTGGAACGTCGGCATTGGCATCGCCATAGACGACGAAGCGCGGTGCGCTGGCCTGATCGCGCAGCACCTCGATCAGTTTGGCAGCGCCAAGGGCGGGCAATGTCCAGTCCACTACGCCGACCTGAACAGGCACCCGCATGACCGTGCCAAGGAATCCTTCGGCCGTGGCCGAGGTTGCGACCAATGAGAATCGCGGGTCGCGTTCAAAGATCTCTGACATCGCCGACAGGACCAGAGGGTTGCCGTCTGCCAGCATGACGTCGATGGGCTTTGATGGAGCTTCAGCCATATGAATTTGCCCTTAAAGCTCAAAAACTACCCAAATGGGTGGGTGCGTTTTTGGTATACTGTCGTATTTTTATACCTTTGGATGGGTAATACCCCATCCTATTAGGCATGCTAAATCAGTAGTAAGTTACGTTGCGTGATCTGGCAAGAGCACGTTTTCTACACGGCAACTCAACCAAACGGGCCGCTGAGCCTGAGAAACAGCCGAGGAAGCCGCACAATGACTTTCCAGATTTTCCCTCCGCTCGAAATCCCCGAGACACTTGCAGCGGGTCCCGGACCCGGCAACACGGATGCCCGCGTTCTGCAGGCCTTTGCAGGGGCAGGGGTCGCCGATCACATGCAGGGCGACGTTCTGCGCGGAATGATCGAGTGCAAGCATATGCTGCGCGAAATCTGGGGTACGCAGAACGCCTATACCTTCGCCGTCGCCGGAACGGGTTGGAGCGCGCTGGACACTATGTTCTCGGCCGTCATGCCGGGCGACAAGGTTGTGGCTTTTGCCAACGGCACCTTCTCGGGCATCGACGCGCTGACCTTGCGGATCAAGGCAGCGACGCCCGCCGAACACGCAGCCAATCCGCTTGACCCTCAAGCCGCCAGCGTCACCGTGATTGAGGTTCCGCATGGCAAGCCGGTTACCGGCGAGATCGTCGAAGCGGCCCTGGCCGAGCACAAGCCCAAATGGGCGTTCATGGCCCACTGGGAAACGGGTTCCGGCCGGATCAACGACATTCGCGGTTTTTCGGACGCGTGTGAGCGTTACGGCGCGATGGGTCTGATCGACGCGGTGTCGTCGCTGGGCGTGGATGACTTTTCGATCGACGACTACCCCGGCATCGCGGGTTGGGCCTCGTGCCCGCAGAAAGGTCTGTGCTGCCTGCCGCTGACCTACGCTCCGGTCAGCTTTACTGATGCCTTCATCGACAGCCTCATGACCAGCGGTGCTTACACCTATGTGCACAACCCGATTTTCGAGGCGCGCCATTGGGGTATCGTTGACGGCCAAGATGTCGAGAAAGGAACCTATCACCGGACGCATTCGGGCTATGCCGTGGCCGCCTTCCACGAGGCTCTGCGTCTTACGTTGCAGGAAGGACTGGCCAAGCGCGCAGCGTCTTATCGCATTCACGAACGCGTCCTGCGCGATGCCGTGGTCGAACTGGGGTGCGAGGTCACCTCGGACATGCCGAGCCTGATCGTTCTGAACCTGCCGCCGGAACTGGCCGGGCGCGAGATGGAATTGGTGCAGAACTGCCGCGCGCGCGGTTTTGGCATCTGGCCCACGCTCAGCGCGCCTGTGCAAGTGCGGATCGGCATCCTCAACCAGCTGAACCGGAAATCCGTCAGCCGGATCGTGCGCCTGTTTGCCGAGGCGATGCGCGAATTGGGCGGGCAGATCGATCGGGACGCAATCGAAGCCCTGCTGGAAAGCCGCTACGGCACTTCGATGGCTGCTTAATTTCACTGCAAGAACGGGAGGATTGCAGATGGATATTCATGAATATCAGGCGAAAGAACTACTTTCGAATTTCGGTGTCGACGTGCCACCCGGTGCTTTGGCCTATAGCCCGGAACAGGCGGCCTATCGGGCGCGTGAACTTGGGGGTGACAAATGGATCGTCAAAGCGCAGGTCCATGCAGGCGGGCGCGGCAAGGCCGGAGGGGTCAAGCTGTGCAACACCGAAAACGAGATCTACACAGCTTGTGATGACATGTTTGGCCGCAAGCTGGTCACGCATCAGACCGGCCCGGAAGGCAAAGGGATTTACCGCGTCTACGTGGAAGCCGCCGTGCCGATTGATCGCGAAATCTATTTGGGTTTCGTGCTGGACCGTTCTAGCCAGCGCGTCATGATCGTTGCGTCCTCGGAAGGCGGGATGGAGATCGAAGATATCTCGGCCGAGCGCCCAGACAGCATCGTGCGTTCAATTGTTGAACCCGCAGTGGGTCTGCAAGAATTCCAGGCCCGTGAAATCGCGTTCCAACTAGGGCTGGAGCCGAAGCTGATCCAGCACATGGTCCGCACGCTGCAGGGCTGCTACGCCGCCTTCAGCGATCTGGACGCCACCATGGTCGAGATCAACCCTCTGGTCATCACAAGGGACGACCGCGTTCTGGCGCTGGACGCGAAGATGAGCTTTGACGACAACGCCCTGTTCCGTCACCCGCAGATCGCCGAGCTGCGCGACAAAAGCCAGGAAGACCCGCGCGAAAGCCGCGCCGGAGATCGGGGCCTGTCCTATGTTGGTCTCGACGGTAATATCGGCTGCATCGTCAACGGCGCCGGTCTTGCGATGGCGACCATGGACACGATCAAACTGGCTGGTGGAGAGCCAGCAAACTTCCTCGATATCGGTGGCGGTGCCTCACCCGAGCGGGTGGCCAAAGCCTTCCGTCTGGTTCTGTCGGACGACAATGTGCAGGCCATTCTGGTGAACATCTTCGCCGGTATCAACCGCTGCGACTGGGTGGCCGAGGGTGTCGTACAGGCGTTGAAAGAGCTGGATATCGACATCCCTGTCATCGTGCGCCTGGCCGGTACCAATGTGGAAGAGGGTCAGAAGATCCTCGCCAAATCCGGCCTTCCGATCATCCGCGCCACCACTCTGATGGAGGCTGCCGAACGCGCCGTGGGCGCATGGAAAAATGACCTGACCCAAGGCACCAAGATGAGGGCTGTGTAATGAGCATTCTTCTCGATCGTAACTCGCGCGTGATCGTGCAGGGTATCACCGGCCGCATGGCGCGGTTCCACACCAAGGACATGCTGAACTATGGCACCAATGTCGTCGGTGGTGTTGTCCCGGGTAAGGGCGGTGAAACCGTCGAAGGCGTTCCGGTCTTTGACACCGTCAAGCAGGCGGTTGAGGCCACTGGCGCGGATGCCAGCCTTGTGTTCGTGCCGCCTCCCTTCGCGGCGGACTCGATCATGGAGGCCGCAGATGCCGGTATCCGCTATTGTGTCTGCATCACCGACGGCATTCCTGCGCAGGACATGATCCGCGTGAAGCGCTACATGTACCGCTACCCCAAGGACAAACGCATGGTCCTGACCGGGCCGAACTGCGCGGGCACCATCTCACCCGGCAAAGCGCTGCTGGGGATCATGCCGGGGCACATTTACCTGCCGGGCAACGTGGGCATCATCGGTCGCTCGGGGACGCTGGGCTATGAGGCCGCGGCGCAGTTGAAAGAGCGCGGGATCGGTGTTTCGACCAGCGTGGGCATCGGCGGCGACCCGATCAACGGCTCGTCCTTCAAGGATATTCTCCAGCGTTTCGAAGAGGATGAAGACACCCACATCATCGCCATGATCGGTGAGATCGGAGGCCCTCAGGAGGCCGAAGCCGCTGAGTTCATTCGCGATCACATCACCAAGCCCGTGGTGGCCTATGTTGCGGGTCTGACCGCTCCGAAAGGCCGGACCATGGGTCATGCCGGTGCGATCATCTCGGCCTTTGGCGAAAGCGCCAGCGAGAAGGTTGAAATCCTGTCTGCCGCCGGTGTGACCGTGGCCGAAAACCCTGCCGTGATCGGCGAAACCATCGCCCGTGTGATGGAGGCCGCGTGATGGTCAAACCCTCGGTCCTTGTTACCCGTCGTTGGCCTGCCGCCGTCGAGGCGCAGCTGGCCGAGACCTACAACACCGTGCTGAACACCGGGGACAAGCCTATGTCCCCGGCTGAAATCCGGCACGCGCTGAAATCCTATGATGCGGTGCTGCCGACCGTGACCGATACCCTCAGCTCCGAGGCTTTGGACGTACCCGGCGCGCAGACGAAAATCCTGGCAAATTACGGCGTTGGCTACAGTCACATCTGTGAGCCTTCGGCGCGTGGCCTGGGTATGACCGTCACCAACACGCCGGACGTGTTGTCCGAATGCACCGCCGATATCGCAATGACCTTGCTGCTGATGGTGGCGCGCCGCGCGAGCGAGGGGGAGCGCGAGCTGCGGGCCGGTAACTGGACCGGCTGGCGCCCCACGCATCTGATCGGCACCAAGGTCAGCGGCAAAGTGCTGGGCATCATCGGCTATGGTCGTATCGGGCAGGAAATGGCCCGGCGTGCCCATCACGGCTTCGGCATGCAGATCGTTGTCTACAACCGCAGCAAAATCGCGCCCGAGGTTCTGGCCCAGTGCAATGCCACGCAGGTCGAAACCGTGGATGACCTGCTGCCGCAATGCGATTTCGTCTCGCTCCATTGTCCCGGCGGAGCCGCAAACCGGCACATGATCAACGCGCGTCGGTTGGATCTGATGAAACCGGATGCATTCCTCATCAACACGGCCCGTGGCGAGGTGATCGACGAACGCGCCCTAGTACAGTCCCTGACCTTCGACATGATCGGAGGGGCAGCGCTGGACGTGTTCGACCGAGAGCCCCGCATCAACCACGACCTTTTGCAATGTGACAACCTTGTGATGCTGCCTCATCTGGGCAGTGCCACCCGTGAGGCGCGCGAGGCGATGGGGTTCCGTGTGCTGGACAACCTCAGCGACTTTTTCGAAGGCCGCGAACCGCGCGATCGCGTGATCTAACGCGCGCATATCAATTTCCTGCTCTGGCCCTTCTGTGGGGCCGGGCTTCGGACCGCTCAGGAGGAAAGCGTCATGAACGCACCTAATCGCTTAGATGGTTTTTTCACCCAATCTTTGTCCGCGCGCGACCCTGAGTTGTTCGGCTCGATCACGTCCGAGCTGGGCCGTCAGCGCGACGAGATCGAGCTGATCGCGTCGGAAAACATCGTCTCTGCCGCCGTGATGGAGGCGCAGGGCTCGGTGATGACCAACAAATACGCCGAAGGCTACCCCGGCCGTCGCTACTATGGCGGCTGCCAGTTCGTCGATATCGCCGAGAACCTGGCCATCGACCGCGCGAAAGAGCTGTTTGGTTGCGGCTTTGCCAATGTGCAGCCGAACTCGGGCAGCCAGGCCAACCAGGGCGTATTCCAGGCGCTGATCCAGCCCGGCGACACCATTCTGGGCATGAGCCTCGACGCCGGTGGCCACCTGACCCACGGCGCGCGTCCGAACCAATCGGGCAAGTGGTTCAACGCCGTGCAATACGGCGTGCGCAAAGAAGACAACATGCTCGATTACGATCAGGTCGAGGCGCTGGCGAAAGAGCATAACCCCAAGCTGATCATCGCAGGCGGCTCGGCCATCCCGCGTCAGATCGACTTTGCCCGCATGCGCGAGATCGCCGACATGGTCGGCGCCTATCTGCACGTGGACATGGCGCATTTCGCCGGTCTGGTGGCCGCAGGTGAGCATCCCAGCCCCTTCCCGCACGCGCATGTGGCGACCACGACAACCCACAAAACCCTGCGTGGGCCTCGTGGGGGTATGATCCTGACCAATGATGAAGATATCGCTAAGAAAGTGAATTCGGCGATCTTCCCCGGTATTCAGGGTGGCCCGCTGATGCATGTGATCGCAGGCAAGGCGGTTGCCTTTGGCGAGGCTCTGCGTCCCGAATTCAAGACCTATATCAGCCAAGTCATCACCAACGCACAGGCGCTGTCGGATCAACTGATCAAGGGCGGTCTGGACACGGTGACCCATGGCACCGACACCCATGTTGTGCTGGTCGACCTGCGCCCCAAAGGTGTGAAGGGCAACGCGACCGAGAAGGCCTTGGGCCGCGCGCATATCACCTGCAACAAGAACGGCGTGCCGTTTGACCCTGAAAAGCCGACCATCACCTCGGGCATCCGTCTCGGCAGCCCCGCCGGCACCACCCGCGGCTTTGGCGAGGTCGAATTCCGCCAGATCGCGGATTGGATCATCGAAGTGGTCGACGGCCTCGCCGCCAATGGCGAGGACGGCAATGCCGAGGTCGAGGCCAAGGTCAAAGCCGAAGTCGCCGACCTCTGCGCCCGCTTCCCTATCTATCCGAACCTGTAAAACCAAGGACCCTAAACCATGAGCTTTCACCCAATCGAACAGGCTCCGGCCCGTCTGAACCGCAGCGAACTGGCTGTTCCGGGCAGCCAGCCCGGCATGTTTGAAAAAGCGGCCAAGTCGGATGTGGATGTGATCTTCCTGGATCTGGAAGACGCCGTCGCGCCCGACGAAAAAGAACAGGCTAGAGCGAACATCATCGAGGCCCTGAATGACATCGACTGGGGCAACAAGACCATGTCGGTGCGGATCAACGGGCTGGATACTCATTACATGTATCGCGACGTGGTGGATGTGGTCGAACAGGCCGGTCAACGTCTGGACCTGATCATGATCCCCAAGGTCGGCACCGCCGCGGATGTTTACGCCGTCGACATGCTGGTCACCCAGATCGAGGACGCCAAAGGCTACAAAAAGCGGATCGGGTTCGAACATATAATCGAAACGGCGCTCGGCATGCAGAATGTCAGCGAGATTGCTGCCGTGTCGAAACGCAACGAAAGTCTGCATTTCGGGGTTGCCGACTATGCGGCCTCGACCCGTGCGCGGACAACCATCATTGGCGGTGTGAACCCGGATTACTCGGTGCTGACCGATGCCGATCCTGAAGGCGGCCGCATGACCCATTGGGGTGATATGTGGCACTACGCGCTTGCGCGTATGGTGGTCGCGGCACGTGCAAACGGCCTGCGCCCGATCGACGGCCCGTTCGGTGATTTTCAAGACCCCGCTGGCTATCGCGCGGCGGCAAAGCGCGCAGCGGTTCTGGGGTGTGAGGGCAAGTGGGCCATTCACCCCAGCCAGATCGCGCTGGCCAATGAAGTCATGTCGCCTTCGGATGCCGAAGTGGACAAGGCCAAGCGGATCCTTGTGGCGATGGCCGATGCCGAAGCGGCAGGCAAAGGCGCTGTTTCGCTGGACGGTCGCCTGATCGATTACGCTTCGATCCGGCAGGCCGAGGTGCTGGTTGAAAAAGCAGGTCAGATCGCAGCCGCGTGATCTGCCAAGCGTTAGACGGAGCAGGCTGTCCCATCGGACGGCCCGTTTCGGTTTGGCGGGCGAAAGGCGCTGATCGGGCGGCCGAATTCACGGGTGAACGACCGCCCCAAGGCCGACGCGCAAGAAAACCCGCATCTTAGGGCAATCTGTTCGACACTCAGTCGCGTTTCCTGCGCCAGATAGCGCGCATGTTGCAGACGATAGAGCTTGTAGTATTTGCCAGTCGTCATCCCCAGCTCATCGGCAAACGCGCGGCTGAGGCTGCGCTCGGAGAGCGAGACGCGTTCTGCCAGTTCAAAGGTTGTCAGCGGAGTCTCGACGTTTTCGGCAATGACATTCAGCGCGTCCAGCAGTTTCGGCGACCCTCGATCCTGCAATTGTTGCGAGCCGCGCTTCAGCTCGGACTGGCGGGCAGGGTCGTAGATGAACATGTTTGACGCATCAAACGCGGCGGCGGGGCCGAACAGGGTCTGGATCAGGTCGAGGGTAAGTTCCAGCGCCGTACTGGCCCCTCCACAAGTCAGAAACGGGCCGGATTGAACAAAACGGGCGCTGGATACGGTCACTTTTGGAAAGCTTTCGCGAAAGGCGTCAAGCTCCTGCCAGTGGATCGTGGCCTGGTGCCCGTCCAGAACTCCGGCTTCGGCCAGAACCCAGGCCGCCGTATCCAGGGCCAGCACGCGCCGGGCGGTCCGTACAGCCTGTCGGATCGCAACCAGCAATTCCTTGGTGATCTGCTGCCGGACGCGGTAACCGGCCACAATGACCAACGTTCCGGTCGATTTGGCCGGGTCGAAGGCCCGATTGGGAGAGACCTGTATCGCACTCGAACTTTCCACGGGTTTGCCGTTCAGGCTGGTGATCTCCCAACCCGGACTTGCGTATAGCGCGCGCATCTTGACGTCCCGCAACGGCTCCAGCGCGCTGGCCAGAACCATGTTGGAAAACCCGTCCAGCAACAGGAACTCGAAATGCTCATGAGGGGATGGCGACAAAAGTATTCCTCCTGACGAGAAATGTATCGCCCGTTTCGGAGGTTTGAAAGTAGCGTTGCCACATCCCGTCGCCTTCCAAGGCGCGATTCCTGCTGATCGAAGGACAAAGATATGCCCCTTGCTATGAACCGCGAAGTTTTCATCACCTGTGCCGTCACCGGATCGGGTGGGACGCAGGACAAATCCCCTCATGTGCCGCGCTCGCCCGAGCAGATTGCCAATTCGGCGATTGATGCGGCCAAGGCTGGGGCTGCCGTTGTGCATTGCCACGTGCGCGACCCGGAAACCGGCGTGCCCTCGCGCGATCTGGGCCTGTACCGCGAGGTGACAGACCGCATTCGCGATGCTGAGGTCGACGTGGTGCTGAACCTGACGGCCGGTATGGGCGGTGATATTGTGTTCGGCCCGACCGAGAGCCCGTTTCCGGTCAATGAAGCGGCCACTGACATGATCGGCGCGACCGAGCGGATGGCGCATATCGCCGAATGTCTGCCGGAAATCTGCACGCTCGACTGTGGCACCATGAACTTTGCCGAGGCAGACTATGTGATGACCAACACCCCTGGCATGTTGCGGGCGATGGGTCAGATGATGACCGATCTTGGCGTGAAACCGGAGATCGAGGCCTTCGACACCGGCCACCTATGGTTCGCCAAGCAATTGGTGAAAGAGGGTATTCTGGAACCCAACGCTCTGGTTCAACTGTGCATGGGCGTGCCGTGGGGTGCCCCCAATGACATCAACACCTTCATGGCGATGGTCAATGCGGTGCCGTCTGATTGGACATGGTCGGCCTTCTCGCTGGGCCGTGATCAGATGCCTTATGCTGCGCAATCGGTGCTGGCGGGTGGCAATGTCCGCGTCGGGCTAGAGGACAACCTGTTTCTGGAAAAAGGCGTTTTGGCCACCAACGCGCAACTGGTCGAACGGGCCGTGACGGTGATCGAGAACATGGGCGCCAAGATCATCGGCCCGGACGCCGTCCGCGAGAAACTGGACCTGACCAAGCGCGCTCCTGTCGCGAAATGAGCAGGCGCGTTCTTGTAACCGCGGGCGCGGCTGGCATCGGCCGCGTCATTGCGGAGCAGTTCATTCAAGACGGATCACGAGTAGCGGTCTGCGACGCAGACCCTGCCGCGGTTCAGAGCTTTGCCGAAGCGCATCCCGGCAGTATCGCCGTGGTGGCCGATGTCACCTCGGAATCCGCCATGGACGCTTTCCTAAGTTCGGTTGAGGCCGAATGGGGCGGCATTGATGTGGTCTGCGCCAATGCAGGCACCGGCGGCCCCGCCGGGCCGATCGAAGACTTGGCCTATGACGCGTGGCAGCAATGCCTCGCCACCAACGTACACGGCGCATATCTGACCTGTCGTTGGGCGGCGCGGGTCATGAAGGCTCAAGAAAGTGGTCTGATCGTCATGACCTCGTCCACTGCTGGGATCATGGGCTATCCAATGCGGTCCCCCTATGCGGCGGCGAAATGGGCCCTGATCGGTCTGACCAAAACCTTGGCGATGGAGCTTGGCCCCTTTGGCATCCGCGTCAACGCGATCTGCCCCGGAGCTGTTGAAGGCGACCGGATGGAGCGCGTTTTGGCGAACGAAGCCGCCGCCCATGGTCAGAGCATTGAGACCATGCGCGCCGCCTATGTGACCGGCGTATCCATGAAAACATGGGTCACGGCGCAGGACGTGGCGAACAGCATTCATTTCCTTGCCTCGGAGGCGGGAACCAAAATCTCGGGGCAGGTTCTGTCCATTGATGGCCATACGGAGACACTTGCGCCATGACACAAAAAGCAACCATCATCGGCGGCGGCGTGATCGGCGGGGGCTGGGTTGCCCGGTTCCTGCTGAACGGCTGGAACGTTTCGGTCTTTGACCCGGACACGGAAGCCGAGCGTAAAATCGGCGAAGTGCTGGCCAATGCCCGCCGCGCCTTGCCCGCCCTTTATGACAAGGCGCTACCGGCCGAGGGCACTCTGACCTTTCATGACGATATGGGCGAGGCTTTGGCCGGTGCCGCGTGGGTTCAGGAAAGCGTGCCCGAGCGTTTGGACCTCAAGCACAAGATCCACGCGCAGATCGACGAGTTGTCGCCTGCGGATGCGGTGATTGGGTCCTCGACCTCAGGGTTCAAACCCTCTGAACTGAACGCACACGGCGGGCGCGTTGTCGTCGCGCACCCGTTCAACCCCGTCTACCTGCTGCCGCTGGTCGAGCTGGTGGGGGAGGCCGACACTTGCGCCAAGGCGTCAGATATCCTGCGGTCCATTGGGATGTATCCGCTGACCGTGCGCAAAGAGATCGACGCACATATCGCCGACCGTTTCCTTGAGGCTGTCTGGCGTGAGGCGCTTTGGCTGGTCAAGGATGGCGTCGCCACGACCGAAGAAATCGACGAAGCGATCCGCATGGGGTTCGGCATCCGCTGGGCGCAGATGGGCCTGTTCGAAACCTACCGCGTCGCGGGTGGCGAAGCAGGGATGAAACACTTCATGGCGCAATTCGGCCCGGCCCTGCAATGGCCGTGGACCAAGCTGATGGATGTGCCGGAATTTACCGATGAGCTGGTCGACCTGATCGCGGGTCAATCGGATGCGCAATCCGGCCATATGTCGATCCGCGAACTGGAGCGTCTGCGCGATGACAACCTGATCGGAATGATGCGCGCGCTGAAGAAAACCGGCAGCGGGGCGGGCGGCGTTCTGAACGCGCACGAGGCGATGTTGCCTGATCCCGAAGGTGATGATCTGCCGATCACGGTGGATCGTGTCATCCCGCAAAGCTGGACAGACTATAACGGTCACATGAATGAGGCCCACTATATCGAGGTCTCGGCCCAGGCGACGGACAGTTTCATGCTGATGATCGACGCGGATGCAGATTATATCGCGGCGGGCAACAGCTATTTCACGGTTGAGAACTTCGTGCAGTATCATGCGGAATTGCACGCTGGGGATCGGCTGACCGTCACAACGCAGGTGCTGCGCGGTGAAGGCAAGAAAATGCACCTCTTTCATCGTTTGCACGGCCCGGATGGAGAGGTCGCGGCCACCGTCGAAACCCTGTTGCTGCATATGGATCTGAACGCGCGCAAGACCTCTCTGCCGACCGAGGGTGTGGCCGCGAAACTGACCGCCTTTGCCGAAGATCACGCCAGGCTGCCGACCCCTCAGGGGGCGGGCCGCCACGTGGGGCAACGGGGCTGATACCAGCGCGTGCCGCCTCTGGGTTCATGAATCCGGCGGCGGCATCTACTGGCGGGTCGATCTGCAAAGATCCTGATCCGCCTTTTTTGCGCATGCGCGGCGGTGTTGTGCTATAATTTCCTCCGATTGTTGTTGTGTTTTGGAGGTAAATTATGATTTTTCGTTTAGTGGCAGCACTTTGTCTGACCTTCGCTTTGTCGACCGCGAATCCCCAGATTGCCAGGGCCGATGCGGGTGACTTTATCGGCGGCGCGGTTGTCGGTGGCGTGGTTGGCTACGCAATCGGCAAAGATCAGCAAAAGAAGAAAGCGCAGCGCTCGACGACCCGGACATATCGGTCGGGCATCCCATCCACCTCGCAAGGGGCGCAGACGCAAACGGCGCTCAACTATTTTGGCTACAATGCAGGGCGGGTTGATGGTCAGGTGGGTGCCGGCACGCGAGCTGCAATCCAACGGTATCAGGCGTCCATGGGATATCCGGTCAACGGCTATGATTTCCAACCGTATCAGCGCGATTTCCTGATGCAGGCTTATTACTGGGGCACGAGTGGCGGTCAGGCCAGCACTCAGCTCTCCGGTCAGCCTTTGTTGATGGCCTATCGTCGGCAAGTCCAAACGGGCACAGCTGTGGCCGCTGCTCCGCAACCCGCGCCACAACCTGTGGCACCCGTGACTGCGACGGCGGCACCTGCGGAACCCGCGCCCGAACCTGAAGTGACCGAAACGGCCACTGCCGCCCTTCCGAGCCTGTTTGCAGGCGGCACCGGTGGCCCGTCTCTGGCCAACCGTTGTAGCGCGGTGATGCTGCAAACCTCGACCAATGGCGGCTACACGACTCTGGCGAACATGTCGGACCCAGATTTCGCCCTCAGCGAGCAGTTCTGTCTTGCGCGTAGCTACGCCATGGCGCGGGGTGAAGATCTGATGGAGGACATTCAGGGCCTGACACCGGATCAAGTGACGGCGCAATGCGAAGCCTATGGTGAAATGCTTGCGCCTCAGGTTGACACGCTGTCTTTGACGTCGAAAACCGAGGCCGAAACGCAGATGCGCAAACTGGCGTTGGACTCTGGCCTGAACCCCGAGGACATTGCCGCGACCAGCAAGGTTTGTCTGGCGATGGGCTACCGTCAGGACAATATGGACAGCGCCGTAGGCTCGGCCTTGATGCTGGTTGCCATGGGTGAACCTGCGTATGGAGAGCTGGTTGGTCACCACCTGCGCGAAGGCTTCGGCGTGCAAGAGCGTCGCGATCTGGCGATGCAATGGTACGATGCAAGCCTGTCTGCGCTGGATGCTGGATCTCAGGCCGTGTTCCTGCCGTCACAATCGGATCGCCCGGAATTGCTACGGGCAGCGATGACAGAAACACAGTAGGGCTGGCTGACCCATTCCGCGGGCGTATGGATCGCCCGCGGCCTTTTTTATCGCCGCATTAACAGGATGCCTGATCGGGTGCCGTGCAGATCGGTGACCTGGGTGACCTATCACGCAATACTAACTATGGTTGGTCCACGTTCAAAATGCGCGGGGCATGTACTTGGGTTCGGACCAGCAAGGCCGCGGCAACGCCTGCGATTGCGCCGAACAGATGCGCCTCCCATGAGATGCCGGGCTGGCCGGGTAGAACGCCCCAAAGGATTGATCCGTAAAGCACCCCAACCACCATGGCCACGGCAAGGGTCACGGGCGACCGATCCACCAATCCGCGCGCGACCAGAAAGCCGAACCATCCGAACACCAACCCGGAAGCGCCGATATGGATGGCTGTATTTCCGAAAAGCCAGACCAGCGCTCCGCCCAAGGCAATGATGACGCCGTTCACGACCAACAGCGCCCGCGTAGCCGTCGCCGCCAGTAAGGCCCCCATCAGGATCAGCGGAGGCGTGTTTGAAATGAGATGCGGAAAACTGGCATGCAGAAGCGGCATGCCAAAGATCCCGTCCAACCCGGCGATCTGTCTTGGGATCAGCCCGAACGCGAGGTTCAGGCGGTACCCAACTGCCCAGTTGAGAACCTGTATCGCCCAAAGCGCCGCAATAAAGAGCGCCAAGACCTTGAACCGCGAAAAAACAACGCGTTTACCGTTTTTATCAATCATCTGAGATAGATAATCGTGGCAGAGAGAACGATCAATATGCCTTACACGATGGTCGCATCAGAGTTTGGTAGCTGAAGCGCTCAGGTGGCAAAGACCTCGAAATGGATCTGGTTTTCCTCGACCCCCAACGTCTCAAGGCCGGATTTCAGGTCGGTCATAAAGTCCATCGGACCGCAGAGCAAATACTGAGCGTTGGGACCTGCGTTCAATGCAACCAGTTCCCGCGCCGTGATCCGGCCTTTGATGTCAAAATCCTGCCCCGCCACATCCTGGGCCTCGGACGCGCTGTAGTAGATCCGTTTCCGCGCGGTCGGGCTGGTGGCAATCAGGTGGTCAGTTTCGCCACGTAGCGCGTGAAACCGTCCGTTGCGCGCGACGTGTATGAACCAGACCGGGCGACCAGGGTGCTGTGCCACAGCCTGATGCAGCATTGCGATCATAGGGGTCACGCCAACGCCGGCGCTGACAAGGACAAGGGGGCTGTCACCGGAGGGGATTAGGAAATCTCCGGCTGGCGGCTTGGCCTCGATCACGTCACCCACTTGCACCAAGTCGTGCAGAAAGCGGGACGCAGCACCATTCGGTTCGCGTTTCACGGTGATCCTGTAGTGGTCCTCGGCGGGGTTGCTGGACAGGGTATATGTCCGCCGCAGCTTAGTGTCATGCGTCGGAACGCTGAGCACAATCGGCAGGTGCTGCCCTGCCTCAAACGTGGCAAGTGGACCTCCGTTTGTGGGTCGCAAGTGAAATGAGGTGATCCCCTCAGCCTCGGCAATCTTGTCCGCAACCACCAGTTGCCTCGATGGGGTCGGTTCAGCCGACCATCTCAGCGACAGCGCGTTTGGTCGGTCAATCATGGCGTCGACCTGAACGTCGATCATGCGCAGAACGTTGGGGTCACGCGCCTCGGCTGGAGCCCAGTCGATCTCGGCGCGCCCGGACAGATGCAGCAGCCCTCCGGTCGCGAAATCGACGAATAGCAGCCCGATGCGGGGGTTCTCCAACAGATTGCCAATCGTATTGAAGAAGTTGTTGCCGGAATAGTCCGGGATACGCAGGCGGTTTGGGCCGACCACGCGGACAAAGCCGGGTGTCCCTCCGCGATGAGAGGCATCAAACCCGTTCGACGCCGTCTGTTGCGGACCATGTCGACCGGACCCGATGAACAGGGTATCCGAGGCGCTGATACGGGCGATCTGTTCGGGGTTGAGACGGCCTGAGACTACCGCCTCTGCCGGTTTATTGGTGGCCACCCGCCGCCAGTCACGTTCATTGATGTACTGAGGGCAGTTGCCGAAGCTCTGGCGGATGTCGATTGCAAAACCAGTATCGGTTGGGCGGGTCCGACCGCTGAACCTATTGCGTCGGCGCGTCGCCAGCTCGATGCCGACAACGCCGATATCAGCCCCTTTTCTCAGGCTTTCTGCCAACGGGTCACGCGGGTCGATCACGGTATCTACGGTCAATTTGCGGGGATCAGGCGAATGAACGAACCCGTCCTCGCCTTCAATGATTGTCGCCCATACGCGGCCCTCTGCATCGCTGGACGCAGCCACCAGAAACGGCTGCGCCTGATAGAAGGCGCGATGCTGGTCCGGCAAGTGGTCGCGAATGTACGGAGCGGCCCTGCGGGCTATGTCGCCCGCACCCGCCCGCATCTGCGCCGCCAGTTCGCCCGCGTGAAACGGAGTATCCGTGCCAGACATCGTCTTACCTCCTTGCTGTGTGTTTAAAGACCCAGCTCGCTCAGCCCCGGATGGTCGTCCGGGCGACGGCCCAGAGGCCAGTGGAACTTGCGCTCATCCTCTGTGATCGGCAGTTCGTTGATGCTGGCGAACCGGTTGGCCATATAGCCGTTCTCGTCGAATTCCCAATTCTCGTTGCCGTAGGCTCGGAACCAGTGCCCGCTGTCATCACGGTATTCATAGGCGTATCGCACCGCGATGCGGTTGCCGTCATGGGCCCAGAGCTCCTTGATCAGGCGATAGTCCAGTTCCTTGTTCCACTTGCGGGTCAGAAACGCCTCGATCTCGGCGCGGCCAACTGGGAACTCGGCCCGATTGCGCCATTTGCTGTCAGGCGTGTAAGCCAGCGCGACCTTGGCCGGGTTGCGGCCATTCCAGCCGTCTTCGGCGAGACGGACCTTTTCAATCGCGGTTTCTCGAGTGAAGGGCGGCAGAGGGGGACGGGGGGCTTCTTGTGTCATTGAACGTCTCCGATTGGGTGTTTAGCGCAGACGCTCAGGCGACGAGGCCCACGGCGGTGGCTGGCATCGGCTCGAACCCGTCCAGCGCCTCAAACCGAGCGATCCATGCCCGCACATTCGGATAGGGGTCGAGAGAGACGTTCCCCTCAGGCGCGTGCGCGGTGTAGGAGTAGGCGGCGACGTCTGCAATGGTCGGTCGGTCGCCAACCAGCCAGTCTCGGCCTTCCAATCCCTTTTCAAGTTTTTGCATGGCCTTGGCTGCGGTTGCGGCGGCGAAATCGACGTCCAGAGGTGCACCAAACACCGTGATCAACCGTGCTGCGGCGGATCCGAACGCGATCTCTCCTGCGGCGAGGGTCAGCCAGCGCTGCACCGCAGCTTCGCCCACCGCATCGGTCGGCATCCAATCAGGCGCGTATTGCCGGGCCAAGTACACGAGGATCGCGTTGGAGTCCGAGACCACAATATCGCCATCCTCAAGCACCGGGACTTGCCCGTTGGGGTTCATCTCCAGAAACTCAGGCGATTTATGTGCGCCTGCGGCCAGATCGACGAAAACGGCCTCATGGGCGATACCGGCTAGCTTGGCAAAGACCAGAGCGCGGTGCGCGTGGCCGGATTTCGGGAAGTGGTGGATACGTACTGCGTTCGACATTTGTCAGCTCCTGTCATGCGCGGATTTGCTTCTGCGGCTATAGATACAGCTTGCCATCATGGGCGATAATGCGCAGTTTAGGGGGATCATTAAGCCCTAGGAGGGCGCAATAATATGGACAAGATCGACCGAATGCGCGCCTTTGCGCTGGTGGCGCAGAATGCCTCGTTCACTTTGGCAGCCCAACGGCTTGGGCGGTCGTCGCGTCTGGTCAGCAAATACGTGGCCGATTTGGAGGAGGCGCTGGGCGTTCAGCTACTGAACCGAACCACCCGCAGCGTATCCCTGACCGATGCAGGGGCGACATACCTGGCGATGTGCGAACCGCTTCTGGACGGGTTTGACGAAATGGAGGAGGTGGTGCGCAATGCGCAAACGTCTCTGCGCGGTGTGATACGGATTTCTGCGCCGACAGGGTTCGGCTCACTACGGTTGGCCCCGTCGCTGGCGGCTTTTGTGGAACAGCACACTGAGGTCGAGATTGATCTCAACCTTTCAGACCGCCGGGTGTCGATCATCGAAGAAGGTTTGGATTTGGCGATCCGGATCGGGCCGACACGAGACAGTTCCCTCAAGATGCGCCGGTTGGGGCCGATGCCGCTGATTGTGTGCGCGTCTCCGGCCTATCTCGAACGTGCAGGTGTGCCCGCGCATCCAAGTGCCCTGGCCACGCATGAGTGCATTCTGGACGGCAATATGAGCGACCCTGCGGTCTGGCGGTTTGATGTCGATGGCAACGAGGTGGTGGTTCACGTCAATGGTCGCCTACAGGCCAATGCGCCCGCGGCCTCGGCACGGTTGGCCGCTGCAGGAGTGGCTGTCGCCAGATGCCCGGCCTACACTGTGGCGGATGCGCTCAGGTCCGAGGAATTGGTCGAGCTGTTCGCCGAACACCGCGTCACGCCTTACGTCGTGGCCGCCCTTTTCCCGCAAAACCGCAGGCTGACCACGCGGGTCCGCGCGTTGATTGACCATCTGGCAAGCGATGACCTGATCTGCAACGCCGGAGCGTGACGGCTATGCCTTCGGGTGCCTAGGCCCTTGACCAATCCCTAGCCCCTTGTTTTCGTAGGGTCGAGCGATGGGCAACCCTCACTGCACTAAGGGGTCGCCCGCAGCCGGGAAAGGGATGGTATGGCCGAAATCGAACGTTGGCTGAACAAGCACGGGCTGGCCAAATACGCCAGCGCCTTCGCCGACAATGAGATTGAACTGGGTGACCTGACAGAGCTGACCGACGAAGACCTCGTGACCATTGGCCTGCCTTTGGGACCTCGGCGGCGGTTCATGAAGGCGGTACGCGCAACCACTGATGGCACCCCCCGGCCGCAAAACACGGCGCTGGGCGCGTCGATTGTGGCCGAACGCCGTCAGCTGACGGTTATGTTCATTGATCTGGTCGGTTCGACCGAGATATCGCAGCGGGTCGATCCCGAAGATCTGGCCGAGGTTTTGCGGCTGTTCAAAGAGACCTGCGCGGCGTCCGTCACGGATTTCGATGGTCAGATTGCAAGCTATTACGGCGACGGGATCATGGTTTTCTTTGGGTTTCCGCTGGCCCATGAAGAAGACCCCGAACGCGCCATTCGCGCCGGGTTGCGTATCATTCGTGAAGTGCCCGAGATCCGCACTCACGCGAAACTTCAGGTGCGTATCGGAATCGCCACCGGTCTGGTCGTGGTTGGCGATTTGCGCGGTGAAAAGATGTTCGAAGACGGCACCGCGATGGGTGAGACACCCAATCTGGCCGCCCGTCTTCAGGCGATGGCGGAACCCGGCACCATGATCGTGTCGCCTCGGACGCACCAGTTGGCGGGTGGTGCCTTCGATTATGTGCTGCAAGGGTCTTTCAAGCTGAAGGGGTTCACGAAAGAAGTCGAGGCCTGGCAAGTGATCGGCGCGCGCGATACGGACAGCCGTTTCAGACGTGTTGAGGGGGCCGCCCTCGGCCCTCTGATCGGTCGCATGACGGAATATGAAACGCTTAGCGACAAATGGAAGCTGGCCAGTGAGGGCGAAGGTCAAATCGTGTTGGTGTCCGGAGAGCCGGGGATCGGGAAATCGCGCCTGATTGAGGAGTTGCGGCAGAAAGCCCCTCAAGGCGCGCATGAGCAAATTCGGCTGCAATGTTCTCCGTACCATTTTGCCAGCTCGTTTTATCCGATCATTCGGCGGCTTCACCATGTTGCCGACCTAAGGTCTGAAGACTCGGATGAGACAAAACTGGACAAGATATCATCGGTTTTGAAAGACCCCTCGGATCAAGTTCTGCGATTGGCCGCATCCCTTTTGTCGGTCCTGTTTGAGGATCGTCTGGGGCCGCTGACCCTTACGCCGCAGCAGATTATGGATCAGACACATGAGATGTTGCTGGACCATTTACTGGCCGATGCATCCGAAAAGCCGGTTTTGCTGTTGTTTGAGGATGCGCATTGGCTCGACCCGACGACAAAGGCGCTGATGGATCGGCTTGTGGACCGTCTTAGGGAACTTCCGGTGATGGTCGTGATGACCTTCCGGCCGGAATTTGACCCGGGTTGGGCGTTGCAATCGAACCTGACCAAAGTGGTCCTAAGGCAGCTTGATTTTCAGGACGTTAAGCGCATCGCAAATGAGGTCGCGCAAGGGCAGGACATCCCCGATGCTATGTACGAACTGGTGGCGGCCCGATCAGATGGCGTGCCGCTTTACGTAGAAGAGGTGACGAAGGACCTGCTGGAATCCGGCGATATGCCCGATGCTCCAATCGCCCGCGCCAGCGGAGGGGCCTCTGCTGCAAGCTCGGTTCCCAGTGCGCTGCATGATGCGTTGATGGCGCGTTTGGATCGCCTGAGCTCGGCCAAGGAAGTGGCGCAGATCGGGGCTGTGATCGGGCCTCAATTCTCCTACCCGCTGATCTCGAAAGTGTCGCGTTTTAGCGATACCGTGCTGCGGTCCGGCTTGGATCTGTTGGTTGAGGCTGGGATCGTCACGACTTCAGGAGATGACGTGTTGCAGACCTTCAGCTATCGCCACGCCCTCATCCGCGACACCGCCTATAACAGCCTTCTGAAAACCGAACGCCGGGTTCTGCATGCGCGGGTTGCCAAGACTTTGGATCAGAAAACCTCGGCGGTCGAAGATGCAGGTCCCGAAGTTCTGGCCCATCACTACACCCTCGCTGGGATGGTGGAGGAGGCGATCGACTGTCGCTATCTGGCCGGTCAACGCGCCGTCAAACGCTCGGCCAACACCGAGGCGAACACGCAGCTATCCCTGGCGCTTGATCTGCTGGGCGACCAGACGACCAGTCCTGAGCGTGACAAGCGAGAGATCGAGATACAGACCCTGCGCGCAGGGGTTCTGCGCTCGACGGCAGGTATCGCCGCGGATGAGACCGGTTCGACCTATGCCCGGATACGGGACTTGTGCGAACGCATGGATGAGACAGAGACCCTGTTCCCGGTCCTCAACGGCCTCTATTCCTTTCATTTGGTGCGCGGTGAGTATGACTTGGCGCGGGTCGTGGCGCGGCAACTTCTGGACTTGGCGGACACATCAAGCGAAACGCAACATCAGATGGTGGCCCATCGGGCGATGGGTGCGGTGCTGTTTCATATCGGTGAACTGGACCCCGCCCACGCGCATCTCGAACAGGCGCTGGCCCTGTACCACCCCGACCGCGATGCGCATCTGGCCTATGTCTATGGGTCCGACCACGCGGCCATAACCTCTTGCTTTCTGAGCCTCGCCACCTGGATACGCGGTGAGCCGGACAAGGCGCTGGAAATACAGACACAGGCCGTTGAGGCTGCCCGCGACCTAGAACATGCCCATAGCGTGGCGCAGGCCCTGACTTACCTGTGTATGCTGCATCTTCTGCGCCGCGATCCGGTTGCTGTGACCCAGGCGGTGGAGCAACTGGAAGAGCTGTCGAACAAGCACGGGTTCACCTTCATGACCCTGACAGCCAATGTCTGGCGTAGCTGGGTCAAGGCCTATGCATTCCCCGGCCCGGAAACCATCAAGGAACTCAAAGACGCGTCTGAGGCATGGTGGGCCAGTGGAGCGGGAAATCACAAACCGTTCTTCATGACACTGATTGCCGAAGTCATGCTTTCTATGGGCGACCATGAAGGCGCTCTGACCGCTTTGGCGGAAGCGCGAGAGTATCAGAAATTGACCAACGAAGGGTGGGCACAGGCAGAAACCGACCGGGTTTATGCGCTGGCGAAATCCTCCACCAGTCCAGCCGAGGTGGAGTTCCGGCAGGCTTTGTCGCGCGCACAGGAGCAGAAGGCGCGGATGTTTGCCCTGCATACGGCCATAGATTTCGCCCGGACATGCGAGCGGTATCACTGCGCGGCGATTGCGAAACCAGAGCTTCAAGCGGCGGCTGAGGCGATCTCGGGCGGCGACCAAACGGTAGAGATGCGCCTCGCTCGTGAATTGTTGCAAGGGGAGGAAACGGTCTAGGCGCGCATCCGTACGTGCGCAGGATCATAGGGTGAGGCAGGGATGACCTGCGCGTCGACCAAATCCCCGTACATGTCGATCTGGATGCTGGTCCCTTCGCCCGCTAGCGCGGGATCAATGAACGCATAGGCCAAGTTCTGCCCGACCCGATGACCCCAATCGCCCGAAGTGACAGTGCCCACCACAGTGTCGCCCTGCATCAACGAAGCCCCGCCATGAGCCGGTGCGTGGGTAGCGTCGACCTTCAGCGTTACCAGCTTCTTCGTAGGGCTGTTGGCATGGCGCTTTTCCAGTGCTGCCTTGCCGATGAAGTCGTCCTTGTCCAGCTTGACGAAGCGGTCCAGTGCGGTCTCGAATGGGTCGAACTCTGTCAGCAGGTCGGCCTTCCAATGCAGAAAACCCTTCTCCATCCGCATGGATTCCACTGCGCGCGCACCGAACAGCTTCATGCCATGGGCCTCGCCCGCCGCGCGCAAGGCCAGATAGGCCGCGTAGAGCGAGGCGTTGGGCACGTGGATTTCATATGCCAACTCACCCGAGAAGCTGACACCCATCACGGTGGCCGGGGCAAAGCCGATGAAGCATTCGCGCACCGACAGCCATGGGAAGGCCTCTTTCGACCAGTCACCGCGCGCACAGGCCGACAGCACGGCGCGCGCTTTGGGGCCAGCCAGAACCAGAATGGTCTGGTCATTGGTCAGGGACCGGATCTGAACATCCTCATCCTCGCGAACGTGCTGGGTCAGCCAGTCCATGTCGTGATATTCCGACGCCGCAGCCGAGCCGTACCAGACGCGGGCCGGCCCGCGATCCGAGGCAGGCAGGTTTGCCACGGTGGCTTCGGCTTTGACCATGCCGTGGTGGTTCAGCAGATAGCCCAGACCCACGCGGCCATCGCGCTTGGTGACCGTGCCGCAGAACATCCGATCGAGGAATTTGTGGCGATCGGTGCCGGTAATCTCGAACCGGTTGAAGCCGTTGACTTCGCAGAGGCCGACATTCTCCTGCACGTTTTTCACGTCGGCAGCGACGATGTCGAACGCCTCATCGAAGTTGAAGGTGAGTGTCGGGTGAAAATCAGGCGATGGCTTGATGTAGTCCATCCGCTCCCACCCGTTCACGACGGTAAACTCAGCCCCTTCTGCTGCCAGAACGGGCGTCAGCGGGGTTGTCTTGGCCGGGCGTCCGGCTGGGCGATGTTCATGCGGGAAGTGAAAGCGGAATTCGTTCTGATAGTCCTCGATCGCTTTCAGCGAGGTCAGTTCCACATTCGTATGACCAGTGAACCGGCGCGGATCGAGGCACCACGTGTCATAGCATGCCTCACCATGCACGATCTGTTGCGCCAACAGCCAGCCATGGCCGCCACCTTCGCCAAGGCCCGCGCGCAGGCCGATGATGCAGAAGGCGTTGCGCTTGCCAGGGATCGGCCCGACCAGAGGGGCCCCGTCGATGGTATAGGTGATCGGTCCGTTCACGATGGATCGAATGCCTGTTTCTTCCAGTGCTGGCATCCGCTCGAACGCTCCGGCAAGAACGTCCATGACGCGTTCAAGATCGTCGGGGCAGAGGGCATTCACAAAGTTCGGATCGATCCCGTCCATGCCCCAGGTTTTGCAGTCCTGCTCATAGAACCCGACCAGCAGCCCGCCCTTTTCCTGCCGGCAGTAGTAATCGCTGATAGGGCAACGCAGCAGAGGCATCCGGTGACCGGCTTCGGCAATGCCTGGGATATCTTCGGTCAGGAAATACTGATGCTCCATCGAGGCGACGGGGTGGTGAACCCCCATCATCGCGCCCACTTCGTTCACGCGGTAGCCACAAGCATTGACGACGATGTCACAATCAATGTCGCCATGTTCCGTATGCACGGTCCAAGTGTCATCCTTGTGCTGGGTCAGCGCGGTGACCGGCGTATTCCGGTACACCTCGGCCCCGGCCTTGCGGGCGTGATAGGCCAGCGCCTGACACAGCTGGGCCGGGTCGATGTCACCGTCCAGAGGGTCCCACAATCCACCCAACAAGTTGGTGGTTGAAATCAGAGGGTGGCGGCGGGCGCAATTCTCGGCGTCGATTACCTCAAAATGCACCCCCATCCCACGCGCCATTGAGGCGAAGTGGCGGTAACCCTGCATCTGCGCTTCGGTATTGGCAAGCCGGATGCCGCCATCGGCGTGGTGGTAGTTGATCGGATATTCGGGGTTTTCTGAGAGTTCTTTGTACAGGTTGATCGAATGCGTCTTCAGCCCGACCATGGTCTGGTTCATGCCGAAATTCGTCACCTGCGCTGCCGAATGCCATGTAGTACCGCTAGTCAGCTCGTTCCGCTCGACCAGAACCACGTCGCTCCAGCCTTCCTGTGTCAGGTGGTAGAGTGTTGAGCATCCGGCAATGCCGCCGCCGATGACAACAACTTTGGTACGGGATTTCATAGCGGGTGAGCCTCCGGAGTTCGCTTGCCCTGCATACGAAGTTCGTTTGTCACAGTGTGCAATTGTAGAGTGATATATTGAGACGTTATCAAAATTAGAAATCTAATTTATCGAAATAAAAGAGATGATCTTGCGCCACGTGCCACAATTCCTCTTGCTTCATGTCATAAACCCCCCGTTTCAAAGGACTGGGAATGGCTGGACAGCGTAGCAAGCGAGGAGGGCGCGAAGGGCGTCTGGCACAACGGGCAGCCAAGCCCGCGTTTGATCCATGCCCGCCGGGTCAGATCGGCGGGATGTATAAGCCGCTCAGCGAAGCCGACCTGCGCCGCATCTATGATACTGCCCTCGATTTGCTTGAGAAACTGGGTATCGGTGAGGTGCCGGACAGATTGCGCAACGATCTGTTGGCCGTGGGTGCCGTGGACAATGGCATGGGGCGCGTTCTGTTCCCGCCCGAGCTTGTCGAAGAAGCGATTGATCAAGCCTCAAAGACCTTCACCTTGCATGGCCGCGATCCCAAGAGGTCGATCGAGGTTGGCGGCAACAAAGTGTATTTCGGAACCGGTGGGGCCGCGGTGCAGACGCTTGATATGGAAAGCGCTCTCTATCGGCCTTCGACCCTGAAGGACCTGCATGATTTTACACGGCTACAGGACACGCTGGCCAATATCAGCTGGTTCACACGTTGTTGCGTGGCGACCGATGTGCCGGACAATTACGATCTGGATGTGAACACCGTTTTCGCGCTCATCAAGAACACCACCAAACCGACGGCGACGTCGTTCACGCTGGCCGACTATGTTGCTCCGATTGTCGAGATGTTGGATATCGCTGCGGGAGGGCCGGGAGAATTTGCCAAACGCCCGTTCATGAAAGCGCATATCAGCCCGATGATATCTCCCATGCGCTATGGCGAAGATGCGGTGGATGTCACCTACGAGTGCATCAATCACAATATCCCGATCTCGTGCATCACGGCGGCGCAGGCCGGAGCAACGGCGCCTGCGACCTTGGCGGGGTTTCTGGCGCAATCTCTGGCGGAAACCTTAGCGGCCCTATTGATGGTTCACGCAATCCAGCCCGGTTTTCCGATGGTGTTTTCGAACTGGCCTTTGGTCATCGACCTGCGCACTGGGGCATTTTCTGGCGGCAGCGGAGAGACAGCGGTGTTGAATGCCGCGTCGGCGCAGCTGTCCAATTGGCTTGGTTTGCCCTCGGGCGTGGCCTGTTCGATGACCGATGCCAAGGCAATAGACGCACAATATGGGATGGAGAAAGGCATAACCTCCATGGCTGCAGCCTTGGCGGGAGGGAACCTGATCTACGAAAGCTCTGGCATGACTGCATCGTTGTTGGGGGCGAGTTTTGAGGCTTTCGTGCTGGATGATGAGATGCACTCCAACACCTATCGCGCCTTGCGCGGGGTCGAGGTGACGGATGAGAACCTCGGGTTCGATGCAATTTGTGATGCCGTTCTGGGCGATGGGCACTTCTTGGGTGGCCAGCACACTCATGCCGCGATGGAACGGGATTACTTTTACCCCACTCTTGCTGACCGAGCAGAGCCGCGTGCTTGGGCCGAAAATGGCGCGCAAGATGCTTGGGGCAGGGCAAGGACCCGCGTGGATGAGATTCTTCGCGACCACAACCCCTCGTACCTGACGCCTGAGCAGGAGGAGGCTATCCGGTCTCGGTTCAATATTCTGATCTGATCATTCCACCAGTTTGAAGCTATCCGCCAGCCACGGAGTTTTCTCATATTGCGCAGTCAAAGCGTGATCTCGGATCAGTGCGCGCAGCTTGCCATCTATCAGGTCCAACACGGACCGCGAACAATCGGGTGTAGAGACAATCGCAAGGGTGCGGGCAAAGCTTTTGCCTGGGAACTTGTGCATGCTGAGTTTTGGGTGAAACCTTTTGGCACGCGAGAACAGCAAAGGGGTGGTGATGGTCCAGCCCGCACCTGCGGCGACCATCGCCATCAAAGTCTGGTTGTTGCTGCATTCGAAATTGGACTGCGGTGAAAGCCCCAGCCGCCGCATTTGGGACTCGATCTGCCGGGCGATGATCAGATTGCCGGAAAACCGCAAGAACGGAAGTTTGGTGCGCCCTTCGACAACGTCGGAAAGGGATTTCTCGCTGAACCGAGGGAGGACTACCACAAACGGGTCTCGTAACAACGGGCGATCCTGCAGGTCCCGCAGCCGTTCCTCTGGGGTGGTCGTGATCCCTAGATCAAGATGCCGGTTGCGCAGCATCTCGACAATCGCGTGGCTGGAGTCGGTGTGGTACATGAAATCGCAGGCTGGCATGTGGCCCGAAAGAAAGACGGCGAGTTCTGGGGTGATATCGCTGTCGAAATCCTCGATCGTGCCGATCCTGAGGTAACTCGCCTCGGCAATATTTCCGGCAGATGCTTCGGCCTTAGCCTTGCGGATGGCATAGAGCGCGTCACTGATATTTCGCAGAAAGACCTGCCCTTTGGGCGTCAGAACCATCGGCCTGCGCGCGTGGTTGAACAGCTCGACCCCAAGGTGGTCTTCGAGATTGCGCAAGTGATGCGAGACGGTGCTGATGGTCAGGCCGGTCTCTTCAGCTGCAGCCTGCAGAGACCCCTTCTGGGCGCAGATCTGAAACAATTCCAAGCCTTTTAGGTTCAGGTCCTTGGTTGCGGAATGGCGGGGCATGTCTCCTCGGCGCGAACTAGGCGTGAAATAGGTTCTATGATTTGAAACTATTGTTGGTAAATTATCAAATCAACGAAAAGCCGCACCTGCCGACCGGAGCGCCACTATCTTCTCGTGTTGCAGATGACACAACAGCGTGAAGATGCGGTATTCCTTTTTTCTTTAACAGCTGTGTTCTTTAATCGTACGCAAAGAAAACAGCGTGACCCTGTGGACGCTGTGCAAACAGGCAACGAGGCAACTCAGGTTGAAAATTGGTTTTCTCTTTTTGGTTCAGCAACTCGCCGCGACCCGTGAAAACAGCGGTGCGGTGACCGTTGCCGACAGCCCTGAGGCTAACCATGCTTGATGCCCGCATCCGCCCACTGATCGATCCGCCGCTGAACGCGATTGGGCGGGGGTTGGCGGCGCGTGGTGTCTCGGCTGATCTTGTGACTCTGGCGGGTCTGGGGTTCGGCCTGTTTGCAGCTGGGGCGATCGTGCTGGGTTGGCAGGTCGTGGCCGTCCTGTTCATCCTCTTGTCGCGTCTGGCGGATGGGCTGGATGGGGCAATCGCGCGCGCTGGGCGAAAGACCGACTTTGGCGGCTATCTCGATATCACCTGTGATTTTCTGTTCTATGGCGCAATTCCCATGGCATTTGTCTGGGCGGACCCGTTAGCAAATGCCCTGGCCGGAGCGTGGTTACTGGTCAGCTTCTACTTCAATGGCGCGACCTTTCTGGGCTATGCGATTCTGGCCGAAAAACGCGGGCTGGAGTCGCAGAAACACGGGGCCAAGTCGCTCTACTTTACCGGCGGCCTTCTGGAAGGCACTGAAACCATTGCCTTCTTCATCGCAATTTGCCTGCTGCCCAACTGGTTCGGCCCGATGGCATGGGCGTTTGGCGCGGTTTGCTTTGTCACCGCCATTTCGCGCATCCTGTTGGCGCGGCAGGTCTTCACTTACTCGGAATAAACGCAAGGAAAACCCATGAAACATCTATTTGCTGCCCTCTGCGCGGCGCTGGCCGGAACAGCATGGGCTGAACCTGATCCCGCAAACTGGCAGGACGTTCTGGATGAGGCCAACGGTCAGACCGTCTATTGGAACGCATGGGGTGGTTCGACCACGATCAACGATTTCATCGAATGGGTCGGAACCCGCGTCGAAGAGGAACATGGCGTCAAGCTTGAGCATGTGAAACTCACCGATACCGCTGATGCGGTCAGCCGGGTGATCGCCGAGAAGTCCGCCGGTCAGGACGCGGACGGAGCAATTGATCTGATATGGATCAACGGCGCCAATTTCAGTGCCATGAAAGAGGCCGATCTTTTGTTTGGCCCGTTCGCCGAGGCTCTGCCCAACTGGCAGTTTGTAGATGTGGATGGCAAGACCGTCACCACAGATTTTACAGTTCCGACCGAGGGGTTCGAAAGCCCTTGGGCCATGGCGCAGGTCGTGTTCATCTACGATAGCGAAGTTCTGCCCGAACCCCCCAAATCAGCTGAGGCAATTCGTGATTGGGCGGCTATGAACCCAGGTCGGTTTACATTCCCCCAGCCCCCTGACTTTCTGGGAACGACCTTCCTGAAACAGATGCTGATCGAATTGGTCGAGGACCCGACCATCCTGCAGCAGCCCGCCGGGGACGACTATGCGCAGGTGACAGCGCCGCTGTGGGACTGGCTGCAGGATGTAACGCCGGACCTCTGGCGCGCAGGTCGCGCCTATCCGCAAACCGGGCCGAGCCAGCTGCAGCTGATTAATGATGGAGAGGTCGACATGGCGATCAGCTTCTCTCCGGGTGAGGCAACGACGGCCATTGCCAACCAGCAGCTGCCGGAAAGCGCGCGGACTTTCGTTCTGGAGGATGGAACGCTGGGCAATGCCAGCTTTGTTGCGATCCCCTACAATGCCTCGGCCAAGGCGGGTGCTTTGGTCGTTGCTGATTTCCTGATGAGCCCCGAGGCGCAACTGCGCGCGCAGGACCCTGAAGTGTTGGGTTTCAGCACCGTGCTGGACATGGCCGCCATTCCGGCTGACGATCGCGCCGGGTTCGACGCGTTGGAGCTGGGCGTGGCGACCCTTTCGCCCGCCGAACTGGGCCAAGCCTTGCCTGAGCCGCATCCCAGCTGGATGACCCGGATCGAAGCGGATTGGGCCGAGCGATACGGTGTTGGCAACTGACCTCAGCCCCGGCAAACAATGGGGGCTGGCGCCGACGCTGACCATAGCGTTGTTGCTGGGCCCCATCGCAGCCGGGCTATTGGGAACGATCCTCCCGGCCTTCGGAGGCATGCGCCCGGACGGGCAAAACGGGTTTTCATTTGATCCATGGACGCGCCTCTGGGCCGAGCCGGGCGTCGGTCAGGCCCTCTGGCTATCATTCAAAACCGGTTTCCTTTCGACACTTGGGGCGCTGATCGGGTGTTTTCTATTGATTGCAGGCTGGCAGGGCACGCGGGTGTTTTCGCGGCTTGAGGCGCTGCTGTCGCCTCTTTTGTCTGTACCCCATGCGGCGGCCGCGCTGGGGCTGGCGTTCCTAATTGCGCCGTCTGGCTGGATTGCGCGTCTGATTTCGCCCGGTCTGACGGGATGGACCCGCCCTCCGGACGTGTTGATCCTGCAAGACCCGGGCGGGTGGTCTTTGATTGCGGGGCTGATGATTAAAGAGCTGCCGTTCCTGTTGCTGATGTCACTGGCCGCACTGCCTCAGATCAAATCTGCCGAGCGGATGCGCGTGACCCAAGTGCTGGGTTACGGCAGGGTCCGAGGGTGGTTTCTGGCCGTGATGCCTGCTCTGTATACGCAGATCCGGCTGCCGATCTATGCGGTCTTGGCCTACGCGATGTCGAATGTGGATGTCGCGATGGTTCTGGGGCCGTCGCGCCCGCCGACTCTGTCCATGTTCATCCTGCGCTGGATGACGGACCCCGATCTTACCTTGCGCGCGCCCGCTGCCGCAGCCGCCTTGGTGCAGTTGGGGCTGGTGGCCGCAGCCATCATGGTCTGGCGGGGTGGGGAGAAGGCCGTTGCCGCGCTGATCAACCGTGGCGTTGAAAGCGGAACGCGCGGCATGGGCTTGCGCGACACTGCCCTCACAACCATTGGCCTCGTGCTGTCACTCACAGCGGGGATCGCGGTGTTCGGCGGTTTAATCAGCCAGCTTATCTGGTCCTTCGCCGGACGTTGGAGGTTTCCCGACGCGCTGCCGAGCAGCTTCAGCCTGATGTCCTGGGAGCGCCACGGCCCGGACGCGGTTGAGGTCACTTTGATCACCTTGGCGCTGGCCTTTGTCACCGCACTCATCGCTCTGGTTCTGGTGATCGGCTGCCTGAACACCGAACTCGGCGCCGGGCGCAAGATGAACAGGACCGGGATGGTGATCCTGTACCTACCGCTCATCCTGCCTCAGATCGCTTTCCTGCCGGGCCTGCAGATCCTGATGATTCAGATCGGAGCGGCGCAGGGCATTTTCCCTGTCGTCCTGACCCATCTGGTCTTCGTTCTGCCTTACGTGTTTCTGGCCTTGGCCGGCCCTTACCGCGCGCTCGACCGCCGCTATGCCACGATTGGGGCCGCGATGGGGCTGGGAGCGGTCGGAATGCTTTGGCGTATCCGTCTTCCGATGCTGCTGGCCCCGATCCTGACGGCACTTGCGGTGGGGATGGCAGTGTCAGTCGGCCAATATCTGGCCACTCTTCTGGCCTCGGGCGGGCGGTTGAACACGTTGACGACCGAGGCTCTGGCCCTGTTTTCAGGCGGTGATCGCCGTGCGATAGGGGTCTGGACTATCGCGCTGGCCTTCACGGCATGGCTGCCGTTCCTTCTGGCCTTGATGATCCCCAGAATTGTCTATCGCAACAAAAGCGGACTGCGCCATGATTGAAGACGGCCTCTCACTGGATCAGCTTTCGATCTCTCACGCCGATGGCAAAGGGCTGGTGCAGCTATCAGCTGACATCGCGCCCAGAGAGGTTCTGAGCCTGATGGGGCCGTCCGGGGTTGGAAAATCTACGATACTAGCAGCAATCACCGGAACTTTGTCGCCTGCCTTCCGTCTTGAAGGGCGCATCACGTTGAACGGAAGGGTTTTGAACGCTCTGCCGCCTCAGAAACGGCGCGTTGGGATCCTATTTCAGGACCACCTGTTGTTCCCGCACCTGTCTGTTGGTCAGAATGTCGGCTTTGGCCTGCCGCCCCGCACCCCGGACCGGGCCGCGCGCATTCAGGCCGCCCTGTCCGAGATCGGGTTGGACGGATTTGAAGCCCGTGATCCCGAGACCCTGTCCGGAGGTCAGCGCGCCCGTGTCGCCCTTATGCGGATGCTTTTAGCGGAGCCCGATGCCCTGCTTTTGGATGAGCCTTTCTCGCGCCTCGATGTCGGCCTCAGGGACAGAATGCGGGAACTCGTCTTTACCCGAGCCCGCGCAGCGCGGCTACCGGTCTTGTTGGTGACGCATGACATCGCCGATGCCGAGGCCGCAGGGGGCCGGGTCGTGAACCTGCCTGAATAGCGGAGTTGGTCGAGATGATCAGCTTTGCCTAGTTCGTCAACCCGGACAGGAATTTGATCGCCGTCAGGCTGGGCAGGAACGTGTACGCGCCACCGCGCGTGTGGATCAGACGGGGAAAGCCGTGCAGGCGGATCGTGCCGCCATCAGGCAGGCTCAGGTCGAACCAGCTGGTTTCCGGCGTGTTTGCCCCCAGAAGAGGGTCATTGGCCCCAGTGATTGTCGGGTCGTGCAGGCCGAGGTTGATCCAGTCGCACATTACCGCTTCGAACTGCGCACCGATATTGGCGCCGATGAAGCTGCCTAGCAGGCCGCGTTCGGCGGTGTCCGGGTTTTGAGGGTCGAAATCCGGGCCGTAGGACATGCCGCGCCGCACCAGACGTCGCGTGTAATTGGCGATGCGTTGCACGATCCGACCGCCGCGCGGGTTGCCGCGTCTCAGATGCGACCCGGCAGGACAGCGGGAATGGGCGTTGTAGTTAAAATTGGTCAGCGAGACCTCATGCTCGGGCCATTGCGCATCCGGTGACAACTCGTATGGAACGCCGTTGCGCCAGCGCCCGCACATCTGAGCCGCGACGACTTCGCGCAGCGCGCCGTGGATGTCCAGACCTTCCCCGATGCGATCCAGATTATTCGGATCGACCAGTTTGTCGCGATCCGGGTGATCCATCAACTCATCGGCGGCTTTGTCCAGATAGGTCTCGAAACCGGCCGCATCCTGCGCCAGAACTCGGAACGCATTGAACGACCCGTTGAAACCAAGCGCATTGGGCGAGGGGACGCGGAACACCACGCCCTCCTGCCGTGTGGGATAGCCCAGAAGGGCGGTGCCCAGCGGGTCGATCGGTTCGTCGACACCGGCTTGTTCGGGGTCATAGACCTGCTCGAACCGGGGCTGGGAAATGCCGTCGACGTAGCCGAAAAACACTTTGCTATCGGCCAGATTGCGACCGTCGCGTTTGCCCAGAATAGTGAAGGCCGCGCCAACCTGTTCCTCGACCAGGTCGAGGTGATCCTGAACGTCGGAATAGACCGACGCCATGATGTGAACCCGGTCAGGTTGATCAAACGGAGCAGGCCAGTGATCCGGCGCGCTGGTGCCGAAATCGCCCAGTTTCATCGCGCGTTTCGTCATGCCCTGCACGAATTCGCTAGGGAAGGTTTTCAGATCCTCGGGCGCGGTGCCAAGGGCGCGCAGCCCGGCATATGTGAGGCCGATGTTGAAACAGAAGGGCGGTTTGACCTCCCACAACACCCCTCGGGTGATTTCGGGGACCGTGTCACTGCCGCCATCGACGGCGGTTGCCAGAAACTGGCGGGCCGCGGCGCGGTCGGTGACTTCAAGAAACAGATGGCGCACCAGATCGCGGCGATAACCGCGCAGGATGTTGCCCTGAATGTCGGCGAGATCGAGTTTTGCAGTCACCAGCCTTGTCCAAATTTTTGGCGCACTTGCGCGGCGGAAACGCCCGGATAGGCGCGATAACCGCCCCCCAGCGACAGGTTAGGGTTCGCGTAGAGTTGCAGAACAAACGCACGCGGAAGGGTTTCCAGCCGATGCGGCGGCTGGTTCGGAGGCAACCCTTTGGCCTCATCCTGAAGGCCGAACAGGTCGGTCGGGAAATCGGGGGCCTGAAACAGGTCGTGTTCGTGAACCCAATCGATGAACTCTTCAACATTGTGCTCGGTTGGGATCAGGTGCTCCGCCCCGTCCACAAGCGAGATGACGTCGTTGAACACACTGCCGATGGTGGTGATGAAATCCCGAATATAGTTGCTGAAATCGCCGTCATAGACCGAAATCATACAGATCTTGTCGTCGATCAGCAAAAACCGGGCGAAATGTACCGTTCCGACATTGTCGAGCCCTGCGAAGATCTCTTCGACATTTTGCGCGATGGCTAGCGCGGCATGGGCACGTCCGGCGGGCGAGGGGTCTTTCATCGGCATGATCAGGTTCATCATGCGCTGCACGTTCTCGCTGGGTTGCGGCGAGGGGCGCGGTCCGCCGGGCAGTTTCGGCTTGGGGTCGCGCCAATGCCAATAGGGCACAACGATGTAGCGTGACAGGAACTTGAACCATCCACGATCCGGCAGGGTGTTGACGTAGCGATTGAACCAACTGTTCTGACGAGTCATGGCCTTACCCCTTCGAGAACGGGCAAGGGGACCCGCCGCGCCAAGCGCTTGAGATTTTGTACGAGTCGATGCGCATTTTCAGCACCGGATCATCCGAGGCCTCGATCCCGGGGGTCAGCAAGCCAGGATTGAAGCTGAGCTTCTCGGCCTGTTCTATCTGGTCCTCAGGCACAGCGTTTAGCGTGAGAACGCCCATCATGATCCGTTTGCGATGAGGTGGCCAGGGGCGCGAGGAGTTATTGAAATCGTCGCCGACCTCACCGATTGTCATCATCAGCGAGAAACGCGCAGGTTCCTTGGCGAGACGCTCCCTAAGTTCGGCCTGAAGGTAGTCATCCACCGGTGTCTCATCCGGGTCGGTGTTCAGCACGCCTGCGATGGGTTGCCACGAAAACCGCACCCAGCGGCGCACGCCTTCTGCTCCGGTCACGATGAAGGTATGGCAGGCGTGATAGGCCGCCCGCGCATAGCTGGTCGGCGCGCCGATCTGGGCGGCCTGCAAAACACCAAGCTGAGAATAGGCGTTCCGGTCGGCAAACCCGATGGCACCTTCGTCCGGGCTGATCGTCTCGCCCGGATAGGGATCGCGTTCAGGCAGCATCAGTTGAAGGTAGCTCCAGATTTTTTGCCAGGGGGTCTGACCGGTGTAGAGCTTGGGCTTGGCGGCTTCGGCGAAATCCAGAAACGTCTCGGGCGTCGGGGTGAAGAACTCGGGCAGGTTCATCGCGATCAGGTCGGTATCGGATCCGTCAGACAGGTGAAACCGAACCGCCAGCCCCCGGACATCGGACCAGCCGTCATGCACCACAGCGCAGCCAGATCCGTTCGAGAACCGAACAATCACATCCGTCTTTTCATTGGTGAAGTGATCCGCGGTGCAGAAATTCCGGGCGATGGGCGTGGGCTTGAAATAGCCGGTCGCGCTGATCCCGATTGTGTGAACAGGGCGCATGGCCAGATCACCGTCAGGACGATGCAGAACTTTTACCAGCTTCTCGGCAAGGCCGGGATCGCTCATGACTTGACCACCTGTTAACTGAAGTTACCCCCAAAACGTGGCGTTAACCATAAACACTGGTCGGGCAAAGGCAACAGAAAGAATGCATTAAACCCAGCGAAGCCACTGTTTGATCACACAAAACTGAGGTCGGCTACCATTTGTTCAGCATATCTTTGGCATGGGTCCAGTATTCACTTTGCCGGCAGGTGTAGAATGCCTTCTCCATCAGATCATAGGATTCAGGTCGGTGTGTCGCCAGCCCCACGACCTTGGGGAGCGAAGGGTTCAGACGCACCATCCGCTCTTTCAACACAAGATGGGCCATCCAATGCTGGTTCTCGGCGGATGTAGTCAGCAGCAGTTCGATCAAAGCCCCCCGAGGCGCGCCCGAGGTGATCCCGAACCACTTCAACAGGCCCCAATCGTCGGGGTTCTTGATCATCTCTTCCGAGATATCCGTGGGCTGTTGACCGGTGCCGATCGACAGAGCCTCGATATGCGCCAGCCCTTCGGCGCGACCAGCCGCGATGGCCACGTTGATGCCGTTCATCACCGGATTGTTGGCAAAGGCCCCGCCATCGGCGAAATAGCCATAGTCCACCCCGTCCGAGATGATCTGATGCGGTGGGAAATAGGATGGCGCGGCCGAGCTTGCCATGGCGACATCCAGCAGGCCGACATCGCTCATATCCAGCCATTTTTCGTAGCCCAGCACCTGGTTGGTGATGGTAAACGGCGACCACCCCACCTTGTCGCTGCGATGTAGGCACACGGTGTTGACCGCCAGAACCAGATCCGGCGACAGAGAATTGACTTTGCGGTCGCCCACGAGACTGCGCCCGATCTCCTCGAGCCCGGTGGCATTGTATTGCGAGGCGGTGATGCCCGGACCTCCGCCCAGTTTGAACCGCCGCAGCACTTCATCCAGCGCCTTGTCCAAGAAGCTGTGTTCGTTTTCGCGGAAAATCTTGTCGGCATCCTCGCGGTAATGCGCAGCGAGGTCGCCAATCAGCTGACCCATATCCTTGCCCTGCGTCCGGCCATCCGCCAGCGCCACGGCGATCAGCCCACCGGTCGAGGTGCCGGCGAACCCGTCCGCCTTGTCCAGAACGCCGGTCTCTTCCTGCAGGCTTTGCAGGATCAGGCAGGTCAGGTAGCCCCTGATCCCCCCGCCATCGCAGGACACGAGTTTGAATACCATTCGATGCGCCTCATCGCTTTTTAGTTGTAAGGGGTTTTAGGATAATTGGGCTGGGAAAAGCCAGCCGTTTTGCGACCCGTTGGGGTTCATCCCGCATAGCAAATTGGAAAAAGCCTTGCGAAAACCTGTATTTGTCAGCACAGTTCGCCGCGAAAAGGACGGGCTTGGCCCGCAATGGCCGACCCCGCCGGGGCCACGGCACAATCAGGGAGTTGAGGCAATGGCATTGGAACTACAAGAGATGTGCAGCGGGCTGGGCTTTCCCGAAGGTCCGGTCGCGATGAATGATGGCTCGGTCCTGTTCGTGGATATCAAAGAGCAGACCCTTGCGCGCTTGTCCGTCGATGGCACCGTCAGTGTGGTGGCCGAAATCCCCGGCGGCCCGAATGGCGTGGCAATTGGACCGGATGGCGCTGCCTATGTCTGCAACAATGGCGGTGTCTACAGTTTCGTGCCCTACGGACCCGACGATATCACCGTTCCCGCCCCCATTCGCCCGCATTACAAGGGTGGGTCGGTGCATCGGGTCGATCTTGAGACCGGAGAGGTCACGATGCTGTTTGACTCCTACGAGGGGAAACGGCTGATCGCGCCCGACGATCTGGTCTTCGACAAGGAGGGCGGGTTCTGGTTCACGGACACCGGGATCGAGGACGCGGAATCTACGCGCTATGGCGGGTTGTACTATGCCACGATCGACGGCAAGACCTTGATCAAGGCTGCTACGATCCCGATGCCCAACGGGGTCGGGCTGTCGCCGGATGGCGGCACCGTCTACGTCTCGGACACGGTATTTGGGCGGCTTTGGGCGATGAAGATCACCGGCAAGGGCCAGGTCGAGCCCGGCCCGATTCCGGGGATGCCGGGGCAGGTGGTTCAGACCTTGCCGGGGTACCAATGGCTCGACAGTCTCAAGGTCGAGGCCGATGGCCGGGTCTGCGTGGCGACGATTTTCAACGGCGGGATCACGGTGTTCAGCCCTGATGGGTCAACCGAACATGTCGCCATTCCCGACCTCTTCACGACCAATATGTGTTTTGGCGGTGAGGACATGCAGGATATCTGGATCACAGCCTCCAGCACGGGCATAATCTACAAGGCCAGATGGCCTCGTCCGGGGTTGAAGCTGGAATTCACAGCTTGATGTAAGGGCGGTCTGCCTTGTTCAGGCGGAATGGGCAGGTGCTTGAGCAATTGCCTATAGCGGATCGATACATCGGTGTGTCGTAGGTGTAACCCAGCGACAAGGAACAAAAAAGACAAAGCCTTAGCCAGGCTGCGGAGGCTCAGTCTGCAGGCGCGGGTGTGACGAGCCAGGTAATGACGCTGCGGTCCAGTTGTTTGTAGCCGATGTCGAATTCCGTCCCTGCCGTGACTGTATTCTTCAAAGATTTGGTCAACCGCAGCCTTAGAACGGTTTCACTGGGCGCGCAGTGCAGTTCGGCATGGTCAAAACCAAAGAACTGTTTTACCGCCGGGAACAGGGCCTTGTAGAGAGTTTCTTTGGCGGAGAATACAAGCGTTGCCGTCAACGCTTGCGCGTCGCTTTCCCGGATCAGCCGGGTTTCTTCGGGCTGCAAAGCGACCTTGAAAATCGCATCCAGTGAGGATCCTTCAGCGATGTCCTCGATATCGATGCCGACTAAAGTGTCAGGCTGATCGGTGACAATCGCCGCACAGCGCCCCTTTGAATGCGTGATCGAGCCTGCCACGCCTGCGGGCCAGATCGGCTCACGGTTGGGACCTGTGGCGATCTGCGTCGACGCATGCCCATTTGATGCCAAAGCGGCCATGGCTACGGCACGGCCTGCCAGATACTCGGACTTTCGCTTTTCAACGGCCCTGTCCAAACGATTCGGGCGGTCGACGTCCAACGTCGTGAAAAGGCCATCTTCAAAACGAGATTGATCAAACCTCGCGATCACGGCAGTCGCTGCCACAGACCCGATGTCCATGGCCCGTAAGTCCATTAGGAACCCGTCGGAGCGCGTTTGAAGGGCAGAGAGGTGTTGGGCAGGCGGTGTCATGGCCCCCTTGGCTTCCCTCAAGCATCGCGCCACGTCAATCCGGTTTTTCAAATCGTATGACATCTGCGCAGTGGGGCAGCTTGAATTGTCGCAAACCATTTGAAGGCATCCGCCATAACCCACCTCTCGCCAAGAGGGTGGGGGGCTTAGCGCCCCTCATGTCTTCAAATCTCGAAGACGCGTGTCAGACTACGATCGGAATTGGATTATGCGTCTGAAAGTGCGGAGATATCGGCCTTTGTCCACACGCAGTCGTGGTCGGAAAGCGGTGTGCCAGTGGCCGAGATTGAACTCAACACGCCCTTGTCTACGGGCGTGAAACCCCGCCCGGCCAGCCAATCCAGTTTCATCTTTCGGTCCGGGTGCGGTGTGATCAAACTGGGGCGGGTCGTGTCGCCCTCGGCCGTAAACTCCCACGAATAGCCCTGATCTTCGGCCAGTGCGAACAAGGTTTCGCGGCGCCAGTCGAAATCGGGAGGAAGGTGGTTGCCGGTGTTCAGATCTCCTCCGATCAGAATGGGAATGTCGGGGGCGAAGGCGTCAATCTCCCGTAGCAGAAGTTCGAACTGAACTTGCCGGTGTTCAGCGGCGGAATTGCTTTCCAGATGCGTGGAGACCACGCAGATCGGCCCCCTTTCGGTTGGCACAACGGCGGCAATAGCCATGCGCCCGCCGACCCGGGGTTGTTCAGGGTCTGCTGCCCCGCTTTCGGGGGTGAACCAATGGCCGTGGTCGTCCAATCGGATCAAAGCTGTGCGCTCAAACGGGACCGAGGATAGAACGGCGTTGCCGTGCCAGCCGGTTGTGTTGAAATCATCGGTGCAAAAGGCGCGCTCGGTCGGGCCGCCCAAATCAAGCTCGTGAAACTCGACGCCAAAGGCGTAGGTCATGCCCAGGGCGCGAGCGACCTCTTCGGTGGTGTGGCGTTGCGCGGTGCGGGCCATGCCGCAATCGACCTCGGAGAGTAGAACGATATCTGGCGCGATCGGGGCCAGATGCGCGGCGGTTTCTTCGGGAAATAGGCAGCGTTCAACATTCCAGGCGGCGACGGTGATCTGCGCGGGCAGTTGGGCCGCTTTGGCCTCGCCCCCCAATTGCAGCGCGTTCATCGCCGGCAAGGATGCCATCAGCGAACGATGCGCCTGCGTTGTGCGTGGGGCAGCCAAAATTTCAGCCCGCTGGTCAGATGTGACCTCGGGCAAAACCGCGACAGTATTTGTGATCAAAGGACTTTTCCCGTTTCCACGTCAAACAGACGCAGGGCGTCGTGTTTCAGGGTGATGCGGGTTTCGCCCGTGTGCACGCTATGGTCTTTGCCGACCATGACTGTAAATGGCTGGTCCGCAAGCGTTCCGTGCAGCAAACGATGCGCGCCAAGTTCTTCGAGGATGTCGACCTGGAACGAGACGGATCCGTTCTCATCCAGTTCGACATCCTCGGGACGTACACCCATGGTCACCGGGCCGCTGACGGCCTGTGGCGCGGGCATCAGCCCGTCATAGCCGTTGAGGCGGACCTGCCCGTCTGACGCTTCGGCCTCGATCAGGTTCATGGGTGGGGCACCCATGAACGAGGCGACGAAGGTAGAAGCCGGATTGTGGTAGATCTCGGAGGGGGTACCGATCTGCTCAATCCGGCCTGCGTTCAAAACGATGATCCTGTCGGCCATTGTCATCGCCTCGACCTGGTCATGGGTTACGTAAACTGCCGTCGTGCCAAGACGACGCTGCAGGGCTTTGATCTCGATCCGCATCTGGTTGCGCAGCTTTGCATCGAGGTTCGAAAGAGGTTCATCAAAGAGGAACAAGGCGGGGTCGCGCACCACCGCGCGCCCCATGGCGACGCGCTGGCGTTGACCACCGGATAATTGCGCCGGTTTGCGGTCCAGATATTCAGTCAGGTTCAGCATCTTGGCGGCGTCTTCGACCTTGGCTGCGATCTCGGACGCGGGCGTGCCACGGTTCTTCAGGCCATACCCGATGTTCTTGCGTACTGTCATATGCGGGTACAGAGCATAGTTCTGGAACACCATCGCGATGTCCCGATCCGCAGGGTCCACATCGTTGACCACCCGGTCGCCGATTTTCAACGTGCCTTCTGTGATATCCTCGAGCCCCGCGATCATGCGCAGCAACGTGGATTTGCCGCAGCCCGAAGGGCCGACCAGAACGACAAACTCGCCGTCCTGAATGGTGAAGCTGGTGGTCTGAACGGCCTTGAAGCCGTTGGGATAGACCTTGCGGATGCCCTCTAATGATACCTGAGCCATGCGCGTATTCCTTATTTGTCGGATTCTGTGAGGCCCTTGACGAACCAATTCTGGAAGAAGATGACGATCGCCACCGGCGGGATCATCGCAACGATGGCCAGCGCCAGCGCCTGCCCGTGCTCCGGGATCTGACTGTCGGTGTAGGTCAGCACGATCTGTTTTATGCCCCGGACCAGCGTGAAGAAACTTTCATCCGTCGTGATCAGCGTCGGCCACAGGTACTGGTTCCAGCCGAAGACGAACATGATGATGAAGATCGCGGCAATCATCGTGCGGCTGAGCGGGACGAGGATGTCGATAAAGAATTTCCACGGCCCTGCGCCGTCGATCCGGGCGGCCTCGGCCAGTTCTTCGGGGACGGACATGAAGAACTGCCGGAAGAAGAACGTGCCTGTGGCAGATGCGATCAGGGGAACGATCAGACCGGTATAGGTGTTGGTCAGGCCCAGTTTCTGGATCGCTTCGTAGGAAGGCAGGATGCGGACCTCGAGCGGCAACAGCAGGGTGGTGAAGATCACCCAGAAGGCCAGCGTTGCAAAGCGCAGACGGAAATAGACGATGGCATAAGCGGCCATCATCGAGATGATGATCTTGCCCACGGCAAAGCCGATGCCCAGAATGAAGGAGTTCATCAGCATCAAGGTGCCGTCAACGGTCTGCGTGAACCCGCCTTTTTCAAACATGGCGGCGTTGAAGTTCTTGCCCAGGTCGTCGCCTAGGCCCAGTTGGATGCCCTCGCGGTGAATGGTGACCGCATCGTGGCTGGCTGTCGTCAGCGCCAGCAGCGGCGGCAGGATCATCAGCAAGGACCCAAGGATGAGGACAAAGTGATCTCCGATCGTTTCCCAGCGGATTCTGCGGGGTTTACGGGTCACGGCGGGTGTGTCGAGTGTGGTGTCGGCCATGATATCCTCCCTCAGGTATAGTGAATCCGGCGTTCCACCAGCCGGAACTGGAAGACGGTCAGGATCAGAACAAGGGCCATCAACACAACGGATTGCGCGGATGATCCGCCAAGGTCGTTGCCGCGGAAGCCATCCAGATACACCTTGTAGACAAGCGTCATCGGGTTGTTGCCCGGCTCACCCTTCATCAGTGCGTCGATGATGCCGAATGTATCGAACAGGGCATAGGTGATGTTGATGATCAGGAGGAAAAACGCGGTTGGGGCCAGCAGAGGAAAGGTCACGTCCCAGAACCGCCGCGTGGATGAGCGGTTGTCGATCATGGCCGCCTCGCGAACTGAACGTGGGATGGATTGCAGGCCCGACAGGAAGAAGATGAAATTCACCGGGATCTGTTTCCACACCGCGACGATGATCATTGCCGTTGCGGTGGCATTGTAGTCAACGCCCAGCTTGAACTCCCAGCCGAACAGTCCGAAGAACTTGGTCATTGGGCCGGTGCTTTGATCAAAGAACAGAATGCCCAGAAAGCCCGCGACGGGCGGCGCAATCGCGTAGACCCACATTAGCAGGGTGCGATAGGATCTCGCCCCTCGGATCACCTTGTCAGCTTTGACCGCCAGCAACAGTGCGATAGCCAGTGAAAAGAAAGTGACGAGAATTGAGAAGACAACCGTAAACCACGCGATGCGTTTGTACTGATCATTGCCCAGCAATGAGGTATAGTTGTCCGCCCCCACAAAGGTCGAACCGAACCCGAACGGGTCCTGCAGAAAGAACGACGATTGCAGCGCCCACCCAGCGGGCCAGTAGAAGAAAATGGCGATGATCATGAGCTGCGGTAGCAGCAGCGCCACAGGAAGCCAGATAGTGTCGAAGCCCGCGCGTTTCATTGTTAGTCCAGTTGCAAAATGGGGGATGGCCGCGCCCTGAGGCGCGACCATCTTGGGGGTGATCCCAGAACCTTAGCCCTGAGTCTTTGCGAAGCGCGCCAGCAATTCGTTAGCTTCGGCTTCGATGTTCTGGAAGGCGCTTTCCACGTCGGTCTCACCGGTCAGGATACGGCCATACTCGCGGTTCATGATGTCGCGGATCTGAACGTAGAAGCCCATGCGGTAGCCCTTGGTGTTGTCACCGGCCTTGGCCTGCAGTTGGTTTACGCCAACTTCGGCGGCAGGGTAGCGGTCATAGTGGCCGTCTGCCTTGGCGGCTTCATAAGCGGCCTCGGTGATCGGGACATAACCGGTTTCCTGGTGCCAGAAATACTGGGTCTCAGGTGCGGTGAGGAAGCGGAAGAACTCGGCAGTTGCCTTGTTTTCCTCGTCCGACTTGCCCGACATCGCGAACAGAGCGGCGCCACCGATAAAGGTTTGGGTCGGCTCAGGAGTGACGGCTTCCCAATAGGGCAGCTCAACCGCGCTGAATTCAAAACCCAGGTCTTTCTGCAACAGGCCGCCGAACGAACCGGACGAACCCAGCCACATAGCAACCTTGCCTTCTTCGAACGGTTTTGCGTTGTCACCCCAACCGGTGCCATACCATTCGAACATGCCGTTGTCTTTCCACTCCGTCACGGCGGTGAAGTGCGCCTTGATCGCGTCGTTGTTGACCAGGATCTCGGTGTCCATGCCGTCATAGCCGTTGTTGTTGGTCGCAAACGGCAGGTTGTGGCGCGACATGAAGTTCTCGGTGAAGATCCAGGGCAGGTGCGACTGGCTGAGCGGGATGTAGCCTGCCTCTTTCAGCGCCGGAGCGGTGGTCGACTGGAACTCTTCCCATGTCTTCGGCGGGGTCACGCCTGCAGCTTCCAGAGCGTCGACATTGTAGTACAAGATCGGGGTCGACGAGTTGAACGGCATACCGATCATCTTGCCATCGCTGTCGGCATAGAAATAACGCACACCGGCAATGTAGTCATTGATGTCGAATTCGACGCCGTTTTCAGCCAGCAGGTCCTGAACCGGAACGGTCGCGCCTTTGGCTGCGATCACGGTGGCTGCGCCTGCGTCAAACACCTGCATGATGTTGGGCTGCTCGCCCGCGCGGAAGGCAGCGATCCCGGCGGTCAGCGTTTCTTCGTAGCTGCCCTTGTAGATCGGAGTGATTGTATATTCGTCCTGCGACTCGTTGAATTTCTCAGCAACCTTGTTGACGGTTTCACCCAGCTGCCCGCCATGGGCATGCCACCAAGTGATTTCGGTTTCTGCAAAAGCTACGGTCGCGGTGAACGCGAGCGCGGCAGCTGTTGCGCAAAACTTCAGATTGTTCATTTCGATCCTCCGGTTCGGTGTCGGCCCTTTGCAGCAAAAAGACCGTTGGCATTATGTGCCAGTTTTCATGCAGGCTCCCCTGCGGCGTTTTTCGCGCGCAGCCTCCGACCCGCATCAGTGGAATACGTCCGCAAACTGCACACGTGACCACATACTGTTAACGTATGACAGTTCGATGAAAGATTTCTAGCAATATTGACAAATTAAACAAAAAAGATGGACAGCTTAGGCGTGGTTGATGACAGCAAAAAACAACTGGACAGACCGCGCCGCGTTACGGCGCAGGCGGTTGCTGATGCGGCGGGCGTGTCCCGCTCTGCCGTGTCCCGTGCGTTTACGCCCGGCGCCTATCTTGATGCGGAAAAACGTATAAAAATCATGCATATGGCTGACCGTATGGGGTATCAACCCAACGCGTTGGCGGCAGGGTTGAAGGGGGGGCGATCGCACCTCGTGGCGGTCTTTGTGGGCAACAAACGCAGCACCTACGACTCAGAGTTTGTGAACCGGTTGGTCGGGCAGTTGAACGCGCTGAACAAGTGGCCGATTCTGATTGATGGCAGCGGCGAGAGCGCTGAATCAGCCATGGATCAGGTTTTGCGCTATCCGCTGGATGCTCTGATTCTGCGCGGAGGTAGCATGCCCGGCGCGCTTGTGGAGCAATGCAGCAAATTCGGGGTCCCCATGATCTCATCCGGGCGGATCGTGGAGGCGGCGGGGATCGACAATGTGTGCTGCAAGAATGCCGAGGGGATGACCCTCGCGACCCGTGTTTTGTTGGACAAGGGCCGCACAGGGTTCGGGTTCATCGCGGGCGCGGCCGAGTTCGGATCTTCAGATGATCGGAGGGCCGGGGTGGTCAACACTTTGGCGGCGGCAGGATTGTCCCTGATCGCGGAAGAGGTCGGAGATTTCACGGTTGGGGCTGGATACGACGCAGCGCAAAAACTACTGCGGGAAAACAGCCTTGATGCGCTGATCTGTGCCAATGATGCCAGCGCGATCGGAGCGTTGACCGCCGCACGGGAGCTGGGCGTGGACGTGCCCGAAACACTCTCGATTGTAGGCTTTGACGATATCGAAATGGCCGGGTGGCCCGCTTTCAATCTCAGCACGATCAACAATCCGATCGACCTGTCGGTCGAACATGTGATCACCTTGCTGGAAAAACGTCTGGCTGAACCGGCAAAGGCCAGTGAGACCCTTCTGATCGAGCCCTTCTTTGTCCCGCGCGGAACCCATTGACGCTGATACGGCCCGAGGTGCCTGAAATCGCGAAGGGTTCGTCGGCGCGTGTTGGATTTGATATTCTTCACACTGCCTCTCACCCGATTTTGCAGTGAGTGGGAGAGAGGTCCCGATACAAGTGCCTTTCTGCTGCCGCAGGTGGTTTTGAGTTTGGGCCGACGCCCGGGCTGGGGCCTGTCTCAGACCTCTTTGATCGACGTCTCTGACAGTCTTTCCACGAGGCTTTGTTCGATCTCTTCCAAAACGCCGCGCACGCGTTTTTGCAGGGCGTGTTCGACGGAACAGGTTGCCGCCTCATCTTCGCTGCCGCTGGCGACAAGGCGCTCGTCCAGCGCAAGGTAGACGTCGGCCAGCGTGATTTCGCTCGGCACGCGGGCCAGACGCCATCCGCCTGCATGGCCTTTCTCGGACGTCAGCAGACCGGCGGCGCGTAGTTTTCCCAAAACGCGGCGTACAACAACCGGGTTGGTTCCGGCATGGTCCGCAATTTCGGTTGAGGTGCGCACACGGTCCGGTTCTCCGGCCATGTGGCTGAGCGTGTGCAGGGCAAGTGACAGGCGGCTATTGCGCTTCATAGGGCGGGGTTCTCCAAACCTGCTAGCAACGTAACTTTGGCTGTTGCATTAATCTAGTAACTATGAAAGTTACAAGAACCGCATCCAGAGCTATGGAGACTCATATGTCAGATACGCGCCTTCCCGTCACGGTGCTTTCCGGATTTCTTGGGGCTGGCAAGACCACTTTGCTGAACCGGGTTCTCAACAACCGCGAAGGTCGCCGTGTCGCGGTGATCGTGAACGATATGTCCGAGGTGAATATCGACGCCGACCTCGTGCGCGCCGATACCGAGCTGAGCCGGACGGACGAGACGCTGGTTGAAATGTCGAACGGCTGTATCTGCTGCACCCTGCGCGATGACCTTTTGGATGAGGTCCGCCGACTGGCGGCCGAGGGGCGCTTTGATTACCTGCTGATCGAGTCGACGGGTATTTCAGAGCCTCTGCCGGTGGCTGCAACCTTCGATTTCCGCGATGAGTATGGCGAAAGCCTGTCCGATGTGGCGCGTCTGGACACGATGGTGACGGTTGTCGATGCGGTGAACCTGCTTGGGGATTTCTCCTCGCATGACTTCCTGCAGGATCGCGGTGAGACAATGGGCGAGGAAGACGAACGCACTCTCGTTCATTTGCTTACCGATCAGATAGAGTTCGCCGATGTCGTGATCCTGAACAAGGTCAAGGATGCCGGGCCGGAAAAGGTCGACGCGGCCCGCAAGATTATCCGCAGCCTCAATGCGGATGCCGAGATCGTCGAGGTCAATCACTCCGCTGTGGCGGCTGAGAAAATCCTCGATACGGGCCTGTTTGATTTTGAAAAAGCCCATGAGCATCCGATGTGGGCCAAGGAGTTGTATGGCTTTGCCGACCACGTCCCCGAGACCGAAGAATACGGCGTTGCGTCTTATGTCTACCGTGCGCGTCTGCCCTTCGTGCCCGAGCGTATCCTAGAGGTTCTGAACGGCGATTTGCCCGGTGTGATCCGGGCCAAGGGGCATTTCTGGATTTCGACGCGTCCTGATTGGGTGGCCGAGTTTTCGCTGGCCGGAGCACTCTCCAGCGTGCAGCCTTTGGGCACGTGGTGGGCTTCGGTTCCGGAAGAACGCCGACCGACCCATGACAGCGCCCGCGCCTACATGCAGGCCCATTGGCAAGAACCATGGGGAGACCGCCGGCAAGAGATCGTGTTCATCGGTGCGGGGATCGACTGGCCGACCCTTAGGGCGCGATTGGATGCCTGCCTCGTACCTGCCGTTGCGGCGTTGGGTCCCGACAATCTGCCCGACTATCCCGACCCGTTCCCGATCTGGCGTCGGGCTGAGGCCGCAGCATGAGCACCGTCCGCCAAACCGTGATGGGGGCGGCCGTTGGGGTTGGCGTTGCGGATACGCCCGAGGCGCTGAGCGCCTTTCTCAACCCAGGCTGCGCCGCGGCACTTTGGCGGCGTCAAACTCCGCCCAGTGTTCAAAGCTGGCTAAATGATCTTGACCCCGAGGACCTGCCGAACGGGCGGGTGATCCTTCCGCTGGGCAAACTGGCCGAAACGGTCGGCCATCTCTGCGACATGTCCGGTTTGCCAACATGCCCTGAGCGGGACTGGCTGGAGGCAGACATCGCCTTGCTTGCAGAGGTATTCTCAGATCTGGTCTCGGCCCGGTATTTGAGGTTGCGGCTGGATGTTGTCACATCCAACGCCTGCCGCAAGTTCCATATCGACGCCATCACGGCGCGACTGGTCTGCACCTATCGCGGCACCGGTACGCAGTACGGCATTTCGCGCGATGGCGCTGAGCCTCAACGTGTCTTTACGGTGCAAACCGGGTCTCCGATCCTGTTGCGTGGAACACGCTGGCCGGAAACACCGCGGTCGGGCCTTTTGCACCGTTCCCCTCCGATCGAAGGCACCGGCGAGACCCGGCTCGTACTGGTATTGGATCCCATCACAGACCCGGACGAGGCCGCATGACCGGAAATCTGGGGCAAAGCAGCTTGCGGCGCAGGAAGCGCGCAGCCGATCCCATGGCCGTCTTTGACAGCCTGCCCGCCCCGTTGCGGCAGTGGTTGTCCGAAGCGGCCCTGCCGTGGTCGCCCGTCTCGGCGCGCCGAATTTGGGTCAAAGCGCTGGCCAAAGGTCTTACGCCGGAAGAAACGTTGCTATCGCTGAATCGGGCCGAGGCGAGTACACTGGCACGTGACAAGGTGATGGCCCTACCGCGCCGTTAATGCACCCACGCTCTGGGGTCGCTTTGACTTGAAACTGTTACGCTCAGCCGTCACCATCCGATCATTGTTGATTGATGAATTACGGAGGGCGCGATGGCCTATAAGCTGATTAAGGGCGAGTTTCATATTTTTTACCCAGACATTCCAAAGCAGGGCCCGGAACCTGACGGAGATACTCTGAAATTCAAGCCAGATGACCCGTTGCTTGTTCAGGACCTTTGGCGTTCGGGTCAACCCCGGCCCGGCTTCAATGGGCGTGGGATGATCAATCTGCGGTTTGAAGGGCTGGATGCGCTCGAAACTCATTTCCGCAGCGCACATCAGAACAAACCCCTCGCGGAGGCGTCGCGCGATTTTCTGTTGGATTGGGCCGGGTTCGGAGACGTGGAGTTCTGGGAGGACAAGCCCAACAAGGTGAAACAGGTCGAAAATAACCCGGTTCGCGGCTACATCCTGACCAACGGATTGGATGGCCACGGCCGAATTGTCGCGTTTGTCTACGCGGGTGATGCGCCCGAACCGGACGGTGAGGTGTTCAAACTAATGCCAGAGCGCGTGGATCAAAGCTTCAACGCGCGCAGCCTGGAGGCGGGTCAGTCCTATCCGCTGTTCTACCTGACGCTGCCGATCTCACTTTCGCAGCATCTTGGAGGGATTGCGGATCAGGCCCGTGCGACTGGAAATGGACTGTATCCCGATGATGCGTCTGCCCCCGGTCAAGACTTCGAAGTAACCCCTGCGAATTATCAGGATCTGGCAATCTGGCCCAAGCTCTTCCGGCGCCTGCATGACTATTTCGCGGATGAATTCGATGATTTGAGCGGGTTCGACACCTGGCTGCGCGCGGACCCGAGGGAACGGGACGACCGCATGCTTCTGCCCGAAGACTATGACGCCCATTTTCACAATGTGGTCGAGATGACCTCGCCCACGTCCATGAGGCTGACCGTCGACCCCAAGGATATCGTGATCCTGCCGGACGATTTCACCATGCCTGAAACCGGCCTGCCGTCTCACTAGGGCTAAGACTAAAGCTCTGCCGAAGGTGCCCGACCGCGCCAGTCTAGGCTGAGATCACGGCGCAGACTATGTGGGAAAGGGATCATCCGATTGGTATCCTCGTCCCACAGCCTCCATTTCAAGCAACTGAGCGCGCCTCGGACGTCGATCGCAGCGCTGTTCCAGTCCTGCGCAATTGAGGCGTTGCAGGTCTTGAGGTGATAGCAGGGGATTTTGGCGTTCAGGTGATGCAGGTCATGGAAGCCGAAATTCAGCAGCACAAAATCCACAATCGGCCCCAGTCGGAGTGAACTCGCACCGTGCAGAGCGGCTGCATGGGCGGTTTTGTCACCCGACTGCCGCCAATAGGTTTCTTCGAAATTGTGCCCAACATAGACGACAAATATCCCGAAACTGCCTGCTAGAAGGCTGCCAAGAAGAAGGGCGTAGAAGCTCCACCAGCCCAGAAATGTGATGATCAGGCCCCAGAAGGCGAACATGGCAATATTCTGCAGCAGTACATCCCGGACGCTGACGCGTCGTGTGTTTCGGGGCCAGCGGTATTGGACGAAGTAGATCAGGACCGGGCCGATAAGGAACAATGTAATGGGGTGCCGATAGGCGCGGTAGAACAGTTTCTTGGACAGGGGTGCGGCCTCATATTCGCGCCGGGTCATGACATAGACCTCGTGGGCGTCTCGGTGATCCAGATTGCCCAGATGCTGGTGATGCAGGTTGTGGTTATACCTCAGCACACTATGCGCGATCCCGGAAAAGAGGCATAGGAGGTTGCCAAGTAGATCGTTCCACGCGCGGTTCGTAAAAAAGCTGTAATGCCCGCAATCGTGCTGGATGGAATAGAGCCGTAGGATACCGGCCCCAAAAAGAACCGAGCCCAGTGCCAGGGCAAGCCATGTTCCGGGGAACAGGGCAGGGAGGGCAAGCCCCGCAGCAACGACGCCCGCGCTGATCGCCAGCGCTTTGAACGCCATTCTGTCGTCTGGTCTTGTGAATTCCCTCGGAACCTTGATCGAACCCATGAGCGCCACTGAAAATGATTGAGACTATGAAACTGCTTTGCGCCTTCAATCGTTAGCACGGCTTTGGATTTCCGCCAAATTTATCGCGGCTCAAGTGTCGGTCCGGGACAGCTCAAGAAACATATAGGGCTGTATGTTCTCGAACGGCCAGACGCGGACAATCTGCGTCAGGCCCAGTTTCTTGGCTCCGCGCCCAATCGCGTTGAAGACTCCGATATGTTCCTGAAACACTGGATCGTCGCTGAACCTGTCGATCATGCGGTCGGTGATTTCCGGTCGCACGCGCAGGCGCAGGCCGGACCCCTTCAGGTGACGTTTGATCTGGGCCAGACGGACGAAGTTGAGGCTACTCCACAAGCCATGTACTTCGTAAGTGTCCTCGACCCATGTGATCCGCCGCCGAAACAGCCGTCCTGTCAGGGTCTTTGAGCGAAGCGCGGGGATGTTGAAATGCGGCTCATACGGGAAGCCGTAGTTGGGGCACATGATCAGGCAGCGGCCCAGTGGGGCCAGAAAACGCGGCAGAGTATCCAGGAAATGACGCCAATCCGGCAAATGCTCCAGCACGTTGACCATGTAGATCAGGTCATAGGGTTGTGCCGGAGTGAACGCCTCATAGGTGCTGCGTTGGATGTCTCCGCCCAGTTTGGCGGCGTGATCCAGAACATGCTCCATCGGTGCGAAGCCTTCGGCGAAAGGCTCGATGGCGTCCAGCGTGATGTTAGGGTTCCGCTGGCGCAGCATGGTCAGCAGGATACCTGCCCCGCAGCCGATCTCCAGCGCGCGCGCGCCGGGGGGCAGGGCGCAGATTTCAGGGTCGAGATTCTGGAAATGAAACCGCGCCGCGCTAAGCCAGATGTCTTTCAGGGGAAAGTCGAACCGTGCGAAATCCTCAAGAATGTCGTCGACCGAAAAAAGGCTTTCTTGAGGGCTGACCGAATGCATACTGATCCCAAGACGAGTGGTTTGAAGGATTGATATAGCAATGTGTTGGAGCGGGCCAGCGTCGTATACCATCGCCGCCGTCGGGGTAGTCGCCACCGTCAAGGCCATACGCCAAGGCGAGAGCCCTTTGCTCTGGTCTCCGCTGGTGTATTTCACCGCGATCGAAGTGCTGCAGGGCTATTCCTATTCCGTCGAGGGGCAATGCGCATTGCCCCAAAATCAGGTCGCCGCGTTACTGGCCTATATACACATCGCCTTTCAGCCGCTGTTTACCGGCATTCTCGCGTTGTACTTCATCCCGAAAGATGTGCGCGGCATGATAGCGCCCGTGGTCTTCGGCCTTGGCGCTTTGACCGGGGCGTATCTGTTGCTGCAAATTTATCCGTTCGAGTGGGCAGGCCCGTGCCGACCGGGGCGTCTTTTGTGCAGCGATCATCTGTGTGTGAAGGCGGAAAGCTGGCACATAGGGTGGCATTTGCCACTGAATGATCTGGGTGAAAGCCTGCCTGCAACTATTCTTGGGCAGCAATATGATCTGAACTTCCCGGTCTATTTCACGGTGATGTTTCTGCTGCCTGCTGCTTTGGGCGCATGGAAAGTCGCGGGATTTCAGCTGCTGATCGGGCCGACGCTGGCCTGGGCCTCAACCGATAGCCCGACGGAAATGCCTGCGATCTGGTGTCTGTTCTCGCTGGGTATTGTCATGATGATCGTGTTCACGCCGCTCAAGACGGCGCTGCAGGCAAAATCATGGCCTTTGTGGACTGTGCTGCGCTGGGTGAACGGGACCAAAAAACAACCACTCTAGTACCCTAACAAACCGTTCACCCGCGCACCACTTTCTTTACCTCGTGCCTAACCTGCGAACCGCAGTTCCGATCTGATCGGAGACCCGGTTCCCCCTCAAGCCGGTGGGAGGCAAGAAATTCTATGGAGGCGCGACTACGTCTTGGCGTCATCCTCCAGTTGATACAGAACCCATTCGTCACTCAGGCCTTTCAGTTGTTTGGGTCCAATTTCCTGAAACTCCAGCCCCAGACCCAAAACCAGATCGCGCACGGTGCTGGAAACCCATGTCTGCCCTCCGGGTGTCAGGCTGAGAACACGGGCCGCGATTGCGACTGCGATGCCGGTCACATCGTTGCTGGTGCGCAGACACTCGCCACAATGAATACCGGCCCGGAGTTTTAGGCCAAGCGCGTCTGCCGTGGCCCGAAAGGCCTTGGCGCAGGCGATGGCGGCGCTGGGGCGGGGAAAGATCGCCAGCATGCCGTCACCCATGAGCTTCACAAGTGTGCCTTCGTGTTCTGCGACAGTCTCAAGCGCTGCCGTATCCAGAGCATCCATGACATCGCGCCACTCGGCATCGCCCAGACGCGCGACGATCTCGGTCGAGTTCACCACATCGGTCATCATGATTGTGACCAACAGGCTTTTGTTTTCGCCATCGGTCGCGCATTCGGCGATGTTGTCCTCGAATGTTTGGTCGATCAATGCGCTCGGCTGAGGGTGGATGATCGTCGGGCGCACCGGAAAGGTCTTTACGACTGCGGGTTCGTTACTCTCCATATCAACAACTGCCAGAGTGCTATGCTTGCTGCTTGGCGCCGGAAGTTCAGACAGTTCGGGATCGTCGATGGGCTCAATAATTTCAAAAGAAGTATTCAACATAACTGCACCATCAAATCGGGACGTTGAAACAGAGATTAAAATCAAATTGTCACCAAACCGCGATGCAGATGTTAACCAGATGTTAACAAGCCGGGTTGTTGCGCACGCTAGGCTTGTGTCCGTGGCTGAACATATTCCAAAAAGAGGGTGGGGATGGTTTGGACGAAAACACTCACACGTGCCAAGCTGTGTTTAGAAACAGACAGGTAGGACCGCAGAGTTGAAGAAGCTGAACGTATTGTTGGTGGAAGACGACCCGTCATTGCTTGCTCTGACGTCCGCGCTCCTTCGGCCGCATTACAATGTTCTTCAAGCGTCCAATGTTGCGGATGCGCGCGCGACGCTGGCGTCGGAAACGGTGGACATCGCCCTGCTGGACCTCGGACTGCCGGACGAGGACGGTCTGGTGCTGGCGCGTTCGATGAGGGCGAAATCGGCGCATCCTCCGATCATCTTTGTGTCGTCCCGCAATAGCGCCAGCGACAAGATCAGCGGGTTGGACATTGGGGGAGACGACTATCTGACCAAGCCGTTTGACCCGGATGAGCTTTTGTCCCGGATCAACGCAGTGCTCAGACGTACAAACCCCCAGACTCAGATGCCTCGGCAGGATACCAGGGTCCGGCTGGGCGAGATCGAGATTGATCTGGACAGCCGACAGGTCTGGAATGCCCAGCACGAGGTCATACCCGTTACACGGGCCGAGTTCGACGTGCTGATGGCCATCGTCAACGCGAACGGTCGGGTGCTGTCCCGGTCGGTGCTGCTGGATGCAGTCGCCCTGTCGCCGGACCATGACGCAGGAGAGCGCACGATTGACGCTCTGGTTGCCAAGATCCGCAGGAAGCTGTCGGATGGCGGCGATGGTCCCAAGATCATCGTGACGGTCCACGGCGTCGGCTATCGACTGGGGGTGACACGACAGTGAAACCCCGCGCCTTCATATATGATGAGCCGATCAACGCGGTCACCCAGAACTTTCTGGACAAGAAGTTCGAGGCTCAATACCGCGATTGGTACTTCGAATCCACACGCGGGCAATTCCGCACAGCGCTGCTGTTTGGCGCGTCTTTCTACGTCGTCTTTGCTTTTCTTGAGGTTTTTGTCCTGCATTCCCGCAGCTTCTCGGGTCAGGATCTGGCTGTTTGGGGCGCACGGCTGTTCATCATCTCGTTTATCTTCGGGCTGTTCTTTTTCTCTCATAAACTTCCGGCGCGCACATTGCCCGTGATCATTTCGACCGGCTGGTCGATGATGTATCTGGCCATCTGGGCCGCCTTCGCCTTTTCCGGGGATCATGAATCCAAGGATTTCCTGTATCGCTTTGCGCTGATCAGCCTTGCGGGCACCGTATTCCTGCCCTTTGTCTTTTCCCACTCGGCAGCGTTGCAGCTTTTGCTGTTTGTGCCGGTCTCGTACTATCTGGTGTTCGACAAAACGACCCTGAGCAGCGGGATGGACACCTGGATCGGCCCCTCTTTCGTTCTGGCTTCCACTGTTCTGATCGGTCTTTATGCCAAGTTCTTTTCCGAACGCACGTTGCGGGCGAATTTTGTGCAGAGTGTCTATCTGGAAAAGGCGCGCAACGATGCGGAAAAGGCGAATGAGGCGAAATCCCAGTTTCTGGCAACCGCAAGCCATGAGTTGCGCACACCGCTGAACGGCATCGTGGGCAATATCCGCCTGATCAAATTGACCCCGCAGGACCCTGAGTCCCTGGACCAAAGGCTGGATGAGATTGAACGCTCCAGCCTTGCGATGCGCAATCTCATCGACGATGTCCTCAACATCGCGCGTCTTGAGGAAAAGCCCGAAGACCGCGAGTTTCGTACCTTCAATCTGTCCGAGGTTCTGCAAGACCTCGAGGCCGTCTTGCGCCCGCTGGCCCGGTCTAAGAACGTACAGTTGATCATCCCGCAGTTTGACGATGGCGTTTATCTCAGTGGCAACAGTGGCCACCTGAGGCACATTCTGCTGAACCTACTGGGCAATGCGGTGAAGTTCACCAATGAAGGCTCGGTCACGTTGTCATTTGAGCAATCAAAGCAGTCGGTGGCCTTTACAGTCAGCGATACCGGGATCGGTGTGCCCGAAGATCAGGTCAAAGATATCTTTGAACCCTTCACGCAGGCCTCGAACATCGACTCGCGCAAAACAGGCGGGACCGGTCTGGGGCTTTCGATTGTGCGTGGGCTTGTCTCAACGCTGAACGGGCAGGTGTCGGTCAAAAGCAATCTGGGCGAGGGGACTGTGTTCCGGGTCGAAGTGCCTTTCCACGCGGCCCCGGCCCCAAGCCCGCAATCCGAGATGGCGGGTTTTGCAGCCACGGTCGGGACAAAGCAAAACGTTCTGATCATCGAGGATGACCCGACCAGCATGGAGATTCTCAAAAGCCTGCTGGAGAGGGATGGTCACACGGTCACCGCAGCGGCCAACGGCAAAGAAGCAATTGCCCGCTTCCGTCCAGATGACACAGATTGCATTCTGACCGATATCCGACTGCCCGACACGACCGGCGTTCAACTGGCCCGTGACCTGAAGCAGATCGCCAAGGAAGCGGGATTGGACAAGCCGATCACGACCATCGCCGTGACGGCCAACGTGATGCCCGAAGATCTGGATGAATACACGAACGCTGGCTTTGACGCGGTTGTCTCCAAACCTCTGGATGAGCGGGTGCTGTATGGTGCCATGCGGGCCTCACTCGGGCAGCCGTCGCCTGAGATATCGTACATTCCAAACACCGATGACACCAAAGAACGCCTGAGGAAGTTCCTGAGCAATGAGGAGTTGGAACAGGTATTCCTGACATTCCGAGAGTCGCTCGAAGATTGCTATGTCGAGCTTAAGAAAGCCCAAGGCCAAGGCGACAGGGACCGGATCGAGTTCCTCGTTCACCGGGTGTATGGCAGTGTGTCCAGTTTTGGTGAGACGGAACTGGCCGCCAAGGCACAATCAGTCGAGGGGCTTTTGCGCAGCGGGGCCGAGAATTACGGCGCTGAGTTGGACAAGCTAATTCAATCCTGCGGGGTCGTCATTCAGGGCCTTAAACGACAGGCCTCATGATGTGATCTGTCAAAGCGTGGCCTGCGCCCGTTCGATCATCACCAGTGATGCCGGGTCGCCACCACGCAGGGTGTCTGCGGTTTTGAACGCGTCGATAGACTGGGCGAAACGTCCGGCGCGGAAATGGGTCAGGCCAGTTTCGTAGGCCGTGATCCAGTCGGGTGGTTCAGGTGTGTCTTCGGCCATTGCGATCAGTTCAAACACGACCAATTCCTCGGACCGGCCCGCGATTTCCATCGTGTCCAATTCGCGTGCAATGATCGCATTGCCTGCTTCGCGCCGGGTTTCGGGGCCGATCAGGATTGCGGTGCCATAGGTTTTGTTCACACCCTCCAACCGGCTGGCGACGTTCACCACGTCGCCAATGGCGGTGTAGTTCAGGCGATGCTCAGACCCGATATTGCCAACCAGCGCTTCGCCGCTGTTCAATCCGATCCGAACATGTAAAGCCTCGTCCGACTGGCTTTGCAGGGCCGAGTTTTCGACAACCTCCACCAACTCCAAAGCGGCGCGGCAGGCGTGTTCCGCGTGGTTCGGATTCTGCCTCGGCGCGCCCCAGAAGGCCATTACCGCGTCGCCGATGAACTTGTCGAGCGTCCCATCATGGCGTTCGATCGTTGAGGAGGCTGCGTTGAAGAACGGCTCCATCAGTTCTACGACCTTTGGGCCGTGTTTCTCGGCCAGACCGGTGAAGCCAGACACATCGCAGAACAGAACCGAGATTTGTTTGGTCTCGCCTCCGGGTTGCGATTTCACACCTGCGGCGACCAGCATTTTCACCAGATCGGTCGGCACATATTTCCGAAAGGCCGAAAGCCCGGCTGCCATGCTCGCCGTCGCGGCCGAGAGGTTCTCAAGCTCAACCAAACGTGACGGACGACGTGAAACCTGCTCGACATCAAACCGCTCAATCCGGCTGAGGTCTTCAGCAACGCGTGACAGTGGGTTGGCAACGACCCGGCGCACCAGCCAGATCGCGGCGATGGTCGCCAAGGCCACCACACCCAGCAGGATGTAGACCAGATTGACCAGTGTCCGGTCGATCCCAGACAGAAAGGCCGATTCCGGGATGACGGTCGCCACACGCCAGCCATAGAATCCCAGTGGCGTCAAAGCGACCGCATAGGCCACGTCGTCGTACACGACCCGTCTCGTCAGGGTGCCCGGCACAACACTCTCTGCCTCGGCCAGCAGTTTCTGGCCCGAGAGTTTCGCCACTTCGTACAGCTCTCCCTCACCCATACGAGCGGGGGTGATTTCGTCCGCATTGGGATCGGGCACGGCAATGACCTTGCCATCGGCGCTGAGGATAAAGGCCGCGCCGAACTCGCCGGGGCGCAAAGACCCCAGAAAGCGGGAAAGACGGTCGGTATCAATGGCAACCGACAGCACGCCTTGCCGTTGGCGGCGTACGTCGATTGGGCCGGAATAGGCAAACACCGTCTTGTCGCTGTTTGGCAGATCACGCACTTCGATCCAATCCGGGGTATCGCGGTCGATGAAGTTGTCATACCAGGGGTGATCGCGCGGGTCGTAGTCTGTCTCGGCAAAGCTGCGTTCTTCGAACTGGATGTCGCCGGGGATGAAGATATAGCGGTCTCTGCGCAGCTTCCTGTCGTGAATGTTCTCGTCAATCTCGATCATCTCAAGCCCGCTATCCCCCAGCCGATGGGCTGCAAAGAAATTACCATCGGGCCAGCCGAAGGTGATCCACGAGATATTTGGCTGAGATTGCAGCTGAGACAGGAACACAAATTCCCGTTTGTCAGCCTGACGTGTCTCGATCACGTTTTGAATGAAGATCGTCCGGACTGCGGCCCAGGCAGCCTCGGCGGATCTGAGGGTCAGGCCGACCTCAATCCGGACCGTGTTCGAAATCTGGCCGTTGATCTCGGCGGCCAGCATCTGACTGTTGTCCCGTGCCGTGGTCCACCACAGGGAATGCACGATGAAGGTCGACACGCCGATGGACACAGCGACGAGCATTGACACAGCGATCCCAACGGTGACACGCATTGAAGCTCCACGGCGGCCTGTAACGACTGGCGCAACGACGCGGACAGTCAGGTTCGAGGCCAAGTTTAGGGGCTGCAACCGTCAGTTGCCAGTTGGTTTCAATCTGCGCTCTAACTTGTGTAGTTGGCGAGAGAAACGCTTGGACAGAAAAACCGGCAGATCGACGAGCGGGCCCATCTGCCGGTGTTTTTGGTAACTTAGGTCAGCTACGACCTTTCCATGGAACCAGCACGTTCTCGGCCTTGCGCATCAGGATATCGATGCCGTAGCCGATGATGCCGATCAGCACGATGCCCATGATCACGATGTCGGTCAGCTGGAATTTTGAGGCCGCGATGATCATCATACCTGCCCCTTTCTGCGCCGCCACCAGTTCCGCCGCAACAACCGTGCCCCAACAGACGCCCATCGCGACCCGCGCACCCGTGAAGATCTCGGGCAGAGAGTTCGGGACGATCACATGACGCATGATCTGCCATTTGGACGCGCCCAGAGAATAGGCCGCGTGGATCTTGGAGATATTAACCCCCGAAACCCCCGCACGCGCCGCAATAGTCATGATCCAAAGGGCCGCAAGGAACAGCAGAACGATCTTGCCGGTCTCCCAGATGCCGAACCAGATGATGACCAGCGGGATCAGCGCCAGCGGAGGGACAGGTCGCATGAACTCGACAATCGGGTCGAACCAACCACGGAACCAGCCCGACAAGCCCATCGCATAACCCAGCGGAATACCCACGATGGCCCCGGCGATGAAGCCCGCGATGACGCGCAACAACGACCAACCCAAATGCTGCCAGAGTGAGAAGTTCTGATAGCCTTCGTTGGCGATCTCGAAGAAACGCGCAACGACCGTTTCCGGCGCAGGAAGCCAGATCGGGTTCATTTGCAAACCCTGGGCTGGGGTAAAGCTGATGGCGCCCTTACCGGTTAGTGATACAGAACCGTCGCCAACATTGACTTTTTCGTCGGGACCGATCGGATTGCCGTTGATCGCGATGATCTTTGCGCCGTCTTTGCGTTTGGCGTCGTCGTTCTTGTCAAACAAGATGGTCGAGGACCGCCCGGTCGGTGCCGCAAAGGCGTCGTCCTTGGCGAAGCCCGTACCTGGATCAACCTCGAAATCTTCGGCGTCTTCTCCGAACGGGGGGACGCGGATGAAGACGGTGGCGTCATCAGTCGTGCCGTCCGCATTCTCGACCGTGTAGGTAAATTGGGTTTCCCCCACAAAAGGTCCCGGAACATGCAGCGGGATCAGTTTCGATCCGGTGAAGGCCGCCCAGATTAGGAAAATGACCAGCACCGAGATGATCGAGGCTGCGCGATCCGCCCGCACCGCGCTTTCATCGCCAAAAGTCACGGTTTTCAGGCTGGTAAAGTCCTGACGGCTTTGTAGGCCCTTGCGCAGCAGGTGAACGATCAAAAACGCGCCGCCGAACAGGCCGATATAAAACAGAAGTACGATCATGTTGCTTGCTCCGTCCGGCCCATGATTTCTTCTTCCATTTCCCAGATCATCGACAGGATTTCATCTCGGGTTTCGGCGAAACCTTCGGACTTTTTGACATCGCGAAGGTCGGCGTTCACGCCGCGTTCCGCGAAAGGCAGATTGTATTCCTTGTGGATACGCCCCGGACGTGGGGCCATCACGATCAGGCGTTCACCCAGCAACAGGGCTTCTTCGACCGAGTGGGTGATCAGGATGATGGTCTTGCCCGTCTCTTTCCAGAGTTTCAGGACCAGGCCCTGCATCTTTTCCCGGGTCAGCGCGTCCAGCGCGCCCAAAGGTTCATCCATCAGGATCACGTCTGGCTCATTCGCCAGACACCGGGCCAGGGCCACGCGCTGCTGCATACCGCCTGACAGTTCATAGACGGCCTTTTCCTTGAAGTCCTGAAGGCCTACGACCTCAAGAAGATGGTCCGAGATCTTGTCGCGCTCTTCCTTGGGCATGCCCTTCATGCGCGGGCCGAATTCCACATTTTCGCGCACGTTCATCCATTCGAACAAGGCGCCTTTCTGGAACACCATGCCGCGTTCCGCATCTGGTCCTTCAACCACATGCCCATTCAACTCGACCCGGCCCGCAGTGGGCGCAAGGAAGCCCGCGACGATGTTCAGCAACGTTGTCTTGCCGCATCCCGAGGGCCCGAGGACCGAGACCAACTCACCTTCTTTAAGGCTGAGCGTGACGTCCTGAAGGGCTTGCACAGAGGTACCGTTGGGCAAGTCAAAGCGCATGGACAAATCAATGATGTCCAGTTCAGGCATTCCGTTTCCTTCCTGCTGTTGTTTCCGAAGGCCAGCCGGATGACCGGCCCCCGGAATATGTATGTTGTATTAGTTGGACGCGGCCGCCAGCGGCGCGCTGTTTACAGCGCCCTCATAGGAGTCCAGCGCCGAGTCGATGCTGCCCGCATCCACAAAGACATTGGCAACGCCGCCCATGAACTCATGCGCGCCACCACCCAGCCATTTGTCAGACAGCTGCTCTTCGGCGGAGGGGAAGGTGAAGGTCGCGATGGTTGCCTCGGCATCGGCCAGGTCCATACCTGCATCCTTTGCGATCACGGCCAGCATCTCGTCCTTGGAGTCACCCGCGTTCCACTGCGCGTTTGCGTCAGCAGTCACTTTGAGGAACTTGGACAGCAGTTCCGGCTCTTCTTCAATGAAAGCAGTCGGTGCGCTTGTGACGTCGAACACCAGAATGCCAAGCTCTTCCTTCTCGGCGCCGGTCAGCAATACGTTGCCATGTTCAGTCATACGACGCAGCGCGCCGCCCCAGCCGCAGACCATGTCCAGGTTGCCCTGAGCAAAGGCCGCCGCGCCATCGGCGGGTGCCATGTCGACGATCTCGAGCGAGCTAGTATCCACACCGAAATGGGCCATCTGAGACAGGAACCCATAGTGCGCGGCTGTGCCGATCGGAACACCGACTTTCTTGCCGTTCAACTCGCCGGCGTTGGTCTTGTCGATTTCCAGAGCTTCGGCGACGACGCAGTTGTCATTGTCCGAATAGCTCACCGCAACGTCGACGGCCTGCAGGTCTTGACCAGCTGATGTGGCCACAACGAAAGGCGGAACGCCTTGGCTCACGGCGATCTGAACGTCACCGGATGCCATAGCAGCCGACATCGCAGTCCCGGTGTCGAAGGACACCCAGTTGATCTTGACGCCCATCTCTTCTTCATAGGTGCCATTGGCCTTGGCGTATTGGAACGGCATCGGCCATTCGAGGAAATAGGCGACGGTGATTTCATCCGCGGCCGCTGCTTGTGATGCCGAGAACGCGGCAAGACCGGCGCAGGCCGTTGAGAGCAGATACTTTTTGATCATTGGTTTATGTTCTCCCTGTTTTGATGATCATTTTTTATGTGGCCCGCCTTTTTAGCGGACCGATGCCTGAGACAATAGACCCAAGATGGTGAAACAGCGAAACAAATTGTGCTGTGGCGCTGTAAAAACCGGGGGCAGAGCTGCGAAATTGAGCGCGAATGCGCGCAAAATCCATTTGGTGACCCTGCCGGGAATCGCTGTTTGTTTTCAACATGGTCTCATGTTGAAGCGTCCCCGCGCGCGGTTGTGCCAAAGACGCCTGGTCCAGCGGGATTGCGCTGGTGCCAGTTGTGGGAATCGACACCTTTGATCGCTGTTCCAAAGCGGGCGTCATAGTAGATCCCGTTCCTCCAACACCTTGCGCGCCACGCGGAAACACTCCAGCGATTGAGGAACACCGCAATAGATTCCGACCACGTGAATGATCGACTGAATTTCCTCTTTGGTAACACCGTTGTTCAGGGCGCCGTTACAGTGGATCTCCCATTCATGCATCTTGCCCAACGCACCCAGCATGGCGAGGTTCATCATCGAGCGCGTCTTGGCGTCAATCGTGTCGTCGCCCCAGCCAAAGCCCCAGCACCAGGCGGTCATGGCCTCCTGAAACGGGCGGGTAAAACCATCCGCCGCCGCAAGGTTCTTTTCCACATATTCTGCGCCCAGGGTCGATTTGCGTTGCTTTAGCCCGGTTTCGAACAGTGTGTCATCCATAGGTCTTCCTCGTGATTATGCGACCCGTTGACTATTGGTCAGCCAATCCGGCAGACGGGTCTCCTGCCAGATGGGACTTGCCTTTATATCCAAATTCAAAAGCAATGAGTCGCAGGTCAACCCGCGCATTGGCAGGTTCTACCGTACGGAATCCAAAAGCGTTTCAGGTCAGGCGGGTGTGTCTACGCCGTCCCGCATCCATTGTTGCAGCCGGGCGATGGAATGTTCGCTCATCACGCCGCATTTGGGATCCAGAACCAGTGGGCCGGGCACATAGCCCTTGGACTTGAGGCCGCGATACACGGATTCGACCAAGCGAATATCCTCGGCCACTGTGGTTTCGCGATCCTGCACGGCCAGCCCGCGGATCACATCGCTTTCATGGCCGCCTTCTGTATACCAGCCCCGCCAGACGGTGCATGTGTCCACGGTTTCCGCGCGCCAGTGATAGGTATTTAGCACATTCCCAGGATAACACTGGAATGAAAACATGGGCCACAGGAACCACGACTGATAGTCTCCGGCATGGGGCACCGACAGGTCGATCGGATAGGTCATCTTGTCCAGCGCCTGACACTCGGTCGTGTGGCGCAGCACGTAGCCGCCCTGTTCGTCGGGTCGGATGTCATAGGTTTCCGGCTTCACTACGCCCTCGGCAAAGGTCGGGTGGTTCGATGGGCAGTGGTAGCATTCCGAATAGTTCTCGACCGAGACCTTCCAGTTGCAATCCTCCGGAATCTCGACCCATTCCAGCGGCGCAAGGTCATCTATATGGGGTACGAATTCGGCGATCTCTTTGCGCACGCCGGGATACCAGTCGTCCATCGGGGCGGCATCTTTGTCGAGATTGACGAAGATGAAACCCAGAAAAATCTCGGTCCGAACTTCGGTCAGGCAGATTTTTTCCCGTTCAAGGCCGGGGACCGATTTGATGTTGGGCCCTGCGCGCAGCCCGCCCGTCAGCTCATAGGTCCATTGGTGATAAGGGCAGACCACGACCCGAGTGTTGCCGGTTCCGGTCACCATCTCATGTGCGCGGTGCTGGCACACGTTGTAGAAGGTGCGCACCACCTCATCCCTACCGCGAATGGCAAACAGGTTCTGCCCGGCAATCTGAAAGGCAAAATAGTCGCCTACATTTGGGATATCGGCCGCATGTCCTGCGAATTGCCATGTCCGCGCCAGCAGCCCGTTCATCTCATCTTCGAAGACGGCGGGATCGGTGTAGTAGCGGGCCTCGAGCGAGTGGGTGAGCGGCTTGGTCATGATGGATCCTCAACTTGGAAACCGAGGGGCTTGCCTTGGATAGCGTTCATTTGTGTCGTTATGTGTTGACCGTGGTACATTTGTTTGATTATCAAATCCACAGAAATCTGCGACTCTGGAACAGGAATCCTGCGATGTCCAAGAAAGAACTGCCCGAACGCGCAAAGGTCGTCATTGTTGGCGGCGGGGTCATGGGCTGCGGCCTGGCCTACCACCTTGGCCACGAAGGATGGGGAGAGGAGACCATCCTGCTGGAAAAGGCCGAGCTGACCAGCGGCTCGACCTGGCACGCGGCGGGCCAGATTACTCATTCCACAAGCTCCTATGGATTGGGCAAGATGGTCGACTACAATATCGGCCTCTATTCGAAAACGCTGGAAGAAGAGACGGGACAGGCCGTCACTTGGCATGGTTGCGGCTCGTTCCGGCTGGCCTATACCGAGGATGAGATGGACTGGCTGCGCCACACGCTGTCCGTAGGTCGCGCCCTCGGCTTCAATATCGAGCTGGTGGCCCCCGAGTTCATTGCCGAAAAGCACCCGTTCTACAATCTCGATGGTGTTTTAGGCGCGCTGTATACGCCGGATGATGGCCATGTTGACCCTTCGAATGTGACCATGGCGATGGCGGCGGGGGCGCGGCAGAAAGGTGTGAAGATCTTCCGCCATTGCCGCGCGACTAACATCACGCAGAACGATGCAGGCGAATGGGTGGTCGAGACCGAACAAGGCACGATCACCTGCGAACATGTGGTCAACGCGGGCGGCACCTATGCGCGGCAGATGGGCGAATGGTCGGATCTTCAACTGCCCATGACCTCGATGACACACCACTATTTTGTCACCGAGAACGTGCCCGAATTTCAGGATCTGGACACGGAACTGCCGGTGATCCGCGATGACAAGATGGTCTCGGGCTATATTCGGATGGAGCAGAAGAAGGGCCTGATCGGGATCTATGAGAAAGAAAACTCGAACTCTGTGTGGCATGACGAATGCCCATGGGAGTACGAGAACTGGCTGTTCGAGGCCGACTATGACCGCGTGATGCCGTGGCTGGAGAACTCGCTGGAACGGATGCCGATCTTTGCCGAACTGGGCATCACACGTGAGGTGCATGGCGCGATCAGCCATCCGCCCGATGGCAACCCGATGGTTGGCCCCGCACCGGGCGCTAAGAATTACTGGTGCTGCTGCGGCACGCAGATCGGCATTGGCTGGGGTCCGGGTTTGACCCGCGAACTGGCGAAATGGATGGTTCACGGCGCTGCCGATATCAACATGCGCGACTATGACCCGCGCCGCTTTGGCAGCTACGCCAAGAAAGACTGGCAGGTCGTCAAGGCGCATGAAGACTACAAACTGCGCCACGAGATTCCCTTTCCGCATTTCAACCGTCTTGAGGGGCGCCCGATCAAACCGTCTCCGCTCTATGAGTTCCTCAAGGAAAACGGCGCGGTTTATGAGGAGGTCTTCGGCCACGAACGCCCCCGTTGGTTTGCCCGTAATGGCGTGGAACAGCGCGACCACTACTCGTTCCGCCGCAACGAGGTCTTCGACATGGTTGCGCTGGAATGTCAGGCCGTGCGTGAGCGCGTGGGGATCATGGACGTGACCGCATTCACCAAGGTTGAGGTCTCGGGGCCGGATGCCTATGCGCTGCTGGATCGCCTGACCGCGAACAAGATGCCTCAGAAAGACGGTTCGATCACGCTGACGCACTTTTTGAATCGCAGAGGGCGGATCGAGCTTGAGACCACGATCGTGCGCATGGCCGAAGATCGCTACTATCTGGTCTGCGCCGCGTTCTTCGAGCAACGCCTTGTCGATCACCTGAACCAGAACCTCGCGGGAGAGACCGTCTCCGTCAAAACGCTCTCCGAAGATTGGTCGGCTTTGTCCCTGAACGGGCCAAAATCCCGCGAGGTGCTGGCCAAATGCACCGATGCCGACCTGTCCAATGCCGGTTTCCGGTGGCTGTCGGCGCAGGAAATCACCATCGCCGGGCACAAGGTTTGGGCCTTCCGCATGTCCTATGCGGGTGAATTGGGCTGGGAATTCCACATGCCGGATGAGGTTTGCGTTGACGTCTACAACGCGCTGTGGGCCGCGGGTGAGGCATTCGGGATCGAGAACTACGGCTCGTTCGCGATGAACAGTCTGCGGATGGAGAAAGCCTTCCCTGGCGCTGGTGAGCTGACAAATGAGGTCACTTTGCCCGAGGCGAATGTGGGCCGATTCTTCAAGCTGGACAAAGAGTATCTGGGGGTTGAGGCTACGCGGGCCAGCGCCGCACAGGCCCAAGCCGGTCAAATGCCTTGGATCTGCGCCTATCTTGAAATCGAGCCGGACGGCATCGAAGACGGTCATGGGGGCGAGGCAATCCGCATCGACGGCGATGTTGTGGGCGCGACCGCTTCGGTTGCCTATGGTCATAGCGTCGGCAAGATCCTCGCCTTTGCTTTCGTCAAGCCACATGTGAATGTCCCCGGCACTGAGGTCGAGGTTGTGATCGCCGGCTGTCCACGCAAGGGGCGTATCCTTGGCGAAGCGGCTTATGATCCGAAGTCTGAGCGTCCCAGAACGGATGCTCCAGCTGCAGTTCCGGCATAAATACGATGGGGGCAGGGCGTGCGCGCCTGCCCCCTCAACAAGCTCTGCGCCAAAAGGAAGCCTAAGTTGAAGATCACCCGTATTGCCGTTTGGGAAGTCCCGCTGACCAGCCATGAAAACTACTACATGGCGGATGGGAAAACCTGCGACACCACGACGTCCGTTGTTCTGCGGCTCGATACGGATACAGGTTTGCAGGGCTGGGGGGAGGTCTGCCCGATCCCTCATTATCTGCCGGCTTATGCCAAAGGTGTCGTTCCAGCAGTGACCGAGTTGGTGCCGGTATTGATCGGGGCCGATCCCGTTGGGCCCGAGGCTTTGATGGAGAAACTGAACGCATACCTTCCGGGCCACGGCTATGCGAAATCGGCCATTGATACGGCGCTTTGGGATCTGACGGCGCAGGCGGCAGGTCTGCCTTTGCACAAGTTGCTCGGCGGGCGTCAGGTCAAAGATATGCCGCTCTATCATTCGATCACGTGCGTCGCCCCAGATGAGATGGCCCGGATGGCGCGCGACGCTTTTGACAAAGGTATGCGCCAGTTTCAGGTCAAGCTGGGTGCAGATGCCGACTGGCAAATGGATGTCGAACGCCTGGCCAAAGTGCGTGAGGCCGTCGGCCCCGGCCCGCTGGTCTATGGCGATTGGAACTGCGGCAGCGATGCGTTGACAGCGATCCGCGTGGGGCGTGCGGCGTCCCATCTGGATGTGATGCTGGAACAACCCTGCGCGACGCTGGAAGAATGTGCGCATGTTCAGCGCTCAACCGGTCTGCCGATGAAGATCGACGAGAACGCCTTAGATATTGCCTCGGTCATTCAGGCGCATCAGTTGGGTTGTATGCAGGCCGTTGCGTTGAAACTGTCCAAGATGAGCGGCCTGTCCGCGATGCGTCAGATCCGTGATCTGTGTCTGACCCTGGGCACGCAGATGTGTGTCGAGGATACCTGGGGTAGTGACATCACCACGGCCGCGCTGTTGCATCTGGCCGCCTCGACCCCGGCGCGCGGGATCATGAACACCTGTGACCTCAGCCACTATGTCGGCCCCCGCCTTGCGCCGGATGGGCCCGTGCGCGAAAACGGTCGTATTGCCCCACCCGAAGGGGTTGGGCTTGGGGTGACCCCCGATACCGAGGTTTTGGGTCAGCCCGTCGCGATCCTTGACTAAGCTGGCTGCCCGGTCTCTATCTGCAGCGCGCTCGAGATCGCAATGTCCTGAGCCGCCAGCCCTGTCAGATCCGCGATGGTGATCTGATCAGCCGATTGCCTGCCAGGATGTGCGCCGGACAGAATGTTCCCGAGTGTGGCAACATCCGTCTTGGACAGGTGGCCGATCTTGGCAAGGGTCTGGAACTCACCATGATCCAGACATTGCTCGGGTGAATCGCAGACTAGCAGATCGGCGCGGGCGACCAGATCGGCCTCAAGCTCCTGTTTGCCGGGGCAGTCGGCGCCGACGGCCGAGATATGCGCGCCCGGTTGTACCCAGTCGTTTGCGATCAGAAAGCTCTGCGCAGGTGTTGTCGTGATGATGGCTTGCGCTGTCTTGCAGGCCGATGGCAGGTCTTCAGCGTGTTCAGTCTTTAACCCCATTGACATCAGGTCATCGGCTGTCGCCTTGGCCTGATCCGGGGACCGCCCCCAGATTTGGAAGGACAAGGGCCGATCCGGGATCAACTGTTGCAGACACTTTGCCTGATGGCGGGCCTGCAAGCCGGTGCCGACGATCAGCACATTCTCAAACCCCTCAACCGCAAGCGCCTGCGTCGCCAAGGCCCCGCCGATGCCAGTGCGGATATCGGTCAGCCAGCCTTCGTCCTGCAAAAAGGCCACCGGCGCGCCGGTTTTGGCGGAAAAGACAAGATTCATGCCGTTCGAGCTGGGCAAACCCTTGGAAGGATTGTCGTAAAACCCGGTCGCGATCTTGATGACAAAGATATCGTCACCCTCGATATGGCCGGATTTGACGTGACAATCCCCGGCGACCTCGGGGAAGCCCAGATAGGTGACGGGCGGGGTCTGAACCCGCCCCTGCGCCACGGCGATATAGGCCGCGCGGATCGCATCGACGGCACGTGCGAAATCGAACCGATCCTGAATCTGCGACTTGTCCAGCTGGATCATCTGTGCCCGTCTCAGGCGGCGCTGTGGCGGGCCAGAAAGCCCGAGAATTTCTCGAGACCCGCTTTCAGATCCGCCGTGGGATTTGTGTAGCCCAGACGCAGCCAGCCCTCCATGTCCATGGCGCTACCGGGGGTCAGCATCACGCCGTCCTCTTGCAGCAAGGTCACGCACAGCTCACGTGAGGACATCGGCAGGTCGTATTTCAGCAAAGCCGTGGTGCCGGATTTCGGTTTCACCCATGAGATCAGGGGCTCTTGCGCGATCCAGTCTTCGACGCTCTGCAGGTTCTCACGGGTGATCCGCTGCGCGCGGTCCAGGATTTTGTCGCGGTTTTCCAGCGCCATGGCGGCCAGCAGCTCATCGACCTGACCGACCGAGATGGTGTTGTAGTCGCGGTGGATCATCACGTCATGCAGCATGTCCTTGGGCCCCGCAATCCAGCCAACGCGCAGGCCGGCCAGAGAATAGGCTTTGGACATCCCCGCCGTGCTGATCCCTTTTTCGTAGAGATCAGCGATCGCCGCCGTGAAGCCATCCCCTATCTGATCGGTCCCACGATAGACCTCATCACATAGCAGCCACGCACCGGCGCTGCGCGCGATCTCGACGATCTGTTCAAGCATTTCGCGGTCCATCAACGCGCCCGTGGGGTTGTTCGGGTTGTTGATCGCGATCAGGCGCGTGTCGGGGCGGACCATGGCGCGCAATTCATCCAGATCGGGGAGAAACGCGTTTTTGGGCTTCAGGTGCAGTAGCTCGATCTCGGCCCCAATGCTTTCGGGGATCGAGTAGTGCTGCTGATAGGTCGGGATCACCGAAATCACGTGATCTCCGCGCGCCACAAGGGTCTGATGCACGAGTGAGTTCGCGCCGATAGTGCCATGGGTGGTCAGGATATTCTCAGGCGTCTGGTTTTCGTACAGGCCGCAAATCGCATCGCGCAACCGGTCCGAGCCTTCGATCGCGCCATAGGTCATCTTCATCGCCGACAGGTCGTTCAGGATGCTGTTGTGCTGCCCAGCCATCTCGAACAACTCACCCAGAGTGATGGACTCCACGCAGGTTTCCGCGAGGTTGAGGTCGCATTTCGTCTCGAACTCATTCATCCACATTTCGACGCCGAAAGGTCTGATATCCATGGGTCTCTCCTAGCTTTTTTGTTACGCCGAAGCCGCGTCATAGACGGCGCGGGCCATGAAGATGTCCTCCAGCCCCAACCCGATTGAGCGGAAGAAGACGGGTTTGTCGCCTGACGGTGTCTCGTAGGCCTCAACCTGCAATTCGGCCAGATCACCACGAATGCTGTCGGGGTGCCAACCGGCCTCGGCCGCCAGTTTCATTTCTCCGGCCGAACCGGGCGTGGTGACGCGATAGTCGCAATAGACCTCGGCTATGGTCAGGAACGCCGGGTCGACCTCATGCGCGTTGGCGACATTGGTACTGATCGAAGTGACCAACGCCCCCGCACTCACCGACGCGGTATCAAAAACAGGCGTACCGGACGAGGTGCAGAGCATGACGACATCCGCGCCCTGACCGGCGGCTTCCGCGCTGTCAGCCAGTTGGACACGGCCATCTGTCGCCTGCCACTGGGCTGCCAACTCGGCGTTTTGCGCAAGGTTGGGGGAATAGACGCGAATATCGCTCCAGTCGCGCAGGGCCAGCGCATGTTTCAGATGCGCTTGCGCTACCTTGCCGGAGCCGATGATCGACAGAGCCTTAGCTTCGGGGCGGGCGAGGTGGTCGACGGCCAAAGCGGTCGTGGCCGCGGTGCGTTCGGTCGTCAACTCACCGGAGTCGCACAGCATCAAGGGCTGACCGGTTTCCATCGACATCAGAACTGTCCAAGCGGTGATCACGGGCTTGCCGGGGCGTACAAGGTAGGGCGAGAGCTTGGCACCAAACAGATCGCCTCCCGTGCTGGCGCCCAGATAGGTGATGAAATCGCCCTTGTCTTCGGGGAACAGCGTCAGGGTTTGCGACGGTTGCACGGCTTGCCCGCGCCCAAGCTCGGTAAACAGCGCGCGCATCGCGGCCAGCGCGTCAACTGAGGGCAAAAGCGCGGCAACGTCTGAGGCGTTCAGCACGATTGCGGATTTGGAGGTGTCGGTCATGACGGAGTCCTTGGTCTTTCGGTGCGGGGCAATCCCCGGTGTGTCTTAACGGGCGGGATGCGGGCAGGGAATGCCCTTTCATCCACGTGGGGATCAGACCCCTGCGTCCTTGATCACCGACAGAAACGTCGGCAGGCCGATGTTGCGGCCACTGATGACGACGACGGCGCGTTTTGGTATCATCTCGCGGACCTCAGGGCTGAGCGCAGCGATCACCGAGGTGATCGAGCCGCCCTCGACGATCATCCCCTCACTATCGGCAAACCGGGCCATTTCGGGCACCAGTGCCTCCTCGGGGATCAGAACGGCGCGATCCATGAAATCGCGAATGATCGGGAAGGTATAACGATTACGCAGGCCGATTGCGCCGGTGATGCTGCTGGCGAGGCTTGGGAATTCCTCGACATGGACCGGTTTGCCCGCCTCAAGACTGCGCACCATGCCCGGTTCGACCTCCATCGAAGACCCGACAACGGAGATCTTGGGCGAGATCGACTTGGTGCCCAGTGCAATACCGGACAAAAGACCACCACCGGACAAGGGCGCGATGATCATATCCGCGTCGGGCAAATCGGTCAGCGCCTCTAGCGCGATCGTGCCTTGCCCCGCGATGACGTTCAGATCGTCAAAGGGATCCGCCCAGGTATAGCCGTGCTGCTCCATCAGCCGATCTGCGTGATCCTGCGCCTCGTCCTGCGTGTCGCCATGCACGATCACTTCGGCCCCGAGGTCGCGCATCGCCTGACGCTTGTTTTCCGGACAGAGGGAGCAGACAACCACGCGGGCCGTGATCCCCAGACGTTTGGACAGATAGGCCACGGCCCTGCCGTGATTGCCGCTGGAGACGGCAATGATCCCGCGCGCGCGTTCCTCGGCGGTCAGTTGCAGAATACGGTTCGAGGCCCCCCTCAGTTTGAAGCTGCCTGTGGTTTGCAGGTTCTCCAGCTTCAGCCAGATTTCAAAACCCGCGCGCTCCGACAGGGCCTCGGAAAACACCAGTGGCGTCTTGCGCACGATGGGCGCGATCCGATGCGCGGTGCGCATGATCTCTTGCAGCGAGATATAGCTGTCGGAGGTCGTCATGTCAGGGGTCCTGCCGTTGCGTTCGATGCCATCGGGACACCATGTCAGAAACCGGGCGCGAGAAAATCCATTTTTTCTGAAGTGAACTTATGGCGGCGCAAAAGTGACGGCGCTCAGGTTTGAGTTTCCGCCAGCGCGGCCAGGAACAAATCGACACGTTTGTCCCCATGGCCCTTGCGGGAGACCAGCTGAATATCGGTGTCATAGGCAAAGACCTGCGGCAAAAGCGATTTCAACTCGCCCCGCTCGATCCATGGCGCGCAGGCGTGGTGGGGCAGGTAGCCGAGGTAAAGGCCGCTAAGGACCATCGCTAGCATCGCCTCCATTGTGGCCGCGGTTGCCGTGCTGGTGAAAGGCCCGGGTGCCTGATGCCGGTCGCGATCTTCGAAACTGCGTTTGGAATACTGCGCTTTGGTCACTGCCTTTTCGATTTCGTCGGGGTCATACAGATCATAAATCGGATTCAACCGGCCGCAGCACAACAGCTGCTGTTCGACATAGACTGTTTCGGCGCGAAGCGAGGGGGACAATTCCTGAAATGGCCCGATGGCAATGTTGAGTTCATTGTTCAGCAAGGCGCGCTCCATCTGAGGGGCGCTCATGATGGTGATGTTCAGCGAAATCTCCGGCGCTTGCGCGGCGAACCTTTGGATCACCTTGTAGATCGGGCAGGAGAGATTGGTCAGAATCGCATCGTCCATCGCGATGTTGAATTGCCCCTGCATGTCACCCGTATAGGTCTGGACCGACCTGTTGAAGGACCCGACCGCAACGCTGAGCGCGCGAAGCTCCTGATACACCAGATGCCCCCCTCGGTCAGCTGGAACCCTCCACGCCCGCGGTCACAAAGCCGAAAGCCAAGCCGGGTTTCCAGGTTTGAGATTGCGGCACTTACGGCAGACAAGCTCATGTTCAGCCTATATTGCGCGGGGGATAGCCCACCGGCCTCGACGACATGGGCAAACACCTGCAAAAGCTTCATGTCCGCATCTTGTAAACGCAGATGAACAGCGGAAGCTCCGCCCTGATCAGCCGTACGCAAGTCTTGGGTCTTGTCTTTCAATTGTTCCGCCAATCGCTGATCCGGTTTCATCATTAGCTTTAGGATAGTGAGAACAATCGGTGCAACTCTCAGAGAGAATAGAGGCGATAGTTGCGAAAACGCCATTGCGCTCAGAATGCAGCAAGTACAGTTTTCGCAGGCGGGTTTACAAGTTTCTGTGCAACCTATCGTTCTACAAAGATGTAATTTCAAAAAGGTAGGACAAAAAGGGCGGAATCGTCTGGTTTTTGGTACGTGAAGCAAAAACTCGGAGGTGTGTGGCATCGAAAAATCCACCCAAGCTCTTGATGTCAAATGCAGAGGCATTTTGCCTTCTCGGGATGACTAACTCTTTGTAGTTCCGACGACTGTTTCGGTCGTCTTTACGATCCTGCTTTAGCGGCCAAGAAAAGTTGCCATTTGTGGTCAAACTCGGGGTGCAGGTTCACCCTCTGTTTAGTCGAACATCAAATCCTGAGTTAATTCAGCTGAAAATTCGCTTTTGCGTAGGCATAAGACAATCGCCAGACCTTGAAAGCTGTCTATCAACTAAAACTCGCTGGGACTTGTAGTCATAAGGCGGCTGCATTCCCGACAGAGCTGCAGAATTTCGAAAGCTAGTCTGCCTTTGCCTCAGGTAGCTCCGAATTCGCGTTGAGGCAGGTGTCTGACATTTTGACCTGTGGCCAATGGCCAACATTTCCAATCCGCAAATAATTTAGCGTTTGAAAGGAGGTCAACCAAGGCCTCGGAGGCAATCATTGGAGCGTTCTTTTCCTTGTCGCCATGAATGATGAGAACGAGTTGGTGTAGCCAACATAAGTGGAGCACCGCCTGGGTGTCACAAACAGCCTTGTTTGCCGATTTTCCCGCATATTCAGCCCCCACACTGCCGGGTATCTGGCGAACACGGACCTGTTTTTTGGGGCCGTGTTCTGAATTTTACACCTGCAAAAACAATCCAAAAACCGTGTGGCGCGTAATGGGTGTATAGAGACAAAAAAGAGGTTACGATGCTCCGTTTATACGTACTGGCAATTGCAATTGGCCTTTGGTCAACCAGAGCGCTGCATGCCGGACTTGAGGTGCGTTTCCTCGAAGGGGCGCCAAAGGATCAATTCACCGTAATCAATGTGGGGCATTGCGATCTGGAATCCTCGACTTTGAGGGTAGACCTTTCGCCGTCTTCCGGCCGATTGATTTTTGATGTGTCGGAGGCCGGAGCAGGGGTTGAGGTGTTCCAGCCTCTAGAATTCACCGAAGGCGCAGACGCTTTGCTCGATGTGCCATTGGTTGTGGACGGGCAAGACTTCATTGAACTCCAGATTGCATCCTTTAAGGTCGGATCCAATATTGCCTTTACCATCGACGTCGATGATACCATTGGTCAGCGGGAAATCACGGTCAGCGGTTCAGAGATTGCTGGTGCCACCGTGTCATATGCAAAAGAAGGTGAAACCAGTACCGCAGTTTTCTCTGCTGACGCTCAAACCCTTTTGAAGATCCCCGATTGCTGATGGCCGTTCGTGTGACTAAGTCATTCGAATGAGGTTTCAAAGATGACAAGACTGTTGATACGGATTGGTTTCTTGGCGCTCGTGCTAGGTGGTGGCATCCTGATCGGCACACTGACAGCACCGGGTGCGTGGTACGCGGATCTGTCGAAGCCAGTGTTTAACCCACCCAACTGGATCTTTGGTCCGGTTTGGTCCGTGCTTTATGTGCTGATCGCTTGTGTGGGTTGGCGCCAGTTCGAAGCGGACAAAAGCTCTGTCACGATGAAACTATGGTGGGTCCAAATGGGCCTGAACTTTCTATGGTCCCCAACCTTCTTCGTGTTGCAGCTGCCATGGTTGGCCCTGTTGATTATTCTGTCGCTGTTGGTCGTTATTGCCGTCTTTATCCAAAAGGTTCGCAGAACAGATCGGTTCTCGATGCTCGCCTTTTTACCGTATCTGGCCTGGGTGGCTTTCGCCTCGGTGCTGAATCTTTCGATCGCGGTTCTGAACTGAGATTGCTTGGATGACTTCTCAAAGGCCGGCGACGAACGGCTGATCAAGGGCAAATCGCGTCATCTGGACGGGTGCAAGCGATGCGCTAAGTCGTGCTTCAGAAGCCGATACTGAGCGCGAGGACGTAGCAATTGCAGGTCGTATGGTTCAAACGCGACTTGCGTGTGGAAGATCACCGGGCACTGGTAGAAGCTGCGCAGGCCGGTCCAGTTTTACCGATATACGTCGTTGAACCAGAGCTTTGGCAGCAGCCGGATGCGTCAGCCAGACATTGGGCGTTTGTCGCTGAAACGCTTGTCGGGTTGAGGGCAGATCTTGCTAGGCTTGGACAGCCTCTGGTTGTGCGCTTCGGCCCTATTGTCGATGTTTTGGATGCACTTGAGCAGGCGGGGATGTTGAATGCGCTGTGGTCCCATCAGGAAACCGGAAACGACTGGACCTATCAGCGCGATCTGAAAGTTGCCGCCTGGTGCCGCGAACGGGGCGTGCCCTGGACCGAGGTGCAAAACCATGGCGTTTGGCGAAAACTTGAATCTCGGGACGGGTGGGCGGCGCGTTGGGACAGGCTTATGGCTGAACCTGTCAGCCCTCCGCTCGCATTGCAGCCAGTGGACGCTGAGCCCGGAACTGTACCGGCAGCGCGCGATTTGGACATGGTCAACGATCCTTGCCCGCAACGTCAGGCCGGAGGCAGGCATGCCGGGCTGGAACGTCTTACAAGTTTTCTGGCCAATCGCGGGGAGACCTATCAACGCGAGATGTCCAGCCCAGCGTCGGGGGCTGAGGTGTGCTCGCGGCTGTCGCCGTATCTAGCGTGGGGTGCGCTGTCGATGCGCGAGGTGACGCAAGCCTGTGAAGCACGTCGTCGCAGCCTTCCAAACGGGGCACGAAATTGGCAGAGATCCTTGCGCTCTTTCTCGGGCCGGCTTCACTGGCATTGTCACTTTATCCAAAAGCTGGAAGACGATCCGCGAGTTGAGTTTGCGAACATGCATTCGGTTTATGACGGTCTGCGCCCGCAAACGCCAAGCGCAGGGCTTCTCGGCGCATGGAGTGCGGGTGAAACTGGATATCCGTTTTTGGATGCCTGTATGCGGTCTTTGCAGGCGACGGGATGGCTGAATTTCCGAATGCGCGCGATGGTGATGGCGACGGCAAGCTATCATCTGTGGCTGGATTGGCGCGCACCCGGGTTGCATCTTGCGCGGATGTTCACCGATTACGAACCGGGCATTCATTGGAGCCAGGTCCAAATGCAAGCCGGGACCACGGGCATCAATACCGTGCGCATCTACAACCCGGTCAAACAGGGCTATGATCAGGACCCGACCGGGGTCTTTATCCGAACATGGGTGCCGGAACTTTCTGAAATTCCAGACGTATACATCCACGAGCCCTGGAAGTCAGAGGCATCCACTCATGTGATCGGGCGGCGCTACCCTGTCCGTGTCTTTGATCACCTTGCGGCAGCAAGAGCCGCGCGCGAGCGGGTCTGGGCGGTGCGCCGTGGCCCCGAGTTTCGTGCAGAGGCACGAGCAATCGTGGCGAAACACGCCAGCCGAAAGACCGGCCGAGCCAGCGGCAAACAAAGATCAAAAAGGGAGGTGGCAACTCAGTTGAGCCTGCCCTTCGGAGATACCCCATGAAAATGCGTAAGAAATCCGACCTGCCGCAGAAACCCTGTGAAAAATGCGGGCGTCCGTTCACCTGGCGCAAGAAATGGGCAAAAGTTTGGGATGAGGTCCGCTATTGTTCGAACCGCTGCCGGCGCGCGTCATGAATGGTCTGCTGTCCGGGTTGGCCGTAAGCGACGAACAGGTTGCCTTCAACCCAACGCGCGCCGCCGGGCTGCAGCGGCTTGAACGCTTTGTCGCGCGCACCGGCAGCCATTATGCAAGTGCGCGAAACTATGACCTTGGCAGGGATCGCCGCTCGAATGTCTCGGCTTTGTCCCCTTGGATCCGGCATCGCCTTGTCACCGAAGAAGACGTACTGACAAGGGTATTGGCGTCTCACGGCCTCAGTCAGGCTGAGAAATTCGTGCAAGAGGTTTTCTGGCGCACGTATTTCAAAGGCTGGCTGGAACACCGGCCTAGCGTCTGGGCCATCTATAAATCCGAGCTGACCAAAAGCCTTCAAGCCTTGGACCATGACCCCAGCCTGCAGGTGACCTATCACGAAGCCATATCCGGCGCGACCGGGATTGATTGTTTCGATCATTGGGCATCAGAGCTGATCCAAACAGGGTATCTGCACAACCATGCGCGCATGTGGATGGCGTCGATCTGGATTTTCACGCTCCGACTTCCGTGGGAGTTGGGTGCAGATTTCTTTCTCAGGTACCTGCTCGACGGCGATCCGGCGTCGAATACCCTCAGTTGGCGTTGGGTCGCCGGGTTGCACACCAAAGGTAAAACCTACTTGGCGCGGGCTGAGAACATCAAGAAGTACACCGAGGGGCGGTTTTGCCCGACAGGTCTTGCGAAAACAGCTGAGCCTTTGATTGAGAATGTCGATCACCCAAAGCGGCCAATTGCGCCATGCAGCACGTCGCCAACCGGGCCATATTTGCTGCTGCTCACCGAAGAAGACCTAAGTGGTGCCGATCTTATGCCTCACGAACCAGCAGGTGTGGTGGGGCTGTTGGCGACACAAGGTCGCTCTCCGCAACCAATAGGAAAGGTCGCGCAGGAATTTGCCAGCAATGCCATGCGCGGAATGCTGACGAACGCAGGCGAGCAGCCTCAAACTACAGAGGATTGGAGCATCCCGATCCTTGCGGCCGCCCAGCAGATCGGAGTGCAGAGCGTTGCCACCGCCTATCCGCCCATCGGCCCCGTGCGAGAGCGTTTGGACAGAGCCGAACCCAAATTGGCCGAGGCCGGTGTGACGCTACACCGTCTGAGGCGCGAGTATGACAGTATCTATTGGCCCCACGCCAAAGCGGGGTTTTTCGCGTTGAAAAAGAAGATCCCTGACCTTCTGGCAGATTTGAACCTGTTGCGATGAAGCGGTGTGCGGCGCGAGCCCGACGGGGCAACAGTCATTTGCCAAAGGAACAATGCGGCGTAGTTCGCGACAATACGGAACCTGTTTGAACGACCATGACCTTTGCCACAATTCTTCTACCCAACCAGCTTTTTGCCGATCATCCAGGTTTGGTCGCGCCCCCGGATCGGGTGGTTTTGTTCGAGGACCCGCTGTTTTTTGGTGATTCCAGATATCCTGCGCGGATGCACAAGCAAAAGCTTTGGCTGCATCGTGCCAGTATGGCGCGTTACCAGCAGGATTTGATCGCCAAAGGCTTGAATGCCGTTGTCTACCCGTATGAGCAGCGAACAGATGCCTGCGCGCGTGTGTTTCAACGGCTTGCCACGGATGGTATTGAACGCGCGGTGGTGGCCGACCCGGTGGATTTCATCGCGCAAAAACGGTTGCAAAGAGCAGCGGACACCGCGGGCATTACCTTGGACATACGCCGAACCCCCGGATTTCTAAATACAGATGCGGATAACGCCGCATGGTTCAAAGGCCGAAAACGTTGGTTCATGGCCGAGTTTTACATAAATCAGCGCCGCCGTCTGGATGTCTTGATGGACGGTGATCAGCCAACGGGGAGTCGATGGAGCTTTGATGAGGACAACCGCAAGAAGGTTCCCAAAGCAATGCTCGGCAGTTTGCCCTGGATTGATTGGCCCGCGCATGACGCGCTTGACCAGTCTGCAAAGGACAGTGTGATCGCAGAATTCCCACACGCGCCCGGGTCGCTGGACCAACTCTATTATCCGACGTCTCACAACGCAGCAGCGGCTTGGTTGCAACAATTCCTCGAGCGGCGGTTTGATCAGTTTGGAGATTTTGAAGACGCAATCGTCGAAGGGGAAAGCTGGTTGTGGCACGCCGTTCTGACGCCCGCGCTGAACATAGGGCTACTGACACCCCGGCAAGTGTTGGACGCTACGCTAGAACACGCGCAGAAACGGGATATCCCTTTAAACTCGGTCGAGGGGTTTGTGCGCCAAATCATCGGCTGGCGAGAGTTCATGCGTGCCACCTATGAAAACCTAGGCGTCGCTATGCGAACCACCAACCATTGGGGTCACAACCGCAAGATGCCCCTCTCGTTCTACGATGGCACGACCGGTATCGATCCGATCGACGACACAATTGGCCGCATTCTTCAAACCGGCTATTGCCATCATATCGAACGCCTGATGGTTCTGGGTGGTTTCATGTTTCTGTGCGAGATCGACCCTGATGAAGTTTATCGCTGGTTCATGGAAATGTTCGTGGACAGTTATGACTGGGTCATGGTGCCCAACGCATATGCCATGAGCCAGCACGCCGATGGTGGGTTGATCACCACCAAACCCTATTTTTCCGGTTCAAACTATATCCGTAAGATGAGCCATTGGGGCAAGGGCCCATGGGCAGAGGTCTGGGACGGCCTGTATTGGCGTTTTATTTTCAAGCATCTTGATAAGCTTGCACACAATCCGCGTTGGTCAATGATGTGTAGAACAGCAACAAGGATGAATTTGGAGACCAAGAAAAAGCACCTATCCGTTGCAAGTGCGTTCTTGGGTCAGCAGCCCTGAAAAAGCTGTCGGGCATTGTTCTATTTCCGCTCAGGTCTTTTGCGAAACCCATGCCAGAAAAGATCGGAAGTCCACCATCCGAGCCGGAGGCGACCGGATGAAGCTTTTGATGGGAAGAATAGCGTGAATTTATCTCCTCCAAGTCACGATATGACGAGGTGTGCCGCAGTTATAAATACACAGCGTGCAGAACCGCTTTCCTAGCAAATGGCGTCCATACAAAGAGATTCTGCTGAAACTTGTAGGAGAACCAAACGCAAATGTCCGCATGAGCGTCAATCCAAACCCAAGTGTTTGCACAACAATCTCTTTTACCGTTTTTGGCACAAAGAGACAGTGATTGACGGCTAATGGGGACGCGCTAAGGGATTGAACCCAGGGAGCTCAAAACTAGGACCCGGTTTCCTTTGAGAGTTCTTCGGCTACGGCCTGTATATTGAGGGCCAGAAGCGTCGCAATTTCTGCAACGATCTGCCGGTTCTGGTATCGGGCTTCAAACTCTTCCTTGATGATATCGATATCTCTGTCAGAAAGCTCTCCATCCGAAATACGAGCTCGCGTCATTTCCCTGAGGTCGACCAACCATTGCCGCTGATTGCTCAACAACGACGTGAATGAACCCGCCTCACCGTGGCCAGGATACAGTCTGGGTGATGCCGCTTGAAATGCTCTAGCGACCCGGTCGATCTGCGCAATCCAGGCAGACGAACGGCCTTCCAACACAAAACTGGTCATGTCGTTGGCGACAAGGTCACCAGTAAAAAGCGCGTCGGCACCTGGTGCATGGAACATACTCATCGCTTCGGACTCGCCCGGTCCGATTTCGGATACGACAAGCTCAATTCTACCGAACAATAGCGTTTCGCCATCCGAAAAGGTGTGATCAGGCGCAGGAAACGCTTGCGGGGTGTCTTGTGGTACAGCTTTGCGCGTCGCGGTCTGAAGCCCATTCGAGTCTGTTTCAATGACCTTCCGTGTTTCGGGGGATGAATAGACCGGCGTGCCTGGGAATGCCTCAAGCACAGCGGATAGTCCGCCGAAATGGTCCGGGTGAGGGTGCGTGATCAGGACCGCCTTTAGCGGTTTACCGATGGCTTGAATGGCCGCAGCGACCTCCCGCCCGACGGATAAGACCCGCTGCGCATCAATCAGCACCACACCCGATGTGTCTTCGATAAGCCAGGAGTTCACAGATCCCGCACCCGGTCGTGTTATCCGCGTAATTTTGAGCTCATTTGTCATTACGTCCTCCAAATTTGGGATGGGGTGCAGAGTATATGGTACCAGGCTCATTTGTAGGCTAAGCGCTACTTGGACTGATGCTTGGCGAATTTGCTGTCTACTCGCCCGCCAAGGCGCTTGGTGTTGGACGTCGGAAGCACTTGCACCGAAAGGGCGGCGGTACTCCCAAGTTTGGTTCCCGCAATCAGGTACCTGATCATATCGCCCATCGTTTCGACAAGGCGCGTGTTCTCAAGCGGGCCAGCATCTACCGGCGTGAAGCCCAACTCAGATGCAAGAGCCGCAACCTGCTGCTTCGCTTCGCGAGAATTGCCGGCCAAGAACAAAGACACATCGTGCGATGCGATGGTAGCGGCGTCATGTTCGTACAGTTCCTGGGCAAACATGTTGAACGCTTTGACCACATTTGTATTCGGCGCGTCCGCTTGCAAAAGTTCGGTAAGGCTTTGCGTCACGGGTTCGAACTTCAACCCGTCAAAGATGGGCCTGTTGTTCAGGTCGATGACTGTTTTCCCATGGATAAGCGACACGTCGGATATCATCTCCGAAAGCGGAACGGCACGAGCGGTATGGACCAGCACATCGCCGAACCTGGCTGCGTCTTCGAGGGTGCCGCCTACCGCGCCGTTCCCGACGAAATCTGCGACCGATTTGGCTTGGTCAATATCGCGACTTCCAAAGAACAACGGGTGGCCATTCTCTGCCCACCGCAGCCCCAGACTGCGGCCCATGTTCCCGCTCCCAAGAATTCCGATTTTCATGGCAATTCTCCGTTTCCATTTGCGGTTTACAGATGCGCGCCGCCATCAATTTCAAAGGTCGTGCCGGTGACAAACCCATTGGTTGCAACGGATACGATTGCTGCTCCGATGTCCTCGCTTGTCCCCACGCGGCCGACTGGCAATGCAGCAGCGGTATCGTGCATCATCGATTCTTTGATTTCCGGGGGCATTCCGTCATAAGCTGGCGTGTCCACAAGTCCCGGTGCGATGACGTTCACACGGATCGGGGCAAGCTCTTTGGCGAGAACGGTAGCCAATGCCTCGATCCCATGGTTTGCGACGGCAGCCGAACTCATACCGGGGATCGGTCTACGCCCGGCGATGCCAGAGACGAATGTGATGGAACTATCCTGCGAAAGATGTGGAATGGCCGCATGCACCAAGCGCGCTTGCGCCATTAGCTTGTATGTGAGCGTCTGCTCAAGACCCGCCACACCAGTTTCGCGAAACGCGCCCATGGGAACTCCGCTAGCGACGGTGACCACGAGATGGTCGATCTGTCCGGTGTTTTCGTAGAATGACTCGACTGAGTTGTCTGATGTGCCATCGACTTCGCCGATGGATACGTCACCCTCAATGGAGTGCGCGGCATGGGTCAGCTTGGCCTTGGAACGGCCAGCAATTGTTATGCGTGCACCGGTTTGGGCAAACAGCTGGGCGGCTGCAAGCCCCATGCCCGAGCTGCCACCGACGACTACAACGTGTTTCTGTTCTGACATTTTGCGTCTCCTTGTTTTCCTGAAACAAAGGTAGAGGCCGCTATTCCATAGTTGAAATGGATGTATTTTATATGGAACATTGATTTAATGAATGTTTCGTCTGTTGATTTGAATCTACTGAAGGCGTTCGACGCATTGATGGTCGAACGCCATGTCACCCGTGCGGGTGCAAAGATCGGCCTCGCGCAACCGTCAATGAGCAATGCACTGTCTCGACTGCGCTCCCTGTTCCACGATGAGCTTTTTGTCAGAACACCTCAGGGCATGGTGCCGACGGCCAAAGCGCAAAAGATCGCACCAATCGTGTCACAAGCGCTCAGCATGATCTCCGAAGTTGTTGAACCAGCTGCAGCATTCGACCCTTTGACGGCAAAGGGTGAGATTCGTCTGGCAACCAGCGACAATCTGACTTTGGTACTGGGCACGCAACTCGCCGAGCAATTGCGCACGGCTGCGCCGGGCATTGATCTGGCGTTTCGGCAGCTCGACAAACCAACTGCCTTTGACAGCCTGGACAAAGCCCAAAACGACTTTCTGATCGGGACCTTTGACACTGTACCGGCAAGATTTTTCCAACGCCCGCTACTCGAAGACAGTTTTGTTTGCCTGGCCCGTCGAGATCATCCCGGCTTGCGCAAGGGGATGTCGCTGCGGCGATTTGCTGAGATTCCCCACGTTCTGATGACACTCAGCGGCGACCATGTAGGTGTCGTTGATCGCGCGTTAAGAAAATCTGGGTTCGAACGAAGAGTCGCAATGGCCGTAAGCAGCTTTATTGTCATTCCCGATATTCTAAAGCAGACTGATTACATTGCCGCCATCCCGGCCTCTCTCGCCGAACAAGTGGCAGAGCGATCAAATTGTTTGATCTATGCGCCTCCGATAGAACTGCCATCCTGGACTGTTTCTCTGGTTTGGTCCCAATCTGCGAACGGATCGCCCCTTTGTCGTTTTGTCGCGGATCAAATCGATCAATTGATCAACTGACAAGGTCAGTCTTTTACGAGACGTTGCCTTGGCAGATCCGTCGTCGATGGGGTCTCCAGTTCTTTTGCCATTGTGGGTCTGAGATGGTGACGGACACTGCCTTTTGGCAAATTGTATTCAGTGAACCGGGAGTGAGCATTGATCGACTGTCGGATTGGACACAGAGTATGTGTGGCGAAAAAATGCCGGCCGCAATCGGAAGAACGAGCGGCCGAGAAGTGGCGGCCCTGACGCCAAATTAAACACGCGCCCCGAGGGTCCCAAGCGGACTGCAGACGAGGCATTCGGCTGTTATGCTCAAGGCCTGTAAGGGCCGCTATCAATGATAGCAGCTTCTAAGGCCATGACAGAAGAACTTTGCTCGAGCGGGGCAGGGGTGTTGCGTAGCTTTTGCCCATGACCAGACCTGCCTCTTTCAAATACTCTAAAACCAGTCCCGAGATAATCCGCCTTGCCGTGATGCTCTAGCTCGATTCCCGCTCTCGCTTCGGAATGTCGAAGACTTGTTGCACGAGCGAGGCATCGAGGTGAGCCACGAACCTGTCCGACATTGGTGGAACAGGTTCGGTCCGATGTTTACTGCTGAGATCAGACGAAAGCGTGTTCAGCAACTGCGCGCGTTCTCTAAATGGAAGTGGCCCGTGGACGAGGTTGTCGTGAAGGTGAATGGCAAGAGGCATTATCTTTGGCGGGCTGTTGATCACGAAGGTGAGGTACTCGAAGCCGTTGTCACCAAACGACGAAACAAAGCTGCAGCATTGAAATTCCTCAGGAAATTAACGAAGCGGTGCGGCAAAGCTGAAGAAGTAGTCACAGATCGCTTCGCATCCTACAAGGCGGCGCTCAAAGTTTTGGGCGCTCTGGAATAACAACAGACTGTCAGGTGGCTCAACAACCGAGTCGAGCATTCGCACCTGCCGTTTCGAACACGCGAACGCGCGATGGAGCGTTTCAGGCGCATACGAAGTCTACAGAAATTCGCCTCCGTCCATTCCTATGTCTACAACCACTTCAACCAGGAAAGATCGCTAGCCAGTCGAGAAACCTTCAAGCTGACCCGCGCCGCCGCATTTAGCGAGTGGCGTCAGCTTTGTTCCGGATAGGTTCACGGTTTTGGCAGCAAACTGAGACTGGTTCGAATTCGTCTGACAGCACGGTGGGAAGAACTCGGTTAAGCAAAAGTAGACCCGCCACGCGATGTGGCGGGCCTGATCAAGGCATCTGAAGGTGAGGGTCAGACGTTTTGATATTTCAACGTCTCTTTCATCTTCACATCCGGTGTTGCCCCTTTGCGAAAGAGCTGCTCTTCGACGGCGCGCAGCGCAACATAAAACATCGGTGTGAACAGAAGTCCGAACACCGTGACGCCCAACATGCCCGAGAAGACCGAGACACCAAGCGCCTGACGCATCTCAGCACCTGCACCTGTTGCGATCATCAGCGGCACAACGCCCAGAATGAAAGCAAGCGATGTCATAATGATCGGACGCAACCGGGTTTGAGCCGCCTGGACCGCTGCTTGCCAGCGATCCAAACCCTGATCCTCGGCCTGACGCGCGAACTCGACAATCAAGATCGCGTTCTTTGAGGCCAGTGCAACGAGCACGACAAACCCGATCTGGACAAGGATGTTGTTGTCCAACCCGGCAATCCACACCCCGGTGATCGCTGACAGAAGAACCATCGGTACGATCAGGATCACTGCGGCAGGCAGAGCCCAGCTTTCATATTGCGCGGCCAGAACAAGGAATACAAAGAGAACGGCGAAACCAAACACAATCAACGCGGTGTCGTCTGTATTCTTTTCCTGATAGCTCAGCTCGGTCCATTCATAGCTGATACCGGCGGGCAAAATGTGTTCGGCCAGTTTCTCCATACGTTCCAGAGCTTCCGCTGAAGACACGCCAGGCATCGTCTGGCCTTGCACCGCGGCCGCAGGGAAGAGGTTGTAGCGCGGCTGGCGCAGCGGGCCTGTTGCGTCCTCAAAGCTTGCGACAGCTCCAAGAGGCACCATTGCACCATCGTCAGATCGGGTCCGCAAGCGCGCGACATCCTCGGCGTTTTCGCGGAACTGAGCATCCGCCTGCGCGACCACGGTATATGTGCGTCCGAACAGGTTGAAGTCATTCACATAAGACGACCCAAGATAGACCTCAAGCGCTTCGTTGATATTGGCAACCGGAACGTTCAGCATCTCGGCGCGTTCACGGTCGATCTCAGCCCAGACACGTGGGGTGCCGGTGGAATAGAGTGAGAAGACTGCGACCAGTCCGGGATCTGCGTTGGCCTGAGCAGACAAGGCACGCGCGGCTTGTTCCAGCGCAACCGGGCCGACATTGCCCGTGTCTTGCAGCATCATCTTGAAGCCGCCACCGGTCCCGATTCCGCGCACTGGCGGGGGCGCGATGACAAAGATCGCCGCATCGTCGATACTTGCCATGCGTTGGCGGGCTTCGGTCAGAACCTCCTCGGCTTTGACGCCTTGCGCCTTACGATCTTCAAACGGTGTGGTGGCAAAGAAAATCACGCCGGTGTTGGACTCAGTGGTGAAGGTCGCACCGTTGAAGCCAGAGAAGACGGCGGCGTTTTCTACACCTTTGATCTCAAGCAATTCATCAACCGCGCGACGAACGACCTTGTCCGTACGTTCCAGCGATGCACCCGGAGGCAGTTGGACGACTGTGATGTAATACCCTTGGTCCTGTTCGGGAACGAAGCCACCCGGAACCTTCGAGAATTGTGCATCTGTCAGCAGCAGCAGACCTGCAAACAAGCTCAGCATGATGGCTGGCACACGAACCAACCGGCGGGTGGCCCAGGCATAGCCTTTGGACGCGCGATCAAAGCCCGCGTCAAATTTTGACAAGGCAAAGACCACCGGACGCATCAGCAGGCCGGGCTTCTGTTCGCCATGAGGCCTCAGCAACATCGCGGCCAGCGACGGCGACAGGGTCAGCGACACCAGCAAAGAAATCGCAGTGGCAGCCGTGATGGTGACGGCGAACTGGCGATAGAACTCGCCCGAGATGCCGGCAACGGCTGCTGTTGGGATAAACACCGCTGCGAGGACTAGAGAGGTGGCAATCAGTGCGCCCGAGACTTCAGTCATCGTTTTGCGTGCTGCGTCACGCGGCGACGCGCCGCTGCGGATGTGTTTCTCGATCCCTTCGACCACGATGATGGCGTCGTCGACGACGATACCAACCGCAAGGACCAGTCCGAATAGCGACAGGTTGTTAATCGAATATCCCAAGGCTGACATGACCGCGAAAGTGCCGACAAGCGAGACCGGGATCGCAAGAATAGGTGTGACCGCCGCGCGCCACGTGCCCAGGAACAGCAGGATCACAGCAACCACCAGAACGACAGCTTCGATCATGGTTTTGACAACCGCATCAATCGACGCCTGAATGTATTCGGTTGGGTTATAGATCACGTCATAGGCCAGACCTTCGGGAAAGTCCTGGCTCAACCGCTCGACCGTTTCTAGCACATCGGCGGCGGTTTCAAGCGCATTGGTGCCGGGACGCTGGTTCACGACCATCGCGACAGCAGCATCCTTATTGAGATAGGCGCGCGTCGTATAGTTCGCAGCACCCAGTTCGATGCGCGCGATGTCGGACAAGCGCACGATCCGGCCTTCGTCCCCGCGTTTCACGATGATCCGTTCGAACTCGGATACGTCGGTTAAACGGCCCGCCGTCTGCACCGAAATCTCGAAATCGGCGGCTTCAGGGGTAGGCTGTTGGTTCAAAAGTCCAGAAGCAACCTGCGCGTTCTGGCTACGCAGAGCTGAGATCACCTCACCAGGGGTCATATCAAGCGATGCAATACGTTCTGGGTTCAACCAGATACGCATTGAATAATCCCGCGCGCCAAAGAGGGTCACGTCTCCGACACCACCAAGACGTGTCAGTTCGTCACGCACCCGCTGCGCCGCGTTGGTGATGTAAAGCGCGTCGCGAGATGCGTCCGGCGAGAACATATGGACCACCAGCAGCAGATCAGGAGACGCCTTTTGAGTAACAACACCGAGACGCCGAACCGTTTCCGGCAGCCGGGGTTCCGCGATGGCAACTCGGTTCTGAACCAGCACCTGAGCCGCGTCGAGATCGGTGCCTAGTTCAAACGTGACGGTGATTGTCAGATTGCCGTCGCCCGTCGCTTGAGACGATAGGTATAACATTCCTTCAACACCGTTGATCTGTTGTTCCAGTGGCGTCGCCACAGTCTGTGCGATTGTCTCGGCTGAGGCACCTGGATATTGCGCAGTTACCTGCACTGTAGGGGGCGCGACCTCTGGGTATTGCGCGACAGGCAATGTGAAATAGCTCAGTGCGCCGACAATTGTGATAAATGCGGAAATCACGATCGCAAATATCGGTCGATCAATAAAGAAATGGGGCAGTTTCATTGGATTTTCCTCACCTAAAACAAATGCTGCACTTACCGCAGTGCGACTTCGGTCGCTTCAGAACTCTGTGTATTGCGGACCTGAACTTGTGCACCGGCAGCCACCAGATGTAGCCCGCTAACAACGACCTGCTCGCCAGCGTTCAACCCATCGACCACCCGCAGGCCGTCATGGAGATCATGCAGGGTTACATCGCGACGGGAGATCGTGTTGTCTGCGTCAACGATCCAGACAAATTTGGTTGCCTGATCCGAGTTGATTGCCCGTTCCGGAACGACGATGCCTTGTTCCTTTGTCTCGGCGGCCAAACGCATGCTTCCAAACATTCCGGGCACAAGTAGACCGTCCACATTGTCCAGAATTGCGTGACCTCTGAGTGTGCCTGTGCCAACATCCAGGCGGTTATCGACAAAGTCGATTTTACCGAGATGTTCGAAATCCATCCCACCGGTCAGTTTGATCTCGACTGGCAGGTCACCTGCGACGCCGCGAAACCCTGTTTCGCCGTGCAGACGCATGTATTCGAGATACTGCTGCTCGGTCACGTCGAACACAAAGTTTATCGGGTTGATCGAAACAATCGTCGTCAAGGGAGTTGAACCGGATCCGGCAGAAACCAAATTGCCTTCACTCACATAATCGTCCGAAATCCGTCCGGTGACCGGGGCGTGAATTTGGGTGAACTCAAGGTCCAGACGGGCACGATCAATCGCGGCCTGGGCCGAAGCGATACTTGCCGCGGCTATCGCTGCATTTTGTCTCCGTGTGTCCAGAACGGACTGGCTAATATGGCCTTGCTCACGCAGCATTTCCGCGCGCTCAAGCTCGGACTGGCTAAGTTTTTCAGCGGCTTTTGCTTCAGTAAGTTGAGCTTCTGCCGCGGCCAGAAGCGTCTGATATGGGCGCGGGTCAATCGAGAAAAGCAGATCACCTTTCTGGACGATCTGTCCCGATGTAAAGTGGACATCGTCAAGGTGTCCTGACACACGGGCACGCACCAGAACCTCATCCACCGCTTCGAAGCGTCCGGTGAATTTATCCCAATCTGTGACGTTGCGCTGCTCCGCAGGGAAGACCTCGACCGTCGGTACAAATGGCGCTGCAGCCGGAGCTGACGCCTCTGCTGCACCAACAAAACTGGGAATTTCAACTTCGTTTGCCGTGTACAAGAGACCGCCAGCAACAGCTGCGCCGATCGCGATACCGGAAAACAGGGAACCTTTATTGAGCATCATTCTATCCTCACCAATGGGCAACAGGCCCGGGATTATGGGTAGAATGTCTTGTTTCAGGCTCAACCTTGTAGCCCGCCGGTAGGACGATCACTCTTTCCTGTCAGGACGCAATTCGATAGTGGCGCAAAATAGATATTCTAATTCAGAAACTTGGTGGGTTTGAGACTAGGAAATCCACAAATGCTCTGACGCGCGGCGCAACAAGTCTTCGATCGAGATAAACGATGGAATAGGGGAACTTGTCCATTCGGACGTTTTCCATAACCTCAACCAGGTGCCCTTGTTCTAAAGAATCCAGAATCAGATAAGTCGGGAGCTGCGCGATACCGAGTCCAGCTTCTGCAGCTTGGTGGATTGCATCAATGTCATTCCCGATCAGGACTGGGTCAAGCGTGCGCCGTACAGCTTTGCCATTACACTCGAACATGAAAGGAAAGAGCCGCCCTGTGTTCTGAGCGCGGTAGTGTATGCCTCTGTGGGCGTCCAGTTCAGCTATTCGCTGGGGATGCCCGTAGCGTTCTACATAAGAAGGCGCAGCGACAGTGTGTATGACGTCATCGAATAACTTCCGTGCGACCAGATTGGCACTGTCACCGAGCTCGCCGATGCGTATGGCGACATCAATTCCTTCTGACGCGAGATCGACAATCCGATCCTCAAACCTGAGTTCCACCTCAACATATTTGTAGCGGCACATGAAGGACAAGACACGTTGTGTCAGCCACATACGCCCAAAAACGGCTGATGCGGAAACAACAAGTTTCCCTCTTGGCTCGTCTAGGCTGTCTGTAAACTCGGTTTTCAAGCTTTCCGCGTCATCCAGCAGTTTGCGCGCGCCTTCAAGTAGCCTTTCTCCCTCGACGGTGAGCGCCACAGAGCGGGTTGTCCGGGAAAACAGTTTTGCACCGACCTCTGATTCAACACGCTGCACTGCTTTTGAGACGGCAGAGCTCGTCATACCCTCAACGCGCGCCGCTGCTGCGAAGCTCTCAGTTAAAGCGACGCGCACAAACAGCTTAAGGTCTGATAGATTGTCCATACTCAATAGTTGCCTCGCAAACAACGAGCTTTGTCAATGCTTGATAGGGTAGTCGTTTGTTGATGCCAGTGAGGACCGCAATTGCACCTTGAGCCTTGCGCATAAGCGAATTGGCACATTCTGATCGCGAGACCTACAACAAAAAACCTTTCATGTCGCACAAAGCGCGTGCGATGCGAACCCCGTCAGCCTAAGGCCGAGAACCTTTCGGACAAAGGTCCTGCTTAGTAGCCATGAACCGGCATTGGGCGCGGTGTTGTCGTACTCAGGTACACAGTGGGTCAAAGCCCGCATCGCGCGGTTTTCATAGTCGGAAACTTCTGTAAGGTAACCTGAATGTATGAACATGATGTTCCTTTCTGTTTTGAGAAATTGCGTCTCAGGCGATGTGGCAGGTCGTCCGCCAATGGCTTTGACAGGAAGTGCTTGCTGCTTGGATTGATGACAAGCGACGACGAAATTGGCTTCGCTAGTGCCAATTTCTTAAAACAAATGGGTTTTTGAGTTTCATTTTCATCGCCCTCAACTATCACTAGCTGCTTGAGCGGTGAGGTAGATTTAGGCACGCCAGCAACTCTGAGTAGTTATGCGGAAGGACAAACACTGCGTCCTGATAGGACGTAGTGCAGGTTCTGAGCAATTAGCGTTGATTGGCTATTGTCATGACTTAGCGCGGGTCGCTGCATGGAGTCGCGTTCCAAGACTACCCTTCAACTTGAATGGATTACAATGAGGCCATGATCGCTGCTGTTCACCTCTTCAATTCAGCCGGCCCGACCTTCCGTGCCGAATTTTCCATCGTGACGGCCAACATCGCGTGGACATATCTACTCCGCTCTTGGTCAAAAAAGGAGAGTTTCGAATACTGGCAACCGCTGGATCGAACTTGGTCTCGAAGAGTGTGCAGAAAAACAGAACAGCTATCGTTGATGATGATCAGTAGCCGCGTGGTCAAGGCAGCGTGGTTGGACACAAGTAACAGGCACCTAGACCCGTCCGTCTTGTCGCTTCAGCTTCGCCGCGCGACCGACGAATTGGCTCTTTGGGAATGGCGACCAGCCTTCATGTCGCGCGAGAAGCAGAAGGCGTCGTCCGGTTCAATCGCATCGACGCATCCCTACACGGTCTTGGCGCGTCCTTCGAACGCCTTGTACGAAGAGGTGGTCAAGATATTGTGAGACTGCGTTATGGCGAGTATACCAAGCGATGTACGCAACGTCATAGCGAGCCTAGGTGTGCGAGGCGTAGGCCTATCCACGTTGTTAACCATGGGGCACACGGAAAGCCTGGGAGCGATGGGCTTTCCCATCGCGTTTAAGGCCCTCACTGAATGGGAAAGACGCGCTGGCGACGCGGAGATCCGCTGTGTTGTTCCCATGGATGCTGTTTTCCCCTTGATCGACATTCTCGGGGAAGGGGCGCGGACCGTTGATGATCAAAGGCGTGCAAATCTGCTGCTTGTGATAAGTCGTTTGGCGGACGACGGTACCTGTTCGATTGAGCTTCATCCTGTCGAGGTAAAAATGAGGTCGGGCGACAAGGCTTCATTCCCGGCGCGGGGCTCTCAGCTACTGGCCGACCCGAAGGACCACTTGGACTCGACCAAGCGTGACTTGGAGAAGCTCGGTAATAACATGGCGGCTGAAGGAGGGAGACTTGCCCTAGTGAATGCTGCGTTGGGTACCCTGATCGAGGCAGCATTCTCGCTTCGCCCTGGGCGACAGCCGGGGCAGGTGCACTTGGAAACCGGAATCCTCAGCCGGGTTGTCGCCGGTAAAGCACGCATTTCTGCGTCTGCAGAAACGCTGTTCTGGTTCCAAGTGGATGCGGTCGGCGCAGGTGGTGGCCTCTACGAACAGCGCGCTGGAGGCGCTCGCGAAGCTGGCCAGTTTTTTGCAAATCCAAAGTGTTCCAATGATGCTGAACGCCTCTCCCAAGTCGGTGAGCAAGTCGCGGAAATCGTTGAGCAGGCAGTTGCCCTTGAGATCGTCAAGTCGTCCGACGAAGACATGGACACGGAGGACAGGCAGCTAGCCTTGGGTCTTGGTGATGGTGGAACAGGCGCAGACGAGGAGACATCCGATAAGCCCATCGACGCGCGGGAGGATGACTCCCTGCCCTCTGACGATCAGCAAATTGCGGAAAAAAATATGCAGTCGTCGGACTCGAAGTTGTGGAGAAGGAACAAGAAGAAGAGGAGTCATCTGGTGACGGGGTGGAGAAAGTTGAAGAGGCGTCCCTTGGTATCGACGTGCTCGTTGGGCACCGTCCACGTGGGACCGCGCTGGAGCCGGTGAGTTTCCGGCCCAGTGAAACCTCTCTCAACCAGCTGAACGTCGGGGTCGTGGGCGACCTCGGCACCGGCAAGACGCCGTTCCTCAAGTCGTTAGTATTCCAACTTTCGCGATAGGCGCCGTGGAACCGTGGGCATTCTCCCAAGGTGTTCATCTTTGACTAAAAGCGCGACTACTCAGAGGGAGAGTTTCCCGAGGTGATGGGAGCCAAGATTCTGGACCCCTCGAAATCACCACTGCCAATCAACTTCTTTGCCCTTGGCGTTGACACCGATGACCGCATGGCCGTGCAAATCGAACGTGTGCGACGTGCGAATTTCTTCTGCGACCTACTGAGGCGAATCACCGGCATCGGACAAGTACAAAGAAACGATCTCTATTCGAGCGTCATGCAGGCGTACCAGTCCTGCGCACAAGGACACGCGCCCTCGATAAATGACGTCTTCGACGTCTACTCGGCGCTAGGTAAGAACGACAGCGTTGTCTCGGTTCTGACCTTGCTTCGTGACCTAATGATCTTCGAGACCAATCCCGAGAATACCACCACGTTCGTTGACCTATTTGACAGGAGTACGATTCCGAATCTGTCCGGTTTGAGTGGTGCAGGACAGGACATCGTGGACATCGTGGCGACCATGTTCTTAGACAACCTTTACACCGACTACATGAAGACCTTGTCCATCCCGTACAGACTTTTCGATTTGGCCGTTGATGCGGGTGCCAGCCCGGTCAGCGGCTTTTCGGTTTCTAAAGGCTTGTTCTCCAAAGAATCCCGCCCGAATATCCGTATAATCCGGATCAAATCCGGAACGACCCTGAATAGGGGGCAACGCAACATGGGCTAAGTGTCTGGATTTATTGGTCGGAGTGAGAGGATTCGAACCTCCGACCCCTGCCTCCCGAAGACAGTGCTCTACCAGGCTGAGCTACACTCCGACCGTGGCGGCGGGTCTATACGCGTGGGTTGGGATGCGCAAGGGGGATTCTTGCGCGTGAAATTGGAAAAACCCTGGCGCGCTCGGCTAGGTTGGGCTGAACGCTCTATTGTAGAATCTCGGTTCTATACAGGCGAATTTTCGTGCCTCCGTGATCGACGAACGGACCAGTGGGCAGAAATGGCAGGCGCGTCGCGCGGGCGAGGGCAGGGGCGCTGGTGATGACGCCGACGCGCCACCCCTGAAAGCGGTTCATCAGCGTTTTGCCAAGGCTGCCATAGAGCGAACGCAGACGTTTTTCATCGCCGATCCGCGCGCCGTATGGGGGGTTCACGATGACCAGACCAGCGGGTCCGGGGGGTGGTTTGATATCGCTGACCGCGCGATGCTGAAAACGGGTATGCTCCGCCACACCAGCCTGTTCGGCGTTGGCAGAGGCGGCCTCGACAGCGCCTGTATTTCGGTCGGAGCCGTAGAACTGAAGGGGGCTTTCGGATGGGTGGCACGCGCTCCGCATTGCCTGCCATGCCGCTTTGTCGAACCCGGACAGCTGCTCGAAAGCGAAGGATCGCGAACGTCCCGGCGCCAGCCCAAGGGCGATCTCGGCGGCCTCGATCACAAAGGTGCCCGAGCCGCACATTGGGTCAAGAACCGGCTCTGTCCCCTCGAACCCGCATTCGCGCAGGAACATCGCGGCCATGGTCTCGCGCATCGGGGCCTTGGCGACAGCAGTTTTATGCCCGCGCTTGTGCAGCGGCTCGCCTGAGCTGTCGATCGACAGCGTGCAGAGATCCCTTTCGATGCGCAGCAGAACGCGCAGATCGGCCTCGGGAGAAATCGCTGCGCCTAGTGTGTCAGAGATTGCGCCATCAATGCGCTGGCGTGCGGCCCCGGCATGGTAAATTCGGGACTTTCGGCTGGTGGCTTCGACCTTGATGGGCACGTCGGGGCGCAGGAAGTCAGACCATGGGAACTTGCGCGCGCGCTTATCCAGCTGGGCCAGATGGACGGCTGGAAAGCTGCCGATGCGCACCAGTACCTTGTTGGCACCGCGCAGCATGAGGTTGGCCCGCCAGACCTCGGACCAGTCGCCGGTACAGCTGACGCCGCCGGGCACGATACGTGCGCCCGCGAATCCGTGCTGCGTGGCCTCGGCGCTGAGCGGGGTTTCGAGGCCAGGTGTCGCCACCAGGAAGATATCAAGGTCGTGGGTCATGCTCATTTTTGTTGCTTACACTGGATGTGACAGAGGTGCGACCGGCAAAATATCGGTGTGTTAGCGCCAATATGAACATTCGATTAAGACAAAGTGACAAACAATAGATAATTTCGAGCCTAACGGGTTTGCGTTTCTGGTCGTCGGCGCGTAAAGGACCGACATCAGACACACGCCTGCGGATTCCGACCAGCAAATAGCTCTTTGCGACTCGGTCGGTTCATCATCCGCGCTATCAGATGCCTCTTCTAATTGGGCGATGATAGCTGGCGCAGGAGAGAGGCTTGGAAGACAGTAGCGAGATGCAAACTTTCAAACTGAAAAAAGGGCTGGAATTGCCGATTGAGGGTGCCCCGGATCAAACGATCCAGCCAGGGCCGGAATTCAGCCAGGTTGCGGCTTTGGGCGGCGACTATTTGGGGTTGAAGCCCCGCATGCTGGTGCAGGAAGGCGATGAGGTGCAGCGTGGCACTCCGCTGTTCTGCCACAAGGACGTCCCCGAGGCGATGATGGTTGCCCCGATGACCGGCAAGGTCATTCAGATCAACCGGGGTGCGCGCCGCGTTTTGCAAAGCGTTGTGATCGAAATCTCCGACCCGAATGACGCGGGCGTTGATTTCTCGGGCGTGGGCAATGGCGATACGGCCGAGGGCGTGGCAGAGAAACTCTGCGCGGCGGGTCTTTGGACAGCGTTCCGCACACGGCCCTATTCGAAAATGCCGACGCCCGAAACCAAACCAGCAGCAATTTTTGTCACCGCGATGGACAGCGAGCCGCTGGCTGCGGACGCCGCCGTGATCATCGCCGATGCAGGGGAAGCCTTTGCCGCCGGTCTGGCGGCGGTTGCCAAGCTGTCGGATGGCAAGACCTACCTGTGCCACAAGGACGGCGAGGCGATCCCCGGCGCAGACGTAGCCGGAGTGGAAGCGGCGGCCTTCGCAGGTCCACACCCTGCCGGTCTGGCAGGTACTCACATCCATTTCCTGGAGCCGCTTGCAGGCGACAAGCAGGTTTGGACCATCGGATATCAGGACGTCATTGCGATTGGCCGTCTGATGCAGTCCGGCCATTTGAACCCGAATATCGTGATCGCTCTGTCCGGACCGGGCGCACGTCAACCGCGTTTGATCCGTACCGCCATGGGTGCGTCGACAGATGAGCTGACGAAGGATGAGATCAAACTGGACGGAACACCCCGGATTATTTCGGGCTCGGTTCTGTCGGGTACTCAAGCCGAGGGACCGACCGCCTATCTGGGCCGGTTCGCACGTCAGATCACCATCATCCGGGAAGACCACGATCAGATTCCGATGGGCTGGATCCGCCCGATGCCCTCAAAATACTCGTTCCAACCGGTTCTGGGTTCGGCATTGTCCAACAAACTGTATAATCTGACCAGCAACCTGAACGGTGGCCGTCGCGCGATGGTTCCGACAGGTGTGTTTGAACGGCTGATGCCGCAGGACTACCTTCCGACGCAGTTGCTGCGGGCCTTGCTGGTGATGGACACCGACACCGCTCAGGCATTGGGTGCACTGGAGCTGGACGAAGAGGATCTGGGCCTTGTCGGCTTTGCCTGTCCGGCGAAATATGAATATGGGCTGGCGCTTCGCGACTGCCTTGCCAAGATTGAAAAGGAGGGCTGATCCAAATGGGTTTGCGCAGCTTCTTTGATCGGATCGAGCCAAACTTTACCAAGGGCGGCAAGTACGAGAAGTACTTCCCCATCTATGAGATGGTGGAAAGCTTCATCTACACTCCGAAAACTGTAACCACCGCCGCGCCGCATGCTCGGTCGTATATCGACATGAAGCGGATCATGACCTACGTCGTGATCGCGACAATCCCCTGTATCCTGTGGGGGATGTACAATACCGGCTATCAGGCGAACTCGGCCATTGCGCTGCTGGGGCCTGAATCGGCGACCGGATGGCGGATTGCCTTGTTGCAGATGTTTGGTATCTCGCTGGACCCCTCCAGCGTCTTTGCCAATGTGATGCACGGGCTGACCTATTTCCTGCCGATCTACATCGTGACACTTGTCGCGGGTGGTATCTTTGAGGTCATCTTTGCCACTGTGCGAGGCCATGAGGTGAACGAGGGTTTCCTTGTTACTTCAATGCTTTATACGCTGATCATGCCCGCAACCGCGCCTTTGTGGCAGGTGGCCTTGGGCATCATCTTCGGCGTTGTAATCGGGAAAGAAGTTTTTGGCGGCACCGGCAAGAACTTCCTGAACCCGGCTCTGGTTGGTCGTGCGTTCCTGTATTTCGCCTATCCGGCGAGCATGTCCGGTGACACAGTCTGGACGCCGGTTGATGGGTTCTCGGGCGCGACTGCCCTGTCCGTCTCTGCGTCGCAGGGCTTTCAGGCGCTGGCGGCTGATGGCATCACCTGGTGGAACGCGTTCTTCGGCTCGATCCAGGGCAGCTTTGGGGAAACCTCGACCCTTGCCTGTATGATCGGTCTGGCCTTCCTGTTGGCCACGCGGATCGCCAACTACCGGCTTATCGTCGGCTGTCTGGCGGGTACGATTGGCTTTACCCTGCTGCTGAACCTGATCGGTTCCGACACAAACCCGATGTTCGCGATGCCTTGGTACTGGCATGTGGTCATCGGTGGGTATGCCTTCGGTCTGGCCTTCATGGTGACCGAGCCTGTTTCGGCCAGCCACACCAACATGGGACGCTACATCTATGGCGCGCTGATCGGTATCATGGTTGTGATGATCCGTGTCATTAACCCGGCTTTCCCAGAAGGCATGATGCTGGCCATTCTGTTCGGCAACGTCTTTGCTCCGCTGATCGACTACTTCGTCGTCCAAGCCAACATCAAACGGAGGGCGCGTCGCCATGTCTGATACGCAATCCCCAGATCAAAACGAGGCACCTAAAGGCGCAATTGCCAAGTTTCTGGCAGCCTCGCCGGACTCTGTCGGCAAGACGATTATCATCGCGGTTGCTGTCTGTCTGGTCGCCTCAATGGTCGTGTCCGCAGCCGCCGTTAGCTTGCGCCCGGTGCAGGAGACCAACCGTCTGAAGGACAAGCAGGTCAACGTTTTGCAGGTGGCGGGCGTTTATGAGCCTGGCATCGACGTGACCGAAGCCTTCGCCGCGTTTGAGCCTCATGTGCTGGAGTTGGCGACCGGTGAGTTTGTGGATGATCAGTTCGACCCGGCCACGTTCGACGATATCGCTGCTGCAAGCGACCCCGAGCTGAGCGTCGCGCTGGACGATGATCCCGCAGGTATCGGCCGCAAGTCGAACTACCGCGTGATCTACCTGCTTCGTGACGACGCTGGCGCGTTGGACAAGGTTATCCTGCCGCTGCACGGCTATGGCCTGTGGTCCACGCTTTACGGTTTTATCGCTTTGGAGAATAACGGCAACGACATTTACGGCCTGCAATTCTATCAGCACGGTGAGACCCCCGGCCTTGGGGCCGAGGTGGACAACCCGCGCTGGAAGGCGCTGTGGAACGGTAAGAAGCTGCGTGACGATAATGGTGATCTGCAAATCACCGTGTCGAAATCCCAGCCCGCCGCTGGACCCGACTTCTATATCGACGCGTTGGCCGGGGCGACCCTGACCTCGGTCGGTGTCGATAACCTGGTGAAATTCTGGATGGGCGATGCGGGCTACGCACCGTTTCTGGCCAAACTGCAAGCAGGAGAGCTCTGATGTCCCAGACCAAGAAAGAGATGCTAGTCGACCCGCTTGTCGACAACAACCCGATCACCTTGCAGGTGCTGGGCATCTGTTCGGCGCTGGCGGTAACCTCGTCGCTGCAGGTATCGATGGTGATGGCGCTGGCGGTGATCTTCGTGACCTCGTTCTCGTCCTTCTTCATCTCGTGCCTGCGCAACCAGATTCCCGGCTCGATCCGGATCATCGTGCAGATGGTGATCATCGCCTCGCTGGTGATCCTGGTGGACCAGATCCTCAAGGCTTATGCGTTCGAGATCTCGAAAACCCTGTCGGTTTTCGTCGGCCTGATCATCACCAACTGTATCGTGATGGGCCGCGCCGAGGCATTTGCCATGAAGAACCCTCCGGTTGCGTCCTTTATCGACGGCATGGGCAACGGTATGGGCTACGGTCTGATCCTGCTGCTGGTCGGTTTCATTCGTGAGCTGTTCGGCGCCGGGTCGCTGTTCGGCATCACCATTCTGGAGACCGTCAACAACGGCGGCTGGTACGTGCCCAACGGCATGCTGCTGCTGCCCCCGTCGGCGTTCTTCATCATCGGTCTGATCATCTGGGCCTTCCGCACATGGAAGCCGAACCAGGTGGAAGAACGTGAATACAAAATTCAGCAGGTAGAGGCCCACTGATGGAAGGTCTGATCTCACTGGCCGTAAAGGCCATCTTTGTCGAAAACCTTGCGCTCAGCTTCTTTCTGGGGATGTGTACCTTCATCGCCGTGTCGAAGAAGATCTCGACCGCGCTGGGTCTGGGGATATCGGTCATGGTCGTGCAGGCCATCACCGTTCCTGCCAACAACCTGCTGCTAAACTACCTGCTGAAACCGGGTGCGTTGTCCTGGGCCGGGTTCCCGAATGTGGACCTGACTTTCCTTGGCCTGATCTCGTATATCGGCGTGATCGCGGCGATGGTTCAGATCCTCGAGATGGTTTTGGATAAATATTTCCCGCCGCTTTATAACGCGCTGGGGATCTTCCTGCCGCTGATCACGGTAAACTGCGCCATCCTGGGTGGTTCGCTGTTCATGGTGGAACGGGATTACAACTTCGCCGAGGCAACCACCTATGGCCTGTCATCGGGCTTTGGTTGGGCACTGGCGATCACCGCAATGGCGGGTGTTCGTGAAAAGCTGAAATACTCGGACATTCCCGACGGCCTGCAAGGTTTGGGGATCACCTTCATCACCGCGGGTCTGATGGCGATGGCCTTCATGTCCTTCTCGGGCGTGAAACTGTAAGGAGGGCAGAATGGAAACTTTTGGTTTAGGCGTTGCCCTTTTCACAGTGATCGTCATCGCGCTGGTGACGATCATTCTGGCGGCCCGTTCGAAACTGGTCTCGACCGGTGACGTGAACATCACCATCAACGGTGAAAAGACCATCTCGGTCCCTGCCGGTGGCAAGCTGTTGCAGACTTTGGCGGCCGAAAAGCTGTTCGTTCCCTCCGCCTGTGGTGGCGGTGGTACCTGCGCGCAGTGCCGGGTGAAGGTGCATTCCGGTGGCGGGTCGATCCTGCCAACCGAGGAAAGCCACATCACCAAGCGTGAAGCGGCCTGTGGTGACCGTCTGTCCTGTCAGGTTGCGGTCAAGCAGGACATGGACATTGAAGTCCCCGAGGAAGTCTTTGGCGTCAAGAAATGGGAATGCACCGTTCGTTCGAACGAGAACGTGGCGACCTTCATCAAGGCCTTGACGCTGGACCTGCCCGAAGGCGAGGACGTGAACTTCCGCGCGGGTGGCTACATTCAGATCGAAGCCCCGGCGCACCAGTTGAAATACACTGATTTCGACGTGGAAGAGGAATATCGCGAGGATTGGGATCGCTTCAATCTGTGGCAGTATGAGTCGGTTGTCGCAGAACCGATTGAGCGTGCGTATTCCATGGCGAACTATCCGGACGAAAAGGGCATGATCATGCTTAACGTCCGTGTTGCCTCGCCCCCTCCGGGGTCCGATGGCATCCCTCCGGGTCAGATGTCGTCCTACATCTTCAACCTGAAACCGGGTGACAAGGTCACCATCTCGGGTCCATTCGGTGAGTTTTTCGCCCGCGACACCCAAAAAGAGATGGTCTTCATCGGCGGTGGTGCGGGTATGGCCCCCATGCGCAGCCACATCTTTGACCAGCTCAAGCGTCTTGAGAACCGCGATCGAAAGATCAGCTTCTGGTACGGTGCGCGTTCGAAGAAAGAGATGTTCTTTGTCGAGGATTTCGACCAACTGGCCGAAGAGTTCGACAATTTCGATTGGCACGTCGCCCTGTCGGACGCGCAGCCCGAGGACGATTGGAAGGGCTATACCGGCTTCATCCACAACGTTCTGTTCGAGGAATACCTCAAGAACCACCCCGCGCCAGAAGATTGCGAGTTCTACATGTGTGGTCCTCCAATCATGAACCAGTCGGTCATCAACATGCTGCTGGATTTGGGTGTGGACCGCGAAGACATCATGCTCGACGATTTCGGCGGGTGAGAGACAAAAGCCGGCGCATGGTGCGCCGGCTTTTTTTGTTGGACTCCAGACCGCGTCAGAGCCTCAAGTCACTCGCGTCCCTTGGCAGGCAGGACTTGATGTCGAACACCACGCTGTTGGGTTTGCCGTAGGCTCGGAATGTTGACGGATCAGCGTCTTTGTATTCCTGATGCGCGACGGCCAGAACGACTGCATCATAAGTTCCGTCCTGAGGGCAACTTGAAAGCGAGAGGCCGTATTCAGCCTCGGCTGCGACGGGGTCGGCATGGGGATCGTGGACATCAACGCTAATGCCATAGCTCTGCAATTCCTCAATGATATCAACGACGCGTGTGTTCCGCAGGTCAGGACAGTTTTCCTTAAAGGTCAGGCCGAGAACCAGAACCCGTGCCGCACCGACATTGATGCCGTTGCGGGTCATGCGTTTGACCAGTTGAGACACAACATAACTGCCCATCCGATCGTTCAGCCGCCGCCCGGCCAGAATGATCTGAGGGTGATGGCCCACGGCCTCGGCCTTGTGGGTCAGGTAGTAGGGGTCCACGCCGATACAGTGCCCGCCGACCAGACCGGGGCGGAAGGGCAGGAAGTTCCACTTGGTTCCCGCCGCACGCAAAACGGCCTCGGTGTCGATCTCCATACGTCCGAAAATCATCGCCAGTTCATTCACCAGCGCGATGTTCAGGTCACGCTGAGTGTTTTCGATCACCTTTGCAGCCTCAGCCACGCGGATGCTTTCGGCCTTGTGCGTTCCGGCGGTGATGATCCGCGCATAGAGGGCGTCGACCAGATCCGCCACCTGCGGGGTCGAGCCCGAGGTCACCTTGCAGATATCCGCGATCCGATGGGTCTTGTCGCCGGGATTGATCCGTTCGGGGCTGTAACCGGCAAAGAAATCAGTGTTGAAACTCAGGCCCGAGGTACGCTCCAGCACTGGCACACAATCTTCCTCGGTCGCGCCGGGGTAGACAGTGGATTCGTAGATCACCAGATCGCCCGGTTTCAGGACCTTTCCCACGGTTTCCGAGGCCGCGAGTAAAGGCGACAAATCAGGTTGTTTGCCTGCGGTGATTGGGGTGGGCACCGTTACGATGAATGTGTCGCACTCCGCAAGGTCGGACGCTTGCGTGGTGAAACTCAGGCCTGATGCGGCGGCAAGGTCTTCTAGTTCAACCTCTTGCGTTGCGTCCTTGCCATTGCGCAAGGCGTCGATACGTGCGGCGTTGATATCAAACCCGACCACGGGGCCGATTTTTCCAAAAGCGACCGCCAGCGGCAGGCCGACATAGCCCAACCCAATCACGGCGATTTTGCGGGCGTCAGGATTGGTTTCCAGCATTCCGGTCTTGGCCCTCTACTTGCCGTGATAGTCGCGGAACCACGCAACAAACTGCGCGATCCCGTCTTTGAAATTGGTTTCCGGGCGATACCCTGTCAGGCGTTGCAACAGGTCAGTATTGGCCCATGTGGCGGGGACGTCGCCCATTTGCATTGGCATGTAGTTGCGGATGGCCTTTTTCCCGATCGCCGCCTCGATGGCCTCAATGAAATCCACCAGGCGCACCTTGTCACCATTGCCGATATTGACGACGCGGTGCGGCGCGACGGGGGACAGGCTGTCGCCATCCTCGACCTCATCCGCACTGGCGGGCCGCACCGGAGGCACGTCGATCAGCAAACGGATGCCACGGACCAGATCCTCGACATTGGTAAAGTCGCGATACATGTCGCCGTGGTTGTAGATATCAATCGGGCGGTCCTCGAGGATCGCGTCCACGAACTTGTACAGGGCCAGATCAGGCCGCCCCCAGGTGCCATAGACAGTGAAGAACCGGAACATAGTGGTCGGCAGGTCCCAAAGATGGGCATAGGAGTGCGCCATCGCCTCATTGGCCTTCTTGGTGGCCGCGTAGATCGTCAGCTGCGTGTCGGCCTTCTCGACCTCGGTAAAGGGCATATCCTCATTGGCGCCATAGACCGAAGAGGTCGAGGCCATCAAAAGGTGCTGAACCTTGTGCTGGCGCGCGACCTCCATCACGTTGAATGTGCCAATGACGTTCGAGTTGACGTAGCTGCGCGGCTCTTCCAGGCTGTAGCGCACACCGGCCTGTGCAGCGAGATGGATGATCACCTCGGGTTGAAACTCATCCGCGACCTGCATCAGCCGTTCATGGTTTTCCAGCATGTCCTCGGTGGTGGTAAAGCCGGGATTTTGCAGCAACATCTGATGGCGGCGTTGCTTGAGGGCGACGTCGTAATAGTCGGTCATCCCGTCAAAGCCATGCACACGGAACCCTTCGGACAGCAACAGCTTCGCCAGGTGAAAGCCGATAAATCCGGCCGTTCCCGTGATCAAAACCCGCTTCATACATCCCTCACGCTTCGGCGACCCGTCTGCACTGTCTATCAAGGTTGCGCGTCCATTGGTCAACCGCCCGTTTCCGGACCGATTGCCGATTGTCCGTGGCAGCCGGTCAGAGTAGAGGTCTTTGTATGGTGACGGGCTGGATCAGAGGGCTGCTTGGACCGGGCGGGATGCGCGGCGCGGATGTGTCGGGCATTAGGCCCGAGGCGCCTTTCGTGGCCGTCGGAGATATCCACGGACGTCTGGACCTGTTGCAAGCCTTGCTGCCGAAGCTTGATGAGGGCCTGCCATGGGTGTTTGTCGGTGACTATATCGACCGGGGCGACTACAGCGCGCAGGTGTTGCGGCAGTTGAAACATCTGAGTTTGACCTCGAACGGGCGCGTAACGTGCCTGCTGGGCAATCACGAAGAGATGTTGCTGCGGTTTCTCGAAGACCCGTTCGGCATCGGCCCGCTGTGGATGAACAACGGGGGCGTCCAGACGCTTGCCTCCTTTGGCATACAGAATGTCGACGCCGATAGGGGCGATCTGGCAGAGCGTTTGCGCATTGCAATGGGCGAGGGGCTTGTGGATTGGCTGACCGAGCGGCCGCTGATGTGGACCAGCGGCAATGTCTCGGTCGTTCATGCCGCTCTGGACCCTCGGACATCAGCGGAAAAACAGGATCGGAAAACCTGTCTTTGGGGCCACCCCAAATTCCGACAGCAGCCGCGCCGGGATGGTCAATGGGTGGTGCATGGGCACACGATCGTGGATCATGTTCAAGTTCGAGACGGGGTGATTTCGATCGACACCGGCGCTTTCGCGACCAACTGTTTGACCGCTGCCGAGCTATTTCCCGGAGGGGTCACGTTCACGGCAACAGCTTAGGTCGTCTGGCCCGAGGCGTCAGGTCGCCGCGGGCCGGGTTGCTTTAGCCAACGATCATCTGCTTCATACGCAGCGCTTCGTATTCCAGCTCCTTCAGACGGAAATGCACGACGTCACCGATGGTGATCATGCCGCACAAAAGTCCATCACGGACCACCGGCATGTGACGGAAGCGACCCTCGGTCATGGTTTTCAGAACCGCATTCAACGTATCGTCGGGTGCGCAGCTCTGTACCTCTTTGGTCATCAGATCCTCGACCGATTGCGGCAGGGTCTGGCCGGGCGTATCAGCCATACGGCGCACGATGTCGCGCTCGGACAGGATGCCCTGCAGCGCTCCGTTCTGATCGGTCACCAGAACGGCACCGATGTGTTTTTCCTTGAGAATATTGACCACCGTGTGAACCGTATCGGTCGGACGGACCGAGAACACCGCGTCGCCTTTCCCCTCAAGCAGTTTCGCCACGGTCGTCTGCGACTGCGACAGGTTCGATCCCGTCGACTGGCTGTAGGTGGACTTGTCCTGCTTGTCGCCGCGTGTGGGGGCCTGGTATGAGGTTGGGGCCATGGGCAATCTCCTTTTTGGTTCTTGCAAAGTCTTTCCCTTTCACCTTAGCGCAGCTAAATGGCCTGTATAGGGTGCAAATGCCCGCATCGGCGAAAACCCGGAGTCCAAGCCTGTGAGTGACATCTATCTGACACCCCCCATTGCTGCGCTGATTTTCTTTGTTGTGGTGGTCTGCGGCCATAATTTCCGCATGGTGTGGAAACAGCAGCCGGACGGGTGGCAGAAGCGGGCGTGGCTGTTCGGGCTTCCGGCTGGGATCGGCCTTTTGATGTTGGGTTTTTTGCCGCTAAAGCTGTGAAGCCGGTTTGACTCTGACGGGGGTGGCTGGCATATGCCGGGCACTGCTTTTCCCGGAGAACGATCCATGCGTCTACTGCCTGCGCTGGCCCTTGCAATCCTTTTGACTGGTTGTCTGTTCGACAAGGAACCCGATGTGGTGCGCCTGTCGGGTGAGACCATGGGCACGACCTTCAATGTCACTGCGATTGGCGAGGATCTCGACGAAACCGCGCTGGCTGCATCGGTTGAGGAGACTCTGGCCGCAGTCAACGCCAAAATGTCGAACTGGGATCCGAATTCCGAGGTTTCCACCTTTTCGGCGTCTACCAGCACCGACCCTGTTGCTGTCTCCGACGATTTCGCACTGGTTTTGGCCGCCGCAAATGACGTTCACGACAAGACCGATGGAGCCTTTGACGTCACACTCGGCCCGTTGATCGAACTTTGGGGCTTTGGTCCGCGCAAGCCCGAAGACCCTGTGCCGTCGGATGCTGATATCGAGGCCGCGCTGGCAGGCGTTGGACAAAATCGGCTTTTGACGCTGGATGCTGAGGCAGGAACGCTGGCAAAATCCGAACCTGGCGTTGGGATCAATCTGTCGGCTATCGCTAAAGGCTATGGCATTGACGCCGTCGCCGAGACCTTGCGGGACGCAGGCATCGAAAACTATCTGGTCGAGATCGGCGGTGATCTGGTCTCAAAAGGCCAGAACGACAAGGGCGAAACGTGGCAGATCGGGATCGAAAAGCCTCAGGCCGGGTCCCAGAGCCTGCAGTTGATCGTGTCGCTGGTTGATCGCGGTATGGCCAGCTCGGGCGACTACAAGAATTACTTCGAGCAGGATGGCGTGCGCTATTCGCATATCATCGACCCCACAACCGGTCGTCCAATTACGCACCGGACGACCTCGGTCACGGTTCTGGCGGAAAACGCCATGATGGCGGATGCTTGGGCGACTGCAATGCTGGCGCTGGGTCAGGAAAAGGGTATGCAACTCGCCGAAGAGCATAAACTTGCCGTGTATTTCATCTCGCGGGATGTGACAGGCGGCGATGATGCCTATATAACGTCGCACAGCAGCGCGTTCAAAGACGCACTGGGCACCAACTGATTGGTAGGAACCGAGATGAGCACTTTCATTCTGGCCTTTATTCTTCTGTCTCTGGTCATGGTCGGCATGTCGCTGGGCGTGATGTTGATGGGTAAAACCATCAAGGGCAGCTGCGGCGGTCTGAACGCGATCTCGGGCGCGGATAAATGCGTGGTCTGCCAAAAGGACATCGACCCCGACAGCCCTCTGCGGGATCAGCTGCAATGCAAACGCGCCAAGAAGATGCTGGAGCAGATGGAGCGTCAGGCCTAATCGGCATTTGCGCTGCCCATTGGGAATTGGCTAGATAGCCTCCGGACCAGACCGGAGGCGCATGTGGCCAAAGCCAAGAATATCCTGTTCATCATGTTCGACCAGCTGCGCTGGGATTACCTGAGCTGCTACGGACACCCGCATCTTCAAACGCCGAATATCGACCGATTGGCCGCTCGGGGTGTGCGATTCAATCGCGCCTATATCCAATCGCCGATCTGCGGCAGTTCGCGCATGTCGACCTATACGGGTCGGTATGTGCATTCGCATGGAGCCTCGTGGAACGGGATCCCCTTGAAGGTCGGCGAGATGACCATGGGCGACCACCTGCGCAAGGCTGGGATGGAATGCTGGCTGGTTGGCAAAACCCATATGCGCGCGGATGCAGAGGGCATGGCGCGGCTCGGCCTTGAACCGGATAGCCTGATTGGCGCCCGTGTGGCGGAATGCGGTTTTGACGTGTTCGAACGCGATGACGGGATGCGCCCTGAAGGGCCGGACGGGTTTTATGACCCCGATGGGGCCAAGGCCTACAATGAATACCTGCGAGACAAAGGTTATGAAAGCGACAACCCCTGGCACGACTTCGCAAATTCCGGATTGGACGCGGATGGCAATGTTCTGTCTGGCTGGTTCCTGAAAAACTCACCCGAGGCTGCGAACATTGCCGAAGAAGATAGCGAGACTCCCTATCTGACCGGGCGCGGGATCGAGTTCATGGAGACCCATGATGCCCCATGGTGCTGTCACCTGAGCTTCATCAAACCGCACTGGCCCTATATCGTGCCCGAGCCCTATGCCTCGATGTACGGGCCTGAGCATGTGCTGCCGGTGGTGCGATCCGATGAGGAACGCCAGAACGCGCACCCGGTGTTGAAAGCGTTCATGGAGACCAAAATCGGTGAGACATTCTCGCGCCAGGATGTGCGTGAGGCTGTGATCCCGGCCTATATGGGCCTGATCAAGCAGGCCGATGATCAGATGGGCCGGTTGTTCGACTGGATGGAGCGGGCCGGCCGGATGGACGATACGATGATCGTCCTGACCTCGGATCACGGGGATTTTCTGGGCGACCATTGGATGGGCGAGAAAACGTTCTTCCACGATGCCTCAACCAAAATGCCGCTGATTATCTACGACCCCTCGTCCGAGGCCGACGCGACCCGAGGCACGGTGAGCGATGCGCTGGTTGAATCCATTGATCTAGCTCCGACATTCGTCGAAGTGGCCGGAGGCGACGTCGCTAGTCATATCCTCGAAGGCTATTCCCTGTTGCCGATCCTGCATGGACAAGCACAGGAGCTGCCTCGGGATGTGGTGATCTGCGAATACGACTATTCCGCGTCGCCAATTGCCGAGCGGATGGAGGCCTCGGTCCGCGATGCGGTGATGTTCATGGTCGCCAACAAACGCTGGAAGCTGATCCATTGTGAGGGCGGGCACCGTCCGATCCTGTTCGATCTGGAAACCGATCCACAGGAGTTGATTGATCTGGGCGACAGCGAAGATCATGCCGAGGTGATCGGTGAAATGTACGACCACCTGTTTGCCTGGGCGCGCCGCCCGTCACAGCGCACGACGCGGTCTGAACAGCAATTGATCGAGATGCGAACCAAAAGCCGGGGCAGGGGGGTCGTCGTCGGGATCTACGACGAAAGTGACATGCCGTTGGACCTGACGGTCAAATACCGAAACCGGACGGCGAAACCGTACAAGGAATACCTCAAAGACTAGCTGCGCCGCGCTTTCCACTGAACATATCGGGCCATGCCGCGCTCCAACAGGTTCGGGGTCTTGCCGTCATCCAGATGCAAATCTCCGCCACCGGCCCGGTACATCTCGGCAAACACATCCAACACCTTGGATTTCACCATGCCGCGCAGTGGGACATGGGCCATCATGCCGTAGGTCGCGGCCCCTCCGGATTTGGCGAGCTCGGGGTTGGCGCGAACGGTCGCGACCGCCTGGGCGAGATCGCTCAGGTATTCATCGGTGACATGCCGGTGTTTGGCAGTGACCATGCAATGGATGCCATCTGGGTTTTGAACGCGATTGATGCTCCAACCGGCGCGCTCCAACTGGTCCGCCACGGCATAGATGTTGAGCTTCGGATCGGTTGAGCCATAAGCCAGCAACGGTCCCTGCGGGTTCCCCAGAATGCGCAGGCCGTCTATCGCCGCTATTCCCGCCTTCAGTGTCTCGACCGCTTCGGTCGTTTTTTTCGCCAACCGGCAGTAGCCGTCCTCACCGAGTTTCTGCATCACAGCCCAGGCGGCGGCATAGGCTCCGCCCGGTCTGGTACCCAGCAAGGCGGGTGAGGCAAAAACCCCTCCGGGCCAATCCTGACAGACGAACATCTGGTGCTTCAACAGGTCGAGATTGCGATAGATGATGGTCGATGCCCCCTTAGCCGCATAGCCGTATTTGTGCAGATCGGCCGAGATGGACGTCACCCCCGGTACCCTGAAATCCCAATCGGGCAGGTCAACGCCGTTCCGCTCCATGAAGGGTAGGATCAGCCCGCCGACGCAAGCGTCGATATGTAAGGGGATGCCCTTGGACTGCGCGATCGCGCCCATCTCGGCGATTGGATCAATCGTCCCATGCGGGTATTCCGGCGCGGAGCCGAGGATCATCACCGTGCCCGCGTCAATCATCCTTCTAAGCTTGGAGATATCGGTGGCGTAGTCCGTCGTCATCGGCAAAAGGCGCGCCCTGACGCCGAAATATTCGGCCGCCTTGAACCAGGCGACATGGGCGGTCATGGGCAGGATCATGTTCGGACGGGTCACCTTACGCTTTTTGCGGGCCATGTCCCGGTAGGTTTTAACCGCCATCAGGCAGCTTTCGGTGCCGCCTGCAGTGACCACACCGCAGGTGTCGGGTCCGCCCTTCAGCAGCCCGGCCATGGTTGAGATGATCTGCGTCTCCATCCGTTTGAGGCTTTGGAACGCGGCTGGATTCAACCCGTTGGCCGAGGAGAACGCGCTATAGGCCTTGGCTGTGAAGGCGTCGTGGTCATCGTCCAGATGATACACAAGGCTCCAGGTCCGGCCCTCACGGTAATTCGGGTCGTTTTCGGCAAAGGATTTTAACTGGTCCAGGATCTCGCCCTCGGGGCGGCCTGTCTCTGGCAATTTCTGATGATCCATATCCTATCCTTTCCCGGCCAGAAGCAGCGCCAGTGAAATGCCCAGATAGTTCCCGATCGCAAAGCCCAGAATGCCGGTTGCCATGCCCGACATCAAGATCGCAGGGTTGCGCAAGCTGCGCGCGACCATGGGCACAAAAGCAGGCGACATGACCGCCGCGACCGAGGTGATCAGGAATGTATCCCGGTCGACCCCGGCGGCGCGTGCTAGCAGGGCATGCAAACCGAAGCTGCCGAAGGTGGCGATCAGCACAAAGCCGAGAACGGACAGATCCATATCGCGCAATTCCGCCAAATCCATTGACGCCGCAACGCTGAACGAAAACACATAAAGCAGGTACATGCCCATATGAGGTGCGGCCCGGTTCTTGCGCAAAGACGGCGTGACCGAGCAGAGCAGACCCAGCGACGTCAGAAGAACCACGGTCATGACCTGCGATGTCGCAAAGTTGAACAGTGGGGTCAGTAGCACCGCAGCTGCCACGCAAAATGCGCTGACCAGCAAGGCCACCACCCCCTGACGGAGCATATTCGGCGCATTGGCTTCGTCCGCTGCGGGCGCCTGCGTGTCGCGATCACTCGGGAACGGCTTCAGAAAGCGGGCGAAAACCAACGGGGCCAGTGTCAGAACAAACAGCAGGTAACCTGCGCCAACTACCGTATCGACGGTTGCAAACAGCAGATATCGGCTCTCGGGGATATCCAGCGCCAGTTTGATCGCGCCCATATTCGCAAGGCCGCCCGTATACATCCCTACAGCCATGCCGGACAGCTGCTCACTCTGCGCGGTGCCGCCTTCTTGGAACGCAAAGTAAAGGCCCGTTGCGACAAGCGTGACCGAGACAACGGCCAGCGCCATCGACAAAAGCGCAGAACCAGCGATGCGCCCCCAAGCCCCAAGGTCTACTCCAAACAGCAGTAAAGGCAGGGCCAGTCCCAAATTTGCCTCCATGACCCCGTCACGGACCTGACCAGCCGCGTCGGGTTGCAGGCCAATCAGCCCCAGCGCCAATCCGGCCATATAGCACAGCACAATCGGCCCCAGCCGCCCGGCCAAAGTCGAATGCCGCGCAAGCCGCAGCATCGCGGCGGGCGCCAAAAGGTAGATCAGTGCGAAAACGGCGATCTCTGGCTGCATAGGTTCCCTCTCCCTGAGGGTGAGACTAGGCAGCACGACGCGGTTCGCACAAGGTGGTCTGACGTAAGGTTCACGTTCCTTTCGGGTAAGGAAATCCGGGCGTCAGGGTCGGTTTACGAGACGATTAGATCGCTTTGCGTTTGACTTGAATCGAAATACGCTGCCTCTCCCTGCGGTCGAACGCGCATTTCGACCACTTTGCCTCAGATAAAACGCAAAACGCTTTAAATCTGCGCCGATGCGCGCAAAGGCGGTTCACCCCAAAGCAGTCAGGCGATAGAAGGTTCGCCAAGAGCAGTTACCGGAGACCAAAATGGCCACGCCCAAACCCGTAGTCCTGTGTATTCTTGATGGTTGGGGATTGTCCGAAGACACTCAGGCCAACGCGCCGCATTTGGCCAATACGCCGACATTCGATGCGATCATGCAGGGTCCGCACGCCACGCTGATTACGCATGGCCCGGATGTGGGCTTGCCCAGCGGTCAGATGGGAAATTCCGAGGTTGGGCACACCAATATCGGTGCGGGCCGTGTGGTGGCGATGGATCTGGGCCAGATTGATCTGGCGATTGAGGATGGCTCATTTTTTGACAACGCCGCGCTGCAAGCTTTCATTTCTAAGGTGAAAGCCACTGGAGGGACGGCGCATCTGATGGGGCTGGCCTCGGATGGCGGTGTTCATGGGCATGTGAACCACATCGTTGCAGCGGCCAAAGCGATCACGGATGCCGGCGTTCCGGTGGCTCTGCATGCAGTGACCGACGGGCGCGATGTCGCTCCGAAATCCGCTTTCACCTATATTGCCGAGCTTGAGGAACGTCTGCCCGAAGGTGCGCGAATCGTCACCGTCTGCGGGCGTTACTTCGCCATGGACCGCGACAACCGGTGGGAGCGTGTCAGCCAAGCCTACAACGCCATGATCAAAGGACAGGGCCGTGCCGGTACTTCGGCGCATGGAGTGGTTGACTACGCTTACAGCCAATCCGAAACGGATGAGTTCATCGTGCCGACCGTGATGGAAGGGTATGATGGCGTCAAAGAGGGTGACGGTTTTTTCTGCCTGAATTTCCGCGCCGACCGTGCGCGCGAAATCCTACGCGCGATTGCCGAACCGGGCTTTGACGATTTCGACACCGGCCCGCGCCCGGGTCTGTCCGCCTTGTTGGGCATGGTCGAATACTCCGACGGCCACAATGCCTATATGACGACGGTGTTCCCCAAACGGGCCATCGTGAACACTCTGGGCGAGTGGGTGGCCAAGCAGGGATTGCGCCAGTTCCGTTTGGCCGAAACCGAGAAATACCCCCATGTCACCTTCTTCCTGAACGGCGGCAAGGAGGTCCCCGAGACTGGCGAAGATCGCTTCATGCCCAAATCGCCCAAAGTGGCCACCTATGATCTACAGCCCGAGATGTCCTCGGCCGAGGTGACGGACAAGTTCGTTGAGGCCATCGAGGCTGGCTATGATCTGATCGTCACCAACTATGCCAACCCCGATATGGTCGGCCATACCGGAGACCTGAGCGCTGCAATCAAAGCCTGCGAGGCCGTGGATCAAGGTCTGGCTCGCGTGGTTGCCGCGCTGGAAAAAGCTGGGGGGGCGATGATCGTCACCGCCGATCACGGGAACTGCGAAGTGATGGTGGACCCGGAGACAGGCGGCCCACATACCGCGCACACGCTGAACCCCGTGCCGGTGGCTTTGGTTGGCGGACCTGAGGGGGCGACGCTCCGCACCGGGCGTCTGTCGGACCTTGCACCTACCTTGCTGGCCCTGATGAACCTGCCCAAACCGCCTGAAATGACTGGGGAAAGCCTGCTCTCATGAGGGTTCTTGCCGCAGCCTTGGCGGTGGTCCTGTGTGGCCCGGCGGAGGCGCAGAACACGCCTTCTCAGGCAGCGCTGGCGGCGGCCGAGATGTTGGAACAGGCGTCAATCTCGCTGTCAGAGGCAGAAAGCGCGCGCGACCGGGTGCGCGCTCTGACCGAGACGATCCAAGCTTACGAGGCCGGGTTGTCCGCCATGCGGGACGGGTTGCGCATGGCCGCCACGCGTGAGGCGCAGCTGTCGGCTGAGCTGCGCGCACGGGAACAGGATGTGGCGCAATTGCTGGGCGTCTTGCAAACCATTGAAACAACCACCCCGCCGGTGCTGATGTTGCACCCTTCGGGCCCCTTGGGGGCTGCGCGGGCCGGGATGATGCTGTCCGAGGTGACACCGGGCCTGAATGCCAAGGCGCAGGCGTTGGCGCAGGATTTGCAAGAGGTTCAGACCCTGCGCCTGTTGCAGCAGGATGCGGCGGAAACCCTGACAGAAGGTCTGACCGGGGTGCAGTCCGCACGCACCCGTCTGAGCGAAGCCATCGCGGACCGCACCGGGTTACCGCAGCGCTTTGTTGAAGACCCGATCAAAACGGCGATCCTGATCTCTTCGACCGAAACTCTGGATGGGTTTGCTACAGGCCTGTCGGAAATCTCGGAAGGGGAGATCGCGGAAAGCGACGACTCTATTCAAAGCCGTAAAGGCGACGTGCCTCTGCCGGTCCAGGGCGTTTTATTGCACCGGGCCGGGGAAACAGACGCAGCAGGCGTAACACGGCCGGGTCTCGTGCTTGGTGCGCGCCCGCGTGCCCTGGTAACAACGCCCACGGCGGCTACAATTCGCTACCGGGGGCCGCTTCTGGACCTGGGAAATCTGATCATTCTCGAGCCTCAGCCCGGCCTTCTGTTTGTCTTTTCGGGCTTGCAGGAAGTCTACGGAGACATAGGTCAAGTGATACCAGAGGGCACTCCGGTCGGTTTGATGCCCGGTGAAACGCCGGAAATCGGTGCTATTTTGTCAACTCGTGGTGATGGCACTGGAACTGACCGGTCAGAAACGCTCTATATAGAGGTCAGAGAAGATAACAGCCCCGTGGACCCCGAGTCGTGGTTTCGGACCAGCAAGGATGGATAAACGAGTATGAAGAAATTTGTGATGGCCGGACTGGCCGGAACGGTTGCAGGCATCATTGCAACAACTCAGATCGCAGGACCCCTGCTGGCGCAGGAGGCCGAGAGCAAGGCCGATGTTTACCAGCAACTCGACCTGTTCGGTGACATTTTCGAACGCATCCGCGCGCAATATGTCGAAGAGGTTGAGCCAGAAGAGCTGATCGAAGCCGCGATTGACGGCATGCTGACCTCGCTTGATCCGCATTCCAGCTACCTGTCGCCCGACGATGCCGAGCAGATGCGCGTGCAGACGCGCGGTGAGTTTGGCGGGCTTGGTATCGAGGTCACGCAAGAGGAAGGCTTTGTCAAAGTCGTCTCTCCGATCGACGATACGCCTGCGGATGAGGCCGGGATCGAGGCCGGAGATTTTATCACCCATGTGGATGGCGAAAGCATTCTGGGCCTGACGCTGGACAAGGCGGTTGAGCTGATGCGCGGCCCTGTCGGCTCGGAGATCGTGATCACCGTTGTGCGCGAGGGTGAGCCTGATCCGTTCGATGTCACAATCATTCGTGACACGATCAAACTGACCGCCGTACGCGCCCGGACCGAGGGCACTAGCGTTGTCATGCGGGTGACCACCTTCAACGACCAAACGTTCCCGAACCTGCAAGCCGGGATGGAAGAGCAGATCGAGGAAGCGGGCGGGATCGACAAGGTCAACGGCTTTGTGCTGGACTTGCGCAACAATCCCGGCGGCCTGCTGACACAGGCGATCAAAGTCTCGGACGCGTTCCTGAACGAAGGTGAGATCGTCTCGACCCGTGGGCGTGACCCGCAGGACGGCGAGCGTTTCAACGCGACCCCCGGTGATTTGGCCGAAGGCAAACCAATTGTGGTGTTGATCAATGGCGGTTCTGCCTCGGCCTCTGAAATCGTTGCCGGTGCCCTGCAAGACCACCGACGCGCGATTGTTGTTGGTACCAAGAGCTTTGGAAAAGGCTCGGTGCAGACGGTGATGCCGCTGCGCGGTGACGGTGCGATGCGTCTGACTACCTCGCGGTACTACACGCCGTCTGGCCGCTCGATCCAGGCGTTGGGTGTCAGCCCGGACATCATCGTGGAGCAACCGCGCCCGGCTCCGGAAACCGAAGAAGAGGATGATCGTCCAGCACGTTCCGAGGCGGATCTGCGCGGCAGTCTGAACAATGACAGCCTCAGCGAGGATGAAATCCGCCAGATCGAAGAAGACCGCGCCAAGGCCGAAGCCACGGCTGAGCTGCGGGAAGAGGATTATCAGCTGGCCTATGCCATCGACATACTCAAAGGTCTGTCGGCGTTCAATCCTGACGGCCCGTCTCAGTAAAAACGAGTCTCAGTAAAATCCAAAGGGTCGCGCCAGGCGCGGCCCTTTCAGCTTTCGATCTTGTGAAGCTTGGCTTCGTCCAGCATCAGCGCCAGAAGAATGCCCACGGACACCGAAATCGTGGAAAAGATGAACGCCATGCTCATGCCGCTGTCAAAGGCTGTTGTGAGCGCGGATTTTACCGCTTCGACCTGATCCGCGCTCAGCTTTGCCATCACCGCGTGCGCTGACTCCGTGCTGAGGGAACCGCCGTTGATCGCCCTTTGCTCGGCATCGGTCAGATCAATCCCGGCGGCGGCAAGCTTGTCCCGCAGGGTAGACAGCGACACCGCATACATGATGGCCGTCGCACAGGCGACCGAGATTGCCCCATAGACCAGATGCGTCATGAAGCTGAGGCCACCAACCAACCCGGCGCGTTCGGGTTTGACCGCGCAAACCGCAGCGGTTCCGGACGGCCCGACCGTTAGGGTCGCGCCCAACCCGATCATAGCCATACCCGGCAGGATATGGAAGTAGCCCAAACTGCTAGGCAGGATAACGATACTAGCCGATCCGACAGCCGCCAGAATATAGCCCCAAAACAGAAGGCGTTTAGGCCCGAAATCATTGTAAAGCGTGCCAGAGACGACCGAGCCCACCGCCAGCAGGATGGTCAAAGGGGCCAGCCCAAGCGCTGATTGGAAAGTCGTCCAGCCCAGCACCTTTTGCATGTATTGCGGAAAATACAGCAACGCGACAAAGGCGGCTGAGACGTTGAACATATTCAGGCCAAGCGTGATCAGAAACTCTCGGTTCTGCATTAATTGTGGCAGCAGGAGCGGCTCTTTCACCCGCTTTTCAACGCGCGGAAACAGCAGGAACAGAACGGCGCTGACAAAGAAAAGCAGCAAAAGCGGGATTGACGACCAGCCCCAATCAGCCCCCACATCCAGCCCGTAGAGGAGAAGAAGCACAGCAAAGGACAGGATTCCCATACCGGCAAAGTCGATATGCTCGCCCTGTTTGTGCTGGGTCTCCCGCTCCATCAAAATCAGTGCGGTCGCCATCGAGATGCAGGAGAACAAGACGTTGGCGAGGAAGAAGTATCGCCATTCGCCGAAACTGACGGCAAGTCCGCTGATCATTGGGCCAAATACATTGCCCGTGGTCACGCCCGCAAGTATCAGCCCCATGACAAGCGCGCGGTGTTCCTGTTTCGAGACTTTGGTGGCCCCAAAGGCCAAGGTGCAGGGCCAGACGCATCCTGCGCCAATGCCTTGCAACGCGCGCGCGCCGATCAGGAAATCCAGGCCGGGTGCGAAGAAGCACATCACCGAGGCAAATAGAAAGATCGACAGGCCGACGATCATCACCTTGCGGTGTCCGTACATGTCGCCCAAGCGCCCTCCGGCAACCATGGTCATGGCGAAGAACAATGCGTATATGTTCAACACCCATTGAGTGCTGGTGATATCGCTGTCAAAGCTGCTTTCGATTGACGGAACCAGCATCAGGGCCCCGGTAAAGTCGATGCCGATGCCAAAAGCGGTCACCATTAGGGCAATGACTTTGATGATACTTTTGCGATCCATGGCAGCTTCCGGAGTGTTGCGGCTGCCTCAATGATGCATGTAAATGGCGAAAAAGATAGGAAAACCCGGGTCTCGCCTCAGCTGGGTTCCCGGCAAATTCTGCGAAAAGCTCGCTTAAGCATGTCAAGCTCACCGCGCAATAGCTCGACTTCGGCGCGCAGATCATCGGCGGCGGGTTCGCCCGATATCACCGTAAAATCACCCAGTTTCCGGGCCGTTGAGCGCTCGGATATGACAAAGCTATGGACCCCGTCCGACAGGGCCGCGACCGGCACAGGGATGGTCACGGTCCAACCGTCCTCGACATCCGAGAGGGAAACGCCATCGACGTCCTCACCCCGGTACAGCACCTGAATATCCGGCTGGGTCGGGGTGCGCAGATGTCCTTGCCAAATTCCGTTCTCAAACCGGGTCCGGGTCAATAGTGGCTCAGTCATTCCCTAGGACCTCACAAATCAGCGCGATGGTGGCGGCACAAAGTTAGATCGCGCAGAGTGACGCTGTTCATGCCGGGGTTTCCAAGGATTAGGTCCAACCAGATCTTCTCAATCCGTTTTTCATTCAATGGCAGATGGGCCAGATCGAAATCGACGCTGGGGGACGAGTTGGTCAGATCAAGCTTGCGCAGAACCTGTTCGGTATTCGGACCGCTGAGGATGTTGAGCCGGGCAAAGAGGTCGATCTCCTGCTCCGCGTCAATATGCGTGTCCAGACGGATAAGGTGCTGCAGGCTCAGGCCCTGAGAGGCGTCGCTTGGCAGTTGGATTGAAAGCGAAAGAAAGCTGCCTTCGAAACCAAAGACCTCCACGGCCATGTTGAAAGGGGCCAGATCACTGGACAGACGGTTGCGGTTCTGACGCAGGGCGATCTCGGCCTGTGGGCAGTCATGAAACACCTGCACTTGATCGCCCAGGGACGCCTTGCGCGATGGTGAGGCAAGGCCAGGTGTGGCAAGGGGCCAGCGCCACAGATCGGGGCGCCAGCTCCAATCCGTGCCGATCGGTTTGGGAAACTGGTTCGAGCCGATTTGAGGATCGCGCAGCCGCATATCTGCCGTGTCGATCACCTGCCTCAGCTGTGTTTGCAGGGCGCGCGCACTGTCGCGCTGGCGTCGCAGTTCGGCCTGAGGGGCGTCAGCCGCCATCTGCGCGGCCTTGCGCCAGCGGTCCAAAACCCTGCGGTGAAAGTAGCGTTCGAGAATCCTGCCCATGGTCCCTTCGTCTGACGTAGGACCTCTTTAGTCAAAGACCGGGCGAGGGACAAACCCGGAATTTGGATCTATCGGTTTTCGGCGCGTAAGGCCACCGTCGGTTCTTGCATTGCGCCGGGTCTGTGCTTAGGGTCGGGCCTCTTGAAAAAGCGGGTCGCCAGCAACCACGCCACGCATCAGTTTTTCATTCGACAAGGCCCGGCCATGGAACCCACCCTGTTTTCGTTCATTTGGAAACACTCAAAAAAACAACAGCTTGTGCTGTTGGTTTTGACGGTTCTTTCGTTTCCGTTCCTCTATGCCTCGCTTGAGCTGCCCAAGCAAATCATCAACGACGCCATTGGTGCGCCTGCAGATACGGTCACGATCTGGGGGGTGACTGTCACACAGATTCAATACCTTATGATCCTGTGTTTTGCCTTTCTGGCTACGGTGATCGCCAGCGGCCTGATGAAGATGCGCATCAACACGATGAAGGGCGTTCTGGCGGAACGGATGCTGCGTCGCTTGCGATTTACCCTGATCAACCGGTCGATGCGCTTTCCGAAATCGTATTTCGCCACCACCAGTCAGGGTGAGTTGGTTTCAATGATCACCTCCGAGGCCGAACCGATGGGCGGTCTGATGGGCGACGCCATCGCTCAGCCCGTGTTTCAGTTCGGTCAAATGATGACCATCGTCACCTTTCTGTTCATGCAGAGCGTCTGGTTCGGGCTGGCCAGTATCGCTCTCATCCCGCTGCAGGCGTGGTTGATCCCGAAACTGCAACGCCAGATCAACCTGTTGAACAAAGAACGTATTCAGGAGGTCCGTCACCTGAGTTCCGAGATCGGCGAGAGTGCCGCTGGGATCAGCGATCTGCGCACCAATGGTGGCTGGCGCTACCGATTGGCGCAATTTAGCTACCGTCTAGGGAACCTGTTCGAGATCCGCTTCAAGATCTACAACAAAAAGTTCTTCATGAAGTTCCTCAACAATCTGATCACTCAGATGACGCCGTTCCTTTTCTACTCGGTCGGTGGATATCTGGCGATCACGGGTGAGGTGACGGTGGGTGCTCTGGTCGCCGCCTTGGGGGCCTACAAGGATCTGAGTGGCCCGTGGAAGGACCTACTAACCTATTACAATCAGGTGCAGGACATGTCGCTGCGATGGGAGATCGTGACCGAACGCTTCGCCCCGTCCAACATGATCCCGGAACATCTGTTCGAAGGCCGCCCCGAGGTCATCCCGCACCTCACCGGCGATATCGAATTGCGCAACATCACCGTGCGCGATGATGACGGTAAAACCATTCTGGAAGATATCGACCTGAAAATTCCCAAGGGCGCGCGGGTGGCGATTCAGTCGACCAACGCGGCTGAACGCACCGCTCTGGCGCAGCTTCTGACGCGTGAGGTGATGCCGGTTCAGGGTGATGTCCTCCTGGCCGGGCACAAGCTGAACGAACTGCATCAGGCGGTGATTGCTGCTCGGATCGGATACGCCTATTCGCGGCCCTATCTGTTCGACGGAACTCTGGGTGACAACCTGCTGATGCCGCTGCGCCCCTATCCTCAGCACGAAGCTGAGGCCAAGAAGGCCCCGACTCGCCGACAGATCGAGGCCGTGCGGTCCGGCAATCCGATAGATTCGCTCGAGGATGAGTGGGTCGATCCGGGGCTGGCCGGGCTGGACGATATCGACGACATCCGCGCGTGGTGGTTCCAACTGGTCGAGGCGATGGGCATTGACGAGTTCATGTTACGACGCACCCTGCGTACGCAGTTTGATCCGAAACTGCATCCTGGCCTGGCGCAAGAGCTTGTGAAACTTCGCAAGACAGTGGACCAGAAATTACAGGACAAGGGCCTCGATCGCTATGTCTACCAGTTCGACCCGGATCGGTTCAATCCGGCGGTGCCTCTGGGCAGCAACCTGCTGTTTGCAACGCCCGCTCGGGATATCACACCCGAGTCACTGGCCGGTGATCAGCGGTTCCGTAACATGCTGCGCAGCCATGATCTGGCCGAAGAAGCAATGAACATGGCCAGCACCGTGATCGAGACGTTGGACCAGGCCTTTGGTCGCGATGGCACAGATCACCCTCTGTTCCTGCGGTTGGGCATGTCCAAGGACATGTATCACAGGCTTTTGGACATCAAGGATCGCCTGAAGACCAAAGGGGACGACGCGGTCTCGGAACCGGATTGTGCGCTGATGCTGACGGTACCGTTCCTGTTGACGGCCGAGCAGATTGGCCCCGACTTTCCGGATGAATACAAGGACAAGATCCTTTCAATCCGAAAACAGCAATCCACCGCGATGCATGAGGCGCTGGATGGGATGTTCGTCCCACTGTCACCAGACGCCTACTTCCCGCGCCTGACCGTGATCGAGAATGTCCTTTACGGGCGCGTTTCCCTCATGGCAGGTGCGCATGCCGAAGAGATTGAAGATCTGGTCGCCCAGGCCGTGAATGAGGCCGGTCTGCGCCGCCGCGCTGCGGCCACCATGTTCGACCTGCCGTCGGGCTTGGGGGGGAACAACCTGCCTACGGTTTTTCAGGAACGCGCGTCGTTCTCGCGTGCGGGGATCAAGCGACCCGATATCCTGATCCTCGACAAGGCGCTGGCCAGCCACGATTCGGAAAGCCGCCTGCGCACCCGGCTGCGCCTACGGGAATTGCTGCCCGAGTCGATCATGATCTTCATGGAGGATCATTTTGCCCATCCCGAAGCCTACGACCTGTTCGTAGAGGTCAAGGATGGCCGCATCGACGGTGTCTCACGCACGCCTGTTCTGCATCAAGAGGGGGCCACTGCAGACCTCAGCAGAAAGCTAGAAATCATCTCGGCTACGGAGCTTTTCTCGGGCATCGACGCGCGAAACCAACGGCTGCTGGCGTTCTCGGCGCAATGGTATGACGTTGCGGCGGGGCAGGTGATCTTTTCGCGCGGGCAGACGGCGGACGCAGCGTATCTGTGTATCCGGGGTCAGGCCCGGTTGGACTGGTCCGATGATGACGGCAACAAACGCCCCATTTCGATTGTTGAGCCGGGCCGCCTGATCGGGGATCTGTCGATCATCACCGGAGAGCGCCGACAACTTGATCTGGTCGCCAACACCGATTGCGCCTTCCTGCGGATCGGGGCCGAGGAACTGCGCGCCGTGGTCGAAAGCGACGCCTCGGTCGCGACGCAGTTGCTGCAGACCGTAGCGGGATACCTGACCACGCTCGCCACGCGCGTGAACACAGTTGCCAACCCGGCGGATGTCTTCCCGGACGTGGTGCAGGAAACCGTTTCTGACGAGGCCGATGACAATGATTGAACCCGCCGCCTATGCCGCGCATGAACATCTGGTGCGCGACGCCCGCGCGCGCCCTGATCTGTGGCGGTTGCTGGTCGGGCTGGTGATTGTTTGCGCGCTCTATTTGGCGGCGAACACGGTTCTTTTCGCGATCGTCGGAGCCCTCATCCCTCCGTCTCAGGCCCAAGGGTTTTTGCGCGGCACGTCCCCCCTTGCGACATTTGTCCTGCTGGCCAGCTTTGGGTTTTTGACGATTGGCGTCGCTGTCGCTGCAAAACAGATGCAGCAAAGGTCACTCTGGGCGATTCTCGGAGAGCGCCGCCTGGCGATCAGTCAATTCACGCGGGTTTTGGTGGCGCTGGTGGTTCTCGGTCTGGCATTGGCAGCCCTGCCGCCCTACGGAATGGGGGATCCGCTGACCCAGAACCTTGCCTTCTCGACCTGGATCGTGCTGCTGCCGTTTGCGGCAGGCGCCGTGCTGATTCAGACCAGCGCCGAAGAAATCCTCTTTCGCGGCTACCTGCAGCAATCTCTGGCCGCGCGATTTCGGTCCCCGCTGATCTGGGTTGGGGTGCCCTCGGCCTTGTTTGCAGCGGGTCACTATGCGCCGGGGGTAGCTGGCGACAACGCCCTTCTGGTGGCGGTCTGGTCCTGTGTGTTCGGCGTTCTGGCGGCTGATCTGACGGCTCGTTCCGGCACTTTGGGTCCGGCTATCGCGTTGCATTTCTTCAATAATGTGATCTCCCTCCTGTTTATTTCACTGCCCGATACGCTCAGCGGTCTGGCCCTTTTCCTGCTGCCCTACGATATGTCGGACGGTGGGGTGCTGCGGCAGTGGTTGTGGGTGGATTTCGGCTCGATGATGGTTTGCTGGCTGACTGCACGTCTCGTCATCAGGCGCTGATTGCATTTCCTTCCGTTGCGTCTTATTTGACGTCAACGCCGCACAATCCAAGGCTCTGATATGAACTGGATCACAAACTACGTCCGCCCCCGGATCAACTCGATCTTCTCGCGCCGAGAAGTGCCAGAAAACCTGTGGCACAAATGCGGTGAGTGCGGAACGATGCTGTTCCATCGCGAATTGGCAGAAAACCAGAACGTCTGCACCCAGTGCGGTCACCACATGGCAATCACGCCGCGCGATCGGTTCGGCCACCTGTTCGATGGCGGGATTTTCACCGAAGTTGCAGTGCCTGCGCCCAAAGATGACCCGCTGCAGTTCCGCGATCAGAAGAAATACCCTGATCGCATGAAGGCGGCCCAGAAGAAAACCGGCGAGAAAGAAGCCATGCTGGTCGCAACGGGCGAAATCGGGCGCACCCCGATTGTTGCAGCGGCGCAGGATTTCTCGTTCATGGGCGGGTCCATGGGCATGTATGTCGGCAACGCGATCATCGCCGCCGCGCAAGAGGCGGTGAAGCTAAAGCGCCCGCTGATTCTGTTCTCCGCCGCAGGCGGTGCCCGGATGCAGGAAGGTATCCTCAGCCTGATGCAGATGCCGCGTACTACCGTGGCCGTCGAAATGCTGAAAGAGGCGAACCTGCCTTACATCGTCGTTTTAACCCACCCGACCACCGGAGGTGTGACTGCGTCTTACGCGATGCTGGGCGACGTGCATATCTCGGAACCCAACGCGCTGATCTGCTTTGCCGGTCCCCGCGTGATCGAGCAGACCATCCGTGAAAAACTGCCCGAAGGGTTCCAGCGCGCCGAATACCTGCTGGATCACGGTATGCTCGACCGCGTGACGAAACGCACCGAGCTGCGAGAAGAGCTGATCACCATCACGCGCATGCTGATGAACCAGCCTCCGGCGATCAAAGGCGATCTGCCTGCGCCGGAACCGGAAGAGGCCGTCGTGGACGCGCCTGCTGAAGATACGGATCAGAAATGACCGCCCAAACATCGGACGCCATCCTCGACCGGATGATGGCGCTGCACCCCAAGATCATCGACCTGACCTTGGATCGCGTCTGGCGTTTGCTGGGGGCCTTGGACAACCCGCAGAACAAGCTGCCGCCTGTGATCCACATCGCCGGAACCAACGGCAAGGGATCGACCCAGGCGATGATCCGGGCCGGGCTTGAGGGGGCGGGGCTGTCGGCCCACGCCTATACTTCACCGCATCTTGCACGGTTCCATGAACGCATTCGTCTGGCCGGAGAGCTGATCTCGGAACCCGACCTGACGGCGGTGCTGGATGAGTGCTACGCGGCCAATGGCGGCGAGAACATCACCTATTTCGAGATCACGACCTGCGCGGCCCTTTTGGCCTTCGCGCGGGCCAAAGCGGACTATACCTTGCTCGAGGTCGGCCTCGGCGGGCGTCTGGACGCGACCAATGTGATCGAAAAACCCGCCGTGACGGTGATCACCCCGATCTCGATCGACCATGAGCAGTTTCTGGGCAATACGCTTGCGAAAATCGCCGCTGAAAAGGCCGGTATCATCAAACGCGGCGTGCCTTGCATCGTCGGCCCGCAACCTGATGAGGCGATGGAGGTGATCGAGCAAACCGCCGCACGCCTCGGTGCACCTCTCATTGCTTACGGTCAGCATTGGCACGTCACCGAAGAGAATGGCCGCCTGATCTATCAGGACGAAACCGGCTTGCGCGACCTGCCTCTGCCCAACCTCTTGGGTGCCCATCAGATCCAGAATGCAGGAGCGGCCCTGGCCGTTCTGCGCCACCTCAACCTTGGTGACGCTGCCTATGAGGCCGCCGTCACCAAGGCTGAATGGCCCGCACGGATGCAACGCCTCAAAACCGGCCCGCTGGTGCAAGCCGCAGGGCAGGCTGAGCTTTGGCTGGACGGAGGGCACAACGCCGCAGCCGGGATCGCTCTGGCCGAGGTTCTGTCGAACTTGCCGAAGCGCCCGACCCATATGATCTGCGGTATGCTGAACACCAAAGACGTGACAGGCTACCTCGCTCCGCTTGCCAAACAGGCCCAAAGCCTGACCGCCGTTTCCATTCCGGGTGAGGCCGCAACCCTCAGCGCGGATGAAACAGCCGCTGCCGCCGCCAAGGTCGATCTGCCCGCATCAACTGCCAACAGCGTGGCCGAGGCGCTCGACACAATCGTCGCCAAAGACCCGCATGCACGCATCCTGATCTGCGGGTCCCTCTACCTTGCGGGCAATATCCTGCGCGAAAACGGCTAAGATCCGCCCGCAGGGCTTCATCTGGCTGAAAATATCCCTGGGGAGCCGCCAGCGGCGGCGGGGGCAGAGCCCCCTACTTCCCCCAATCCTGATCCTGCATTTCCCGTAGACGAGACGCGGTGCGCTCAAATTCAAAGGTCCCTTCGCCCTCGACATACAGCATCTCGGGCTCCGCCGCTGCAGAACAGATCAACCGAACCTTGGCCTCATAGAGCGCGTCGATCAGCGTCACAAAGCGTTTCGCCTCATTGAAGTTGTTGCGCGACAAACGGGGAATATCTTCCAGCACCAGAACCTTGACCGTTTCGGCAATGGCCAGATAGTCCCCGGGCCCCAACATCCGTCCACACAGGTCGTAAAACGAGGCCCGCGCGACCCCATTGCGAAAAGCTGGCAGCTCAACGGCACGGCCCTTGACCTGCAGGACCAAGGGCTCGGCCGTGCCGCCGGATAGGTCTGCCCAAACGGCGCGTATCTTCTCACGCGCTTCCGGGCCAATTGGCGAGAAATAGACCGGCGCGCCCTCAAGGCGGTTCTGGCGATAGTCGGTCGGCGAGACCAGCTCCCATACCTGAAGTTGCTCTTTGATATGGGCGATGAAAGGCAAGAACAGCTGTCGGTTCAAACCGTCCTTGTAGAGATCATCCGGATGCCGGTTCGAGGTCGTGACGATGACCACCCCCCCCGCATGCAGCAGATCAAACAGGCGTCCGACGATCATGGCATCGGTAATATCGGTGATCTGCATTTCGTCAAACGCCAGCAGCTTGACCGATTTCACGACCTCCTGCGCGACCGGGGCCAGCGCGTCTTCGACACCATCCTTGCGCGCCTTGTGCATACCCGCATGGATTTCCTGCATGAACGCGTGAAAATGCACCCTCCGCGCCGGTATATCTTCCAACGCGTCCACGAACATATCCATCAGCATGGATTTTCCACGCCCAACCCCGCCCCACAGGTACAATCCCTTAGGCGGTGGTGGAGCCTTGCGGAACAAACCCCGTTTCACCGGCGCGCTCAATTCGGCCCGGATACGTTCGAAATGCGGCAGAACGGCTTCCTGCGCGTCATCCCGCGTCAGAGACCCATCGGAGATACGTTCGTTATAAAGCGAAATCAGATCCGTCATGGGTTTGAGCCATAGCGCCCGCACTACGCGTTGAAAAGCGGGCAATTTCAGGCACGCATCAATTTTCCTTATGTCGAACCGCAAATCTACTGAATTGACGGGCCGACGAAAAACAGTAGCGTCGCAAGACTTGTTTGTCTGAGGGTCCCATGCCGCACTCCGCACGTCTGCTGAATCCCATTCTGATCGTGGGCTGTATCATCATTACAGTCAGTTTCGCTGTGCGCGCGTCGTTCGGGGTGTTCCAGATCCCGATCGCCTCTGAGTTCGGCTGGCTGCGCACCGATTTCTCAATGGCAATTGCGATCCAGAATCTGGCCTGGGGGATCGGGCAGCCGATCTTTGGCGCCATCGCTGAAAAGATCGGCGACCGAAAGGCCATTGTGCTTGGCGCGCTGACTTATGCCGCTGGCATGGTGCTTTCAGCCTGGTCCATTACTCCGTTTGAACACCAAATCTACGCATGGTTGGTCGGGTTTGGCATCGCAGGGACCGGCTTCGGCGTGGTTCTGGCCGTTGTTGGGCGGGCGTCCTCTGACGAAAACCGATCCATGTCTTTGGCCATCGTCACGGCTGCGGGCAGTTTCGGTCAGGTTCTGGGTGCGCCCACGGCCGAATGGATGCTGACCTTCCTGCCCTGGCATCAGGTCTATATCGTGTTCGCCGTCGCCATTCTCTGCCTCGTGCTGATACTGCCCTTCATGCGCGCGCCTCAGCAAAGCAGTAAGGCCGAGTTGGAAGAAAGCATGGGTCAAATCTTAGGGCGTGCTCTCCGAGATCCGTCTTACACGCTGATTTCACTCGGCTTCTTCAGCTGCGGTTATCAGCTCGGCTTTATCACAGCTCACTTCCCGGCATTCGTGACCGAGATGTGTGGCCCCATCCAGCCGGGTGGCGTGTTGCATTCGATAGGCATAACGACCACGTCCGCCTTGGGTGCGTTGTCTATTTCGCTGATCGGACTGGCCAATATCGGCGGCACGCTTTTGGCGGGCTGGGCCGGAAACCACTTTCCCAAGAAATACTTGCTGGCTATCGTATACACCGCGCGTACGCTGGCTGCTATCGTGTTCATCATGTTTCCGATCACCCCAATATCGGTCATCGCATTTTCGTTGGCTATGGGCTCTCTCTGGCTGGCCACAATACCGCTGACATCCGGTCTGGTCGCGCATCTCTATGGTCTGCGCTACATGGGTACGCTGTATGGAATTGTCTTCCTCAGCCACCAACTTGGGAGCTTCCTTGGCATCTGGCTGGGCGGGCGGATGTATGACGTCTATGGCGACTACACGATGGTTTGGTGGATCGGTATCGCCGTGGGCGCGTTCAGCGCGATTGTCCACCTGCCCATTCGTGAGAACCGGGGTCCAACCCCCGCTGCTGCGTAACTGGGCGCGCCCGCAGCGCGGCACGCGCTGCCTGGCCCAACAGGCGAGGGCGCATCTTTGATACGTCTTCAACTGGCGGGAGGATCAGCCGCGTTGCGCCGCTCGCAATTCCCGTTCCAGAGCGTCCAAGAACCGCGAGCGATCAGCCTTTCCAAACGGTTTGCCGCCACCTCCTGCGCCCAGAGGGTTAGCCGCGCGCAAATCCGCCATCAGGTCGCGCATCGCCAGTTGCTGGCCGATATTGGCAGCTGTGAAAGCCTCGCCATTTGGCCGTAGCACACGGGCACCGGCCTCGACACACTTAGCCGCCAAAGGGATGTCCGAGGTGACCACGACATCGCCGGTTCCGCAACGCTCGGCGATCCATTTGTCGGCCTCATCCGCGCCCTCGGCGACAATGACGACCTGCACCAAAGGGTTTGCCGATGGCCGCAACCCGCCATTCGACACCAGCGCCATAGGCACTTTGTGTCGGGTCGCGACCCGCTCGGCCTCGGCTTTGACCGGGCAGGCGTCCCCATCGACATAGAGCGTTGTCACGCCTTCTTCGCCTCTTTCTTCGCAGGTTCAACAGGCTTTTTCTTGACCTTGAACTCTTCGGGGATCGGCATCCGATTGAACGCATCCAGACCGGCGATCTTATAGGCCTCGGCCAGGGTCGGATAGTTGAACGTGTTCTGCACGAAGTAGTCCACGGTGCCTTTCAGGTTCAGCACGGCTTGGGCGATATGGATCAGCTCCGTCGCGCCTTCGCCCACGATCTGCACACCAAGCACCCGGCGGGTTTTCAGGGAAAACAGCATCTTCAACATGCCATGTTCCAACCCCATAATATGCCCGCGCGAGGTTTCGCGGAACCGCGCCACGCCGACCTCATAGGGGATACCGCGCTCCTGCAACTCTTCCTCGGACATGCCGCAGGTCGAGATTTCCGGCACGGAGTAGATTCCGTAAGGATACCAAGGGCTTTCCGGCAGGGTCGGGGTTTCCAGCGCATGACAGGCCGCCACGCGACCCTGTTGTAGAGAGGTCGAGGCCAGCGAAGGGTGCCCGATCACGTCTCCCGTAGCGTAAACATGCGGCACTTCGGTCTGGTAGGTCTTGCGATCCACGCTGATCCGGTTGCGGTGATCGGTTTCAACGCCCACAGCTTTCAGATTCAGTGTTGAGGTCGCACCCATGCGTCCGGCAGCAAACAACAGCATCTCGGCCCGAACGTGACGGCCGTTCTCAAGGGTGACCTCGACATGCTCGCCCGCATCTTCGATCTTTTCAACGGCCGAACCGAGCCGCAGATCCACTCCATTCTCGCGGATTTGATGGGTGAAATCGTGGATCAGCCGTTTGTCGATGAAATCCAGGAAGGTGTCGCGCGGCTCGATCAGGGTGACACGGACATCCAGGGCCGAGAACATGGTGGCGTATTCAACACCGATCACCCCGGCACCGATGACGACCAACGACCGAGGAATCTCGGCCATTTCAAGAAACTCATCGCCATCCACAACGGTTTTGCCGTTGAAAGGCACATAGTCCGGGCGATAGGTCTTTGTTCCAGTCGCAATCAGGAATTTTGCGGCGGTCAGGCGGGTTTTCTCACCGCTATCCGTCGCCACCTCGATCTCATGCGGACCCGTGAACGAGGCCAGCCCGTTCAGAGTATCCACATGGTTTCGGTTGAACTGATGCTCCAGCACGTCAACTTCGTGGTCGAGCGTCATGTGTAGCCGGGCCTTCAGGTCCTCGGCGCGGATCTGTTCCTTGACCCGGTAGGAGCGGCCGTAAAAGCTGCGCTCGCGCCAGCCCGAAAGGTTCAGCACGGTTTCACGCAGGGTTTTGGACGGGATCGTGCCGGTATGCACCGAGACGCCTCCGAAACGGTCGTGCCGGTCGACCACCAACACCCGGCGTTTCAGCTTGCCCGCCTGAATCGCCGCCGACCGGCCCGAGGGGCCAGACCCGATGATGATCAGGTCATAGTCATACTTGCTCATGCCTCAGTCTCCGTACAGCGCTTCGGCGTGGAACGTGATGTGGTCTTCCATGAAGGTGGACACGAAGAAATAGGAATGGTCATAGCCCGGTTGCAGACGATAGGTCGCCTGCTGGCGGTGCTCGGCGATGGCCGACGCCAGTGCTTCGGGGCGCAGAAGGTCGATGAACTGGTCGCTGGCACCGGTGTCGATCAGGACAGGGCCGTCAAATCCGACCTCTTTCATCAATAGCGAGGCGTCATGTTTGGCCCAGGCGGCCTCATCATCGCCCAGATAGGCGCTCAGCTGTTTGCGGCCCCAATCCGCGCCGGTCGGGTTCGAAATGGGCGCAAAGGCCGAGACCGAGCGATAGCGTCCCGGCAGGTTCATCGCCAGTGTCAGCGCGCCATGGCCGCCCATCGAATGGCCGGTGATGGCCTGACGGTCCATGTCGATGGCAAAGTTCTCGGCGATCAGTGCGGGCAGCTCCTCGGCCACATAGTCCCACATGTTGAAATGCGGGGCCCACGGGGTTTGCGTTGCGTTGACGTAGAAACCCGCACCTTGGCCCAGATCATAGTCTTCGTGATCGGCAACGCCTTCGCCACGCGGAGACGTATCGGGGAACACAATGGCGATGCCCTGTTCCGCGGCCCAGGCCTGCGCGCCGGCCTTGGTCATCGCGTTTTCATGGGTGCAGGTCAGGCCAGACAGGTACCACAAAACAGGAACGGGGCCGTCCTTGGCCTCGGCGGGCAGGAACAGGCCAAAGGTCATATCGCATTGGCAGGCGGTCGAGGCATGGCGGTAGACACCTTGCACACCACCGAAACAGGCATTTTCCGAAAGGGTTTCCATCTGGTCGAGTCCTTAATCTAGGGTCGCGCCATGGCTATCGCCCTTAGGACGCCGCGTAAAGTGCGGCAGTCGCCATGTGCATGACTTTTTGGTGGGGTTGCGCGCTCACAAAGCGGCAAGCCATCCGATGATCAGCGGAACCGTCAGAATACTGGCCGCCGTAGACAGCAGGATCGCGGCTGAGGCGCGATGAGGCGCAACCCCATAATGGGCCGCCAGCATGTAGACATTGCCTGCAACCGGCAGTGCAGCGGCGGCAATCGCAACCGTGGCCGAGAATGTATCGACAGGCACCAGCCACAGCAGGGCGACGGCGACACAGGCGGGGTGGATGATCAGCTTGCAAAAGCTAAGCCAACCCGCGATTTCGATCCGCTCAGCCGATTTTCCGGCCAGCGAGGCGCCGATTGCGAACAGTGCTCCGGGCGTTGCGGCCCCACCCAGAATGGTCAGAAAATCGTTCATCGGACCGGGGACCGGGATCTGCAGCGCCGACCAGATCAATCCGGCCGAGATCGACACGATCATAGGATTCTTAAGCAACCCAACCCCGATCAGGCGCAGCGTTTTAACCGTTAGCTTTCCGTCCCGACCGCCATTGATCAGGATCACAATGAGCGAGGAAAACACCACCAGATCCACCGCAAGGATCAGCATGACAGGCCCGATCGCGGCCTCGGACAGCAGCAGGGCCAGCATGGGCAGGCCGAGAAACCCGACATTGCCGATGGCAGCGCACTGGGCCTCAACCGCGGCGGTGGGGATGTCGAGGCCCCGTATCCATGCCACCAGTGACGCCAGCGCATAGACCGCAAGTGTCCCGATCAAATAGCCGATGATCAGCCGCCCATTGAAAATCTCCGCAAAGGGCAGGGTGGCGGCAAAGCGGAACAGCATGGCCGACAGGGCAAAGAAAAAGACAAACTTCGTCAGATAGGCGGTGGCTTCCTGCGTGAAGAACCGCGTGCGCCCGGCCCAGTAACCCAGGCCGATGATCACGAAGAAGGGAAGGGTGCGCAGAAAGATCTCGACCATACGTACCCTCCTAACATGGATTGCGCGACCTGCAAGTCACGGATCGAATGGCGTTTTGGGTGACGACCCGTCACAAAACACCAAGAATCCTTGTGTCTGAACAGATCGGTTTATAAATTCGGTCCACAACCCGCTGAAGGAGCCCTCATGACCCAATCCGCCACCATCCTGCGCACCGGCCGAAAATTCGACCAGGTTCTGCGCGGGGCCCGAGAGGTTTTCCTCGCGGATGGCTTCGAAGGGGCCAGTGTGGATGACATCGCGCGGGCGGCGGGTGTCTCAAAAGCGACCCTGTATAGCTACTTCCCCGACAAGCGCTTGCTGTTTATCGAGGTCGCGCAGACCGAATGCAGCCGCATGGCCGAGCGTGTGATCTCGATGGTAGATGAAACCAAACCCGTGCGCGAGGTTCTGACGATTACCGCGACGCAGTTGGTCAGCTTTTTCGTGTCGGATTTCAATCGCCAGATTTTCCGCGTTTGCGTGGCCGAACGGGATCGGTTCCCGGAACTTGGTCGGGTGTTTTACGAAGCCGGGCCTCAGAACGGTCAGCGCAAGATGGTCGAGTATCTGGAAAAGGCCGTCGCCAAGGGCGAATTGGTGATCGAGGATGTAATGATCGCAGCCGAGCAATTCGCCGAGCTGTGCAAAGTGCGCCTCTGGCTGCGCGCTGCCTTTGGCATTCAGGAAGAGTTCTCTCAGGCCGAGATAGACGAGGTTGCCCTGCAAGCTGTCGACATGTTCATGGCCCGCTACGGCGTTTGACAAAGTGAAATGGCCTGCAGCCCCATCTGCAGACCATTCCCACTCGTTAAAAACATACTCGTTACCTGAGTACCCACTCACTCGATAAAGGTTTTGGCCAACCGGTCACTTATGGGTTGTGACAGATAGGCGATCACGGCCCGCTCTCCGGTATTGACGAACAGATCAGCTGGCATGCCCGGCACCAAATCCAGCGCTGCCACTGCCTCGGGCTGCTGGGCGTCCAGCTTGACCCGCGCCTTGTAGTAGGGCTCGCCCGTGCGTTCGTCTTCCAAGGCGTCGGCCGATATGTCGAAGATCTTGCCGCTGGCCTCGGGGACATCTGCCTGTGCAAAGGCCGACAAGCGGATGCGGGTGGACTGGCCGATCCGCAGCTTGTCGATGTCACCGGTCTTGACCCGCGCCTCGACAATCAGCGCCTGATCCGCCGGGACAATGTCCATGATGTGTTCGCCCGGACGAATGACGCCGCCCGTGGTCGAGGCCGCCAGGTTGACCACCCGCCCGCTGGTCGGGGCCAACAGCTCGATCCGCTTGCGGCGCTCGGCGGTGCCTGCATATTGCGGGCGCACGAGATCAAGCTGCGCTTCAACCACCGCAAGCTCACCCGCGATCACCTCATCCCGCAGCTTTTGCTGGCTGATCAGCGTCAGTTCCAGTTCTCTGACCTGATTTTCAGCCTGCGCGATCTGCGTGCGCAACGAGGCATCGACACCGTAGAGCCGCTGCAGCTCAATCTGGCGCGAGCTGACACGGGTGGCCGCGACCAACCCTTTGTCCAGCAGGGTCTGCAGGTTGGTCAGTTCGGTCAGAGTGATCTCGATCTGGTTCTGGGTCCTGACACGCTGTTCGGCTAGCCCCTGGGCTTCATCCTTCAGGCCCGATATCCGCTGCTCGTTGATCCGAGTTTCGGTCTGGCGGGCGCGGGCTTCGGCGTCAAACAGCTGCTTCTGCGTCAGATAGGCGGAGGTCCAGTGCAGCCGCTCCATGCCCGCCTGAAAACCAGCCATGGCCGAGGCTTCATCAAACCGGTCCTGACCGCTCATCTGTGCCAGCAGGCGGGCGCGGCGCACCGAAAGCTCACCCATCTGACTGCCCAGCACGTTCAGGTCGACGTCGATATCGGTGCTGTCCAGCCGGATCAGAGGTTGACCGGCCTGAACGAAATCTCCGTCGGCAATCAGGATGTCGCGGATGATGCCGCCGTCCAGATGCTCGACCGTTTTGCGATCACCTTCGACCACGAAAGAGGCAGGGGCAACTACCGCCCCGTCCAGTTTCGAGGCGAAGGCCCAGTAGGCGCTGCCTCCGACAAAGGCCATCAGGGTGATCACGCCGACCCAGACATAGCGTCCGATCCGGGGCGAGGCGCCCGAGATGTCGATGAACTCTGCCTCATTCAGCGACAGGGCATTGCGAGAGGCGTTGTGCGGGACAATCTGTGTCATTGGGCTGCTCCTGTGATTTGCGTTTCCGGGACGGGCTGAGGGGTTGGGCGAGTGCCCTTGCCCGAGCTGTCCAGGACATTGCGGCGATTGACTTTCAGCACGTCATCCTTGTCGCCAAACTGGGTCTGGGAGCCGTTGCGCATGACCATGACCTTGTTGGCGGCCTGCAAGGTTGCGGGGCGGTGGGTCATGACAATGGCGATGGAGCCGCGGGCCTGAGTGGCCAGAATGGCATTGCGCAAGGCCTGTTCCCCTTCGGCATCCAGATCCGAGTTCGGCTCATCCAGCACCAGAACAAACGGGTCCCCATAGAGGGCGCGGGCCAGGGCCAGACGCTGCCGCTGACCGCCGGACAGAAAGAACCCCTGACCGATGCGCGTTTCATAGCCTTCGGGCAGGGCGCTGATCATCTCATGAATGCCAGCTTCCTGCGCGACGCGAAAAACCTCGGCGTCGTCGATGGCGACAGAAAAACGAGCGATGTTTTCGCGGATCGTGCCGTCGAACAGCTCGACATCCTGCGGCAGGTAGCCGATCTGTTTGCCCAGATCCTCGGCGTTCCATTTCGACATTGGGCTGCCGTCCAACAGAACCTCACCCCGTTGCGGGTGCCAGATTCCGGCCAGCATCTTGCCCAGCGTCGTCTTGCCAGAGCCGCTATGGCCGATGACGGCCAGAACGTCGCCCGCGGCCAGATCGAAGTCGATCCCCCGAATGGTGGCATTGATCGCGCGCGGCGGACCGGCCTGAGCGATTTTCACGTCCAGCGTCTTGAAGGCGCGGGGCAGGTGCAGGTTGGGTGTTTCTTCGGCGAAATCTTCGGTCAGCGCTTTGATTTTGGAATAGGATCCGCGCGCGGCCAAAAATCCTCGCCATTGGCCGATGAGCTGATCAATCGGCGCCAGCGCCCGCGCCAACACGATGGTGGCGGCGATCATGACGCCCGCGGTGGATTCGCCGGTAATGGCAAGGGCCGCGCCCAAGCCCAGAATGGCCGATTGCAGGCCCATACGGATGGTCTTGGACAGCACCGAAAAGCCAGCGATACGGTCAGCCGCGCGTGTTTTATGCGCGTGCGCGTCGATTTGAAGGGCGGTCCAGCGGCGCACCAGATCGGATTTCATGCCCAGCGCATGGACCAGCTCGGCATTGCGATCCGAGGTCTTGAACAGCGCGTCCGAGCGCCCGCGGGCCTCGGCGGCGTTTCGCATCGGTTTCTGCGCGCGTGAGTTGTTTATCAGCGCCATGACTGTCAGGGTAACGGCTCCGGCCAGTCCCAGCAGACCCAGCAGCGGGTGCAGGACATAGAGGACCAGCAGGTAGATCGGGATCCACGGCGCGTCGAAAAAGGCGGTCAGGGTCGAGCCCGAGATGAACTCGCGAAATCCGTTGACGTCGTCGACCAGATTCTCGGCGCTTTGTGCTTCGCCCTGAACCCGGCGGCGCATGGCGGCCCCCAGAACAGGCGCGCCGACGGCCATCTCGAACCGGGCGGCCAGGCGGCCAAGGATGCGCATCCGCATCAGGTCGAGGCAGGCGATCACGACAAAGACGCCGCCCAGCAGAAGGGTCAGCGCGATCAGCGTGTCGACATTCTGGCTGGTCAGGACCCGGTCATAGACCTGCAGCATGTAAAGCGGCCCGGCCAGCATCAGCAGGTTGAGAAACAGGCTTAAGAAAGCGACAGCAACAAACCCTTTGCGCAACGAGGCCCATGCGGTTTGTACGGGGTTGGATTTCTGAAACATCGTCTTGCCCTTTTCCGGTTTGGCAAACGGGGCGGTGTGACCCGCCCCGTCCGTTTTCGATTAAGCGACGAAGTCGTCTTCGCTCAGGTCGGTGGTGTTGACGCCCGCCAGACGGACCGAGCCTTCGGTGCCGAACGAGATCACGGCGTCGTTCCCATCCTGTGCGACATTCACCGCGCCGCCGAAATCGGGACCGAATTCTCCGAATTGCAACTGGTCAAGGCCAACCTCGAAGTCCTGGATCACGTCGTCTCCGAAATTCGCGCCGAAGGTGAAGGTATCCGAGCCTGCGCCACCGATCAGGATGTCATTGCCACCCTCACCCGAGATCAGGTCATCGCCGTCACCACCGCTGAGTTTGTTGTCGAGATCGCTGCCGATGATGATGTCTCCATCGTCGGACCCGATCACATTCTCAATCGACTGAAGAACATCGACCTCAATCTGGTTGTCGATGACGTCCTGACCGATGACACCGGTGCCGCCTGTGGCGTTCACGTCAAGCGTGGCACCCGCATCCACCAGCGTATCCTGCACGACCGGGCCATTGTTACCAGCCGGCGCGTTGTGCAGATGGATGGCCGAGACAACACCCGGGATCGGCGTGTTCAGGTCGGCTTCGTTCAGGCCCACAACGCTCAGCTCGCTGGAATAGGTCACCTCACCTGTGTTCAGGTTCTGGGTGATGACCAGAGAGGCCTCGCCAGTGGCTTCGCTGTCCGAGGTCGGCCCCGGTTCCTGCGCCGCGTCCAGACCGCCGCTGAGGGTGACGGTGCGGATGCCATGCTCGGTTTCGACACTGTCCACCAGCAGCTGCCCGCGGATTTCGCCGCCGGGGAAGTCCGATGTGTGGATGTTGTAGTACAGGTTGCCCTGCAGCGCCTGTTCCAAAAAGGCCGCACCGTTGGCGATGTTGGCTCCGAACTGACCGGGGGCAGAGACCACGGCGTCCTTGACCGAGACATTGAAGCCCGTATCGCGGGTTGCTGTGCCATTGCCATTGGCGCCCAGGCGCACTTCGACCGCGACATCCAGATCCGAGAAATCGGCTGTGTCTATACCATCTCCACCGTCGATGAAGTCATTGCCCAGACCACCGGTCAGGACGTTGTCCGCATCGCCTGCGATCAGAACGTCGTCGCCCGCGCCACCGTCGATATTGCCGTTGGTGGTGCCCAGATCGACAAAGATGTCATCGCCAGCGCCCAGCAGGACATTGCCATTGATCACGCCCTCGTCGTCATTGACGATGGTCACGTCACCCGCATCCGAGGCGTCGATTGCATTGACCGTTCCGCGGATCTCACCTTCGTTCAGGATCGCCCCCAGAAGGTTCAGGCCACCGTCAACGCGGATACCTGCGGCTGCGTCCGAGGTCTCGGACCCTGCGATCAGGCCTTCGTTGACGACCACCCCGGCAAATCCGGCCTCTGACTGACTGGTAAACAGGCGCAGGCCATCGCCGACCTGATTGCCCTCAACCGCGTCGCCGCGACCTTGCAGGGTGCCTTCGTTCAGAATGGCTGCCGACACGATATCGCCTTCGACATCGCCGGTTTGCAGCGACACGGCCGAGCCGTTGTTGCCCAGACCCGCATCAACCAGACCGGTGTTGTTGAAGGTATAGTTGTCGGCAGTGCCATCGGCGTAGACGGTGCCGTTGCGCTGGTTGCCGGTGCCGAGGATTTCGCCTGCGTTGACGACCTCAAGCCCTTCGCCGTCGATATTCACCGCACGGCTGTCCGACGTGACGGTTCCACGGTTCACAAACGAGCCGCCGGTGTGATCGCCGGTCCCGAAGTAGACACCGTTTTGCACACCCGCGAAAACACCGCCTTCTTCGTTGACCAGCTGGCCCTGGAAGTTGACGTTGTTCACAGCGCGGAACGCGCCGACGGTTCCGTTTGCACCTTCCGACAGCACAGTGCCTGCGTTGGTGATGGAGCCTGTGAACGTGCCTGCGTTGCCGACATTGCCGATGCGGATACCGTCACCTGCGGCATTGGTGCCCGCTGCCGCGTTGCCGCGACCCTGGATCAGACCGTCATTGTTCAGCGTGAATGCATTCTCGCGCGCGATCTCGGCACCAAAGCCCGACCCTTCATTGCCTTCACCCGCATCGACGACGCCGGTTTCCTTGTTGTTGAAGGTGAAGTCTTGCGCCGTGCCATCTGCGTAGACCGTGCCGTTGCGTTGATTGCCGGTGCCGACGATCTCACCTGCGTTGTTCACTTCCAACCCGATGCCGTCGATGTTGAACGCGCGGCTGTCGGACAAGATCACCCCGGTTTCGAGGTTGTTGAACACACCTCCGGTGTGATCCGCGCCTTCACCGGCGACCGGGTTGCCGAAATAGACGCCGTTCTGGACGCCCGAAATCTGGCCTGAGTTGTTGAACTCACCCTGGAACGACACGCCGTTGACGAAACGCACACCCGCGGCAGTGCCGTTTGCGCCCTCAGAGTCGATAATGCCCGAGTTGTTGATGACCGCATCGGTGACGCCAATGTTGCCCACGTTGCCGACCCGGATACCGTCGCCTGCCGCGTTGGAGCCCGCCGCCGCATTGCCGCGACCCTGAATGGTGCCCGCATTATCCAGCGTGAAAGAGGATGCGCCATCCGCAGTTCCACCGATTTCAACGCCAAAGCCCGACCCTTCATTGCCTTCGCCCGCGTCGATCGTGCCGGTGACGAGGTTGTTGACCGCGAAATCATCAGCGGTGCCGTCGGCATAGACGGTGCCGTTGCGCTGATCGCCTGTGCCAAGGATATCGCCGCCGTTCACAAGGTTCACACCGGTGCCGTCGATATTCACCGCGCGGCTGTCGGACTGGATCGTGCCGAAGTTCAGAACGTCCAGATCATGTGTGCCCTGACCGATATAGAGGCCGTTTGCAGCACCTTCGATCACCCCGGTCGAGGTGTTCAGGATCTCACCCTCGGCGCTCGCGCCATCCGCGATGCGGATACCGGCGGCTGTGCCTTGCGTGCTTTCAGATGTGATCAGCCCGCTGTTGAGGATTTCGGTCTCGAGAATTGTGCCCTCGGCCCCGTTGTTGATCCGGATACCGTCACCGGCCAGACCGGTGTTCGATGCCGCCTGACCGCGGCCCTGAATGGTGCCGCCAAAGCCGTTGAAGATATCGGTTTCCACACGGTCGCCGACCTCATCCCCGACCTGAAGTGAGATCCCAGCGCCTTGATTGCCTTCGCCGGCATCCACCGTCCCGCCCGTGAAGTTCGAGATCGAGATATCCTCGGCGGTGCTGTTGGTGTAGATCGTGCCGTTGCGCTGATCTCCGGTGCCAAGGATGTCGCCGAAGTTGCGCACATCAATGCCCTGGCCCTGAATATCCACGGCACGGCTGTCGGAGGAGATCACGCCGCCACGGAAATTGTCCAGGCTGCCCGAGCTTTCGAGACCCGCAAACTGAACACCGTTAAAGTCGCCCGAGATCTCACCGAAGTTGCGCACAGCGGCGCTGCCAGTGACCTGAACGCCGGTCGCGAGTGCGTCGGGGCCGTTATTCGCCTCGATCACGCCTGAGCGGAAGTTGAACACGTCAACATCCTCGCCCTGCGCCTGAACGGCGGCGACGGCGTTGTTGGTGACGATCTCGCCAAAGTTCAGCAGGCGGGAAAAGTCATTGGCCAGAACAAAGGCGGGCGTGTCATCCACGATCGTGTTCTGGAAGAAGTTGTTGAAAAGGGTTTGGCCGTCACGTGTGGTCTCTTGCGCCAGTGTTGACGTGGTCAAGAGACGGGCGCGCAGGCTTTCTACGAATTGGGACAGCATGGGTCACTCCGTCTGGTTTGTTGCGTGATGCAGGTGGCCCGTTCGATCGGGCAACCGACGCAACAAATCAGTAGGCCTGGCCCGTGGTCAGCGGAAATTCATGGTTCAAATTGGGGGTATAACCAACGCAAATACTCACGGGTTTTGTGAAGTCTTCGCTGGTCAGGGCCTTGATTCAAACGGCGATGCGACGGGAAAACGCGGGTCGCTCACTTATTTGATGACGAAGTTTCACCTATTTGTGACGAATTGTGGGGGTCAAATTTGCCTTAAACCGCTGTCCGGGCTTCTGAAACAAGGGGGCAGCGCGTAGTGTCACAGGTACCTTGACCTATTTGATTGTTTGAATTGCCCCGCCATGAACCTCAGAGACTTGGAATACGTCATTGCCATCGCCAAACACGGCCAGTTCAGTCAGGCCGCTTCGGCCTGCAACGTGTCCCAGCCTGCGATGTCCAACCAGATCAAGAAACTTGAGCAGGAGCTGGGTGCCGAGCTGTTTCTGCGTCTGAACAATGAGGTCCGCCCTACGGTCTGCGGAGCACGGATCGTCGACATCGCAACCCGGATGCTGAATGACGCGCAAAAGATCCGTGACACGGCGACCGAGTTCCGCGACCCCGAGGCGGTGCCCTTCACCATCGGCATGACGCCCACGCTGGCCCCATATCTGACGCAGTATTTCTCAGAGCTGTTCAGCACTTTGTTCCCGCGCATGCGGGTGACAATGATCGAAGACCTGCCGCAAAACATGTTGCAGATGGTCGAAGATCACGCGCTGGATCTGGCGCTTGTCGCCAAGATCAACAACAGCGATGCGCTGGATTTCACCTCGATCTGGTCCGAGCCTCTGTTTCTGGCACTGCGGGAGGGGCATCCGCTGCACACGTTGCCCTCGATTTCTGCGGATGAGGTGCCGGTGCATGATTTCATCCGACTGCCCCATAGCTTCGGCTATGCGCTTGAAGAGCGGTTGCCCAAGCAGGATCCCTATAGCCGTATCAGTAAGCGCTTTGATCTGACCGCTTTGCGGTTCGAGACGATCTGCCGTCATATCTGCCACTCTGACGATTGCACGATTGTCTCTGCTCTGGCCGCCGAGCAGTTCAAGCGGGATAACTGGCCGCTTTGCTTTATTCCGTTCGAAGGGCCAGGCCATCTGCGCGATCTAGGGGCGGCGACGCGACCGAATTGCCCGCGCAAACCGATGTTGGCGCGGATCGGAGAATACATTCGCGAAAAACCCCCGATTGGAGTGATCCCGACATATCAACCCGAGCACGTTGATCCGCCGAAACAGCCAGCGACGGTCTGAGCGTTTTCGGCAAAGGGTTAGTAGGTGGTCCGCATCTGATAACCTTGATGGAAGGTCATTCTGACGAATGTGACCGGTTTGCTTTGGAACCATGTCGTGCGTTCCAGTTGGAACAACGGTGTGCCCGGTGGCACTGACAGAAAGTCCTGCAACTGCCCAGTGGCTGGAACCGCCGAGAAGGCGATCTCAGCGTTGGAAAAGGGGACCTCGGACAGCAGCCATTCATTGGGGCCGGTGGTCAGAAAGCTCTCATTCACCACATGCGGGACGGCATCGACGCTGATCCAGCGCTCTTCGAACTGAAAGGGGCGGTTGTCGGCGTGATGCATGCATTGAAGATGCAGGATTTGTGCGCCTTCCTGCAGGCTCAGCTTGGCCTGTAGCCACGCGGGGCAGTCGATCTGCGTACGGCTGACAAGCGCATAGCGGTATTCGGCATTCATATCCTCGATCGTCTGGCGGACCACGGTGATTGGCAGTTTGGCCTGTTTGACCGGTGTCGTAACGACCCGGGTGCCGCCTTTGCGCTTGCGAGTGATGATGCCCTGTTCTGCCAATTCGCGCAGCGCACGGTTCACGGTGGCACGGGCGCAGCCGAATTCGGCTGCCAGTTCCAACTCGGTCGGAAGCAAACTGCCCTGAGGCCAGATGCGGCTTTGGATACGGTTGATCACCTCGTCTCGGATATCCTGAAAACCGATATTCTTCTGCTCCGTCACGATCTGATCCTGTTTCCTCAATAAGCTTATTCATAATATGTATCGCAGGCGTCCCCCGCGTAAAGAGGATGCCGAGCGTTACAAGTTTGGCAGTATCTCGGCTATGGCTTTTCTGTACCGCGTCACGATCTGGTCGCGTGCCACGTGGTGCCCCTCCTTGACTTTATGCCGCCCGGCTGACCAGAGGTCGGTCACAACCTTGTCCTGTGCGGCAAACACAAGCCCGTCCAGCAACTGGTTCGGCCGCAAAGCGCACAGCGCCGGGTCGCTGCTGTCGATGGCAACGAGGTCGGCCAATGCGCCCTCAGCGATCTGCCCCGCGTTGCGACCCAGCGCCTGCGCTCCCCCCGTCGCGGCACCGCAAAAGAGGGTTTGTCCCACGGACCCTTCGCCAACCACCAGCACATTGCGCGACAGGTCGCGCAGGCGTTGGGAATACTCCAGCGTCCGAAGCTCTTCGGTCAGTGAAATCCGGACATTGGAATCCGATCCCACACCGAACGCGCCGCCTGCGGTCAGATACGTCCCGCCGTTGAATGGGCCGTCGCCTAGATTGGCTTCGGTGATTGGGCAAAGGCCTGCGACAGCGCCTGACGCCGCCAATGCGCGTGTCTCTTCATCGGTCATGTGTGTGGCGTGGATCAAGCACCACTGCCTGTCGACAGGGGCATTACCCAGCAGCCATTCGACCGGGCGTGCGCCCAGGCCAGCCTGCACCTGCGCAACCTCCTTCGGCTGCTCGGCTATGTGGATATGGACAAAACCACTGTGATGGCTCAGCACTTCAGCCAGATCGGCGGGTGAGGTCGCGCGCAGGGAATGCGGGGCAATTCCCACCCGGAAATCCTTGGGAAGTGCAGCGCTGGCCGCTTTGGCCTCGTCCACCAGTCGCAGGAAACGGGTCACGTCGTTGCCGAACCGCTGTTGCCCGGGTTCCAAAGGCACTTCGCCGACACCGGCATAGGAGTAGAGGACGGGCAGATGCGTCAGGCCGATGCCCGTTTCGACAGCGGCAGCCATGATGCGGTCGGATAGCTCGGCCAGCCGCTCATAGGGTGCGCCGCCGGGTTGATGGTGCAGATAGTGGAACTCTCCGACCGAGGCGAACCCGGCCTCCTGCATCTCCATATAGACAAGCGCGGCGATGGCTTGAATCTGATCAGGCGTCAGTTGTTCAGTGAAGCGATACATCACATCGCGCCACGTCCAGAAGCTGTCTCGCCCGGCGCGCCGATATTCGGTCATCCCTGCCATGGCCCGCTGAAAGGCATGGCTGTGCAGGTTGGCCAACGCAGGCAACAGGGTGTCGACTGCAACATCTGCGTCTTGCGCTTTGGCGTCGGCTGTCACAGCGGCGATGTGCCCGTCTTTCAAATCCAGCCTGACATTTTCTGCCCAACCTGTTGGTAGCAGTGCGCGCTTCGCGAAGATGGTCATTTGGCTCTCCATTTTATGGATAGACATAAAACATATTGAAATGTACTAGAAAAGAGAGAATTGCATCCACTGCGAGAATCAAATGCCCACAACCCACATCCTGAAGGACTTGAGCGCCGCAACCATGGCGGAGAATGGTGCTCCCTATGGGGTGATCGAGACAGCGGCAATTGTGATCGAGGGCGATAAAATCGCATGGGTCGGGCCGCAGTCCGCTTTGCCCGAAACCTATGCCGGGTTGTCTGAGACGTCCTGTGCAGGGCGTCTGGTGACACCCGCTCTGATCGACTGCCACACGCATGTGATCCACGGCGGCCACCGCGCGGTCGAGTTCGAGATGCGCTTGAACGGGGCGAGCTATGAAGAGGTCGCCCGCGCCGGAGGGGGGATCATCTCGACGGTAACGGCCACGCGTGCGGCCAGTCTGAGCGACCTAGTTGCGCAGGTTCTGCCGCGTGTGGACGCTATGCTGGCAGAAGGTGTCTCGGTCATCGAAGTGAAATCCGGCTACGGTCTGGATCGCGAGACCGAATTGACCATGCTGCGCGCCGCGCGGGCTTTGCAAGACCACCGTCTGGTGCAGGTCGTAACCAGTTTTCTTGGCGCCCATGCGGTGCCGGTGGAGTACAAGGACAGTCCGGACGCCTATATAACTGAGGTTTGCATTCCAACCCTACGCGCCGCCCATGCCGAGGGGCTGGTTGATGCGGTAGATGCCTTCTGCGAAGGAATTGCCTTTCTGCCCGACCAGCTCGTGCCGTTGTTTGATGTGGCGCGTGAACTTGGCCTGCCAATCAAACTCCACGCCGAACAGTTGTCCAATCTCGGCGGCGCAAAGCTGGCGGCCAGCTATGACGCACTGTCTGCGGATCATATCGAATACCTCGATGACGAGGGCGCGGCGGCAATGGCTGGTGCAGGCACTGTTGGTGTGATCCTGCCCGGTGCTTTCTATACCCTGCGCGAAACGCAATCTCCGCCCATTGATCTGCTGCGCAAGCACAATGTCCCGATGGCTTTGGCGACGGATTGTAATCCGGGATCTGCCCCAATGACCTCTCTGCTCTTGGCAATGAACATGGGCTGCACCCTGTTCCGTATGACACCCGAAGAGGCGCTGAAAGGCGTGACCCTCAACGCGGCCCGCGCGCTGGGTTTGCACGATTGCGGCCAGATTGCACCCGGCATGCGCGCTGATCTGGCGATCTGGAACGTCTCTCACCCGGCCGAGCTGTCCTATCGCATCGGCTTCAATCCGCTACACACTCGCATTTTCGGAGGCGCAGTTTGACCACCCTGACCCTTACGCCCGGCGCTGTTTCTCTGGCGCAGTTGGAGCAGGTGTTCCGAGACGAATGCGCCGTGCAGCTGGACCCGGCCTGCCATCCCGGCATTCAGGCGGCCCACGCGCGCATCGCGGATGCCGCTGCGGGTGAGGTCGCAGTCTACGGCGTCAACACGGGCTTCGGCAAGCTTGCCAGTGTCAAGATTGCGGCCGAGGATACGGCGACCTTGCAGCGCAATCTGATCCTGTCGCATTGCTGCGGCGTCGGCCCAGCGATCCCGCGGGCGCATGCGCGGTTGATGATGGTTCTGAAACTGCTCAGCCTTGGGCGCGGAGCCTCGGGCGTGCGGCTGGAGTTGATCACGCTGCTTGAGGCTATGCTGGCCAAGGGCGTCACGCCTGTGATCCCAGCGCAGGGGTCGGTCGGGGCCTCTGGTGATCTGGCTCCGCTGTCCCATATGGCCGCCGTCATGATGGGCGCGGGTGAGGCCGAATTTGGCGGTAAACTCATGCCGGGGGCTGAGGCGCTGGAGGCAACTGGCCTTACGCCGGTGGAGCTTGGCCCGAAAGAAGGTCTCGCGCTGATCAATGGCACCCAGTTTTCGACCGCTTTTGCTTTGGCGGGCCTGTTTGGCGCGTGGCAAGCGGCCCAGAGCGCGCTGGTCACCTCGGCACTGACCACAGACGCGATCATGGGGTCCACCGCGCCGTTGCAGCCTGAAATCCACAGCCTTCGAGGACATCGCGGCCAGATTGAGGCCGCAGCCACCATGCGCGCCCTGCTGGCCGGATCGGTGATCCGAGAAAGCCACCGCGACGGCGATACGCGCGTGCAGGACCCGTATTGTATCCGCTGCCAGCCGCAGGTCGTCGGTGCAGCAATGGACGTGATCCGACAGGCCGCCACAACGCTTGAGCTTGAGGCGAACGCAGCCACCGACAACCCTCTGGTCCTGTCAGAGGCCGGGCTGATCGTCTCGGGCGGTAACTTTCACGCCGAACCGGTTGGGTTCGCCGCCGACATGATCGCGCTGGCCGTGGCCGAGATCGGAGCCATCGCTCAACGCCGTATCGCATTGATCGTCGATCCGGTCCTCAGCTTTGATCTGCCGCCCTTCCTGACCCCAAATCCGGGGTTGAACTCGGGCCTGATGATTGCCGAGGTCACGACGGCGGCTTTGATGAGCGAAAACAAACATCTCGCCAACCCCTGCGTGACGGACTCGACGCCCACCTCCGCCAATCAGGAGGACCATGTCTCAATGGCGGCCCATGGCGCGCGGCGTCTGGGCCAGATGGTCACCAACCTGGAGCGTATTCTTGGGGTCGAACTGCTCTGCGCCACGCAAGGGATCGAATTCCGCGCGCCATTGCCCACCAGTAAGACGCTACAAGGCGTTATGGCCCGGTTGCGTGCGGTGGTACCGCCTTTAGGTGATGACCGCTATACCGCGCCGGATATTGAGGCAGCCTCGACCCTGATTTCCAGTGGCGAGATCGCGCATAGCACAAGTTTTGCCATGCCGGAGCTGGGCGCGTGACGGATCCGGTTGAGGTCACCCGAGACGATAGCCCCATCGTTCTGGGTCTGCCCCATACCGGTACCTATGTGCCGCCAGAGATTCAGACCAAGCTGAACGTGCGGGGCAGGGCGCTGACGGACACGGATTGGCACATCCACACGCTCTACGACGGGTTGTTGTCCGGGGCGACGACGGTCCGAGCGAGTTTTCACCGCTATGTGATCGACGCCAATCGCGATCCGTCGGGCGTGTCGCTCTATCCCGGTCAGAACACGACTACACTGGTTCCGCTGACCGATTTCGATGGGAATGGGATCTGGGATCAGCCGCCATCCGATGTGGAAATCGCCGAACGCCTCGCCGCGTTTCACGCGCCCTATCATGCCGCGCTGATGGGCGAGATGGAGCGGGTCAGGGCGATCCACGGCATTGCCGTCCTCTATGACTGCCACTCGATCCGCAGCACCATTCCGTACCTGTTTGACGGAGTTTTGCCCGATATGAATTTGGGCACAAATAACGGCACGACCTGCGCGCCTGAGATCGAGGCAGCGGCCCATGAGTTTGCAGCGTCATCACCCTACAGCACCGTCTTGAACGGGCGGTTCAAAGGCGGTTGGACAACGCGCCACTATGGCCGCCCGGCCGAGGGTCTACATGCCATTCAGATGGAGCTGGCGCAATCCACCTACCTCACAACCGAGCGCCCGCCATGGTCCTATGACGACCGCAAAGCCGACCGCCTGCGCCGCTGGCTATTCGATATTCTGGACGCCGTCCAAGACACAGCATTGGAGCTTGCATCATGACCGACCCTCGCAAGAACACCCGCGATATCTATCCACCCACCGGGCCAGAGTTGAACACCAAAAGCTGGATGACCGAAGCGCCGCTGCGGATGCTGATGAACAACCTGCACCCGGACGTGGCCGAGAACCCGCATGAACTGGTCGTCTATGGCGGCATCGGGCGCGCCGCGCGGACTTGGAATGATTTTGATACGATCGTTTCAAGCCTCAAGGATTTGGAAGAAGACGAGACACTGGTTGTGCAGTCCGGCAAACCTGTCGCTATTGTGCGGACGCATATTGATGCGCCTCGGGTGCTGATCGCGAACTCGAACCTCGTGCCGCATTGGGCCAATTGGGATCACTTCAACGAGCTCGATAAGAAGGGCCTGATGATGTACGGCCAGATGACCGCTGGCTCGTGGATCTATATCGGCACGCAAGGAATCGTGCAGGGCACCTACGAGACCTTTGCCGAGGCCGGGCGTCAGCACTATGGCGGCGACCTGACCGGAAAGTGGATTCTGACCGGCGGTCTTGGGGGAATGGGTGGCGCTCAGCCCTTGGCGGCGGTTTTCGCCGGGGCCTGCTGTCTGGCGGTCGAGTGCAATCCGGACTCGATCGATTTCCGTCTGCGCACCAAATACCTGGACGAAAAGGCGGAAACGCTGGACGAAGCGCTTGAGATGATTGACCGCTGGACCAAGGCGGGTGAGGCGAAATCGGTCGGCCTGTTGGGCAATGCCGCCGAAATTTTCCCTGAGATCTACGCCCGGATGCAGGCCGGTGGCATGCGCCCCGATATCGTTACCGACCAGACCAGCGCCCATGACCCGGTCAACGGCTACCTGCCGCTGGGCTGGACCATGGCGCAGTGGAAGGACAAGCGCGAAAGTGATCCCAAAGCGGTTGAGAAAGCCGCGCGCGCCTCAATGAAGCAACATGTCGCTGCGATGGTCGATTTCTGGAACGCGGGCGTGCCTACGCTGGACTACGGCAACAACATCCGTCAGGTGGCGCAGGATGAAGGGCTCGAGAACGCCTTTGCCTTCCCCGGTTTCGTGCCCGCCTATATTCGCCCGCTCTTCTGTCGCGGCATCGGCCCGTTCCGCTGGTGCGCCCTGTCTGGCGACCCCGAGGATATCTACAAAACCGATGCCAAGATGAAAGAGTTGTTCCCCGAGAACACCCATCTGCACAACTGGCTCGACATGGCGCAGGAGCGTATCGCCTTCCAGGGCCTGCCTGCGCGGATCTGCTGGATCGGGCTTGGGGATCGCCACAAGGCCGGGCTAGCCTTCAACGAAATGGTGCGCAACGGAGAACTAAAAGCCCCGGTTGTCATTGGCCGAGATCACCTCGACAGCGGGTCCGTTGCCTCACCCAACCGCGAGACCGAGGCGATGAAGGATGGCTCGGACGCTGTTTCCGACTGGCCGTTGTTGAATGCGCTGGTGAATACGGCCTCGGGCGCCACATGGGTGTCTTTACACCATGGCGGTGGGGTCGGCATGGGCTTTAGCCAACACGCGGGTGTTGTGATCTGTGCGGATGGCACCGATGCAGCGGCCAAACGGTTGGAGCGGGTTTTGTGGAACGATCCGGCCTCGGGCGTTTGGCGTCACGCGGATGCGGGGTATGAGGATGCCAAGGCTTGTGCGCGCGAACACGGGCTGCGGTTGCCGGGGATTCTGGGATAGAGCCTTGGTCAGCGATCAGCGAATTGATGCGTCATATTGAACTTGTGATGCCTGCTGGGTTGCGTCGTGACATTTTGTAGATAATAAACTCGACGCAACGCAAGCTGCCGAGAGTTTTATAGATAAAATGATCATCCCTTATTCCGGCTGGACCAAAAAATCCGCGCAAGCTGTTCATGATCTTCCGCTGATGGATCTGCTGTTCCGCGCGCAAACTGTCCATCGTAAGCATTTTGACCCGAATAAAATCCAGACCTCGAAACTGCTGTCGATCAAAACCGGAGGCTGCGCCGAGGATTGTGCCTATTGCTCGCAATCGGCGCGCAACGGCTCGACCCTGCCTGCTTCCAAATTGATTGAGGTGCAGCGTGTTCTGACCGAGGCGAAGAAGGCCAAGGATGGCGGCGCCACGCGGTTCTGCATGGGGGCCGCCTGGCGTGAGCCCAAGGCGCGCGACATGGCAGCTTTGGTCGCGATGGTCGAAGGTGTCAAGGCCATGGGGATGGAGACCTGCATGACGCTGGGCATGCTGGACGACACTCAGGTCGTGCAGCTGCGCGATGCGGGGCTGGACTACTACAACCACAATATCGATACGTCCGAGCGTTACTACTCCGAGGTCATCACAACCCGCACCTTCGCCGACCGGATCGACACGATGAACCGAGTGCAGGAAGCGGGAATCAAAGTGTGTTCCGGCGGCATTCTGGGCATGGGTGAGCATACGGGCGACCGTATCGACATGCTGCTGACGCTGGCCAACATGCAGCCCGCGCCGGATTCGGTTCCCATCAACATGCTGATGCCGCAGGCCGACACACCTCTGGCCGATGCCGAGCCAATCGACCCGATCGACTTTGTCCGCATCATCGCGACGGCGCGTATCCTGATGCCAACCTCTTACGTTCGCTTGTCCGCAGGCCGCAGCGAGATGAGCGATGAGATGCAGGCGATGTGTTTCTTCGCCGGTGCGAACTCGATCTTCGTGGGTGAAACGCTGCTGACGGCGGAAAACCCCGAAGAGGACACCGATATGGTCCTGTTTGCCAAACTTGGTCTGCAGGCCGAGAAAGCCGGGGATCAGGCGGGTCGGGAAGCCGCTGAATGAAGGCTGCTGCTCGGCTCGAATCCATGCTCGACACCTTGCAGGTCCGGAATCGCCGCCGGGTCCTGACGCCGGCGTCGGGATTGGACTTCGCGTCGAATGACTATCTGGGCCTCGCCGGATCGCTGCTTCTGCAAGAGGCCGCGAAAGAGGCCTTGGCGCGCGGTGTTCCAGTCGGGTCTGGTGGCTCGCGCCTATTGCGCGGCAACCACACCGAGCATGAAGCGCTTGAGGCCGAGGCCGCCGCGTTCTTCGGGGCCGAGGCCGCTTTGTTCATGGGCGGCGGGTTTCAGGCCAATCAGGCGATTTTCGCAACCCTTCCTGCGGCCGATGATCTGGTTCTCTATGACGCTTTAGTTCACGCCAGCGCGCATGAGGGCATGCGCTCTTGCCGGGCCGATCAGCGGTCGTTTCGGCACAATGATGTCGGCGACGCGCGTGAAAAGGCGCAGCAGTGGCGGACCGAGGGCGGCTCGGGCCAAATCTGGATCGCGGTCGAAAGCGTCTATTCGATGGAAGGGGATCTGGCCCCTCTGACCGATCTGGCGGGTTTGGCGCGGGAACAGGACGCCGTTTTGGTCGTGGACGAAGCGCATGCGACCGGCGTGTTCGGACCTCAGGGGCAGGGGCTGGCACATGACTTAGACTGTCCTCTGTTGACGCTGCACACCTGCGGCAAAGGTTTGGGCGTGGTCGGAGGGTTAATCTGCGGCCCCAAGGTCATGATCGACACGCTGATCAACCGCGCACGCCCTTTTATCTTTGCCACCGCGCCGTCGCCTTTGAATGCCGCCTTGGTTCGTGCGGCCCTCGGGGCGCTGGCCACTCAGACAGGTCTGGTCGACGCCGCCCAAAAGCGCATTGGCCATGCCCATGATGCGGCGCGCGCAATTGGAATTGCTGAGGCTGCGCTCAACAGCCAGATCATTCCTAACGTTCTGGGCGATGATGCGCGCACGATGACGATGGCGCAGGGCTTGCAGACGCAAGGGTTCGACGTCAGGGGTATCCGCCCGCCAACCGTACCGCGCGGGACGTCGCGGTTGCGGATATCTATCACCGGCAATGTTGATCGCGCCGATATCTCGGCCCTGTTCAACGCCTTAGCGGCACATCAATCGGAGGCCGCATGAGCGCGCTGATCATCACCGGAACCGGCACGGGCGTCGGCAAGACTGTATTCTCCGCAGGTTTGACCGCCGCCCTTGGAGCCACCTACTGGAAGCCGGTGCAATCCGGGCTTGAGGATGCGACCGACACCGACATCGTGCGCGACCTGTCCGGGGCCGAGGTGCTGCCTGAGGCCTACCGCCTGAATATGCCCGCTTCGCCGCATCTGTCCGCCGAGGATATGGGGGTCGAGATCGACCTTGCCCAACTGGCACTGCCACGGGTCGATGGTCCGCTGGTCGTTGAGGGGGCAGGGGGGGTTATGGTCCCTCTGAACCGGCAGGTGTTCTATCTGGACCTCTTCGCGCAATGGCAAGCCCCGGTGGTCTTGGTTGCACGCACGGCGCTTGGCACGATCAACCATACGGCGCTGTCCCTGATGGCGCTACGCAATGCGGGGTGCGAAGTTGTTGGCGTTGCTTTTGTTGGCAATCCCGAACCGGAGGTCGAGCAGACCGTCGCGCAGATGTGCAAGACCCGGCATTTGGGGCGTCTACCCTATCTCTCGGACCTAACTCGTGAAAACCTGGCGGATGCGTTCCAGACCATCGACCTTGATGCGATCCGGAGGGCTCTATGACCCCGCTGGAGTTTGACGCCCGCCACCTGTGGCACCCCTACACTCACGTGCTGGATCCCGGCCCGATGCATCTGATCACCGGCTCCGAGGGCGTCTGGCTGACGCGTGAGGACGGCGGGCAGATGATCGACGCCATGTCGTCCTGGTGGTGCACCGTTCACGGCCATCGCCACCCGGCCATTATCGAGGCGATGCAGGCCCAACTGGCGCAACTGCCGCATGTCATGTTCGGAGGCCTGACCCACGCGCCCGCTGTTGAGCTGGGCCGCAGGCTGATCGGAATGCTATCCAACGGTCTGGATCGCATCTTCTACAGCGACAGCGGCTCGGTCGCCATCGAAGTCGCGTTGAAAATGGCGGTGCAGTACCAGATCGCCAAAGGCCGCAGCGCGCGGTCAGAGTTCGCCACCATTCGGGGCGGCTATCACGGCGACACGTGGAAAGCGATGAGCGTGTGTGACCCGGTGAACGGGATGCATGGGCTGTTCAAGGGCGCTCTGTCCATCCAGCATTTCCTGCCGCGCCCGCCCATCCGGTTCGATCAGGACTGGTCGGAGGATGCCGCCGAAAACGGGCTGATGGCCCTTGAGCAGTTGTTGGACGAAAAAGGCGACAGGATCGCGGGGCTGATCCTGGAGCCTGTCGTGCAAGGTGCGGGTGGGATGTATTTCTACCACCCGAACTGGCTGAAGGGCGCGCGGGCGCTGTGTGACGCGCATGACGTGCTGCTGATTTTCGATGAAATCGCCACCGGTTTTGGCCGCAGTGGTGAGCTGTTTGCCATGGACCACGCGGATGTGGTGCCCGACATCCTGTGCCTCGGCAAGGCCCTGACCGGAGGGCACATCACTCTGGCTGTCACCATCGCGACCGAGGCGGTTGCGCGCGGCATCGGCGAAAGCGAGGCCGGGGTGCTGATGCATGGCCCGACCTATATGGCCAACCCTCTGGCCTGCGCCGCCAGTGTTGCCAGCCTCGACCAATTGGTCCAACGCGACTGGCGGGCGGAGGTCACTGGGATTGCGCACCAGATGATGGCTGAACTTGCTCCGGCTCGTGACTTGCCCGAAGTGGCGGATGTGCGGGTTCTGGGCGCTATCGGTGTGATCGAGATGAAGGACCGTGTCGACCCTGCCGTGGCCCACGGCCTCGCCCCTAAGACCGGCGTCTGGTTGCGTCCGTTTGGGCGCAATATCTATTGCATGCCACCCTACATCATTTCGCCAGATGAGCTGAGCCGCGTCACCGCCGCCATGGTCGATCTCGCCGGAGGGGCCGGATGAGGCATCGCTGGCTGGCACGCTCGGATAGCACCGATCTGATCCTCGTGTTCGGGGGATGGGCGTTGGGTTCTGCGCCGTTTTCCTGCCTCACAGGCGGGGACAATGTGCTGTTCGTTGAGGATTATACCGGGCTGGATGACCCGCTGCCGGACTTGTCGCGGTTCGACCGCGTAGACTTGCTGGCCTTCTCTTTCGGCGTCGCCTCGGCCGCGCATTGGCTGAACCAAACGGGGATGCGTCCAGATCGCTTGGTTGCAGTCAGCGGCACGCTGAACCCTGCAAGTGCCGAGCATGGGATCGCGCCCGATTTGATCCGAGCAACGGCGGATCAATTGTCTCAGACCAGCTTTGCCAAATTCTGCCGCCGCGCGGGCGTCAGCGGAGAGGTTCCCGAACTGGATATCCCATCCGCTCGGGCCGAGTTGCACGCGGTGATCGACCGTGGCCCAGCTGAAGATCCGGGTTTTGATCGTATTTGGATTCCCACCCGAGACCGTATTGTTCCTACTAACGCACAACAGGCCGCATGGGCCTCGCGTGCTGATAGTATTCGAACTGTCGAAGGTCCTCATGTCCCGTTCCGCGCGAGGCAAAGTTGGGCGGAGTGGTTGGCATGACAGTGCAACTCTCGGACCGGGTGCAGCGTAGCTTCAGCCGCAGTTTTCAAAGCTATCACGACACCGCCAGCCAACAGGCGTGGGTGGCCGAGAAACTGGTGGAAGAGATGCGTCGACACGGTGCTCCGTTCAAGTTCGAACGCGGATTTGAGCTGGGTTGCGGAACTGGGCATTTCACGCGGCTTCTGTGTCAATCTCACCGATTTGACAGCCTCACCCTGAATGATATCGCACCCGAAGCCCGCCAAACGGCAGATGAGCTGGGCGCGCAGTTCATCTGCGGCGATGCGCGGCGGGTGATCTGGCCCGAGAAGACCGATCTTTTTGCCTCGGCGTCGATGATCCAGTGGATGGAAGACCCTCAGGCACTGTTGGAGCGGGCGGCGCGATCCCTCGCACCGGGCGGCTGGTTGGTGATTTCGGGGTTTGGTCCGCAACAATATAGGGAACTGAACCAAATCGGCACCTCGGCCCGTGCCCCCGGTTTGTGCGACCCTGACCAGATGGCCGCCGTCATAGGAGCGCACCTGGAGGTGCTTTCGACAGGCGAGGCGCTGCGACCCTCGTACTTCCCCACGCCCCGCCATGTTCTGCGCCACCTGCGTAAGACCGGCGTCAACGGGCGCGCGCAGAGCGTCTGGACCAAATCCACACTCGCCCTGTTCGAGGCAGAGTACACACGCCAGTTTCAGACCGAAAACGGCGTCTCTCTCAGCTATCATCCCGTCTGGATCGTCGCGCGCAAGCCGCAGGTCTGAGGCCTCGCGGTTACTTGACCGCGTCCGTCTTTTCAGCGTTTGCAGGCACTCAGACGCAGATTGTGAAATCTCACGCCGAAACGTCGCAATGATCTGTTGCGTTCGCGGCCACAGGTCGCCACGGTAGCATTTGAGATTTTGGCGTTGCTGTGGCCCGCCATCAGGAATTTGAACGAGGGGGGCAGAATGACCGCGACACTTACATTCGAACATCTCAAAACACAGGTATCAGCGGGTGAGGTAGACACCGTTCTGGTGTGCTTTGTTGACATGCAGGGCCGTCTGATGGGCAAGCGCTTTCACGCGGGCCATTTCGTTGCGGGCGCATGGGAAGAAACCCATTGCTGCAACTACTTGCTGGCCACTGATCTTGAGATGGGCACACCGGATGGCTACGCCTCGACCAGTTGGGAGCGGGGGTATGGCGACTACGTTATGAAGCCCGATCTTGCGACCCTACGCCCGGTGCCGTGGCTTGAGGGCACTGTGATGGTGATGTGCGATATTCTCGATCATCACACGCATGAAGAGGTGCCGCATGCGCCTCGGGCGATGTTGAAGGCGCAGGTCAACCGCTTGAAGGCCATGGGCTACGAGGCGATGTGTGCGACAGAGCTGGAGTTTTTCCTTTTCGAGAAGAGTTTCGACGAAATCCGCAAAAACGGCTTTCGCGATCTTGAGCCGATTTCCGGTTACAACGAGGATTATCATATCCTCCAGACCACCAAGGAAGAGCATGTGATGCGCCCGATCCGTAACCATCTGTGGGATGCGGGGATACCGGTTGAGAACTCGAAAGGTGAGGCCGAAACCGGGCAGGAAGAGCTGAACATCAAATACGCGCCTGCAATGGACACGGCCGAGTACCACTCGATCGCCAAGAATGCGGTGAAAGAGATCGCCTGGCAGCATGGTCATGCGGCAACGTTCCTGCCGAAATGGCATCACGACAAGGTCGGCAGTTCCAGCCATGTGCATCAATCCCTGTGGAAAGACGGCGCGCCTGCTTTTTTTGATGAAAATGATCCGCTTGGCATGTCGGATGTGATGAAAAGCTATTTGGCTGGCCTGCTGAAGTACGCCCCGGATTACACGTATTTCATGGCCCCTTACATCAACAGTTACAAACGCTTCATGAAGGGCACCTTTGCGCCGACACGGATCATCTGGTCGGTCGATAATCGCACGGCTGGCTTTCGCCTGTGTGGAGATGGGACCAAGGCCATTCGGGTGGAATGCCGGATTCCCGGGTCTGACATGAACCCTTATCTGGTGATGGCTGGAATGCTGGCGGCGGGAATTGCCGGCATTGAAGAGGGATTGGAATTGCAACCTGCGGCAACCGGTGATGTTTACCAGGGCGATACGGGGATGATCCCCGGCGACCTGGGCGCGGCATTGGGTGCTTTGCGTGGCTCAGCCATGTTGCGGGCTGCTATGGGGGATGAGGTGGTGGATCACTACGCTCGGGCCGCTGAGGTGGAGATCGAAGAATTTGCGCGTGTGGTGACCGATTGGGAAGTTGCCCGTGGGTTTGAGCGCGCGTAGAGGGCAGGAGCGAGGGTCGCCATTGTTGCGCCATTGGTTCGAGCAACAATGGCGACGCCCCTCGCGCTCCCCGGGATATTTTTGGCCAGATGAAGCAGGTGATCCTGTATTTTCGGAAAATGGAGTGACTATGGGGCAGATGTTGAAATGTGTCTCGCCGATTGATGGGTCGGTTTTTGCGGAGCGGGAGGTGTTGTCTCGGGACGCGGCGTTTGAAGCGGCGGCTCGGGCGCGCACGGCGCAGGCGGCTTGGGCGGCGCGGTCTTTGCAGGAGCGGGTTGATCTGGTGATGGCCGGTGTGGCGGCTGTTGGTGCGATGAATGATGAGATCGTGCCGGAGCTTGCCTATATGATGGGTCGGCCCGTGCGCTATGGTGGTGAGTTTGGTGGGTTCAATGAACGCGCCAGCCATATGGCGGGGATAGCCGAAAGCGCGCTTGCTGATATTGAGGTAGGCGAGGATGAGACGTTTCGGCGGTACATCAAGCGCGTTCCGCATGGGGTGGTTTTTGTGGTGGCCCCCTGGAACTATCCCTATATGACGGCGATCAACACGGTGGCTCCGGCACTGATTGCTGGCAATACCGTGATCCTGAAACATGCCACTCAGACGTTATTGGTGGGTGAAAGGATGGCGCAGGCGTTCCACGCGACCGGTGTGCCCGAGGATGTGTTTCAGAATGCCTTCCTCAGCCACGATGTGACGAATGACCTGATTGCCGGAAATGCGTTTGATTTCGTGAACTTCACTGGCTCGGTCGGCGGAGGGCAGGTGATGGAACGTGCAGCCGCTGGCACCTTCACAGGCGTCGGGACCGAGCTTGGCGGAAAAGATCCGGGCTATGTGATGGAGGATGCCGATCTGGATGCCGCCGTGGATACCTTGATCGACGGGGCGATGTTCAACTCGGGTCAATGCTGTTGCGGGATAGAGCGAATCTATGTGCATGAAAGCCTTTTCGACGGTTTCGTTGCGAAGGCGGTTGAGATTGTGAAGGGCTACAAACTGGGCAATCCTCTGGACCCTGAGACGACGCTGGGCCCTATGGCCAATGTGCGCTTTGCCGACGAGGTGCGCGCTCAGATTGCCGAGGCTGTGGCGGATGGCGCGGTGGCCCATATCGAGCCATTCCCCGAGGATGACGGCGGTGCCTATCTGACGCCTCAGATCCTCACCAATGTCACCCATGATATGCGCGTGATGCGGGATGAGAGTTTTGGGCCGGTCGTGGGGATTATGAAAGTGTCCTCGGACGAAGAGGCCATCGCTCTGATGAATGACAGCGAATTCGGCTTGACCGCCAGCCTGTGGACCCGTGACGTAGACCGGGCCGCGCGAGTCGGTGATCAGATAGAAACCGGCACTGTGTTCATGAATCGGGCCGACTATCTGGACCCGGGTCTATGCTGGACAGGCTGCAAGAATACCGGGCGGGGCGGTGGCCTGTCGGTCATCGGGTATCACAACCTGACCCGTCCAAAATCCTACCATTTGAAGAAGGTAACATCATGAGCCTTGTTGGAAATTGGTCCTACCCGACCGCGATTAAATTTGGCGCTGGCCGCATCAATGAACTGCCCGAGGCCTGTGCGGCGGCAGGGATGAAGCGCCCTCTGCTGGTGACGGACAAGGGGTTGGCTGATTTGCCGATCACCACGGTGACGTTGGACATTCTTGAGGCCGCCGGGTTGGGTCGCGGTCTGTTCAGCGATGTGGACCCGAACCCGAATGAAAAGAACCTCGCTGCCGGAGTCGCGGCCTACAATGCGGGCGGGCATGACGGGGTGATTGCCTTTGGCGGCGGCTCGGGGTTGGATCTTGGCAAGATGGTGGCCTTCATGGCGGGTCAAACCCGACCCGTTTGGGATTTTGAAGATATCGGCGATTGGTGGACCCGCGCGAATGCGGATGTGATTGCGCCGATCATTGCGGTGCCGACCACGGCCGGGACAGGGTCCGAGGTGGGGCGTGCCAGTGTCATCACCAATTCCGAGACCCACGCCAAGAAGATCATCTTTCACCCAAAGGTCCTGCCGACCGTGGTGATCTGCGACCCGGAACTGACCGTGGGTATGCCGAAATTCATCACCGCGGGCACCGGGCTGGACGCCTTTGCTCATTGTGTCGAGGCCTATTCCAGCCCACATTACCACCCGATGAGCCAAGGCATCGCGCTGGAGGGGATGCGGTTAGTCAAGGACTATCTGCCGCGCGCCTATGCGGATGGCACTGATCTTGAGGCGCGCGCTCAGATGATGAGCGCGGCGGCCATGGGGGCGACGGCGTTCCAAAAGGGGCTCGGCGCGATCCACGCCATGAGCCATCCGATTGGCGCGGTATTCAACACTCATCACGGCACGACCAATGCGGTCTGCATGCCCGCTGTGCTGGAATTCAACGCGCCCGCCATCGCGGATCGGTTCCAACAGGCTGCCGCCTATCTGGGTATCGAGGGTGGCTTTGACGGATTCCGTAGCTTCGTGCAGGAGTTCAACGATGCGCTTGGGATCCCGCGTCAACTGTCGGAACTCGGCGTGACCGAGGATCGGATTCCCGAGCTGGTCGAAGGCGCGATCATCGACCCCTCTTGCGGGGGCAATCCGATTGAGCTGACGAAAGAGAACCTGACGCAGCTGTTTCACGCCGCACTTTAGGGTAAGACGGCCCGGCGGGTTTGCTCGCCGGGCCTTCCCGTTGTTACTCAGCCGCCATGGCGCTGATCTCGGCACGCGCCATCGCGACCCATTCCAAATCTTTGGTGTAGCGCCAGGCCAGATCGCCGTTTTCATCCATGGCAATCAGGTGCAGCCAACGATTGTCGAACAGCTCTTTCACGGTTTCGTTGCGTCTGAGGATGTCGTTCATCGCTTCTCTTGGGGCCTCGATGACGACCGACAGGCGCAGCGGGTCGTGCTGGAACGCCTCTCCGTCATGCACTGATTGCCAAGGCAGGCCGGGACGCAGCGCGCCGCCATTGCCCTCAACTACGCCGATGCCGCCAACCACGTTGTGCAGTAGCTTGTTGCCGCCGCCGAACAGGCCAGGCGCGACGGTCGAGCCGTAATATTGCAGGCTGATCCAGCTGGCGACCACGACCGGGGCGGTCATGATCAGTTCCAACACGCCAAAACCCTCATCCGCGCGCCAGTCATAGCTGTGCAGGAAGGACTGGCCCGCAAGACCCGTGCCATCAGTCCGGGACCGCGGCGCGGCAATGAAGGCGCGGCATCCGGCCAAACCCCATTCGGGGCGCAACTCGGCCCAGTCGGTGGCGCGGCGGGCGATGTCATTGGCCCCTTTGGCACGCGGTAGACGCGCGGCGCGCTCAGACCGGGTCAGTTGTCCGGCCGAGGTCAGCCAGGTTTTCAATTGCGCGATCTGCGCGGCCCACTGACCTGTCGCCTGATCCTGATCGAACAAAGAGACCCTGTCGGTCGTAGTGTGGTGCATCGCCGCCAGAAACAGCGTGTCCGCCGGGATGTCGATCCCCTCGGCGCGCAGCCCTTCACGTACCGCATGATCGTTCAACAACCCGGCCAGAAGGCGGGCGCTGACGTCACCGGCATGACCGCCACATGCGCCACATTGCAGGGCGCTTTCATGGGGGTTGTTGGTCACATCCGCGCCATGACCGGCCAGCATCACGACGCGAGCGAAGTTGCTGGTCAGAGACATCGCCCCAAGGATGGCTTTGGCCGAGGCAACACGTGTAGGCAGGTCGATCCCGTCGTCAAGCTTCGGCGCGGGGTCGAACTTCGTAGACCCGTGGCCCTTGCCCAGAGCGTCACGCAGCAGTTTGCCCGCATAGACGGGACCCGTTGCCTCGACAAAGGCAAAAGACGAGACGGCGGCCAGTTTGAACCGGCCCCAGGCCCGTTTGGCCCGTGCAGTGTAGCGGCGGTTCAGGTCGTCCTGCGCGCCCTCGGCCGCGTGGGAGCACACGTTCGGGTTCAATAGGACTGGCCCCCGTATCTCGGTCACGTTCGAGCCGGCTGCCTTGTGGGCGCTGGCGAGGCCGAAGAAGCCAGCAAAACCAATGGTCTCGATTCCGCTGTCCTGCGATTCCAGCGCGCGGCGGAAAACCTCAGACCGCACGTCGATGCAGAAGGCGGCTTGTACCTCGGGGCGGCCTTCGATCTTGCGCGGTTGACCTGCGCTGAGGGTTTGCGCCAATTTGCGCTGTTGCGCGCGCTCCGAGGCGTCCTGCAGCACCGCGTCGATCACCAGATCGCGGGTCGGGGTGATGGGGGCTTCATGTTGGGCAATGGTTTCAGCCCAGCGATCGGCAATCTGATCGTGGTAGAGACCGAACAGAGCCTCTTCGAACACCATGCGAATGGCCAGCAGTTCGGTTGTGCTCGTATCGGTCTGCCCTTCCAGCTCGGCTTGCCATAGCAGATAGCGGGCATATTGAGCCCAACCGCCCAGGGTCATCAGCCAGCGATGGAAGGCCGTGCTGGCCGCCTCAGGGGTGACACCCAGTGCCTCAGAGGCGCGGCCAATCGCCCGCCATTGCGAGCGGTTGGTGCCAGCGACAAAAGCTCCGAACCCTTTCAGGCCGTGGATTTCCGGGGTCAGATCGCGTGAGGCGAACTCACGCCACGCGCTATAGGCACCGCCTGTGCGGTTGGGTTGCCACAGCGCCTGACCCTGATCGAAATGGCTGGCGGCCCAGGCCCCGATCCGTTCGTCAATCAGACCGGGCCAGTCGATGCCGGAAACCTCGGCGGCCAGATCGGCAACCGTGGGCAGCGGGGACAGCTTCGCGGTCTCGGACCCGAGCGCGGCTTGCAGATCTTCGAAACTGGGCGTGTCAAAGCGGCTTTCGACACTAGCGAGGGCATCCCTCAGATCTGCTTCGGTGATCTCTCTGTTTGCCAGCTTATGCGCAAATGCAGCCCGGTCCGGCGTGATCCGCGTGCCCGCAACCCGCGCTAGGCGGGCCGAGGTCACGGCCAGTGTCTCTTGCGTTTGCCCCAGAAATGGGTTCACCGCGACGTTGGAGGCAAGCGGGAACAGCGGCGGGATTTGACGCACCGCGTCATTGGCCAGTGCGACCAGTTCCAGAAGGGCTGCGGGATAGCTTTCGTGCTTCATATACATCTTGAGAAACCCCTCTTACACGGTTTGGCGCTTGGACCATCCGTCCAGCAGCCGGTCAAAGATTGCGTTGGCATAAAGTCCGTTTGACAGATGCACCCGAATACCAGCCGCCGCCGGGTGCGAGGCCCATAGCGGGAAGGTGGATTGCGCCAGGGCGACCGCGCCAAAGCTGATCAAGGCGAGAATGATCAACGTCCACTCCAACGGCCCGGGCGCAGGCGCTGCGGGCAGGGTGCCCTTGGTCAAGTGCACGGCGATGATTTGAAGGACGAAGTAGCTGATAGAGGTCACGCCAGCATAGACAACAGTGCGGCGGGTCAACGCGCCGGGTGCGGCATCAGCAAAGCCCTGCGCCAGCAGATAGGCGACGCCGAAGATCAGGATCACGCCAAGGGCAATTGCCTGAACGGATTTGCCGTCTACTCCGAAGGACATGGCGACGATCCCGTAGATCAGGATGCCGGTGGCAAAGGCTAGCAACACGTTCCGCGCGCTTGGAACCGCTACTGGACCGGGCCGACGGATGGCTGCCACGTTGCGTACGGCCTCACCCGCGCTGAGGAAAGCGTGTGCTTTGTAGAGCGAATGCGCCACGATATGCAGCAGTGCCAACGGGAACAGAGCCAGCCCGCATTGCATGATCATGAAAGCCATCTGAGCAATGGTCGACCACGCAAGCGAGGTCTTCACTGCCGGTTGCGTCAGCATCACCAAACCGCCGAACAGCGCGGTGAACCCGCCCAGCATCACCAGCAGCGCCATGATGCCCGGTGCTGCAAGCATCACGTCGGCAAAGCGGATCAGCAGGAACCCTCCGGCGTTGATGACGCCCGCATGCAGCAGGGCCGATACGGGGGTCGGGGCCTCCATCACCTCGGTCAGCCAACCGTGGACCGGGAACTGGGCCGAGGCCATGATGGCCGCCAGTGCGATCAGCAGGGCAGCGGCGATGGTCAGCCCGTTGGGCTGAGCCGAGGACAGGATCGAGGCAATGTCTGTGGTGCCATAGGTTGCGATCAACAGGACCACCGCGAGGGCCAGCGCGCCTTCACTGATACGCGCCACAACGGCCTTTTTCCGCGCGGCCCTTCGGGCGGTGGTCCGCTCGGGGTAGAACAGCAGCAATTGGTGCAGCAGCAGGCTGGTCGCAATCCACGCGGCGAGCAATTGGATCAGGTTGCCCGACATCACAAGCAAAAGAACCGACGCGAGTGTTGCCGACATCCAGCCGGTGAACGCGCCCTGACGGGCCTCTCCATCCATATAGGTGGCCGAGTAGCGCAGGACGACCCATCCGATGAAGCTGACCAAAACCAGCATAGTGGCGCTGACCGCATCAAGTCGCACGGAGAGGCCAACACCCCAGAACCCGATCAACCCCGAGGTGCCGGGGCCGTGAAGAACCAGCATCAGGGCCGACAGTGCGGCGCCTCCGAAAGCCGCCAATGCTGCCCATTCCGACAGTCTCGAGGCATGGGTTGGCCGCAGTCCCGGATTGCGGCTGGCATAGTAGGCCGATGCCAGCAAGATCAGCGGGCTGAGCAGGGGTAGAAACAGATAGGTCATGATGCGCGTTCCTTGTGAGTCCAGCCTGATTTGGCCGGTTGAGTAGGACATATTGCGCAATCTTTCGTATGAAAAATTCATTGTTATGGAGATTACGTTCTACTAAATAGAACGAAATGCCACTTAACTATCATCACCTGCGTTACTTCTGGGCGGTCGCCCATGATGGCAATCTGACCCGGACAGCCCAGCGGCTGAACCTTTCGCAATCCGCGCTCTCTGTTCAGATCAAGGAGCTTGAGGAACGGCTGGGTCACCCCCTGTTTGAACGTCGTGGCCGCAAGCTGCATCTGACCGAGGCCGGGCGTATCGCGCTGGACCATGCGGACGCAATTTTCGCAACAGGGCAAGAACTTGTGGCCACTCTGCAGGATGAAGGCAACGCGCGCACGGCGCTGCGGGTTGGTGCGCAGGCGACGTTGTCGCGGAATTTTCAGATCGGCTTTCTGCGCCCGATGCTGGCGCGCTCAGATGTCGAGGTGATCCTGCGATCAGGCAATCCCAGCGAGTTGCTTGAAGGGCTGGAGACGCTGAATTTTGACCTGGTTCTCATGAATCATGAGCCCGCCAGCGACAGCCTGACCAGTTTTGAAACGCACCATCTGGCGGAACAACCCGTCAGCATCGTCGGCACGCCGGTGCGACTGGATCCGAAGCGCCCGATCCGGGATCTGTTGGAGGAGCAACCCTTTATCCTGCCCACCACCAATAACAGCGTCCGCACGGCGTTTGATTCGATGGCCAGCCGCATGTCCGTCCGTCCCCAAGTCGCGGCCGAAGTGGACGATATGGCCATGATGCGCCTGCTCGCGCGTGAGGATATCGGCCTTGCACTTGTGGCCCCGATCGTGGTGCAGGATGAGCTGTCCTCGGGCCGTCTGGTCGAGGCTGAGGAGCATCCCCGCATCAAGGAGAGCTTTCACGCCGTTACCTTCAAACGCCGCTTTCCCAACCCGCTGGTGCGGGAGTTGCTGACCTATAGCCTGCCTCAGTAGAAGTGGGGCAAGTTTTTTGCGCGCGCGACGCGGACCCAATTGGGCACGAAGGGGATGATCTTGTCTTGTGAGGGCACCATCATCTCAATGAAATTCGCGCCGGGATTGGCGATGGCATCGGACAGGATGGGTTCGATATCGGCCTCGGAGGTAATCCGGGCGGTTTTGAAGCCGAACCCTTCGGCGACTTTACAATAGTCGACGCGTCCGAAATCGGTGGTCCAAGGCTCATCCACATCGTCGAGCAGGATCGCCTCTCCCCTGATCCAGCCAAACGTGTCGTTGCGGGTCAGGATGACGGTGATGTTCTTGCCGCTGCGCTTGAGGGTCTCCATATCGCCGATGACGAACCCAAACGATCCGTCTCCGGTGAAGGAAATGACCGGGCCGTCATGGGCATAAATCGCGCCGACAGCGGCAGGCACCGAATATCCCAGCGCCCCCATCGAGTAGTTGGTGATGTAGCGCCGCCCAGGTTTGCGGAAGGTCAGCAGTGCCGAAGGATAGATCGCACTGACGCCGGGCTCAGACGTGACAAGCGCGTCATCGGGCATGATCCGGTCCAACACCTGAGACAGCTTGACCGGTGAGATCGTGCCTTCGGGCATCGGGATGTTCGAGTTGAAGACCTTGTCGAGCGCGGTTTGTTTGATCGGGTTCAAATCCAGCGGCCCCCGCTGCAGGCCGGGATGTTCAGCCTTCAGAATTTCGACCATATATTCAATCGTTGCGCGGGCATCCCCTACAAGGCCAACCTTCAGCGGGAAGGTGTTTCCAACATGAGCCTCGGCAATATCAAGGTGCAGGAAGTTCTTGGTATTGGGATCGCCATAGAGTTTCCAGTGATCCGTTCCGGCGCTGTCGGTGTTCGAGCCGATGAAGAAGATCGTGTCCGCCTCGAGCAGGTATTGGTTCGAATACTCCATTCCGCCACGCCCACCGATGACGCGCAGGGCCAGCGGGTGATCCTCGGGGATGGTGCCTTTGCCGGGCGTGGTGGTGCCGACCGGGATTTGCAGGCGTTCAGCCAGTTCAAGGATTGCATCCGAGGCTTGTGAGATCAGCGCGCCCTGACCGCAGACAATCGCAGGTTTTTGCGCCGCCAACAGCACGTCGATTGCAGCGCGGATCTTGCTGTGATCCGCGACCGGCCGATGCGCGGGATAGGTGCTGTAGTCCGGTTCGGCATACAGGTCGGTGATTTCGGCCTCTTCACCGAAGATGTTGATCGGCACGCGGATATGAACCGGCGCCGGACGGCCCGAGGTTGCCACGCGAAAGGCCCGTCGGATCAGGAACGGGATTTCGCGCGCATTGGTCAGCACGAAGCTTTCCTTACAGATACTGTCATAGAGCCGAGTTTGATCGACGCCGGTCAGACCGTGCTTTTTGTCCTGATTGATCGGAATGTCCGAGCTGAAATAGATCACCGGCACCGAGCTGAGGAACGCCTCGGTAATACCCGGGGTGCAATGGGTCACACCGGGGCTGGGCGCTTCAAGCACGGCGGGGCGACCTGTGATCTTAGCATAGGCTTCAGCAGCGAAGGCCGCGGTGCGTTCATCGCGGGTCAGTACGAACTCGATCCCGCTATTGGCGCGCCATTCCTTGTACCAGCCAATCGTTGTCTCACCGGGCAGACCGAAAACATGGGAAACGCCGTGAAGCTCCAGCATTTTCAGGATGATCTGCGCGCCATTCATGCGCGTCGTATGGGGCTGGTTCATCAGGTGGACCTTCGTTTGTGGCGTGTTTCGGGCAAACCCTTTTGAGGGGGTTTGCGCACATCGCCACCATGTCTAGGCGAGGATCGGAAGTCCAGAATTTGCTTATCCTACAGCGCCCTTGGTGTTCACGTGAACTGCGTAAACACTGGTGGTTGCGGTGATGAACAGCATATTGCCGCGCGGGCCACCGAAACACAGGTTCGCGACGGTCTCGGGCGTTTTCACCTTGCCCAGCAGCTCGCCGTCGGGCGAGAACACATGCACCCCGTCCGCCGCTGAGCACCAGACATTGTCGTATTGGTCTACGCGTAGCCCGTCGGGCAGACCCTTATCAATCGCGGCGAAATCGCTGGGTTTGCCAAGCCCGCCGTCCGGCTGGACATCAAAGACCTTCAGTAAAGAAGGAACGTCCGGGTCATGGCTGCTGCCGGATTCGGCGACGTACAGGCAGCCTTCATCTCTAGAGAATGCCAGTCCGTTCGGCTGCACGAAATCGCGTGAAACAACGGTGGGTTCCGGACTGTCCGGATCAAGGCGGAAGACAAAGCTGCCTTCCTGTTCGGGCTTGGCTTTGTGACCTTCGAGATCAGAGAGGATGCCGTAAGTCGGATCCGAGAACCAGATCGAGCCATCCGACCGTGTGATCACGTCGTTGGGCGAATTCAACCGGCGGCCATCATGACGGTCAGCCATTGTTGTCAGTTGCCCGTCATGTTCGGTTCGTACAACCGAGCGGGTTGCGTGCTGGCAAGTCAGCAGCCGCCCCTCGCGATCACGCGTGTTGCCGTTGGAAAAGTTCGAGTTCTGGCGGAAGAGGCTGGTGCCGCCATGCGGGGTCCAGCGATACATGTGGGCATTCGGGATGTCCGAGAACAACAACGTTTCATGCGCGGGAAACCAGACCGGCCCCTCGGTCCAGACATGGCCCGTCGCGATCCGTGCCAGCGTGAGGTTGGAGTGGATCAGGTCCCGAAACACGGGACGGATGACCTCATATGTCTGCGAATGACTCATGCGCTATATCCCTTTCGGCTGGCCAGAGTGACCACACCCACAATCACAAGCCCGGTCAAAATCAGGCGAATTCCGGCGCCCAGACCGTATGAATTCAGCATCGACACGATCAGGAACATGAACAGCGCCGCCCCCCAGATGCCGGGCACGTTCGAATTGCCTCCGCCGATGGACGACCCGCCAATGACAACGACTGCAATGGACATCAGCATGTATTCGGTGCCCATGTTCAGGTTGGCCCCGCCCGAGAAGCTGGCGAGAAGAAACCCCGCCAAGGCGGCACAGACAGCCGAGTTGACATAGATGCCAAAGCGCACGGCATTTACCGGAACTCCGCTGAGCCTTGCCGCGCGCAGGTTTTGCCCGATGGCTGAGATCCACCGCCCCGCAATTGCGCGTTCGAGCAACAGCCATGCGCAGACGGCCAGCGCAATGCCGACCAATGCGACATTCGGAACCCCCAAAGTCCCACCCGAGGCGAACTCGGCCAGGGGTTCTGGTGGTTTGATACGCAGCCCCCGGTTCGACCAGATCGCCAGCGATTGGTACAGGAACGAGGCAGAGAGAGTTGCGATGATGGGCGGGATACGCAGTATCAGGATCAGCGCAAAGTTCACGATCCCGCAACCGATGCCTATTCCGATTGCAACCAGCAGACCGGGCAGGATCAACGCAGTTTGCGTGTCCATGAACTTTAGCGCCAGTGTGGCCGCCAACGTCATCGTCGCCGGGACGGACAGGTCGATATTGCCGGGACCAAGCGTAATCACGAGCATCTGCCCGATGCCGACAATGGCCGAGAAGGAGGCAAAGGTCAGCGCCGCATAGAGTAACGACCCCGCCCCGGACCCGGCCAGCAGACTGGTGGCGACAAAGGTAATCCCTGCGGCCAGATAAGCCCAGAGCCACGGTTTCTGAACAAATGCCCGCAAGGGATTGTGTCCGGTGTCAGGGGTGGTTTGATCACTCATGCCGAGACCTCCTTGCGGACAAAGAACAGTCGCACGGCCAGAACGAGGATCAGGATCGCGCCCTGTGCACCGATCTGCCAATCCGGCGAGAGGCGCAGAAAGGACAGGAAACTGGCGGCAAGGGTCAGGGTCAGCGCCCCGATAACGGCCCCGAAGGGCGAGACGCGGCCACCGACAAATTCGCCTCCGCCAAGGATCACGCCCGCTATCGACAACAGCGTATAGCGCAGCGCGATATTGGCATCCGCCGCCGTAGTCAGGCCGACGAGGCACATGCCTGCCAGCACTCCGAACAAGCCCGCCAATCCGTAAGCAGAGGCCCGCAGACGGACAACGGACCAGCCAGCGCGCTCCATGGCGCGTTCATTGCCGCCAACGCCTTGAAGGACCACGCCCACCCAGGACCGTTTGATCAACAGATGCACGGCAAAGGCCACGACCAGCGGAGCAATCACGGCAATCGGTACCAGCGGGGTTTTGAAATTCATAAGGGTTTTCAGCCACTCGGGCGACGCTCCGCCGGGTGAGGGCAGGATCAGCACCGCCAGACCGCCCCAGACGAAAGACATGCCGAGGGTTACGACGATTGCGGGCAATCCGCGCAGTTGGATCAAGGCCCCAAGTGCTGCATAGGCCAGAACCGCAGCGGACAGAATACCATAGCCCAGCAGAGGCGTGTCGTGCACGAATGTGGCCGTGACACAGGCGCAGAAACTGACGAAAGTACCGATCGATAGGTCGATGTCGTTGACCATGATGATCATCATCTGCGCAACGGTTGCCAGGGCCACGGGGATCGCCAGATTGAACAGCAGGTTCAGGCCAAAATAGCTCATCGCGCGGGGTTGCAGGTAGAACACGGCCCCCAACAAGACGGCCAGAGACAGAACGGGCAGCAATAGACGCAAACGGTCGCTGGTCATCTCAGGCCTCCTGCATCTGAAAAGAGGCGTTGAGGATGTTCTCCTCGGTGATCTCGTCCCCTACCAGCTCGGCGGCAATCTGACCGGCGCGGAATACGAAGACCCGGTCACATTCGAGGATTTCGTCGGTCTCGGTCGAGTACCACAGGAAGCTGCGGTCTTGTGAGGCTTCTGCCTGGATCATCTGATAGACATCTTTCTTGGTGCCCACATCCACGCCGCGCATCGGGTCATCCATCACCACAATCGGCGCGGAAGAGGCCAGCGCGCGGGCAAACAGAACCTTCTGTTGGTTGCCGCCCGACAAGGACAGGATCGGGTTCAACAGGTTGTCGGTGCGAATACCGATACGGTCTTTCCAGGTCTGAACCATGTCCGCCTCGCTGCTGCGATCTACCATCACTTTCCGGCTGAACTCGGACAGGGTGGTTAGCGAGAGGTTTCGCAGGATCGACCAGAGCGGCATGATCCCGTCGCGGGCGCGGTCTCCGGCCACAAAGACCACTTCGGGCTGGCGTGCGGATTTCCATTTTGGGGCGTGGTCGAAATAGATTTGCGCCAGTGCTTCGGCCTGTCCGTGACCTGCAAGCCCGGCCAGCCCGACGATTTCACCCGCACGGGCGTTCAGCCCGTTTGCCGCCCGTACAACCTCGGCCCCGAGGGTCCGATCTGCCCGCCCGGCGCCCGAGGTGTCTTCATCTGGCGCGACATGCCCCATCGCATCCACGATCGAGGCGCGGGTGAATTGGCTGGCAGGTTGGTCATCAACGATCTGGCCATCTTTCATGACGATGATCCGGGTCGAGACTTCGAAAATCTCACCCATCATGTGCGAGATGAACAGCACCGCACCGCCTTTGGCGCAGAACCGTTTGATATGGTCCAGCAATTGTTGCGCGATGGCGGCGTCAAGGGACGAGGTTGGCTCGTCCAGAATAACAAGGCTGGGTTCTCGGTCGCGGTCGGCAAAGGCGATGGCGATCTCGACCATCTGACGCTCGGCTATAGTCAGGTTTCCGACCGTTGCGCGGGCGTGGATGCCATGACCCGGAAAGACAAGGTCCAGCGCGTCGAGCATCTTTTGCCGCGCAACCCGCCGCCAGCCTTTGCGCGGCATGTTGCGATAGGGGATGCGCAGATTCTCCAAAACGGTCAGGTTCGGGCAGAGCGACAGCTCCTGAAACACGCTGCGAATGCCTGCATTCTGCGCGTTTTGACTATTGCGCAGGGCGGGATCTGCGTTCCGATGGTGGACGGCCCCCTGAGTTTGCGTGAGGCGGCCGTTGATCACATTTGCCAGCGTGGATTTCCCGGCCCCATTGTGGCCGACCAGTCCGACGCATTCTCCTGCGCTGATGCTCAACGTCGCACCACGCAGGGCAAGAACAGGCCCATAGGACAGATGGGCCTGCTCCAGAGAGACAACCGGTGCAGCGGTGGCTCCGGGTCCCGTATTCTCGTCGGTCTTCACGCGCTTACTGGGCCGACGCGATGACGTCTTTGGCCTGATCCTGCGTGTATTCCACGTTGGCGACCGAGCCTTTGGGCGTTGTTTTCAGAGCTTCTTTCAAACCGGCCTGATCGATTTTCAGGAACGGCACAGTCAGGTCCTTCGGCACCTCTTGCCCATCCAGAATCTGCTGGGCGACCCAAAAGGCCAAAGTGCTGACGCCTGGCGCAATCGACAGAGAGGTTGTCTGATACCCGTTTGCGTCCTGCTCATCCGACCACCACTGAAGTTCGTCCTGACGGTTGCCCATCACGATGGTTGGCATTGGACGATCCGTGGCCCCGATGGCCTGCGCCGCCCCATAGCCGTCACCACCCTGGGTTACGACGCCCACGATCTCGGGCAGGCTGGGCAGGATACCGGCGACGGCCTTTTGCGCCACATCCTGCGCCCAATCCCCATGGACCGAGCCGACTATTTCGAAATTGGTGTTCTTCACCTCATCATGAATACCTGCGCTGATCTCGTCATCAACGAACACTCCGGCCAGACCGCGGATTTCCAGCAGGTTGCCCCCATCAGGATAGCGCTCGGCCAGGTATTTCACCTGCTCGCGCCCCATCTGCTGAAAGTCGACCGCGATGCGCCATGCGCAGGGTTCCTGAACGATGCCGTCGAAGGACACAACGGTGATACCCGCATCGCAGGCGGCCTTGACCGCGCCATTGATTGCGGTGGGTGAGGCGGCGTTGATCACAATGGCATCATAGCCCTGCAGGATCATGTTCTGGATCTGAGCCGCCTGCTCGGTGGCCTGATTTTCCGAGGTCGTAAAGGCGTCAGCAGCGGCGACAACACCATCCGCGACGGCCTGATCTCCGTTCTTCTGCCAGCTTTCCAGCATGGCTTGCCGCCACGAGTTACCTGCGTAGTTGTTCGATAGGGCAATGCGTTTATCGGATGTATCCGCTTCGGCAGCCGGGGCTGTCAGGGTGATGATCCCGGCCGCAGCGCCGAGCAATATGGCCTTTAGTGTCATGTTTTCCTCCCAAAGCGGTCCAAGCGCCGCACGATTTTGGTGTCAGCCTGACGGGGCCGACGCGCCTAAAATTCCCAAAGGACGCGCGCAAAGTAAGAGTAGGACGCGCGCATTTCTTGCGGGTTCCCGCAAATAGGCTGCGGCGACCCGCATGACACTCGATCCGCTGGTCGATATACTGGCCCATGCTGGTTGCGGCAGGCTGGCGCTGCGAAAGAGAACACATGGCCGATCTTGCCTATTATTTGCGGATTTCGAACCATCTGGCGGGCAATCTGGATATCAAATCCGCGCTGCGGTCGGTTAAGTCCGAGATCGTGCGTATTCTGGAAATCGATCACCTGGATGTCTGCCTGATCGACGAGGAAGGGCGGCTCAACACAAGTTACGAGGTCGGCCTGCGTACCAGTTGGAGCCGCACCCGCGCCCCCGTTGAGGTCTCGCCCGTGCGCGATATTCTACGTGGCGACTGCGACTACATGCTGACCGGCAACGCGCCGGAGGACCCGCGATATGTGTTCGAAGGCGGGGATTACGATCCCATCCTCAAACACAATATGCGCAGCCGCGTGAATGTGGCGATGAAAGTGCTGGGCCGCACGATCGGGTCGTTGAATTGTTCATCCCAAAAGCTTGATTTCTATGATGAACAGGCCGTCGAACAGGTGCGCAATATTGCCGACATTCTGGCCCCTTATTTCTATGCTCTGCGTGCGAACGAACAGGCTCGGCGTGAGGCGATTATGCGGACCGAGGTGCAAGCGCGGGAAGAGGGGCTGCGGCTTGGTGCTCTCAGCCTGACAGACGCGCTGGAGCTTGAACGCCAACGGATCGGAATGGATCTGCACGACCAGACTCTGGCCGATATGACGCGGATCAGCCGGGATTTGGAGCGGTGCGAAACGCCTCAGGACTTGGACGGGCTGCGCAGCAGTATGAGGAACTGCATCCAGGGATTGCGTGAGATCATCGATACCTCGATTCCGTCGCTGCTGGAGCTGTTCGGCTTTCAGCACGCCGTGCGAACCCATCTTGAACGCGCGATTGATCCGGATGAAGGGGTCGAGATTGACGTGCGTGACCTGTCCGGCGGAATGGTCGACCGGCTGCCGCAAACCAAGCGCATCGCCTTGTTCCGTATTGCGCAAGAGGCGATCAACAACGCGGTCCGGCACGCCTCGGCCAGTCGGATTGAGGTCGAGATTGTATGTCAGGACGGGCTGCGCCTTCGCGTGCGGGACAATGGGCGCAGCATGGGGGCGATTGAAATCCGGCAGGCCTCGGGCGGGCTGACGCATATGCGCACCCGCGCCCGTCTGATCGCGGCACAATTTGACATCCGCTTCAATGGGGGGACCGAGATTACTGTCTGCCTACCGGCTTCTGAATGCCCGAAAGCCGAGGTGTTGGCATGAAGGTTCTGCTGGTCGAAGACGACGCAATGCACGCCAACTACCTGCGAGAGTTGGTTCAGGATGCCTTGCCCGAGGTGACCGACCTGAGCCTCGCCTCGAACGGCCGGGAAGGGGAAGAGCAGGCCCGGCAAAACGGTGTCGAGGCCATCGTCATGGACCTGCGCATGAAAGAGCGCAACGGGATCGAGGCTGCGCGGACCATTTGGTCGGAACGCCCCGCAACCCGCATTCTGTTCTGGTCCAACTACTCGGACGAGGCCTATCTGCGCGGCATTGCGCGGATCGTTCCGAAAGAGGCCGCCTATGGCTATGTTTTGAAAACGGCCAGCCCCTCACGAATGCATCTGGCTTTGCGCGCCGTTTTGATCGAGGCGCAGATCATGGTGGACCGGGAAATCCACCAGATCCAACGCGAACAGAGCCGCTCGGGTGAGGCGCTGACGGAGGTTGAGCTGGCAATCCTATCCGATCTCGCCCTTGGTTTGCCCGACAAAACCATCGCGCTGCGTCGTAAGCTGGCCCTGAGGACGGTGCAGAACCGGCTGCTGTCGATCTATGAAAAACTGGATGTGGGCGATCTACCGGTGGATGGCAACGATATCGCGATCAACAAACGTGTCCGGGCGGTCTCAAAGGCCATGACCTCTCAGATACTGAACCGTGAGAGCATCTTTTCGGCGGAAAAAGAGCTGGGCAGCTGGCTTGAGCGTCGGCAAAACTTGGGATGACGGCCGTGCTAGTCAGATCGTGAGGATTTGAACAGGTAGAGAAACACGAACAGCGACCCGATCGAGGTTGTAACGATCCCCACCGGCAACTCTTGCGGGGCCAGAAGCAGCCGGGACAAGATGTCTGAAAGCGTCAGCAAGATGGCCCCGACGACGGCGGATGTGATCAAGAGACTGCGGTGGAGCGTTCCGGCGATGCCTCGGGCGATATGCGGAACCATCAGGCCGACAAACCCGATCACACCCGCCACCGACACAAAGCTGGCCGTGGCCAAAGCGGCCACCAGAAACATCCGAAACCGCAGGCCTTGCACCGGAATGCCCAGTGTTGAGGCCGTGAAATCCCCCGTCAGAAGCGCGTCGAGCCAGCGGCTGCGATAGAGGGAATAGCCCAAGATCAAGGCCAGTCCCAAAACGACAAGGGGGAAGGTCTCCCACCGGGCCAGACCAAGGCCGCCCAACATCCAGAAAATGACGGAATGCGCGGCGCGGCTGTCGCCCGCGAAAATCAGATAGTTGGTGATGGCCGAAAACAGGAAAGATACAGCCAGGCCTGCGAGGATCAGTTTCTCTGGCGCGCTGGTGCGCAGGCTCTGAACCAGGGCCAGAACAATGCCGGACGCAATCAGGCCCCCGCAAAAGGCCGCAAGCGGCAGGGTCCAGATGCCCAGAACATCGCCTGTCACAGTGATGACCAGAACGGCACCCGCAGCGGCCCCGGACGAAAGGCCAAAGAGAAACGGGTCAGCCAGATCATTGCGCGTTGTCGTTTGCAAAACGACCCCGACAACACCCAGCCCGGCCCCAATCACCGCCGCAAACAACGCGCGGGGCAGGCGCAGGTCAAAGACGATCCGGTGCAGAGGGGACATGTCGCCCTCAGTCACGCCAGTACCCAGCCCAATCGCGGTGAAAACCTCGGCCAAGGGGATCGGGGTGGTGCCATAGATCGTCGACAGCAGCAAAAGGGCGGTCAGAATGACCGCCCCCAGCAGGACCGCTTGGCCCGTTTTCGTCATCTCAGCTGTTTCCCCGGTGCATCGCCGTTGCCATCTTCTCGATCGCTTCGATATTTGCCGGTCCCGGTGTCAGCTCTTCGTAGCGCAGGCCGATCCAGCGCTCGTTCTTGACTGCATCGGTCTGCGACATCACCGGGTGTTCCTGCAGGAACTTGAAGGTATCCGCCGCGCCGTTGCCGGTTTGATAGTCCAGCAGGACAAGGAATTCGGGGTTCGAGGCGGCGACAGCCTCCCACGAGGTGCGGCCCCAGCTAGTGTCCATGTCATGAGTAACGTTGACGCCGCCAGCCGCTGCGATCATCGCGTCAGGAATGGCGTATTTGCCTGCGGTAAAGGGCGCATCGGCCGGGCCGTCCAGCAGGAAGACACGGGGTTTTTCCAGATCGGCGGTTTTGGCTTCGATCGCGGCCAGTTGGTCTTTCCAGCCCGAGACCAGCGCGTTCGCCTTATCTTCGACCTGCATCACGGTGCCAAGACGCAGAACATCGTCAAACAGCAGATCCATGCTGGCTTCGGGGCGGTCTTTGTTCAGGTGGATGCAGCTTTCGGTCAGCACCATGGTCTTGATGTCAAAGGGTTCCAGCGTGTCGGGGGTGACGTCACCCCCGGGCTTCATGCCGTAGTACCACCCGGCGAAGAACATGTCGGGTTCAACCGCAACGAGGTTTTCGACCGTCGGGTATTTCGGAGCGAGTTCGGGAATGTCACCGCGCTGCGCGTCGAAATCGGGGCTGGTCTTGTACCAGCCGGTGATGCCGGTCAGACCAACGATGCTGTCCTGAAGGCCCAGTGCAAAGGCCATGTCGGTCATGTTCATGTCATGAACTACGATCCGCTCGGGCTTGGTGTCGAACACCAAAGGTTCACCGCAATTGTCGACGGTGATCTCTTGCGCGGCAGCGCTGCCCGCCAGTGCGCTTAGTACCGCAGCGGACAAGAGTTTCAGTTTCATCAATCTCTCCTGTTAAGATGAAAGCTTTCGTTTTCGGATGTCCAGCGCGGGGATCACGCGTCCTTCGTGCTGGAAACACAAATAGTCAACACCAAAAGTCTCGCGCACGCGGTCTGGGGTCAGAACCTCGGCGACCGGGCCGAAGGCCGTCAGCTGTGTGTTCTTCATCAGGGCGACGTGGCTGGCGAATTCGGGGATCATGACCAGATCGTGGACGATCATCACAACCGTCACACCCAACTCGGCCACCAGAGACAGCATGTGCCCTTTGGCATCAGGGTCGAGATGGTTGGTCGGCTCATCCAAAAACAGCAGCGAGGGGTTCTGCGCCAAAGCCCGTGCGATATGGGCGCGCTGGCGCTCTCCGCCCGACAGTTGTGCCATCTGTTTGCCCGCCAGATGAGACAGTTCGGTGATGTCGAGCACGCGCTGCAGGTCCGTTTGAAGAGCCTCGGCGGATTTGTCGGCCCTGATTGGGATTTGTCCCAGCGCTACATAGTCGCGCAGTTGCAGCCGCCCGTCGGGTATTTCCTGCTGGCCGACAACGGCAATCCGTCTGGCACGTTCTAGCGACGACAGTTTCCGCAGGCTTTGGCCCTGAATACGTACATCGCCCAGCGCCAGTTTTGCGACACCGCACAAGAGGTTGAGCAGCGTCGTCTTGCCGGCCCCGTTCGGGCCAGCAACGGCCAATATCGCGCCTTCCTCAAGGGTAAACGAGGTGTCGCGCAGCAGAACATCGCCGTTCAGGGCGTAGTATTCCAGGTTTTCAGCGACCAGAAAGCTCATGCCACGTCCTCCGGTGGCAGGCAGGGCATGCGCGACAGGGTTTTGGTGTAGAGCGCCAAAGGACGGGTCGAGGCGCTGGTCCAACCATCCTCGCTAGCCCGGAACTGATGGGCGAACTCGGCCAAAGCGCTCAGATCGGCAGGGGATTGAATATCGCCAAACAGATATTGCGCCTTGCCCTTGGCCAACAGCCCGACCGTCATCGGGCGGTCACACCCGGCCATACAGTCGATCAGGCGTGTTGAGAACCCAGCAGGCAGCTGGCTATCCAGCGTTTCCTTCGCCTTATGCGCGGGGATCGGCCCATTGCAGATGCCGCATATCAGGACGAAATGATCAGCCAAGGCACGCGTCGCCGACTTGAACAAAAGCCGAGTGAAGGCAAAAGCCATGAGTTGCATCAGCACGCAGATGTGCCATCGAGCCTCCTTCCGGGACACCCCGCCCCGGGTTGGTTGAACTGTGATGGCAGGTCTCCTGACTTGCGGGTCGTTGCTTGGCCAACCTTCCCGACCTTGAGGCCAGTGGTTTTGTGGCGTCGCTCTCCGCTTACAGTTGCGGGGGCAGTCACGGCATTGGCCCTTGGGCCGCACCGTATTCCCATTTTCATCCCTCAGGCGCGGGCCGTCGGGAACCATCCAGAGCAGCTAGTCTGCTCGCGCTCCTCTTGTCAAGCGCCGGAATCGCGCTAACGGACCACGCGCAGGGTTGGCCTGCGGGCGGGTTGGGCCGGTCCGACGCCATCGGTCGGGAACTGGCTGGCCAGAGTCAAACCGGCCTGTATCAGATGGGCGTCCGGGTAGCCTCCGGTCAATTCGCTCACGGCATCGCGCGCCGCCGGGGTTTCGTCGCGCCGCATGTGGTGCAGCATCCGCAGCAGGGCGCGTTCGTCACATGTCAGCTCGTGCCGTGTTTCAACGCAAAGCGGGTCGTTGAAGGCCAGCCCCAGAGGGCGGGTGTGTAGCGTGGCCTTGACGACTTTGAAGACCAGATGCGCCAGAACCAGCCCCTGATCGCGCCCCCAACGTTCGATTGCGACCGAAAAGGCATGTTGCCACGCCTGCGTTTCCGGCGCGGTCAAACTGAGAATGAAGTGCCGCATGACAGGCAACAAACCGCGTTCGAAACCGTCAAATTCGGTGAAGGGCATTGTGTGGTTAGGTGCCGAGTGTTTCATGCGCGTTCCCTTTTGGGTTTGGGGGCTTTCACGACCAAAGGGTGGACGTTTTGCGGAAGGGTGTTTGGGTCAATCGGCGTTTCAGGACGCGGCGATGCAGCGCGGGCCGGAAAGCTGAGATCAGCCTCAATTGCCTGCCTCAGTTTCGGTTTCAATGCGCAGCCATGGCGGCTGGCAACCGCGTCCATGGCCAACAGGTCGGCGAGGGGTTTTCGCATGTCAGGTCATCTTTCGGTCGCAAAAATAGGACCGGGCGATGATTCCAACGGAATCTGACTGGGTCGGCCGTTAACTGACTAAAATAGTCAGAAAATGCAAGCGCGAAATTCTTAATGAAGTCAGTAGTCGGCAACCAACAGGAAATCCGGCGCTGCATCTTCTTCGATTGTTGCAAAGCGTGGGATCGGGTCTTCGAATACGTTGTCCGTTCGGTCGTCATTCACGGTAGAGACTTCGCCAATCAAGCAATCCCCACCTTCCGCCCAGAAGGCGTGCCAGATGCCGGGCATCAAGGTCACGCTCTGGCCTGGCTTCAGGCGCAGATGCTCTCCGGGCTGTATGGTGACAGGGCAGGCATCGCTTGGAACGGTGACCGGGGTATCCCGGTCGATACCGCCATCGGGGTCCGAGGCATAGATTTCCATAACCAGATCGCCGCCCCCACGGTTGATGATGTCCTCGGCTTTGACGATATGGCGGTGCATCGGCGACAGCTGTTTGTCGCGAGAGATCAGTAGCTTTTCGGCATATAGCATACCGCGCCCCCGGCTCAGATCGCTGACGTTGCCGTTGCGCAGGGTGAACAGGAACAACCCAAGTTCATCAAACTTGCCTTGACCGTAGTCGGTGATATCCCAACCTAGCCCATGGGCACGGATACTGTCCGCCTGGGCGCTGCGCATCTGCTCAGGTGTCCAATCTGCGAAAGGCGGCAGAACGGTACCAAATGAACTGATGAATGCCTGGGCTTCGGTCTTGATACGGTTGATTTCGGATCGTTTCATCTCGGACTCTTCGTAGGGCTATAGTTCATGCGACCAGGGCGGGTTGGCTCCGGCGCGCGAGACGGTCACAGCAGCCACCTCTGCGCCCAAGGTCAAAGCATCACGTAGCGCATCCGGGGACAGTGCTTTCAAGCCCGGCTTTGTCAGCTGGCCAGCCTGTTCCAGCGAGGCCAGAACCCCGGCGTTAAACGTGTCCCCCGCGCCAACCGTATCCACGACTTGCACCGGTTTGACAGGGACTGAGACCACCGTGCCGTTGGCCAGATAGCCTGAGGCGCCCTCGCTCCCGCGGGTGACGATGACGGCGGAGGGGCCTGCTTGAAGCAGCAGGGGGACTTTCTGATCGTGACTTTCAGGGCCGGGGATGATCCAATCTAGATCCTCATCCGAGACTTTGACGATATCGGCCTGTTCTATCATCTGGTTCAACCGCGTGCGGTAGCGGGTCTGATCCTGTATGAAACCGGGTCGGATATTGGGGTCCAACATCACAGCACAGTTCGCGCCATGTTGCGCCAGCATCGCGGCATAGGCATCCGCGCAAGGCTCACAGGCAAGGCTGATGCCACCAAAATACAGCGCTGAAACCGCGGGGAGTTGGCGCGGCATATCCTCGGCCCGCAGCATCCGACCCGCAGTGTTTTCATCGACAAACGTGTATGTGGCGTGACCGTCCTTCAGTTGAACAAACGCCAGCGTGGTCGGCCTGTCCGAGGCAATCACATGTGTCGTGTCCACATGGCTGGCCCTCAGGTCATCAGCCAATTGCCGCCCGAACATGTCCGAGGACAGACCGGTCAGCAGGCCAACCGGCGCGCCCAACCGGCCCAAAGCGATAGAGGTATTAAATATAGCTCCGCCGGAATGGGGAACGAAACCGTCCTGCCCGGACAGGGTCGGCTCAGTAATCATGTCGATCAGGGCTTCTCCGCAACACAGGATCATCCCACATCCTCTTCCAAATTACGCTCAGTTATCGCTGAAGCGCATTTTTACAGAAGTTGTTAGCGCCAACAATGCCAAATTCGGCCTGTTCCGAGATATAAAGGTTCATCGACTGCCGCAACTCGCTGAAGCGCCCGCCTGCATTGAACGCGTCGCAGAAGGTTTCGCCAAACATCCAGCGGTTTTTCTCGGCGACGCCACCCACAAGGAAGACGCCACCGGCAGGCATCACTGTGACGGCCATATCACCCATCAACGCACCCAGATGGCTTATGAACAAATCTGCGGTGCGAACGGCGACCGGGTCCTTACCGTCGCGTGCGTCCTGCAGAATATCTCGGGCAGTGCGAACCGGAGGCTGTGCTTGCCCAGCCGCCATGCCAGCGGCTTGATAGAGGATTGGCAAGCCGGTTCCACTGAGGAACATTTCGGCCTCAAGTACGAGGCTGTTGTCGAAAAAGCATTCGGGTGCCAGATGGCGGGCTGCGTCGAAGACGTCGACCTCATCCCGCGTGCGTGGGGACAGGCCCACATGGCCGCCTTCGCCCGAAACGGTGTGGAAATGCCCCTCGGAGTAGAGCAGCGCACCGACACCCAAACCGGTTCCAGGCCCAACGACCAAACGCGTGCCCATCGGCGGAGTGGCAGAGCCTTGCAGCACAGATACCTCAGCTTCGGTCACTTCGGCCACGGACCACGCTGCTGCGGTGAAGTCATTGATTACATAGGTGTTGGCGGCCCCTGTCGCCTTGGCCAGGGCGTCCTCGGACAGGTCCAAATTCGCGTTGGTCAGTTGGATGCGCCCGTCACGCACCGGTCCGGCCCCGGCTGCGACCACGGCTTGCGGCGCGGTGCCGATCTCATCCCGTATATCATGCAACGCATTCAGCAGATCAGGCAGGGTGCCCGTCGGGTGTTTGTGCAATGCGGTCAGCTTACCATCGGAGACAACGCCCAGACGCGTATTCGTTCCACCTATATCGGCCACCAATGTCCAATGTGGACGCAAAGACCCAGACGGCTGGCGATAAGCCTGCCGGTCGGCGGCGCCCTCGGAAAGTGCGGCCTTTACGGCAGCGAAGGAGGCTTTGGGTTTGCGGTCCAGCGTCTCAAAATCCACGTCTACCAATCCAAACCGTTTTTCATAGCCATAGGCCCATTCGTAGTTGTCCAGCAAAGACCAGATAAAATACCCCTTTACGGGTACATCTGCGGCCAAAGCCTGTTGAACCGCCGTCAAGTGAGAGTCCAGATAGGCGATGCGCTCATCATCCTGCTGGCGCTCGGCGCTCGCCATGCCGTTCTCTGTAACATAGATCGGAAGATCACCGGTATAGTCTTCTGCGGTCCTTTTCAGAAATCGGGTCAGGGCGTCGGGGTCGATCTCCCAACCCATCTGGGTCTTGGGCAGAGGGCCGGGCACTTCGGTCAGGCTTGGCCATGCACTGTCTGCCGAGGCAATCAGCTTGCGGGTGTAGTAGTTCAAGCCGCACCAATCGACAGGTGCCCCGATAGTGTCGAAGTCATCTTGCCAACCTTCGGGCAAATGAGGCTCCAGCCCCTCCAGCACGTTGTCGGGATAGGCTTTTTTGAACACGCCGCCCAAGAAAAACCGGTTGTAGATCCCGTCATAGAGCGCGGCCGCCTGCTGTGCAGCCGCGCCATCATCCGCAGGCTCCGCCCATTCTAGGTTGAAGACAGCGCCCAGATTGGACATGCCTAGGCTGCGCATTGTCTGAATGGCGCTGCCATGGGCCAGAAGAACATGATGCATCGCACGTGCGGCCGCGCGAATATCACGCAAACCCGGTGCGTGATGGCCTTCGAAATGGCTGAGCCAGCTGACGCACCACGGCTCATTGATCGGCGCGACCGAATACATGCGGTCTCCGATCCGGCCCATGATCACTTGGGTGAAATCGGCGAACCACCCGGCGATATCCCGATTGCGCCAGCCCCCCATATCGGCAAGCGCCGAAGGCAGCTCCCAGTGGTAGAGCGTCGCACAGGGGCGGATGCCGCGTTCAAGCAGCGCGTCCGCTAGGCGGTCGTAATAGTCCAGCCCAGCTTGGTTTACATGCCCACGACCTTCGGGCAAAACACGCGCCCAGCTGGTCGAAAAGCGATAGCAATCAAACCCAGCATCCTGAACCAGATCAAAATCTTCTTCGAACCGATTCAGGTGATCGCAGGCGAGGGCGCCATTTTCCGCGCCGACAACGTTTCCGGGCGTGGCCGCGAAACTGTCCCAATGCGTCCGACCCGCACCGCCTTGAGCGTGGCCTTCGATCTGGTAGGCGGATGTTGCGACGCCGAATAGAAAATCGTCGGGGAAGTCTTTGCGTGTGTATTTCATCACCGCACCCCGGTGGGCGCAGGCCCGGTTGATCGCCCGACGACCAACTCGGCCTCAAGCAAACTAGTTTGCACCGGCGCTGCCGGAGACTTGATCCGCTGGATCAGCATCTCGGCGGCCATTTCGCCAGCGTCCCGAACCGAGGACCGCGTTGCGGTGAAGATCGGCACATCCTGACCATTTTTCAGGTAGGAAAGATCATCGTCATGGGCGATGACTGAAATATCCCGCCCCATCTGCAGCCCGGCTTCTTCCAGCGCGCGGCGCACGCCTATGGCAGTGATCATCGACGATGCTAGAATTGCGGTCGGTGGCTCTGCGATCTGCAGCATCTGATGGGTTTCCCGATGGCCATAGACCTCGGTCATTTCGGCGCTGCGCATTAAGGCGGCATCCGGCATCAGCCCTGCCTGCTGCAGAGCGTCCAGATATCCGGCACGACGACGTTGGGCAAAGTCCATATCCTCAAGCCCGTTTATCAGGGCGATGCGACGGTGGCCCAGATCAATCAGAAACTGCGTCGCGCGCTGGAACGAACTTTTGTTGTTCACATCAATCCAGTCATATTCGGCCTGCACGCCGGTTGAGCGGCCATGAACGATGAACGGCACCGCCATGCGCGTCAGAACCTCGATCCTTGGCTCGTTGACCTTTGGGCCCTGCAGCACGACACCGTCGACCGCTCCGCGTTGAAATAGATTGCGATAGGCCGCCTCGATCGAGGTGTCATCGGCGTTGGTGAACATCATGTCATAGCCATGCTCGGCATATGTTTTTGATGCTCCGGCGACGAAATCGCCGAAGATCGGGTTCACCATTTCATGCCTTGATGAGCTGGGGATGACGTGACCGATGACCATGGACTTGCCCGTCGCCAACCCTTTGGCGCGGCTGTTAGGGCGGTAGCCGTGTTTGGCTGCAGCAGCCTCAACCCTCAGACGTGTTTCAGCGTTGACCTCAGGGTAGCCGTTCAGCGCCCGGCTGACCGTGGTTTGCGAAAGACCCAGTGTTTCAGAGAGCTGCTTGAGGTTCATAGGTAGTCAAAGCGCCTTCAAATCGAAGGCTTTACTGGTGAGGTCCTGTTTTGTGTGCCTGCCAACCTGTTGTGATAACAGACAAGCCTGTTTTTCTGACTTATTCGAAAATACGACTCATTGACAGAGTAAAAATGTTAGCGGATAACAATAAACATTCAAAGCGCTTTGAAAAACGCGAAGAGAAGGCGCTGGAGAGTATTGGGAGGAGATTTCATGAAACGCACGCTGTACGCAGGTGTGGCCACGTTTGCCCTGACTGCCGGGGCTGTTCACGCACAGGGTCAGATGATCCACCCCGTTGGAGAGGGCGGCTTTGACTGGGACGGGTTCCAGGCCTTTGCAGACGCTCATGATCTAAGCGGTCAGGACCTGACCATTTTCGGCCCCTGGCTTGCGGGCGAAGGACAGTCCTTCGAAAATCTGGTCGCTTATTTCGATGAGGCAACAGGCGCAAGTTCCAGCTATGTCGGGTCAGACTCGCTGGAGCAGCAGATTTTGATCGACGCCGCAGCCGGATCAGCGCCAAACCTGACGGTTTTCCCGCAGCCCGGCCTTGCGGCGAACATGGCCAAGAACGGCTATTTGACGCCGCTTGCCGATGGATCGGCGGACTGGATCAAGGATAATTTCGCGGCCGGTCAGTCCTGGGTCGATCTGGGAACTTTTGAAAACGCAGACGGAGCCAGGGATTTCTACGGCTTCTTCTTCAACGTGAACGTCAAGTCTCTGGTTTGGTACAGCCCTGAGAACTTCGAGGACTTCGGCTACGAGGTCCCTGAGACCATGGAAGAGTTCAAAGCGCTTATGGATCAGATGGTCGAAGACGGTGAGACGCCGCTGTGCGTCGGCCTCGCATCCGGTGGCGCAACGGGTTGGCCTGCGACGGATTGGGTTGAGGACCTGATGCTGCGCACGCAACCGCCTGAGGTTTACGACCAATGGGTGTCGAATGAGATGAAGTTTGACGATCCGCGCGTGATTGCCGCGATTGAGGAATATGGCAGCTTTACCCGCAATGACGACTATGTGGTTGGGAACGCAGACGACACGGCTGCGATCGATTTCCGCGATAGCCCCAAGGGCCTGTTTGACAGCCCGCCTGCTTGCATGATGCACCGTCAGGCCTCGTTCATCCCGGCCTATTTCCCGGAAGGGACAGAGCTGGGCGTGGATGCCGATTTCTTCTATTTTCCGGCCTATGCCGAGAAGGATCTGGGTACTCCGGTTCTGGGCGCGGGCACCTTATTTACCATCACGAACCCAAGCCCGGCGACTGAAGTGTTCATGGAGTTCCTCAAGACCCCATTCGCGCATGAGATCATGATGTCTCAGGACGGGTTCCTGACGCCGCATCTGGGGGCAAACCCCGAGAATTATGCCAATGACACGCAACGCGGTCAGGGTGAAATTCTGACCAACGCCACCACGTTCCGCTTTGACGGCTCAGACCTGATGCCGGGTGCGGTCGGTGCGGGCACGTTCTGGACCGGCATGGTCGACTATTCCTCGGGCGCGAAGGACGCGGCCACCGTTGCGGGTGAAATCCAGTCCTCGTGGGATGCCGCGAAGTAACTAACGCTTCGGGGCGGCTATCTAGCTGCCCCGTTTCCAAACCGACGAGGGCATCATGACACCGGCACTTCAGGGCCTGCTGACCATCATCATCGGTGTGTCGGGTTGCGTGGGCTACTTCTATCTCTCGAACCAATTTCTGGACAAAGTCCTGTTCCCGCCGCGTGGGCCGAATGCAGGGCGCAATATCAACCGCGCGAACATGATCCGGCCCTGGCTGTTTCTGTTCCCCGCGCTGGCGGCGCTTGGCCTCTATCTGGCCTATCCGGTGGTTGAGACGCTGCGTCTTTCTCTCACGGAGCGCGTGCCCGGCGGCGGGTACAGATGGGTTGGTCTGGACAACTACACTCAGATGGCGGCCGAGCCGAAATTCTGGGAAGCCATGCGCAACAACATGTTCTGGCTGATCGTGGTGCCCGCGATGTCGACCGGTTTTGGTCTGCTCGTGGCGCAGCTGACCGATCGCATCCGGTGGGGCAACTTTGCCAAGTCGCTGATCTTCATGCCGATGGCGATTTCCTTCGTGGGGGCCTCGGTGATCTGGAAACTGGTCTATGACGCGCGCCCAGCGGAACAGGATCAGATCGGCATTCTAAACGCCCTCTATATCTTCTTCGGCGGGACTGAACCGCAAACATGGCTGACCGTTCCGTTCTGGAACTCTTTCTTCCTCATGATCGTTCTGGTCTGGATTCAGACCGGGTTTGCCATGGTGATCCTGTCGGCGGCCTTGCGCGGCATCCCCGAGGAAACGGTCGAGGCCGCCATTCTGGATGGGGCCAACCCGTTCCAGATCTTTTTCAAGATCAAAGTGCCTCAGATCAAGACAACAATTCTGGTGGTCTGGACGACAATCACCATCACCGTCCTCAAGGTCTTCGACATCGTCTTTGCCATGACCAACGGGCAGTGGGAGACGCAGGTGCTGGCCAACTACATGTACGACAAACTGTTCCGCGCCAATGATTGGGGGGTAGGGTCGGCCTCGGCCATGGTGATCATGTTGCTGGTCACTCCGATCCTGATCTGGAACGTGCGCAATGCGCGCAAGGAAATGGAGTAGGCCATGAGCGATATTGCAGGAACCAAACCGGCACTGCGCTGGGTCGTCCATGCCTCGGTTGTCTTTCTGGTGGTGCTTTGGGTGATCCCGACCCTCGGTCTGCTGATCTCATCTTTCCGGACCGCGGACCAGATCTCTGGCAGCGGCTGGTGGCGGTCGGTTTTTCCGTCCGAGCAGAACCTGACCCTGCGCAGCGCTGCACCTGAAACGCAGGTTTTGGAGAACGGTCTCTACGTAATCGAAGGTCAGCTTTTCGGGGATGACGAGCAGGTCAAGATCTCGAACTGGGGTATCAGTGCCCGTGAGGTTGACGCCTTTGTTCCCGGCGACACCGCCGAGCTGCGTCGAGGCGGCACGATCACCGTTGACGCGAACGGCGCCTACAGGATGGAAAACACTGAGGAGTTCACCGGAAACCGAGGTGCGCGTGTGTTCGTCACGGCCGAATTGCCGCCGGAATTCACCTTGGACAACTACCGAAAGGTCCTGCTGGATCAAAGTAGTTCCGACAGTATGGCCAAAGCCTTCTTCAACACGCTAACGGTGACGATACCCGCGACAATCATCCCGATCCTCGTTGCGGCCTTCGCAGCCTATGCACTGGCGTGGATGGAGTTTCCGGGCCGTGCGCTTCTGATCGCGGCCGTCGTTGGGCTGTTGGTTGTGCCCTTGCAATTGGCGTTGATCCCGCTGTTGAAATTCCATCTGAATATCGGGATCGGCAAAGGGTATCTGGGCGTTTGGCTGGCCCATACTGGCTTTGGTATGCCGCTGGCGATTTACCTGCTGCGCAACTACATGGCCGGATTGCCGCGCGATCTGATCGAGAACGCCCGTGTCGATGGCGCGACCGAGTTCCAGATTTTCACCAAACTGATCCTGCCGCTCAGCTTCCCGGCGCTGGCCTCTTTCGCGATCTTCCAGTTCCTATGGACATGGAACGACCTGCTGGTCGCCAAGGTCTTCCTGATCGATGCGACCGGCCAGACCACCGTGATGACCAACCGCATCGTCGAGCTTTTGGGCACGCGAGGCGGCAACTGGGAAATCCTCGCGACGGCGGCCTTCGTGTCGATCTTTGTGCCGCTGGTCGTGTTCTTCGCAATGCAAAAATACCTGGTCCGGGGCCTGTTGGCCGGATCCGTAAAATAGAGGCGTCTGATGAACGTGCAAAACACCGTAGACCTATCCAACTCAACCAAAGCACCGTCAGACTGGTGGCGGGGCGGGGTGATCTACCAGATCTATCCGCGCAGCTTTCAGGACAGCAATGGCGACGGGATTGGTGACCTGAAAGGGATCACCCAACGGCTCGACTATATCGCCTCGCTCGGCGTCGATGCGATCTGGATTTCGCCTTTCTTCAAGTCGCCGATGAAGGATTTCGGCTATGACGTGAGCGATTATCGTGATGTCGATCCGATGTTCGGCTCGCTTGAGGATTTCCAAGAGCTACTGGGTCAGGCCCACGCAAAGGGTCTGAAAGTGATGATTGATCTGGTGTTGTCTCATACTTCGGATCAACACCCGTGGTTCAGCGAAAGCCGTGCCTCAAGGGACAATCCGAAGTCCGATTGGTATGTCTGGGCCGACCCCAAACCCGATGGGACGCCGCCGAACAACTGGTTGTCGATCTTCGGAGGATCTGCCTGGCAGTGGGACCCGCGCCGACTGCAATACTACCTGCACAACTTCCTGACCTCGCAACCGGACCTGAATTTCCACTGCGAACAGGTGCAGGACGCGCTGCTGGACGTGGCCCGGTTCTGGCTGGAGATGGGGGTCGATGGCTTCCGCCTGGACACGATCAACTTCTATTTCCACGACAAGCAGTTGCGCGATAACCCCGCGCTGCCGGTCGAGGAACGCAATGCCTCGATTGCGCCTGCAGTGAATCCATACAACCACCAGAATCACCTCTATTCCAAAAGTCAGCCGGAAAACATCGCCTTCCTGGAGCGGCTTCGGGCGTTGACCAACGAATACGAAGGACGCGCCTGTCTGGGTGAGGTCGGCGATGCGCAGCGCGGGCTTGAGATCATGGGGGAATACACCTCGGGTGACGCCCGTATGCACATGTGCTACGCGTTCGAGTTCCTGGAAAAACGCGCGCTGACAGCGGCTTACGCAAAACAGGTGTTCGACCAGCTTCAGGCCAAGGCCGGAGATGCTTGGCCTTGTTGGGCGTTCTCGAACCATGATGTTCAACGTCATGCCTCCCGCTGGAACCTCAGCGATGCAGCAACGCGCCAACACGCGGTTCTGATGATGTGCCTGCGCGGTTCGGCCTGTTTGTATCAGGGCGAGGAACTGGGCCTGCCTGAGGCCGATGTGCCTTTCGAGCGCTTGCAAGACCCCTATGGCGTTGAGTTCTGGCCCGGGTTCAAAGGCCGCGACGGGTGCCGGACGCCGATGGTCTGGGCAACTCAGGATGAACAATCGGGCTTTAGCACCGGCGAGCCGTGGTTGCCTGTCAGTGCGGCACAGTCCGAACGCGCGGTTGATCGTATGGAGGCGGATGATCAATCCATGCTGCACCACTATCGCCGCGCGATTGCTCTGCGACATGCACATCCGGCGCTGGCTGCAGGGGCACAATCGGAGATGGAGCAAGTCGGCCCCGTCCTCGTTTTCCGCCGCGAAAACCCCAACGAAGAGGTGTTCTGCGCCTTCAATTTGGGAAGCGAAGCAGGGCAGGTCGATCTGCCCTCGGGCAGCTGGCAGGCAATTGGACAGGACATTGGCAGTGTCACAGGTGAAGGTCGCGTCACGCTGCAACCTGCCGAATTCTGCCTGATGCGCAAGGACAAGGGGTAAGTCATGTCGGAACTCAAACTCACAGATGTGGCGAAATCCTATGGACCAGTTGATGTCCTGAAACACATTGATCTGGATATCGAACAGGGCGAGTTGATCGTCTTTGTTGGCCCGTCCGGATGCGGAAAATCCACTCTGCTCCGGATGATTGCGGGGCTGGAGAAGATCACCGGTGGCACGCTGGAGATCGAAGGTCAGGTCATGAATGACGTGCCGCCCGCGCAGCGCGGCATCGCGATGGTGTTCCAGTCCTATGCCCTCTATCCGCATCTGACCGTGCGCGAGAATATGTCTTTTGCGCTCAAGATCGCCAAACGGCCTGCCGCAGAGATCGACGCTGCTGTTGAGCGCGCGGCGCAAATTCTGCAATTGGACCCATACCTTGATCGCCTACCCAAAGCCCTTTCTGGCGGTCAGCGCCAGCGCGTTGCGATTGGGCGGGCGATTGTGCGGGACCCCAAGGTCTATCTGTTTGATGAGCCGCTCTCGAATCTCGATGCAGCGCTGCGCGTCGCCACGCGGATTGAGATTGCGCGCCTCAAAGAGGCGATGCCAGACAGCACCATGATCTATGTGACCCATGATCAGGTCGAAGCGATGACCTTGGCCAGCCGCATCGTGGTTTTGGCCAACAAAGGCATCGCCCAGGTTGGCACCCCGCTTGAGCTATATGAAACCCCGGACAATGAGTTCGTGGCCCAATTCATCGGCTCGCCTTCAATGAACTTGTTACCCGGAACAATCACGGGCACTGGGCAGATGACGACGATAGCCTTGGAGGGCGGAGGTTCAGCGATTTCTGCGATTCCGACCGGGACGGAAGATGAAGGCAAGCAGGTAAACATCGGCGTCCGGCCCGAAGATTTCACTTTGACGGATAGCGACCCGATCCTGAGCGGTGAGGTTGATTTCACCGAAGCATTGGGTGAGGTGACTCTGCTATATTTTGCCAAATCCAACGGCGCGGATCAGGTCATCGCAAAACTGCCCGGTATTCAACGGAACCTTCGCGGGCAGCAGGTTTCGGTCACAGCACGGCCGGAAAAAGTGCATCTGTTCCATAACGGCCTGTCCATGCGCAAGTGACTTGGCGCGCGCGGCTTCAAGCCGCTTGACAACTCATGCAACTGGGTTCAACCATTATTGAAACGTTTCAATGGTGGGAAATGCGGGTCTCTGCGCAGCTATACACAGTCCGGAATTGTGGTGATCTTGGCGATCAACTGCAATTGGCGGCGGCCTGTGGCTATGCAGATGTCGAAACGACGGGGTTGCACGACCTGACGGCACCTCAGATGGCCCGGACCGTTGCGCAATCGGGTTTGCGGGTCCGTTCGGCGCATTTTGACTGGGAAGAGTTCGAGGGGCGTTTACCCGAAATTCAGGACCTTCTGGAACGATTGGAATGCCCGGTTGCCGTCATGCCATGGCTGGCACCAGCGGCGCGGCCCGACACTGCCGAGGGATGGAAGGCTGTGTCGGGCCAGTTGTCACAATGGGCTGCGCAACTGTCAGGCTCGGGCGTTCGGCTGGCCTATCACAACCACGATTTTGATTTGGTCGGGTATCCCTCGCAGACGCCGTTGGAGATGATCCTGGAGACAGGGAATGTCTTTTGGCAGCCCGATATCGGTTGGTTGGGGGCGGCCTACCTGAACCCGGTCGAGGTAATTGGGCGATACGCTGACCGTGTGATCTCGGTCCACGCCAAGGACGTGGATCCCGGCCAAGAGGGCGACGCCCGGTGGCGAGATCTGGGGCAGGGCGAGATAGACTGGAGCGCAGTTCTTGACGCGCTGGATCGCACGGTTTGTTCGGATCTATTCGTTGAACATGACGAATCGCCGAGCCCGACGACAACACTGACAACAGGCCGGCGCTTTCTGACCGACCTTTTGAAAGGTCGTATCTAGGTGGCCCGCGCAACGATCAAGTCTATCGCCAAGCAGACAGGCTACTCCGTCGGGACCGTATCGAATGCCTTGCGCGGAGAGGACTCGGTTAAACGCGAAACCCTTAAAGAGATACAGAAAGTGGCCTTGGAGCAGGGTTACAAAGTAAACCTCGCCGGGCTGAAGCTGCGCACCAACAAATCCTACAGGATCGCGGTACTGGTAGGCGTCTCCACCAACGCAACCGAGGAGTGGGAGGGCGTAGAATTCACCCGAATTGTGGCTGGCATCTCAACCGCCTTGCAGGGGTCACGTTATGAGCTGAGCGTGTGCAGCGTGGCCGATCTTGATGACGCGATGGCCGCCCTGCGCACGATCGTGCAGGAACGCTCGGCCGATGGGGTGATCTTTTCGGGCACCCGACGCAACGACCCGCGTATCGCCTATCTGCAAAGTCAGAACTTCCCCTTTGTAACCTATGGCATGAGCGACAGTCTTGAACCTCACCCCTATGTCGATTTCGACAGCGAAAGCGCGGCGCGTGACGCCACAGAGCGGTTGTTGCGTTTGGGTCATCGACGGATTGCTCTCATTAACCCACCTGCCGATTTGGTTTACACCGGGCAGCGTCAGACTGGCTATGCCGCCGCGCTACAGACTGCGGGCGTGCCCGTTCAACGCGATCTGGTCTACAACGGCCCCACAACGGCGCAAAGCGGCCAAGAGGCTTTTCGCAGCCTGATGCAGTGCAAAAACCGCCCGACCGGTATCATCTGCGCCAACGAGGCGATGACACTGGGCGTTTTGTCGGCCGCCGCCGAAGATGGCATCAGGGTCGGGCGCGATGTTGTGGTCATTTCGACCGATGACCTCCAGCTCAGCAAATATTTCGTGCCCGCGCCCAGCGCCTATTACGTGCCGATTGACGAAACCAGCCGGTTGCTGGGCGCGTTCATGTTAAAATCATTGGACGGGGTCGATCCGTCCGAAATTCAAAAGAAGATCAGGGCCACGTTAATCGAGCGGCAACCTGACACACCTCCGCCGAACCCGGCGAACTGACCTGACCCAACATAGGAGAAACCAATCATGTTCAAACATTTACTTGCCGCTGCAGCCGTTGCCACGATGACGGTCCCGGCCGCTTTTGCCGCCGATTTGGAAGGCCGTGTTCTGAAGATCGGAACGGATGCAACCTATCCGCCGATGGAGACCGTCGACGAGACAACGGGCGAGATCGTGGGCTTTGACGTCGACGTCATGAACGCCATTTGCGAGCGCGTGAACTGCGTGCCGAATTTCGTCAACACCGCGTGGGATGGGATCTTCGCAGCCCTTCAGCAAGGTGAGTTCGATCTGGTCATCTCGGGCGTTTCGATCACGCCGGAACGGGAAGAGACCATGGATTTCTCGGAGCCGTATATCGTGGTCAGCCAGGCCATCCTGTTGCAAGTCGACAAGGGCGACACGACCCTGGACGACTTCAAGGCCGGAGGTCTCAAACTGGCCGCTCAAACCGGAACGACCAACGCGCAGCTGGCGGAAGATCTGGTCGGGCGTGAGAATGTCAGCCTCTATGACAACTTCTCGGCCGCCATTCTGGCGCTGCAGAATGCCGATGTAGAAGGCGTGATCATCGACGGAACCTCGGCCACCGCATATGAGCAGGAATTCGCGGGCGAACTGACCGTGGGCATTACAGGGCTGCAATCCGACCCTCTGGGCATCGTGTTTCAGGAAGGTGATCCGACTGTCGATGCGATCAACGAAGGTCTGGCAGCAATTCAGCAAGACGGCACTTTGGATGAACTGAAAGCCAAATACTGGGGCACCAACTGATCCTTTGAATCCCCCTCCAGCCCCGGCGGTTTCTGCCGCCGGGGCTTTGACTTAGCGGAGAACCCCATGTCGCGCCTCAGCTCGATCCGCCCGAGCAACCTCGTGTTGCTCGCAGCCGCGCCGTTTATCATCTATCTGTTTGCCACCTCGTCCAAATATCTGCGATCTCTGGTCGCCATTCTGGGGATCGGCAACAATGCAGGGCCGATATTTGTGGGGTTCCTGCTGGTCCTTGTGACGGCGATCCTGGGCTATCTTTGCGCCCGCCACACCCGGTTCGAAGCGCAAGCGCCCGCATGGCTTCGGATATCGGCTTTGGCGGCGTTTCCGGCGGCGGTTGGCCTGTCCATTCTGGCGTTTGTCGCCCCGCATGTCCTGATGCCCTTCGCCGAATCCGTCTTCTTTCATGCGCTCAGTCAGAACACCTCGACCCTGATTGACCGCTCCAACCAGACGTGGGTTTTGTTTCCCGAAGTGGTGGCACAGGTTCAGAGCGGCCTGCAGATCCTTCTGGCGGTCTATGCTGTGATCATCGCGTTGTGCCTGATCTCTGGTCGTTTGACGAAACCAATGCGCGGGCGCGTGCAACTTGGGTTCGAAATTCTGACGGGCGCCGCGCTGTTCTACCTGATGTTCATGGCCCATTGGCAGTTCGCAACAGGCGTCGCCATCACGTTCCGCGCGGCGATCTTTGCCTATATCTTCGCCGCGATCCTTGGCCTGATCTGGGTCGGGCTGCAGTCTTTCAAGCCTAAGGCCCGGACAACGATGGTCTATGGCGCGATCAGTCTGGCGTTGCTTGCGGTGTCCACCTTTTTCTTCATGCAGCCCAAGGTCAGCTATGTCCTTGTCGGCAATACCGAGGGGCGTATCGCCATTGTGCGCGGCACCCCTCAGGCGCAGGCCGATATGATCCGCTTCGGTGAGTTCGAAGGCGGCGGCGATCAGCAAATCCGGATCCGGAGCGCTCCGGACGTGGCATCAGCGATTGAGCAGATTGAGACCGTCGACAGCGTCTCGGGTGCGTTTGTTCCGGTTGAGTCCCATACGCAGGGCTATCCGGTGATCTGGCAGACCAGCTTTCTGCCGGACAAGTTTCGAAATCCGGGGCTGGCTTTTGCCGTTTTCGGTTTCCTTTTGCTGACACTGACGGTCGGTGGGTCCCAGCACAAACTGCATCCGCTTGCGGTCGGGGCCGAGTTTTTCGTGGACACGATCCGCGGAATTCCGATGCTGGTGATCATTCTCTATATCGGCCTTCCTTTGGCGGGCGCGGTCAAGGATGCCACCGGCGGTGGTATCGACATGACCAACATGACCCGCGGGATCATCGCCATTTCGGTTGGGTATTCCGCCTATATGGCCGAGATTTTCCGATCCGGCATCGAAGCCATACCGAAAGGCCAGCTCGAGGCTGGTAGCTCATTGGGTCTGTCACGCTGGCAAACGGCGCGGCTGATCGTGCTGCCGCAGGCCCTGCGGATCGTGACACCGCCGTTGGGCAATGAGTTCATCGCGATGATCAAAGACACCTCACTGCTGTCGATCCTGTCGGTGCGCGACATGACCCAACGCATGCGCGAGTTTCAGGCCTCTAGCTTCCTGCCGTTTGCGCCATTCAACACGGCGGCGATCCTCTATGTCGTGATCACTCTGGGTTGCGCCAGCTTCCTGAAATGGATCGAGCGGCGAACCGCGAAGGACACCAGATGAACAAGCTTGAACTGGGTGTTTGCTACTACCCCGAGCAATGGGACCCGTCCCAATGGCGAGACGATGCTGCTCAAATGGTCGAGATGGGCCTCGATTGGGTGCGGATTGCCGAGTTCACCTGGGGTCTGATCGAACCCCGGCGCGGTCAGTTCGAATGGGGTTGGCTGGATGAGGTCATCGGGATTTTGGGTGAGGCTGGCCTGCGGGTCATGATGTCTACTCCAACGGCTTCGCCACCCAAATGGCTGATCGACGAGTATCCAGAGATTTTGCCCGTCGGCCCTGACGGTCGCGTGCGCGGCTTTGGATCGCGCCGGCACTATTGCTTCTCCAGTGATGTCTACCTTGACGAGTCCAAACGGATCGCCACCGAATATGCCCGGCGCTATGGTCAAAACCCGCATGTTCACGCGTGGCAGATTGACAATGAATACAACGACCATGACACCGTCCTCAGTTACTCGGACGCGGCTCGCAATGGGTTTCGCCGGTGGCTGCAAGTGCGCTATGGCACGATTGAAGAATTGAACCAGAGATGGGGTACGGTCTTCTGGGGCACGCAGTATTCAAGTTTTAACCAGATCGAGCTACCAAACGGCCTGGTTGCGGCCGCGAACCCGACGCAATCTTTGGATTTCGCGCGTTATTCCTCGGACCGAGTCCGGCTGTTCAACAAGGCTCAGGTAGATATTCTGCGCACGCATTCTCCGGGCCGGGACATCACGCATAACTTCATGGCGGGCAGTTTTGAGTTTGATCACCACGCGGTGGCCGCCGATCTGGATATCGTCGGCTTCGACAGTTACCCGCTGGGCAATCTGCTGGGATCGTCCCTGTCTGATCAGGACAAGCATCGCTACTTGCGAACCGGGGCACCGGACTATCAGGGGTTTCACTGCGATCTTTATCGCTCGCAAGGGCGCGGGCGCATGTGGGTGTTGGAGCAACAACCCGGTCCCGTCGACTGGGCGGAAAAGAACCCTTCGCCCGCAGATGGAGTGGTCCGGCTGTGGACTTGGGCAGCCTATGCCCATGGCGCGCAGGCGGTGATGTTCTTTCGCTGGCGGCAGGCGAAGTTCGCTCAGGAGCAGTTCCACACCGCGCTTTTACGGTCGGATGGTAGTCTGGATCAGGCAGCGGTTGAGCTGGCGCAGGTGGTGAAGGATCGCGCGGTTTTGCCTCCTGCCAAAAGACAGAAAGCGCAAGTTGCTATGTTGATCGACTATACGTCGATCTGGGCGGCGGACATCCTGCCGCATGACAATGAGTTTCCCAATGCGAACATCCTACGAGACTGGTACGCGGGTTTGCGCGGTTTCGGCGTCGATCTGGATTTTGTCGGGCCAGAAGACGACCTTGATGGCTATGCCTTGATCGTTTTGCCGCAGAGCATGATTGTCAGCGCCGACTTGGCCTCAAGACTTAAGACGACCTCAGCGAAACTGTTTATCGGGGCGCGGTCGGGCAGCAAGACGCCAGATATGCACAGCCCGGATAGCCTCGCGCCGGGGGTGTTGAGCGATTTGACAGGTGTTCGCGTTTTGCGAGTCGAGTCCTTGCCTGACCTTGCGGACGAAGCCGTGCAGTTGGGCGAGCAAAACCCGCTGCCCTTCACAGGTTGGCGCGAAATTGTCGAGACGAGCGCAGAAGTTATCGGCCAATTCGTCAGTCGATATCAGAATGGCAGCCCGGCGGTCATTCGCTCGAACAGGGCGACCTATCTTGCGATGGTCCCGAGCGGCGCGTTGTTACAAAACATCTTGCGCGACGTGTTGGATTGGGCGGGGCTGGAGGTCTCCGAAACGCATCAGGATTTGAGGCTTACCCAACGCGGGGACCTGCGCTTTGCCTTCAATTTCGGTGATCAAGACCAACCACTGCCCGCGAATACAAAGCGCTCGCTTCTGGTCGGAGAAGACCCGGTAGCCCCGCACAGCCTTGCAATTTGGACGAAATAGCGCGCCCGTATCAACCCTCCGAGGACGCGCTGTTTTCAAGGACTACAACGTCGCAGCCCGCAATGGTGTGCCCGTTCCATTCAACCGGATCGGCATTGTAGTTGATCAGGAACGTATGCTCGGCCGTTTCCCGAAGCCGCAAGCCCTCGGGCATCGGCTGCAGGGTTAGACCGGTGTGGTGCGCTGCCAGACCGATGAGACGATCCCAGAGCGCCTCGTCGGGGAAACCCGCCAGATACCAAAAACCATCCCCCGTTTTCACGGCTGGAGTCCCGTCCTCAAATCTCAAGAGGTCCGCGCCGTCTCCGGACAGACGGTCGATCCAGTGCCGCGCCGCTCCGCCTCCTACCACCGGGCGTTTGACATTCGGCGGCAGGGTTTCAACCAGATCGACATGGCAATCGACGCCATCAAGGCCGGGGCGACCCGACAGAGGGATCTGGAAATCGCGGGTGATTGCGCCGCTGCGCGGGCCAAGGATGGCAAGCTCGCAGGCCTCTGCCAGACGCGTTTCCAACTCGGCATCGATAGTGGCTAGACCCGGCGCAAGGATCACCGCGTATCCTTTCGGCAGGTTCTGAGATGAAACGATGTCCACCGACAGCCCGGCCCGACGCAGAGCGCGATAGGTCGAGAATACCAGCCGGAAATAGTCAAATCCTGCGCCCTGCGGCTGCGCGGTCCACGCCCAATCCGAGGCATAGTCGAACAGGATCGCAACCTGCGCCTGTTTCTGGTGCACCGGACCGATGGCCTTCAATTCCTCCGCCGTCTGGCGCGCCTCGGCCAGACCGGGGGCCGCGCGGCTGTCTGGTGTCAGCAATCCGGCGTGCATCTGCTCCTGCGCGAAGGGCGCTTGGCGCCAGCGGAAATAGCTCACCACCTCGGCCCCATGAGCTACGGCCTCTAGCGACCACAGCCGGACCATGCCGGGCAGGGGGGCTGGGTTGTACGGGGCCCAGTTCACAGGGCCGGGCTGTTGCTCCATCACCCACCAACGACCACGGCCAATTGCGCGATAGAGGTCATGGTGAAAGCCCTGCATGTCCGGATCGCCCTGTTGCAGGAATTTGGCCTTGTGTTCGGCGTCATCCTCCAACCTGTCCGACAAGAAGCCGATCGGATAGCTATCCCAGGTGGCGATATCGAGGTCCGCGCCAACATCGAAATGGTCGAACTCAAGTACACGTCCCATGTAGTTATGCGACAACGGCGCATCGGTCAGAGGGCGCAACACATCGGCCTGTGCCTTGTTAAACGCCACCACCTGGTCTGAACTAAAGCGGCGGAAGGCCAGAACATGGGCCGGGTTCGGCTCGGTCACAGTCAGGTTTGGCAGGTCGATCTGGTCAAAGTGGTCGTATTCCATCGACCAGAAAACATTGCCCCAAGCCTCGTTCAGGGCGTCGATGCTGCCATATTGATCCGCCAACCACAGCCGAAACGCCGCGAGCGCAGGGGGGCTGTAACTGATCGTGGTGTCGTGGCAGCCATATTCATTGTCGATTTGCCAGGCAGCGACATGCGGATTGTGGCCGTAGCGTTCGCCAAAGATCCGGGCGATGCGGACGCACTCGTCGACATAACCTGCATGGCTGAAGCAATAGTGCCGACGCGACCCGAATTTACGCGGCTGACCTTGAGCGTCGACAGCCAGCATATCGGGGTGTTTGTCCAGCATCCAGCGCGGAGGCGTCGCTGTGGGTGTCCCCATAACCACCTTCAAACCGGCCGATCCCAGCACCTCGACCGCGCGATCCAGCCAGTCGAATTGCAGATCACCGGGCGAGGGTTCCAACCGGCTCCAGGCGAATTCGCCGATGCGCACCCAGCTCAGGCCCGTCTCAACCATGCGCGCGGCATCTTCGGCCCAAACAGCCTCGGGCCAGTGTTCGGGGTAGTAGCAAACGCCGAGTTCGGGGGTCATAGAAGGACTCTGTGTTCCGGTTGGCCCTGGCCTGCGTTCGGCTCGGCAAAGGTCATTCCGTTGGTGGGTTGTGTTTCAAGCGTTTCCGCGCTCAGCCCTTCGCGGGCGGTTGTGCAGAACAGCGTTGTCAGGTCGTCTCCGCCAAAGGCGGGGCAGGATGTATGGGCGGCGTCTACCGCGACGGCGCGCAGGAACTGGCCTGCCGGATCATAGGCCGCGACCCGGCTCGCCCCCCATTGAGCGATCCAAACGTTCCCAGCGGTATCAACCACCGCGCCATCCGGGTTCAAACCGTCTTCGTTCAGATCCAGAAACACTGAAGCTTCCCCCTCAGGCCAGCCAGTTTCGGAGTTCAGACCCCACCGCATCACCTGTCGTGTCGCGGTGTCTGCGTAGTAGGCGCAGGACTGGTCCGCAGAAAAACAGATCGCGTTTGAAATGGTGACATCCGGCACCAGACGGCGCAACTCGCCCTTGTAAAACCGGTAGATTGAACCAGCACCGGGTTCCGCGCTTTTGCCCATCGTCCCGATCCAGAACCCGCCCCACGGATCGGCGCGGCCGTCATTCGAGCGGGTAACCGGATTGTCAGCCTCGAGCGGGGCAACCAGAGATTTCTCACCCGTGGCCAGCGAAAACCGCCACAGCCCGTTTTCTGAGGCCATCAGCAGAGTATCACGGTCCACCCAGCCTGCGGCCGAGACATATTCTTCGAAGTCCCAGCTTTTCTGCACCTCGCCCTCACGGGTCATTAGGCGTTTGCCGAGGATGTCAAACCAGAACAATTGCTTCCGCTCGGGATGCCAGAGAGGACCTTCGCCCAGCATACACGGGCGGTCGTCGAAAGTGACGCTCATGCAACAGCCTCGTCATAGGCGGCTACGATCCGAATGGCGCGTTCCGAGATTTCCGCGAGCTCCATGTCCGGCTTGAACAGGGCCGAACCGATGCCGAACCCGTCCGCGCTGGCTGCGATCCATTCGTCGAAGTTGTCTGTACCCGCGCCGCCAACTGCGAAGACCTGCGTGCCCATAGGCAAGACCGCCCGCAACGCTGACAGACCTGCGGGGCCTGCCAAAGAGCCGGGGAACAGTTTCAAACCCGTTGCGCCGGCTTTGAGGGCCGAAAAGGCCTCGGTCGGGGTGAAGATGCCCGGCCAGGATTGCAGCCCCAGCTCACGGCTGCGCCGGATCACGTCAGGATCGGCATTGGGCGAGACAATCAGCTTTCCGCCTACGTCACGCACGGCCTCAACCTGTTCGGGGGTCAGCACCGTACCCGCGCCGACCAGGGCACGATCGCCGAACGCCTCGACCAGAATGCCGATGCTTTCCAAAGGATCCGGAGAGTTCAGCGGCACCTCGATCCGGTCGATCCCGGTTTCGATCAGAAGTCGACCGACTTTCTCGGCGTGCGAGGGGGTCAACCCGCGCAGAATGGCAATGATAGGGCGGCTCATACGGTTTCTCTTGTCATATTGCGGGCTTTGTTCAACCCGGCCAGAGTGGATGTGGTGGCGTCGGCCATCTCGACAAACGCGCCTTGCGGTTGCAGCGCTTTGGCGTAGGCAGCCGATAGCCCCTCGGCCCCGATGATCGCGATCTGCTGACCCAGCCAATAGGGGCGTGAGGCTGCAAGTTCGGCCCCAATCAATAGCCCGGACAGACGCGCGCGCGCCGTGCTGCCATCCTGCCCGTGCAGCAGATCTGCAGCACGCAGGCTGAACAGACGGGCGGCGAGCTGTTCGGGTTTGGACAGAGTATCCTCGACGGCCTCAGAAAACGCGGCCTCGTCCCAACCTTCGCTCACCGAGTGCCGAAGGACCGATTGACCGCGCAGCAAGTCGAACAGCTCTCCGGTCATGAAGGTGCGGAAGCTGACGACCTCATTCGCGCTGACCTGCACCCATTTCGTGTGGGTGCCGGGCAAGCAGATCACGCCGTCCCAATTTGGATGTGTATCCAGAAACCCAGCGATTTGCGTTTCTTCTCCGCGCATCACATCAGGCGGGGCCACTTGTTTCAGACCGGGCACGACAAAGGCGCGGACCCGAGGGTCGGTGGCGGGCACGCGGATCGGAACGCCCTGCACAGGCGTGGTTGGAACAGCAGCATAGGGTGCTTCAACCCATCCCTGACGGGCGCCTACCATGCCGCAGGCGACGACATCGACAGGAGCATTGTCCAACCAGCCCTCGATCAATGCCAACAGGGCGTCCTCAAACCCGCCTTTGGAGACGCGCGCCATGCCCATGTCTGACTGGGCGTGGTCAATAGGGGTCGACCCCTCCATCGCCCAGACGCGCAAGTGCGAGGTGCCCCAGTCCGCTGCGATCCATTCTGGTTTCATCGTTCTACCCCGTTACCACGACGCCACCATCGGCTACCATGCATTGTCCGGTCATGGCGCGGCTGGCGTCCGAGGCCAGAAACAAGGTGGGTCCGATCATGTCGTCGGGCTTTAGATGTTCTTTCAGGCATTGGCGATCCAAATGTGCCGCCAAATCTTCGGGCGTGGCCCACATGTCCATCTGCTTTTGCGTCAGAACCCACCCAGGGGCCAGTGCGTTGACGCGGATACCTTTAGGCCCAAGCTCACGAGCCAACGACCGGGTCATGCCGGTAATCCCTGCGTTCGAGGTCGTGTAGATCGGATAGCCCGCGTTGCCCATCATGTAGCTGATCGAGCTGAAATTGATGATCGAGCCGCCATTCTCCATCTGGCGTGCGGCTTCCTGACAGGCGAAATAATAGGCTTTGAGGTTCACCTCGATCATCCAGTCCCAGAAGTCCGAGGTCGTCTCTTCCAGAGAGTGGCGCTGATCGTTGGCGGCGTTATTGATCAGCACTTTGATCGGTCCATGGGCCTCGGCGGCCTTCTGCATGGTGGCGTGCAACAGTTCCGTATCGGTCATATCGCCCTGCATGAACAAGGGCGCGCGGCCGTGTTTGGTGCGCATCTCTTCCACAAAGGCGCTTGCGTCCGAGCGGCCGATAAAGGCCACATTGGCCCCTTGCGCCATGAACCCGTCGGTCAGCGAAGCGCCAACGCCCGAGCCGCCGCCGGTGATATAGACTGAGGCCCCTTTCAGGTCCTGGAATACAGCAGGTTGGTCCATTAGTGACTCTCTCTGGTGACGAGGCGTGTGTCTTTGCCGACAAGGAAATCAAGGTCAGCGCCCTGATCGGCTTGCAGTACGTGGTCGATGTAAAGTCGGGCGTAGCCGCGCGTGTAATGCGGTGCCTCCGGTTGCCAGGCCGCGCGGCGGGTGTCGAGCTCTGCCTCATCGACCAGCAGTTCAAGCTTTCCCTTACTTGCCGAGACGCGGATGCGGTCGCCGGTCCTGACCAATGCCAATGTGCCACCGGCCTGCGCCTCGGGGCTGACATGCAGGATGACAGTACCGAAGGCGGTGCCGGACATGCGCGCGTCCGAGATACGGATCATGTCGCGCACGCCTTCTTTCACCAGCTTGGCAGGGATCGGCATGTTACCGACCTCGGGCATGCCGGGATAGCCCTTGGGTCCGCAGCCTTTGAGGACCAGAATGGTCTCGGACGTCACAGGCAGGTTTTCGCGGTCGATATTGGCCTTCAGGTCTTCGATGCTTTCGAAAACGAAAGCTTCGGCCTCGGTTTCCAGCAACTCATCCGTCGCTGCCGACGGTTTCACAATGGCCCCGTTTGGCGCGAGATTGCCGCGCAGAACGCGCAGGCCAGCTGCCGGTTTGACCGGATCATCGAAGGGGCGGATCACGTCGCGATTGTAACACTCTGCCCCGTCGTAATGGGCCGCGATATCCTTGTTCAGAACAGTTTTCGCAGGGCGCAAGAAGGGTTTGAGTTCATTCAGCACCACAGGCACGCCGCCTGCGTAACAGAAATCCTCCATCAGGTATTTACCAGACGGCATGCAGTTGACCAGCAGGGGAATTTCCGAGCCGATTTCAAAGTCTTTCAGCGTCAGATCGACACCAACCCGACCTGCCAGCGCCAGCAGGTGAACCACGGCGTTGGTTGAGCCTCCCACGGCGGCATTGGCGAGAATGGCGTTCTCAAACGCTTCCTTGGTCAGGATGTCCGAGGGTTTGAGGTCTTCGTCCACCATCTCGACAATCCGCTTGCCGGTCAGGTGTGCCAGCGCCATGCGGCGCGCGTCAACCGCGGGCAGGGCGGCGTTGGTGGGCAGGGACATGCCCATGGCTTCGACCAGCGAGGCCATGGTTGAGGCCGTGCCCATGGTCATGCAGACCCCAGCGCTGCGCGACATACCGGATTCGGCGTTCATGAAATCCTGCAGCGTCATTTCACCTGCGCGGACCTCTTCCGAAAACTTCCAGACATCGGTGCCCGATCCGATGTCCTTGCCCTTGAACTTGCCGTTCAGCATCGGCCCGGAACTGACCACGATCGAGGGCAGATCGACCGAGGCCGCGCCCATCAGTTGCCCCGGCGTGGTCTTGTCACATCCGCCAAGCAGAACGACGCCGTCAATGCCATAGGCGCGGATGGATTCTTCGACATCCATGGCCAGCAGATTGCGGAACAGCATGGCCGTGGGCTTCATCTGGGTCTCGCCCAGCGACATGACCGGGAATTCGACCGGGAAGCCTCCGGCCTCCCACACGCCGCGTTTTACGCCTTCGGCCAGATCGCGCAGGCCCGAGTTGCAGGGGGTCAGTTCCGACCATGTATTGCAGATGCCGATGATGGGGCGTCCGTCGAAGGCGTGATCGGGAAAGCCCTGGTTTTTCATCCAGGAGCGGTGGATGAACCCGTCCTTGTCGAGTTTTCCGTACCAATGCGATGAGCGGCGTTTCTTTGTCATTCTGGCTTCGCTTCTTTAGCTGGGGTTGGAATTGAGTAATTGTGAAAAGATGAAGATCATGCCGCGCGGAGGGGGCGGCACCAGTCGGGCAGCCACTCCGCATGCGCGGTCAGAAGGTCGGTCACAAGGCTGCGAATCTGGCGCAGGTCCAGTTCCGCTGCAGTATGCGGGTCCATCATGGCGGCATGGTAGATATGTTCGGCGTTTTGTTCGGTCAGCGCCCGGACGGTCAGCTCTTGCACGTTGATCTGGGTGCGCATCAGCGCTACCAGCTGCGGCGGGATGTCGGTAACGACCGAGGGCTGAACGCCGTTTGAATCGACCAGACAGGGGGTTTCCACCGCAGCGCCCAAGGGCAATTGTGGGATCTGACCCGTATTGGGCAGGTTTCCATAGGCCGTATAGGGCGTGTCCGTGACGACGGCGTTCATCAGGTCCGCCGCGAATTCGTGGCTGCGGGTGACCGAGACATCGCGCCCGTCTGTCAGTGTCTTGGCCTGTTCTTTCCAATCCGCGACCTGCTCGACACAGCGGGTGGGGTATTCATCCAGCGGGATCGAGAATTGTTCGATCAGGTCGGGCCGCCCGTCCTTGATGAACCACGGCACATATTCTGCCAGATGTTCCGAACTCTCGGTGCAGAAGTAGCCCAAGTGGTCCATCACTTCGTACCGGACCTTGTTGGGGCAGCGTGGCATCAACAGAGGTGGTTTGGGCAGAGTACCGTGCGCATAGCCCCTGCGCAACGCGGGGTAGAGGTCGCGGCCCAGATGATCCAGCCGCAGGAAGAAGGCCACATGGTTCACGCCTGCCACCTTGTAGCGGATCTCATCCTTGGGCAGGTCCAGATCATGGGCAAGCTCTTCGACCGTATTCTGGACCGAATGGCACAGGCCGACCTGTTTCAGGTCCGGGAATTGCTCGGCCAGAGCCCAGGTGTTGATGGCCATCGGGTTCACATATTGCAACAGCGTCGCGTTGGGGCAGAGCTGCATCATATCCTGTGCCACGCCCCACAGTACTGGGACGGTGCGCAGACCGCGCATGATCCCTCCGATCCCGAGCGTATCTGCGATTGTCTGGCGCAACCCGTATTGCTTGGGGATCTCAAAATCCGTCACCGTGCAGGGTTCGTACCCGCCGACTTGAAAGGCAGTGATGACGAAATCAGCCCCCTCCAACGCCGCGCGGCGGTCGGTGTGGGTGGTAACCGTTGCTCCGGTGCCGACCGAACGGATCATGGCTCGCGCCACGGTTTCGCTTTCGGCCAGACGCTGCGGGTCGATATCCATGAGCGCGAAATGGCTGTCGGCCAGCGCTGGGGTCAGCAGCGCATCGCCCACGATATTACGCATAAAGATCGTGGAACCCGCGCCGATAAAGGTGATTTTGGTCATTTTGCAAAACTCTCGTTTGGCGTTATTTAACAGCTCCAAGGGTCAAACCCGCGATGAAGTGTTTCTGCATCAGGAAGAACATGGCCACAGGCGGCAAGGCGGCAACGAGGGAACCCGCGCTCATCAGTTGATAGGCCGCGCGGTACTGAGCGTTGAAGCTGGTGATCCCGGCCGTCACAGGTTGGCTTTCGGCCCCTTGGGTCAGGACCACGGCCCAGAAATAGTCGTTCCAGATGAAGGTGAAGATCAGCACGCTCAGCGCTGCGATGGCGGGTTTCATCAGGGGCAGGACCACGTACCAGAAGATGCGGACCTCGCTGATGCCCTCGACTCGGGCGGCTTCGATCAGTTCAAAAGGCAGCGCGCGGATGAAGTTTCGCATGAACAGCGTGCAAAACCCAGTCTGGAACGCGATGTGGAACAGGACCAGCCCGGTTTTGGTATTGTAGAGGCCAAGCTCTAACGTCAGGTCGCGAACCGGAACCATGAGGATCTGGAACGGGACAAAGTTGCCCGCCACGAACATGAAGAAGATCCACAGGTTCGACTTGAATTTGTAGATCCCCAGCGCGAACCCAGTCATGCAGCTGAGCGCAACCGCTCCGATCACCGTTGGAATGGTGATCATGAATGAGTTCAGCAGATATCGCGGCATGTCCGAGTTGAAGAAGACCTGTCCATAGTTGACCGCGCCCTCAAACCGGGACGGCAAGCCCCAGTAGTTTGCGTTGGTGAAATCCGCCTCGGGCTTGATTGAGAACAAGGCAACTGCAAGCAAGGGGCCGAGCCACAGCAGCAGGGCAATGGGCAGCATAGCCTGATAAGTGATCTGTGCCGCGCGGGGTTGTTTTTCGATGGGTTTAGGAAACATCTCAGTGCCCCCTTTCTTCGCGGTACATCGACCACAGGAAATAGGCGATGAAGCACAGCATAATGAGGAACAGGATCACAGCGATGGCCGCGCCATATCCCATGCGGAAGCCGTATTCAGACAGGGCGACCTCGAACATGTAATAGGCCAGCACGCGGGACGACCCGAACGGCCCACCCTGCGTCATGATCGAGATCAGGTCGAAGGACCGCAGAGCGCCAATGATCGTCACGACAAAGGCGATAAACGTCGCCGGGCGCAGTTGCGGCAGGATGATGTGCCACAGCATCCGCCCACCTTTTGCACCGTCCAAACGTCCGGCCTCGATCTGTTCGGGATCCACGGCGTTCAGGCCGGTCAGATACAGGATCATGCAATAGGCTGTTTGCGGCCACAGGCCGGCGACGATGATGCCGTATGTGACCAGTTTTTCATCCCCCAGCACATTCAGCGGGCCAAGACCAAAGAAACCCAGGAATTCGTTCAACAACCCGAATGTCGGGTCGTAGAACCACGTAAAAACCAGCCCAACAACGACTTGAGAGATCACGAACGGAAAGAAAAACAGAGACTTGTAGAGTCGAATGCCCCAGACCGTCTGGTTCAGGAACAGGGCGATGAACAGGCCCGCCGGGATCGCTGCCAGATACAGGATCAACCAGATCAGGTTGTTCTTGAGTGAAGTGTAGAACGCATCGCGATCCACCCACTCCCAATAAAGGTCCTCGTAGTTGCGGAACCCTACATATTCTGCGGCGCCCAGCCCATCCCATTCATAAAGTGACAGGTTAAAGGACTGAAAGACCGGGATGATCACATAGACCATGAAGAACAACAGGCCCGGCGCAAGGAAGAGCCAGGGCGCGATGCGTTGTTGGTTGCGATGGAACCAGCTTTCCTGTTCCTGTGTGTCGACGGCTGACATGGGCTATCTCGGATCTGGGGGCGAAGGCGGGTTGAAGCCCGCCTTGCAATTGAAGAAGGCGTAGGCCGGGAGTTTACCCGGCCCCTGCCAGATCAGTTGTCGTATATACGGCTACGTGCGCGTTCCAGTTTGGCCAGAATCTTGTCCAGATTGTCCGGCTTGACCATGAATTCCTGGAAGCCTTCCATAGAGACCTTGGCCATTTCAGCCGGTGCGTCGCGGTCCCAGAACTGGGCGACACCGCCGGGGCTGTTCGAGGACAGCATGGTAAACCCTTGCTGGAGGAACTTGTCATCATCCACCGAGGATTGCGCGTTAACCGGAAGCTGGCCCAGGTTGGAACCGTTGTTGATTTCGGTCTGAACGTCCGGAGACACGACGAAGCGCAGGAACTCGCGCGCGGCTTCCTTGTTCGAAGCGTTGGCCGGGATGTGGAACGTATCGGTAGGGGCGTCCTCGGCCAGTTCAACATCGGGGTTGATCGCGACGAACTGGTAGAAGTCCAACTGATCGTCTGTCAGACCCGCTTCGCGCAGAGGTGCAACAGCAAAGTTGCCCATCAGATAGGCGGCCGCGTCTCCGTTCACCATGAAGGGCAGGGCTTCCTGCCAGCTATAGGTCTGGTGGTTGTCGATAAAGGCACCCATGTCGACCAGCTGTTTCCAGTTGGCGAAGGTCTGCTTGACCCGGTCGTCTTCCCAGCTGATTTCGCCATTGGCGAGCTGGTTGTGGAAGTCGAACCCGTTGGTGCGCATGTTCAGATAGTCGAACCAGCCACCGGCGGTCCACAGGAACTTGGTCCCGATGGTATAGCAGGCGCGACCCGAGGCGACGATCTTCTCGCAGTTCGCCAGCTCTTCTTCCCAGGTGGTCGGCTCGGTCAGGCCCAGCTCGTCGAAGATGTCTTTGCGGTAGTAAACGCCCCACTGATAGTAGGTATAGGGCACGCCCCACTGCTTACCATCAAGGGTCATCGCGCCTTTGGTCGAGGCCAGATTCTCGGCGATCTCAGGCTCTGCCCACAGGTCCGAAACGTCTTCGAACAGACCCGCCTCAACATAAGGCTTCATGCGGTTTGCGGCATACCATGTAGCTACATCCGGCGTGTCAGCCGTCAGGAAGTTGCGGATCTGCGTCTTATACGCCTCGCGGTCGATCACTGTGGTTTCGATGGCCAGATCCGGGTGCTGGGCCTGAAACTGTTCGATCATCGCTTCCATCGTCGCACGTGGCGCCGGGTTTGAGGTGTCAAGAAAGATGCGCAGTTCGCCGGTCAGTTCGGCGGCAACGGGTGCAGCTAGTGCCACACTCGCCGCCAGTGCGGCAGCGGTGCGCTTGAACATGGAATGCATGGTGTCCTCCCTTAGCTTCCATTTTAGTTCCAAATAGTGAAACCGTGTTTTATATATTGAAAACTACACATCGACTCGGCTAGTCTTGTCAAGACCCTCGTGCAAACACCGTGGTCGAACGGGGGTCAAACGGAGGAGAACACACACCCGTGGCTGGTGACGGAACAATAGGCAAAGCATGTGATGTGCTGGAGCACGTGGCCTCGTTCGAGCGCCCGGTGCGGTTCGCGGAACTGCTGGAGAGCAGCAGCTTTCCCAAAGCGACGCTCTATCGCTTTCTGCAATCGCTGACCAATCAGGGTATGCTGGCCTATGAACCTGACAGGCAGACCTATTCACCGGGTTTGCGGCTGGTCCGTCTGGCGCATACGGCTTGGACGCAAAGCTCTCTGGCCCCTATCGCGCGGCCGTTTCTGGATACGCTCAGCGCAGAGACAGGGGAAACGGTGCATTTGGCGCAGCTGGATTCCAATCAGGTTCTGTATGTCGACAAACGCAACGCCGCCCAGCCGGTCGAGATGTATTCGCAGGCCGGCAAGGTTGGCCCGGCCTATTGCACCGGTGTAGGCAAGGCGATGATGGCGTTTCTGGATGGGCCCGCATTGGACCGCGCCGTATCCCAGCAAAGCTATCACCGTTTCACGGACAAGACTCTGACCTCCGAGGCGGATTTGCGGGCGGATTTGGAACTGATTCGCAGCCGAGGCTACGCGATCGACGATGAAGAGCATGAGCCCGGCATTATTTGCGTAGCCTGTCCGGTTCTGACCTCGAGCGGGCGCGTTTTGGGCGCAATTTCCGTAACCGGTTCAACCGGACGGATGGATTTCAATCAACTAGAGGCCTGGGTCCCGCGGGTGCGGCGCGTTGCCGACCAGATCGCGACCGAGGCGCAGGCTTGGCGGTTCCCCGAAACCCGCCCGAATGGACAGAATAACAGGATGCAATCGACATGACAGGTGTAACGCTCAATCAGGCGATCAAACGCTACGGCCAGACTCAGGTGATCCACGGGATCGACCTGGAAATCGAAGATGGTGAATTCTGTGTGTTCGTCGGCCCCTCGGGCTGCGGCAAGTCCACCCTACTGCGGATGATTGCGGGGCTCGAGGAAACTTCGGAAGGCCAAATTCATATTGGCGCGCGCGAGGTGACCCATATGGATCCTGCAAAACGCGGCGTGGCGATGGTGTTCCAGACCTACGCTTTGTACCCGCATATGACGGTCGCCGAGAATATGGGTTTTGGCCTGCGCATGAACGGCGTTCCCAAGGCAGAGATCGACCAGAAGGTTCAGGACGCCTCCAGTATTCTGAAACTGGATCAATACCTGAAACGCAAGCCCAAGGCCCTGTCCGGTGGTCAACGTCAGCGAGTTGCCATCGGGCGTGCGATTGTGCGCGGCCCCGAGGTGTTCCTGTTCGATGAACCGCTCTCAAACCTCGATGCCGAGCTTCGGGTTGAGATGCGGGTCGAAATCGCACGTCTGCATCAAGAGATTGGCGCCACCATGATCTATGTAACCCACGATCAGGTCGAAGCTATGACAATGGCGGACAAAATCGTCGTGCTGCGCGATGGCCGGATCGAGCAGGTGGGCGCGCCGATGGACCTGTATCGTGATCCGGACAACCGGTTTGTGGCGGGCTTCATCGGCTCGCCAGCGATGAACTTTCTCGACTGCGACTATGCAGACGGCCACGTCACGCATCCGGCCCTTGGTCAACCGTTGCCGGTATCGGCCCAAGTTCCGGCTGGGGTAAACAAGGTGACCCTTGGCATGCGGCCCGAACACATCCAGATCGACCGCAGTGCCGACACCTGCACCGTTGATTTGACCGAGGCGCTTGGGGGCGTGTCCTATTCCTATCTTCTGACCCCGAATGGCGACAAGCTGATCGTTGAAGAACGGGATGACCAACGCAGCACTACAGGCGAGAAGATCGGGATCACGGTCCAACCCGAACGTGCCATGGTGTTCGACCCTGAGACTGGCGTTCGGTTTAGGTAGCAGCGATTCAAGTTCAACTGGGGTGTTTTGAGCGCAGGTTTAGGCTTGACCGAAACGGGGTCGTTCTCTGAACTGGTCCAAACGAGGCCAGTCGGCCCGACTCATTTCGAGTAGAGAGGCCTCATGCGCAGCGTCAAAACCGTCCACGTGATCTCGGCCCATGCGGAAGGCGAGGTGGGCGACGTCATCGTCGGTGGCGTGCAACCACCACCCGGAGAAACCCTGTGGGATCAACGCACATTCATTGCGCAGGATCAGAGCTTGCGCAATTTCGTGCTGAATGAACCCCGAGGCGGCGTCTTTCGCCATGTCAACCTGCTGGTCCCTCCGAAACATCCGCAGGCGGATGCGGCGTTCATTATCATGGAGCCGGAGGACACGCCGCCCATGTCGGGGTCAAACTCGATCTGTGTGTCCACTGTCCTTTTGGACAGCGGCATCATTCCCATGCAAGAGCCGGAAACGCATATGACACTCGAGGCTCCCGGCGGTTTGGTGCGCGTCCGAGCGGAGTGCCGAGACGGTAAAGCCCAGCGTATCCATGTGCAAAACCTGCCAAGCTTTGCCGACAAGATCGCAGTCCCTCTGGAGGTGCCGGGCCTAGGCACCCTCACCGTTGATACAGCCTACGGAGGGGATAGTTTCGTGGTGGTCGATGCCGAGGCGTTGGGGTTCGAAATTGTGGAGGCCGAGGCCCGCGATATTGCCCGTCTGGGCGTTGCCATCACCAATGCCGCCAATGATCAGCTTGGCTTTACCCACCCGCAAAACGCGGCTTGGGAACATATCTCTTTCTGCGCTTTTTGCGGGCCTTTGAAGACAACCGAAACCGGACTCACAGGGAAATCCGCCGTTGCGATCCAGCCCGGCAAAGTTGACCGCTCGCCAACCGGAACGGCGGTCTCGGCGCGCATGGCCCTGATGGCCGCGAAGGGCCAGATGAAGGTCGGGCAGGTTTTTGAGGCCGTTTCAATCATCGGATCGCGTTTTGCCGGCCGGATTGTCGAGGGCGCCAAGGTCGGGGACCGCGCGGCCATCATCCCCGAGATCAGCGGCCGAGGTTGGATCACCGGCGTTCATCAGCACATGCTGGACCCGGATGACCCTTGGCCCGGCGGATATCGGCTAAGTGATACCTGGGGCGTCGGGCGCTGAAAGGCGCGCAATCACAGGCCCATCGGCGTGTTTTTCCTCAACCGTGGCAATTTGCGCCCCCAGTAGACGATTGATCCCAACGCAAACCTGATTTAAGGGAAGCCCTGTCAAATCAGAGTCACTCAGGGGTGCTATGTCATTCACGCCCCTCCCGCGCCGCAATAAAGCGGCCCAAACTCTTGCAGCGATTGCCCCTTAAAGGCTTAAAAAAGGTGAAAGAATATGGCAGATAAATCGAACTTCGACATATTGTATACCATTGTAGACGAAGCGCCCGAGCTGGCCAGCGCCTCATTCCTGCCCATCATTCGCAAATTCGCCTCGGCGGCGGGTGTCAGCGTTGGCACCAAGGATATTTCGCTTGCAGGCCGTATCATTTCGACCTTCCCAGAAAAGCTGACCGATGCGCAGCGCATCACCGATGACCTTGCCGCATTGGGTGATCTGGTGAAAACGCCCGACGCCAACGTAATCAAACTGCCAAACATTTCGGCCTCGGTTCCTCAGCTCGTGGCCGCAATCGAAGAGCTGCAGTCGCAGGGCTACGACATCCCCAACTACCCCGAAGAGCCTTCGAGTGACGAAGAAAAGGCGATCCGCGCGCGCTATGACGCGATCAAAGGCTCGGCGGTGAACCCGGTTCTGCGTGAGGGCAACAGCGACCGCCGTGCGGCGCGGGCGGTTAAGAACTACGCCCAGAAAAACCCTCATTCGATGGGGGAGTGGATGTCGGACAGCAAGACCAAAGTGTCCTCGATGTCCGGCAATGATTTCTACGCCAATGAGAAATCGGCGACGATCACCGCAGCACAAGCCGGTGACGCGAAGATCGAATTTGTCGGCAAAGACGGCAGCGTGACCGTGCTAAAAGACGGCTGGCCGCTGGAAGAGGGAACCGTTGCCGATGCGACCTTCATGTCGGTCAAAGCGCTGTCGTCCTTCCTGGCCGAAGCCATCGAGGACACCAAGAAAGACGGCACCATGTTCTCGCTGCACATGAAGGCGACGATGATGAAGGTCAGCGACCCGATCATCTTCGGTTATGCCGTGCGCGCGTGGCTGGCTCCGGTGTTCGAAAAATTCGGCGCAGAGCTGGAGGCCTTGGGTGTCAACCCGAACTCGGGTCTGGGGGATCTGCTGGACCGCGTGAAGGACAATGCCGACATCGTGGCTGCCATCGACGCCCTCAAGGGTGACCGTCCGTCCATGTACATGGTCGACTCGGACCGTGGCATCACCAACCTGCATGTTCCGTCCGATGTGATCATCGACGCCTCGATGCCCGCCGTTATCCGCGCAGGCGGCAAAGGCTGGGATGAAACCGGAGCCAAAGGCGACACCAATTGCGTGATCCCTGATCGCTGCTATGCGTCGGTCTATGACGAATCCATCAACTTCTTCAAAGCCAATGGCGCGCTGAACCCGGCCACTGCCGGTGCGGTGGCCAACGTTGGCCTGATGGCGCAAAAGGCCGAAGAGTACGGCTCGCACCCGACCACGTTCCAGGCACCTGCGGAAGGCACAATCCGCGTCGTTCTGGCCAATGGTGAAACGTTGCATTCTCATGAGGTCGAGGCCGGAGACATCTGGCGAGCCTGCACAGTGAAAAAAGCGCCCATCGAGAACTGGATCCAACTGGCGATGGATCGTCAGCGCCTGACCGGGTCCGAGGCGATCTTCTGGCTGGACGCAAACCGCGCCCATGATGCCGAGTTGATCCAATATGTTAAGCCCGCACTGGAAGCGGCTGGTGTTGCTGATAAATTCCTGATCATGGCTCCGCGTGAGGCGACGCGTCAATCGCTGGAGACGATCACCGCTGGAAATGACAGCATTGCTATCACCGGCAACGTGCTGCGGGACTATCTGACCGACCTGTTCCCGATCCTCGAACTGGGCACCTCGGCCAAGATGCTGTCGATCGTCAAACTGATGAACGGCGGTGGTCTGTTCGAGACCGGCGCAGGCGGGTCCGCTCCGAAGCACGTGCAGCAGTTGGTCGAAGAAAACCACCTGCGGTGGGATTCGATGGGTGAGTTCTGTGCGCTGGGTGAATCGCTGAACTTCCTCGCCGACAGCAAGGGCAACGCAAAGGCGGGTGTTCTGGGTGCGGCGGCCGAGGCGGCAACGCAGGGCATTTTGGACAACAACCGCTCGCCCAGCCGGAAAGTTGGCCAGCCGGACAACCGTGACAGCCACTACTGGTTCGCACGCTATTGGGCCGAAGCGCTAGCCGCGCAGTCGGAGGATGCGGAACTGGCAGCTGAATTTGCCCCGCTTGCAACTGCTCTGGCCGACAAGGAAGAGCAGATTTTGGGTGAGTTTGCCTTGGCCCAGGGTGGGGCTGCCGATCTGGGTGGGTACTACCACACCGATCCCGCCAAAACTGCGGCTGTGATGCGTCCGAGTGCGACGCTGAACGCCATCATCGGCTAAGAAAACGACCCGCGCCTTAGTGGCGCGGGTCTTTCCCACTGGTGCGGAAGCCCGACCAGTTTTTCCTTTCGCTTCAAACTGTTGCGAAACTTTGCCCGCAAGATATGATTAAAATTGCATGATCTACGGGATTCCCCCAATACACCGATCCTTCCCCGCTTGATAACTTGTCCAAGACAAGAGATTCACCGGTGAGGCCTTCGGGCCTATCACTCACTCAAAAAATGGCCAGCATTTGGGGTGCTGGCCATTTGTTTGTCTGAAATCTACTCGCGCTTAGCTGGATCGAACGCGCCTTTGCGGTGCCACGCGACTTTAATGCAGAAATGAAAAAGCCAGCCCCGCGAAGGACTGGCTTAAACATGATTGTTCTACGTTTAGCCCCGCAGGACTTTGCCCGCAGCATCAAAGGGCGGCTCATGCAGGATGGTGGCTTTGTGAGGTTGGCCCAGAACCATCACTTCAACCTCGTCTCCGGGTTGGGCGTTTTTGACGTAGCCCAAGGCCAGCGACATACCCACGGTATAGCCATAGGTGCCCGAAGTGACCCGACCGATGCCTTCGCCGTCCTTGAAGATCGGCTCACCACCGGTAGCATCCGCGTTGGAGGCCGTCACGTCGGCCTCATCCAGATGCAGCAGGACAAGCTGTTCACGCGCAGGGTTTTCCAGCACTTTCTGGGCGGCATCTTTGTTGAGGAAGTCCTTCTCGAATTTGCACAAACGATCCAGACCCACCTCATGCGGCCAGTATTCGGGGCTGTATTCGCGGCTCCAGGAGCCATAGCCCTTTTCCACGCGCATCGACATCAGGGCACGGCTGCCAACAGGTCCTGCGCCGAATTCTTTGCCCGCCTCAAGCAGAGCTTCGTAAAGGCGCGCCTGGTCTTCGGTCTTGCAGTGCAGCTCCCACCCCAGATCGCCGGTGAAGGAGACACGCAGGGCCAGAAGCTCAACGCCTGCCAGCTCGATCCTGGCCGAGCGCATGAAGGGGAAATCCTCATTCGCCAGCGACGTGTTGGTCAGCCGCTGCAGGATCTCACGCGATTTTGGGCCGGCCACGTTGAAGCCGCACATTGCTTCGGTGTGACTTTCGAAGGTGGTGCCTTCCGGCAGAGGGACCTGCTTGAAGAAGCGCTTGTGATAGCGTTCCGCCATGCCCGATCCAATGACCCAGAACTCATCCTCGGCCACGCGCGTAACGGTGAAGTCCCCGGCAATGCCACCGCGTTTTGAGATCAGCGGGGTCAGGCAAGACCGACCGATCGCCTTGGGCATGTTGTTGGCGAAGACCGCATTCAACCAATCCGCAGCGCCGGGGCCTTTGCAGATATATTTGGCGAAGTTCGAGATGTCGATGATCCCCGCACGCTCGCGCAGCATCTTGCATTCTTCGCCTACCGGGGCCCACCAGTTCTGACGGGTGAAGCCGTTGGTGTCCACGGTGCCCGGCGCGTCTGCGAACCACAGCGGGTGTTCCCAGCCGACGTTCAGGCCAAAGACGGCGCCCATGGCCTTTTGGGTTTCATAGATCGGGCGCACGCGGGCCGGGCGGCCGGCGCTGCGTTCCTCGTTCGGGAAGTGGATGGCAAAGCGGTGCGCGTATTGATCCTGCACCTTGGCTTTGGTGAATTCCTTGGTGGCCCAGGTGTCAAAGCGCGCCATGTCCCACGCGAACATGTCGTATTGGGTTTCACCTTCGATGATCCACTGCGCCGCCATCAGGCCCATGCCACCCGATTGCGAGAAGCCGGGGATGATGCCGTTGCAGCAGAAATAGCCATCCACCTCGGGCACCGGCCCCATCAGCACGTTGGAGTCCGGCGACCAGATCATCGGGCCGTTTATAACACGCTTGATCCCGGCCTCAGCCACGGCGGGCAGGCGTTCGATCGCGTTCATCATGTTTTCTTCGATCCGCTCCAGATCGTCGGGGAACAGGTCATGGGCGAAGTCCAGCGGAGTGCCTTCCTCGGCCCAGAATTTCATGTCCCTTTCATAGGCCCCTACGAGCAGTCCGTTGCCTTCCTGACGCAGATAATACTCGCCATCGCGGTCCGAGACCGAGGGCAGGCGGGTGCCGTGGCCTTCGACGTCAGTCATCGCCTCGGTCACGAAATACTGGTGTTCGGTGGGCTGCAGCGGCAACTCGATGCCAGCCAGCTTGGCGACTTCGCGACCCCAGAGGCCTGCAGCATTCACGACCCAAGGCGTTTTGATGTCACCTTTGGGGGTCTTCACGATCCAAGTGCCGTCTTCCTGCTGCTCAGTCGCGGTGACAGGGGTGAAACGATGAATCTCGGCCCCGCGCTGGCGGGCACCGACCGCATAGGCGTTGGTCACGCCCGACGGGTCAACATTGCCGCCATCGGGTTCGAACATCACGCAACGGATGCCTTCGTAATTGACCAGCGGGTTCAGCTTCTGCGCCTCTTCAATGCTGATCTCATAGAAGTTCATGCCATAAAGCTTGGCTTTGGCCGCCTGCAGCTTGAGTTGGTGTTCCCGCTCTTCGGTCTGAGCCAGATACAGCGAGCCGGGCTGGAAGACACCGCAGCTTTGGCCGGTTTCTTCCTCCAGCGAGTTATAGAGGTTCATCGTATAGTGCTGGATGCGGCTGATATTGGTGCTGTCATGCAGACCGTGGATGTTGGCTGCCGCATGCCAGGTTGAGCCAGAGGTCAGCTCATCCCGCTCCAGCAGGACCACATCGGACCATCCCAATTTGGCCAAATGGTAGAGGATCGAGCAACCGATCACCCCGCCGCCGATTACTACCGCCTGTGCTTCTTCGCGCATTTCATCTTCCTGATTTGCTGTGTGATGTCAGAACCGGTCTTTCGTTAAGAATATGTCGATTCAGACCCATAACTGTTCTAAACGCGTCAACTGAGAACCCTGTTTGACCAGAGATGCAGCCTGCATTCACTTCTTGGGGATACGGGGCACCGCCGGGTGCCGCGTACAGATTCACTTAGACTTTGCCGACATTGCTCAGAACTCCAGTCTGTGGGCGCGGCCATAATCAGCCAGCCGTTTGTTCAGATTGCTTGCCTCTGGGTGGCCGGATTCCAGTGCAAAGACGAAAGCGTGGGTTAGATAGAAACAGGCGGCATCAGTGTCCTGGGCCAGCTCTCGTTCGTCGGCGGCAATCGTATACAGGCGCACAAGAGCCTCTTGGTCGCAATTGGCATGCGCCTCCAGCAGTTCACGGTCTAAGGCTTCGCGATCCATGGCTATCCCTTTAGCGAAATGGCGATGTTTTTGGTGCGAACATAGTTGTAGAGCGCCTCAAGCCCCTTTTCGCGACCGAAGCCGGATTTGCCGACGCCACCGAACGGGGTCGAGACACCTCCGGCGAACCATTCGTTGACAAAAAACTGACCCGCCCGCAATTTGCGCGCCACCCGATGGGCGCGGGCGAGATCGCGCGTGAAGATGCCTGCAACCAACCCGAATTCGGTGCCATTGGCCATGGCGACGGCTTCCTCTTCGGTATCGAAGGGCGTGAAGCAGGTGACGGGGCCAAAGACCTCCTCCTGCGCGATGCGGCTGGCGGGGTCGACGTCAGCCAGAATGGTAGGGGCCATGAAATACCCTTTGCGATCCAGTCGCGCGCCACCGGCTGCGACCCGCGCACCGTCCTGACGGGCGGTCGAGGTGATCTCTTCCACGCGCTGCAGCTGCAGGCTGGACACGACCGGAGTGTGATCAGGGTTCTCGAGCCCGTGGCCGACGCTTAGGCCATTGGCCAGCGCAGCCGCACGTTCAACGGCCTGATCGTAGATCGAGCGATGCACCAACACGCGGGCCATGGCAGAGCAGACTTGACCGGCATTGTAGAAAATACCGCTTTGAAGGCTGGACATCAGCGTATCCAGATCCGCGTCGTCAAAGGCCACAGCTGCGGATTTGCCGCCCAGCTCCATCAGCGACGGCACCACATTGTCGGCAGCTGAGCGCAGGATATGCTGGCCGGTCGGCACCGATCCGGTGAAGACGATCTGATCCACCTGCGAGCTTGCCACAAGTTTCGCGCCCAGATCAGAGCCGATCCCGTTCAGGATCGATACCGCACCGGCAGGCACCTCGGCGCGTTCCAGCGCAACACCCAGCATCGCCAGCGCAAGCGGGTCCAGCTCGGGCGATTTGATGATGGTCGAGTTTCCCGCCGCCATAGACGGTGCGAGCGAACGACCGGCGATCGAAACAGGGAAGTTCCACGGCACGATCTGCGCCGACACGCCGTAGGGTTCGAATACGGTGAAATCAGCATAATCGGGGCCCAGCGGGATCGACTTGCCCTCGATCTTGTCCGCGACGCCGCCGTAATATTCAAAATATTGAGCCGCCTCGATGAACTCATCCCGAGCCGCGTCCAGCGTTTTGCCGCTTTCACGGCAAAGCAACTCTGCCCCTTCATCCGCGAGGTTGCGGATTTCCTGCGCGATGCGGATCAGCAGGCGGCCACGCTCGGCCGGATTCATGTCTGCCAGATCACCGCGATCGAATGATGCGCGTGCGGCTTCGAGTGCCTGAGCCAACGATTCCTCACCGGCTTGCGCGCAGTTCGCCACGTGATCCTGATTGCCGGGATCTTCCACCGCGATGGAGGCGCCCTTGTCGCCCTCCACCCACGACCCGGCCAGGAAATTCTTGGCCAAGCCGTCGTTCAGAAAAGTGGTCATGCCTCCGCGCGTGCCTTTTCGATCTGCGTTGCAACCCAATGGTGGAAGCAATGGGTGGGGCCGTCCATTGCGGGTGAGAAGCGACCACCGTCAAATTTGATGCCATGGCGGCCTTTCTGCATGCCTTCGACCACAAAGACGTCCTCTTCGAACACGGTTTTCCAAAGCGCCGCGTTTTGCGCGCGCAGACCTTCATGTTCGGGGCTGGCTTCTGGTTTCTGAGCATAGTAAAGCTCAATCCGCTCGTTCGACCGCTCGTGAGTGATCGGGTCGATGATGAAGGCAAAACCGTGGTCGCGCTGAACGCCCAAAAGGGTGTTGGGGTAGACCACGATATACTCCGCGCCTTCGTGCCACTTCTCGCTCAGGCCATCAAAATCAGCCAGTTTCGAGCCGTCTTCCCCTTCGAATTGACGATAGACAAGGGTGCCCTGACCCGAGTATTTGCCCAGTTCGTTGATGTTGTAGTGGTCTTCCAGACGCGAATAGCTGTTCAGACCTGGGTGAACCCAGGGCAGGTGGTAGCTTTCGCAGAAGTTTTCGACCGCCAGTTTCCAGTTCGAATCCAGCTCAAGCCGGACCGACGCGCCTGCACCGCCGTGATACATGGGCTGTTCGAACTCTTTCCAACGCTCCATCAGCTCACCGTGAACTTCTTCGAACTCGGGGGCATTGCCGTCGACGTTAACAAAGATCACGTCGCGCCAGACGTAAGACCGGATGCGGATCAGACCCAGTTCCGAGAAATCCAGATCTTCGTGGGTGTTCTGGCCGGGACCGCCGACATGAGGGGCAGTGCGCAGCTCGCCGTTCAGGCCGTAGCACCAGCTGTGATAGGGGCAACGGATCGCGCCGCGGATTTTCTGCGGCTTGTCGACCAAGATCATGCCACGGTGGCGGCAGGTGTTCTGGAATACGCCAATCTGACCGTCGCGGTCACGGACCATCAGCAAGGGCATGCCAAGGAAGTCAATCGGATAGGCGTCGCCTGCCTCGGGGATGTCCTTGCCGAAGCCGATCCCGGACCAGTTCGCAAACAGGACCGAGTCGCGTTCCTCGGCGAACACTTCAGGGTCGATATAATGCGCGTTCGGCAGCCCCTTTGCTGTGTTTACCGGGGTCAGAACAGACGAAAGCGGTGCATGCTTGTTCATCGGTCACTCCTAAGACTTTTGAATTGGCGTTTTTCTAGGCTCCCATTGGCAGCGCAGAGGCCCTGCATTCAATACTAAAAATCCTAACCGCTAGATGAGCGAAGCTAAACTGAATTCTCCTGTAGCTCATTCAGCAGCCATTCCTTCAAGGCCAGTGCCCCTTCTGACAGGCTGTCGTTTTCCCGTTCAACCAAATAGAAATTATGCGGCGCAGGTATGCTGAATGCCTCTAAAGCCACAAGTTTTCCGGAATCTAGCATAGGTTTTAGCAGACGCTTCCAGCCGAGGGCGACGCCAGCGCCCTTTCTGGCGACCTGCAGGGCCAGCGCATAACTGCTGACACGTGCCTGTGTCTGAATACTCTCATTAAACCCTAACGCCTGAAACCAGTCTGTCCATGTGGTCCAGTTGCTGTGTTTGGTTGCAAGGTGAATCAGACGGTGTTCGGTCAGGTCCTTGAGGCTGGCCCCCTTGAGGTCTTGCGCCAGTTCGGGGCTGCAAACGGGTGTCAGGATATCCCGGTACAACGTGGTATGCGGCAGAGAGGCGTTCGGGTCTTTGCCGTATCGAATGAAAAAGTCCACGTCGGAACGATCTGCGAAATACGTGTCCTCGGCCATTTGGTTCACTTTTACGTGCGGATAGTCCTGCCAAAACCGAATGACCGACGGGGAAAGCCACAAGGCGGCAACCGCCGTTGTGGACCCCACGGTGACATGATTGTCGGAATCCCCACTGCGAATCTGCTCAAGAATTTTCGAGATTTTCAGGAAAGAACTTCCCAGTGCCTCAAGCAGCGCGGCGCCATCCTCGGTCAGTTCAACGCCGCGATGTTTACGTATGAAAAGCGGGGATGCCAGCTCGGTCTCCAGTGCTTTGATCTGATGACTGACAGCGCCGGGCGTGACGGACAATTCGCTTGCAGCGACCTTGAAACTGAGGTGCCGGGCGGCAGCCTCGAAGGTAGAAAGCGAGGCAAGCGGAGGAAGGTTGTAGTGGCGTCGCGACATGGGGGATACGTGGCTCTGAGGTTTTTGATTGAGCTACCTTCACCTGAGTGCGAAAAATATTGCAATTGAAAACTATCTTTTTTTCTGCAGTTTTGCGCCCGATGAAGTTCCGCCTTTCTCGAAGGGCGGTATTGCAGTACTTTGCCGTCCCTATGAGGCGCGCCCCGACCCAAGCCAGGTAGTAGTCAACACCAAGGCCGACACAACGACCGCCTTTCTGCGGTTTTTTCGGCGCAAGATAAGATGAGTAGCCCGATGAACACTCAGAACGCGCGACTGATCCGGAAAACTGAACTCAGCTCGGACACTTCGGATTTCTGTTTTGAAATCGAACAGGGACGTTTCACCGGACTTGAACCCGGCGCGCACGTGGATATCCACCTTGGTGACGATCTGGTGCGTCAGTATTCGCTCTGGAGTTGGAGCCAGGACGGTCGCACCCTGAACGTCGCCGTTAAGCGCGAGGATGGTGGTCGCGGAGGGTCGCTGGCCATGCACGCCTTGCAAGAGGGGGTCGAGGTCGCCATCGGAGGTCCGCGCAACCACTTCAAGCTTGAAAGCCATGATCGCCACGTGACCCTTATCGCGGGCGGTATTGGTGCCACCCCGATGGTCGCGATGGCGCGTGAGCTGCTGAATCGGGGTCAGGATTTCCGGGTTTATTACTTGGTCCGATCCAAGGACCTTGCCGCGATGGACGACAAGTTTCGCGCTTTGGGTCTGGATGAGTGGTACCATCTGCATTGCGACGACACAGACGGGCAGTTCGATTTGACCGCTGTCATGCAATCCATGCCGATGGGCGCTGATGTCTACACATGCGGTCCGGAACCGATGCTGAACGCGGTCCTCGAGTCTGGCAGCGCTTTGCGCGGTGGAGCCATTCACTTTGAGCGTTTTGCAGCCGCCTCGGATATCGAACATGCGCCCAATGACAGCTTTGAAGTCGAGGTCCAGTCGACGGGAGCCGTCTACAAGGTGTCGAAGGATGAAACTATTCTCGACGTCCTCAGAACCAACGGGGTTCACGTGGATTTCGGTTGCTCCGAAGGTTTGTGCGGGTCGTGCATGGTGGACGTCGTCGAAGGTGAGGTGGACCATCGGGACGGCATACTGACACCCGAGGAGCAAGCATCGAACAGCTTTCTATGCACCTGTGTATCCAGAGCGAAATCCGATCGTCTGGTCCTGGCACTCTAAGAAAACAACTTGACAGCAAGCCGGGTTTTTCCGGTGCGAAACGCCTATAAGAAACGCAAAATGGGAGGAAATTGATGTCGATTAAAGAACCGTTTACGGATTTGGACATTAAGACCGCGGATAGCGGTTTTTATGAGAATAACAGCGTTCCGATTGCGCTGATCAGTAAGGGTGTCATGGTCGCCCTTGT
>NZ_JAGHRB010000029.1 GCF_017743995.1 Ruegeria sp. R13_0 | reverse complement strand
GTAGGTGCTATCGCGCCCGCCCCCCAGGGCGGGCGCGATAGCACCTACCCTCGGGCCGGTCGCGATCCTTCGTGCTGTATCCGTTCGCTTGCAAATCATCCAAGATCGCCTCGGCCGAGGCCAGTGCGTCGAGGCCAACCGCATGCGCCATTTGCCAGTCTTTGCCGGGATAGGTCGACAGCACCAGCGCGGGCACCTGATGCGCCTTGGGTTTGTCATGCAGGGTCAGCCAGCCGGTGACACGGTCGATGATCGCTTCGATCCGCTCTTGCTCAGCCCGGTGGGCAAAGCGGGAATATTCCAGATGCGGATCGCGCTTGCCCGGTTCCTTGAACGAGGCGATGCCCGCCGAAATGCGCCCGTCGACTTCGGGCAGCACCACATGCATGGCGAGGTCTGCGGGGGAAAGGCCTCGTTCCGCCTCGGCCCAAGCCTTGCGGCGGGATGTGGCGAGGGCCATCTGAAATACCGGCACGCCCGCTGCGTCGAGAGGGGATGTACCCGATGCGCCTTTGCCAGAGAAAGAGGTGGCGTTGATGATCGCCGAAGGCTTCAGAGCGACGATGTTGTCACGCAACCATTCAGCGGCAGCAGGTGCTTTGAGCGAGGGCGCGAATAGGCCCACCGCCTCGAACCCACGATCCCGCAAGCTGCGGACCACGGCGGCGACGGGGGCCGTGTCCGCCGAGGTCAGATAGGCTCGGTAGAAGGTAACGACGATACGTTTTGCGTCGCCCGAAAAGGCCGTCTCAACCGGGATCACGCCGCGATCAGGGCACCACGCGCCGGATTCGGGCAGGGTTTTGGCCCCCATCACCGGGCCAGCGTAAAGCCCCGCCGCCAATGCCATCTGCGCCAAGGCGGCCTGTGCTGCAACTTCACCGCCGGTGTCGCAAAGATGGGCCAGACGGCGCAGGGTCGAGACGGGCAGGGTGGAATATTCATCCAGCCGCGTGTCCTCACGCCCGTCGGCGGGTAGAACGGCCAGCGCGATCCCCTTGGCCTGCGCCAGTGGCAGAACTTGCTGCAACCCGTAGGCCCAGTACGGCACGCCGCCAATCAGACGGATCAGAATGCCCTTGGCGCCCTCAAGCGTCTGTTCCACGTAAGTGTCGACGGACAGAGGGTGTTTTAGCGCCGTCAGGTTCGCCAACCGCATCGTGGGCATACGCCCCTCCGGCCCGCCACCGCGATGCCAGCCTGCCGCGAAAGCGCCAAGGTCGCTGTCCGAGAAGGACAGCACCACCAAATCCGCCGGGCTCTGGCCCAGATCGGTTGGGGTTTCCGTTTCTTCTAACCCGTGGCTTTCGCGGAAGACGACGTGCATGGAGCTTACTCGGCGGCCTCGGTGACACCCGCGAGGATATCGCGGATTTCTGCTTCTTTGATGTCGTCATGCTCAGCGATCACCACCATGCGCGAGCGGCGGTCTTCACCAGGCTCCCACGGACGGTCATACTGGTGACGCACACGGGCACCCACGGCCTGCACCAGCAGGCGCATCGGCTTGCCTTGCACGGCGGCATAGCCTTTGACGCGCAGGATGTTCAGCTCATTGGCCAGACGCTCGATCTTGGCGACCAGATCGGCAGGATCGGATTGTTCCGGCAGATCAACGATGATGCTTTCGAAATCGTCATGCTCGTGATCGTGGTGACCGTCGTGATGCGACGGGCGCGCATCCATGTCATCTTCGGCAGCCGCTTCCAGGCCCAGTACAACGCGGACGTCCACGGCGCCTTCAGCCACTTCGACAACGGGCAGCGGGCGAGGGGCCTCGGCGGCGATGATCTCTTTCGCTTTGGCCACGCCTTCAGGACCGGCCAGATCGGGCTTGGTCAGCAGGATGATGTCGGCGCAGGAAATCTGATCCTCGAACACCTCGGACAGGGGCGTTTCATGGTCGATCGAGTCATCGGCCAGACGCTGAGCGTCCACGGCTTCGACATTAGGCGCAAAGCGACCAGCGGCGACGGCCTCGGCATCGGCCAGCGCGATGACGCCATCAACGGTGATTTTTGATCGGATATCGGGCCAGTCGAACGCCTTCAGCAGCGGCTTGGGCAGGGCGAGGCCCGAGGTTTCGATCAGGATGTGATCGGGACGTGGCTCCAGCGCCATTAGGGCTTCGATGGTCGGGATGAAATCATCGGCCACAGTGCAGCAGATGCAACCATTCGCCAGCTCCATGATGTTCTCCGCTGGGCAATCCGGGATGGCGCAGGATTTCAGGATGTCGCCATCGACGCCGACATCGCCGAACTCATTAACAACCACGGCCAGACGCTTGCCCTGCGGGTTCTGCATCAGGTGCTTCACCAGCGTTGTTTTGCCCGAGCCCAAGAAGCCAGTGATCACGGTGACGGGGAGTTTTTCCAAGTTGCTCATTTCAGGGCTCCAATCGGGGGAATGCGGGCTGCGCAGTTTTTGCGGAAATGTTCGGGGCGCTCGCGCCATTTGACCAAGCCGTCCTCGGCCGCGAGGTACTTGGTGGCGCCGTCAACGATCACGTCGACATGGTCGGTTTCGTTCAGGTGCTCATAGACGAAGGTCCAGCGATCCGGGCCGCCGCGCAGCACGATGGAACAGCCCTCGTTGCAGTTCGACAAGCATTCCACGGCTTTAAGGGTAATCCCTTCCGGCAGTTCCGCCTGTTCAAGCGCCTTGTACAACAGGGTGCCGGGGCGTTTTGCATCGTCTTCAACGGGCAGCCCGCGACGACAGGTGGTGCAAACCAGCAATTCGACCGGAGCGGTCTCGGTCATGTCTCTCATCCCCCCAAATCCTCATCGTGGGGGACGGGGTTTCATGCGGGTCCCTTGACCCGACACCGGAACACCCCGTCCGGTTTCATCTTCGGGCGCTGGCAGGTCTCCCGGCTTGCGGATGTCAGAGTTGTCCTCTGTCGGATGTCCCGCCTTCCCGGCTTTGCGCCAGTGGCTTGGGCACCCTCTCCGGTCACGGTCGCGGGGGCGGCTGCGTTTGGCGGAAAACCCGTTGACGCATTCCCTTTTCATCTGTTCTCACAGACACCAACATGAGGCTCATGCGGCACGCACCCGCAGCTTGTCAAGCGCGATGCAGCTCAGACCGCTGCGGCACGTTGAAAAGCGACCTGCCAGCGTCGCTAGGCGGCATGAACAGGACGCTGATGCATGGTCGCATGGCCTCAAAGCGCAAACGGAGGCGAAATCCATGAAAGTAGGTTTTATCGGGCTTGGGAATGTGGGCGGCAAGTTGTCAGGATCATTGCTGCGCAATGGAATCGACCTGACAGTTCATGACCTGAGTTCCGATTTGGTTGAGGGTTTTGTCGCGCAAGGGGCCAAAGCGGCTGAAAGCCCGGCCCAAATGATGCGCGATTGCGATGCCGTGATCACCTGCCTGCCGTCGCCTGCGGCCTCGGACGCGGTGATGCAGGAGATGTTGCCAGAGGTTGGCCCGGGTAAGATCTGGATGGAGATGTCCACCACCGACGAGGCCGAGGTCAAGCGGCTGGGTGCCTTGGTTCAAGGGCGCGGAGGAGCCGCCGTCGATTGCCCTGTCTCGGGTGGCTGCCACCGCGCCGCGACGGGCAATATCTCGATCTTCGCTGGCTGCGATCGCGACACGTTCGAACGCATTCTGCCCTTCCTGACGACCATGGGGCGGCGCGTCCTGCACACCGGAGAGCTCGGCTCAGCCTCGGTTCTGAAGGTGTTGACCAACTATCTGGCGACGGCCAATCTGATCACCTGTGCCGAAGCGCTGGTCACCGCCAAGGCCGCTGGGATGGATTTGAACACCACCTATGAGGCCATCAAAATCTCGTCAGGGACCTCGTTCGTGCACGAAACCGAAAGCCAGGTGATCCTGAACGGCTCGCGCGATATTTCGTTTACGATGGATTTAGTGAAAAAAGACATCGGTCTGTTTCAGGACGTCGCCGACCGCGCCGGTGTTCCGCTTGAAATCAATCCGGTGATGATCAAGATATTTGAGGACGGTATCGCCCGGTTTGGAGAGCGTGAGCTGTCGCCTAACATCATCAAACGCCTGGAAGAAGCCACCGGCCTCGACATCCGCGCACCGGGTTTTCCTGCGGAAATGCTGGACGATGAGCCGGAAGAACCAGGGTACGAGGTTGTGCCTCAGGGGCGTTCCTCGTGGAAACTGATTTCCACGGATGGTATTTAGAGGTGGAGAATGTGGAGGCGAGTACCGGAATCGAGAGAGGAAAAAATAATGTATTAAAATCAATTATTTGATTATCATGTATCCTCCGATTTATGCGCTCGGTATCCTCCAATTTTCGTTTGGAATGTCTGGCAATCGCTGCCATACGCACGGCTAGCTATCTTCACGTGATCTTGAGGTCTAGTATTTCGGCGTCAGTGAGGAGTGGCATCTCGCGTGAATAGCCGGAAACCCGTGCCATCGTTTCGGCTAAACCTGTCACGTATAGGTAGTCACCCCTTACACGTTCCATAAGGTCGAAGTTAGTCTCGCCCTCCACCAGCACCCTTTGGTACGTGCGGATTTTCAGTTCATCGGCGTCTATTACAAGCGCTGCCTGTCCAAAATGCTCTCCATCTTTCGAGCCATAGGGTTCATGATGAACGAGTCTTCTTCTAGTTTTTGCGATTTGTTTGAGGCGCTTTCCACGCTTCCATTCCAGAGCGTAAGATGTGACCGCCTTCTATAAGAGAGACGAGCATAGGATCGTCGGTTTCTGGTTCGCCTTTCAGTCTTGCCAGCAGCTTGGTGAAGTCATCAGTATCCTTGGGTCTTCCGACCCTCCTTGCAATAACTGCAGCAATATGGTCCAGCCCTGTACCGAGCGCAGCGTAAAAGTCATGGAGGCTTGCCGAGATTTCCAAATCCGTGGTGTTCGCAAATCTGTGATCGGCTTCTCTGCCACTGCGAATGGAAACGACCAACTGCTCTGTACAGAATTTGGCGATCCTACCAACGTGTGTATTGACGTTCAGCAAACTCAACGCGACGTGACCAGCCTTTTGTGTCCAGCATTGCTGTGCTGTTGCCCATTTGTTTGCTCAATGCGTGTGTGCTGATGCCGCGCTTCAAGTCGCGTGTCGCGTAGTAGTGCCGCAAGCTGTACAAAGTGCGCGATTTGCCATAAGCGCCAGTTTTCAAACCCAAGTCATCCAGCAGCGCATTAAATGCGCGGTTTAAGCTGGCGATATTTGCAACCGCGCCCAAGCGCGTCGTGAATACGTGTTCGTTGGATTTGGCTGTGATGAGCTGAGCGAAGCTGTCGTAGCTGAGAGCAGGGTTCAGCTTACTTTGTCTGTCCAAGTAGCCTTCCACTGTGTCGCGCGCCACTGCGCTTCTCTTTCGCGTTTTACCGTCAACGTTCACCACCAAATAGCGCTCGCCGTCATTTTCCTGCCATTCAATGTTGCGCCAGCGCAGCCGTAAAGCTTCTGTGCCGTGCCGCACGCCAGTGTTTGCCAGAAACAGCACGTAGTTTCGTAGCACTTCGCGCGTCGCTGTCGCTTTCTTGTCTTTCGTCTTTTTGTGCCAAGTGCGCAGCGCCGTATATATCTTCTTGTACTCTGCGTCCGTGAAGCTGCCTCTGCTTTCGCTTTTAACACCTTTGTTGAGCAGGGTGGGACGCATGGATTTTACGATCCAGCCGTGTAGCTCAGCTTCGTCCAGAACTCTGTTCAGTGCTGCATTGTGATTGTTGATGCCGCTCTGCGAGAATGGCTTTTTGTTCGTCTCAGTGCGCCATGCGTCAAAAGCCGTCAGTGACGCCAAATCTATCTTCGCTACATCTGTGTTACCAAAATACGGGATGAGCCAAATGCGCAGCGCTGAAAAGTAATCCTTGTAAGCTTGCTTGCCGCCACCCTCATCAAGTTCGCGCTGCATTCGCGCCATCGCGTATTCAGCTACGTGCTTGAATTTGCGGGTTTGAGCGGGGAGGTGATTTTTGATGCGCGCTTTGGTCTCGTGGTACAACTCAATTGCGCGCTCTTTCGCTTCCTCCAAGTTGTCTGTCTTTGTGCTTTTCACAACACGTTTGCCGTTGTCCAAAGTCAGCCGCACGTACCAATTTTCGCTGCCCTGGCGCTTATCTAACTTCAGTTTTTTGTGCACATTTACAGTGGTAACGCCGTAGCTCATCGCGTGCTGCTTCGCCTAGTTGCCTGTTTTTTCTCAGTATACGGCAAAAGGTCTCAAATTGCATTCGAATCTGCACGCGGACTGTGTACGAATTGTGCACGGACCACTGCGAGCTAGATATTGCGTTGGATTATTGGATTTGCGCGAAAAACTACAATATGTTGGAGGCGAGTACCGGAATCGAACCGGTGTACACGGATTTGCAATCCGCTGCGTCACCACTCCGCCAACTCGCCTTTTCAAGTAAAATCAAATACTTGCCGTGGTGTGGTGGGCGTTTTAGCAGCTTTCATCGGGGGCGTCCAGAGGATTGGCGCCGATTTTGGGCCGCAACTCAATATTAGTGGGCGGCCGGCCTAAACGGATCGTGAACCAAGCTTGCGGCATCTGGGCCGTTGTCGAGTCAGGTCGAGTGTGGCACAAGCCAAATACCCAAGGGATTGAAAAGAGAGATCAGATGTCAGATTTCGCAGCCCGGCGCCGCACCATGGTTGATACGCAGGTACGACCCTCGGATGTGACCAAGTTTCCAATCATCGACGCGATGCTGTCCGTGCCACGTGAGAGCTTTGTGCCAACGGCACAGCGCGAAGCGGCCTACGTCGAAGGGTTGATCGATCTGGGTAACAACCGCTGTATTCTTGAGCCGCGCACTCTGGCCAAGATGTTGGATGCGCTGAATATCTCGAATGACGAAATGGTTCTCGATATCGCGTCGGCCTATGGGTATTCGACCGCTGTCGCCGCTCGAATGGCGCAGCTGGTGGTTGGCGTCGAATCCGACGAACATCTTGCGTCCGAGGCGCAAAGCGTGCTGACGGAAGAAAACGTCGACAATGCCGTTATTCACGTCGGACCTCTGGAGGACGGGGCGGCAGAGCATGGCCCTTATGACGTGATTATGATACAAGGCGGTGTCGAACAGGTGCCCGACGCGGTGCTGGACCAATTGAAGGATCAGGGCCGGATCGCCTGTCTGTTTGTGGATGGGCAACTGGGTACAGTTCGCATCGGTCACAAGGCCGGTGGTGTGGTCAGTTGGCGGGATGCCTTCAACGCCAGTGCGCTGGTTTTGGACGGTTTTTCCCAAGAGTGTGCATTTTCGCTATAGTCCGCTGACTGTTGTTTCCACCACCTTGATTAGTTGAACATAAAGACGCAAACTGCCGGAGAGGCAGCGTAATTTCGATTTGAGAGGATTTGGTATGCGTGGAAAGACAGCGGGAAAGCTGGTCAAAGCGCTTGCAGTGACTGCGGCCATTGCCCTGAGTACTGTTCCCGGACGGGCCGTCTGGGCCGACAACCTGACAGATGCGTTCATCGGAGCGTATAACACCAGCGGTCTGCTGGAACAGAACAGAGCCCTGTTGCGGGCAGCGGATGAAGACGTGGCAATTGCGCTTTCCGCGCTGCGACCGATCATCAACTGGACGGTTCAGGTCAGTCAGGATTACACGAGAACCCGGACCAGCGGCGTCAGAACCAACACTGACCCGTCGCGATTCTTCTCGGGCCTGACCCTGAGCCAGCTTCTTTATGATGGCGGGGCGTCGGTGCTGGGCAAGCAGTCCGCGCAGGAAACGGTTCTGTCTACGCGCCAGTCGCTGATTGATATTGAACAGCAAGTTCTTTTCCGGGCCGCAACCGCGTATCTGAGCGTCCTCCTTCAAGAGGAAACAGTTCAGATTCGGCAAAACAACGTCGATCTGTCGAGCGAGGAACTTCGCGCCTCAAACGACCGCTTCGAAGTGGGTGAAGTCACGCGGACTGACGTGGCCCTTTCCGAGGCGCAGCTGGCCAGTTCGCGCGCGGATCTTGCGGATGCCAAAGGGGATCTCAGCACTGCTCAGGCCGAGTATGTTAATGCGGTCGGCAAACTGCCGGGGCGTACGGCTGGGCAGCCGGGACTTCCGAATCTCCCACGCTCGCAATCCGAGGCAATCAGCCTCGCGCAGCGCAATCACCCGGCGATTCTATCGGCTCAGCACCAAGTGCGGGCGCTGGATTTGATCGTACAGCAACAACGCGCCAACCTTGGGCCTAATGTCAGCCTGAACGCGGATGCGGGTGTGACGCAGCGATATGACAATGATGACTACATCAACGACGCTACGGTTTCGCTAAACTTCAACCAGCCGATCTATGCAGGCGGTCGTCTTGCGGCCAACGTGCGCCGGGCGATGGCGACCCGGGATTCGTCGCGGGCCAATCTGCTGAACGTGCAGAAGAACATCACTCAGGGTGTGACAGATGCCTTTGTCCGGTTCCAAACGGCAACGGCCAGCCTGACGGCCTCAACCGAGCGGGTTCGGGCCTCGCAGGTGGCGTTCGACGGGATTCGCGAAGAGGCAACGCTGGGCGCGCGAACCACGCTGGACGTGCTTACCGCTCAGCAAGATCTTCTGGATGCGCAATTGGCCGAGGTCGCCTCGCGCACCGAACGGTCATTGGCCGCGTACCAGCTGCTGCAGGCGCAAGGTCTTCTGACGGCTGAACGTCTGGGGCTTGCGGTGCAGATCTATGATCCGACGCTGTATTACAATCTGGTCAAAAAGGCTCCGGCGCAGGTCAGCAAGCAAAGCAAGGATCTGGATCGCGTTCTCAAAGCGTTGCGGCGGGACTGATCTATACTACTGGTTGTGACGCCCGACGTGTTTGGCTACACTTGGTCTCAAGAATAGAGCGGTAGAGAACAATGTCGGATAGCGTCATGACCTCAGGTATCGAGGATGTACTGTCGTCGGTAAAACGACTGGTGAGCGAAGACGGTCGCAAAGTGTCGGATGCCGATACAGCGACCGCTCCACGCACGCCAGGCCGATTGGTCTTGACGGACGCGCTGCGCGTTGGTGACGCGCCAAAATCCGAACCCCTGAAACTGGACCCCAAATACAGTGCCGAGGATTCGGCCAAGCCGATGCTGCTGCGGGCCTGTGATATTGTTCAGCCGGGCGAAGCCGCCAATCACGATGGTGCTGAGGAGGTCGGCAACGAGACCCCTTCGGAAAATCTGTCCGGCAGCTTGAGTGCGAAGATCGAAGCCCTCGAGGCCGCCATCGCGCGAACCGAGGACCAGTGGGAGCCGGACGGAGACAGTGACGACGCGTATTCCGGCACGCCTTCGAAAGCGCTGCATTGGATACCTGCGCCCACTTTTGAAGAAGGGGACGCCGAGGATGTGGATGCGCCCTCAGGCGAGGCGGACGCCAAGGCGGATGAGCCGGCGTCTTTTGTTCGGCATGGGGACACCCCTAAAGCAGACCCAGTTGAGGACACGTCTGAGGATATGATCGACGACGAGATCGGGTTGTCTGCGTCCGAGGAAGAAGCCCTGCGCGAGATGATCGCCGAGGTTGTCCGGTCCGAGCTTCAGGGCGCGTTGGGAGAACGCATCACCCGCAATGTCCGCAAGATGGTCCGGCGCGAGATTCACCGCGCTCTGACCGCCAAAGAGCTGGAATAGAAGCTCAGGCCCGTTGCGGCGTCTTAGCTAGATTTAGCAGCAGATCCAGATCCATATGCTGTTCAAGATGGTCTGCCAGATCATCCAGCGCCTGTTCAACTCCGTCTTCATAGGCGGTTTCAGAGGTGACACCCAAACCCGACAGGTACTGCGAACGGAAGGCATCGGATGAGAAAATGCCGTGCAGATAGCTGCCCAGAATGCGCCCATTGGCACTGGCTGCACCTTCAGGGCGTCCTTGCACCTCAAGCCAGGCACGTGCGCAATCAGGCCCTTCGGTCCGGCCCATGTGAATCTCGTAGCCGCTGACAGGCTCGCGATTTGGCAGGGCGCAGGCCTCGGTCAGAGTCACGTGTTTCTTACCCGCCATGACCGTGTCAACGTCCAGCAGCCCGAGGCCCTCAACCGTGCCGGGCCGACCATCGACGCCTTCGGGGTCTGAGATCGTTTTCCCTAGCATCTGATATCCGCCGCACAGGCCGAGAACGTGACCACCACGGCGCACATGCGCGTATAGGTCGATATCCCAGCCCTGCTTCCGGAAGTAGGTCAGATCACCGATGGTCGATTTGCTGCCGGGCAACAGCACCAGATCTGCATCACCGGGCAGGGGGCGGCCTGCGGGAATGATCTCGACACTGACGCCGGGCTCAGCCGACAGAGGGTCCAGATCGTCGAAATTGGCCATGCGCTCCAGCTGAGGCACCACAACCTTGCAGGCCCCACCGGTATGAGAGCGGATGTCCATCATATCCTCGGCGGGTAGCTTCCAGGCATCGTCGAACCATGGCACAACACCCAGACAAGGCCAGCCGGTCCGCGCGGCGATATCATCGCGCCCTTCATCAAACAGAGATACATCGCCTTTGAAGCGGTTGACGGCAAAGCCACGGATCATCGCCAAATCGCCCTCGTCCAGCACGGCCTGAGTGCCCACGATCTGCGCAATAACGCCGCCTCGATGGATGTCGCCCACCAGCACCACGGGAACCCCGGCGGCGCATGCAAAGCCCATATTGGCGATGTCACCTTTGCGCAGGTTGGTCTCAGCCGGGCTGCCCGCGCCCTCGATCAAGACCAGATCAGCGTCGCCACAAAGCCGGTCAAAGCTTTCCAGCGCGGCCCCCAGCAGTTTGGATTTGTCCTTGCGATAGTCGCCCGCCTTCATGGTACCAGCGCGCTGCCCCTGCACGATGATCTGCGCGCCAGTATCCGTTTCTGGTTTCAGCAGGATCGGGTTCATATCCGTATGCGTCGGGCGTTTGGCCGCGCGCGCCTGCAAGGCCTGGGCGCGCCCGATCTCGCCTCCGTTTTCTGTCACAGCCGCGTTGTTCGACATGTTCTGCGGTTTGAACGGAGCGACCTTCAAACCGCGCCGCGTGAACGCCCGCGCCAACCCGGCAACCAGAACCGATTTGCCGACATTGCTGCCGGTGCCTTGAATCATGATGGCGCGAACCATTGGCGTCTCCTATACGTTGGGGGCAAATGACCTGATTTGACGCCAAAGGGAAAGCCCCAGATGAACACACCCGCGCATCTTTTGATCGGTGCAGCTGCCTTTGCGCGGCCTGCACGCGGGCGCATACTTTGGGCGGCTGTGCTGGGGTCGCTGTTGCCGGATCTGTCGCTGTACCTGATGGCAGGAGTATCGCTGCATATTCTGAACATTCCACCCCATGTGGTGTTCGATGAACTCTATTTTTCACCGCAATGGCAGACGGTTTTCGCCATCGACAACTCGTTCATCCTATGGGGTTTGGCACTGGCACTGGGTCTTTGGCGGGGATGGCGTGTCCTGACGGTGGCTGCGTCGGCGGGTTTATTGCATCTGCTGATGGATTTCGGGCTGCATGCGGGGGACGGGCGCCCTCAGTTCTGGCCGCTGAGCGATTGGGTCTTTCACAGCCCGGTCAGCTATTGGGACACGTCGCACCACTCGATTTGGGTCATGCCGGTGTCGATTGCGTTATGCGTCGGTTCTTATGTCGTGCTTTGGAGCAGGGGGCTGTCGGTATCCGCAAAGCTCTTTTTCGCGCTGCTGCTGGCGGCCGAGATCTGGGTCGCGCGGCAGTGGGTTCTGTTTTTCTAGACAGAGCCAAAGAAAAACGCGCCCCAAAGTCTGGAGGCGCGCTTTTTCGTAGTGAAATCGCCTTGGATCAGGCGGCTTCGGCTTGTTGGGCGGCGTTGCGACGCTCGCTTTCTTCGCGCGAGAGGGCGACGGAAGTCCGCACACCACGGCCAACGAAGTCCATCAGTCCGCTGACAACCCGCTCGTTCGGGTCAATACCCGCGCAGGACAGCACCTCGCGACCATCGCGCGAGCGGGCCCAGCGGGCGATTTGTTCGGGGCCATTGCCGTATTTTTTGTCATCGGCGATGGCATCATCAAGTGCAGCCAACACAACGGCCGCGAAAAGTTTGCGTGCACGATTGCCTTGTTCATTGTTAAAGGCAGTGCCGTCAACGAAATCTCTCATCTCGTCTTCCTTGTTGTTCTTGCTCTTGCATTTTCGGCGTGACGGTCCTTATGACCTATTAGCTCCGATTCGGATACAGCTAATATGCATAGTTGCGTTGCGTCATTTGCATGGCTTGCTGCATGTGCAGCACTAGGTGTCGTTGTCTTGTCAGGGATGGTCCTGCCAGATATAGGGACGACAACTGACGCATCAACCGTTTGTGAAGGAATTATGTCATGCCCAAGATCAATGGGAACGAAATTCGCCCCGGCAACGTGCTTGAGCATAATGACGGGCTGTGGGCGGCTGTAAAAGTAGACCATGTAAAGCCCGGTAAAGGCGGCGCTTTTGCACAGGTCGAACTGCGCAACCTGCGCAACGGCTCAAAGCTGAACGAACGGTTCCGGTCGGCGGACAAGGTCGAGCGTGTGCGGCTTGAGCAGAAGGATCAGCAATTCCTGTACGAATCTGATGGCATGCTGGTGTTCATGGACGCCGAGACCTATGAGCAGATCGAACTGCCTGCCGACCTGCTGGGCGAGCGTCGCCCGTTTCTGCAGGACGGCATGACCATCGTCGTCGAGTTCTACGAATCCGAGGCTTTGAACGCCACGCTGCCCCAAAAGGTCACCTGCCAGATCGTCGAGACTGAGCCGGTTGTCAAAGGTCAGACCGCTGCGAACTCGTTCAAGCCAGCTGTTCTGGACAATGGCGTGAAGGTCATGGTGCCTCCGTTCATCGGTCAGGACGAGATGATCGTGGTGAACACCGAAACCATGGAATATTCTGAGCGCGCCTGATCGCCGCCCACATGTACTCGCAAAAGACCGCGCCAGCCTGCCGCTGCGTGGTCTTTTTTATGCGCGGTGGCGATAGCGTGTCGGGTCAGGGCCGAACAGTTCCAGCATCAGCTCATATTTGATCCGGTTGGCGCTGACTTGCCGGTAGAAGGCGATCAGAAAAGCCGTCGGCCCCTGAATGCGGCCGAGGCCACTGGTGGCGGCCACAACGGTCCCCACATCGGTTTTGCCTTCAAGCACCAGCCAGCCGCCCAGCATCAATATGCCGACCGTTCCCGCGCCGTTGATCACGCTCAGCAAGAACTTGGCTGAGAGCTTCCACAGGAACATTCGTTTGCGGGTTTCATAGATGTCGTCGAACAGGGCATTGATATCCTGCTCGACCGCGTCAAGATCCTCGTTTGTCAGCTGATCGGTCGCACTGCGCAGGATGCGGACGCGTTCGGCCACGAAGACATTCACTTTGCGCTGCGAGACCAGAACGATGATGATCTGCGGCACGATCATCGAAAAGGCGATCAGGCCCAGCCCCGGCTGCGTGGATGAGATATAGCCGATGACACTGATCAACGTGCCGATCTGGACCACCGGGTCCGAGAATGCGCCGCCTGCGAATTTGCCCAGCTCCTCCGCCTCGGCCGAGATTGCCGTGGTCATGGTGCCCTTGCGCACGCTCTCGCCGGTTTCGTTGATGTCTGAGGACCGCCACAGCAGGCGTTGGCGGATCAAGCGGATCATGTCCTCGCCCAAAGTACCCGCGCGGTAGCCCAGAACCCATTTCAACGCGAGGCTCAGCAAGATCACACCCATCATGCCAAGACCCAGATAGACCAGGCGTTCTGACCCGACATCGAGCGAGGTCAGATGGTTGACGATTGCGCGTTGAAACTCTAGCGGAACAGCGGCCAGAGCGGCAACGGCCACCGAGAGCAGAATAAGTAGAATCTGACGCCCGGCGCTTGCGCGCCAAATTGCGGAATAAAGTCTGAGCATGCGGGTATCCGGTTCATTCGAATAACCGCACTGTGGCAGGGCAGGGACCGGGGTTCAAAGGGTCAGCGTTGAGACCGCTTTGGCCACGTGCCGATTGGGCAACAAGTATCAGTCGATCAGACGGATCGTGGCCGCGTCGGCCTGCATGTCACCGGTTGCCCGATCAAAGCGCAGATAGGCAATGGCGTGGCCGCCCGATTGCGTAAACAGGGTGCCCACCGGCTTGCCATTGGCGTCAATCGCGCTGCCCACAGGGGCGGCCCCGTCGATGGCGACGCGACACAGACCTTTGCGCAGCTCGGTCTTGTGTTTCATGCGCGCAGTCACTTCCTGACCAACATAGCAGCCCTTTTTGAAGTCGACGCCTTGCAGCGGTTCGAACCGGGATTCGAGGATATAGCTGTCGGGGTGCAATTCGATGCCGGTTTCAGGGATGCAATGGCGCACGCGGATTGCGTCCCAATCGGTACCATCATCGCTTTCGATCGACGCGACATAGGCCCGCCAGCCCAAGTCAGGATGACGCGGGTCCGGTAATGCGCCTTCTGGCGCGGGCCCGGTGCCACGATGCAGGTTCAGGTGAGAGACCTCGATCGCCACATCCGCCCGCAGCTTGTACATGTTCAGCCGTTTGATCAGGCTATCCGCCAACGACTCTGCTACGTCCAGCAACACAGCGTCGCCGTCGCGTTTTAGGAAGAAATCGGCCAGATATTTGCCCTGCGGCGTCAATAGGGCGGAATAGACCAGCCCTGCATCCAGCCCGCTGATGTCATTGGTGATCAGGTCCTGCAAAAAACTCTCGGTATCCGAGCCGGTCAGGCGCAATATACGACGGGTTGGCATGGCGTGGTCCTTATCATCTGCCTCGGCCCCGAGATATAGGGAGTTTTGTGGCTGAGACCAGTGGGTTTCGGCGCTTTGCAACGCCTGAGCTAGCTGTCAGTCTGCGCCTTGCTTGGGCTGTCAGGCGCTGTTTCGGTCACCTCCTGCGGCGCGCCGGGACTTAGCGTTGTGCGTAGCTCGACAATGGATTTCCCCAATCGGAAGGGCGCGGCAAAGCTGACAAGACACAGCGCCACGATCTGCAGAACAAGGATATGCGCGTTGGCCTGCAGATACTCCCATTCATCTTTCAGCTTGCTGACCTGCTCAATCAGTTCATCGTAGCTTTGGGCGAGGATCAGATAGTCTCCGGCAATCGCGGGGACCTTGCGGCGCATATTGTCGATGGCGGTCTGGGTTTCGTCATCCAGCGAGGTGAATACCAGAAACTGTTCGATATCGAAGGCATCGGCCTTGGCGGCCATCTCCTCCATCTCGTCCTTGTCTTGCCGGCCGAACAGGAAGTGCAGACCCTGCAGGGGCGCAACCTCATTCGTGACGGCGATGAAAAGCGGCAGGTCGGTATTGCTGGCGGTTGAGGCCGACAGAAACTCGACCTTTTCGCACAAGACACCTGTGTCGCGGTCATAGGCCGGGTCGCAAAACCGCAACCGGAACCGCGCCGCATCGCGGTCAAAGGCCGAGGACGCCGCGTATGCCACATCTATCTGCCGATCCAGCCGCGAGCTGTCGGATGTATAAAGCCCTGCCAGGACGGCCACCAAGGCACCGATCCCCCCGAGGACGACCCAAACCAGATCGGCCAGCTTCCACGCCCTGTGCCCGGCCGGTTTGCGAAACAGAAAGCCCGTTCCAACCGATCCGATCAGGAAGAACAGGATCAGCAGAGGCAATTGGTTTTCGGTCACAAATGTCATGAGACAAGTTTAAGTGGTCCGCCCCCTCACGCAACAGCGATCACGCGCAGTTGTTTCGTCTTTCAGGATGATCATACTGGGTGGAAAGAGGTGGGAGGTTTTGATGACAAAGCATATTGTCCTGATCCACGGCGCGTTTGCCGGCCCTTGGTGCATGGAGGACTACGCCGGTTTCTTCCGTGACCGCGGTTGGACGGTTCACACCCCGGCGCTGCGATATCACGATGCGAACCCCAAAGCCGAGCCGGACCCGGGCCTGACCGACACAAGCGTCGTGGATTATGCGGATGATATTGCGGCACTTGTACACGGGCTCGACAGCAAACCCGTGCTACTGGGCCATGCCATTGCCGGGGTCGTGGCGCAACAGGTCGCCGCGCGCGGCTTGGCCAGCGCAATTGTGCTGATCAACCCAAACGCTGCCTGGGGCACTCTGCCCGAGACTGACGACGAACGCGCCGTACCGCGTGCCTTGATGGAGGGTGGGGCCTTCTGGAAACAGCCCATGCGGGTTGATTTTGACCTCATGGCCCCGTTTGCGCTGAATAAGCTGCCCGAGGCGCAACAACACGCGGTTTTCGATCGGCTTGGCCCGGAAAGTGGGCGGGTGATGTTCGAGATGTTCTTCTGGATGTTCGACGACCACCACGCAATGAAAGTTGATATCGACAAGGTCGACTGCCCCGTGCTGATCGTTTCCGGCACCGAGGACCGGGCCGTGAACCCCAACACCTGCCGCGCCTTGTCGGATCTCTACGGAGATCGCGCGACTTTCATGCCCGCCGAAAACCACGCGCATTTCCTGTTCATGGAACCGGGATGGGAGGGACCAGCCGCGCAGATTGCGGACTGGCTAGACCAGAAGCTTGGGTAGGCACTGGATGCCTGCTTATACTGCTCCCGCCGTAAACCTTGTCGGGCGCTAACTATGCGGTTCGGTCTGACTTTGGCGCCCGTCTAGGACTCCTAAATGCTCGGGCCTGAGGGTGGTGTACCCGTCGGCCTCACTGCATTTCGGACTGCAACTCGCGGAAGTATTGGATCGTGGCGCCTAACCCTTCCTTAAGCTGCACCTTGGGTTGCCAATCCAGCAGCTTACGCGCTTGCGAGATATCGGGTTGCCGTTGCTTGGGATCGTCCTGCGGCAGGTCCTTGAAGATGATCTGCGTGTCCGACCCCACTTGCGCACGGACTTCAGTGGCCAGCTCATTCATCGAGAACTCGTTGGGGTTTCCAAGATTCACTGGGCCAGTGACGTCCTTATCCGTGTCCATCAGGCGCAAGAAGCCCTCGATCAGATCGTCGACATAGCAAAACGACCGCGTTTGTGTGCCATCTCCAAACACCGTGATTGGCGCACCGGTCAACGCTTGCATGACAAAATTCGACACGACGCGTCCGTCAGCGGGGTGCATCCTGGGCCCATAGGTATTGAAAATCCGAGCCACTTTGATCTCAAGACCCATCTGGCGATGGTAGTCGAAAAACAGTGTTTCGGCACAGCGCTTACCTTCGTCATAGCAAGACCGCGGGCCGATCGGGTTGACATTGCCCCAGTAGTCTTCGGTTTGGGGATGGACCGAGGGGTCTCCGTACACTTCGGACGTAGAAGCCTGAAAGACCTTGCATTTCAGGCGTTTCGCCAACCCAAGCATGTTGATCGCGCCATGTACGCTGGTCTTTGTCGTCTGCACCGGATCGTGCTGATAGTGAACGGGTGAGGCCGGGCAGGCCAGATTGTATATCTCGTCCACTTCAACGAAGAGAGGGAACGTCACGTCATGGCGCAAAAACTCGAACCGAGGATTGTTGTGCAAGTGATCAATGTTGCGTTTTGTGCCGGTAAACAAGTTGTCGACGCATAGGACCTCATGCCCCTGATCCAAAAGCCGGTCGCACAGATGCGATCCCAGAAAACCCGCGCCACCAGTTACCAGAACACGTTTTCTACTGTCATATAGGCGAGCCAAATCAGGTCCCTCTCTCTATTTCCACGCAAGCACGTCGCCGCGTAGCCATTTCTTGAATCGCTTTGTGAAACGAATTGGTTTGATCTTCAGGATATTACGGGCCGCATAGTCATCCATCTCAGCACTACGTATCACATCGTCCGGATGCGCCAAAGGCCGAGGCAAGGGTTGAGCGCGCAAAGACGCCTCTTTGGCGTCAGGGTTGGTCGTGTGAGTCGCCGACCCGTCAAAGCCTATATTCTGCACCATGTTCTTTCCGGGGATGACCGTCAGGCCCGAGTTCATCCATTGGGCAAACTGCCACTGGTAGTCCCAGGTATCGATCTTGCCGTCTTTCACATTGGAATAAACCGCCATCCAATGCTGCAAACCTCCGGGTGTTGGGCACATGTTAGAGATAGCCTCGATGGATGCAGGCGTGCCCAGATCGGATAGGTCAAAATCGTAGTGGGCCCAGGCGCGCCGCCAAGTTGCCCAGCCCCAGGCGCCCCAGAAGGCCGAGAAAAAGTAGCTGTCCGCCGAAGGCAAGTCATCGTTCAATCTATTAAAAGCAGAAATGGAGGTCACGCGCGGATCGTCTCGGTAGCGTTCCAGCATTTCGGCGGCAAACTCGAAGAAATCAGGATCGACAAGAATGTCATCTTCGAGAATGATCCCCTCGGGCTCGTGTTCAAAGAACCATGTGATGGCGCCTGAAACGGCGCGCCCGCACCCGAGATTTTGTTCTCGAAACAAGGTCTGCACCTCACAGGGCCAATCAACCTCATTCAGAATAGAGCGTGTCTCGTCGCAAATTGCGGCTTCACTGTCTGACCGAGGCCCGTCAGCTGCAATGTAAAGTCGTGCCGGTCGTGCCTGCCGGATCGTCTCAAACACGGCCCTGGTTTTGTCGGGACGGTTGAAGATCAGAAAGAGGATCGGAGGCATTGACGGGTCTTTCTGTTCGTTGCGATGCGCGTGGGTTCTATCCCACACTTTCTGCGGGGGTTCAAACCGGTCTTTTTGACGGTTCATCTAAGGCAAACTCAAGCATGTGCGTTGCGATGCTGTCTCACGGCAAATGAAAACAAAAGCGTTTTCGATGCCTCTCATAGGCATGCGATCTGCCTACTGCCCTAGTGGCGCGGCTAGAAGGGCCCAAGTGTCTGCCGCCGCACAAAAAACCGTCTAGTTGTTGGTCGAGAACGTGCTCTGAGGTTTCCACTTCAGAGTGCCGTCACTGTCCCGATGGCAACGCAACAATCGTTCTTGCACGGTTCGGACGGTATCGGTGACGGTGTTGTCGCCGACCAGCAGGACAAAGGCGTCCTCTGAATAGGCCATGCCTTCATAGTAGCAGAACCGGCTCTCGGCCCCTTCTGGTATGGGTGATGCGGTGCTGAGCATCTGTTGCGCCGAGGCTGCCGAGGCCATCAGGGTCAGGGCCAGCCCGAGGGTGAATGTCTTCATGTCGTCCTCCCGTTCGAAAATCTGTTCGTGGTTAAATTGGGTCTTGGACGCTCTGAACCTCAAATGTCGTTCTTTGGTGACGGATTGAGAGTAAGTGTGAACGGGATCAACGGGTTAGGCAAGGGGGTTGTGGTGTGCCGGGCTGAAGCCCGGCCTACCGGATGGGAAGCACCGCTCTATCTACCAGTTGCTTGATGCAAAGCAACAAGCACGCGCCCGACCCGCCCCCATGGGCGGGCGCGTTCCGCACCCACCCTCGGGTCGGGCGCGAAATTCGGGTGGTTCAAAATGAACGAATTTGACAATCTTGATTTAACCGAAGGTTGGCTTCGGCACCTGCTCCGCATTCGTTAACTATGGATAAGCTTGGATTAGGTTATTGTGACTGCTAACTGATTAGAAAATATAGAATACGTGTTGCAACCAAGTAGAAATGTCACCCGGTCTGCAAATTAGAAATGTCACTTATACTGCGCTGAGGAGAGCAAAGCCTGGCAGGGCGGAGACCTCATATATCGCAGCCCTGGCTGGCTTTG
>NZ_JAGHRB010000028.1 GCF_017743995.1 Ruegeria sp. R13_0 | reverse complement strand
CCGGCCAATGGATTCGACGGTCCAAGCATTCCTGGATCCTGAAGGAGCTTCCTGGGTTGATCCTTGTCAGTCTGGTTTCGGTGTCGCTTGCAAATGAGTCTGTGGTTGGTTGGATCTCGGCGGTGGCGGCTCTTGCAGCAACCTATTTCACAAACAACGTCGTCATCGCGATGTTGTTTGGCGTGTTGGCTTTCAATGGCGTCGGCGTCTTTATTGGTTGAAGTTTGAGCCAACCTTTCAGACGAAGGCTGCGAGAAAGCCTCGCGATGAACCTTTACAAACTGATGGGATTTGGGGCTGAGATCTGCCACTCTTAGATAGCGTTCAGAAAGATCGGAGCGAGTCCAAACTACTGAATGCTGTACTTTGCACAAATGTCTACTTGCTGTGATAGCTTAAATATTCCTTGATGTGCTGAACACACGATTGAAGTTCGCGGTATCTAAAGCGCAGAGAGACTCAATTGACCGGTCGCTAGTCTGGTTTTGGAGCGAACAAGAGCTTCAGATATGTTCGAAATAGCATGATTTGCTCGGAGGCATTGTTGTGCTCTCGAAGCGCGCGTTGAAGGACCAAGCCACCCTCGACCACCCCGGAGACCATATCGCCTAAGGCATCCATGTTGACCGGCTCCTTAGGTTCGTATTTGGCAGCGATTTCTTCGAACATCCCCCGGAAGCGTTTGCGCCACCCCAATATGGCTTGGCGGTTCAACTCTCGCACCCCCTCGTCGAAGAGCCTGTCCTGATAGGCCGTGGACGCGATCACGCAGCCCGGGTGCCCCTCGGGCATCTCCTCGAGCATTTCGGCCAGCAACTTCAAGCCGATCAGCATGCAGTGTAGCGGATCATCGTTCAACTCACGGGCGCGCGCGAAGAGGTCGTCGTAGAGCGCGTCTTCAGTTTCGATGTAGCGTTCCAGCAATGCGCGGGCCAAGGCGTTCTTGTCTTTGAAGTGGTAAAAGAAGCCGCCACGCGAAATCTCGGCTCCGGCAACGATCTCTTCGATCGAGGTGGCCTCAAACCCTTTATCCAGAACTGCCGCCTCCGCAATATCGAGGATTCGGCTACGCGTGTCGACTTTTTGCTCCAATGTCGGCCTCCCACTGTACCACGAGTACAGTTGACCTTGTCCTAGTGAAAGGTGGGGTCAGTGTGCTTCGGGTTACCCTCCTGAAATTACAGCAAAAAGACAAACTGCACAACCGGACCACGCGGCAACTATCTGTCGTGCGAAAGCTCAGGGTATCCCCTTGGTATCAACGAACAAGGACAGCTTCGATGCGTATTCAGAAACTCAAAGAGACCCGCCGGTTCTTCCTCTCTGACGGGGGACTGGAAACATTCCTGATCTTCGACAAAGGTTATGACCTGCCCTGCTTTTCGGCGGCGGTTTTGCTGGATACTGAACAAGGTCGCGCTGATCTGCGCGCTTATTTCGAACGATTCATCGACATCGCTAAAGCATCGGGTCGCGGATTCATTCTTGATGCACCTACTTGGCGCGCCGGCACGGCTTGGGCGGGACCACTTGGTTTGACGCTGAAAGAGGTGATGGAGACCAATCAAACGGCCGTTTCCTTCGTGTCCATGCTCCGGGCTGAGCATGAGACGGAAACTTGTCCCATCCTGCTCAACGGGCTCGTTGGACCAGCAGGTGACGCTTATGCGCCGGACGCTGAAATATCGCGACAGGAAGCGCTGCTTATACATGCGCCGCAGATCCATGCGCTCGGCAAAGCCGGGGTCGACATGATTAGCGCTATGACGCTCACCCATGCAGGTGAAGCCATCGGCATTGTCCAGGCGGCGAAAGAGATCGATGTGCCGGTTGTGATCGCCTTTACGCTGGAAACCGACGGGCAACTCCCGTCAGGCCAGTCCCTTGGCGACGCGATTGCAGAGGTTGATGCCGCGACAAATGGCGGCCCGATCTACTACATGATCAACTGCGCCCATCCCGACCACTTTCGCGATGTTCTCGATACCGCTGCGGCGTGGACTTTGCGGATCGGCGGTATTCGCTCCAATGCGTCCCGTCAAAGCCATGCTGAACTAGACGAAGCCGAGGTTCTCGACGACGGCGATCCGGTGGAGCTTGGCATGCTTAGCGCGGAGCTTGTCTCGCGCCTTCCGAACATCCGGGTACTGGGCGGGTGCTGTGGCACCGACCACCGGCATGTGGGCTGCATAGCGGGTCATGACCACCCGCTGACCGCAGCTTGAAATCTTCTCAGTCAAACCTCCCTGAAAGGACTCTTTATGTTTAAGACACTCATCACCTTCTCCGCCATCGCGCTGTCGCTGGCAACTTTCGCTTGGGCCGAAGCTCCCACCGCGTTCGACGTGGCCGAAGATCACACACGTATCTTCATGTCTGCGCAACCCGTTCACGAAAACGGCATGCCTGCGCACGGCAATGCTTTTGTAAGCCAAGGCTATATCTATCCTGAGGGCACGCTCGCCGATGGCACCGTGGGTGTCCTGGAAGATGGTAGCCCTGCTTTCCCCGATCTCGTTCTGGGAACTTGGACCTGCGATGGATACTTTGTTGGCGAAGGTGGTAACGCGACCACCGGTGTCTGGATCATCAGCCGCCAGACCTTTGCATTCAAAGATGGCGCGACCCTCGTGACACAAGGTACCGAGATCGCCGATATCGGTCAGCCCAACCTGCGCCCGGTGACCGGGGCAACTGGCGATTTTGCGGATATCGATGGTGGTTTGATCCAAACAACCCTCGGGTTCAACGACTTCTGGGGTCTTAGCGCGACATACGCGTTTGAAGCGCCCGAGATGGATGAGGCAAAGGCACAGGACGCGACTTACCTAAGCAGTGGCGATCAACCTATGCCGGTCCATGAAGGTGACCACCTGGAATGGGATTCAGGCGCTCCGGTTGGACCAATCTTTGAAGAGCACATGATCCCGTCAACATGACGGCCCATGCAAAATGGTTGGGCGGCAACGCCGTCCACCCACCACCCCACATGTAAGAGAGAACAGAAGCATGAATAAGCAGACCACAGAATTTATCCGACAGGCCGAACCTTCGGATGCCAAAAGCCTTGCCAAACTGATCGATGTTGCTGGCGAAGGCATCCCGAATTGGCTGTGGACCCGCGCCTGCGTCGAAGGCCAAACACCGCTCGAAATCGGTATCGAACGCGCCAAGCGCAAGACCGGTGGATTTTCTTACACGAATGCGCTTGTCGCGGAAGCGGGCGGCAACCCAATCGGTATGGTGCTAAGCTACCCGATCACCGAGGCCCCAACCGAGAACCCGGATGACTTGCCAGCACCGATTGCCCCCTTCGTTGCGCTGGAAAAGCTGTCGGTGAACACATGGTTCATCAATGCGCTGGCCGTCTTTGCCGAACGTCAAAACCAGGGCGTCGGATCACAGCTCTTGGCCGCCGCAGAACATCAGGCGCTTGTCAATGGCCACGACAAGATGAGCATTCAAGTCTATGGGCAAAACACCGGCGCGGTGCGCCTGTACGAGCGGCAAGGCTACCTGCGCGTCGCCAGTGAACCCGTGCGCCTGCATCCCAGCCCGCCTTACTACACAGGCGAAGTCTTGTTGCTCATGAAGTCTCTCTCAACCGGCACCGCCTGAACTGCCAGAAAGTCCGAAAGACACTGCGATGTCCTCCTATTGGCTCATATTATCGGCCGCTGGTGCCAGCTTTACGCTGGGCAGCGTTCTTCTCAAACAGTTTGCGGACACAGGTCTGGGTTATGTCCTGCTTCTCGCCGTTCTTGCGTTGGGGCTTGGCAATCTGGCCTATATTCGTCTGCTGGCACACGGTCTCGGGCAAGGGGCCGTCATGTCCAGCATGAGCCAGGTCATCGCGCTGTCCCTCCTTGGGGTGGTGCTCTTCGGAGAGCGCCTCGCGATGCCGCAATTAGCGGGCCTGGGCCTCGCCATCGTCAGCATCTGGCTCTTCTCGCAATCGCGCTGACGTAAATTTGGTGACTTAAATGACCTCTCGCTGCCTGTCCTTGGTGTTGTGTGCCGCGCTCTCCGGCGTGGCGTTTGTCGCGGTTCTTTCCCCCGCCCGGGGCGACAGGGCTACATCCGAACTCTCGCTGCCTTCGCCGCTGAAGGATCAGGACTATCTGTACGATGGCGCTCCCGATCCAAAGCTGGTCGAACTGGGTCGAAACCTGTTTTTCGATCCGGTCCTGTCGGGCAACCGCAACATTTCTTGCGGCACTTGCCATGATCCAGCGTTTGGATCGGGCGACGGTCTTGCGCTTGGCATCGGAGAGGGCGGCATCGGTGCAGGTCCAAAGCGTGTGACGGCTGTTCCGGTCACGGGACGGGTGCCCCGCAACGCGCAACCGTTGTGGAACATCGGTGCGCGAAGCTATGTGTCGTTGTTTCACGACGGGCGTGTCGAAACGCTGAACCCAGGCGATGCTGCGGGCCCGATCCGTAATCCGGCGGGAGCCGATCTTCCCTCAGACGTTGCCAGCCCCTTGGCTGCACAGGCGTTCTTTCCGGTCACATCACCCATTGAAATGGCGGGTCAGTATGGCGAGAACCTGATTGCGGATGCGGCACACCACGAAAACAGAACAGAGATTTGGGACAGTCTGGCGCAAAGAGTGGCGAGCATACCAGACTACCTTGAGATGCTGCGTGCCGCCTATCCCGAGATTACGGGGGCCGACGACGTGACATACGGTCATATCGCAGAGGCTCTTGCAGCATTTCAAACGACGGCTTTCCGATCAGATGAGAGCCCCTTTGATACGGCCTTGCGCACCGGTGATCTGTCAACGCTCACGCAGGATGCGCAAGATGGTCTCACGCTATTCTTCGGGGCTGCGAGATGTTCAGGCTGCCACAGTGGACCCTTGCTGACCGATCACCAATTCCATGCCATTGCCGTTCCGCAAATCGGCCCTGGTAAGGGGCATGGGAGCGACATGACCTATCTTGCAGCAACCGGTTTGGCGGCGCGTATGGAAGACGAAGGGCGTTATCGCGTCACCGGCAACCCCGAAGACCTCTTTGCCTTCCGCACACCGTCATTGCGCAATGTCGCGCTGACAGGACCGTGGGGACACAGCGGCGCGTTCAGTTCATTGGAGGAAATGGTGCGCCACCACCTCAACCCCCTTGCAGGTCTTGCGGCCTTCGACCCATCCGATATCGCCCTACCGCCAATTGAGCACCTTAAGCGCATTGCCGCGCGAGGATCGCAATTGCGCTTCGTTCCCTTGGAAGCGGAACGTCGCCATGCGTTTGAACAGCGAGACACATGGGTGATGGCGTCTCCTCAACTTCGTCAACGCATTGCCGATAGGAACGAGCTTTCACCAATCAAGCTTACTGGCGAAGAGATCGAAAATCTGATCGCCTTTCTGCACGCGCTCACCGATCCGACGGCTGTAAGTCGGAGCCACATGATACCCAAAAGCGTCGCATCCGGCCTGCCGCCACAGCCTCAACCGGAGGATTGAAACGGAACTCGACCACAATTTTCTATTTGTGAAGGACAAAGCGACTGCGCTCGAGATGATGGAGCACGCTGGATTTGCTAGATTCTCAAACGCGCCGTAGCGCGCAAGCCTGACCTTGGCGCAAGCGCGGTAGAGTGGCGCTTTGTCCGTATTTCGCGAGTTTAGGCAGCCTTTGATTTTGCGCCCGCATCGAACGGCAGGTCCGACAGGCCGCGCCGCAGCATGGAGACTATGGGGTAAGGTCCGGTAAGGGCCGTTCGTGATGTATCATCTTGCCGAGCGACAGCTGATACTTCGTTGCCTCTGAGGTAGACAGGTAGCTCAAATTGACCGATGCTGCACTGGGTCCAAGTTACTATCTTAGTGCATAAGTGGAACTTCGTCAGCGTGTGTTCCCTGCGAGTAATTGCAACCATCGGGAGGCATGGATTTATGCCTCCCGAGAGTTGATTTCTACTGCGACATCCCGCCTTCGGTCGAGATTTGTTCTTCAACATGACCTTGGTTGGTGACGTCCGAACCCCGTGGAGGATAGTCCTTGAAGGTAGACAGGTGGCTCTGGACGATTTTGGCCGCCGGGCCAAATGCCCACATCTTGTTGCCCATCCACCGTGTATACATCCCAGATTCCTCGGCCGCTTTTTCGTAGGGATCGCGACGCAGGTTGAACAACAGGGGTGCGTTCAGTTCCTCTTTGGGGCCCGCCCACCCTTCGGATTGGATCGTGAAATGCGCTTTCCAGTCCCCGTGACGCACGGCCTGCAGGTCCGGGCCTTCGTAGTAGATAATCTCATCCCGGTTGCTCTCGCCCTCACCGGTCAGAAAAGACAGCTGGTTGTACCCATCCAGATGCACCTGATAGCCCTCGTACCCTTCAAGCAATGATCCGGTCAGATCCTCGGGTCCTCCGGCGGCGGCAACAAGGGTGGGCATCCAGTCAAGACCTGCGAAAATTCCGTTGCTCACGGTTCCGGCCGGGACCTTTCCGGGCCAACGGATGATGGCGGGAACTCGGAAGCCACCCTCCCAGGTTGTGCCCTTTTCTCCATGGAACGGCGTCGTTCCACCGTCCGGCCAGGTCATGGTTTCGGGGCCGTTGTCTGAGGTGAACACAACAATCGTGTTGTCCGAGACACCCAGTTCGTCCAGCCGGGCCATGACTTTGCCCACGTTGTCGTCCAGCTCTTTCATCACGACATCCTGCAAGCCGCGCCCGTCGCCCAGCATGGCCTCGTATTTGGGGCTTAGATGAGTCCAGACATGCGCGCGCGCCGGTGCCATCCAGACGAAGAACGGTGTATCGCTGTCGACTGCGCGGTTGATGAAGTCCAGCGTGTGGGCTGTCACCTCGTCGTCCAGCGTTTTTTGCCGCTCGGGCGGGGCTGGGCCATCGTCGATGATGCGTTGTTTGCCTACCAGACCCCAACGCGGATCTACAGTTTCATCGACTGTATCCGTGGCATAGGCATGAATGATGTTCCGGGGGCCAAATGTGTCGTTGAACTCCTGATCTTTCGGCCAGTCCGGATCGGACGTGTATTCCATCGCGTTCAGATGATAGAGCCAGCCCCAGTACTCATCAAAACCTTTCATCGTCGGCAGGAATTTGTTCATATCGCCCAGATGGTTCTTGCCAAATTGCCCAGTCGTATAGCCCAGAGATTTCAGCATATTGGCCAAGGTGGGGTCATCCTCGCTCAGACCCTTCTCTGGGTCTCCGGGCAGGCCAACGGTGTGCATCCCGGTACGAACCGGCAATTGCCCGGTGATGAAGGCGGACCGCCCAGCCGTGCAGCTTGGCTGTGCATAGTAATCCGTCAGACGCATACCGTCGGCCGCCAGTTGATCAAGATTGGGGGTTTGGATGCTTTTCACGCCCTGATGATAGCTGCCAAGGCTGGCCCAACCGACATCGTCGGCCATGATAACAAGGATATTGGGTTGGTCGGTTTCGGCTAGAACCGGTACGGCACAGACCGTCGCCGTGGCCAGCGTGGCGGAAACCGCAATGGGTCGGAGTATGAACATTGTTACCTCTGTGGACGTATTAAAGGATCTCGATGTTGGAAAAATCGAAGGGTCCATCAGGGATAGCGATTGAGACTTTCTTGTCGCAACAGCGCTTTACGATGATTTCATATTGTGAAAACTAAAACGCGAAACCTGAAATGAAATTTGCCGCATGATGAACGAAAACGCTTTGACCGCCTTTCTCGCATTGGCTGAAACAGGCAGCTTCCAAAATGCCGCTCGTGCGATGGGTGTCTCAAACGCCTCGTTGTCCCGCTATGTCGGGCAGGCTGAGAAGCACACGGGACTTGTTTTGTTCCATCGCAGCCGAAACAGCAGCACATTGACACGCGCGGGGCAGGCGTTCTTACCCATCGCTCAGGCGCTGCGCGAGGACCTGGACCGCTACGCGACCCGTGTTTCTGACCTGCGCGAAACCGGGCCGGGGACTTTGCTGATCGGGTGCGGGCCGCTGACCACAAGAACTTTGATCCTGCCCGTCTTGGGCGCTGTGCGACAGTCGATGCCTGACCTGCGCTTCCGAATTCTGGTAAGCGCCTATGCGCGTCCGCTCGATCTATTGCAGGCGGGCGAATTCGACGTGTTCCTCGGCGATCTGACCTACACACCTGAAGCCGAAGCTGTCGAGATCATGGTGATGGAGAAGCAAACTACCCAGTTCGTCGCTCATCGAGATCATGAGATTCACCAGCGCGGCCCGCAAACCATGGCAGGCATTTTCGACTATCCCTTTGCGTCACCCCATCTCCATAAACATTGGAAAGCCGCTTTGACAAAAGCGCTTGGTGGTGGTGCCGAGGCCGTCGAAAAGGTCAATGCGCAGCCGCAACTCGAATGCGACGACTACAACCTCCTGACCGGACTTCTGGCAGAGCCTGAATTCATCGTGGGAGGGATGCCAGACACATTCGCAGAGCTGATCCGGGCTAAGACCGCAAAACCCGTGTCGATGAAACAGAACCTCACATGGAACATTTGCGCAGCGCGTAAGTCGCAGAACACATCTGCCGCAGTTGAATTGTTTTGGAATGAGCTTGCCAAGTATCGGGTGTGACCGATGGCGGGGGGGCAAAGGGAGGCCTGTAACTGAAGCATCTTCTGGCCCATATGTCGTACGTTTTCTTAGGTTCAGTAGATTTGCCGAAGTTCCGCTAAGGTACAAGCCGCACTGCGGCGCGAACTTTTTGGGCGAACGACTGGTATGGGCCGTTGGATGTGTCGTTGAAAACGGGGCAGGGGCTTGTGCAGCGTCTGCACCGAGGTCGGCTGCGAGCCCAAAAAGACCGATGCTGCGCAGTGCCGGAACGGCTGCTTTTTCAAAGAACACAATAGGTATGCCCTCTATGTCTCCACCCATCTGCAGCACATATCATTTTGGGTGTACCTAAGTCGTCAGCCTCCCGCTAGCGCAACCGCCTCTTCGCCGAGGTTGAGGAAGTGTTCCTGAATTTTGGAAAGATTTCCGATGAATTGGTCAGGCTCAGCTCCTGTAATGCTCCTCACCACAGGCTCAAGCTCGGGGTCACTCAAAAGGGGTAGCCACGGGCCGATTGCGCCCAATGCAAACATCATCGCAGTGGTTGCACAAAAGCTAAGGCGAACATCCCCTGATGCGCCGGACCAATTTTCGGCCCTCAGTCCATCCAGATAGCCTGAAAACATGCGCTCGGTCAGCGCGCCCGCATCGTCCGATTCAGTATCCATAAACATGAGCGAAGCACCGACGGCGGCGGCAAGTTCCTCTCCAACATTACCGTAGCCGGCGAATGCCCAGTCGATGGCGATAATTTCTGGCTCCCCTTCACTTGTTTCGCGGAAGAGAAGGTTTCGGTTGAAGGCATCATGGTGACAAAAACACTTCGGAAGGTCCGCTAGTGCCGCCTTAAGGACACCGATGTTACTCCAGAGGTCCCTCGTTCTGCTCAGATTTGAACCCGTGAGCCAGCGTTTGAGCACCAAGTCATCTTTCAGTATGTCTGGATCGTTTAATATATCGGCAGCAATTTCTATCCAACTGTGAGCCCGTCCGACCGCCATCCAATCGTGGCGTTCAATGTCCGGAATACCTGCCGCGCTGGCGGAAAACGAACCCAAAGCATGAGCAGCGCGAACATAGGTCTCAGCCGTCCAATTCGGTTGCGCATCAGATATGGCCTCAATAAAAACACGGGCCGACGGCTCGTTAGTGTAGGTAACGCCATAACAGTCTGGTGCTCGGACACCGGAAAACGGGCCATCAAGCAGTCCAGAGGCATATACCTGTGCTTCGCGCTTCCAGTAGAGCCATGAACCCGGTTCGCGCCCGGGCGGCATAACCCGGCACACCTTCTCTACGAGTTCATACGCCCGCTCGCCCCCATCTACCGCGAGCGTTCCGCTGTGCAGGATAAGACCTTCGCCCCCCGCCATCGCATCGGCAAAGCCTTCGCCCAGTGCGCGTCGGTTCCAGCTAAGAATATTTGCATCTGGGTCGCCGACCGAATATCGCACAGCATTCAGAAGCGGGAGATCACTGTTCATCATTTCGGCACTCTAGCACACATCCCACCGTCTTAAGAAACCAGCGCTGGTCGTGGCCAAGTTTGGACAACCCCCTGAAGCCAAAAGCGGAAATTGGCTAGGTTGAAACGGGACGGAAGCTTTGTCCGCATAAGGCAAGTTCGACTAATATGAGCTTTTGCGGATGCCGCGATAGTCCGGAATGCGGGTTTGCGACTGCAGCATCGACTGGCCTTGATCATGGTCCGGTTTGGGCCGTCTGCGCGATCAAGTGACGGCGGGGTAGGGGCCTGTGCTGCAACGGCACCGAGGTCCGGAATGAGCCCATCTTGACCAATGCTGCGCGACGCACGAACGGGCGCGAACCACCTAATACCGCCTTTGTTTATGGTTAGTACGGTCCGAAAGAGCCATTTGGCACCCGCCCACAATGTTGAAGCGGCCCGCATTGCGGACATTCACCGTACATGGAGAACAGGGCCGCTGTATTCATGCCTGCCATTTCTCCTCAGCCAGAAAAATGGCAGGTCCGGTGTCGGAACCAGAATGATACCGAAATTCAGAGGCCGGTAGACGGCTCAAAGCTGTGCAGCTCGAAAGTTCTCTTTCCATCGGCACTGAATTTCTGGACCGAGTCCCCGACACGTAGAACTGTCATGCAGCGATAGCGCCCCTTGTCGGCGGCCATGGAAACGCAAACCTTATCTGTATCGGTGATGGCAAATGCGCCTGCACCATTCCAGCCTCCGTTCGTAAGCTCTCCGCTCACGACATTGTTCGGGTCATAGAAAAAGCGAAATCTCTTCTCTCCCGAGGTGGCTGTGACAGTATTTCCGATCAGAAGCTCTGCGATCTGATCGGCACTAAGGCGCTCGGCACCCTTATCTAACGCTGCCTCGAGATCCGTTTCAGCGAATGCAGTGCTTCCCGTCAGAGCGACTGCGGCCGCCACGCAAAGTGTTTTTAAGAGTGCCATATCCAATCTCCTTATCGCTTTGGGTATTGCTACGGAGCGCTAACCCCCCGAAAACGCTACGCTCGGCGAGCGCGCCAGGCTTGATCGGAAGCTGATTTTTTCTGACATTCTCCTGACAATCCGCAAACTTCGTTGAGCCAAGGACATGGCGGAGTGTAGGTTTCAGTATGTACCGATTTTTAGAGTTCCAACTTGATCCGACACAGGGATTGAACCGCAGTGGCGAACCGATTGCTCTGGAACCTCAGGCCCTTCAATTGCTGGAATTTCTCGTCAGGAACCGAGACAGGATTGTTAGCAAGCAAGAGATCATTGATGAGATTTGGGGCGGCGCAGCGATCACGGATGCCGCGCTGAACACGCGCATTCGATCCGTGCGTAAGGCCTTGGGCGATAGTGCGGCAAGCTCAGACTACATCAAGACCTTTCCAAAGCGCGGGTTCCAATTTGTGGCTCCGATTGCATCGGAGGACCCGCCTGAGCGCATTACTCAGGCGCCCAAACGTGGCGTTCTTGTTGCGGGTGCTCTGTTGGCTTTGGCAATCGCCATGCTGTCGCTCTCCATTTTTGCCGACCAGCAGCGGTTGCCGGACACCGGGAAACCCTCTTTGGCCGTTGTGCAGTTTGACAATATCGGGGACGAAAGAACGGGTCAGTATTTCGTCGATGGTCTCACCGACGACCTGACAGCGCATCTGTCGCGCAACCGGGAACTGTTCGTTGTGTCCAGCGCAACGATGTTCTCTTACGCGAAGGATCAGGCAACCCCGATCGAAATCGCGCGCGACCTTGGGGTTGGCTATGTAGTCCGCGGCAGCGTTCGCCGGTCCGATGGTCAGATGCGCGTCAGCGGAGAACTTATTGATGTCGGCAGCGCCGAAACCATTTGGGCCGAGGTTTTTGATCGTCAGGTAACGGATGTCTTTGACGTTCAGGACGAGATCAGCCGAGCCATCGCAGGCCAGTTATTGCCGGAGATATACCAGTCTGGCGAAGCACGGTCGCAGGAAAAACCGACCGAGGACATGGGTGCATGGGATCTGTATTTGCGCGGCCGGGCGCGTCAGGCCGTGTTTTCGCAAGAAGCTCAGCAAGACGCGGTGACGTTTGCACAGTCCGCCATCGCAGCTGATCCGAAATTCGCGGCAGCACACAGCCTGTTGGCCCGAGCGCTGGGAACGATATTCTTCTTTCAGTGGTCGGATACCCCCCAGGAAACCTTGATTGCCGCGACAGAGGCGGCCAAACGGGCAATTGAACTGGACGAACAGGACGCGCAGGCGCATGCCGCCCTCGGCTATATCTACCGCTTTACAGGAGAGGCCGATCCAGCCATCGCAAATCTCGAACGCGCTGTCGCGCTCAACCCCAATGACGCGCGTATCCGGCTGGAAATGGCGCATACTTATGACTGGTTCCGCATGCAGGACCTCGCCCTGCCCGAGATAGAGATGGCGATCCGGTTAAGCCCGCGCGATCCGATGTTGCAGAACATGTACTTTTACAAAGGACATATCCTTTTTCATCTGGAACGTTATGAAGAAGCGTTGGACGCAGCCCAGCAGTTGGGCGCGGTGGCGACAAGCAATACTTGGCGGCTGTTTCACCACCTGTTGACCGCGGCCACTCTTGTCGAGATGGGCAGGCAAGACGATGCCCAAGAGGCTGTAAATGATGCGCTTGAGATCAACCCGAAACTGTCCATCTCAGCGATGCGCAGGCAATTCGCAGGATCAAAAAACCACCCCGAAAACCGACGAATCTGGCTGGCAAGCCTGCAAAGAGCGGGTGTGCCCGAATAACAATCAGCGTCAACTTTGGCCTTACCACGCCCTGTCGTTCAGCCTGCACTCTCCTGAAGCGGGGCAAACAGTCCCTCGGGCATGTCCACAGCTCTGTAGGCTTCAACGAATGGCAGGATGTGCTCATCCGGGCGCGCAAAGCGCCGGTACATCCAGACGATGTCAGCAATTTTTATCCCCGGACGAATTTTGTTGAGCCTGTCCCGTGCGGCAATGGCGGCGTCGCGCGGACCCAGTTCGGCCAGAATCGCGACCTCGATGGAAACCGACCACCAAATGTCCGGCTGTGCCCCCTTACGATAGGTGTTCAGCGCTGTTTCATAATCTCCGTTCAGGAAATGATACTCGGCCAACGCCTGATACCAGTTCGGGTCTGCCGCATTTGGGTCAAGCGCAATTGCGTTTTCGACAAGAGCGGCGCCCAATTCCAAACGCCCGGACCAAATGAACTCATAGCCGATCTGCCCTTGCAGATACCGATCTGTCCCCAACGCCAGCGCCGTTTCAGCAGACGAGAAGAACCCGTCGAGATCGCGCTGAATCTGTAGCACCAGCGCCAGAAGGAAGTGAGCGCGCGCAGAATACGGGTTCAGCGACACCGCGTTCCGCGCTGCCTCTTCCGCGCGTTGGATTTTCTCATCCTGGGTCCCTGGATACAGCCCGGTAAATAGCTTCACATCCGTTAGCAGCGCCTCGGCCAATTGCGCCCACCCGCGCCAATACTCGGGTTCGTCTTCGACAACTCGCAGAATACAGCCGCGGACTCGCTCTTGCACATCCCGTCGGTTCAGAAAACCAACGCGCAGCAGGGAACATTCATAAGACGAGAGATGCTCCGGAGGTTTCGCACGCGCATGACCTGAGTGAAGGCGCTTGATCGCCCCGCCCGCGTCACCCACAGCCGAGGCTACTTTTTCGGTAATGCTAAGTTGAACGTCCAGAATACTTGAAGTCGTGAGGCTTTCGTCATACGCGTCCGACCAGACCTGGAGCCCCGAGCTTGTGTCTATCAGTCGCGCTGTTACGCGCAGACGATCTGCAACCTGCCGGACAGAGCCTTCCAGCACATAATCCGCGCCGAATTTCTGCCGGATACTGCGCAGATCACTTTCGTCCGGTCCAACGGAATGGATGGATTGGCGGGACAATACATTGAGGTCCTGGTAGCTCCCCAACTCAACGATGATGTCTTCGCCAATGCCAACAGCCAATAAATCGCGGGAGTCCGTATTGCTAAGGTTTTGAAACGGTAGAACCGCAACGGTCGGACCTGTTGGCTCTGTCAACAGTGCAGATTCATCAAAGGTCATGGAATCTGGCGGCTCGCGACCAAAGCCGATCCACCACATTAACGAGCTTGCAACGCCCAGACCTACTAAAACCGATGCACCGACCATCAATGGAAGCTTGTTTGATCGCCGTTTGGATGCGGGCGCGCAGTCGGGCATGACGCGGAAAACCCGAACCGGTACAGCGATGTTTTTCAGGTTTTTCAGACCGAGATCCTCAAAACCGGCATCTACCTTGCCCATTGCCTGTCGCGCGACACTCTCAGAAACCGCGACGCCGCCTGGGTCCGCCAGACCTTCAATGCGAGAGGCGACATTCACCCCGTCACCGTAAAGGTCCCCATCAGCGATCATGACATCACCGAGGTTTATCCCAATCCGAAGCTGCAACCGCGACCCGTTGGCAAGTGTCGGAGCTACCTCAGTCATTGCCCGCTGTATCTCGACGCCACAGGTTACGGCATCGACGACCGAAGCAAATTCGACAAGGGCGCCATCCCCCATCACCTTGACGAGGCGCCCGTGATGTCTTGCAATTTCGGGATCAAAAATATCTGAACGCAGAGTTTTGAGAGCGGACAATACCCCCGCCTCGTCGCTGCCCATCAACGACGAATACCCAACGACATCGGCAGCCATGATCGCGGCGAGTCGGCGCTGCATAGGACCCTCCTGCTCGCAGTCTAACGGATGTCACGAAATATCGACAATGCGCGACCTTTGAGTAGTCCAGTTAAATTGGCGTTCATAACCAAGGCTGAACGTCCGCTTCGCCTCGAAGGCATCACCTGCTTGCACCCGCAGTGGAGGTCAGCTCTCCGTCCTTGGTTCAGGAGATCGAGGTAGCGATGCGCAGGTTGCAGAAGTCGGGGATTGCGACGTGAATTCACACTACGTTCGCATTTCACGAGTTCAGGCAGCCTTTGATTTTATGCTCGCAGCGAACGGAAGGTTTGACGGGCTGCGTCGCAGCATGGAGATTATGGGGTGAAGGTCCGGAATGGGCCTTCCTTGCGTGAGGCATTGGTACTTTTGGCTGAGATGCTGCATTCGCCCTAGCGGCCGCGGAGAGTCCAAAGCAGACAGTTTCGGGTTCATAGTAACTTCTTTCGACCGGGAACCATCATTTTAACGCGGTCGATCGGTTTTTCGTTTCCCCCGCGCTCGGCCAGTCAGTCGCGCCGGTTGTTGGATCATACTTGTGTTTGTGCAAATAATTGCCGCATGCGTTGGTGATAAATCCGGCCATTTTAAGCGAGATCGAAGCATGGGAAGTCGTTTAGCAGTTATCATCGTAGCGGACATTGTCGGGTACTCCGGAATGATGGCCCGCGACGAAGCAGCGGGCATAGCTGCCGTCAGAGAGATCAATGACACCAAATTGGTTCCGATCTGCAATCGGCACGCGGGTGAAATCCTCAAGCGTTTGGGCGACGGTTGGATCCTTGCGTTCGGGTCGATCACGATGGCTCTGGACTGTGCAACTGAACTCCAGGCTGAACTGGCCAAACATCCAATGATAAAGCTACGTATCGGCGGCCATTTGGGCGAAATTACCGAGGATGAAGACGAATTTTATGGTGCCGGAATCAACCTTGCGGCCCGGCTCGAGGCAGAGGCACCGCCGGGCGGCATCATGATTTCGCAAGACCTTTTTCGGCAGCTGACGGGCAGTCTGGCCGCGGAATTTGAAAGCGCGGGATCACTCGAGCTCAAGAATATTCCCGGACCGATCGAAGGCTTCTACTGGTCACCTAAGAAAAAGGTCACACCGGAAGAGGACAAGCGACCCGTCATCGTTGTTGAGAAGATAGAGTTCGGCCCGAATGACGAAGACACCAAGTCAGCGGCGCTGGAGTTGCGCGATCAGCTCTTGATGAACCTGTCCAAACGCACCGGAATCCGGGTTGTTGACGCCCTCACAGCGATGACGCTTAACCCCTCATATTATCTTCGCGGCAGACTGCGGATGGCAGCGGGCCAAGCGCGGCTCAATGTAACTCTGGTGCTGTCCGAAACCGGCGAGCCTGCGTTCTCGCAGAACTATCAGGGTGCAACAGCCGACATCTTTGCGTTCTTTGACCAGACAATCACGCAAGTGAACGCGGATATCCGTAACCACTTGAACAATTTTGACGCTGAGCGCGTGAAACATGTGCCAATCGAAGAAATGGGTATTTCCGACCTCCTGGCGCGCGTCGCGAGTACCGGTCAGTCTGGAAAATACCAAGAGTGGATGGAGGCCAGGAAATATTTTGATCGGGCACTTGAGCTGAGCCCGGACCATCCGATGGTTCTGGGGATGTCGTCCATGGGTGAGATCCTGTTCGCTCGCGCGAAATTCCAGGACATTGGACAAGAAACAGCTGACCAGCTGGAAAATGACGTCAACCGCGCCTTGGTATCGATGCCTAAGAGCGATTACCTGTTTGCGGTTCGGGGTATGTGCTTTTTGTTCGGCAAACGGGACATTGAAAGTGCAAAGCGCGATTGCCTGCACGCCCTGAAACTCAACCCCACCTACTATTTCGGCCGATTGATCCTCTCAATGGTCGAGATGGCGGAAGCGAAATTCAACGATGCGCTTGCGACATTGGAACAGGCAGATGGATCGGCGACAGAGATGTCGTACGAACCAATGCGGCAGGTCAATCTTGCGTTCTGCCTGTATTGTTCCGGCGACTATCAGGGCTGCGCCAATGCCCTGGAAACCGCAATCCAACTTCAGCCCGGCTTTTGGACGCTCCATCGGTTCAAGGCAATCGTTCTAAGAAACCTCGGTAATTCAGACGCTGCCAACGCAAGCGATGCCGTTGCCGACGCGTTGCCAAAAGAACCGACAATGTTCTTTCTCAAGCCATTGCTGGGAGCCGAGCACGCCGTTCTGCTGGAAGCTCTCGCCCCAACAGAAGGTTTCTAGTCATAGGAAATGACGTAGCCGCCAGCTGGCTCAAACATGGAAGCCACCCAGACCTGACCTTGTTTTATGTCGGCTCTGTCGCGCGAACTGTCAGTTCGGCCTCGTTCAGATTTTGCGCCAGCAGCGAAAGGCGGCAAAGCGGTCGCAGCCGCAGAATTCGAGAGGGAAGTTAAGTGTCCGGTATGGGTCGCAGACGAAGTGGCGGGGCGGGGGACATTTGAACGGTTTCTACTTCTTCGAAGGCCCGCTCGGCGCCCAATCCGACGAAGTTTGGATGATCCAGAAACTTCTTACTTAACACCAACGGTTGTTCGGCTAGGCTTGTTGGAAACAGTCTGAACGCAGTTTAAAAAGGGGGCTTGATTTTGGATAGTAGTGCTTTGATTGGGTCATGGAAGATGCATGCATGGACGCGGCAGTCGGTGAGAACAGGGCAAATTACCGATGCATTGGGGCCCGAGCCAATTGGATACATTGCATACCACGCAGACGGGCGGATGATGGCCACTGTTTTCAGGCGTGATCGCCCGAACTCAGGCAAAAATGGTTGGACTGCGAGTGAAAAAGCCCAGCTTTTCGACGACATGCTTGCCTACGTCGCTTCTTATTCGCTCGAGGAAGACCGGGTCATTCATCATGTTGATGGGTCTTGGAACCCAAACTGGCACGGCGACCTTTCGCGACCTTTTGTGCTCGAAGGTGATAGATTGGTGATTAGTGGCGCTCCTGGTATCGACCCCAAGACAGGCGAAGAAGTCGTTTATCGGATGGAGTTTACGAAGGTGTAGGGGCTATCGACCTGGTGCTGCGCCTGCGCCGAGGTCCGTACAGAGCCCAACGCAGACATTGCACTCTAACTGGGCTTCGAAGTCGCGCGCTGTGGCGACCGGGCGGTAATGGTTCTCACTTTATCCTGCCAAAGCCGAAAAACCTCGAGTTGGAGCGTCCAGCCTCACCAAATTGCCGCCGCGTGGAGGAGCGTCGTCGATGCGCGGTGGCCCTGCGGGCACTCACTCTGCGCGACGGTATCTGAACTCATTAGCCCGGTTCGCCTCGCAAATAGCTAGCTGAGGCCCTGTCACCAAAAACGCTGAGTCATAAGCAACAGGCCCTGGTCGGTGAAAAATGTCGGAGGTGGCTATCGGCTGGTGCCATTGGAAAGGTTGAATCAAGCGCGATAATCAATAAATTTGCGCCGCGATTGGAAATTGGAGGCATTAGCGATGGCAGAGACCCTTGAGAAAGAAACGTTTTCCTTCCAGACGGAAGTAGGCCAACTTTTGGAGATCGTTGCAGGCTCGCTCTATTCCAACCGCGAGGTTTTTTTGCGTGAGCTGGTCTCAAACGCGTCGGACGCCTGCGACAAGTTGCGTTACGCCGCTCTGACCGACGCGTCGGTTGCAACATCTGAAGATTTTGCAATCACGCTGGAGAGTGACGCCAAGAAAAAGACGCTGTCGATCTCAGACAACGGCATCGGCATGAACCATGCCGATCTGCTGGAAACCCTGGGCACGATTGCCAAATCAGGCACTGGCGCCTTTATCGAAGCGCTCAAGGCGGAAGAGAAAGACAAGCCCGGCCTGATCGGCCAGTTCGGTGTGGGGTTTTATTCAGCCTTCATGGTGGCCTCACAGGTCGATGTGGTGACACGCAAGGCGGGTGAGGCTGAGGCCTGGCTCTGGTCTTCTGACGGCAAGGGCGAATTCTCTATTGAGCCAGCGGAGCGCGCGAGCAATGGCACGACGGTCACGTTGCAGCTCAGGAAAGACGCGAAGGAATTCACTGAAGAGCCCCGCATCCGGCACATCATCAAGACTTATTCCGAGCATATCAGCTTCCCCGTCAAACTGGGGAGTGAGACCTTAAACGCCGCCGAGGCGCTCTGGACACGGGCTCCAAAGGACATTTCGGAGGAGCAATATACAGAGTTTTATCACCACAGCGCGCATGCCTTCGATACGCCGTGGCACGTGATGCACAACAAGGTGGAAGGCACGCTCAATCACACGAGCCTGCTCTTCGTGCCGAGCACTCAGCCCTTCGATCTTTTTGAGCCGGAGCGCAAGAGCCATGTAAAGCTCTACGTCAACCGGGTCTTTATCTCCGAGGCCACGAAGGACCTGATCCCGGCTTACCTGCGCTTTCTGCGCGGCGTGGTGGACAGCCAGGATCTGTCACTCAACGTCTCGCGCGAGATGCTGCAAACCGATCCGCGGCTTTCAAAGATCAAGACTTCGATCACCAAGAAGGTCCTGAGCGAGCTGAAGAAGAAAGCCAACAAGGCGCCAGAGGATTTCGCGCAGTTCTGGGGCAACTTCGGCGCTGTGCTCAAAGAGGGGCTGGTGGAAGACGCGGGTCTGCGCGACCGTATTCTTGAGGTGTGCCGCTTTGCCTCCACCGTTGCGGATGACTTGACCAGCCTAACCGACTACGTCGCCCACATGAAACAAGGGCAGGAGGCGATCTTCTACATTGCAGGCGAGGACGCGGCCAAACTGGCCCAGTCACCGCATCTGGAGGGTTTCAAGGCCAAGGGGGTCGAGGTGCTGCTGTTGTCCGATCATGTGGACGAATTCTGGTTGCAGCACATCACCGAATTCGACGGAAAGCCGTTCAAGTCCATTACCCGCGGCGCTGCGGATCTCGACGAGATCAAAGCAGATGAAGAACAAGCAGAAGATGACAAGCCCGAAGAGGCGGACCTTTCGGCTCTTATCGCCGCAATCAAGGCCGAGCTTGGCGAGGTGGTCAAAGACGTGCGCCCTTCGAAACGCCTGACGGACAGCCCCGTTTGCCTCATCGCCGATGATGGCGACATGGATGTCAATATGGAGCGACTGTTGAAGCGCCACGGGCAGTTGCAACACGGCGCCCCACGCGTCCTTGAGTTGAACCCCAACCATGCGATCATCACCAAGCTGGCAGATCGCGCAAAGGCTGAAAACGCGAGCGGCGATGATCTTTTGAAAGACGCAGCCCACCTCCTGCTGGACCAGGCCCGCATCGTCGATGGTGAAACCCCCACCGATCCGCCTGAATTTGCACGACGCTTTGGTAACGTTCTGGCACGTGCTGTCGCCACATAGGGATGCTACTGAGATTGGCACTGTTGTTCGCACACGCAGCGAACGGTAGGAACGAGGGGCTGCACCGCAGCGTCCCAGATATATAATGGACGGAAGCAATGGGCCGCCCGTGAAGGCGACCCAAATGCACTATATTTCAATGGCTTCCGCGATGGCCAACGCATCCTCGAGTTCAACGCCCAGGTACCTGACCGTGCTGTCCATCTTGGTGTGGCCGAGAAGGAGCTGAGGGCTCGAAGATTTCCGGTCTTCTTGTAGATTTGAGTGACCTTGGTTCTTCTCATTGAATGGGTCCCGTAGGCGGTTGCCTCAAGGCCGATTGACGTAACCCAGTCACGAACAATCCGTGCATAGGGCCACTTGCCTTGTTTTCTATGCGTTGTGTACTATACCCCCCTATACTATATTTGGAGACTGCTTATGGGCCATTTCAGCGGCGACAATTCCAAGCTCATTGCCCGTCTTCGCCGGATCAAGGGTCAAGTTGAAGGTGTCGAGCGTGCATTGGAAGCAGATGCGGATTGCACCGAAGTGCTTCGTCAAATTTCCTCCATTCGCGGTGCGATGACAGGTCTGACCAACGAAGTTTTTGAGCAACATCTCCGCAGCCACGTTGTTGACGCCGCTGACGATGCATCCCGCGAGCAAGGCGCAGAAGAGATGATCCAGATTTTGAAGTCGTACCTCAAATGACGAATGCGACTGTGCGGGAAGGCTAAGAAATGACCGAAAGTGCAACTACAACGCTTGAACACGATCACGTCTTTCTGGGTGCCAATCAGGAGCGCAACGAGCGGCGGGTCTGGCTGGTCATCGCGCTGACCGCCACAATGATGGTTGTGGAGATTACTGCGGGCCATTGGTTCGGGTCGATGGCGTTGATTGCAGATGGTTGGCACATGTCCACGCATGCCGCCGCCATGCTCATCGCAGTGCTGGCCTACCGTTACGCGCGTAAGAACGCCGACAACCGCGCCTTCACGTTCGGCACAGGCAAAGTCGGTGATCTCGCGGGATTTGCCAGTGCCGTAATTTTGGCTCTGATCGCGCTCCTGATCGGTTGGGAGAGCTTTCAAAGGCTCGTGGAACCGGTGCCTATCAGCTTTAATCAGGCGATTATGGTCGCGGTGATCGGTTTGATTGTGAACCTGCTAAGCGCGTGGCTTCTGAGGGACGATCACCATCACCACCATCATCATGGCCATGGGCACCATCATCACCACAATCATGATCACGACCACCACCATGGTCATGGGCAAGATAACTACCTGCGGGCGGCCTACCTGCACGTCTTGGCAGATGCCCTGACATCGCTTTTGGCGATTGTCGCCCTGCTATTGGGTCGTGCTTATGGCTGGTTCTGGGCGGACCCAGTGATGGGGATTGTCGGAGCAATCGTGATTTCGCGCTGGTCGTGGGGACTCATCAAAGACTCCGGCGGTGTGTTGCTTGATCGAGTGCCCGAAGGTGGGCATATCGAAGCAAAGGTTCGTAAAGCGGTTGAAAACGGCGACGACAAGATCACCGACCTGCACATCTGGCAAGTCGGCCCGGGTCATTATTCGGTCATCGCTTCGGTTGCCTCCGAGACACCGAAAACAGTCGCTGAATACAAGGCGATGTTGGTTCACATCGACCATGTGTCACATACCACCGTGGAAGTGCACCAACTCAAAAAGTAGGCGCCCACTGTTAGCCGCCATTGGCGCAGCCGCAGCGAATTGGCACTTTGTCCCGCGATCTGTGAGTTCACCATAGTCTTGAATTTACCGTCGCAGCGAATGACTCCTATGACGGGCCCCGCCGCAGCATCTTGATCCGTTGGCCAATGGCAGCTCCGGGCCGCAGGCGCAAGTTAGGTAAAGATTCGCAAGGTTTCATTGGGACAGGCATCTTTGGGACACCTTGTGGACCACTTCAAAGAGATGCTTTCCCGCGCATGGTTCCCGTGGCAAAGTGCCAAGGATGCAGTTGTCACTCTCACTATTTGGACCTTTTCAAGCGTCGCTTAACGGAAATGATCTCAAGATTGGATCGCGCCGATCACAGGCAATGCTGGCAATGCTGGCTCTTGCACCAAAGTCCGCCGTTGCGCGTGATCGTCTGGCAGCCACGCTTTGGCCTGACCGGGCAGAAGAACAGGCGCGTGCATCGCTGAGGCAAGAATTGTCAAGCCTACGCCGGGCTCTTGGAGACGGTGCAGAAATGATTTCGGCTGATGGCACCAGTGTCAGGATCAACGGTGATGCGATCGATAGTAATTTCGGGGTGCCGGAAACCGGTGACTTTCTCGAAGGCCTCGATCTGCGTTCCGAACCTTTTGACGATTGGCGTCGTGCAGAAGCGTCTCGGTTGTCAAATGCCACTGCGCCACAGGCCAAGGCTGCTGTTCAGGATACCTCTGCAAACGACATTTTTGAGAACCCGTCGGTTCTCGTGATGGGGTTTGTGCCCGCCAGCCCGGATCATCAGGACGTGTCGTTTGCCACAGGTCTGGTTATAGATCTTCGAACATCGCTTTCGCTCTGGCGGTGGTTCCCGGTCATCGCACCTGAGGCAATAGGATGGAAAACCGACCGGGACGGGGATCTTCGTGAGATCGCCACTTCGGTAGGCGCCGCTTATGCGATCAGCGGCGCGATCCGTCGGTCCGGCGAACGCATTCGCGTGTCGGCCAGTTTGACTGAGGTGGGACGAGGCCATTTGATTTGGACCGAGAGTTTTGATGGCGAAATGTCTGATGTCTTCGATATGCAGGAAGCCATTGGGCAAGCCGTTGTTGCACGCGTAACCCCTGAAATCGGTCGCGCTGAATCCGCGCGCATCATTCGGCAACGCCCGGCAAACATGGCGGCATGGCAGCTTTTGGCTCAAACTGACGAGTTGGAACGAACCGGTGGCGAAGGCTATGGCTCTCCGGAATCCAATCGCGCCCAAGTCCCTTTGCTGGAGGAGGCAATCCGGCTTGAACCCAACTACGCGCGGGCTTGGGCGAGACTTGGGCGCTATTACTTTCGCAGTGCATTGCAGGGCTGGATAGAAGATCGGGACGCCGCCTTTGAAAAGGCGCTCGGTTACTGCGAGCGTGCTGTCAAAGCTGATCCAACCGAATGGGAAGGTCAGGCGCTTCTGGCCATGACGATGATCTTTGGCACACATGCATTCGGACCGGGAAAGTTCCATGCATTGGAGGCCGTCCGCCTGAACCCGTCTTCGCCTTACGCCCGGCACGGTTGCGGATGCGTGCTGGAATGGACCGGTGAGGCCGAAGAAGCACTGCATCACCTGCGGGCGATTTTTGATTTGAACCCCAATTATCCGAACCGGGCGGCGGCTCTTGGCGACATCACCACTTGCGAATTGTTCGCGGGCCACATTGAGGCGGCAGTGGAGTCAGCGCGTCAACTCAGGGACATTGCCCCGGACTATTGTCGGGGTCTGCAGCGCGCGGCGGTTACTCTTGGTCACGCGGGCGAAATCGACGAAGCCGCCGAGGTGCTGGAGAGGGTATTGGCGCTGCAACCTGATCTTGACGAGGCTTATGTGCGCGAAACTTACCCCTATGCGCGCCCCGAGCATGTCGAGGTGATCCTTGATGGATTGCGGCGGGCAGGGTGGCGTGGCTGAGTTCAGCCCCGCATTCGCGAAGCAATTTGTGAAACGGTCACAGATGCCCGCGCCTCGTCCGACAAGCCCATATCCCGCAGGGCCTTCGCGTCGAGTTCTTGCAAGCGGGAGTATTCACGCCATGCATTGTTCCAGATCATGAGTTCGCGGATGACCCCGAAATAAGGGATCTTGGAATTGCTTTTCGTCGCGCGGGCGTTGATTTGTTTGCTCAGAGACATTGTCTTCTCCATTATTTGAGATGCCCCATGTCTCGCATGGCCACGTAATTTCCGCGTCAGTTCAGAAGAGTGATTGCCGTAAAGAATCCGTAAAACTCCGCAAAAATGAGTCTCGGGTTTGTCAATCAGAATGGAACGCTGATCACCGAGGTTCGGGATATCTCGATCATCGCTCTCCTGCTAACAGCATCAATCGTGCAGTTCTGGGATTGAAGAGATTGCGCTCAAGGCCCAGTCAAAGGTCATTATTGACATCTGTGATGTTATTATGGCATCAATGATGTCACTATGAGTGACTCGACAGATCTCTATAATTTCATTCGGTTTGTGCGCCCGCTCTACAAAGTTTTGGAAAGCGCTGTTGCACGTGAATTGAGTGGCACCGGACTGACCGTTACGGAGCGGGCGGTGCTTGAGCAACTTCATGACCAAGGACCACTTCCTGTTCCGCGGATTGCTGACCGACTAATCGCACCGCGGCAGTTTGTTCAAAAGACCGCGAATGCGCTGATTGAAAAGGGGCTAATCGAGCGCCGCCAAAACACTGCGCATCGCCGTTCAAAGCTCTTGGCGCTGTCACCAATCGGGGCCGAATTGATCGAAACTGTTTTGGCACGCGAGGCGGTCAACATCGTGCGCGTTTCAGAGCGCTTGTCACCCGAAGAGATCGCGACGGCTGTGCGCGTCGCAGAAGCGATGATTGAGGGATTTGCAGAAAAGGAGACGAAAGATGATTGAAGTATTAGAGGGAGAATGCCTTTGTGGCGCTGTTAAGTACTGCGTAAATGCTGCTCCAATCGTCTCGGGCGCTTGCTACTGCCGTGACTGTCAGAAGACCTCCGGCGGTGCAGAAGCCCATGGAATGATGTTTCCTGCATCAGCGGTGACCGTTGTACAGGGAACGCCAACGACATTCGCGCGCAAGGTCGAAAGCGGAAACGATGTCTTTCGGCAGTTTTGTCCGGTTTGTGGAGTGCACGTTATGTCTTGGAACAGTACAGCGCCAGAGTACAAAGCAATCAAAGTCGGAACGCTGAAGGATCCATCCGTTTATCAAAGCCAGGGCAGCTTGTGGGTTTCTTCAGCTCAATCCTGGCATCGTCCTGACCCGATGTTGCCGCAACATTCAAAGATGCCCTGCGTTACGGAGCTGTCGACTACTCCATAAGAATTTGGCTCCGCCATGTTTCTAATGACGGAGGAGTGAACTCGGTGGTTCCTGTAAAGCCGTGAGTCGTCAACTAGTTCCGAAGGACGACCGATGGTTTAGGATCGACCCCTACGCATGAGTTTGAATACCCATTGGTTTCGCGTATTTGGCGAATGTCCAAAAAGCGGGTTGCACCCTCAGCATCGCGACTTGCCTCTGGATGTCGGCTCCGAGCCGGAGCCTTTTTGCATCAGGCATCCGTCATATGCTGGACCAGTGAGGTCAGCTGTCTGTCGCCGTGGCCATCGTCCCAAGCCGTTTTGGTGCGGTCATGCATCAACTGGATGAAATCAGCGGGCGCATTAAGTGAGAGATAGGTCTTCAACGCATCCTCTTGCGCCATCGCGTAAACCTTCAAGGAGGCTTCGGCATTGTCGTAATCTTCGGTCGGAACAGTTCTGGCAAAAAGGTCATGGTAGTCATTAACCAGTTTGATCGTGGCAGGGAGTTGGTCGGCATAAACCTGCATCGGGATGCCCGCTTTTTGGCAGACAAGTGCACCGTAGATCATTCCGAACATGAACCCCTGTCGAACCGTGAAGAGGCCGGCAAAGAGCGCGGCAAGTGCAGTTGGTTTCTCTCCAACATGGGCGGACTTTCCACCTAATTCTCTGATGATACTGCCATAGCGGTCCCAGGTTCCGGCACTGCCCACCGTAAGGATTGTGGTTTCGTCACCACCAATGCCGGAAGGGTAGGCATTGATCATGCCCAGCATGTAGCCAGCCCCCTGTCCCTTAAGGGTGGCGACCAGTCTATCGGCATCCGAGGTATCGCCCGTGCTCATGTCGCAGATGGTCTTGCCAATTAGCGAAACACTCAGCCCGTTGACCAGTTCAACGGTTTCCTTATGGCTCTTGATACAGATGATGACAAATTCAGAAGCTGCGATGGCATCATTCGGTGAAGAGCAGATCGTGGCTCCTGCCTCAGCAAAAACCTCTGCCTTTTCCGACGTGCGGTTCCAAACGCTGACTTCGTGGCCTGCCTTGAGCAGGCAATGCGCCAGCGCTGAGCCCATATTGCCCAGTCCCAAAACAGCAATTTTCATGATGTTTGTCTCCGGTGGTCGCCAATGAACTACTGCACCAGCATGCGCGGGCATCGGGGGATCACATAGTTGTAAATTTTTCTATATTGTTAGATGATCTTACTTATGGATTGGCGCACGCTTCCCTCTTTGACATCTCTCAGAGCCTTCGCCGCCGCTGCCGAGTTTCGAAATCTGACCCGGGCGGCAGAGGCACTGAACGTGACCCATTCCGCAGTTAGCCAGCAAATCCGCGGGCTCGAACAACATCTCGGCACTCGGCTTGTCACCCGTACCCGGCACGGTATTTCTCTGACATCGCAAGGCGAATTCCTGTCGGCTGGCCTGCTTGAAGCCTTCGCTGAAATGGCCTCCGTGACCGAGAGCGTGTCGAGTGCAGAGTCGGTTCGACCGTTAGTGGTCAGCGCGACTCCGATGTTTTCAAGCGCGTTCCTTATGCCGCGTCTGTCGTCGTTTATTGACGATTTCCCCAAAATCGAGTTGAGGATCGATTCAACGATCCAAGCTGTCGACCTCAAGCCGGGCGGAATTGATATGGCCATCCGATATGGAACAGGTCGCTGGCAAGGGCTTGTCTCGCAGATGCTGCTGCCAGGCTGTCTGACGGTCGTCGCGTCCCGCGAACTAATCGGAAACCGGGTGCTCACGAATCCTGCAGAATTGCTTGATTTCACGCTTCTTCAGGAACAAGGGTCAGTCGAGTTTGACCTGTGGTTAGAAAAAGTCGGAATTCCGACCGACGCCGACCGGAGAGTTGTCCGCGTGCCGGGCAATATGCTGCTGGATGGCATCCGTCGCGGTGATGGTATCGGGGCGACGGTACCGGCTTTTGTTTCTGACGAGTTGAAGTCGGGACAACTCGTGGCGCTGTTCGACGATCCAATACCGCAGATCGGCTACTACCTTGTCACGTTGCCGGGTCCGGTTCGACCGGCGGCAAAGCTGTTCATGCGGTGGCTCTCGAAATCAATTACCGAATACGAGAAAAGCCTTTTCCGATGGACGCCCTCTCACTTGCTGTAGGCAGTAAAGAGCACCGACTACAGTCAAATTGGGTCTGATTTGCCGTATATGGCTGTGCGTACAGGGCGCGAATTGGCGCCGGATTTGGTCATGTTCCCGCAACTTGGCGTTCATAATCCACACCATCATACCAACCGAGCGATTTGGTGACGTTCAGGTTGTCGTCCAAGTCCCATTCTTCCCAGCCCGAGAAACGAACATGGTTACCAGTCTCTTTATGATGGCCTTCGAAAGTCCAAGCATAGATCATGTGGTGATCGGCGACGTGAACCGTGTCGAGGCTAAGAACGAGGTCAGGGAAGTCAGCCATGAATCCCGCCGCCATGTCGCCAATCTCCGTCCGGCTCTCCATTGGGTCGCCACCGTTCATTTTCATGATTGTATGTTCGGCATATCTTCCAGCGACATCGCGAGGTGCCCGGTTTGTCCAGGCAGCGCAATGGTCTTTAGCTATGCGGTGGGCGGTTTGTACATCAGGTGTCATCTATATCTACATGTCCTAAAAATCGCGAAAAATATGGTTACAGAAACGTTAGTCGGGTCTCTGAGAGCAATCAAGTTTGCTTAACGGCGCTTCTCAACGATGGCAGGTTTGTTTGCCTCACGGCCATCCGCTCATTGAAATTTCTGCGATTTGAACGAATGGCATGTGTGGATGGCTCCTGCATAGCAAGTCCTTTTTGACCTGATTTGTGCATTTGTCAGAAGCAGTCATGTGTCCGGCCTTTTTGCGCGGTTTTGACCGCTGGCCCTGATGGGTTCCGC
>NZ_JAGHRB010000027.1 GCF_017743995.1 Ruegeria sp. R13_0 | reverse complement strand
GCCCCCATCCTCACCGCCCCCGCGCATCCCTATACCAAGCAGCTGTTCGACGCGGCCCCGGCCATTCCGGATCAGGACGCCGTCGGCATTCCGATGCCGGACGAGGACCTAATCCTTCATATGAAGGGGGTCTCCAAAACCTATACGATGCGGTCCAGCAAGGGTTGGCAGGCGGACAAACAGATCCATGCCTGTCGCGGCGTCGACCTGAAGCTGGCACGTGGCAAGACACTGGCGATTGTCGGCGAAAGCGGCTCGGGCAAGACCACCGCCGCCCGGATTGCCCTAGGTGCTGAACTTCCAGACCCCGGCGGAGAGGTTCTGTTCTGTACCGCCCAAGGCGAAGACCCCATCCCGGTTCATCAGATGACCCGCGCCCAACGCACTGCGTTTCAACGCAAGGCGCAGATGGTGTTTCAGGACCCTTATAGCTCACTCAGTCCACGAATGCGCATTCAGGATGCGATGACCGAGCCGCTGGAAATCCATCGCATCGGTTCTGTCTCCGAGCAACGCGATAAGGCCGCCGAGATGCTGCAACGCGTGGGGCTGAACTCGGACATGCTGAAACGCTATCCGCATGCGTTTTCCGGCGGGCAGAGGCAGCGCCTTTCTATCGCCCGCGCCATGATGCTGGACCCGCAGTTGATTGTCTGTGACGAACCGACCTCGGCGCTGGATGTCTCGGTTCAGGAACAAATCCTGACTTTGTTGGAGAACCTGCAGGACAGCCTGAATCTGTCCTATTTCTTCATCTCTCACGACTTGGCCGTCGTGGCTCGCATCGCTGACGAAGTCGCCGTGATGCGTCGGGGGCTGATTGTCGAACAAGCCCCGCCCGAAACACTCTTCTACAATCCGCGCCATCCATACACCAAGGCGTTGATTGCCGCTCAACCAGAACCCGACATTAACCGCCCAATTGACCTGCAAATGGTCTCTTTGGGTGCCGGCGCGCCGGACAGTTGGGATGAGGCCTTTCGTTTCTCGGACACCGTGATACCTTCGCTGGTGGAATTGGAACCGGGCCATAAGGTACGTTGCCATGTTTAAGACCACTCGCCCTTTGATCCTGGCCGCCACTCTGGCCTTTGGCTGGACGCTGCCTGCACTGGCCGATGTGCCGGTTCCGCAAGAGAGCAGCTTTTGGTCGGCTGAAGTGAATGCGGGCGATCTGCCTCCGGTTTCTGAACGCCTGCCCAAAGATCCTCTGGTGGTGGATCTGGCCGCGAAGGGCCGGGAATTCGGCACCCCCGGCGGCACGATGCGGACCATGGTGACCCGGTCCAAGGATATCCGCCAGATGGTCGTCTATGGTTACGCCCGGTTGGTTGGGTTTGACGAAAATTACAATATCGTGCCCGACATATTGGCCTCGTTCGACAATGACGGAAACCGCAAGTTCACTCTGCATTTGCGCGAAGGTCATAAGTGGTCAGATGGCTCGCCGTTTACCTCCGAAGATTTCCGGTACTGGTGGGAAGATGTTGCCAACAACGAGCTCCTCAGCCCCTCCGGACCGCCTGATTTTCTGATCGTCGAAGGCAAGGCCCCAACCGTCTCTTTCCCGGATGAGACGACAGTGATCTACGAATGGGATGATCCGAACCCGGATTTCTTGCAAACCCTGGCACAGGCCCGCCCGCCCTTCATCTACCGTCCGTCGGCTTTTCTGAAACAGTATCACGAAAACTACGTCGACCCTGAGGATCTGGCCGCGCAGGTCGATGATGCCCGCGTCAAAAGCTGGGCGGCTCTGCACAACAAACTCGACAACCTCTACAAGTTCGACAACCACAAGCTGCCCACGCTTCAGCCTTGGCTGAACGCAAGCTCGGGCAAGAAGATCCGCCATAACTTCGTGCGCAACCCGTACTACCACCGCATCGACTCCAAAGGGGTGCAACTGCCTTATATCGACGTGGTCGAGATGGAGATCGTTGCCCCTGGGCTGGTGGCCGCAAAAACCAATGCGGGCGAGACCGACCTGCAGGGGCGTGGTCTGGCCTTCCGAGATGCCTCGATCCTGAAAAAGGGTGAGGCGGTTGGCAACTATAAGACATTGCTCTGGAAAACCGGTGTTGCCTCACAGATCGCAATCTACCCGAACCTGAACTACGCGGATGAGGTTTGGCGGGATGTGCTTCGAGACGTGCGCGTGCGCCGCGCCCTGTCTTTGGGGATTGATCGCAAGACGATCAACCAGGCGCTTTACTTCAAGCTGGCCAAGCCGGGGGCGATGTCGGTGCTGCCCGCCTCTCCTTTCTACAGCGAGGACAACGCGCAGGCCTGGGCGCAGTACGATATCGACATGGCAAATGCCCTGTTGGATGAGGCCGGGCTTGATCAACGAGATGGCAGCGGTATCCGTCTGCTGCCAGACGGCCGCCCGATGGAGTTGATCATCGAAACCGCAGGTGAGCGGCAGGAGGTCGAAAACGCCCTGCAGATCGTCACCGACACATGGCGTGAGATTGGCGTAGATCTGGTGATGCGCCCGTTGGATCGCGATATCCTGCGCAACCGGGTTTTTGCAGGCAACACCATGGCTTCGGTCTGGTTTGGCTGGGATGACGGGCTTCCTCAAGTCCACACCTCACCCGCCTATCTGGCCCCGACGGATCAGGTGTTTCTCGCCTGGCCAAAATGGGGACAGTACTATCAGACCGGCGGCGAAGTGGGTGAGGCCCCCGACATGCCAGAAGCTGAGCGCCTGATGACTTTGGCCCATGACTGGGAAATCGCCACCACGGATGAACAGCGCGCTGCCGTCTGGACCGAGATGCTGGAGATCCACGCCGACCAGCTATACGCCATCGGTATTCTGAACGGCGCACCGCAGCCTATTGTCGTCTCGAACCGTTTGCACAACGTCCCCGAGCAGGCCATGTGGGCATGGGAACCCGGCGCGCATTTCGGCGTCCATCGCCCGGATGAGTTCTTTTTGGTCGACTGAGCAGGAGCAGCTAAATGGTCATGCTGCGCTATGCGGTCTATCGCTTCTTCACGATGCTGCTGACACTGTTGGTGGTCTCGGTTCTGATATTCGTCATCATCAACCTGCCGCCCGGCGACTATCTGAGCAATCAGATCGCCGAGCTTCAGGCCTCAGGCCAATCCGCCGGTGTCGCCAAGGCCGAATTTCTGCGGGCCGAGTACGCCTTGGACCGTCCCATGTGGGAGCAATACCTGATCTGGATGGGCTTCTGGCCCGGCCCCCACGGCTTCGAAGGTCTCCTACAAGGCAATTACGGCTGGTCTTTTGAATTCGACCGACCCGTCTCTGACATCGTGGGCGATACGCTTTGGCTCACCGTTGTGGTCAATCTGGCCGCGATCCTGTTCGTTTACACCGTCGCCCTGCCCTTGGGCGTGATCGCCGCCGCGCGGTCGCGCACGTGGATCGACTATACCTCGGCCTTTGTCGGCTATCTGGGTCTGGCCACGCCGAACTTTTTGCTGGCGCTGATCCTGTTCTACTACGGGCATCAATACTTCAACCTGCCTATTGGCGGCCTGATGGACCCGAAATTCGAAGGCGAACCGATGAGCTGGGACAAGCTGAAATCCATCCTTGTCCACCTGATCGTGCCGACCTTTGTCATTGGCACCTCGGGCGCGTCGGCCATGATGCAGCGCCTGCGCGCGAACATGCTGGACGAGCTGGGCAAACCCTATGTTGAGACAGCCGTTGCCAAGGGCATGGCCCCATCGCGGATGCTGACCAAATATCCGTTGCGCGTGGCCTTCAACCCGTTCGTCGCCGACATAGGGAACCTGCTGCCCTCAATGGTGTCCGGATCGGTTCTGGTTTCGGTCGTGTTGGGCCTGCAAACCATTGGCCCTACCCTGTTGACGGCGCTGAAAACGCAGGACCAGTTCCTGTCGGCATTCATCCTGATGTTCGTGGCCCTGCTGACCCTGATCGGCACCATGATCTCGGACATCCTGCTGGTCATGCTCGACCCGCGCATTCGGTATGAGGGGCGAGACGCATGACCCAACGCCCCGAAGATCGCTATGTCGATGACGCGCCGTTCGACCCGCAGGCCTCGGTCCAACAACTCGAGCGCGCCGATCTGGACGCCCCGAACTGGGTGCTGGTCTGGCGCAAGTTCCGTACGCACAAGCTGGGCCTGATCTCAGGCGTCTTTCTGCTGCTGTGCTACCTGATGCTGCCCTTTGCAGGCTTTATCGCCCCTTACGGCCCCAATGACCGGAACGGAGAGCACCTCTACGCCCCGCCCCAGTCGATCAACTGGTTCCACGAGGGGGAGTTCATCGGGCCCTATGTCTACCCCATCACGGCTGAGGCGGATCTTGAGACCTTCCAATGGAAGTTCATTCCAGACACCGAGGATCCTCGTCCGATCAAGTTCTTCTGTGAAGGCTCCGAGTATCGCTTGGCCGGGTTCATCCCGTCTGACACGCATCTGTTCTGTGCTCCTGATGGCGCGACGCTGTTCTTATGGGGCTCGGACCGACTGGGCCGCGATATCTTCAGCCGCATCCTCTATGGGGCGCAGCTATCGCTGACCGTTGGCCTGATTGGTATTTCGGTATCGTTCTTCCTTGGTATCCTCTTCGGCTCGATGGCCGGATATTTCGGAGGGCGCATCGACTGGACCATCAATCGCGTGATCGAAGTCCTGCGATCCCTACCCGAACTTCCGCTCTGGCTCGCCTTGTCCGCCGCGGTACCCTCGAACTGGAGCCCCGTCGCGGTCTTCTTCATCATCTCGATCATCCTTGGCATTCTCGACTGGCCCGGCCTCGCCCGATCCGTTCGCGCCAAATTCCTGTCCCTGAGGGAAGAAGAATACGTACGCGCAGCCGAGATGATGGGCGCAAGTTCTGGCCGGGTGATCCGAAAGCACCTGCTACCGAACTTCATGTCCCACCTGATCGCGTCGGCCACCCTGTCTATCCCGGCGATGATCTTGGGTGAAACCGCACTGTCCTTCCTCGGCCTCGGCCTGCGTGCGCCTGCGGTCAGTTGGGGCGTGATGCTGAACGACGCGCAGAACCTCGCCTCGATCGAGATTTACCCGTGGACGGCCATTCCGATGCTTCCCATCATCGTCATTGTGCTGGCCTTCAACTTCCTTGGCGACGGGTTGCGCGACAGTCTGGACCCCTATCAGCAATGAGCCTGCTGTCCTCTCTTCCGGCGGCCAACAGCTATCGCACCACCGGCGAGGGAACTTTGCCCAGCGCCTTTGCCGTCTCCGAGCTCGCAACCGCCAGCTTCGCAGCCGTCGGTCAGGAGCTGGCCCGATACATGGCCGCCGCAAACCTGTCACCAACCGCGCCAGAGGTCACGGTGGATCACCGCCTCGCCTCGCTCTGGTATCACTATTCCTTCAAGCCCGATGGCTGGGAGATGCCCAGCCTGTGGGACGCCATCGCAGGCGACTACCGCGCTTCTGACGGCTGGATCAGGTTACACACAAACCTGCCCCACCACCGCGCTGCCGCCCTGAAAGTTCTGGGCACGCAAGCCGACCGGGAAGCGGTTTCTCAGGCGCTTCGCAGCTGGGCCATCGCTGACCTCGAAAGCGCTGTTGTGGCCGAGGGCGGCGTCGCAGCCGCCATGCGCAGCCGCGCCGAATGGTTGGACCATCCCCAAGGCCGCGCCGTCAGCCGCGACCCTTTGATCAGTTGGCAGAACCCACGTCGAATCACTCTACGAGACCGCCCGGCTGCAACAGCCGAACGCCCGCTTGCCGGCTTGCGCGTCCTAGACCTGACCCGCGTTCTGGCGGGCCCCGTCTCAACCCGCACATTGGCCGGATTCGGCGCGGATGTGCTACGCATCGACCCTCCGGGCTGGGATGAGCCGGGCGTTATTCCCGACATCTCACTGGGCAAACGCTGCGCCTACCTGGACTTGAAGTCGACCGAGGGCCTGACCCACCTGCAAGACCTTTTGTCACAAGCAGATGTATTCATCCACGGGTACCGCCCCGACGCGCTTGAGGCTCTGGGGCTTAGTAAAGCAAAGCGTGACGAACTTGCCCCCAACCGGGTCGAGGTCACTCTGGACGCCTATGGCTGGCAGGGCCCTTGGGCCACACGCAGAGGGTTCGACAGTCTGGTTCAGATGAGCGCAGGTATTGCTCATGCGGGGATGGAATGGGCCAACGCCGAGAAACCCACTCCGCTGCCGGTTCAGGCTCTGGACCACGCGACCGGATACCTGATGGCAGCCGCAGTTCTTTCTGCACTGGCCGAGGCAGCCTCAGGTAACTCAATCATGCACGCCCATCTATCTTTGGCGCGCACCGCCGAGTTGCTGGCCATTCTTGGCAAAACCGACACAGGGCAAGACGCGATCACGGCCAACCAATCTGACTATAGCGAAAAGACCGAACAGTCAGGATGGGGGCTTGGCCACCGGCTAAAATCCGCACTGACCATTGGTCAGACGGTGATGAGGTGGGACTTGCCCGCCCCACAACTGGGTACATCCGAGCCAACCTGGCCCTGACGCGCCAACCGCCGCGCGGCACGCGCGGCCCAACGCTTTGGAAGGCGTCTCGCAAGAGACGCAGCCCAAAGGGGCGGGAGGACCGCCCACAGCGTTTTGCGTTTTGTCTGAAACAAAGCTATCGAGATGCGCGTTCGACCGCAGGGAGAGGCAGCGTATTTCGATTCAAATCAAACGCAAAGCGATCTAGCGGTCGTCGCCGCCCGGCCCGATATCGTCCAGATAGTCCTCGTCAATCGCGGCCTGCACCGCGCCGGTCACTGCCTCGCGCTGTTTAGGTGTCAGGTCTTCGGCTTCTTTACCATCAGCTAGGCGAACGGTCACTTCACGATGGGCGAACTTGATGCCTTCGCGAGCAAACAGTTCTCGGATATCCTGATACACCTTCTTGCGCACCAGCCACTGATCGCCCGGCTTGGTCATGAATTTGACCCGGATGATCATCGCCGAATCCTGCATCTCGATCACGCCCTGCGACTTCAAGGGCTGGATGAAGTTGCCTCCAATCACCGGATCGCTCAGCAACTCCTGACCCAGTTTCTTGATCAGCTTCCGCACCTTCTCGACATCCGTGTCATAGGTCACGCGCAGAGGTAGCTTCATGATCACCCAATCACGCGAATAGTTGGTCAGAACTTTGATCTCCCCAAAGGGAATGGTGTTCAACGCCCCCAGATGGTGGCGCAGTTGGAACGAGCGGACCGAGATTTTCTCGACTGTCCCTTTTACATCCCCAATGTCGATGTATTCCCCTTTGCGGAACGCATCATCCAACAGAAAGAACGCTCCCGAAAAGATATCGCGTACCAAAGTCTGCGACCCGAACCCGACAGCCAGACCAACCACACCGGCACCTGCGAACAGAGGGCTGACGTTGATGCCCAGCTCCATCAAAACGATCAACACAATCGTCACGACAACGACCGCCAGGATCGCCCCGCGGAACAAAGGCAACAAGGTGGCCAAGCGGCTCTGACCGCCTTCACCGCCTTCATCGCCCAGCTCGACCTCGGAGCCGTCATCGGATTCCTCGGCAATTTTGCTGTCGATCCAGATGCGGAAGAAATTGAACAGGATGTAGCCGATGAACAGGATCACCATCACGTCCAACGCGCGCCCGATCGGCAGATCCTCGCTCCAGCTGGCATCCGGGTTCCAGATCACCACCAGCGCGTAGCTGCCCACGACAAAGGCCAGTATGCCAGCAACCCGGCGGGCCAGATCCTCATAGGTCAGAATGGCGTGCTTGCGTTGTACCGCCTCGGGCGAGGGTGCCTCTGCCTCGATCTCTGCCTCGGCGTTGATCTGTTCGATCTTGCGGTTGCGATCGAAATAGCGCTCCAGCAGATAGTTCATCGCGCCATAGGCCACGACAACCGACATGAAGATCGCATAGCTGCTGGCAACAATCGGGACCGAGTTGTCATTCTCCAACACCAGATCTACGGCCAGTTTGCACCAGCTGAAGGCGATGTAGACGATCAGCACCGGGGCCCATGCGAACGAGATGAACCGCAAAATCCATGACACCTGACCGGGCGCGCGGCCGCCCCTGATCGCGTTCGAGATCGCCCCCGCGTTGAACAGGATCATCAGAACATTCAACAGCGCACCAAACAGGGTCAAGCACCCGTAGACCAGGGCGTAGACATTGTAGTTCAGACCGAAATCCGCCACCCAAGTGGAAAACAGAACGACCGAAACGTCATAGGTCGCCACCGCCGATGCCCAGATATACAGCCGCTTGGCGTGGCGGTCGGAAAAGGGCGGCAGGCGATACTGGCTCAGGTAAGGTGACAGCACCATCCGCCACAGGTCCGAGATCGTGCGGGACAGGAAAAAGGCCGTGAAGATCGCGGTCACGGTAAACTGGATCGAGATATCTTCGGCCTCGCCAAAGAACAGATAGCCCACGATCAAGGCCATCAACATGGCAAAGATCGTGCCACCGATCCCCATCACGAAGCGGTACACGAGAAACGGCATCTTCTCGCGATAGCCCTGCGGGTTCTCCTTGATCCGTGCCACGACCCAGCGTTTGGCGATCCGTTTGCCGTAGATCTCGGTTGAGAGCCACCGCCCCAATAGCAGGAAGAGGATGTTCCAGCCCAGAACCTCGACATAGGTCTGGATACGGCCATCCGGACTGGTCTGGCGTAGAACGTATTCCACTTCGAACACGGAATAGGGCAAAGCCTCTAGGCGCGACTGGACCGACTCACGGAACTTGGTGAAACGCGCCTGCGTCCGCATCAGTTGCGAGGCCTCGGCCATGGGGTCAGCCTCAGCCGGTTCCGCGTCGGGCTGCTCACCCGCGGCCGAGACCAGATTGCCCGAACTATCGATGACGATGACACTGGCACCAGCCTCGGTGGCGGTGCGGATCGCGTCGGCGAGATCACTTTCGTTGGTTGCAGTCTCTTCCGTTGCGGAACCCGAGCCATAGCCCGGTATCAGCGCGGTCTGCGCCGCCACACTGGCTGGAAATGCCGACAACAGAGCCCAAAATGCCAAAAGCGTCGCGGCCAGAAAGTTCGGTTTCATAGGGTCTTGCATCCAATTTCATTACTAGCGCACACCGTACAGAACCTGTTGGCCCTGTTCAAATCCTCCCGCCAGCGTGTTTTCGCGCTTTGACAGAAACGGCAAAGACTGGTGCAAATTGAACCCATATCCTCAATATCCTGTTGCCAAATCGCCATGTTTGGCACATTTGCAGGCGGGCGATTTCCCCTTTGGCAAGCGCAGCATAAGGATATACGGTATCGCTTGCATACGCGCGGATGTAGTACCCAGACCAATAAGACGGGCGACCCTATGAGCCTAGGCAAAAAACAAGACAATCCGGACCGCGCGCCGCGCCTGCTATTTTACAGCCACGATACCTTTGGGTTGGGCCACCTGCGCCGTTCGCGTGCGCTGGCGGCAGCGATGACCGAAGCCGACCCAAGCGCATCCGCGCTGATCCTGACCGGATCGCCTGTGGCCGGGCGTTTCACCTTTCCCCGCCGCGTCGACCACGTGCGCCTGCCTGGGGTAACCAAACGCTCGGACGGATCTTACGCGGCTCGCACGATTGGCATGGGCATTGACGAGGTGACTGAGCTGCGCTCGGGTCTGATCAAGACAGCCGTTCAGCAATTCGATCCCGACGTCCTGATCGTCGACAAGGAACCCACGGGCTTTCGCGGTGAACTACTGCCGACGCTGGAATTCCTCGAACAGTCCTGCGACACCAAGCTGGTTCTGGGCCTGCGCGATGTTCTGGACGAGCCTGAGGTTCTGGCCGCCGAATGGGATCGCAAGGACGCGATCGCCGCGACCGAGCGCTTCTATCATGAAATCTGGGTCTACGGGTTGCATTCGATCTACGACCCGACCGAGGGTCTGCCGCTCAGCGCAGCGGCCCGATCACGCCTACACTGGACCGGCTATCTGCGCCGCGACCTCGGCCCGATCGGAGAGCCCCCGGAACAACCCTATATCCTGATTACGCCCGGTGGCGGTGGCGATGGCAAGGCGATGGTCAACCTGGTCCTCTCGGCCTATGAACAGGACCCGACCCTGTCGCCCCGCGCGGTGCTGGTCTATGGGCCTTTCCTGTCGGGTGAGTCGCGCGATGAGTTTGAAACCCGCGTGGCCGCGCTGTACGGGCGCGTGACGGCTGTCGGGTTCGAATCCCAGATCGAAACCCTTTTCGCCGGGGCTGCGGGCGTTGTCTGCATGGGCGGCTACAACACATTCTGCGAGGTGTTGTCCTTCGACAAACGCGCCGTCATCGTGCCGCGCACGACACCTCGGTTGGAACAATGGATACGCGCCTCGCGCGCTGAAAACCTTGGCCTTGTCCGGATGCTGGACGAACAGCGCGACGGTTTGACGACCGACGCCATGATCCGCGCCATCCGCGAATTGCCGCGCCAGCCGCTGCCATCGCAGGCGATCAGCGACGGCTTGCTGGACGGGCTGGACTATGTAACGGGCCGCGTTGATGCGCTGCTGCACCGGGAACAGGAACGAGCGACCGGATGACATCCCAAAACCCGAAACTCGCGGTGCTGGTCAAAGGATGGCCGCGCCTGTCCGAGACGTTTATCGCTCAGGAACTGGTCGCCTTGCAGGAGGCCGGGCATCAGTTTGACATCTGGTCGCTGCGCCACCCGACCGACACCAAGCGCCACCCCCTGCATGACCGGTTCAAGGGGCAGGTGCGCTATCTGCCTGAGTACCTCTATCAGGAACCACAGCGCGTCTGGGCCGCACGAGCCATCGCGCAACGCCTGCCCGGCTATGCCGAGGCCTACCGCGTGTGGCGGCAGGACCTGCGCCGCGACCCAACCCACAATCGCATTCGCCGCTTTGGACAGGCCTGCGTTTTGGCGGCTGAGCTACCGGACGCCACGCAGGCGCTCTATGCCCATTTCATGCACACGCCCTCATCCGTGGCGCGCTATGCCGCCATCATGCGCGGTGTACCATGGAGTTTTTCAGCTCACGCGAAGGATATCTGGACTTCGCCCGAGTGGGAAAAGCGCGAGAAACTGCAAGCGGCGACCCATGGGGCCGCTTTTGGGGCTACCTGCACCGCTATAGGCGCCGCCCATCTGCGGGAGCTGGCGGATGACCCCGCACGCGTTGACCTGATCTACCACGGGTTGGACCTTGCCCGCTTTCCAAGCCCCCCGAACCGGAAACTACGAGCAGCGGACGGGCCGTTTCACATGATCTCGGTCGGACGCCTGGTCGAGAAAAAGGGCTTCGATCGGCTGATTGATGCCTTGGCCTTGCTGCCCGAGACGCTGGACTGGCACTGGACCCATATCGGCGGCGGCGCTTTGGGGGACGTCCTGCGCGACCGCGCCACGGCAGCCGGAATCGCCGACCGGATCAGTTGGAAAGGCGCCTGCGATCAGCCCGAAGTGATTGAGGCCATGCGCGCGGCCGACCTCTTCGTCCTGCCCAGCCGCATTGCCGAGGATGGCGATCGCGACGGGTTACCCAATGTGTTGATGGAGGCCGCCTCGCAACTCCTGCCGATCCTTTCGACGCCGGTGTCCGCTATTCCTGAGTTCATTACCTCTGGCACCCACGGCATCCTGTCGGATGACGACCCAAAGGCGCTAGCCGAAGCGATGCTGGCACTGGCGAACGATCCCGAAGCCACCGCCAAAATGGCCCGGGCCGCCTATGACCGTTTGCTGGCCGAGTTCCGGATGGGCCCGGGTATCGCGCGGCTTTCGGATCGGCTGAACGCTTTGTGCCTGGAAACGGTCTAATGGCTCGCGTGGCGTTTTACGCCCCCATGAAGTCCCCACACAGCCCGACCCCTTCGGGCGACCGCGAGATGGCGCGGAACCTGATCACCGCCATTGCCGCCGAGGGGGATCACGTCGATCTCGTGTCCGAGCTGCGGATCTACGACAAGCACGGAGATAGCGTCAAACAGCACGCCTTACGCGCAGCGGCCGAGGCCGAAACTCAACGCCTGATCGCTGAGCTGCCGCAAGACACGTCGATTTGGGTGACTTACCACAACTACTACAAAGCCCCGGACCTGATTGGCCCACAGGTCTGCGCGGCGCGGCAGATCCCATATGTTCAAATGGAAAGCACACGGGCCAGCAGCCGCCTGAAGGGGCCTTGGGCCGGATTTGCGCAATCCGCCCATAAGGCCAGCGATGCGGCCAACGTGATTTTCTATCACACCGCAAATGACCTGATCACGTTGGAGCGCGACCGCTTTGGTACTCAGGCTCTGGTCGAGTTGCCACCGTTTCTGCCGATCAGGGATTTGCCCCCTCAGGCCGCGACCGAGGGTCCGATGCTGGCCGTCGGCATGATGCGATACGGGGACAAGCTGGCCTCATATCAGCTGCTGGCCGCAGCTCTGACGCTCCTCACCGGCGATTGGCGGTTGCAGATCGCAGGCGACGGACCGGCTCGAGGTGAAGTTGAAGCACTCATGGCCCCGTTCGGTGAAAAGGTCACGTTACTGGGCCAACTGGACCAAGAGAGCCTGGGCCAACTCTATCAGAGTTCGGGGTTTCTGGTCTGGCCCGGCGTCAACGAAGCTTATGGCATGATCTATCTTGAGGCTCAGGCCGCAGGCCTGCCTGTGGTCGCGCAAGACCGCCCTGGCGTGCGCGACGTGCTTTCGCCTTCGGACTACCCCAGTGTCGAACAAGCGGCGCGAGGCCTGGCCCAGCGCATGCGGACCCTGTTGCAGATGGGCGAAGAGCGGGGACGCCTTGGGAGTGAAGCCCGCCAATACGTCGCCGACCGCCACCTGATGCCGGGTGCGACACGACGGTTCTGGCAGACCATCCGCCCCTTGTTGGAGGATTCGGCATGACCAGACTGGCCTTGCTGCGACACGGTCATACGCCGTGGAACCGCGCCGGACAAATTCAGGGGCGTAGCGACATCGCGCTGGACCCTGAGGCGCGGGCTGAACTGTCCGGATACGCCTTGCCCGCCTCTTGGGAGCAGGCTCAGATCTGGGCCAGCCCGTTGCGGCGCGCGTGTGAGACGGCGCAGATCGTCTCGGGCCGCGCCCCGATGACCAGCGATGCGCTGATCGAGATGAACTGGGGCGATTGGGAGGGGTTGCGCGGTGTGGACTTGATTGCAGACCCGTCCAGCGGCTACCGGCATATCGAAGACTGGGGTTGGGCCTACCGCCCGCCAAATGGCGAAAGCCCGGCTGAGGTTGCAGATCGTCTCGCGCCTTGGCTGGCGGAACTCCGGCAAGATGCCCTGGCCGTATGTCACATCGGCATCATGCGGGTCATTCTCGCGCGCGCCTGGGGATGGGATTTTGAAGGGCCCGCCCCTTTTAAAATCAAGCGCAACAGGCTCTATGTCATCGACATGGAGACGATGACGCCCGAAGCGGAGCCGGTCCGCCTGATCAAGCGCGAGGCCACAACATGAAAGTGATGCTTGTCGTCACCCACCTGTTGGGAACCGGGCACCTGAGCCGAGCCTTGACGCTGGGGCGCGCTTTTGCAGGCGCTGGCCATGAGGTGATAGTGGTGTCTGGCGGCATGCCTGCGCCGCAACTCGACAGCACGGGCCTGACACTGTTTGGCCTGCCGCCGCTGCGCTCGGATGGGACTAATTTTACCCGGTTGTTGGCTGAGAACGGCGAAGAGGCCGATGAAACCTATCGCAACGCGCGGACCGTGGCGTTGGTTGAGGCCCTCCGCTCGTTCCAGCCGGACGTGTTGATCACCGAGCTTTTCCCCTTTGGCCGCCGCGTATTGGCGGGTGAATTCGAGGCTGCTCTAACTGCCGCGCGGGCACTGCCGCACAGCCCCGTCATCCTCAGCTCAATCCGCGATATTCTGGCACCGCCGTCCAAACCCTCCAAGGCCGAACGGGCCGATGAGATAATTGACGCGTTTTATGACGGTGTTTTGGTTCACGCGGATGAACGTATCATACCGCTGACTGTCAGCTGGCCCGTCTCGGACCAGCTGGCCGCGTATTTACACTACACCGGCTTTGTCGCGCCGGTTGCGCCGCAGCCCCATCCGGACGGTGTTGGGGAGGGAGAGATTCTGGTCAGCGCGGGCGGTGGATCGGTAGGACAGCCGATCTTTAACGCGGCCATCGAGGCCGCCCGAAAGATGCCCAACAGGCGTTGGCGCCTGTTGGTGGGCGGACGTGATGCCCAGGCGCGTATTTCTGAACTGTCCCAATTGGCCGAAGGCGCACCTGTTTTCATCGAACCCGTGCGCCCGGATTTTCGGCAAATGCTTCCTCATGCCGCGGCATCGGTGAGCATGTGCGGCTACAACACCGCGATGGACCTGCTGCAATCGGGTACTCCGGCAGTGATGGTGCCGTTTGATGACGGCAACGAAGTGGAACAAAGCCTGCGCGGGCAAAGCCTGTCCGCACTTTCGGCGATGAAGGTTCTTCCCAGCAAAGACCTTGACGCGACCCGCCTTTCCGAGGCCCTGCAGCGGGTCATTTCTGACGCGCCCCGTTCGACACAGGGCTTTGGCTTCGACGGAGCGCAGCGCAGCGTTGAGATCGCTCAGAGGCTCTGGGACGCGCGCAGATGATGGCAAATTGGCACATATTGGACGAAGAACTGGCCATTTGGCTCGACCAAGGGTTGTCTCTTCCTCTGTGGTGGCGGGACGACGATGCGATTGCTCCGACCCCTCAGCTGGACCAACTCTCCGATTTGTCCGAACGGCTTGGGATTTCGGTTCACCTGGCGATCATCCCGCGTGATGCGACAAGCGAACTGGCGTCTTACATGGCGCAACGGCCGAACCTGATACCGGTTGTCCACGGCTGGGCACATGAAAACCACGCCCCGCCAGAAGAAAAGAAATCCGAATTCCGGCTGCACCGTCTCATGGAGACGATCTTGCAGGAGGCCGAGGCCGGTATGACGCGCCTGCGGTCTCTGTTTCCGGATAGTCTTCGGCCTATGTTCGTCCCTCCTTGGAACCGTATCGCGCCGGAGATTGCCGCGCGTCTACCCGATCTCGGGTATGAAATCCTCTCGACCGCGACCCCTCGGACATCGGTGCAGGCCGCGCCGGGGTTGGATCAGGTGAACACCCATATCGACCCAATCGACTGGCGCGGCAGCCGCAGCTTGGCAGCACCTGACGCGCTGATCCAGAAAACCACCGCGCTGCTGCGGGATCGCCGGGAGGGGCGCGCCGACAACAGCGAACCACTTGGCGTATTGACCCATCATCTGGTCCATGATCAAGACATCTGGACCTTTACCGAAGCTTTGCTGAAACACCTGCTGGACGGGCCGGCGACCCTCTGGACCGCCCCCAGACACGGAAACGGAGACCCCGAATGAGCCGACTGGATTCCATGCTGCGCCGCCTGACTGCGCAACGCGACGGGCTGAACTGGGCCGCTGCGAAGATCGCTGATCAGAAAGGCGATGTGCTGGACATGGGGTTGGGCAATGGGCGCACCTATGACCACCTGCGTGAAATCCTGCCCGAGCGCCGCATCTGGGTGATGGATCGCGTTCTGCAATGCCATCCCGACAGCACTCCGCCGGAACAGGATTTCCTGCAGGGCGAGGCCGAACCGATGCTGCAAAAGCTTGCCAGCGCAGGGCACAAGATGGCAATGGCGCACTATGATTTCGGCCGCGGGATCAAGGCGGATGACGTGGCCGAGGCGGCGCGACTCAGCCCTCTGATCGCGCAGGTGATGCGGCCCGGAGGGTTGCTGATCTCGGGCCAGCCGCTGGTCGGGTTCGATCAGATCGAGGGGCCCGAAACCATCGCTCCGGACCGCTATCTGTTCTACATGGCCTGATCAGGCGACGCGACGCCCGCGCGACCAGACCGCATTCAGAGCGGGAACACCTGCCCGCATGCGGAATCGGATCAGATCCGCGCGCGCACCTGCGCGCAACACGCCCCGGTCGTCGAGCCCCACGGCCTTTGCCGGGGTCTGCGTCACAGTCCGCAACCCACGCGCCATGTCGCCCCACATCTGTCCCAGCCGCACGGCCGACAGCAGCAGCGCCGAAGGTACATAGTCGGACGAGATGATGTCCAGATAGCCCAGCTCGGCCAGTTCCTGCGCCGCGACATTGCCCGAATGCGATCCGCCCCGGATGATATTCGGCGCCCCCATCATGACCTTGATATCGTGCGTGTGGCAGGCTCGGGCAGCTTCGACCGTAGTCGGGAACTCGGCCAGACGAATACCGTGACCTGCGGAGACCTGTACCTGCTCTTCCGTCGTATCATCGTGGCTGGCCAAAACCGCACCAAAGCGGTTGGCGGCCTTGACGGTCTCAACCTCATGCTTTTCGCCATTGCGGTCGCGCAGCCCTTTCAGATGGGCCACGTGTTGCATGAACGTGTCATCGTCCATGGCGTATTTGCCCTTCATATAGGCCTCAAGTTTCGAGAGATCGCGAAACTGTCTCTGACCCGGCGTGTGATCCATGATCGAGACAAGACCAACGCGGTCCTCGGGGCCGAACTCGTCTAGTTCTTCGACCAGTGTTTCAGAACACACCTCGGCCCTGAGATGCAGGAAGTGGCTGATCTTCAGCGCATCTTGTTCGCGCAAGTCCCAAAGCTCCTGCGACAGCCCGCGCGCGTATTTCAGATACCGGGCCGAGCCTGAGGGGATGGATCCGATCCGCATTGCGTCAAACACGGTTGTAATCCCGGTGCTTGCCAGCTCGGCATCATGGGCAAGGATAGCGGCGGCATGAGGCCAGTCGACCTTGGGGCGCGGCTGGATGTGACGTTCAAGGTTGTCGGTGTGCAGCTCGACCAGACCCGGGCTGATATAGTCGCCTTCGCAATCGACCGCACCCGCAGGGACCGAAGCGCCTGCGTCGATATCCGCAATGCTGTCGCCTACGACTCGAACACGCCCCGTAACGGTTTCGTCCGGCAGAACGAGCGTGGCATTGGCAAGGATCATTTCTTCTGTCATCTGAACTTCACACAGTTTGAGCTATTGAACGGGCCACGCAATAGGAGGCCAATGTGACATTCACGCGATACGCGATCTACTATGCCCCCCCTGCTGATGCAGCGTGGACGCAATTTGCAACCAGCTGGCTGGGCTGGGACATGGAGACCGGGGCGCCGGTGGCGCATCCCACTGTGGACGGCATCGACGTTGCATCCGCCACCAAAGTGCCGCGCAAGTATGGGCTGCACGCGACGATGAAACCTCCGTTCCGGCTGCGCGATGGGCAGACGGTTCAGGCGCTTTTCGACGCCTGCGCCACGCTGGCCACGCGCCATGCGCCGGTCTCGCTGGACGGGTTGGAGGTCGCGCGACTGGGCCGGTTTCTGGCCCTGCGACCGGTCGGAGAAACCCATGCCCTGAACGCCCTCGCCGCGGCCTGTGTGCAAGAGCTTGACGCGTTCCGCGCGCCCGCATCCGAGGCCGAACTGACCCGCCGTCGGGCTGCGAATCTGACCCCGGAACAGGACGTCAATCTGGTGCAATGGGGCTATCCTTACGTGTTGGAGGCCTTCCGCTTCCACATCACGCTGAGCGGAAAACTGGCCAAACCCGTGCTGGCGGAGGTCGAAGCGGCTTTGGACACGCATCTGGCCCCAAAACTGCCCACACCCTTCCGGATCGAGGATCTGGCCCTGATGGGCGAGGCCGAGGATGGACGTTTTCACCTGATCCATCGCTACGCCCTTTCCGGCTGAAGCCGCGCAAGGATCGCGTTGACCGTATCGTCCAGTGCGCCCGAGTTGTCGATCTCGATCACACGGCGCAACCCGTCAGGCAGCGGCGCTTTGGCACGGCCAAGGCGCTTGGCTTGTTCTTCAGTGGTCTCCCGGCCGCGCGCTGCAAGGCGTTGTTCCAGAACCTTCGCATCGGCAGTCAAGGAAATCACGATAAGGCCCCCAAAGACCTCCTGCGCTTGCAACAGAACCGCACGGGAGAAATTGACCAGAACAGCCTGACACTTAGTGCGCTGTTCCGCGATCTGCACCGGCACACCGTAGTGCAGCCCATGTGCCTGCCAGTGCATCGAGAAGGCACCATCCAGCACCATCTGCTCAAACATTTCGACCGAGACCCGGTCGAAATCCTCGCCCTCTTCCCCTTCGGGCCGCGTGATCACACGGCGCAAGCGCTGGATTCCCGGCGCGCGGGCCTCTAGTGCAGCCATGACGCTGTCCTTGCCCACACCTGACGGGCCAACAACCGCTATGACGGGTGCAAGGCTCATGCTGCCTGCCCGGGCGTGAATTCCGAGACATTGACCGAACGGTCGCACACACGCTCGCGCGCCTCGACGTCGTGGAAAATCCCAACAATTGCGGCCCCGCGGGCCTTGGCCTCTTCGATCAGCGACAGAACCGTTTCACGGTTCTGCGCGTCCAGACTGGCCGTCGGCTCGTCCAGCAGCATCGCCGGATAGGCATGCGCAAAACCGCGCGCGATGTTCACGCGCTGCTGCTCACCGCCAGAAAACGTGGTCGGGCTGAGCGACCAGAGCCGTTCGGGAATGTTCAACCGCGCCAGCAACCCCGCCGCCTTGTCCAAAGCGACTTGCCGGTCACGGCCCAAAGCCAAAAGCGGCTCGGCCACGACCTCAAGCGTAGGGACCCGAGGGACAACCCGTAGGAACTGGCTGACATAGCCCAGTGTCTCACGCCGCAGCGCCAGAATCTCACGCGGTTGGGCTTTCGCCACGTCCAACCCGCCGACCAGCACCGTGCCAGAAGCCGCGAGGTAGTTTCCATAGATTACTCGCATCAAGGTGGATTTACCCGCGCCCGACGCGCCGGTCAGGGCAACGCATTCACCGGGGTCGACCTTCAGCGAGGCCCCCTCCATCACCGGAATGACCGCACTGCCCTGATTGTGCAGGGTAAAGCTCTTGCTGACGTCTGTAAGCTCAATCATCGCTTCATCTTTTTCCAAATACTCAAACCTGCAGAACGCTGGACACAAGCAGCTGTGTATAGGCATGTTGCGGATCATCCAGCACCTGATCGGTCAGGCCGGTTTCAACCACATGCCCGTCTTTCATCACCATCAGCCGGTCCGCCAACAGGCGCACAACGGCCAGATCGTGCGTGACGATAATCGCGCTTAGCCCCATCTCGCGCACCAAACCGCGCAACAGGTCCAGCAAACGTGCCTGAACCGAAACGTCCAGCCCTCCGGTCGGTTCATCCATGAACACCAGCCGAGGCCCCGTCACCAGATTGCGCGCGATCTGCAGGCGCTGCTGCATCCCTCCCGAGAACGCAGTGGGGCGATCATCGACCCGCGCCTCGCTGATCTCGACGCGGCCCAGCCAGTCGATCGCCTTGTCGCGAATGTCACCGTAGTGACGATCGCCAACGGCCATCAGGCGCTCGCCGATATTGCCACCCGCACTGACCGACATGCGCAGCCCGTCGCGGGCGTGCTGATGGACAAAGGCCCAATCTGTGCGGCTGAGCATCCGCCGCTCGGGCTCGGACATGGTGACCGTATCGACAGGACCATCTGCGCGGGTGTCAAAGATCACCTGCCCTGCATCGGGTTCAAGATGACCCGCCAGGCAATTCAGCAACGTCGATTTGCCCGACCCGCTTTCGCCAACGATCCCCATCACCTCACCCGGATAGAGATCAAAACTGACATCCGTACATCCGATCCGGGCACCGTAGCTTTTTTCGATGTCCTTAACTTGCAACAGCGGGGTCATGCCGCGTCCTCTCTGGTCATGGGGCCTTGGTGGCCCGCCTCACGGCGCGACCGGCAGTAGTCCGTATCCGAGCAGACAAACATCCGACTGCCCGCGTCATCCATGATGACTTCGTCCAGATAGCTGTCCTCGGCCCCGCACAGGTCGCAGGGGTGATCGGCTTTGGAGGCCTCAAACGGGTAGTCCTCAAAATCGAGGCTGACGACCTTGGTGTGGGGCGGCACCGCGTAGATCCGCTGTTCGCGCCCCGCGCCGAACAGTTGTATCGCGTCCATTTCCAGCTTCGGGTTGTCGAATTTCGGGATCGGCGACGGATCCATCACATAGCGGTCCGACACTTTGACCGGATAAGAATAAGAGGTCGAGATCGCGCCGTGCTGGCTGATATCTTCATATAGCTTCACATGCATCAGCCCGTATTCCTCAAGGCTGTGCATCTTTCGCGTCTCGGTTTCGCGTGGCTCGAGAAAACGCAGAGGCTCAGGGATCGGGACCTGATAGACGAGGATTTGATCCTCGGTCAGCTTTGCCTCGGGGATACGGTGGCGAGTCTGGATGACAGTGGCCTTCTTGGTCTCTTCCGTGGTCGCAACACCGGCAGTGTTCTCAAAGAACTTGCGGATCGACACCGCGTTGGTCGTGTCATCCGCGCCCTGATCAATCACCTTGAACGTATCGTCAGGCGTCAGCGTTGCCGCCGAGACCTGAACACCGCCGGTACCCCACCCATAGGGCATCGGCATCTCGCGGCTGGCAAAGGGTACCTGATACCCCGGAACCGCCAACCCTTTGAGGATCGCCCGGCGGATCATCCGTTTGGTCTGTTCATCCAGATAGGCGAAGTTGTACTCGTTCATAGCAAACCTCTTTCAGTCAAAGCGGCATCCAAAGCCTGCGGCGAGGTGAAATGAATGGCGTCCATGCCCACGGCCCGCGCGCCTTCGACATTGTGCAGGCCATCGTCGATGAACACGCAGTCTTCGGGCGCGTGGCCGGAACGTTCGCACAGGATCTCGAAAATCCGGGCGTCGGGCTTCATCACGCCCTCCTGCCCCGAAACGACAAGCGTGCCGAATACCTCACCCAGACGCGGCTGAACCTTCAGCCCCTCGGGCCAGGTTTCCGCCGACCAGTTGGTGATGGCGTGGACTGGCGTGCCTTGCGTCTTCAAGCGATCCAGAACGTCCCATGTGCCGTGGATCGGTGTCTCGACCGTGCGGGCGTAGAGCTCGACATAAGCTGCGAACAGCTCCTGATCGCGGGGGTTCGAAAGCTCCTGCGCCATATCGGCGAAACGCTCACCATTGTCGCCCCGCGCGTTGCGCACCAGAAAATCTGTCCTTTTGATGAAGGCGTGTGCGGCGTCTTCCGACCCCAGTGCCTCGACCCAGGCCAGATGCGGTTGCCAATCCACAAGTACGCCACCGATATCAAAAACCACCGCTTTCATTCTGCAGCCTCCTTGGGTGTTATTCGTTCTTCCGCCTCGCGGCGCAGCTTGCGCACAAGTTCCAGTTCCGATTGGAAATCCACGTAATGAGGCAGCTTGATGTGCTCGAGGAACCCGGTGGCCTGAATATTGTCCGCATGGCTGAGGACGAATTCCTCATCCTGCGCGGCGGCCCCCAGGTTGTCTTCGCCCAGCTCTTTCCACCGCAACGCCCGGTCGACCAATGCCATCGAGATCGCCTTGCGCTCGGACTGACCAAAGACCAGACCATAGCCACGGGTGAATTGCGGTGGTTCAGTCTTGGAGCCCTGGAACTGGTTGACGGTTTCACATTCGGTCAGTTCGACCTCACCAATCTCAATGGCGAAACCAAGCTCGGGAATGTCCATCTCGACCGCTACTTTACCTATCCGCAGTTCGCCGACAAAGGCGTGGTTGCGGGCGTAGCCGCGTTGGGTTGAGTAGGCCATGCCCAGAACGAACCCCTCATCCCCGCGGGTCAGAGCCTGCAAGCGCAGAGGCCGGTTTGACGGAAACTCCATCGGCTCCCGCGTCAGGTCGCCCGGTGCGTCCTCGCTGAGCGGCTCGTCCTGAATGACGCCCTCACCCTTGAGGAAGCTGGTGATATGCGGTGTCGGCTCTTGCCGGGCGTCACCTTCGGGCGCGGGGGCAACCTCTCCATCGGCGGCAAGTTTAAAATCCAGCAGGCGGTGGGTGTAGTCGAATGTCGGCCCCAGAACCTGCCCGCCCGGCGCGTCCTTGAACGTGGCCGAGACGCGGCGGTCACAGGCCATGTCGCCCGTCTTGACCGGGTTGGAATAGCCAAACCGAGGCAGCGTGGTTCGATAGGCGCGGATCAGAAAGATCGCCTCGATCAGATCCCCGCGTGCCTGCTTGATCGCCAGCGCGGCGAGGTCTGGGTCGTAGAGAGATCCCTCGGCCATTACCCGATTGACGGCAAGGCTTAGCTGCTCGCGGATTTGCGCGATACTCAGATCGGCGATGTCGGTGTCGCCCCGGCGCTCTTCGGCCAGCCAGGCATGGGCGTTTTCGATGGCCTTTTCACCACCTTTGACAGCTACATACATCGGTTATCCCTCGGCCTTGATCTGCGTGCTGCGCGGCAAGGCTGCGACCTGATCCCCGCAGGTGAAGAAGAAGTCACAGCCCAACGGATAGAGCATCGCATTGCCCTGCAGCGCCGCGATATCGGGTAGCGACAGACCTGTCGTGGTCTTGATTCCCGGCCCGCTCAGAACCGCACCTTTAGGCGCGAGCGCGTCACTCTCAACGATCAAAGTGGCTGCGCGGTCGGGATATTCGGACGTGCCGATCCTGTAGTCGCTCAGAGGCATCAGGTCCGACCAGCGGCCCACGGCAAAATCCGCTTTCGACGCCTCGACAATCGGCGCACCTGTATGAAACCCGAGCCATTGACGCGTGTCCGACGTATCTGCCGCGTCCGCCAGATAAACCCCTGTATCCGCATCACATAGAGTCAGCAGCAGAGTGCCTGCCGCGACCGATAGCGGTGCCGGAGGTTCCGCCCCGACCAGCGTTCTGATCTCACCGGGGCGCGCCATCACGGTCATCGCGGCGCGAAACGCGTGCGCGGCATCGCGCGGGGCGTCCTGAAATCCACCTGAGAAGTGCGTTTGTGCGTTCATCAGTCCTCTCCCCGGACCAGCGTGAAGAACTCAACCTTTGTGGCCGCCGCTTTTGCCGCCCGCGCCTTGCGCTTACCTTGCATCTGGGTCTTGAGCGGCGTGATCACTAGTTCGGTCAGACGATCCGCTGCCTCGGTCTGCATCAGAGCATCAATCAGTGCGGCGGCCTCAGCCTTGGGCTTGGAACGGCCCTGGACGTAGCCATGCCCCACGGTGCCGTCCTCCAACGCCAACGAGCAGCGCGTGACCGTCATTTCACCCAGATTGAACGGCGCGCCAATGGCGCCCGCACGACCGCGCACCATCACGCCGCCAATCTCGGGGCTGCGCAGCCATTTGAACGATGGACGATCCGCCACCCGGTCCCAAAGCGGCATCATCGCGTCCTCGGGCGCGCGGGCCAGCAGGCCCATCCACTCCTGACGCGTGATCCCATTGCTTTTCATCTGTTCTGTCATCGAAAGCCCTTGTCGCGGTTGTCTACTAGAACTATACAACTAGACAAATATTAACCTGCATCCGCCTGCCAGGCAATCCATGAGACCGTGAAGTTTTGATGACATGAGCAAAACACCGATTTGGAAAAGCATCGCACTCAGCCTGACCTCGGATATCTCCGAGGGGCGCTTTGGCACCGGTGACAGGCTGCCGACCGAGGCGCAACTGGCGGCAACCCACGGCGTGAATCGGCACACCGTCAGGCGCGCGCTGGCCGAGCTGGCAGAGCAAGGTTTGGTTCAGCCTCGGCGCGGGGCTGGCGTCTTTGTCACCGCACGACCAACGGATTACCCGATTGGCAAACGAGTCCGATATCACAAGAGCATTTCCGCCAGCGGCAAGATACCGGGCAAGCGCATCCTGTCCCTGACCACGCGCGCCGCGGATGAGGCCGAAGCCGAAGCACTGGCTTTGAAGCCCGGCGATCCGGTTCACGTCTATGACGGCTTGTCTTTGGCGGATGGTCAGCCCATCGCGCTGTTTCAAAGCGTCTTTCCGGCGCTTAGATTACCCGACATTCTCACCCATCTGACCGAAACCCAATCCGTCACCAAGGCGCTTCAGCTCTGCGGAATTGAGGATTTTGTACGAACGTCCACACGGCTGACCGCCCGCGCAGCCACAGCGACGCAGGCGTTGCACCTGAACCTCAACGAAGGCGCGCCGATCCTGCATTCACTGGGGATCAATGCGGCCCCAGATGGGCAGCCGGTCGAGTATGGAAAAACCGTTTTCGCCGGTGAGCGCGTAACCCTGACGCTGAACGAGACCTGATCCGGGGGTGCTCCCGCCCGTCTTCAGCCTCCTGCCGGAGGCTTCATCCCGTTGGGGGTCGCGCCGCGCAAAGCGCGGCGCTGGGCCCAAGGCCGCCAATGGGTATCGGCGTAGCCGATGCACATGCGGGCGCGGGAGGGTTATTCGTATTTCTCCAGAAACGCCTCAATGTGCAATGCGCGGAAATCCGGTAGTACGTCGCGCAATCTGTCGTGGCTCCAGTCCCACCAGGCCAGAGCCAGTAGCCTCTCTGACACCTGCTCGGAAAAGCGCCGTCGGATCGGTTGCGCGGTCACCCCGGCAACGATCGTGTAGGGGGCGACATCCTTGGTCACGATCGCACCGGACGCCACAACCGCCCCGTGCCCGATCTTCACCTCGGGCTTGATGATCGCTGCGTGGCCGATCCACGTGTCATGGCCAATCGACGCCTGTCGCCCAGCGCGATGCGCAAACCATTCTGCATCGTCCTCGGCATCCTCCCAATAATCCGCTGAGCGATACAGGAAATGATGCAAGGAGGCTTTCTCCATCGGGTGATCCGGGTGAAGCTGGCGATGTTGGCGAATTTGCCGATCTCGGCATTGGCAATGTCACAGGTTCGGTCGCAGTAGGAGTAGTCGCCGAACCGCGAATTGGCGACCCGAGTCCCGGCGCCGATCTCGACATAGGCGCCAAAGCTGCTGTTCGAGATCTGACAGTCTGGATGGATGAAAGGCTTATCAGAGCGCAGACGCGTCATCATATTTCCCATATACTCAGGATTGCAGCTTGGCCGCGCTGCGCGGCTTGCGCTTTTTATCGGCGTCGCCCTGAATCAGACGCTTGCGCAACCAGCCCGAGAACCAATCCATCAGCATCACCATCAGAATGATGAGAACGATGTAATAGGCGACCTCTTCCCAGTCTTTCTGCGTGATGATCGCCTGCGTCAGCAACAGACCAATCCCGCCACCGGTGATCGCCCCGATCACCGTCGCGCTGCGGGTGTTGGATTCGAGGAAATACAAAAGCTGGCTGAGCAGAACCGGCGTGCTCTGCGGGATCACCCCAAAGCGATAGCGCTGCGGCGCATTGGCCCCGGTCGACTGGACGCCTTCGATCTGCTTGTTGTCGACATTCTCCAGTGCCTCCGAGAATATCTTGCCGAAGGTGCCTGTATCCGTAACCAGAATGGCCAGCGCCCCTGTCAGCGGTCCCGGGCCAAAAGCACGCGCCAGAACCACGGTCCAGATCAAAGCATCCACACCGCGCACGAAGTCAAAAACACGCCGCGTTGCAAAACGGACCGAGCGCAGCGGGTTGAAGTTCCGGGTCGCGAGGAAGGCCAGAGGCAGAGCAATCATGCCCGCGCCCAGCGTGCCGAGAAACGCCATCAGGATCGTCTCGAAGATCGCCCAAGCCACGTCCTGGTGCCGCCACATCTTGTTGGTCCAGAAGTCATTCAGGATCGCGCCTGCCTGACCGGATGCCGCAAGGCTTACAAGTTCGGGGAAGGACTTGCCGTAGTAGGGGCTGTCGAGCGTGAACCAGAACAACTCCCACCCGGTGAAGTAACGGAACACCTCGGACCGGTTGCGGGTGACGGTCAGGCGGCCTGCATCGGTTTTGATGGCCAGACGGTTCTTGGAGACATTGATCCAGGCCGGAACTTCTCCGGCAGGCAGCTCGGCCTGCACACCGGCCGACCGGCTGGGGGTTGCGCGCACGGTGCCATAGCCGGGGATGTCATATTCGACGGTCTCGGGACCGAAACGCACCACATGACCGTCTTCTAGATCAATCACCGTGGTCTCACCCAGAGCGACCCAATCGGGCGCCGTGCCGTCAGGATAGCTCCCCTTCCGCTCACCCTCGATCGCGGCAAAGACCTCACCTGTGCGGTTGTCGCGTTCGATATGGGTCTTGTAGCTGTAGCTGTCCGCCACCAGCGTCTTACCGTTTTCCCAGTTGGCCCGCTCGGCCAGGCCCGGAACGTCGAAAGCAAAGAAGACGTAGATCAGGTAGAGGGCAACCAGGCCCGGCAGCCCGAAATTCACGATGCGTTTGCGGCTGAACAGACGATCTGCTTCGGCCTTCAGGTCATCAATCGACAAATCGGTGGCAAAGGTACTCATGCCGAGGCTCCTTTTTCCGACCCGTGGGTCAGACGGTCGCGCAGATAGCCAGAAATCTGATCAACGACCACAATAGTAACAAAGAGAAGGATGAAGATGGCCGCGGCCTCATCGTAGCGCCCCTGCCCCCAGGACATGGCGTTGCGCAGCTCATAGCCCAGACCTCCGGCACCGACAAAGCCAAGGATGGCCGAGGCGCGGATATTGATCTCGAACCGCAGCAGAGCGTAGCTGACATAGTTCGGGCCAACCTGAGGGATCACACCCAGATACATGCGCTGTGACCAGTTGGCCCCGACGGACTGCAAACCTTCAACAGGTTTGAGAGAGGCGTTTTCATTCACCTCAGAGAACAGCTTGCCCAAGGCACCTGCCGTGTGGATGGCAATGGCGATCATCGCGGGCACCGGCCCTCCACCCAGAATGAAGATCAGAACCAGAGCAATCACGATCTCCGGGATCGCGCGGCAGATATCCGAGATCCGACGGAACAGCGGGATCAACGAAGGCCAAAGCGCCATACCCCGTGTCGCCATCAGGGCCAGAAACGTGCCCGCGATCGCCCCAATCAAGGTCGAGGCGGCGGCAATGTTGATCGTCTCGATCAGGGCCGGGAAGAACTCGACCAGATTGGCCGGCATCTCAGCGATCTTTTCCCACGCCTCGGACAGAACCTCGGACGGGTAGTCCAGAATCCGATGCCATCCATCGATGAAACTGCCTGCATTGCGCTCATCAGCCGTGCGAAAGCCCGCTGCCATAAGGGCAACAAACAGGATCAGGAGGATACCACCATAGACCCGTTTGCGCCGCGTCATCGCGGTATAGTCGTCGCGGATCTGTTCGACGCTATAGGACCCTGCCGAAAGGTCTGTCATGGAATGCTCCTGAGTGGAAAACGGGGTCCGGCAAAACACCGGACCCCGCGTATTGAAGAGACAGGCTTAGTTGGACTTCAGCTTGCGCGCTTCGATGATGATTTCGTAAGCGTCGTGGGTGATCGGATCAAAGCTCTTGGCTTCGCCCGCAGCCACACCGTAGAAGCAATCGCGGTCTTTCTCCGACAGCGTGTCCCACAGCTCTGTCACTTTGGCTTTGACGTCGGCAGGCAGGGCTTTGCGGACAACAACTGGACCTTCCGGGATCGGCTCGGATTTCCAGATTTGCACCAGATCGTTCATGTCGATCAGACCGGCATCCACAGCGCGGCGCAGAGCACCCGACTGATAGCCGTCTTCCCATTCGCCCAGACCGTCGGCCCAGGTCACACCGCCATCAACGTCGCCGTTGTTCACGGCAACGATGGTCTGCTCGTGACCGCCGGTGAACTTCACTTCACCGAAGTAGTCGCCCGAATCCATGGTCGCGCCGGTGGCGGCGGGGATTTCGATCGACGGGATCAGGTAGCCCGAGGTCGAGTTCGGATCGCCGAAGCCAAAGGTCTTGCCCTTCATGTCTTCCAGCGAGGTGATGCCGCTGTCTTTGCGCGCAAACCCGATCGAGTGATAGCCGTAGCCGCCATCGGTGTTGACCTTGACCAGAACCGGCTCAACCGCTTCGGGGTCGGACAGGTAGGTTTTTGCGTAACCCGACGCGCCCAGCCAGGCTACGTCGATGGTGCCGCCCAGCAGACCCTGGATCACACCGTTATAATCGGCAGGGGCAAACAGCTTGGCCGGAACGCCCAGAGCCTCTTCGGTGTAGACGCGCAGGCATTCGTTGTTGTTCAGACGGTCCTGAGCGTTCTCACCGCCCAGAATACCGATACGCAGCTCGGAAATCTCCTGAGCCATTGCAGGCGCGGCCATGGCAGTGGTCGCAACAAGGGCAGCAACTAGTTTTTTCATCTGTCTCTCTCCAGTTTGATGTTCCCGACCTCTCATCGGGCCGGGCGATGAAAGGGGTTGGGGTGGCTCAGACGGTCGCTTCAGCTTCCATCAGGGCCTTCTGGGTGGCATCCAGAGTTTCGATCTCGGTCGAGGTCGCCTCTTCCGAGAAGCTGGCATCGGCGCCGTAGATCTCGCGGGCGACACCGGTGGTCAGTTGTTCGGGCAGGCCGTCAAAGACGATACGTCCGTCGCGCATACCCACCACGCGGTCGCAATAGCGGCGCGCAGTATCCAGCGTGTGCAGGTTGGCGACGACTGTGCGGCCGTCCTCTTCATGGATGCGGCGCAGGGTCTGCATCACCACCTGAGCGTTCATCGGGTCCAGCGAGGCAATCGGTTCATCCGCCAGAATGATCTTGGGGTCCTGCATCAGGGCGCGGGCAATGGCCACACGCTGCTGCTGACCACCCGAAAGCGCCTCGGCCCGTTTGGGCGCATGTTCCGCGATGCCCAGACGGTCCAGGATGTCGATGGCGCGGTGAACCTCTTCCATCGGGAACAGATTGAACATCGTGGCCAGGGTCGAGTGGCGGTTCAACGTCCCGTGAAGCACGTTCGACACTACGTCCAGACGCGGCACGAGGTTGAACTGCTGGAAGATCATCGCGCAATCGGCCTGCCAGGCGCGCTTGTCGCGGCCCTTCAACTGAGTCACGTCGCGGCTTTGGAACAGGATCTCGCCATCGCTGGCATCCGTCAGGCGGTTGATCATGCGCAACAGCGTCGATTTACCCGCACCCGATCGACCGATGATGCCAATCATGCAGGGCTTGTCCACGTCCAGCGTTGCAGTATCCACCGCGATATTCTCGCCGAAGCGTTTGGTCAGTTTTTTGATGTGCAGCACGTGCCACCCCCAATTCGTATTGGCGGGTAGCTACGGATTGCACTCAACGGATATGTGTCGGTTCAGTGAAAGTTTTGTAAACACCGCAGCCGGTACCATAGGGCCTACCCTTCAGGCTCATTCCCCGCTATACGCGCCCGCAACCCCAGTTTCCTGCATGAGGCCCGCCATGAGCTTTGACCGTTCCATCAAGATCGCTCCGTCGATCCTGTCCGCCGATTTCGCCAATTTCGGGGCCGAGATTCAGGCCATCGAAGTCCAGGGTGCCGATTGGGTCCATGTCGATGTCATGGATGGCCATTTCGTGCCAAACCTGACCTTCGGCCCTCCGGCGGTCAAAGCGTTCCGCCCCCATGTGAAAACGGTGATGGATGTGCATCTGATGATCACGCCGGTCGATCCCTATATCCAGGCCTATGCGGATGCGGGTGCCGACATTCTGACCGCCCATGTTGAGGCCGGCCCACATACGCACCGTACCCTGCAAGCCATCCGCGCGGCGGGAATGAAGGCCGGTGTTGCCCTGAACCCCGGCACCCCTGCCGAAGCGGTCGAGCATCTGCTGGACCTCACCGATCTGGTCTGCGTCATGACCGTGAACCCGGGCTTCGGAGGCCAAAAGTTCATCGACATGACCACCAAAGTCCGCAAACTCCGCGAGATGATCGGAGACCGCCCGGTGCATATCGAGATCGACGGCGGCGTTGACCCCAACACAGCCCCGCTGGTCGCGGCAGCAGGCGCAGATGTACTGGTGGCCGGGTCTGCGGTCTTCAAGGACGGGTCTGTCGATAAGCCTGAGGTCTACGGAGAGAACATCCGCAACGTGCGCGCGGCCGCCGAATCCGCACTCAGCTAAGCCACCACTCAAAGACGGCGGGCGCGCTTGACGCCCGCTGAGCGACCGTCGGGTGTCTTCTAGCCTTGCGTTGATAGCCCATAGCGCAACCGCATTGCGATCGCTTGCATGAAACGTCCCTCAGCCACCAACGCCTCAAGGAAATCGGGCAGGTAGTCTTCGGGAAGCCCGACCTTGATCGCCTCGTCGAACCGGAGTTCGGCCGGTTTGTATTCCCCTTCACTCAGCATGACCAGCGCATCCACAAAACTGATATGCGGGTCGTTCGGGTTGTCTTCTATCGCCAGATTGATGGCACCGCGTGCCTCGTTGGTCTTGTTCAGCCAAAGCGCAATCTCGGCATGAAGACGGTGATCAAAGTGGTTTGCATCTTCCATCTGAACACTGCGCCGTATCTGCACAAGCGCCGCTTCATACTCATAGTCATCGACCAAAAGATCGGCACGCCAGAACAGAAGATAACTTTCCGCCCCGACGGTTTCTTCAGCCTGTTCAAGCACCGCATGCGCCTCGGCCCGACGATCCAGAGCTGACAATGCCCGTGCCTTGCGCACATAACCATCCGAATTATCCGGCCAGGCCACCACAACCGCCTCAGCATCCTTGAGTGCCTGTTTGGGCCTGTCCAACATCAGCAGGATCAATGAGCGTCTGGACTTCGCACTGATAGAATCGGGGCTGAGCTCCAACGTGCGCGTGATATGGGTGAAGGCCTCTTCCCACGCATCCTGCTCGGAAAGAACATAGGCGATGCCGTATTCCGAATTGGCATCCTGAGGATTGATGTCCGTGGCAGATCGGAATAGGGACAGCGCCTCATCGTAGCGAGCGTAGTCCGCCAGGCTCCAGGCCAGTTCCCGAATACCCCAAACGTATTCGGGGTCCATGGACAAAGCCAAACGCATAAGCTGTTCATACTCGTTGAAATCCACCTGCCCGCTGCGGCGCGAACTGGCCGCCAATCCCGATAGGCTTTCTGCCGTGGGCTTGCGAGAAACCGCCTTGCGAAACCAATCGGCGGCTTCGTCATAGCGGTCGCGCTGATACAATATCCACGCCCGCCCTTGCAGACCCGGCTCTGCCTCGGGATCAATATCCAGAATTTCCGAGAACGCCTTGTCCGATTGGTCATAGTCCCCGAGATCAAACTGTGCCCAGGCCAAACGATCCAGCATTTCGATGCGCTGTCGATCAGACGCCCCGGTTTCGCCCAGACCCCGCTGGCAGATTTCAATCAAACGTTCCGGTGATTCATATGCCTCCAGACAGGCAGAGGCATAGGTCGCTTGCGAGTTTGTCAGAAGTGGCTTGGAATGTCCCGCACCGCCCGAGATATTGAATGTGATTGAGGTCAGAAGAGCCAGTCTGGCGGTGTTGAAAATGGTTTTGAGCATTTTGGAAGAATTCAGTTTGTTCGTTTCCAGCAGCATACTCTGAAATGTGATAAGAAAAAGGCCGCCCCTGTTTGGGACGGCCTTCTTTCGTTCAGCGATGTGCCGGGCTGAAGCCCGGCCTACCGTGATTATTCCGTGATTTTCGACACAACGCCGGCGCCGACGGTACGGCCGCCTTCGCGGATCGCGAAACGCAGGCCCTGCTCCATCGCGATCGGCGCGATCAGCTCAACGCCGAACGACACGTTGTCGCCAGGCATGACCATCT
>NZ_JAGHRB010000026.1 GCF_017743995.1 Ruegeria sp. R13_0 | reverse complement strand
GGTCTCCCTCGCCAAGGCGCTGTTCCGCGATGGCCAACGTGACAAACACGCCGCCACAACGCAGGCTGCGGAATAAACACACCTAATCCCAAACAATCCAAGCGCCGCCCAAAAAGGGCGGCGCTTTTTTGTTGATAGAGTAGGACCCCGTAGAAAGGGCACCGTCGGTTATCCGGCGACGACACTTTGCCGTTGCACGCCCAGCCCTTCGATCGCAAGCTCCATGCGGTCGCCTGGCTTCAGATAGGTTTGCGGGTTCTGCCCCATGCCAACGCCGGGAGGCGTCCCGGTAGAGATCACATCGCCCGGTTGCAATGACATGAACTGCGACAGGTGCGAGATCACCGTCGCAACACCGAAATGCATCGTTCTGGTCGAGCCGTCCTGATACCGGTGCCCGTTCACCTCAAGATACATCGGCAGGTTCTGCGGGTCCGAGATCTCATCCCGTGTCACCATCCAAGGGCCGATGGGGCCGAAGGTGTCGGCGGACTTGCCTTTGACCCACTGCCCCGAGCGGTGCAGCTGAAAATCACGCTCGGACAGGTCGTTGACGACGCAATATCCGGCCACATGATCCAGCGCTTCTTTTTCCGAGATATACTTGGCCTCTTTACCGATGACGACGCCCAGTTCGACCTCCCAATCAGTTTTGACCGAGCCGCGCGGAATTTCGACGGTATCGTCCGGGCCAATGATCGCTGAGGTGGCCTTGAAGAAGATCACCGGCTCTTGCGGCAGCTCCATACCGCTTTCGGTGGCGTGATCGGCGTAATTCAGACCGATGCAGATGAACTTTCCCACTTGACCGACGCAGGCGCCAATTCGGGGGGTGCCTTCGACCTTTGGCAGCGTGCCGGGATCAATCGCCCGCAACCGTGCAAGCGTTTCATCCCCCAGCGCTTCGCCCGAAATGTCGCTAACCTCCCCCGAGAGATCGCGGATCGTACCTTCAGCATCCAGCAGTGCAGGTTTCTCAGCGCGCTTCGGGCCATAACGGAGCAGTTTCATATCGAGTTCCTTCGTTGCTTGGATCGTTCAGCCGCCGCCAAGGGCAAACGGCTGTTCGATGGTATTTCTGCTGACATCGCCCGCAAGGCGCATCCTGCAGCGTTAAACATCCTCGGGAAGCAGGTCAGTGGGAATGTCCTGGTAGCATACCGGCCGCAGGAAACGACGGATCGACAGAGTGCCAACCGATGTCGCGCCGAAATTTGTCGAGGCCGGGTAAGGACCGCCGTGAACCATGCTGTCGCAGACCTCGACCCCTGTGGGGAAGCTGTTGGCCAGCAAGCGCCCGGCTTTCCGCTCCAGCAGTGGCAGCAACGCCTGTGCGTCGGGCTTGTCGCCCGGGTCCAGATGCAACGTGCAGGTCAGCTGGCCTTCGATGGCGCGTGCAATCTGCTGCATTTGAGCTGAGTCGCGGACGCGGACAACGATGCCGAGCGGGCCAAAGACCTCTTCTTGCAGTTTGTGATCGGCCAGCCAGTCATCGCCGGACACCGTGAACAAGTAGGCGGCCGCATCACGCGTCGCGCAGCTGGTGCCCATGATCTGAGTGACTCCGGTGCCCGCTGCGACACGCGAAACCCCCTGCCGGTAGGCTTCGGCGATGCCATCGGTTAGCATGGTTTGCTCTGCTATGGCGGACAGGCAAGCTGCGGCGGCAGACTGGAATGCATCTGCCTCGGGGCCGTCAATGATAACCGCGATGCCGGGATTGGTGCAGAACTGACCAGCTCCCATGGTCAATGAACCAGACCAGGCGGTCCCGATCTCGGCACCGCGCGCGGCGGCGGCTTGCGGCAGGATGAACATTGGATTGACCGAGCCAAGCTCACCGAAGAACGGGATTGGTTCATCGCGTTGAGCGCACAGGTCGAACAGGGCGCGACCACCAGCAAGGCTGCCGGTAAACCCAACCGCTCGGATCAGAGGATGCTGCACCAGACGCGTCCCAACGTCCCGCTTGCCACCTTGCACCAAAGAGAACACTCCGGGATGAACGCCTGTCGCCTTGATCGCGGCGTCGATTGCCTGCGCGACGATTTCACCCGTGCCCGGATGCGCCGAATGGCCTTTGACAACGACAGGACAACCTGCGGCCAAAGCAGCGGCCGTATCGCCCCCCGCGACCGAGAAGGCCAGCGGGAAGTTGGACGCGCCGAACACGGCCACTGGCCCCAGAGGACGCTGGATCATGCGCAGGTCGGGGCGGGGCAGGGGGGCGCGGTCGGGCATGGCCGGATCGTGACGCATGTCCAGATAGTCGCCCGCCTCAATGTGATCGGCGAACAGACGCAGCTGACCGACGGTGCGGCCACGTTCGCCTTGCAAACGGGCCTCGGGCAGGCCGGTTTCTTGCGTTCCGATTTCCGTGATTGCATCGCCGCGTGCGTCAATCTCGTCGGCGATCTTGCGCAGCAAGGCGGCCCGCTCGGCCCGGGTCGACCACCCGAAAGAGGCAAAAGCCTCCTCGGCGGCGTCTACGGCACGGTCGACCAATGCGGGCGTGCCAGCGGCAAAGTCATGGCTGGGGCCATGGGCAGGTTCCGATGTAAATGTGGCGTCTGCGCCGACCCATTCGCCAGCGATCAGGTGTTTTCCGGTTAACATGTTGGTTCTCTCTTAAAGCAGGTCGCGTTGGGCGAGGTTTCGCATCAGGTGTGAGGCCCCGAAACTCCATTCAGGGCATTCCGTGGACAGGCGCACCGTGTTTGTCAGTGCCCCAAGCTGGCTGTTGGCGATGGTAACGATATCGCCCAGTTTATGTGTGAAGCCGCCTCCGGGCGTGTCGCGGTCCTGGGTTGGGGCAAAGAGCGTGCCCAGAAACAACATCAGCCCGTCCGGATATTGGTGGTGGCGTCCAATGGTCTGTTTCACAAGATCCGCAGGATCGCGGCTGATCTGGGACATCGAAGACGCGCCATTCAGAACAAACCCATCGGGTCCGGTGACAGTCAGCGTCAACTCGGCCTTGCGCACGTCGTCGAGGGTGAAGCCATCGTCGAACAGCCGGATCATTGGGCCGATCGCGCATGAGGCGTTGTTGTCCTTGGCCTTGCTGAGCAGCAGGGCCGAGCGCCCCTCGACATCGCGCAGATTCACATCGTTGCCCAGCGTCGCGCCCTTGATTTCACCGCGTGAGGTTACGGCCAGAACCACCTCGGGTTCGGGGTTGTTCCAGGTGGAAATCGGGTGCAGCCCGATATCCGCGCCCGCGCCGACCGAAGACAAAACCTGCGCTTTGGAGAATACCTCGGCATCTGGTCCGATCCCGACCTCGAGGTATTGGCTCCAGAGGCCTTCTTCGATCAACGCCTCTTTGACCTTGGCGGCCTCATCTGAGCCGGGCGTGATATTGGACAGGCTGTCGCCAATACGCGCGCCGATGCGCGACCGTATCGCGTCGGCTTTGGCCGGATCGCCTGCGGCCTGTTCCTCGATCACGCGCTCGACCATGGAACCGGCAAATGTGACACCGCAGGCTTTGACCGATTGCAAATCACACGGCGCGAGCCACTGGTGATCCGCGTCAAACGAGCCAAGGTCTTCGCCCTGCGCCGCACGGACGTAGTTCGCTGTGTCGTCCCGCTCGAGAATATCCCGAACGGTTGGCGCAGTTTTCGACGTGATGTCGACCACGCGGCCATCCCGCAGGGTCACAACGCAGGGGCCAATCCCAGGGCGCTCAATACGTCCGAGCCACAGCCCGTTGGAGTCCAGATTTGGTAGAGTCATATCAATCCCTGAGGTTATAGGCCCGCGCGGCGTTGCCACCCATGACGGCATCTCGTTCGGAGTTGCTGAGCTGGCTCAGCAAAAGGTCCGTAGTTTCCAGCCAGCGTTCATAACTGCTGGCCAAGGTGCAAACCGGCCAGTCGCTGCCCCAAATCAGGCGGGACGGGCCAAAGGTGTTTAGAAGGTGGTCCACGTAGGGGCGGAGATCATCGACTGTCCAATCGGATGCGGCTTCGGTGACAAGGCCGGACAGTTTGCACCATGCGTTGGTGTCACGGGCCAGCGCTGCCATATCCTCGGCCCACCCCTCGAGTTTTGCGTCCCGGATCAGCGGCTTGGAGCCGTGATCAATGGCAACCTTCATGTCCGGATGACGTGACACTAGCTTTCTGAGCGGTCTCAGATGCTGCGGCAAGGTCAATGCGTCGAACGTCAGACCTCGCGTTGTAAGTTCAGCAAAGGCCGGAGTAAGAGCGTCGCCCAGCATCCAGAGCGGGTCGGCAATGTCCTGAATCATCGGACGAAGCCCAACCAGCGCTGGGTGCGCATCCAACGCAGCGATCTGGGTCGTTGCATCCGGGACTTCGAAATCGACCCAACCTACAACACCTTTGATAAATGAGGTCTCGTCGGCCAGGGACAGCATATATTCCGTCTCGGCCACCGTTGGTGCCGCCTGCACCAGCACTGTGCCTTCAATTCCAGCGTCTTTCAGCATCGGGGCCAGCTCATCGGGGGTAAAGTCGCGGTAGATCACGTCCAAATCAGGCGTCAGCCAACCATAGTCGCCCCGCGCCACGGCCCAGAAGTGCTGATGCGCGTCTATCTTCATCCGATCACGCCCTTTTTCAGGATGATATTGCCATAGAGTCTACGCTCACCCGTTTGCACGATGGCAAACGCGGTTGCCGCACGCTCATAGAAGGCGAACCGCTCAAGCCCCTGAACCTTGGCGGGGTTGTCCGCTGTCGCGTCGATTATGTCCTGAAAATCGGCGACGGCTTCGGGAATTGCGTCCGGATCACCGACCACCTGCATGGTCAGGGCCGGGTCGGTCACGAATGTATCCAGAGGCATTACGGACAGCACAGCCCGCAGCACCTCACTGGCGGTTGAGCCATCCGCTCGGATACATTCCGGGCCGGTGCTTGTGCCGGGAAAGTTCGCATCCGCGATCACGATTTCATCGCCGTGCCCCATAGCCCTAAGCGCATGGAGCAGGCTGGGCGACAGAAGGGGGTCGATGTTACGCAGCATCGGCGGCCTCACACGGAAGCGGTGCATCAGGACGAATCAACCCCTCGGAGCGCAGATCAGACCAGAGGCCTGGGGGTACTTCCCGCTCTAGCAAGGCCACGTTGGATTGCACTTCGGCTGCGCTGACAGCGCCCGGCACGACTGTTTTGACGCACGGATGGCCCAGAACAAATTGCAGGGCCGCCGCGATCAGAGGGGTGTCGTGTGCCGCGCAAACGGCCTCGATCTTACGAACGCGCGCCAGTATGTCCTCGGGCGCATCGGCGTAGTTGTATTTTGCACCCGGCACGGCTCCGGTGGCGAGGATGCCGGAATTGTAGGGCCCGCCCAGAATGATCCCTACGTCGCGCTTTTCACAAAGGGGCAGGAAACTGTCCAATGCCTCTTGCTCAAGCAGCGTGTAGCGGCCGGCTAGCAGGAAGCCGTCGAAATCACCCAGACCCAGCAGCCTTTCACACACCTGCCATTCGTTCACACCAGCGCCGATGGCGGCAATCTCTCCGGCGTCGCGCAGCTCAACCAACGCCTTGTAGCCACCGCCGTCGAACAGCTCACGCACCTTGGCGTCGGACATATCCTGACTGCCCTGGCTGAAGACGCAGACGTCGTGCACCAGAAGGATGTCGGCATTTGCGACCCCGATCCGCTCACGGCTGGCTTCGTAGGAGCGCATCACGCCGTCATAGGTATAGTCGAACACGATCCGTTTTTGCGGAACGTCCACAAAGGCCTCGGGCGTGACCTCATGGGGTTCGCAATCCAGCAGCAGACGCCCGATCTTGGTTGACAGCTGAATGTTCTCGCGGCCAAAGCGGGCAATCGCCTCGCCAAAGCGGCGCTCGGACCGCCCAAGCCCGTATTGCGGTGCGGTGTCAAAGAACCGAATGCCCGCATCGTAGGCGGCCTGAAGCGCAGCCTGCGCGTCCTCATCCGACACTTTGCGGTACAGGTTTCCCAGCGGGGCACCGCCAAATCCCATCCGGGTCAGCGGAACGGGCCGCGCGGTGCGGTTATTGAGCAATTCTGTCTGTGAAACGGTCATCCTGCCTCGCTATGCGACTGTTGGGTAAGGTTGAAGAGGTGGGGTTTTTGCAGCCGGAGTTCCTCGATGCGGGGCATCAACTGTCCCAAATGGGCGCGCATGGCGTCCTGAGCGGCCTGTTCGTCGCGGCTGCTAATCGCGTCAAAAATGGCTTTGTGTTCTGCCAGCGTTTCCGCGATCCGGCCGGGGGTCGGCAGCAACAGCATCCGCGCCCGGCTGACCTGCAGAGAAACACTCTGCGCCACGTTGGCGAGGTGACGGAAACCGGTGAAGTCCATTAGCATACCGTGAAACTCTTCGTCGGCCTGATAGAAGCCAGGAACATCGTCATCTTCGATCAACAGCTCTTGCAGGCGCATATTGCGGCTCAGGCGTTTACGCTGATCTTCGGTCAGGTCCCGCGTCACTTTGGCGACGGTTGCTAGTTCGAGTGCTTCGCGCAGAAAGGCACCTTCGCGGATCTCATCCATCGAGAAATAGGACACACGCGTCCCGGATTGCGGGACTACGTCCACCAGACCTTCAGATGCCAGTCGGGCGATGGCGTCCGCAACAGGCGCGCGTGACACGCCTAAACGCTCACAAACCGGGGCCTTCCGTAGATTCGCGCCTGGCGGAAAGTCCAGTGCTAGAATCGCCGTTTTCAAAGAGTGGTGAACCCGCTGAGCCAGCGATCCTTCGGTGACCGTAATCTCGGGCAGGAGAGAGGCATCAATATCTTGGAGCTTGTTCATGGTCATCGTTTAACATTCTAACATGTTAGTTGACAAGAGCAGATATAGCACTTAGCAACATGGGCCAAGCAAGCGGGGAAGTGATGCAAGCACACGACGGCATAAATGTTCTGGAAAAGGCGGCGCGGGATGTCGTTCAGCTTAACCCTGATGACAATATTGTTATTGCCCTGCGTGACTTGCAGGCGGGCGAGCAGCCGACACATGTGCCAACCCCTCTGACCTCGCACGTGGCCCGCGGGCACAAGATTGCGACGATGCCGATTCGGGCTGGCGAAAATGTCATCCGTTATGGCCAGATCATCGGTCAGGCCAAAAGCGACATTGCACCCGGGGATCACATCCATGTCCACAATCTGGGGATGGGCGCGCACCAGCAGGACTATGCGCATGCCAGCGCCAATGCTCCGCTGCCAGCGCTCGGCGCGGATCGGACGTTTGACGGGTATCACCGTGCCGACGGTCGGGTAGGGACCCGTAACTATATCGGTATCTTGACCAGCGTGAATTGCTCAGGCTCGGTTGCAAGGTTCATTGCCGAGGCGGCCGAGAAGTCCGGGCTGCTGGACAGCTTTCCCAATGTCGATGGAGTGGTGCCCATTGTGCATGGCACGGGCTGCGGCATGTCCGGTAAGGATGAAGGCTACGCTACCCTGTTCCGCACATTGGCTGGTTACGCGCAGCACCCGAATTTCGGGGGTATCCTGCTGATTGGTTTGGGCTGCGAGGTCATGCAGGTCGCAGACCTTGTCGGAGGACGCCCGATCCGGTCAGACGGCGCGTTGCGCTACATGACCATCCAGAACGAGGGCGGCACGCGCCGCACGATTGAACGCGGTTTGGATGAGCTGCGGGGAATAGCCGAACTGGCCAATCAAGCTGAGCGCGCGCCCGCACCCATCAGTACAATCACGGTTGGAATGCAATGCGGTGGATCGGACGGGTATTCCGGGATCACGGCCAATCCGGCCCTTGGGTACGCTTCGGATCTGCTGGTGCGCCACGGCGGAACGACGATCCTGTCCGAGACGTCCGAGATCTATGGGGCGGAGCATCTGTTGACCCGCCGCGCCGAGACCACCGAAGTGGGTGAAAAGCTTATCGAACGTATCCACTGGTGGGAAGACTACACCGAGCGCAATGGCGGTGAGATGGACAACAACCCAAGCCCCGGCAACAAGCGCGGCGGGCTGACGACTATTCTGGAGAAATCGTTGGGCGCTGTCGCCAAGGGCGGCACGGCACCGCTGCGCGACGTCTACAAGTTCGGCGAGAAGGTGGACAAACACGGGTTCGTCTTCATGGACAGCCCCGGATTTGATCCATGCTCGGTTACAGGGCAGGTGGCATCAGGCGCGAACCTGATAGTGTTCACCACCGGCCGCGGTTCGGTGTCGGGTTACCAGCCGACACCCTGCATCAAACTGGCGACCAACTCGGAAATGTATGCCCGGATGGCAGAAGACATGGATCTGAACTGCGGCGACATCGTCACCGATGGCGTCAGCATCGAAGCCAAAGGCGAAGAGCTATTCGAGATACTGATCCGTGTCGCCTCAGGTGAGAAAACCAAAAGTGAGGAACTTGGCTTTGGGGGCGTGGAATTCGTCCCCTGGCAAATCGGCGCGGTGATGTAAGCCGCACCGCCCTTGGGGAGAGGGGCAGAATGGGAGGAGAAATGACGAAACTGGTCGACATGACGGGGATTGATAAGCACTTCCCCGGTGTGCATGCGCTGAAATCCGTGCAGTTCGATCTGTTTCCGGGTGAAGTTCACGCGCTGATGGGCGAGAACGGTGCCGGGAAAAGCACGCTGATGAAGATCCTGTCTGGGATTTATCAGCGTGACGGCGGCGATCTGGTGATCGAGGGGAAATCCGTTAGCCCAACCACCCCGCGCGAGGCGCAGGATCTGGGCATCGGCATCATCCATCAGGAACTGAGCCTGATGAATGACCTGACCGTCGCGCAGAATATCTTCATCGGACGCGAACCGCGCAAAAGCTTTGGCCGTCTCGACGAAGCCGCGCTGAATGCGCAGACGGCCGAGATCTTCGCCTCGATGAACCTGAACCTCGACCCCAAGGCTCTGGTCGGCAGCCTCACCATTGCAAAACAGCAGATGGTCGAGATCGCCAAGGCTTTGTCCTTCCGGTCGAAAGTTCTGATCATGGATGAGCCGACTGCCGCCCTGAACGACGCCGAAATCGCCGAGCTGTTCGTGATCATCCGCCGCCTCAAGGCGGAAGGTGTGGGCATCGTCTATATCAGCCACAAAATGGATGAGCTGAAGCAGATCTCGGACCGGGTCACGGTCATGCGCGACGGGGAATATGTCGGCACGGTGGGGGCCGCAGAGACCCCGATCAGCCAGATCATCGCAATGATGGTGGGGCGCGAGGTGAACGAGGAACCTCTGGATGTGCCTGATCTGGGCGATGCAGAGGTTTCACTGCAAGTCACGGGCCTGAGCCGCAGTAAAGAAATTCAAGATGTCAACTTTTCGGTTCAGAAAGGCGAGATACTCGGCTTCGCAGGATTGATGGGCGCTGGCCGGACCGAGGTCGCACGAGCGATCTTCGGCGCTGATCCAAAAGATGCCGGAGAAATCCGGGTGCATGGTCAGGTGGTCTCGATCAAATCGCCCACCGACGCGGTGAAGGCCGGGATCGGGTATCTGTCTGAGGATCGCAAACATTTCGGCCTCGCCACGGGGATGAATGTGCGGGACAATATCGCGCTGGCCTCGATGGATCTTTTCACAAGCACCGGCGGCGTTCTGAACGACAGTGAAATCAGCACCACCGCCAAGGGCTATATCGCGCAGCTGGGCATCCGGACACCATCGGATGTGCAAGAGGTTCGGCTGCTCTCGGGGGGCAATCAGCAAAAGGTGGTCATCGCCAAATGGCTGCTGCGCGATTGCGATATCCTGATCTTCGATGAACCCACACGGGGCATCGACGTAGGCGCGAAGTCCGAAATCTACAAACTGCTCGAGGAGCTGGCTGAGCAGGGCAAGACGATCATCGTGATCTCGTCCGAATTGCCCGAGATCATGCGCCTCAGCCACCGTATCGCCGTAATGTGCGAAGGCCGGCTGACCGGCATTCTGCCCGGCGGCAAAGACACCACACAAGAAGACATCATGCATCTGGCCACGCAACGGGCGGCGGCGATGCAGGTAACGGGGACAATGCAATGACCACAGCTACGGATATCGACAAGAAAAAGCCCCTGGGGGGTTTGTCGGAAAGCGGCGCCTACCAGAAAATGCTGGCCTTCGCGAGCTTGATCGCGCTGCTGATCGGCTTTTCGATCGCATCGCCGAACTTCATGCAAACCTCGAACATGATTGCGATTTTGCAGGCGACTTCGGTCAACGGGGTGCTAGCGGTGGCCGCGACTTTGGTGATCATCACCGGCGGGATCGACCTGTCGGTGGGCACGTTGATGACCTTCTGCGCAGTGATCGCGGGGGTGGTGCTGACCTATCTGGGCATGCCGTTGCTATTAGGCGTTGCAGCCGCAATCGCGGCGGGTGCGTTTTGTGGCCTGTGTTCGGGGACATTCGTCGCCAAAATGAAAATCCCACCCTTCATCGCCACACTCGGCATGATGCTGATCCTCAAGGGTCTCTCGCTGGTGATCTCGGGGACGCGACCAATCTACTTCAACGACACGCCGGGCTTTGACCAGATCTCGCGCGGGTCGCTGATCGGAGAGGTTTTCCCCGCGCTGCCCATCCCCAATGGCGTGCTGATCCTGTTCATCGTCGCAATCGCCGCCTCGTATATCCTCAGCCGCACAGTTCTGGGCCGCTATACTTTTGCGCTGGGGTCGAACGAAGAGGCCGTACGCCTGTCGGGCGTCAACACCGATATGTGGAAGATCCGCATCTACGCGCTGGCCGGAGCGATCTGCGGCATCGGCGGCATCCTGATCGCCTCGCGTCTGAACTCGGCTCAGCCTGCTTTGGGCCTGGGGTATGAGCTGGAGGCCATCGCGGCGGTTGTCATCGGCGGCACATCGCTCTCGGGCGGTCGCGGCACGATCCTAGGTACCTTGATCGGCGCCCTGATCATGGCGGTGCTGACCAACGGGCTGCGGGTCCTGTCCGTCGCGCAGGAGTGGCAGACGGTTGTCACCGGCGCAATCATCATTCTGGCCGTCTATGCCGACATGGCACGGCGCAAAAAATCCGGCTGAGAATAACAAAATAGAAAACGACCAACTGTGGAGGAGAAAACATGTTTTCACGTCGTTTCATTCTGGGGGCGCTGAGTGCGGCCACCCTGGCAGGTCCCGCCTCGATGGCGGCTGCCGAAGAAATCTATATCCCGCTGGTGTCCAAAGGCTTCCAGCACCAGTTCTGGCAGGCGGTGAAGTCCGGGGCCGAGCAGGCAGCGGATGAGTTTGATGTCACCATCACTTTCGAAGGCCCGGACAACGAAACCATGGTGGACCGTCAGATCGACATGCTGGCAGCAGCCCTGGCCAATAATCCCAAAGCCATCGGCTTTGCCGCGCTGGACAGCCAAGCGGCGATCCCGCTGCTGAAACAGGCCAATGACAAGGGTATTCCAATCATCGCCTTTGACAGTGGCGTCGACAGCGACATCCCGCTTTCGACCGCAACCACAGACAACCTCGCTGCGGCCGGTCTGGCAGCGGATAAGATGGCTGAGAAGATTGGCGGCAAGGGTAAAGTTGCCGTTGTAGCGCATGACCAGACCAGTCGCACGGGGATCGACCGCCGCGACGGGTTTGTAAACCGTATCGCCGAGAAATACCCGGACATCGAAGTTGTCACGGTTCAATACGGTCAGGGCGATCACCTGAAATCGACCGAGGTAACCAAGGCAATCCTGACTGCAAACCCGGATCTGAATGGTATCTTCGGCACCAACGAAGGCTCAGCCATCGGTGTTGTGAATGGCGTTCAGGAACTGGGCACCGAAGGTCTGGTCATCATCGGCTATGACAGCGGCAAGGCACAGAAGGACGCGATCAAAAGCGGCCTGATGGCTGGTGCGATCACGCAGAACCCGGTTGGTATCGGCTATGAAACCGTAAAAGCCGCCGTTTCGGCCCTGAACGGTAAAGAAGTGCCGGCCCTGATCGACACAGGCTTCTACTACTATGATGCCTCGAATATCGACGACCCAAAAATCTCGGCGGTTCTGTACGACTAAGACCATCCACTCACAATAACCTGTCCGGCCTGCCCTTACTGGGTGGGCCGGATGCTTTAGAGGTAGCTCGGGTCAACTAGTGGCCATGTGTCCTAGGCCTGGGGTGCAGGCCCGAGTGACTCGCGTATCTTTGTCGTGGCTTCAAGCTGTACACTTGACCCCGCATCCTCACCTTTGCGCAAAGCGACCAGCATACGCGCGGCCCCTTTACCCATGTTTCGATGGGGAACATGAACCGTTGTCAGGGTCGGTGTTACGATCTCTGCTATTTCAATGTCATCAAAACCGGTGATGGAGACATCCCGAGGCACTTCAAGGCCCATCTTCCGGGCCTGCCTGAGAGCACCGGCGGCAAGAACATCGTTGCCGCATAGGATTGCAGTCGGCCTCGGGTCCAATTCCATCGCTGCCTCAAGGGCGCGGGCTCCGTTGTCGATCGAATAGGGCGTTTCGATGACGTGCAAATTGCCGACATCAAGGTTCCGAGACAACATCGCTTGTTCCACGCCCTCACAGCGCAACCGAGCCCGGTCATTGCCGTCCCTCTCTGCCGTGACGAAGGCGATGGCGCGATGTCCCAGGTCGAGTACCTGCTCGGTCAGCGCACGCATGGCGCTTCGGTTGTCGAACCCGATGGACAGGTGCGTTTGGTTGGAATCATAGACCCAGGCAACCACACACGGGATCCGTTGTTTCTTAAGGAACTCGTAAACCTGTGGGGTCCGGTCAAAGCCAATCAGCAAGAGCGCATCCGCACCGCGTGCCACGAGGCTGCGGATCTGCTCTTCTTCAAGCTCAGGGTTATATGAAGAGCTGGCGACAAGGAGGGTTATGCCATGCCTCTGAAGTTCTTCCTGAAAAGCTTGGAGGCCACGTGCGAATATGGCGTTTTCCATCGTCGGGATTATTGCGCCAAAGGTTCTGGTGCGCTTTGCTGCAAGGGCCTGAGCCCCAAAGTTCGGTGTATAGCCAAGTGTTTTGACCGCGCTCAGAACTCGTTCGCGCGTCTTTTCGGACACCATTTTGGGATTGTTGAGGCACCTTGACACCGTGGCCGTTGAAACGCCTGCACGTTGCGCAACGTCTTCCAGCGTCGGTGACGTCCGGCTTGGCTCGTCTGGAAAAGGTGCCTTCGTCATCTACCTTAATACACTCGTGGTTTTGGCGCTCCATTTGCGCCCTTCGGAATGCCGGGTCAACTAGGGTGCCCTTCTAGGTACAGTGTAAGCGCTTGCAATGCAAAATGTAAGCGCTTACAGTAACCTCGAATCGGAGAAGGGGGGATTTGGCAATGTTCATTTTCGCGGCCATTGCGCTTTTTCTGGCGTTCCTGATCAACGTCGTCGCGGGCGCATTTGGCTACGGCCAATTCCTGGGCGACGTCGGCGAGATGGTGCTGCTGTTCGCGGCATCGCTCGCATTCGTTGTCGTCACGCTAAGGAAAGAGGCGGCTGCAAAATCAAAAAAACAATAAATGACATGACCCATAGGGAGGAAAACATGGATCGTGAAAAGCAGGAATTGGCTTCGGCGTCACGCCGGAACTTCTTGAAGCTGGCAGGAAGCGGTAGCTTCACCGCAGCGTTGGTTGCAGGGGCTGCGGGGACGTTGTGGTCCACCGAGGCCGCGGCACAGACCGCCAAGGAAGAGCGTGAGCGCGAGGATACAGCGGAATTCACGATGACCCTTGCGACAGCCTATGTCCTTGGTGCATCGCGCAGCTATCCGATCATGCAGCTGGACCTGAAGGAGAACATCCAGAACGCCACCAACGGCAAGGTCTATGTCAAGCTGGCACCGGGCGGTCAGCTGGGTGCCGGTGGCGCGTTGGTGCAGGCAGTGCAGGCAGGCACGATCCAATGTGCGCAGCATTCCCTGTCGAACTTCGCGCCCTATGCGAGTGCGGCTGACCTAATCAATATGCCCTATTTCTGCGGCTCGAACCAGCGCTTCACCAACCTTGTGACCTCGGATGCGTGGAAAGCCGAAGTACATCCCAAGATTGAAGCGGCAGGTTTCAAAGCGCTTTTCTACATCAATATCGACCCGCGTGTTGTAGCCGTGCGCAAGGGCGGAAACGCCGTGATCACGCCCGGCGACATGGCTGGGGTCAAGTTCCGCGTGCCCGGCTCGAAGATGCTGCAGCAATACTATCGCATGGTCGGCGCGAACCCGACTCCGGTGGCATGGGGCGAAACGCCTTCGGCGATCAAGCAGGGCGTGGCGGATGCTCTTGACCCGTCGGTTGGTGCGCTCTTTGTGTTTGGCTTCAAGGACATCCTAAGCCATGTCACCTTTACCCAAGCGGTGCCGGACAGCCAGATTTACTCGATGAACCTGGAATGGTTCAACTCGCTACCGGCAGATGTGCAGGAAGGCATCGAGTTCGCGGGCGAGCTGACCTCGCATCAGAACCTGGCCAAGGTTCCATCTGCACGCACCTACGCAATGGCGGAACTGCGCAAAGCAGGTGTCGAGTTCCACAGCCTGAGCGAGGATCAGCTGGCAGAATGGCAAGCCGCTGGTGGGTACCAACTGTCCGATTGGGACGAATTCAAGGTCGAGCTGGCCGGTTCCATGGACAACTTTGCCAAGCTTGAAGAAGCGGCTGGCACGAAAGGGCGCTATTACGTCCACGACGCTTGATACGCCTCGTTGCGTTTCAGGGGCGGCGCAAAACTGCCGCCCCACAGATTTGACGACAACTTGGAAAACCGGCTGCCGGCTGCCCTTGAGGTGCCGGTGAACGGGAGGATTGCATGCAACGAATACTGCAAGAACTGAACCGGAATGCCGAGCGCTGGCTGCTGCTCGTGTTCTACACGATGCTGGTGGCGACGATGTTCATCGAAGTGCTTCGGCGCGAGTTGTTGTCCTATTCCTCGATCTGGGGCGAGGAAATCGTCCGGTACTCGTTCATCTACCTCGCATGGATCGGCGCTGCAGCTGCGGTTCGTGAACGCGGACATATCCGCATTGACGTGATCATGCACTATGTCAGCCCGCGGATTAAGGCGCTGCTGTATCTCTTTGGGGATTTTGTGATGGTCGCCGTGTCGGTCGTGGCGCTCTACTATTCCTACGAAACAGTCCACGTTTCCGCGAAATTCGGATCTGTTACAGACGGTCTGCGCATCAGCCGCGTCTGGTTCCTGATGGCCGTTCCAATCGGTTTCGCACTGGTTCTGCTGCGCCTCTTCCAATCCATCCTCCGCGACATCGCGGACCTTCGTGCGGGTCGCCCCGTCTACGAAGGTGACAAACTGTTCGACTGAGGGGGCTGGACATGCTTTGGAACCAACTCGATCAATCCGTTATCCTCGGCTGGGATTTTTATGGCCCAGTCATCCTGTTCGTCGTCCTTGTCGCGCTTGCCGTTCCCGTCTGGGCCGCCATCGGTTCCGCCGCGATCCTGATGCTTGTCTGGTCAGGGGCTCTGCCTTTGAGCCTCGTCGGGGAAAAGCTGTTCTCTGGCATCGACTTTTTCGCGCTGACGGCTGTACCGCTGTTCATCTTAACGGGCGACGTCCTCGTCAGAACCGGGCTCAGTCGAAAATTCCTTGATGTGGCCGAGGCTCTAACGCAATTCGCCAAGGGCGGCTTTGGGTCGGCCACGGTGCTTGTCTGCGGGATGTTCGCCGCGATTTCGGGCTCGGACGCCGCAGGGGCCGCAGCCGTTGGCCGTATGACGATCGACCGACTGGTCGAATCCGGCTACCCCCGGCCATATGCCTGTGCGCTTGTTGCTGCGGGTGCCTGTACCGGTATCCTTATCCCGCCATCGATCGCCTATATCATCATCGGCCTTGTTTTGGGGATTTCTGCCTCGACACTGTTTCTGGCCGCTCTGATCCCCGGCATTGCGATCCTTCTGTCCATTCTTGCCACCAACATCATCATGAACCGCCTCAAGGGCTGGGAAGGTGGTGGCAACATCAGTATGGGCGAGTACTTCTCGCGGCTAGGCAAAGCCCTGAAGTCCGGTTGGTATGCCTTTCTGGTGCCCGGCATCATCTTCTACGGCATCTTTTCAGGTCGACTGACGCCGACCGAAGCAGGTGCGACTGCCGTGGTAGTAACGATCGTCATGGGGTTCATCCTGCGCACTCTGAGCCTGAGCGATTTTCCAGCGATGCTGGTCAGTTCAGCCAAGGTGAACGGGGTCATTCTGCCGATCATCGCCTTTTCGGCCCCTTTGGCCGAAGCACTGGCCATCATTGGTGTCCCGCAAGGCTTTGTGGCAGCCGCCACCTCGGTCAGTGACGAACCGCTCGTCCTCATCTTGATGATGGTCGGCATTCTGATCGCGGCGGGCTGCGTGATGGAGACCACGCCGAACATCGTGATCCTCGCGCCGATCCTGAAGCCGCTGGCGGATGACATCGGCATGAACGAGATCCAGTTCTGCATCATGATGATCACCGCTTTGGGCGTTGGCTTTATCACGCCGCCCTTGGGGCTGAACCTTTTCGTGGTCGCAGGAATAACGGGCGAGTCGATCCTGAAGATCGCCTATCGCGCCATTCCGTTCGTCCTGTTCATGCTGATCGTCACCCTGTTCATCGCTTACGTGCCGACGATCTCGACCGTTCTTCTGCCAGATATTTACAAATAGGAAGCAATCAATGCCGAGAGAATATCTCAAAAAAGCGACGCTGACCTCGAAAAGCGATGCTTCGGAAACCAAGAAAATCGTCCGCGACATTCTTGATGAAATCGAAGCCGGCGGGGATGAGGCAGCCATGGCCTACGCCCGGAAGTTTGACAATTACGATGGCGAAATCCTGTTGTCACCTGAGGCCATTGAGGCTGCGTCGGCCCTCGTGCCCGAAAAGCTGAAGCAGGACATCCAGTTCAGCCACGCCAACGTCAAGAAGTTCGCCGAAGCGCAGCTGGGTACGGTCAAGGATTTCGAGACCGAGGTCGTGCCTGGCTTTATCGCCGGTCAGAAGGCGATCCCGGTGGATGCTGCAGGCTGCTATGTGCCCGGCGGGCGGTATAGCCATATTGCGAGCGCGATCATGACCGTTACAACGGCGAAAGTTGCCGGTTGTAAGCACATCGTCGCATGTTCTCCACCGCGTCCTGATGTGGGTATCGCGCCAGCCATCATCTATGCGGCGCATATCTGTGGTGCAGATAAAATCCTGGCCATGGGCGGTGTGCAGGGCGTTGCCGCGATGACCTTTGGTCTGTTTGGTTTGCCCAAGGCTAATATTCTCGTGGGTCCGGGAAACCAGTTCGTGGCTGAGGCGAAGCGGATGCTGTTTGGCCGTGTCGGTATCGACATGATCGCAGGCCCGACCGACAGCCTGATCCTGGCCGACAAAACAGCTGACCCGATGGTGGTTGCGGCCGATCTCGTAGGGCAAGCCGAGCATGGATATAACTCGCCGGTCTGGTTGGTCACCGATGACCGCGTCCTGGCGGAAGAGGTCATGCGGCTGGTGCCAGAGCTGATTGCCGATCTGCCAGAAGTGAACCGCGACAATGCCACCGCCGCCTGGCGCGACTATGCGGAGGTCATCCTTTGCACGGATCGAGAGGAAATGGCCGCAACGTCTGACGCCTATGCCCCTGAACACCTGACGGTTCAGGCGGAGGACCTGGAGTGGTGGCTGGATCGCCTTAGCTGCTATGGCTCGCTGTTTTTGGGCGAAGAAACCACCGTGGCCTTTGGCGACAAGGCGGCAGGCACGAACCACGTCCTGCCGACCTCTGGGGCGGCCAGCTACACAGGTGGCCTGAGTGTGCACAAATACATGAAAATCGTGACCTGGCAGCGCGCGACCCGCGAAGGTGCCAAGCCTGTTGCAGAAGCGACCGCACGGATTGCACGTCTCGAAGGCATGGAAGGCCACGCGCGCACGGCTGACATCCGCCTGAAAAAATACTTCCCGGACGAAGAATTCAACCTGACGGCGCAAGGCTAGAACACTTGTCTTCCTCACGATTATTCAGCGTTGACGGCCGCGTGGCCGTTGTGACCGGGGCCAGTTCTGGCCTCGGACAACAAGCGGCAACGATCTTGGCAAAGTCCGGTGCACAGGTGGTAGGCGTTGCCCGCCGCGCCGACGCCTTGGCAAGCTGGGCCGATGAGATGGGCGGAAACGTTGCCGTCGTCGCTGGCGATGTGGCCGATCTTGAAAACCAACCGGAGCTGGTGCGCGAAATAGCTGCTCCGTTCGGCGCGCCGGATATTCTTGTTCATGCTGCGGGCCTCAACCCCAGACTGCCAGCCGAGGACCTGTCACCAGACATTTGGAACGCGACTCTCGCGGTCAACTTGTCTGCCCCGTTCTTCCTGAGCCAGGCTTTCGTCCCGGCCATGAAGGCAAAAGGCTGGGGACGGATCCTCAATTTTGCGTCGCTGCAATCCTTTCGGGCTTTTCCAAACGGGCTGCCCTATGGGGCGTCAAAGGGCGGCGTGGCCCAAATGACCCGCGCCATGGCCGAAGCGTGGTCGTCTGCGGGGATCAATGCGAATGCAATTGGTCCGGGCTTTTTTGAGACCGAACTGACTGCGGCGGTCTTTGCGGATCCCGAACGGGCCGAACGTAACGCAGCCCAAACTTGCATTGGCCGCAACGGGGCGCTCGGAGATCTCGATGGGCCTCTGCTCTTTCTGTGTTCAGAAGCCTCTCGCTACGTGACCGGCCAAATCCTGATGCTGGATGGAGGGTTCACCGCCAAATGAAAGCTCTTGTTTATACCGACGTTCAAGCCCTGTCTTACGAAGAGACCAGGGACCCAACCCCACAGCCGGGCGAGGCGCTGATCCGAGTGGAATGCGTGGGCATCTGTGGCTCGGACATGCATGCCTATCTGGGACACGACAACCGCCGTCCGGCTCCTCTTATCCTTGGGCACGAGGCCGCTGGCACCATCGTTGACGGACCCCGCGCAGGTGAGCGTGTGACGATCAACCCTCTGGTCAATTGCGGTGCCTGTCCGGCCTGTGTTTCCGGACGTGAAAACCTATGCCCGACGCGCCAGATCATCTCGATGCCCCCGCGTGAGGGGGCCTTTGCCGAGCTTGTGCGGATCCCCGAAGCCAATCTGGTCGCAGTTCCTGACGATGTTTCACTGGCCAAAGCAGCGCTGGCCGAACCCATCGCCGTCGGCTGGCATGCGGCCCGACTTGGCGTTGAGGCGCTGCATCCATCGGAACCGCGCCAAGCGCTTATGATTGGTGGCGGCGCGATTGGAGTGGCCGCCGCTTTGTCCCTGCAAGCGATGGACTTTGAGGAAGTTGTAATCGTCGAGAGAAATGACATCCGTCGAGAATACCTCGCCGCCACCTGCGGAATGCGGGTCGCCAAGGAGGTTCAGGGCGAATTCCCTGTTGTTGTCGACGCTGTTGGATTTGCGGCAACAAGGGTGGCTGCTTCTGCAGCTGCCAAGCCCGGAGGTGTGGTTCTGCACATCGGCCTGGGTGAAGACACAGGCGGTTTGGATGTGCGTCGCATGACCCTGCAAGAGATCACTTTTATCGGCACCTACACCTATACCGCACAAGATTTCCGCGACACCGCCGCCGCCATGTTCGAGGGCAGGCTGGGCGCGCTGGACTGGGTGGAAAGCCGCCCGTTGTCAGATGGCGCGCATGCCTTCGAGGACATTCTGGCAGGGCGAGTCGCGGCCCCGAAAATCATTCTAAAACCTGACGCCTGAGGAGACTACAAATGGCTGAAATCCCCCACTTGCTCGTCCACGAACATGCCGACAATGTCGGTGTTGTGGTGGTCGAGGGCCTGACGGCCGGCACCGATATGCTGGTCTGCGTAACCCATGACAATTCGACCTTCCGTCTGACATCGGGCGCTGATGTGCCGATCGGCCACAAGATCGCGCTGAAAGACTTCAAGGACGGAGATACCGCGATCAAATACGGCGAGGACATCGGCAAGATCATCGCCGACATCCCCAAGGGCGGCCACGTCCACACCCACAACTGCAAAACGAAGCGCTGGTAAGGAGCCCGTCTCATGGCACTCGATTTCAAAAATATGTCTGTGCATGCTTACCGTCGTGAGAATGGCCGTGTCGGCGTTCGAAACCACGTGGTAATCCTGCCGGTCGACGATATCTCGAACGCAGCATGCGAAGCCGTTGCCAATAACGTCAAAGGCACACTGGCCATCCCGCATGCCTATGGCCGCCTGCAATTTGGCGCGGATCTGGAGCTGCATTTCCGGACCATGATTGGAACAGGGGCGAACCCTAATGTGGCCGCTGTTGTCGTGATCGGCATTGAGCCCGGTTGGACCAAACGGATTGCGGACGGCATTCGCGAAACCGGCAAACCTGTGGCCGAATTCTCGATCGAACAGAAGGGCGATTTTGAAACCATCCGTCAGGCCAGCTGGGCCGCAAAGGAATTCGTGCATCTGACTTCGGAGTTTCAGCGCGAGGAATGCGCGCTGAACGAGCTGTGGATCTCAACCAAATGCGGTGAGTCCGACACCACCACCGGCCTGGGGTCCTGCCCGACGGTTGGCAATATGTACGACAAGCTGCTGCCCGAGGGCATCACTGGCTTTTTCGGTGAGACTTCGGAGATTACGGGCGCTGAGCACATCTGCCAGAAACGCGCAATCAACGAAGAAGTGGGTGAGCGTTGGTACAAGATGTGGAAAGCCTATCAGGACGACGTGATCTTTGCGCATCAGACCGATGACCTGTCGGATTCCCAGCCGACCAAAGGCAACATCGAAGGCGGTTTGACCACGATTGAGGAAAAAGCCCTGGGCAACCTCGAAAAGATCGGTCGGACCTCACAATATATCGACATCCTCGACGCCGCCGAAGCGCCAAGCTCGGGCGCGGGGCTGTACTTCATGGACAGCTCGTCCGCTGCGGCAGAGTGCGTAACCCTGATGGCAGCCGGTGGCGCTGTCATCCACACCTTCCCCACCGGTCAAGGCAATGTGGTGGGCAACCCGATTGTTCCGGTCATCAAGATCACCGCGAACCCTCGGACCGTGCGTACGATGGGCGAGCACGTGGACGTAGACGTTTCAGGCATCCTGCGCCGGGAACAGACCATTGACGAAGCGGGCGATGCCTTGATCGACATGATCCGCCGCACCGCCAATGGCCGCAACACAGCCGCCGAAGCGCTTGGCCATCGTGAATTCTCGATGACCAAGCTCTATCGCAGCGCCTAGGTCGAATAGGGGCGGCACAAAGGTGCCGTCCCACCCAAAGATAAAACCATGACACATGTGGAAAACATCAGCCTTTCCGAGGCCAAGACCCTGATTTCAGGTGCATTGATGGCTCAGGGGGTTTCGAGTGAACACTCTGAGTCCGTCGCTAACGCGTTGGTGGCGGCAGAAGCCGAAGGCCAGGCGGGACACGGTTTTTCGCGCCTCGGGGACTATGTCGCCCAGGTGCGTAGCGGAAAGATAAATCGAGATGCGAACATTGCTTCTCGCTTGACCAGTCAAACAGCGATCTCCACTGACGCCGATTTCGGGTTTGCGTATCCGGCGCTGGATCACGCCATCTCAGAGGGCATAAGCGTGGCGCGTTCATACGGCACAGCAACGATGTCGATCAAAAACTCGCATCACGCTGGCGCACTGTCGGTGCAGGTCGAAAAGCTCGCCGCTGAGGGTCTTGTGGGCTTGATGTTTGCCAATGCCCCTCCTGCAATCGCCCCTTGGGGCGCCGCCAGTCCGGTTTTTGGCACCAACCCCATCGCCTTTGCTGCCCCGCGACGCGACGCGCCGCCGCTGGTGATTGATCTGGCGCTGTCGCATGTTGCGCGCGGCAAGGTCATGCATGCCAAAAAGACAGGCCAGCCCATCCCGCCGGACTGGGCCTTTGACAAAGACGGCCAACCCACAACCGACCCAGCCGCCGCATTGGCTGGTTCCATGGCCCCAGCCGGAGGGGCAAAGGGAACCGTCCTCGCCTTGATGGTCGAGGTTCTCGCGTCGGTTTTCACAGGTGCAAATCCCAGCTTGGGCGTGGCTTCGTTTTTCGACGCAGAGGGGCCTTCTCCGGGGTCCGGGCAGTTCCTGATTGCCATGAGACCAAGCAATCTGGGCGCCTTCACGGATCGTCTCGAAATGGTGCTAACGGCCATCGACAGCCTCGAAGGCGCGCGGCTTCCGGGGGATCGGCGGGCAAAATCGATCAGCCACGCGCGGGCGCATGGCATAGCGGTTCCCGCTCAATATCTTGATCTAGCGCGTGAACTTGCACGTGCAAATGTCTGAGACCGCCAAGATGATCGTTTCCCTCAGCACGGACGCCACAAACGCCCCTTAAATCGACAAAGGAACTGACTATGTACAAGCACATTCTGATCCCGGTCGCTCTGGACCACGAAGGCGTCGTCGCCAACAAAATCGCCGCTGGGCGCCGTCTGCTTGCCGAAGACGGCCGGATGACCTTGTTGACAGTGCTGGAAGACATACCCGGTTTCGTCGCCGAATTCGTGGAGTCGAAACCCGAGAACCACCTGACAGCGCGCATCAAGGACGAACTGGATCGCCTTGCGAGCGGCGCGGACAACATCTCGACCGAAGTCATCACTGGCAAGCCGGGCCTTAAGGTTGCGGAGTTTGCCCGCGAGAACCATGTTGATTTGGTTATTGTCGGATCTCACAAACCCGGCGTTCGAGACTATCTTCTGGGCTCGACGGCGTCGCGTATTTCACGCCGTGCGCCGTGTTCGGTCTTCATCCTTCGATGAGGGGTAAGGGGTCTCAGACCCTCAAAAGGCCCGGTACAGGCCGCCCTGACAAAGAGACTCGGCTGCTGCTTGGCCAGAGCGACGGAACAAACCTGAGCGAACAGCCCTATGATCGGCGCCGCTTGTCTTATGCGTCCACATTCAGCAACCCGGTTCAGCGATGGGCGATTAAAGCGATTGAGCTGGCGACAAGCAAATTCCATTTGTTACGTCGCATCCGAAAATTCGAGGCAATGGGCGTGCCCTCTGGGCAACCCTTCTGGGGGCAGGCCCTCAAGGTGATGGGCATCGCGCTGCAAACGCCCGATGAAGAAATTCGTCAAATCCCGAGCAAAGGGCCCGTGGTGGTTGTCGCCAATCACCCGCACGGACTCGTCGACGGCATGATCCTGGCCGAACTGATCGGTCAGGTCCGAACTGACTATAAAATTCTAACGCGGTCTCTGCTAACGGGTGTGGTTGAGATTGACCAGTTCATGATCCCGGTCCCCTTCGATCATGAACCCGACGCTCTTGAAAAGAGCCTGGAGATGCGCCGAAAAGCTATGGAGCATCTTGCGAACGAAGGGTTAATCGCATTGTTCCCTTCCGGGGTTGTTGCCTCGTCGGACAGTTGGTGGGGGCCTGCTATAGAACGCGAATGGAATCCTTTTACAGCCAAGTTGATCCAGCGGTCTGGGGCCACAGTTGTCCCCATCCGCTTTCCCGGGCGCAACAGTCGCGCCTACCAAATCGCCAGCAATGTCTCTGCCACGCTGCGTCAAGGGTTGCTTTTGTACGAAGTGCGGCACGCCTTGGATAAACCCCAGCGCCCGATCGTCGGTGACCCTATCGAGAGAGACGAGATTGAAAAACGGGCCGGCAATCCACGGGAACTGCTCAACTTTCTAAGACGGCGCACTGTCTCTTTGACCAGTCGGCTTTGATCTCCGGTAGAGCCAGTCAAAAAAGAGAACGGCTCGGGCAGGTGGGACTGCTATCTGCCGACAACTATTACTTATTCCGCCCCTTTTAAACGGATGGTTTATGGGCTTGTTGACAAGCGACTGGTAGGTCAGGCTTGCGACTTGCCCGTATAAAAATCGGTCAATTCTTCCGCCAGCGACTTGTAGAGTTGGTGCACGTCTTCAATTCCCGGAACTTCAAATTGGTCGATCCTTTCCAGAAATGGACAGTTCACAACGCTGATTACCTGCCCTTCGTGGTCCAGCACAGGGTAGGCGAGGTTCGTCACCCCAACCGCTGTGGCTGATGGCATTCGCTCATAGCCCAATTCGCGTATGCGGGCGACATGTTCCCTGAATTCAACGACATCCAATTCCGGCTCACCTTGCGCAAGCCTGTGATTGTCTAGCAGGTCTTCAAGGGCGGCGTCACTGCGAAACGCTGCAAGAACACGGCCGGTCCCGGTATTCCCAAGGCCAATCACGGTTCCGACGCGCAACGCCAGGCCCCAGTTCCCGGGCGAGGCGATCGAGGCGACAACAACTATGTCTCCATTGCTCTCCATCCCCATATGGCAGGATTGCCAGGCCTTTCGCGTTACGGCGCGCATTTTGGGTGTCGCCATCTCAAGCAACCGCTCGACCGGAGGATACCTTTGCGAAATCGCAAACATTTTCAGGCTGAGCGAATAGAGATCATCGTCAGAGGACCGGATCACGTAACCGCGTCGCACCAGTGTCGACAACATCCGGTAAATCTCGCCTTGGGATCGGTCCAGAGCGCGTGCAATGTCACCTTGGGCCAAGCCATCGGCATGCTGTGAAAGCAACTCGATAATGTCCAAACCCTTCTCAAGGGCAGGGGCACGATATTTCTCTGAAGTAGCAGACACGTATTCCTCCAAATTCGCGCTTGCGGGCGAATGCGTGGGCAAAGTGACTTGAATATGCAGCGCAAGTCAATGTTGATTTATTTGTAAATAAAAGTTTTAAATACGAATTGGAGCGCTGTGGGAGAGTCGCCAAGCCGAGATCAGGGAGAAGCAAGTGATGAAATCGTCCCATACAATCAATGGATTGCTTGCAAGCTGCGTCATTCTGATCGCGGGCGCGGTGCGCGCCGAATCGGACTGGAGGTCTTTCCCCGAGGCTGTTGTTGAACCCAAGCTGATTGGTGGACAGCAATACGAAGGTCCGTATGTCGACATAGGCGTCTTCGTTTCGGAAGACACAATTGCCAAATGCGCGGCGGGCAACACTTATGCACCTGCCAAGAACGGCGAGCTTCTGGCGTTGCAGTGCGCGCAGTTTGATGTTTCGGAGCTGGGCTATCTCAAGTCGAATTCTGAAGGCGCGAAACAGGCTGCAATGGATAAAGCGCAATACATGGAGGCTCTGACCGTCTTCGAAACCTGGCCACAGGTGAAGGATCAGGCGATCTTCTACGGCACAAATGATGCAAACACGTACGAAGCCCTCGTTTACCAGCCCCACGAGGTGGCTGTGACCGAAAGCGATAAGTGCATCCTGAGCTTGAACGCCGACTGGCGCGCATTGCCGTTGTTGATTCTTAAAGAGGTGCATGCATCTGCAACGGACACCTCTTCGAAGATGAGGGTCGATTTGGGTCAGGGCGTGATCAAGGGTAGCACCTCAGTTGACCAGCAGTGGCAGGGCAGCGCCGGGTTCTCCAACGATGCAAAATCGTCTGTGGTCGGGGGCACTGTCGGCGTGACGATCCAGCCGCTGGTGGCGGTCACGCGCGCTGGCTGGTCTGACCATTTCGGTTTCTTGGCCACCAATGGCATCGGCAACAAATAGTGGGCACCCATGACTGAAATTTATCATACGGATTGAGGACGAAATGACCAAACCACAGGGCCGTCTGGCCGGAAAGAAAGCACTGATAACCGCAGCAGGGCAGGGCATTGGACGCGCCAGCGTCGAAAAATACGTGGCCGAAGGCGCGCAGGTGATTGCCTGCGATATCAACGATGCAACTCTTGCGGAACTGGCTGCGATCGAGGGTGTGACGGCCTTGAAACTGGACGTCACCGATGCAGAGGCTGTGGTCGAGGTCGTCGCAACCGTCGGAGCGCTGGACGTTTTGTTCAACTGTGCAGGGTTCGTTGGTGCTGGTTCGATCCTTGAATGCGACGATGACCAGTGGGATTTCAGTTTTGATCTGAACGTCAAGGCGATGTACCGGCTGGCCAAGCTGGTTCTGCCCGGCATGTTGGAGAATGGCGGTGGCTCGATCATCAACATGTCTTCGGTCGCCTCGTCTATCAAAGGCGTGCCGAACCGCTTTTCGTACTGCGCGTCCAAAGCGGCCGTGATTGGCCTGACGAAATCGATCGCCGCTGACTTCATCACACAGGGCATCCGCTGCAACGCGATCTGCCCTGGCACAGTCGACAGCCCCAGTCTGCACGACCGCCTGCGCGCGACCGGCGACTACGCGCAGGCGATGAAAGACTTCATCGCGCGCCAGCCCATGGGCCGTATCGGTCACGCAGACGAGGTTGCCGCCTTGGCCGTCTATCTGGGCAGCGATGAGACCGCATTCACCACCGGACAGACCTTCGCCATCGATGGCGGCTGGACCGTTTGATCAGGGAGATTTGAGATGAAGCTGCTGCGTTACGGTCCGGTTGGACAAGAAAAACCCGGCCTTATGGCTGAAAACGGTGCGATTCGCGATTTGTCGGGTGCTATTGGCGATATCGCGGGCGACGCGTTGTCGGATGCCGGGCTTGATGCCCTGCGCGCGTTGGATGTGGATGCTCTGCCCGTGGTCGAAGGTACGCCGCGCATTGGGGCATGCGTCGGGCATGTGGGCAAGTTCATTTGCATCGGCTTGAACTATGCCGACCACGCCGCTGAATCTGGCATGGCCCTACCCGAAGAACCGGTGATCTTCTTCAAGGCGACCTCGGCGATCATGGGGCCTGATGACACCGTGGAAATCCCCCGCAACTCGGTCAAAACCGATTGGGAGGTCGAGCTGGGCGTGGTGATCGGCAAGCATACCAAATACGTCTCCGTCGAGGACGCGCTGGACCACGTCGCGGGCTATTGCGTGGTCAACGATCTGTCCGAACGCGACTTCCAGCTGCACCGCTCGGGCCAGTGGGTCAAAGGCAAGTCGGCAGATACGTTTGGCCCCATCGGCCCCTGGCTGGTGACGCGGGATGAGGTGCCGGACCCGCAGAACCTGCCGATGTATCTTGAGGTGAATGGGCACCGGTATCAGGACGGTTCGACAAAAACGATGCATTTTGACGTAGCAACCGTGATCTCGCACCTATCGCAGTTCATGTCACTGCAGCCCGGCGATGTGATCTCAACCGGAACGCCTCCGGGCGTGGGTATGGGTCAGGACCCGCAGACCTACCTTAAGCCCGGCGACCGGATGGAATTGGGGATCGAAGGACTGGGCGTTCAGCGCCAAACCGTTGAGGCTAGCAAATGACCCGGATAACCGGCATTCGGACCGAGGACCTGCGGTTTCCGACCTCGGATAGTCTGGATGGGTCGGATGCGATGAACCCCGATCCCGACTACTCGGCGGCCTATGTGGTGCTCGAAACTGACGGCGCGCATGAGGGTCACGGACTGACCTTCACCATTGGCCGCGGCAATGAGATCTGCGTGGCCGCGATCAAAGCCCTCGGTGCGTTGGTCAACGGGCTGGAGCTGGACTGGATCACAGAAGATATGGGCCGGTTCTGGCGCCATATCACCGGCGACAGCCAGCTGCGCTGGATCGGTCCGGACAAGGGCGCGATCCACTTGGCGACAGGGGCGGTCGTGAACGCGGCTTGGGATCTGTGGGCCAAAGAGGCGGGCAAGCCCGTTTGGCAATTGGTCAGCGAGATGAGCCCCGAAGACATCGTGCGCCTGATCGACTTCCGCTATCTGACCGATGCGATCAATCCGGATGAAGCGCTGGCGATGCTCCGTGCCGCTGAACCGGGCAAAGTGGAGCGCATCGCTAGACTGAAGGCCGAGGGCTATCCCTGCTACACGACCTCGGCGGGTTGGCTGGGCTACCCCGACGACAAGCTGCGCCGCCTTTGCCATGAGGCCAAGGAGGCGGGCTTTACTCATACCAAGTTCAAAGTTGGCCGCGATCTGGATGACGACATTCGCCGCCTGACCATCGCCCGCGAGGTGCTGGGCGAAGACATGAACATCATGATCGACGCCAATCAGGTGTGGGAGGTCGATCAGGCGATCGACTGGGTCAAGGCGCTGTCCTTCGCCCGTCCGTTCTTCATCGAAGAGCCCACCAGCCCTGACGACGTGTTTGGCCACAAGGCGATCCGCGAGGGCGTCGCGCCGGTCAAAGTAGCGACGGGCGAGATGTGCCAGAACCGGATCATGTTCAAGCAGTTCATCAAGGAAGGCGCGATCGACATCGTTCAGATCGACAGCTGCCGGATGGGTGGGTTGAACGAGGTACTCGCGGTCATGCTGATGGCGGCGAAATACGATCTGCCGGTTTGGCCCCATGCCGGGGGCGTGGGCCTGTGTGAATACGTCCAGCATATGTCGATGATCGACTACGTTGCGATCTCGGGTGAGAAGGACAGCAAGCGGATCGAGTATGTCGATCACCTGCATGAGCGTTTTATCGACCCCTGCGTGGTGGAAAACGGGGCCTATTTGGCGCCAACGCAGCCCGGGTTCTCGATCGAGATGAAACCCGACAGCATCAGAGATTTCCGTTTCCTGCCCCCAAGATCAGCGGAATAACCCCGGACCGTCCGACCCAAAAAGGGTTTATTGCGCAGTGGGTATGATTGGTTGGTGACGCCAAACCAACAGCACGCTTCAATTGTGACCGCAACGGAACCTGAACTTGACGATCTCATTGGCGCAAGCCGCGAAAGCGAAAACCTGTGTGGCGATAGAGCGTTGAGGCCTGAAAGAACACCGGCGCATTGCTCCGGATCAAGCCGCCCGTAGACCGGCGAAGGCTTTCTTAGAACGCATTGTGCCAAGCCGCGCGTGGCAAAGGCATATGGGTTGCTATGTTTTCTTGAAGCTGACGGGCCGTCGTTTGCAGCGCTTTGACCACCATGCCGCGCCGATTGTCGATCAGCGCATTGGCGAAGTGAGGGATGGTCAAAGCGGCAATGACCGTCTTGCCAGCTCCATGGGCCAACGGGGCCGAGATTTCGTTGATCGCCTGGTTTTCCGGGCTTCCCAACGAGACAGATCCCTGCCGGCGGCAGTCGGCGGCATGATCTGAAAACGCTTGCAGGTCAGAGGGGCTCTGGTCCGGTGCGATGGTTCTGAGCAATTCGATGCGCCGGGCGTCGTCCTCCAGTTCTGACAGAAAACAAGCTCCGGCTGAGGTTGGGAACACCGGGGTCGTGTACCCAATCTGGACGGTGACACCGTAGTTTTGAGAGGATGACACGCTATTGATGACCATCAGCTCGTCCTTACCGTTGGGCACCCAGAGATGGTTGGACAGCTCGATCTCTTCGGCCAGACGGGTCATGTAAGGCTCCGCAAGTTCCGCCAGTTTACTGTTGTCAGTCCGGTCGCCACCCAGCAGGGACAGCTTTCCGGTCAGTTTGAACAGGTCCCCTTCCTGACGTTCGATGTAACCGCGTTCTTCCAGCACGATCATCATGCGGAAGATCTCATTCTTTGAACGACCGATACCTTGCGCCAGCTGAGACAGGGTAGGGGCGGTGTCCGACAGAGATAGAAACTCAAGAATATCCAGCCCCTTTTCCAAAGCGGGGGCAGAGTATTTTTGTAGTTTCGTCTTTTGCTCGGACATTCGCGCCCCCTTTTTCGAAGCTTTCTCAAAAAAGACAGCAGGGGCGCAAGCCCCTGCGTGTCCGGTCGGCCATCCCGGCAGGGAGGAGAAAGGAAACCGACCTGAACCGTCCTTACAGGCCGTTCTTCTTCAGGATTTCAGCGGCGTTCTCGGATGTGATCGCCTCGGTACCCATGACAACCGACTTCGGCACTTCTTCGCCCATGAGGTGTTTCAGCGCCTGACGTAGGCCCTCGGCACCCGGGGTCGGGTAGAGGAAAGTGGCCGACAATTCGCCATTGTTGACCCAGGTCACGCCTTCGCCCGGCAGAGCGTCAACGCCGATAAAGATGATGTCATCTGCACGGCCTGCGTCCTTGGCGGCCAGATAGGCGCCATAGGCCATCGGGTCGTTGTGGCCGTAGACCATGGTGATGTCTTCATAGTTGCGCAGGGCGGTCGACATAATGTCATAGGCCTGATCTTGTTTCCAGTCGCCCGACTGCTGATCCAGCAAGAAGGTCACGCCTTCTTCGCCCTCAAAGGCTTCGTGGAAACCATTGGCGCGGTCATGCGCTGCCTGCGTGCCAAGGCCACCCCAGATCTCAACAATCGTACCGCTGGCCGCACCAGCGCCACCCAGTTGATCCAGCGCGAATTTACCGGCTTCCCGACCGATCAACTCGTTGTCGCCGCCAACCCACTGAACGAATTTGTCGGTATCGACGTTGCGGTCCAGAACAAAGACTGGGATGCCAGCATCGGTCGCTTGTTCAACAACACCGGTTAAGCCCGCCGATTCTTTCGGAGAAATCAGGATCGCGTCGACTTCCTGCCGGATGAAGTTCTCAACATCCGCGACCTGCTTTTCGGTCCGGTCGTTGGCGTCTGCGATGATCAGCTCGACATTGTCATGCAGATCAGCTTCGGCGCGCAGATCTTTGTTGAACTGGACGCGCCAGGGCTCAACAGTGGTCACCTGCGAGAAACCGATCACATAGTTGTCAGCCGCCAGTACCATGGATGCCGAAAACGAGGTCGCGAGTGCGGTGGCGGCCATCAGGCCCTTGCCAAATGTTCTTCTTTTCATAGTCTACTCCTTAGTCATGATGCGGGTTTTTCGAAGTCCCGCGTTCTGATTGCGCTCTGACCTTGGTCCGCCAAGATCTGAGGTCAGAGCCTCCTCCCTCTGCCCAGGCGTTCTTTCGCCATGACAAAGATCTCTTCAAATCGCCCTTCCTGCAGCAGGACGGCGACCACGATGATGATGCCTTTCAGCACCAGCTGTGTGTTGCTGTCGATGTTGTTGAGCTGCAGGATGTTGCTGAGGAAGCCAAAGATCAGCACCCCCACAAAAGTTCCCATGATGGCGCCTCGGCCACCCATCAGACTGGTGCCGCCGATCACAACGGCTGCAATCGCGTCGAGTTCCAGCCCAAGACCGGCATCCGGCTTGCCCTGACGGAATTGCGCGACATACAGTACCCCGGCCAGTGCCGAGAGGCCCCCGGCCAGCGCGTAAGTGATGATCTTGTTTCGACCCACATTTATGCCCGCCAGACGCGCAGCCTCTTCATTGCCGCCAATAGCCATCAGGTAGCTGCCGAAGGTGGTAAAGCGGGTGATCAGGAAAAAGACCAGAAGCACACCCAGAAAGAAAAGCCCCGGCACGGGCAGGACGCCCCACAGCAACTCGCGCAGAACTTCAAAGTTTTCGGTTGCGTTGCTGCCGGTATAGACCGGGTAAACGGCCGTATCCTGCCCCGCGATGACGCGCGCCAGACCCAACGCGCCCACCATCATGGCCAGCGTCACGATAAAGGGCTGCAGGCGGCCGTAGACGATCAGCGCCCCGTTCACCGTACCCATGACGGCCCCGATGCAGGGCACCACAATCAGTACGGCCAGCACGCCGAACTTGGGCATGACCTGACCCGCTAGCCAGACCATCACGCCGATAGCAATTGCAGCAGCGACCAACCGGCTGAGCATCCGTGAAGGTGCGCTTGCGGTCGGGTTTTCTGAGCTGCGGTTCAGGTTGCTTTGAACGAAATAGATCAGGGCCGCGATGCAAACGAACAGTACGATGCCGGTTGCCGGAACCCCGAAATAGCTGGCCGCTGTCCAGCCCTCCTGCGTCAGTAACATGGCGCAGATGACCGTGCCCAGAGCCATAACCGAGCCTACCGACAGGTCGATCCCGGCGATGAAGATCACCATCGTCATGCCGACAGCCACAATCCCTGTGACCGAAACCTGACGCAGAATGTCCGTCAAATTCCCGAGTGACAGGAAGATATTGTTACCTTTCGAAGAAAGGGGCGAGGTCAGCGCGCCAAACAGGATCAGGGCGAACAACCCCCAATAGAGCTTTGTCTTGCTCAAAAGCTGCATGAAAATCGCCGCTCCGGGGCGGTCTTGTTTCACTGTCGGGCTGTTGGGTTCCATAACGGTCATGTCTTTTCTCTTTTGTGGGCCGGGGCAGTTAGCGGAACTGCATCGCCAGGGCCTTGATTGTGTCCACGGACATTTCTTTTCGGGAAAGCTCTCCGGCCATCTGGCCCTCGCACAGGACGATCATGCGATCACAGACCGCCATGAACTCGGACAATTCGGAACTTGCAAACAGGACCGAGATGCCCTGATCGGCCAGTCGCCCGACCAGATCGTAGATCTCGTCTTTGGCGCCGATATCAATGCCCCGCGTGGGTTCGTCCAGCAGCAGAACGCGGGGCTGCGTCGCCAGCCATTTGCCAAGAACAACCTTTTGCTGATTGCCACCGCTGAGCTTGCCAACCGGATGATCCGGTCCGGTGGCCGCTACCTTGAGTGTTTCGATCGCCTGAAGGGCCTGTTTGCGCTGTTCCGCTTCGGAAAACCGTCCAAAGCGGGACTGCAACGGCATCAGCGGAAGCGCAACATTCGATGAGATCGACCGATCGAGGATCAACCCGTTGCCCTTACGATCTTCGGTGATCAGAGCCAGCCCGTTGCGCACCCCGTCCTGAGGCTTCACGGGACGCAGATTTTTGCCCTCCAGCGTGATCTCGCCCTGATAGCTGGCGCCTCTTGCGCCGAACAGGGTTTCCAGCAGTTCGGTGCGACCGGCACCCAAAAGGCCGCCAACACCCAGGATTTCACCGCGTTTCAGATCAAACGACACATCGTCCAGAACCTTGCGCTTCCCGTCCCAGGCCGAGAGGTTTTCAACCTTCAACACGGTTTCATCCGTCGCCGGGTTCTGCCGTTCCACCGCGTTGATTTCGACCGTCCGGCCCACCATCATACGGATCAGTTCCGCCGAGGTTGTCTCGGACGCCAGTCGCGTGCCAATCAGATCACCGTCCCGCAACACCGTCACCCGATCCGAGATTTCGAACACCTCGTCCATGCGGTGTGAGATATAGACGACAGCAACGCCCTGAAGCGCCAGATCGCGCACAACTTCCATCAAAATATCCGCCTCGGCCTGCGACAGGGCCGAGGTCGGCTCATCCATGATCAGAAGCCGCGCGTTCATCAACAGGGCGCGGGCAATCTCGACAAGCTGCTGCTCGCCTACACGCAAGTCCTTGACCGGCGTGTCGATGTCCAGGGTGAACCCAAAGCGGGCCAATGCCTTTTTGGCCTTTGCTCTCAGAGCTTTACGGTCAATGAACGCTCCAAATTTCCGCGGTTCATGGCCCAACAGCACATTCTCGGCCACTGTCATTTCGGGGATCAGGCTGAGTTCCTGATGCATGATGACGATCCCGTGGTTTTCAGCATCCCGGGGCGAGTCGAAAGACACCGTCTCACCATCGATCTGGAATGTGCCGAAAGTCGGTTTTTGCACACCCGAGATGATTTTCACCAGCGTGCTTTTCCCAGCTCCATTCTCGCCCATAAGCGTATGGATTTCGCCACCGTCAAAGACGAGGTCGACGTCTCGAAGAACAGATACTCCCGAAAAGGACATCCCGATCCCGCTGAGGGACACCGTGACCTGGCTTTCGTTTTCTTGTTGCGCACGCAGCGCTGACTCTTGCTTCGCCATCACAGCGCCTCCCTTCGCCGGTCTAAACGATTCACCGCAAAACGGTTTCATATACGAAACCATATACGCCAGTGAAGCGTCAAGAAGTAATTTCAGAGGACAGAAAGGCGCGCAAAATCAACTGCCGACGCCATCGTTTCGAGACTGTCAGGCGAGGGGAATTACTTTAGAAAAATAATGAGTTAGCCTGTGCCACCTAAGGCGCGACTTTGTTGTCAGTCGCGCTGTCTTCGACTGGCACGCTGGGGTGCCGCCGTTTCACAAACACAACGTTCAGAGGTGCCGCCATCCTAAAGTTGATCTCAGGAAGGCGCAGGCTTGAATCACAGGAAGCAGCGATTCAGCACTCTAAACCTGCAGTGTTCGGGGGCGGGGTAAAAGTGATCCCAAACGATGAAATCTAGACCCCAGCCGGGTTCTCGACATCCCTTCCAAGGGCAGCAAGGTCTGAGTAGCGGTCACCAATCCGATGGTGCGGGCGACCACGAGTCGCTGCGCCAAGTGCCACGACAAGTTCATCCACATCCGGCGCGTCGTAGATCGAGAATTGCACCGTCAGATAATGCGACCGCCGCCCGGTATCATGTTTGTCCATCAGCGGGATCTGAATTTGGGTATTGGCTGGGCCACGTATGTTGGTAAAGCCGAGATAGCTTTTTGCTCCGACGGCTTCACGGTAGAAATTCCCGAATTGTAGCGTGTGGATCAGCTCCGAGGCGTGCTCTACCTCGCAACTCGTGCCTGAAATACAGGCCTTGCCATAGGCCTCAATCGCATCACCCGATCCCGCCAGGGCTATTAGCCTTTCAGTGAGCATTTCACCCAATACAGGAGCCATCCGTCAGATTTCCGGCGACAGGTCCTAGACAAAACCACGCCCGGCTCAGGGGTTCTTGATCACCGCTGCCACACCGATCATGCGTAGCACAGGGTCTGACGGTCGGCCCCCTTCGCTAAGAACGTTTTCGTCAAAGGTAGCAACTTTGCGCAACTCGGGGATCATCTGCTTCTCCTGTCATACGTGATAGCTGTGGTACCCAGTGCGGGTGTGGACGAGGCCTTCGACCTCGGTTCCGTGATAAAACCCGAAAGCACCATGTCGATTTTCCTGCGCATAGCGGCGCAGCATTGACCGTTCAGCGACGTCCGCGACACGGTCGAGCGGCACGCCGTCAAAGTTGAAAGGGATGTATCCCCCATATTTTACCATAATCATGATTATCCGATACTCGGATTGTAGCCGCAAAGCGATAATGTCACCCATGAGCAATTCAGGAATGTCACTCTACCCTCAAAAGAACATGAGGGTGAGCGGACATGGGATGGGTGATTATGAGCAAGCGCGAGTTGAACCGCGTGG
>NZ_JAGHRB010000025.1 GCF_017743995.1 Ruegeria sp. R13_0 | reverse complement strand
GCTAAAATTGCATGGTTTCTAAAATATAGATCCAGTATTATTTGCCAAAATCTCGGCCAAGTGAGCCACGCTCCTGATATTAGGAGGTGCATAATGAATAGTCTACTCTGGTTTACGGAAGAGCAGATGTCACACACCCAACCTTACTTTCCGAAAGACCACGACACGTAAAAGGTTTATGCCCGAAAGGTTTAAATGGGACTATTTTTACTGGAGCGTTCGACGCAAAACCTGAAGCATAAGGATTTCTCAGGAGGCTAACAGGATGAATCCTGTTTGGGAGGGTGGATCATTCCCGCGCCTTTTCCAGAAGCGCTGCAGGCACGGTTTAAGAAGTTGGTTGAAGATGGGTTAAGAGGCCTGATGATCTGGCAGACAAGAGCCGCTCGCGCTGCGCGACAGGATTGCCCAACAAACAGGGGGAAGCCGGACCTACACCAAGGGTTTTTAGCGGAAGTCATTGCGCAGGACCGTGACATTGTGATGCCCGAGTTGCCTTCGGATCTTTTGATGCAGCCGGAATGCAGGCGCATCCTGACGCCATCTGGCAGTTCTTACGCAAGCTAGGTTACACTTACAAAAAACGCTGGTGGCCACGGAACTCTGTTGCAACAAAGTAGCCAAACAGCGCAACGATTGGGCTCGACGGCGTCAGTCCAGCTTGATCTTATCGTATTCATCTACTGAATCTTCATCAAAACAAACCTGACGCGCCTGCAGGGATTGGTTGGCAATGGGATCAGCACGCGGGTCGTGGGCACACAGACATTCATTGCTGGGCTTGTGACAAATGCGATGATCGCGCATCGGGTGACGCAAGGCATCTTGGATGGTCCCAGAAACCGTTGTCATATTGGAAACCTGACCACCCACAAAAAACACCGTCGGCACCAAAGCCATGCTCAATGTAGTGCGCTGGTTCTTAGTCTCTCTACTCTACAACTCCTATCTAAACCCGATCAAGATGGCCCTCGCAAAACTCAAAGCCCATCGACTCACAATCTTTCACCGACATGTTCGGCCCAATCGCTACAATCTGTAATCTATACTCATACGAAAAGTACTGGAATTAATTCAAGGCTACTGGATATTTTACAGGTTATAGGCTGGACGCTTTAGTCTAAATAGGTTGAGCTGATCTGATGCACCCCATGACTATGGCCCACCGAGGACACATACGACCAAAGAACGCTGTAGAGTGGGAGTTTGACGCAAACGTTCCAGAGGCAAAACACTGTTGAATTTTCTGCGCTCAAGCCGCTTGCATAGCGCAGTATTTGGTGCTCATAGTTTCGCGGGCTTGGTCTCGTCGGGGAACGTGTTGTACGATTTGATCAACACGCAAAAAGAAGACCATATACTTGAAACCGCCTAACCCTTTTTGGTTCGGGCACTCAATTATATAGAGTACGCGTAGGTGTTTGAGACTATATGCAAGGACTACAGACGTCACAGAGGTGAGGGGGCAGCGTTTCTGGCTCTGATTACTTTCCGATTGGGAAACCGGGTTCTCAGGATAAAAAATCCGATTTTGAAATGGCTGCCTTGGAAACTATACCGATTTTTCAAAATTTTTGTTTCCAATTTTACCAAGATCTGGCTCGAGCCAGGGACTCAGATCGGCAAGGATTTTCACATTATTCACGGGTCCGGTTTTCTTGCCGTTCACCCAGGGGCCGTCATTGGAGACCGGTGCGGCGTGATGCATAATGTCACCATTGGTGTAAATATGAGCGGTGGTGTACCGCGCATTGGCGATGATGTCTTCATAGGGGCGAACGCAACCCTGCTTGGCCCAATCGTAGTCGGAGACCGGGTGAGAATTGGAGCCAACGCACTGGTACTGACCGATGTGCCCGCAGATTCCATCGTCCAGGCCCCGCCGCCCAAGATTTTCCCCAATGTCAGCGCTATGCTGAAGAAAGGTCGTGGCAATTCAACAGCAAACAAAGCTGACGGAGAGACGTTTTGAGCGCCCTGGCCACAACCTTTTACGAACTATTCGCCGATAACTTGAACAGCAATTCCGACAAGATCGCATTGGTGGACGCTGGGCGCTCGATCGACTATGCCTCTCTGTCTGCTGAGATTGATGTCGTGGCACAATATCTGACATGCCAAGGTATCGGGCGCGGCGAACGTGTCATTGTGAATTTGCGCAAGAGTATCGAAGAAGTGGTCGCGATGCTCGCGGTGGTGCGGATTGGCGGGGTGGTTGTCAATGTAAACACCCAATGGACCCTTGAGCAGCTTGCCTATGTCGCTGAGGACTGCGGCGCAACCGCTATCATAACAGATAGTCGTACTGCACGAGCGCTGGCAGATAACGGGCTTCCGGGCCGAGTCCAGCGAGTTCTCGTGCATGGCAAGGCGCCGGATGCTGATACTTTCGACAGTTGGCAAACATTGTCGGAAACCGGCGCCCCGGTGGCCCGAGTGCTCGACACAGAATTGGCAATGATCATCTACACTTCAGGCTCTACCGGTCAGCCAAAGGGGGTGATGTTAAGCCACCGCAACATCGTTGCTGGCGCTCGGGCAGTTGCGCGTTATCTGAAACTTGGCTCTGACGAGCGCCTGATCAGCGTCCTGGCCTATAATTTCGACGCAGGCCTGAATCAGCTCACTACCATGCTGTTGATGGGCGGCACCATCGTACATCAGCCGGTGGTCATGCCTGCCGAGATCGTCCGCACTATTGTTGAACAAAAGATTACCGGACTCGCCGGTGTACCTCCGCTTTTGAACCAGATCATCCGCCTTCTTGCGGCACATCCCACACCGTTGCCCGCGCTGCGGCGTGTTACTAATACCGGGGGAAAAATCCCTCCGGATATCCTTGAAATGATGCCTGATGTTTTCCCTAACACTGACATTTATCTGATGTACGGGCTGACCGAAGCGTTCCGATCAACCTATCTCGAACCGGACAGGTTTCATAAGAAAATGGGTTCGATGGGACAAGCTATTCCAGGATCTGAGGTTTATGTCATCAAAGAGGGCGAGGGGATCGCCGGACCAGGTGAGAAGGGCGAGCTTGTGCACCGCGGGCCTCTCGTCAGTTTGGGCTATTGGGGAAAGCCGGACCTGACAGCGGAAAAAATCCGCCCTTGCCCTGAACTGAGCGCACTGATTGGTGATGAAAAGGTCGTTTATAGCGGGGATATCGTCGAGGTCGATGCAGATGGTGATCTATGGTTCGTTGGGCGTAACGATGCGATGATCAAAACCAGCGGCATCCGCCTCAGCCCTGATGAGGTCGAGGATCATGTCTACAAAAGTGGCCTTGTTGCGGAGGCGGTCGCCTATGGCGTCGATGACGTAGATCTCGGGCAGGTCGTGCATGTCGCGGTTACACCGCTCGATGGATTCGATACCGATCAGTTAATGACACATTGTCGACAGGCAATGCCAAGCTATATGATTCCCCGAGTCATCCGGGTCTGGACCGATCCTATGCCACGCACTTCAAGCGGAAAACTGGCGCGCCCTGAAATAGTGCATAGAAGTGTTTCTGAGGGAAGCTGATATTGATGGAACAGACCTGCCTTCACCCCGTCGATCTGTTGCCATGTTTTAGCCCACAATCCGACTGGACAATTACCTATTTCCATTAGACAATTCGGTCGTTCTGTTATTCTAAGTATACTGGTATTCTATATGGCACTTACCCAAGACACCTTGATCTCGTATCTGATCACTTCAATCGAGCCAGATGACGCGATCGAGCCAGAGACAGAACTTTTTTCGTCCGGGTTGCTCGACTCAGTCCTCATGATGAATCTCATTATGTTCCTTGAGGAGCAGAGCGGAATTCAGGTCAGACCTGAAGACGTAACGCTGGAGAATTTCGACACACCGGCTCGGATTATCCAATATACCGAAGGCGCATCTTAGAATGCACAACATCAAAAGGGCTGATGCCATTCTGACACAGGCGGCCGAGGATTTTGGTACGCCTGCTTATGTCTATTTTGCAGACTATATTGAAGAGCGCATTGCCCAGATCGACGCTGCGTTCGGGTCGCGTTTCACCCTTAGCTATGCTGTTAAAAGCAACCCCAATCCGGGCCTCTTAAGCTGGCTTGAGACACGTATCGCTAACCTGGATATTTCTGCCATCGGCGAGATGCGTCTTGGTGTTCGGTCAGGCTGGAAGCCGGAAAGAATGAGCTTTACCGGACCCGGCAAACGCGATCTAGAGCTTGTCGAAGCGATCGAAGCCGGGCTTGGCGAGTTGATCGTTGAATCTGTTGACGAGGCAATCCGAGCAAATCGTATTGCTGCTGAGGCCGGTCGCGTGCAGGACATTATGATCCGTATCGCTCCGGACCAGGTGCCCAAAGGCTTTGGCGACCAGATGGCTGGTCGCCCCAGCGCGTTCGGCATTGATTATGAAACAATGCATGATGAGATCCCGCAGATTTTGGCACTTAAACATCTGCGCGTCATGGGATTGCATGTATATTCCGGAACGCAGTGCCTGGTCTCGGAAGCGATCTGCGCGAACTACCGGACATTTATGCGGATTTTCTCTGAAATTTCGGACCGCTATGATCTGAAGCCCGAAAAGCTTGTGTTCGGCTCGGGGCTTGGCATCCCTTATTTCGAGAAAGACACAGCGCTTGATCTTCCCGCGACTGCAGCCGGGATTGTGGACGAGCTTGATGAATTGCGGGCAACCCCCCGGTTCAGCAGCACCGAACTGGTGTTGGAACTGGGTCGGTATCTGGTTGGAGAGGCCGGGTATTTCCTGACCCGCGTCACCCGGGTGAAAGAGTCGCGTGGAACCCGTATCGCGATTTGCGATGGCGGCATGAACAACCATTTGCCGGCTTCTGGCAATTTCGGCATGGTTATTCATCGCAACTACCGCATGCACAAGGTCGGTGGCGGAACACCGGCCGGCAAGGTGAACCTTGCCGGCCCGCTTTGCACGCCACTCGACAAGATTGGGGTCGGTGTTGAACTGCCTCCGGTCGAAGCAGGAGACTTGATTGCAGTCCATTCAAGCGGCGCTTACGGGCTGACGGCCAGCCCGGTATATTTCATCAGCCACGACCTGCCATGTGAGATTTTAGTCGAAGGCGGTCAGCTGCAGGATGTGACACGACCGCTAGGCGATATTTGCCGATAGTCAGACAGGGTCCAGACCCGGAAAGGCCCCGATGATATCTTTCAGACCCGCCTTACGTGCCGCAGGGATTTCCGCTGACGATCTCATTGACGTCGCCGAGGAGCGTTGGCAGATTCACCCAAAGGAAAGCAGCTATATCAGGCCAGCCACATTTCTGCCGGGACAGCTGGATCGGATCAGGGCAACCGAATTCTTGAGCCATGAAGAAGTCGTGCAGGCCTTCAACGGCAACTTCGATAAACCACAAGCCCCGACTTATGGCTATCTGCTGAAAGATGTCGATCTTATCGATGGTGTGCTCTACACAGCTCGAGGCATCCGACATCTGCGTCAAAGAACCCGCCGCCTGCCAGCGTACGTTGTGCCAAGGGACGTGGAGAGTGGCGTCTTGTACGAAAGCTGGTGGGGCAACCGCTGGTTCGCAAACTGGTTGAGCGACGATTGTCCGCGCTACCTTTTGGCCCAGACCTATGGGGCACCGTTTACAACAAGAGTAGCCCCGTCCGGCCACGTGCCAGACTATGAGCAGCGCTTGGGCATGCAGCCCCGAAGGCTTGATCGTGCGCGGTTTCGTGAACTCATCATGTTTGAGGATTTCACCAATAATACTGAGCGCCGCGCCCGCGTTGAAGCAGTACGTGAAAAACTGATTGAGGACGAAACATACGGCCCGCATCCCGGTGTGTTCCTGCTGCGCGGCACAACCGGCGACGCCCGCCTTCTTGCCAATGAGGCCGAAATTGCAGAGCGGTTCGCTACCGAGCGTGGCTTCCAAATTTTTGCACCCGAACAAACCTCAACCCAAGATCTCATCAAAGCCTGCGCTGGCGCCAAGGTCATTGCCGGTGTGGAAGGCAGCCAGCTCGCACATGGCATGGCCGTCATGGCCAACGACGCTATTCTTTTTACTATCCAACCACCTGATCGGGTTACATCGGTTCTCAAGTTCTTCACCGACCGGCACGGCATGGGCTATGCATTCGTGATCGCCAGCGGATCGGTCGAGAACTTTACCGCCGACTGGGATGAGATCTCTCAAACACTCGACCAGGCTCTAGAGTAGCCAATTGCCTGATGTACAACTTGGAAAGGCGGGTTGGCGAGATTTACGCGCCTTTCTTAGGATAAGTTGAGGTTGTACGGGAGGAAAGGAATTGGTTGAAAAAAATCAAAAGCTTGCCTCAATTCAGGTTCTTCGCTTTGTAGCAGCGGCCTCGGTATTGGTACATAACGCCATTCTTTACGTAGCCCCGTTCGAGCAAATTCAGTACGCTTCAGCCATTGCCGCCTGGTCTAATATTGGTGCGGCCGGGGTTCATATCTTCTTCGTAATCAGCGGCCTCGTTATGGCGTATACTGCTTACGATGCATTTGGGGTCCCCAATGCCGCGCGGTCTTTCCTCTGGCGGCGTATCATTCGAATCTATCCGATTTACTGGATTGCCGCCGCTTCCTATCTGGTTGCGAAGGTTGCCCTAGGGCAGTTTTGGATAGGTGCCGGTGAGACCCTAGGGGCGTTGCTACTCGTGCCTGGAATGGCATCGTCGATCATTGTGCCGGGTTGGACACTCGCCTATGAGATGATTTTCTATCTGATTTTCGCCGGGCTATTGATCTTTCCGAGATCACTTGCGCTTACGTTGATCACCATTGCCTTTCCTACAATGATTGTGCTGGGACGACTCTTAGGAGCGGAGACCTGGGGCGAAGTTGCCAAGCACTTGACCAGCCCATTGCTGATTGAATTCCTGATCGGAGTCTGGTTCGGCTGGGTGTTGCGGGCTGGTAAGACACCACAATGGGCAACAAGACGGTGGGTGTTTCCTGCGGGGTGCTTGACTGCGGGACTGATGTTGATTGCCAGCCCACTCTTGACCGCGCAAGGAATACCGGACGTCGTGTCCATGGGTCCTGGCAGCGCGCTTCTAGTCGCCGTTTTTGCTGTTTCCGAAAGACCTTGGTTTACCAACATCGCCTGGCTTGGTGAGAGCTCCTATGCCCTTTATCTGATACATCAACTTCCTATGATCATCCTCACAGTTGGAGCGCCCAGCCTGTTTGTAACGGGGTATTTAGGTTTTGGGGGTGCGATCACTATACTCTGCATACTTGCCCTAGTGCTTGCGATACCGCTCTACGTGTTCGTGGAGCGCCCATTGTTGGCTTGGATGAAATGGAAGGCGGGACGTCGAAAATAAGACACTGATCGGCACGTTCTGACAAGTGATCTACGGCGCATGTTGCTATTCCTCCCGAGGCTTTGCGCTGATTTGTTTTGGCGGTGCTCCGGGTGGAATACAGAAGCCGGGTAAACCGACTGCTAACCTCTTCTCTCACTCGTGACTTCGATACACCCAAAGATACGATAGCGTGAATGAAAGGGACGCGATGCAAATCGTGGTCACACTTTGAGACAACCAAAGGTTCACATTCACATTGACAACCAGAGTATACATCATGGTTGAATTCACAGCCATACAAATGACGTGCATCACCACGTAGCGAAACATCGACCACCGGTCGCCCGGTACGCTGCTAAAAGTCAAGCGGCTTTGCAGCGTGTAGTTCCAGACCGCACTTCCTAGATACGCTGCCCCGGCCAGCAGTGCGATGTCCTGGATCACCGAACGCATCACGGCCAAAAGGGCAAAGTACATGGCGACTGACGAAACTCCGACAAGCCCAAATTTAGTTACCAACCACGTTAGCCGTAGAAGCTTATCCAAGGCGGCCTCCCACTACGGAGCTTCCAGAAGGACCAGATGTTGGGTGCGCATCACTTCACTGAAACCCGAGACCGCGTCCGCCACGATTTGTTCGGCCGGTGTTATATTGCCCAACACAATACGTTCTTCTTGTCGGACATCCAGGACGACAAAAACGGGTGGCCGCTGTTCAAAAGCTCGAGCGATTTCGTCCAGCCATTCATCGTGATAGGAAAAACGCTCGCTCAGAATACTTAGCGCCGGGGTCGAGACGAACCGAAACACTGGGCGGCGCTCGGCCAAATAAGGAATTTCGAAGTAGCGCCCCCATTGCAGGACATACTCGTCTGGGTTGCTGCCAGCGCGGATGGCAGCAACCACTCTTTCCACATCTACCCAGTAGGGCCTGTAGTATCCATCGTATCGCGGTTCGAACCATGCGCTTTCTGTTTTTAACGCGCCAAAAGTTCCAGCCACTTGCAGCGCGCGCGTGCTTGCCCCAAGTGCCACAAGCCCCAACGTGACCACAAAAAGCGCAAGGCAGACAAGGCGATGACAGCGCCCCAACACAGCGCCCGCAGTTGCCGGAAACGCCCCGTGATCGCCTGCCCCAAAACTGCAGCGCGCAAGGGCGTCCAGACCAGCGGCCACGAACAAAGCAGTTGCAGGTGGCAAAGTGCCTAGATGATAGCCAAAACCCTTGTTCTGCGCCAAGAACGAAACAATCCCAGTGGCAGCAAGCCCAATGATCAAAATCTGCGCGCGGGTTAGCCCATCTCGGTAGAACCAAGCCAGCAGGCCAAACCCGGCACACAGGCTAACCCAATGCCAAGACTGCATCAGCCATGCTACCAGATCACTGATCAGGCGCACTCGCCCTTCTGAGACTGGATAAACCTCAATGTTGAACAGAAGTGTCTGGCGGTAAAAGTCGTCGAGGGCGTCATTCATCCAAGTGTCACCGACGGCTAGCAGGATAACAGCTGCAAACCCGATGATCAGTGCCCCGACCCGTGACAGGCTACGCGACAAGGGTCGTTCGGGTTCATTTGGAAACTTGAGGAATTCCAGAACAATGACGCCACTAAGATAGCTCAGATAGGTGGGTCTTACCAACACTGACGCTGCAATCAGCCCCCCAGCCAGCAGTGCGCTCCAAAGGGCATTTGGACGGCCGCGTGCCTGGCGCGGTCCGATCACGAGCGCGGCGGCTATAATGAGCAGTCCTGCGGCCACAATGTCGCGTTGGCCTGCAAACCACCCACCAGTGGTGACGTAGAGCAACGGGTACAAAACAACGAAAATCCAAGGAGCCCAAGCCAGACCTGCACGCCACAGCAGGATTGCACCGCCCATCGTTGCGACCTGCATCAATACAAAATCGAAGGCGCGCCATGTCCAGAACTTTGCCCCAAACAGGCGCACAGCCCATTCGTGGAGATACATCTTGCCTGGCCAATTCTGTTCGACCAATCCTGCATAGTAAGGATCACCCTGTAATTTTGCCCAAGCCATGTAGTCAAACAGTGCTTGATCAGGAGAAACTGGCAACAACAGATAGGATACCAGCAACACCGGCAATAGGAGCACCCAAAGCGCAAAGCCTGCGATTGGTAAGATTTTGTCAAGGCGTACCGCGATCGGGGACATATGAATTGCCATCACTTGGGTCGGCAGAGTTTGAGGAACGTGCCATAGTCGCGGATGTAGTCGTCTGCGTCGTAGGTATGTGAAGCAAGCACCATCAGTACCGCATCTGGACTATAGTTATACTGTGTCCCCCAGACCATTGGCGGGATGTGCAGCGCCATTTCAGGACTGTTTAAACATACCTCAGATCGTTCTTTGCTGTCGTCCACCAGGCAATTTACCGATCCCTTCAAGCAGATAAGCAATTGATGGCACTCTTTATGTGCATGTTCACCCCGGACCTCTTTGGAGGGCACGTCAGTGATGACAAAATATCGGGCAGGCACGAAGGGCAGACCGTTTTGAGTTTCTCGGGCGGTCAAGTTTCCTCGCATGTCCTTGATCATCGGCTGCACGTCAAGGGGCACACGCGGGATTAGATCAACCTTGCCCATTTGCGTTGCCACAGAGGCTGACGACGCGGTTTGATCGGAAATATAGCGCACAATCCGCGCAGGATTGCCCGTTACCAACGCGTTGGGGGGCACGTCTCGTGTCACCACCGCCCCAGCTCCCACCATTGCGCCGCGACCGATCCGGAGCCCGGGCAAAAGGGTGGCTCCGGCGCCGATAGACGCCCCCTGTTCGATCGTGATGCCCTCGTAACTGTCGAGCCACTGTTTGGATCGTGGAAACCGGTCATTCGTGAATGTTACATTGGGGCCGATGAAAACGTCGTTACCAACGCGCGTGCCATCCCAAAGCTGTACACCGCATTTGACTGTCACCCGGTCGCCAACAATCACATCTCCTTCCACAAAGACATGGTCGCAAATGTTACAATCCTCACCGATGCAGGCACCGGGTAAAACATGAGCAAAAGCCCAAATGCGGGTTTTCTGACCGATTTGATCTGATTCAACCAGCGCCTGCGGATGTTGAAAAAACTTGGTCATCCAACTCTTCTCCAAACTCTTCTGAAGACATCACAATGTGCAGCGGGCGGCCCTTAGTGTTTTCAAAGACCCGCCATAGGTACACGCCAAGAATACCGAGCGAGAATATCTGCAGCATGCCTAGGAACAGGATTACCAGAATTGTGGCAGCATAGCCGGGCACCTCGATCTTACCCAGCAACGAGCTGACAAGCACGACAAGAGCCAGCAGGCCGCTCAGAACGAAGCCAAAAAAGCCAATAGTGATCAGAAAGGAAATAGGGAGATCAGAAAAGCTGAAGACACTGTCTTGCATGTAGCGCCATTTCTTGTTGAAGGTCCAAGCGGATTTCCCAACCTCTCGTGCCCGGCGTTCGTATTCGAAGCCCTTGCGCTTGAATCCCATCCAGAACAGCAGTACAATAAGCGAGCTGTTCCGCTCGTTCAGCATCAGGATTTGATCGCGTACCTTTGCGGTCACAGCGAAGACATCAACGCCACCCTCAGGAATATCCTTGGCCACGAACCTCCGATATATGCTCCAGAAACCCTGGGAGAGAACTTTGCTCTGCCAGGGATCATTGCGGGCGATACGGGCACCATAGGCCACGTCGATATCGTCTATCTGCATACCGCGATACATATCCACAACAAGTTCAGGTGGCTCTTGCAAATCGGCAGCCATCACCGCGATATAGTCCCCTTTGGCGACTTGCAGACCGGCGCGTATCGCAGCGAAAGCCCCAAAGTTGCGCGACAGGCACAGCAGCTGCGACCGGAAGCCTACATTGGGTAGCCCCATGCGCAGGGCCAGAAGAGAGTTATCGGGGCTGCCATCGACGACGAACACGACTTCCAGCTCGCCAGTCTCGAAAGACTTGTTGTAGAGCGCTGTCAGCTCCTCCAGAAGGTGCGGGATGTTTGCCTCATTCTTGTAGACCGGGATAACAACCGACAGCATGGTTCAACCCTCCCACGCGTTCACGGCATCGATAACCCGGTCAACCTCGTCATCACGCAGATAAGGATGGATTGGTAATGAGACTTCCGACGCCGCCAGTCGGGCCGCCATGGGCGTAGGCATACGCAGCACAGGAATGTTCATTTTATCCAATGCCTGCTGATCCGCCATCAAGATTGGGTAATGAATCGCGGCACCAACGCCGCGCGCGCGCAGATGTGCCATGAAAGCCTCGCGGCGCTCTGGTGTGACCAGAACCGGAAACAAATGCCAACAGCTCCCGTCCGGATACGGTCCAGGCATCAAGGTGACAGCGGGCGCTGTAATCCCGGCTAGATAGCGCTTGGCGATGGCGCGACGGCGGTTCATCCACCCTTCCAGCCGGGGCAGGAAAACGCTGGTCAGCGTCGCGGCGTGCAGTTCGTCAAGGCGGCTGTTCAGCCCAAAGACAGCATGAACATACTTTTCTGTCTGCCCGTAGTTACGCAAGGCTTTGGCCATCCGGACCGCATCGTCGTCATGGACGAGCAAGGCCCCCCCATCCCCCATCACGCCCAGATTCTTAGTCGGGTAAAACGACAGAGACGCCATCCTCCCGTTCTCCGCTACACCAAAATCGTCCCTCCGCGCGCCGATAGCTTGTGCGGCATCCTCGAAGAGCAGAGCCCCACAGGCATCGGCCACGCGTTCCAATGCTGGCATATCGGCAAGATGCCCATACAAGTGTACAGGAACGATGGCGCGGATCGCGCCATGTTCGGCACAGGCGGTTCGGACTGCGTCCGGATCAAGCAGACCATGCGCATCGGTATCGACATAAACCGGCGTCGCCCCACAACGCAGGATCGAAAGCGCAGTCGGAAAGGCGGACAGGGCTGTTGTCACAACTTTGTCGCCACGCCCGATCCCCTTAATACGCAGCGCGATCTCCAACGCATCCATACCATTGGCCACGCCGACAACATGGCGGACACCTGTCCACGCACCCAGTGCGCTTTCGAATGCGGCACCCTCTTTGCCTAGTACATACCATCCGCTCGCCCCAACACGCTCCACGGCAGCTAGTACGTCGTCTCCGCAGTCCTGCCATTGACGATCAAAGCTGTTAGCCATGATCTGGCCTACACCGCTGGACACATCAGGTTGTGTCTGTCCCGTCATCACTGTCATCGGATCAACGTCTCTGTCGGCGCAACAATTCTCGCTTCAAATTCAAGATATTCAATCGTTACCTGCCATTCTACCTCTACAAAGGCTTTGTTGTATAAATCAAAGAGTGAGCGCGGTATCTCTGCCACTGAGGGCTTACGATACAATATCTGTGACAGTTATACCAAGATTGAAGTAGCGGTTCAGCATTGCGGCTCGGAAGCAGATGTGCATGACCTGCCGATTGAAATCTCGCACCATCGATGATTGGCCCAAAAGTTTCACACAGTGCGTCTTGGGCTCGACATGGTTTCAGCTCCATTCCCGCAGATTACACAACCCACATTTTACGAGGTGTAGGCTGATTCAATTCGGTCGATGACATCTGCACTCGTGGGTTTCCACTGCTGGCGTTCTTGCGAAGCTCGGTAGCTGCAGGAAAACAGCTTTCTTCATCATTGGTCAGAGTGTTCATCAAATAGGGAAAACTCCAATCGGCAAACGCACCTTGAACCCACAAAAACAATAATCGCATTTCAATGGCTCGTGGCTTCTCCTAGCGCCTTGTCCAGGAACAAACGTTTGCGAAAAACGCTGATCAGTTATGCCTCTTTCTCAAATGTATTACGTCGCATACTTTTGACTGAATATGAAAACAAACTCTGTTCGACTGCCTATCGCCTGCACTGCAGTGGCGAGCGGATTCAAGTACTGTCGCCTTGAAAAATTTCCACTTTCCTAGGCTCAGGCCTAACTTCGGGAGCCAGAACATGATGGCATAGGCGATGTATATTGCCGACAGAAAAAAGTTTCCGCATCTGTCATAACGGGTGGTGATGCCCGCCAACCTGCCAACCTAGAAAAGGCGTTTTCGATCCAGTGACGCTTCCCATTAAGTAACATGTTGTAGGTTACAGGTTTGGTACGTTTTGAGATGAGTGCTATCTATAACGGTGGTTTTGATATCACTGCTCGGCTGGGCCAAACCGCTGAAGACATAAGCTAAAAATACATGCGCAACCATCTGGCGAAACGGATGCAGAGCGGTTTGTGAGGCCCACAGACAGGCGATGTATCCAGCCACTACACGACAAAGATGATCCCACTCAATTTACGCTTCGCTCAACCAGAGGCATTTGCTCTTGTGACCCCCTTCTTTTTTGAGTGTGGAACGCGTGGCGCGGCGCTATTCAAGCGGTTTTATGGGTCTGGAACGTCGGCGAAAAGCCGTCAGATAATCGCTTCCAGCGTCAGACAATGCAACAATGTCGAAAATCTTGTTAGGAACTCAGCATCAGCCGTATTGGCGCTGCTCTTATAGCTGGGTATCTTCCCCAGAAGCACGCTAGATTCTTGTTGATGGTAGCCGTGTGGTTACGCCTTAAAAACAGCTGAATTATTAGTAAAGTCGGATTGAGGCGCGAATAGAGAAAAGGTTAAAAGAGTATTTGGTAGTATGTTCGGTATTTATAAAAAAATTATGGATCTGTTCGACCACCGGGAAAGGCGGGCCTTTTACCTGATCATGGGCCTGATGGTTCTTGTTGCTTTTGCCGAAGTGCTGGGTATTTCGGCGGTTCTGATGCTACTGAACGTCTTGGCTATACCTGAAAAGATTCAGACAAATAACGTTCTGTCATGGGTCTACGACTTTGGTGGTTTTTCCACCACATATGCCTTTCTGGTGTTTCTGTCGATTGCGGTGCTTCTAGTGGTCGTTGTGGGTCTGCTGATCAAGGCGGGCGGCACCTACCTGATCATTCGCTTTTCGACGATGCGGGGTTACAAGATCTCATGCCAGTTGCTGCAAAGCTATCTGCACCGACCCTACGCATGGTTTCTGGAAAACAACAGTGCCAGTATCCGTAAAAGCGTCCTAAACGATGTCGATCTACTCGTGGGGCTCATCATCACCCCAAGTATGCGTGTTCTAGCGAATGTAATTCTGGGCCTCAGTATCATCAGCTTCCTGATTTATGTCGAGCCAGTCCTATCATCAGTCGCTATCCTGCTGATGAGTGGCAGTTATGTTGGGATTTATATCAATATTCGTAATGTGTTGAGGGTTTTGGGCCAAAAGATATTAAAGACCAATGAAGAGCGGTTCAAGTTGGCGCAGGAAGCCACGGACGGCTTCAAAGAAGTTAAGCTCATGGGGCTGGAGGACAGCTACATAAGTCGATTTCAAAACTCAGCATTGCGCCAAGCAAACTATAGTGCGCGCAATGAAATTCTGCGCGCCCTGCCGAGGTTCTTTCTGGAGGCTATAACAATCGGCATCCTGTTGGCATGTGTGCTACTCCTGCTTTTGCGCAGCAGTGGGAATCTGGTCGAGATTATCCCAACGCTGGGTATCTTCTTTTTTTCAGTCATGCGGTTTCTGCCGGTAGCGCAGCAAATTTATCAGAATCTGGCGGCAATTCGGACCGGGTCATCAATATTGGAACATATCCACGCCGAATGCGTAAACGCAGGGCAACAGGTTGAGCATCTGTCCGCAGAGATTGCCGAACCGGGTGATTGTCTGTCGCTTGATAGAAGTCTCGAAATCAGAAATCTCAGCTTTTCCTATGCCACCGCAGAACAGCCAGCCCTACACGGAATCGATCTTAACATCCGGGCTTGCAACACTATTGGTATAGTCGGCGGTTCGGGGGCGGGCAAGACCACGCTGGTCGATATCGTGCTGGGCTTGTTGAAGCCCAAAACCGGCGAGATTGTGGCCGATGGAACCGTCATTACCGCGAGCAATCTCCGCCGCTGGCAGCAATTACTGGGCTATGTGCCCCAAAGCATCTACCTGACCGACGACACGATCGCACGCAACATTGCCTTTGCAGTGCCTCCGGAAGAGATAGACATGGCTGCCGTTAAACGGGCCGCACGTATCGCGGCGCTGCACGATTTCATCCTCGACGAATTGCCACAAGGTTATGATACATTCGTCGGTGAGCGCGGCGTGCGCCTGTCCGGTGGCCAGCGTCAGCGCATCGGTATTGCTCGCGCGCTATATTCCGATCCGTCGTTGCTGATCCTGGATGAGGCGACATCAGCGTTAGACAACATCACTGAAAGCGTGGTGATGGAGGCGGTGCAGAGAATCCGAGCCGACAAGACCATCATCATCATCGCTCACCGACTGAGCACCGTGCGCAACTGCGATACGATCTATTTCTTCGAGCAAGGACAGATCGCATCGTCTGGCACCTATGACGAACTGGTCGCTAAAAACGCGACATTCCGTAAGATGGCAGTGAACACCTAAGGCTATACTGCAAATAGTCGTTTCCAATTATGTGATGAAGCGGCCTTTTGAGAACTCTATGATTTTGCTCCGCAGTGTTATTTCCTGACCTCTCCGTCGAGTTTCTCAAAGCTACCAATGCCGAACTGGGCGGCACATTCCGATAGCCCTTTCTGACATTGCAAAGCTGTAGGCCTCAAGTTTTCCATTGGGTCATTTGGGCTCCGGACTTAAAATTAAATGGACAATTCTCAGGCAAATTTGTCCTTGGTCCAATTGCGACGAGTATGACAGGATAGGGTGGTTGTGTTGCAAATCATCTTATCGCAGCCGATCTTGGGCAAAATAATTAATATAACCGTTTATGCTCTTCTGAGACTGACGTCGTGAATTTCGAGAGGAAACCGCGGCGAGACGACTCCGAGAAGGGCCTTGTAAGCGGTGGGCACAGAAATAAACTCCCTAGCCTCCACCGTTCAATGGAGGTAGTTAGTGAGCTGCTCCATTTTGACAGATGCCTGAGCTCTTTTGAGTTTGAATCTGATCGGCGCGCATTATGGGCGAAATCTTTACTTATACTCGATCAGCCCCGCAGGAAGGCGTGTGAGGCGGCGCAGTTGAAATTCCAACACGCCCAAGGCCTCGGGAAACTTGCCCAAGGTCAGGAAAAACGCCTGTTCCCAGGCGGCGCGGCTTGAGAAGCTGTCGCGACGCGCCAGCCGCAGAACCTGTGCGGGGTAGAGCAACAGTAAAAGCAACGCCCAAGGTGTGAGCAACAGCGCCGCCAGCAGGGTTGCCAGCGGCAGCGCCGCGCCCCACAAAAGCGCCCGGGTGCGGGCGGCAACGCCGTGCCGTTCGGGCGGCCCCCCGTGCAGCGCGGCACCTTCGGCGGCCGCATGGCCGCCTCGGCGCATGCGGTTCCACCATTGCCCTGCCCGCGTCATGGCCGCATCGTGGGTAGTCATCTCGTGATCGATACGCCAGACCTCGCCGCCCCGATGGCGCAGGCGTACGCACAGTTCGGGCTCTTCGCCAGCAATCAGCGCCGGGTTGAAACCACCCGCGGCAGTAAAGGCATCAGACCGCATCATGGCATCGCCACCGCAGCTCTTGGCCTGACCCACCGGTGTATTCCATTCCCGGTCGCAGAGCCGGTTATAGACCGAAGCCTCGGGAAACATCTCACGCCGACGGCCGCAAACCACCACCGCCTGCGGATGATTGCCCAGAAAGGCTGCGGCCACATCAATCCAATCAGGATGCAGGGTGCAATCGCCATCGACGAACTGCACGTAATCGATATCGCCCTGCGCGCGCAGCGCCTCAAAGCCGGCATTGCGGGCGCGGGCGGCGGTAAAGGGCTGGCTAAGATTCAGTTCCACCACCTGCGCCCCCTCCGCGTGTGCGGCTGCGACGCTGCCATCGGTCGAACCGGAATCCACGTAAACGATGCGTCCGACGCTTTGCGGGATGCTGTTCAGACAGTTGATCAGCCGGTCGCCCTCGTTGCGGCCGATCAGCACGACGCCGATCCTAGGTAGGGGAGAGGTCTGCGCATCGCTCATCCCGGCCTCCTATTCCGCGCCTACGGGTTGCATTTGCGGCCGGGCGGGCGGGTTGCTGGGATCGGGATTTTCACACAGCAACGTACGCAGCCATGCAGCTTCGTTCATAGTGTTGAAATCGGCGCGCACCTTCAGCCGTCCAGCGATACCCATGCGGCGACAAAGATTGGGGTCGCTCAGCAGGGTCTGCATCCGTGCGATCAGGGTAGACACATCACCTGGCGGCACCACAAATCCGACTTCACCATCGGTGATCAGTTCCGACACGCCCGCGACCTGCGTGGCAATGACCGGGATGCGGCTGGCCATCGCTTCCATCAGCACCACCGGCACGCCCTCGGCAAAGCTGGGTAGGACAAGCATGTCAGCCTCTTCCAGGAAATCGGCCACCGCCTCCTGCGGCCGGTAGCCGGCGAAGGTGACCGCATCACCCAGAGCCAGCGTTTTCGCTTGCGCCTCAAGTGCGGGGCGGTCCGCGCCGTCACCGATCAGGGTCAGCGTGGCATCAGGGTGATCTTCCCGCAGCGCAGCAAAGGCCTGCAGCAGGAGCGGTGCGCCCTTGACCGCATCCAGCCGCCCTACGAACAGCACGCGCTTGCCAAAGCTGTCACGGGGATTGTGGCCATAGCGGTCGGGGTCGATGCCACAATGCACGATTGATATGCGGGGCCAGTGCTGTTGGTCGGAAAACAGCATCAGCTGCGAACGGCAAAAATGGCTGATGGCAACAATGGATCGCGCGCGAGCGATCTTTTCATCAATCCGCCAACGCATTGGTTCAAAGAAAAGCGCAGGCCCGTGTTCGGTAAAGCTGTAGGGAATGCCCGAGATCTCGCTGGTCAACATCGCCACAGTGCAGCTTGAATTTCCAAAATGGTTGTGCAAGTGCACCACACCCTTTGCCTTCAGACGTGCAGCCAGTACTCCGGCTTCGGCAAAGTAGAACAGCTGATAAAGCAGCGCCTTGGCCCCCGGCGAGCGGGTGCGCCAGGCCAGCCACAGCGCCGAAAACCATCGCCCTGGTGCTGTGCGCAACGCTTGCAGATGTGCACCGAGCAGACGGTGCGGTGCACGAGCCGTGTCCAGGATGCAGAACGTGTTGGTCTCTTCCGCTTTCTGATCCTCGCCCACGACATCTTTTGGATTGGCGCGGCGTACAGTGCAGGTTTCGACCTGGGTGCCCAGGGCGCGCAGCGCCGCAATTTCGCGCTGGATGAAGGTATGGGACACTTTCGGATATTCGCCGGTCAGATAGGCGACCGGGCCGGTCCGTGTCTGCTGGGAAGGGGTGTCCTGAGACATATCTGATCTGGCTGGCATGGAATGGGTGAGAGACATTATCGCCCCCGGGTCCAGTCCGGCCCGCCGGGGCTCAGACGCACGATGAGGTGAACGCAGGTATAGACCAGAAACCCAACTGGTACAGAGAAGAACAAAGCGGCTGCATTCCGCAAACCGAGTGAGGTTTTGACGGCATTGCGGCGCAGGGCCGGGTAATGGCGATAGACCTCAGCCACGCCCGCATCCTGACGGCGGCGCACCCGAACCAGATTGGCGAACCCCTCGACCATAGGCCAGGTGAAAGGGGCCGAGACCTCGACGCGCTCGTCGGGGGCGAAGTGCAGCCGCACATAGGTGTCGTCCGAAATAATGTCCGGGAACGTTCCCCAACGCGCACGGCCTGCGGCGTTGACGGCAAACAGCCCGGCGCCGGCAGCATTGCCGGTCTTCATAAAAGGCAGCCGCGACCATAGCCGGGCATAGGCGCGGGTAACGGCGCTTTGGGCGCGCGCCACCTGTAGCCGGCCGGTGGCATAGACTGCGGCTTCGGTTGCAAGCGCAGCCTGTACCTGCCCGATCAGCGGCGGCGAACAAATCACGTCGGCATCCAGATAGGCACGGGCCGCGCCCTTTGCTATCTCATCAGCCGTGTTCAGCGCCATCAGCTTGCCGCCTTCGGGTATGTCCAGCACCGTCAGCCCCCAGCCCCGCACTGCAAACCGGTCAGCATAGCCCTGCGCCAGTGGAACCGTTCGATCAGTGCAGCCATTTGCGGCGACAATCACCTCGACCCCCTGCGCCGCATCGCCCTGTTGTGTTAGTAGCGCATCAAGGCAGGGGCCAATGAAACACTCTTCATTGTTGGCCGGGATGATGATGCTCAGCCCTGGTGGGCTAGGCGTCGGATCCTGATGATCTGGGTGTATAGTGATCATGGGGGAGGCGTGATTACCCGATCCTGTCTGGGTTGACGATTGCCCAATACGACAACTGCTGCCCGGCCGGTGCCGATGCTATCTTGCATCAATAGACCAAAAAGCAATTTCATCTTCTCCTTGGCCCCTGTAGGAAACCTGGACCCAACTGCTTGTTCAAGCTCCAGGCCGCCTGCCTAAGTTGCACTCCATCAAAAAAAAGCTCCCACAAAATATTGATCTTTGCTGCGGTAGCCTTGGCAACAACAAAGGAGTCAACATCCAGAACGTCCCGGGTGACCAGATCTGAATAGCTCCGACAATTTCCGAGTTTTGAAAAATGCATCTGATTGGACCGAGCACAATAAGAAATCCCTAAAGTGTTAAGCTCAGGCCAAGCAAAGAATTCTGACTCTTTAGATTTAAACATAAAAGTATCGAGGTAGTTACTCAGTATTCTCGCCAAGCTGATTGTCCCGACTGCGGATGAACCAATCATGGTAAAGTTAAGAACGTTTCCATTGCTCTTTTACACTCGATATCTACAAAGTCCACATTTTGATTTTGGAGCCTTTAGCTTGAAAATATCCAATAGGAAAAGAGTTCTAGTAACTGGTGGTGCTGGTTTCCTAGGCTCACATCTTTGCGAGCGACTGCTCGAGTAAGATCATGGTGTTCTGGGTGCCGACAAATTTTACAGTGGAACAAAAGACAATATAGTCCACCTGTTTAAATACACCCGTTTTGAGTTAATCCGACAAGATATAACTTGCCCACTCTATGTTGAAGTGGACGAAGTATACAATCTAGCTTGCCCGGTATCGCCGGTACATCATCAGCGGGATCCGGTTGAGACCACAAAAACCAGCGTTCACGGTTCTATAAATATGTTGGGCTTAGCCAAGCTTATCGGAGCACGAGTTTTGAAGGCATCAACCCGTGAAGTCTACGGGACTCCAAAGTTCACCCCCAAGAAGAGAGTGATTGGGGGCGGGTCAATCCGACCGGGATCCGTTCCTGCTATGAGGAGGGAAAACGCTACGCCGAAACCCTGTTCTTTGACTACCACCGTCAGCACAATTTGGGGATTAAAGTCGCCCGTATCCTCAACACGTATGGTTCACGAATACATCCAAGTGGTGGGCGTGTCGTTTCTAATTTCATCGTTCAGGCACTGAAAAGGTGAGGACATCACTATACACGGCGATGGCCAACAAACGCGTAGCTTCTGTTATGTAGACGACTTAGTAGAAGGTTTGTCAGCATGATGAGTTCTGGATGCGAAGTGGCTGGCCCTATCAATATTGGCAATCCGGGTGAGTTTACCATTCTTGAGCTAGCGGAAACCATTCTGCAAAAACCGCGGGACCGTCCAAGCTCATCTTCAAAGACTTACCACAGGATGATCTTAAGCAACGTTGCCCAGACATAACTCAGGCCAAAAGCATGCTTGGTTGGGAGCCTACGGTTGATCTGGCGGCCGGGCTGGAGAAGACGATTCACTATTTCGAAAACTCAACCGAAAAATAGACCCCGCTACTTAATTCTAGAAGAGATTGGCTCATATTATAGATGAAACAGTTTGGACCTAGTGGGCCATGTCGCAAGAATTTTGTTTGAATTGATACGCTGCAGAGCGTGTTGCACCCCGCCTTCAAATAGAAGTCGTATATTGCGTGAGCCAAGCGAATCTGCGTAACTCAACGGATGAGGTAGCGGTTGTTTCAGTTGTGTTGTATTCCGTTCAATTCTTAAGGTTTGTTGCTGCGCTATTGGTTGTTTTGCATCACTCATGGCATCCTTTAGCATACAAGGCCGCCTTTGATCCGGCCGCATGGAATTACGCATTCAGATTTGGTGCTGTAGGAGTACATGTTTTTTTTGTGATTAGCGGGTTTGTAATGGTCTGGACACAAGCCACGAGATTTGGGAAAGCCGATCCAGTTTTGTTCGCGTGGAAGCGTTTCGATCGAATTTTTCCAGAGTATTGGCTAATTTGCTTCGCTACTGTTGTCACAGCGACAATGTTGAACCAGGGCGGCCTACCCGCTGATCCAATTTCTTGGTTAAAATCGCTGTTGCTGTTTCCAAGTCACTCAAGCCAAATCATATTCGTTGGCTGGACTTTGAGCTATGAAATTTTCTTTTACGCTTGCTTCGCGATTGTTTTAGCGTTTCAGAAGAACTTGGAGCTCAGCTTGGTTATTCTCTCAGTTACTTTGTTGCTCTTAGTCATCCTTGGTATCTTTCTTGATGTGCCGCAGAATTCATGGGCCAGCGTTGCCACCAATTCTTTGTTGATCGAGTTTCTAGCTGGTTCTTGGATAGCCTGGTTTTTTATACGTTGCGAAAATTTACCCAACTTCTTGCCCCTTGCGGCTCTATTGATGGCTGGAACTGGCTTTACGCTCGGCTTCTGGTTGGGATATGAACGGCTTCCCAGCGTCATTTCTTGGGGCCTTCCAAGCGCATTCTTGCTAGTTGGGGTCGTTGCGCTGGAAAGAACGGGTAAGGATCGACGCATATTTAGTGCTTTCGCTGTAGCTGGCGGGGCCTCCTACGCACTATACTTGCTACACCCTGCAGCAATAGCGTGGGTGTATTTCATTTTTGGTGACGTTGAGATTTTATACACTAGCAGTGCTATCTTCCTCATACTTGCCAGTACGGGAATTTCTATCGTCCTATCCATTATTGCTTTCAAGTACTTAGAACCCAGAATAAAAATGGGTATCCCCAAAGTACTTAATCGACGGTGAGCAGCATCATATGACTGGTCCAATTTGATTGTTAGCGTATCCTTCAACATTTCCACTCAGGAGGCAACGTTCAGTCGGAAGAAGGCATGATCATTTTCGAGCGATCGCGGTTTTAGCAATCATGACCAAAAGGCTGCGTACTTGACGCAGTTTGCGCCATCCTTTTGCGTAGGAAGAACTTCGTATAATTGTATGAAAAGCTGTACGCCGCCGTCCATCGTGAAACTCTCTCCAGGCGCGGGCCTCGAGAAATCCGACGGTCTGCTGTTCGTGGAGCTCAGCACCGCCAATCTCGTGCGCTTCGGTATCCAGCACAGGGACAGGGGGCGGTTGATGCTGTTCCAGATCGTCGGTTCCTGAGACAATGCGTTGCCTTGCGAAGAGACTTGATTGCGCATCGTAGAAATCGCGGAGCGTCTTTGCATGTGTGCGTGTGATTGAGCCTTCGCTAATACGATACAGATACGAAACGTCCGGGATGAACCAGACACGGCCCAAGATAGCCAAGCGAAATGCCATGTCGACATCCTCGCCAATAACGAACCATTCGCGAAACCCGCCGACCTCCTCCCACGCCTCGCGTCTGCAGAGCCAGCTACCGAGGTGTGTAGGGCGTTCTTGTGCTAGGTATTGTTCTGTTACATCGCCTTCCGCCCGGTCTGTCGCGAACGAGGAAAGGTGTTGACCCACATTGTCGATGGCAGCGAAAGCGCCGCAAACTGCCATGATCTCGGGATGCGTATTGAGGAACCTGCACTGCGAATCAAAGCGACCTTTGGGTACGATGTCGTCGCCATCGACCTTTGCGAGATAAGCACAAGATGACGCGGTCATTCCAATATTCATCGCGCGCGAAATGCCGTGGCCCTCATCCTCAACCACAGACAAACGTGGATCGGTGATCCCAAGCGCGACATCTCTTGTTGCGTCTTGCGAGGGCTGAACCACAACGATGACCTCGCCCACCGCGCAATCCGACAAACAGCTTTCGATTGCGATTCTGATCGTGTCCGCGTTGTTCTTCGTCGGGATGATCACCGAGACCGAGGCCATTCTGACTACCACACTGGTGTTCTTAGGCTGACAATTGTTACCGGTTCCCGCGAATTTTGTCGAGCACAGTCAGTGCGCGACATTCGGCTCTCGACAAAGTCTTTGTGCAAAGCCGTAGCGTTAGAATAGATAAAAAACATGCACCGTTGCGTCCTCGTTCAAGATTGTTATTCCTTCATCCTTTAGGTGAATACACTAAAGGAATGACTATGTGTCCTAGCGGCAAAAGATCCTATATGGCCATCATTCAACTATTTGGTAACACCTGTTTCGCCACCCAACCCAGAAATGCCCTGTCGGGGCTGCGTAGAGGTTTGCGGCCCGAGTTGACCCAAACCGCCTGCCACTCGGCCTCCAGCGCGTAGACGTCCCAGCCGGGGGCCTGGGTGCGAGCGGTCTCCAAAGTCTCGGGTTTCAGGATCAGGCCCTGCCCCGGTTCGACCACCACATCCCGGCGGCTGACACGGATGATATCCCCCGGTTCCTCTTCCAGGTGATAGTCGGGCAGATGATCGGCGGCGATCATGTCGCGCAGCATCTTACGAAACACCCGGCGCGGTGAGGCTGAACCGGATTTCTTCAGCAGCGTTTCGACCGACACCCGCCAGTCGGGCTGGCGGCCACAGTGCTTACGCGCCAGCTCGTAGATGCGCCGCTCCAGCGGTTTGCGCAAGCGGAAGTAGTCGCGGCTGAGCGTCAGCACCGATTTCGCCAGCACCGCCCGGAACAGCCAATCCGACAATTTGACCGAAACGCTGACCATCCGCCCTGCCCGCGTGTGGCGCACGATCTCCCAGCTTTCGATCAAGCCGAAGCCTGTGGTCGTCTCAACCCCACCGGTGACCATGTTGGTGGTGATGCGAGTACCGGCCAGCCGTTCAAAGGCTTCGCGCAGCCGCTTGTAGCCATCGCCCGAGGTTTCCCGGTTAGTTGCCACCAGCAGATCGTGCGCCTTGAGGTGCAACACCCGACTGACGGCGCGGCCTGCGTTGATCGCAGCCATCAACTGACTGATGCAGAAGATCAGGATGTCCTTGTCGTGGATCGTCGCCAGCCCCCGGACCGAGGGTGTGACGGTGATCTCGACCCCGTTATGCTCATAGTTCAGGATGCGCCGATCCGGGCGTGTGGACAGCGAGAACATCGGATGCTCCATTGATCCCATGTCCGTCTTGGGCAGCGCATCGAAGATATCGCAAACAAAGAAATCCGCTGTCGGATGCCTCTCGGGCAACAGCCCCCCTGCCCCGGCAGGGATATCCACGCTCATGAAAAATCACTCAGAACTGAAACGTCCCAGCCCATACCTCTGCCCCTGATCTGCCCGAATCTTTTTTCGTGGTTTTATTGACGCTTACCCTAAAGTTATCCACAGACCGGGTAAAGCATCGGATCGTGGGTTCAGAGTCAGGACAACGTGGGATCAGAGTCACTTGATCGTGGGTTCAGATTCACTCTGTCTCAAAAGAGCCGCTAAAATACATTGTTTTTCAACACTTTATGTTACTGACGTCTATACCGTAACTAATAAATAACCATATTCTAACTAAAAAAAATTCGACAAGGCCTAAAACCTACGGATTTCTACACTTCCAGCCCCTTGATTTACTTAGAAAATATCGGTTGATGCCGTTAGTTCTTCCATATGTCATGTTTTGTGATACTATGGTGAAAACACAGCATATCGAGCAGAAGAACATGGCGTTATCTCCGAAAGACGGGCTTCCACCCTATTTCAATATTGATCCCGACACCGCCCTTGCCGAACTGGGGGATCCTTCAACCACAGCCAGTTTTGCAACTATTGCCGGGGCCTGCTCTCAGGGGCGCGAAGACCTAGCGAGTCGGGGATTGGAAGATGGAGAAACACGACAGTTACGCTTGTTTTCCACCTGGGAAATCACCCGTTACCTGATCCCGGTTGCGGCACCCCATTTCCGTCGGGTCCTGAAAGCCAACCCGGATCTGCCCCAGGGGCGATCAGAATCCGAAGGCGGCGCCAAATGGTTCACCTTGGATGAGGTGCTGCGGCTGCGCACTCATTTTGCTTCAGAAGGATCGAAAGCAAAAGAGTACCGCCCTTATCGGCCCGAGGGTCTACCTGCCAAGCTTGTTTCGGTTGCCAACTTCAAAGGCGGCGTTGGCAAGACCTCGACCTGCGCGCATCTAGCGATGTCAGCGGCACTGGATGGCTACAAGGTTCTGGTGATTGATCTGGACAGCCAGGGATCCATGACATCGATCTTCGGTGGCAAGGTCACTGATGAATGGCAGACCGTGTTTCCCCTGCTGGCACGTCACTATGCCGGATATCTGCGCCGTGAAAATCAGGGACGTCTGGACCGAGGTGAGACGCCCCACCCGATCGACGACACGCTGATGGAGGCGCTCGATACGCGTGCCAGCGCCCTTATCCAGAAAACACACTGGCCCAATATTGATCTGATCGGGGCGCAGCTGAACCTCTACTGGGCCGAGTTCCAAATCCCAGTCTGGCGGATGCAGGCCCGCGGCTGGAAGCTGTGGGATGCTCTGACTGAAACGCTTGAGGCGGATGGTGTTCTGGACGACTACGATCTGATCTTCCTCGATACTCCCCCTGCCCTTGGCTATCTGACAATCAACGGGCTGGCTGCGGCCGATATCTTGTTGGTCCCGATGGGGGCTTCGTTCCTGGAGTTCGATTCCACGGGGCGGTTCTTTGACATGCTGCATTCGACCTTTCAGTCGATCGAGGAGGGGGAAAACATGGCCGCCCGTGCCCTGGGACGCGAAGAGATGGCCTTTGAATGGGACGCGGTGCGCACCGTTATCACGCGTTATGACGGTACCCAGCAGGCAGAGCTGGCTGGTTTGATGCAATCCTATCTGGGCAGCGCTCTGTCGCCCCACCGGCAGGAGTTTACCGCACTGATCGGTCAGGCCGGGGAACAGGTGAACGGGATCTACGAGGCGGACTATCGCGATTTCAACCGCGAGACCTATGCACGGGGCCGCGAGACCTTCGACGAAACCTATGCCGCCTTCAAGAGGTTGGTTCTGGGTATCTGGCGGCGCGAGGAGCTGGCCCGGATCGCTGAAGAGCAGCCCGAGGTGGCGGTATGACCCCCCTGCCCTGCCTGATGAATGTTTCGCGCGCGAAACACCTGCCACGCACACCGTACGGATCGGTGGTCGGACGACATGCAACAGAGTCTATGAACGGCAGATAAGGAGGATTTGACATGGCAAAACGCAAACGACTGACCCCTGCCCGCGCCGACTTCCAGTCTTCCGGAACCCCCGACATCACACCGGAAACGAAATCCATGTTCCCGCCCGTTCAATCTGCGCCCCCTATCGCGCAAGTGGCTGGTGATACGGCGCTGCAGGCTGCCGTTGACGATCTGAGTGCTGAGATCCGAACCGCGCGGGCCGAGGGCCGGTTGGTGCAGCAGATACCGCTGATGGCCATCGAGGAGGCCCATCTTGTGCGCGACCGGATTGCAGTGGATGGGGAAGAGATGTCGGCCCTGGTCGAAAGCATCCGCGCCCGTGGCCAGCAAACCCCGATTGAATTGGTCCAGCTGGCCGAAGATCGGTTCGGCCTGATTTCTGGCTGGCGCCGCCTGACAGCGCTGAAGGCGTTGCACGCGGAAACCGGAGAAGACCGTTTCGCCACCGTCCAGGCGCTGCTGAGACGTCCAGAGAGCGCCTCGGACGCATATCTGGCGATGGTTGAGGAAAACGAAATCCGGGTTGGGTTGTCTTATTATGAGCGCGCCCGTATCGCTGCGCGTGCGGCAGAGCAGGGGGTCTATCCAGACGAAGCGTCAGCCTTGCGCGGATTATTCGCTTCGGTCAGCCGGGCGAAACGTTCCAAGATCGGGTCGTTCATCACCATCTACCACGCGCTTGACGACCACCTGCGCTTTGCCGCCGCAATTCCCGAGCGGCTGGGGCTGAGCCTGTCGAAAGCATTGAAGGGCGACCCGGCTTTGGGTGTGCGCATCGCGCGGGAACTGAATAAGGCGCAGCCGGATACAGCCGAGGCTGAGGCCGCGCTACTGAGCGGGTTAAGCCGGGCAGGGCCAGGGGGCGAACAGGCCCAAGAACCGCCTACGCCTGAAAAAGAGACCATTGGCCCTTTCACCCTGACTTGGTCCGCTAGCGGCGAAACCGTGATGCTGACGGGTATGAGCGATACGTTGCAAAAGCGGCTGAAAATATGGTTGGCGGAACAGGTCTGATGCACTTTGCGTCCCGCTCAGTACCGGGTCAACTGCCAGCAGGCTTTATTCGCGATATGGTCCAAGTATAGGTCAGGCGCATAAGTTTGCTCAGAGGGTTTTTTTGAATACGGCTGAATCCTGAAATCCTTTTTGTCGCAGGAATTCTAGTGGTTTTTTGCATTTTCTGTCCTTTGATCAGACTTTCTGCCCCAACAGACGCAATTTGCAGCTCATGGCAGATTTTGGCGAAGAAGCGGTCAGGGGATTGCAGGAAGTCCTCGTAGTAGAGCGCACGTACGTGGATACCTGATCGACAAAGTTTCCCGGCAATAAGGCGGAGCTGTAATGCGCGCAGTACCCGCCGGACCATTATGTAAAATATCGGTCGGAAGCGGGCATAAACTACTTGGCCTTCAAGCTCTTCACGAAAAGCTGTCTTTTCTTCATCTGACATTCGCGCGAATCTGAATTGGGTATGTTGGCTACCGTCGTCACCTGCAGCCAAAGTCTGACCAACATACAGACTGGCGCAGAGTTCGTCGAAATCGCTCCTAAACAGTACGAAAAGGACCACGTTCCGCTTCTGCATCATTCGCGCAACCTGGGCTATCTTCCCGTGCGGGCGCCATTTGAACCCGATAGATGCAACGTCTTTGCCTCTCTTATTGTCTGAAACGTAATTGCGAAACGCCCAGTCATCCCCAAGGCGAAAATCGTTACAGCTAAAAATGCTGTCTATTTCACGGACAACGTCAATATCATCATAAAAATGCTTTATCCAGAATTTATCCAGTTCCTCAAGTATTGGGACCGAAATATCAGGGTGTCTGCTCAGGGCGTCGACAATAGCCGTGCTGCCTTCGCGTGCTGTAAATAGGATAATGAAATTTTTTGCCATAACTAAGTACTACTAGAAGTTTGATATTTTTGAACTCTTACTTGTTCTTATGGCGTCGACGCTACCGGTGTGACGAAGCAGATCAATATTCCAGTAAGAATGTTGGTTTTCTATATTGTTAAAGGGGGTCAAATAGAAAACCTTTTACTTTACTCATACAAGTGAACTCATTGATTGCTTTTCTTCAACACTGCCCATAGATGGCAGAATTCTGGTGCTATTTGGCAAGACCTATGCACTTCATACCGAGCTTCGAAACTGATTGGGGGTCCGAGCCAATGTTTCGCGCGCGAAACATCGGACAACGACTTGTGTCACTTGATTACCCTTTGTTATTGGTAGGGTCTGTTCCTGTGCGAGCAGCAAGATGGGACCTCCGTAGCATTTAAGAATTTTTTGGCACGAAAAGATTACCCCGCTTACACGGGATGGTCAAAATTTGTTGCTAGTTCAGGCGTTGGAGGCGAAAGCCCAAACCGAAGTTATCATGGTTTCAAAAGCGGACTGGAAGCCGCCGTTTGCCATTCGATGCGGGATTGCCTCTCGCCAAGCTCATATATGTGTCACAACATAGACCGAATAGACCGAGGTTTTTCCCATCATTGACCTCCACCTCTGGCGGATTGCACAGGCAGTCTGGTTGGTTAGTTTGAGTGGCCGGTAGTTTTTTACATCGTGTTTTCGAAGGCTTGCAGACAGGAATTCACTTTCACCTTCACTATTGGTCTTATGGTGGCAGCTCAACCTTATCCCTTTCCATAGGTCTTAACAAACCGATGATATCTTGATCGCCGAATGATTTTGCTTGCTGGCGAGGGGTATGATGCATAGATTTCCGCCGCGCTGCGTGATCCACCAAGTGAAACGTTTCTCGCGGCTGAAGAGCTGGGCCGTGCGACTGGCCGGACGGCGCCTTGCGGAAGCTGCGACGGCTCGCAAAATCGTCGTGATCATGCTGGAGTTGTAAAAAAACGAAACCGACTATCAATGGACATAGGAGGCCACCTCCTAATCTGAGTTAGCACTATTGAAGCGGGGAGCGCGGCTCCGACGGGACGGAGGTTGGTCGATCTCGCTGTAGAGTATGGGATGGTTAGGTGCGATACACCGCACAAAACATTGGAGACGATTCGCCACCAAAACCATCATGAGGCGCTCAATGCGACCTCGAAGAGAACCACTACCTCGGACGGACATCATCCTCCCACGCTTGACAAGGCCACAATCAAAGAACGCTCTACAGTCGGTGGAAACGTTGGGGCGAGAAAGGCATCTTCGAGTGAATAGTGGTCAGGTCAGCGACTATGTTGGAGCCCGGGCTTTGTTGAGCGGCCTACCGGATGTTGACTGGCCGCTCGAGGACCGAGGTTGTAACGCTGATTGGCTTCGAAAACGTTGAAACAAAAGAGCTACTAGCTTGTATCCCGGTCGAAAGCAGCGAAAGGCAACAGTCAAATACGAAAAGCGAAGATACTAAAACATTGACAAACACAGTGGCAATGCAAAGAACAAACTAGGCTAATACAGTGATACGATACTGCTGAATAGTTGATTGAAAAAGTGTGATTATGGAAATAGTACCCCTTGCACTACCGGATATTGTATTGATCACACCTAGACGTTTTGGCGATAAGCGTGGGTTCTTTGAGGAAACCTACAACCGGAACAGTTTTGCCGCCAAAGGCGTCGAGACGGTGTTCGTTCAGGACAATCGCTCGGTCTCAAGTGCCGTTGGTACCGTACGCGGCCTGCATTTCCAGGCACCGCCAAGAGCGCAGACCAAGCTGGTGCGCTGTGGGCGAGGGCGGTTGTTTGACGTAGCCGTGGATATCCGTAAAGACTCGCCTACGTTCGGCCGGTGGATTGCCGAGGAACTCAGTTCGGAGAATGGCCGGATGATGCTGGTGCCGGCAGGTTTCGCGCATGGCTTCATGACATTGGAGCCGGATACCGAGATCATTTACAAATGCTCGGATATTTACGCGCCGGAAACAGAGGGCGCCATTCGGTGGGATGATCCCGATATTGGAATTAATTGGCCGCTGGATATGGCCACACCACAATTGTCCGATAAAGATAAAAAGGCACCATTTTTGCGAGACATGGCCACCCCGTTCACGATTGAGGGCGCGCAATGAAAATTCTGATCACCGGCGGGGCGGGCTTTATTGGTTCTGCCATTGTTCGACTCGCGATCGCCGATGGTCATTCGGTGGTCAATGTCGATGCCCTCACCTATGCGGCCTGTATGGACAATGTAGCTTTGGTTGCCGACGCGCCCGGATACGCGTTTGAACATGCCGATATCCGGGACGCCGCCGCGATGGCGGCCATTCTGCGCCAGCATCAACCCGATGCCATCATGCATCTGGCCGCCGAAAGTCATGTTGATCGCTCGATCGATGGTCCGGCGGCCTTTATCGAAACCAATGTGACCGGCACCTATGTGCTGCTGGAGGCTGCACGCTCCTATTGGGCAGAGGCTGGCAAACCCGATACGTTCCGCTTCCATCACATCTCGACCGATGAGGTCTTTGGGTCACTAGGCGAGACAGGCTTCTTTACCGAAGACAGCCCCTACCAACCAAACTCACCTTATTCGGCCTCGAAAGCGGGGTCGGATCATCTGGTCCGGGCTTGGCATGAAACCTACGGCCTGCCTGTGGTTCTGACCAATTGCTCAAACAATTACGGTCCCTATCAGTTTCCTGAAAAGCTGATCCCGGTTGTGATCCTGAACGCGTTGGCCGGCAAGCCGATCCCGATCTATGGGGCAGGGGACAACATCCGCGACTGGCTGCATGTCGAAGACCATGCCGAGGCGCTGTTGCTGGTGTTGGAGCAAGGCAAGCTGGGACGCAGCTACAATATCGGCGGTGAGAACGAGATGACCAATCTCGATCTGGTCAAAATGCTCTGTGCGATCCTCGACCGGTTGAAGCCGGGCAAAACGCCTTATGCCGATCTGATCACGTTTGTCACCGACCGCCCCGGCCATGATCGTCGTTATGCCATCGACCCGGCCCGTATCCGGGATGAACTGAACTGGCGGCCTTCTTACACGCCTGAAACCGGGCTGGAGCAAACGGTTCAGTGGTATCTGGACAATGGCGCATGGCTGTCCGCCTTGCAGGACCGCAGCGGCGTCGGAGTGCGGCTCGGGGTGGCCGGATGAAAGCGCTGGTCTTCGGCCATAGCGGACAGGTAGCCATGGAACTGCGCAGGCATGCGTCGGCGCATGACATCACCATCGAGGCGCTTGATCGGTCCCAAGCGGACCTGTCCGATCCACAAAGCTGCGCTGACGCGATACGCGACACGGATGCCGATGTGATCATCAACGCCGCCGCCTATACGGCGGTCGACAAGGCCGAAGATGAGGTCGAGCTGGCCCTGATGATCAATGGCGATACACCGGGTGCCATGGCGCGCGCTGCGGCAGACCGTGATTTGCCTTTTCTGCATATCTCGACCGACTATGTTTTTGACGGGGCAGGGGCCTCGCCTCGGGCTGTCCAAGACCCGACTAGCCCGCTGGGCGTGTATGGCCAAACCAAACTGGAGGGAGAACGCCAGATCGCCCAAGCAGGGGGGTGGCATGCGATCCTGCGGACAAGCTGGGTGTTTTCTGCGCACGGCCATAACTTTGTCAAAACCATCCTGAGGTTGGCTGAGGCTCGAGATAGCCTGACCATCGTGGCCGACCAGATCGGCGGGCCGACCCCGGCGGCGGATATTGCCAAGACGCTGCTGACCATGGCCAAGGCCAGAGGGCATGTTGAAGGCGGGCTGTTTCACTATTCCGGGGCACCCAATATCAGCTGGGCCGATTTCGCGCGCGAAATTGTCTCGCAGGCAGGTCTGTCCACTCAGATCACCGATATTCCAACAACAGATTACCCGACCCCGGCCCCCAGACCGCTCAATTCGCGGCTGGAGTGTTCACGGTTTAATGAGATTTACGGGCTTGGACAGCCTGACTGGAAAGCGGGCCTGGCGCAGGTGCTGGCCGAGCTGAAGGTCACCGATAGCCCTGCTTTGAAAGGATAGATCATGCGACGCAAAGGTATTATTCTGGCTGGCGGTTCAGGAACTCGGCTGTATCCGATCACCATGGCGGTCTCAAAGCAGCTGCTGCCGATCTATGACAAGCCGATGATCTTTTACCCGCTAAGCGTGCTTATGCTGTCGCATATCCGTGAGATCGCGATCATCACGACGCCAGAGGATCAGGAGCAGTTCCAGCGTCTGTTGGGCGATGGCAGCCAGTACGGTCTGTCGCTGACTTGGATTACGCAGCCGTCGCCGGACGGTCTGGCGCAGGCCTATACACTGGCCAAGGATTTTCTGGCTGGTGCCCCGTCCGCTATGATACTGGGGGACAATATCTTTTTCGGCCATGGCCTACCGGACCTGTTGCGTGCTGCAGATGCGCAAGAGAGCGGCGGAACAGTCTTCGCCTATCGTGTTGCCGACCCCGAACGCTACGGCGTGGTCGACTTCGAAGGTCAGAAAGTACGCGGCATCATCGAGAAACCGAAAGTACCGCCCTCAAACTATGCGGTGACCGGACTCTATTTCCTTGATGGTGATGCGCCAGCGCGGGCGCGTCAGGTTGTACCCTCCGAGCGTGGTGAGCTGGAAATTACATCCCTGCTTGAGATGTATCTGAACGAAGGTCTGCTGAACGTGCAGACCATGGGCCGCGGTTTTGCCTGGCTGGATACCGGCACACACTGGTCCCTGCTGGACGCAAGTAACTTCGTGCGTACGCTCACAGAACGGCAGGGCATGCAGACCGGTAGCTTGGATGAGATTGCCTGGGACAATGGTTGGGTAGATAATGCGGCACTTGAAGAACGCGCCCAGTTGTTCGCCAAGTCTACATACGGTGAATATCTGAAGAACCTGCTGGATTAAAGTAGCATAACCATTCCGCAGTATCTTCGCTTTTCGTATTCGACTGTGGTCTTTCGCTGTTTTCGACCGAGGATACAGGCGGGTAGTTCTTTTCTTTCAGCGTTTCTCGAAGCAAATCAGCATTACAACCTCAGTCCTCGAGCAACCAGTCGACATCCGGTACGCCGCTCAGCAAAGCTTGAGCTCCAACATAGTCGCTGACCTGCCCGGCTGTAGCAAACAGGGTTGAGCTGATAGCACTAGCTGATCCCATAGTAACGGTACACGCGGCTGTCTTCTCACCTGCTCTCTGTTCCTTGATAGCGCTGATGATTTTAGCTTCTACGAAACGGCTTTTCACATCTGTTTGCCCTTTGAAAAGGCTGAATAAACTTTACATCACAACGAAAAAGTTTTCAGATCAGGTCACATTCACTATCTACCCGTTGATGCCTGCGATTTTAAACAGGGGATATCGAATGCTTTGTACATTGGATAAAACAGAACGAAATGATCACTGATGCGCTTTTTGTTTTATATTCCTGATAGTCCGGTTGCACGGGGAGGGATTTCAGTGGTCTTTGACATCATTGAGGTTCTCAATGCAAATGGGATAGAAGCGCTTGCTTTATACGGTCGGCCGGATTTTGAATATAAGTGCCATGTAGTAACGGCTCCAAGAGTTTGGTCCACTTTCGTTCATGCACCAAACACCAACGCTGGACTAAAGCATGTCGCGCGAGTATTTCGTGACTATGCCTTGCGCCACAACCCTAAACCTCTTAGCAACACTGTTCCTTGTCCGGAATGGTTAGTGGAAGCTGATGATGTTGTCATTGTTCCCGAATATGTTGCAGATTGGTTGCCGGACAGTTTGCCTCGCCATTTGCGGCTCATATTGTTCAATCAGAATCCGTTTACCTTGATACGTGCTTATGCGCGCCCAGGATTCAAAGGAGACCGGTTTTCTAAGTCGCTTTCAAGCTCCGAAGCCTGTTCCGCTGGCAGCAGAATGGTCTTTGGTGCAGAGCCAGAAAAAGTGCCATTGTATATTTCTAATGACCTTTATGCTTATCAGAAACACAAATCGTTTCAGATCGCTTACATGCCGCGAAAACGTGGGCGAGATTCTGCAGCGTTGATCAAGACTTTAAAAGCGGTGCCCAGTTTGCAGAATATCCCCTTCGTTCCGATTGACGGTGTCTCCACTGATGAAGCTGCGCGTTTGCTACGCGAATCTTTGTTCTTTCTGTCGCTACCCGAGCGAGAAGGATTTGGTCTTCCTGCGGCTGAGGCGATGGCAACGGGCGCGTTGGTTATTGGCTACACCGGTATTGGAGGAGACGAATTTTTTAATGATACTAGTGGCTTTCCAGTACCTGAAGACAACCTGATGATGTTGTATGAAACAGTTATCGCAGTCATAGCTCGTTATAGGGAGAATCCAAAACCTCTTGATGAGTTCCGTTTGCAAGCCTCTGAAACCATCCTGCGAAATTACTCCCGGAGAGAGTTTGAACAAGAAGTAATAAAAATCTTTTCTGAATTTCAGAAGTCGTCGTTTTCTGAACTGGCTTAAATCTACTCATTTATGAACATGGTAGGATATCCCTATATTAAAGCACTGAGTCGACCGAATTGCTGCGATGACCGATCATGTTAATGTTTTTGTCGTGTCTAGCGTTGCAAATCATGTCGATATGCTGGCTCGCGTATTGGCTGAAATCGAAGGAACTTGCGTTCACCGGTGTTCATTCAAATGGTGCGGGTGCCTCAGGATCCATTAAATTTCGATTTTTTTTGCATGATTCACGGCTCGAAAACGAACGGTAAATATTTTTAGTACTTTCTGGTTATGGCGCGTTTGAAGCCCTACTTCTCGAAGGCCCACGGCAAATCTGGTGCAGCTGATAGGCGTGCGATGAGTAGCATTGTAGTGCTCGTCAAGATGGGTATGCGGCCAGCTTAGGGTCCTCTGCAATCGATTGAAGCGGTGAAGCCAAAAAAGCGTCTTTGCTTAGATGACAGCTGGCTTGGCCGCTGATCACGGCGAAGAAAAACTACTATGATCAAAACGATTTACCTCAAGGCACATCTGACGACGTGTAGTTTGAGACGGAACCGTAGCTGCATGCGATCTACGGTGGTCTGGAGCGCCCTCCGCCGGGTCGTGGAGTTCTGGCCCGTTGCTGACTTCGATCAGGCACTCCTATGAGGTGAGCAAATCTGATTTACATCGAACCAGCTTCAAACAGGGAACCAAAGCGCTGACCATGGACCGAAGCATGCCCTCAATGGATCTCAGCCGAAATCCGCGACAGGTTGCAGGACGGGCACGAACAGATACACCTAAACCGCTCTGGCGAACCAATCATGTTGCGCATAACCGCTTGGCTAAAAAGGCCCCCCATTACCGAAACCCCAAGCTAATAAAACTAGGGCGAAATATTACTTGGCATTTGAGCGCGAAGGTTGAACGTGGCAAAAACATCCGTCTATAAAAGATGTACAGCACCGTCTGGTGCTTTCAGTTTGGAGTAATACCTTTGAGATTTGGCATTAAAAGTCGTTTCAAAAAACTTGCATCAACGACTAGAGAAACCGTGACAAATACCTTCAGGCCTCGTCTTTTGGGATCGCCGGAGAATATTGCCGTTGTATTCCGTGAACCGCATGATATGCCGATTGGTGATCGAATTGCATTGTATGGCTTGATTAGGGGGCTGAGACCCGCCCGGTATCTAGAGATAGGTGTACGATGGGGGGGGAGCGCCCGGATTGTTTCGACAGCAATGGAAGCCAATGGAAAAGGGAAGGCGGTTGGTCTTGATCCGGACCTAAGTGCTTTTCGACCTCGAAAGCAAGAACTCTTTGGAAGGTTTGCCGGCGTGGAAGGCTTTTCGCCCGAGGACACCCCAAGAGCTATTGAAGCGCTGGGTGGGGCACCTGATTTCGTCTTTATTGATGCTGTCCACACGTATGCGGCGGTAAAAGTTGATCTGGCTGGTGTTGTGCAGCATTTGGCACCAAAGGCTACAATTCTGCTGCACGACGCTTTTCACCAAGGTATTGACCAAGCGGTCAAAGAATTTCTCCAGGAACACACAGATTTTTCTGATGCAGGGATAGTATCACGCCATCCCACGGAGGGTGATCCGGTAAGCTATTCTGGTTTACGTATGCTGCAAATCGGAAACCACGATTTTTTGGCCGAACTAAAGGATGCCCATCTGCGTAATGACCTTCCTGAACCGCAACTTAATCCGGACTTCTGGAACTACGATCCATATGCGAATCTTGTTGGAAATCCATTAGGTAGGAAAAACTGAAAAATTATTCAGTTCGCGCTTTCCAAAACAAACTCTTCACCCGGCTGGTGCCACCGCCGTTTGATTTCTTCCTAGCCATAGCAGGACCTTCTGCATGATAACCTGGGAGCACCAGTAGCTCGGCCTTTTTGAACGAGAACCTTTCAGTCAAGGGGGCGTCGCATCCCGACGGCGTTTGTTCTTGACGAGCGTTTTGTCATGGATCAAGGATCATTCAGCGAACAGCGCAAGGGAGGAGATCAAGGATACTTTACCCGCTTGCTATTGAAGCTTTTACAATATCAGTTTTCAGATGGACGCTCAGGTTTGATGTAAAGCGTCCTGGCACCGACGGCGATAATCCGGTTGAGGATAAATGCGGTCTTAATCGGTAGCCCAATTCGCCCCAATAAATGGAGTCGATCCCGCTAGATTATTTTCCCTGGGTCTGATGAAGCTGTCATATGTTAGCCACACCTGACGCCGGGCTGCAACTTTTGGTAACGGCGTTGTAGCAGGGAAAAAGCGTAAACTTGGCGAGGGTGGAACTCATGGCATATCATATCAGCCGGACCGCCCCGAGTTTCAAGGTGATGACTGGGTTTTGCAATGCCTAATGCCACTGCACAGTTAGTTTTCTACCTCTGGCCGATCGTCGTCTTTTTTCTGTTCCGGAGACTGCCGGTCACCCACGCACTAATCTGTTCAATCATTGCTGGCTATCTACTGCTGCCAAGCCGAGTAGGGATTGATCTGCCAATGGTGCCAACTATCAATAAATACTCAATGCCGAGTGTCATGGCCGCAATCATGTGTGTTGTGGCCGTGCGGACTCAGGTGCGCGAGGCATTGCGCAAGGGGATGCCAGCAGCGCCGCTAATACGCGCGCCGCAACACAAATCACTAGGGGTTCTGATAATCAACATTCTGCTGTTTTTGATGTTTGTATCGCCCTTACTGACCATGCTCACCAATAGAGAACCCATTTTTGCCGGTCCCTTTCTCATCAGAGGGTTAACATTCTATGACGGGCTGTCGATGATGGGAATTCAGCTTTTTACCATCATTCCCTTTCTGTTGGCACGCCGGTTCATTGCAAGCCCTAAAAGCCATATAGTTTTTCTCAAGATTCTCTGTGTTGCGGGTTTGTGCTATTCGGTGCTAGCGCTTTTCGAGGTGCGGATGAGTCCTCAGCTAAACGTCAAAATATATGGCTTTTTCCCGCACGACTTTCTCCAACACATGAGAGCGGGAGGTTTCCGACCAGTCGTCTTTTTGCATCATGGGCTGTGGGTGGGTATTTTCTTTGCAATGGCAATTCTGGCCGCTGCAGCACTAACCCGATGCAAAGACCGGATTTCAAAACGAGGATTGTGGCGGATCGCGACCTTCTGGCTCTTAGGGGTACTGTTTCTGTGTAAGAGTGTCGGCGCTTTTGTCATTGCATTAGCGCTGTTACCCGCAGCCCTGTTTTTGAGGGCAAGGGGGCAACTTGTTGTAGCTTCGGCACTAGCCGTCATCGTTCTTTTCTACCCTATGTTGCGCGGAGCCGGCTGGGTGCCAACCGAAGAGATCTACAACACCGCCCTGAAATTCAGCGAAGAGCGTGCCGCTTCACTGAATTTCCGCCTACGCCACGAGGATATGTTATTGGACCGGGCCAATCAAAAGTCGCTAGCGGGTTGGGGAAGTTGGGGGCGTAATCTGGTGTACGATCCTGTTTCCGGTGAATCCTTGAGCGTTACTGACGGCGCTTGGGTCATAGCCATTGGGGCCGGAGGTTGGTTGGGGTATATAGTTAATTTTGGCCTTTTGACCTTGCCCATAATATTTTTGGTGTTTCAGCATCGGAAGCGAAGATTTGGCTTTGAAACATCGGGGTTGGCACTGGTGATGGCAGCCAATCTTGTGGAGTTGATTCCGAATGCAACCCTCGTCCCGCTGACATGGATGATCAGTGGCGCACTGATGGGGCGGTACGCCTATCAGCGGCAGGAAAACCCCGAGAGCACAGATCTGACGTTTGAGCTCGGTGTGCAATCTTTGCAACCGACGACTTTGAGGACGCGAACACGCCGGGGCCTGCTGTTGGATGCCCCAAGGAAAAGCGCTCAAACGGATACTATGACGGCACGGAAACCTCGGACGAACTGACAGAATCTACGAGAGTTGTATAAAAAGTAGTGTCGACTCTGAGAAAGAGTCGACACTATAAAAAATAACATTTCGCTGTGCACTACAGGTCCCACACATCCACT
>NZ_JAGHRB010000024.1 GCF_017743995.1 Ruegeria sp. R13_0 | reverse complement strand
ATGTTCGCCCGCTTTGCTGGGGTCGTCCCCATGCGCGTGCGCATCAGGCAAAGCCTTCACCGCCGCAACATAAGCCTCAACCTCAGAAGCATCCGTCGGAGGGGGAATATAACCCGCACTGTGATCGATGTGATCGCCGTGGCTATGATGATCATGCCCACCCGGGCTGCCGTAGACCGAAAAGCCTGTTGCAAACAGCAGGGTCATAGACATCGTCAATTGGCGTATCACTCGCAACTCACATCCTCCGCAGAAACGTCGGGAGACTTTGTTTTCGCAGCCCCGCCTCATCGGATTACTATGTCCAGATGGTAGTTCATATAACCCCAGTTTTCTAGGGTTAGGGTGCATTGATTTCTGCCGCACTAATTGGTTCACGGTTCGAAAAATGGAGCTGTTGCATGAACGGTCTTTTCTGATTGACTGGCGCGCCGCTGGCTCGTCTAAAGTCGTTTTTTACGATTCCGCGTGGAAAGCCTCGGGTTAACATCAAGCGTGGTTGGGCGGAATAACTTTCATTAACCACAATGACTTGCGATCCAATTCACTACCGTGCTTGCGGGGAGATGTTCGCGGAAGCCACCTATTTACGCCCCATTGCTTTGCTGATCGCGGCGGCGTCGGTGATGGCAGCCATAATCTGTACGCTCAGACTATCATGAGGTGAGTCCCTCAAGGCTGCCATTATTACTCTACTGGTGATTACCTTTGTTGCCCCTTAGTTTGCACGCAACGAACGTATCATCGGCGAGCGGGCCTTTGTCTCGACGAATTTCTGGATGGGCAACAACCCGGACACAACCGAAGGATATGAACCGCTTCCAGAGGCAGTCGACGGCATGTCAGAGGTTGAACGGTCCCACTACCTTAAGGAGTCTCGGTTGAGCATCTGCGCGCTGCACCGCTTGATTTCGTCTGGAGAACGATCTGGAAAGCCGCGCTTTTGCATAAGCGCGAAACGATCGGCGTGGCCTGGAACGTAGATGCGCTCGAGGCGCTGGTTGGAACCACCGGGGCGACATTCTTGAAGCTCATCTCAACCGAGTATTGGTACCTTAAGCTGATTGCCGCAGCGATCGGGATTGTTGCGTTGGTCAGAAGAGGTGGTGGCTGGCGCGTGATCGTGGTGCAACCGGTTTGGTTATGGCTTTATTTCACCGGTGTTCATGCAGTTATCGTGGTCGGAGACCGTTATCATATGCCGGCGATATCAATGATTGCGATGCTTGCAGCTATTCCGTTGGCGCACTTCGTGCACAGCGGGAAAGCCTGAACGCGCAGCGACGCAGAAGGTTCGAATCCAAGCCTAGCACAAGGCAAATACGGGCTGGATGTTTCGAGAGAAACTTTCAGTATGGAAATCGTATTTGGACCTAATTATCTAAAAAGATGCGCAATTGTTTCCGGTTTAGGCGCCGATCTTCTGCAGGCTTGATAACTTTTGCCTCAGTTTTGCCATCTTCCTCTCGCGTTAATTGAATCTTTCTGATAGATTAACCCGTGTAGCGAATTTTAAACGGTTGGTATGAGTAATGGTGAACAGAGTTTTCGCACTTATTTCCGCGCTTTTTCTGATGACGGTCGGGGCGAATGCCGCGCCTGTCACTGTTGATCTCACCCGTGGTGGAGATCTTTCGGTCTCGGGTGGGGTAGGAACTTTTGACGTTGATGGAATATCCGGTCGGGTGACAGCCCACAACTCTTGGTGGACACATGCATCTGTGGCTCAGAGGACCGATGGTATTGGTGTTCGTTCGGGGCGGTGGGATGACACCGCGCAGCTGGATGGCCTTGTGAATGAGTGGTTGTCTGTTGCATTCGATTCTGCAGTGAGGCTGATGTCGGTCACGTTCTCGCACGTGGACGGCAATGATGACTGGGATATCTATGTCGACTACACACGTATTGCGGACGAGAGCAATGCAAATCCGTTCCGTTTTGGTGACCGGATAGCGCACTCGTTTAGCGTTCTGGCGGATGGCCACAGTTGCTATGGTTGGCACTGCTATTCCACGGATAACTTTCTCATTAGCAGCTTTACGGTTGCACCCGTTCCGCTGCCCGCATCAGCCCTGTTGCTGATCGGTGGTCTTGCTGGGTTCGGTGTGATGCGCCGCCGTAAGCAACAGCAGTTGGCCTGAGGCAAACTTCACGAAGAATTTTTGCGGCAGCGTCAAAACGCTGCCGCTTTGTTGTTATAATACTCCAATGAAGTCATATTCCTTTGGTGTTTTTAGTATGCTGTAATGGCTTGGTATGTCGGTCACAAACGAACCTCTTGAACCAATGAAGCACGGGACAGCTACGCGCTCGGCTGCGGGTGTGTTCTGGCTGGTGCTTATGGTGATTGGTGCCGTTGCCTTCTTTCAGGAAGGGATCGCCGAGCTATTTCGGGTCTGGCAGCTTCCCGAATATAGCCATGGCCCACTGATACCTGTTCTGTCCGGACTGTTGTTTCTAAGACAACTCAAGACTGTTCCAATTGATGCGACCCCAGTACGTGACTTCTGGCAGGGGGCGGCATTGTTGGCTTTTGCGCTGGTGCTGGGTGGCCTCGGGATGTTGATCGGTATTCCCGATATCGTCGCCTATGGGCTGATCCTGTGGGTGGGTGCAGTTTTGCTGATCAGTTTTGGCTGGAAACAGGGGCGTGCTTTCTGGCCACCGGTTCTGCATCTTGTCTACATGCTGCCACTGCCCGGAGCACTGTATTATGGCGTCTCCACGTGGCTACAGCTGATCTCTTCGGAACTCGGTGTGTGGTTTCTGGATGTCCTTCGGGTCCCGGTCTTTCTGGATGGCAATATCATTGATCTGGGGGTCTACCGGTTGCATGTGGCTGAAGCTTGTTCTGGCCTTCGGTATCTGTTCCCGATCCTCAGCTTCTCTTACATCTTTGCGGTTCTGTACCAGGGGCCAACATGGCACAAGGCGATCCTGCTGGTCTCGGCGGTGCCAATCACCGTTGTGATGAATTCGATTAGGATCGCCGTTGCAGGTATAGTCGTGAACGCCTACGGGATCGACTACATTCAGGGGTTGACGCATTTCTTCGAAGGTTGGGTCATCTTCATTAGCTGCGTACTGATCTTGTTTGCCATAGCCTGGATTCTTGTGCGATTCCGTCGGGACCAGATCACGCTAGTCGAGGCGCTGGATTTGGAGACCGACGGTCTGTGGGAACAGGCCAAACGTATTCGATTTATTGCACCATCAGTGGCTCTGATTGTCGGCGCAATTCTGGTGATAGCACTCAACGTGTTATGGCAGAATGTACCCAACCGCGAAGCTCCGCTCGTCAATCGCGACCCCTTTGCGCTGTTCCCGACTCAACTGGGCGATTGGCATACCGGGCAACCAAGAGCCCTGGATCCGGATATCGAACGAATACTGAATGCGGCTGACTACCATTCGGTTTCGCTGGAGCGGGCAGGGGAGGTGGCCCCTGTCGACCTGTTTATGGTCTGGTACAAGGATCAGAATACTGGGGGTGTGCATTCGCCCGAGGTCTGCCTGCCTGGGAGCGGGTGGGAAATCGCCTGGCTTGAACAAATTGATGTGTCGGATGGTACTCAGAGTTTTCCTATAAACCGTGCGATTATACAAAAAGGATTAGACCGGAGGCTGGTCTACTATTGGTATGAGCAGCAAGGTACGCGAGTGGCATCGGGCTTCAAGGCCAAGCTGCTGCTGCTGTCCGGCAAGGTCATCAATGGCCGCAGTGACAGTGCCATGGTGCGTCTAATTACTCCGATCAACCCGGAAGAGGGCGAGATGGCCGCAGACTTGCGCTTGCATGACAGCCTGTGGGCAGTCGAAGGACGCCTGGAGCGATTTGTACCTTGGGATGGTAGTCTATGAAGCGGAGTACTACCCTCGTCGGCACCTGTCACAGCATCTTTATCAATCAAGATCTCATTCGGGTTGGTCTGATCGAAATTGAGATGGTGGCCAGGCTTTGCACCGCTACGATGTTACCGTTGGCTCGAGGAGCAATACAACGGCACTACACGCCAGTCTATGAAGATACAGAGAGGTCGATTGGATAGACTGTTTCCTTACCGTGGGCATCGGATTGTCAGTCTTGTTTTTAAACGCGGTCGAACCCCTATTCTTTGATTGAGTTGGTCCCTACCTAAAATGCACAACCCTTCCGAATTGAATACAAGCACAACTTGCTCAATCATCAGCACCACAGCTCTGATGCCGCCTGATTGGCGGTTTCTTCAGGATGAAGGGAACCTGCCCGATGCTAGTTGGAGCACCCATACCAGCCAGGCATTTGCAGGGCTTGAACGTATAAACAGAATGCGCGCCAGCATGGACGCGGCAGTTGAGGCACGCCTGCGCAGCCGAGATGGAGAGAAGGTTTTGTTGGTCTCTCACCTGCCTAACATGGCCATTGCCACTAACATGTCTCGCAAAATGCTGAGGACCAAGGTTCCGCAGATCGCTTTTTCTTTTAACTTTACCACGTTACCTAAGAACAGTTTCAGGTATCTTTATCGCTTGTCGCTGAGGGGCATTGACGAGTTTGTCGTTTTTTCATCCTTCGAACGTGATCTCTATGCCGACTGGTTTGGTATCCCATCGGATAAAATCCGCTTTATTAAGTGGGCCATGAATGCCCCCTCCGTGGCTCCATCCGCTGTGGGCGGTACAACTCAGCCACCATATTTGTGTTCCATAGGTGGCGAGGCGCGGGACTATAGGCTTATTGCAGAGACCATGAGACGGCTGCCGCAATATAGAGCTGTGATCATTGCGAGGCCCTACAGTGTTGCTGGGATAGAATTTCCAGACAATGTCGATGTGCGCCTGAACTTACCTGGCCCAGAAACTTGGAGGATCGCTATGGATTCTGTCGGAATGGCATTGCCACTTCTCACCAGATCTACCGCTTGCGGCCATATCACCTTTGCCGCCGGACAGCTTCTGGGCATTCCTATGGTGGTAACCGACACATTGGGTTTGGCTGACTACATCTCGGATGTCGGCGTCTTCAGGACGGTTGAGCCGGGCCACATAGATGCGATGGTTTCTGCGGTTGAAGCCCTATTTGCAGAGACCGATCAAGCGCGGAATGAGGCATCAGCTATCAGATCCGTGGCCGAGAGAACCTATTCCTTGTCCCACTGGACCACATATTTCACGTCAGTCCTCAAAGGTCTCTGAGGCTGTGGCGTATTGTAACGTTCGGGTAATTTTAGGATTGTAATACGCGACTTGTTCTTCTATGGCCGCCAAACAAAGTCTCGGCCTATCTGAAAGAAAACCAGCGGGCTGGTCGCCTCTCCTAGCCCTTCTTCATCGCGCACGCGGTAATTTACGCCGGTATTGAAATTCCAATATTCGGTCAGCCGGTGACTGTAGACGGCGCTGAGTTCAGTGTATTCGGTGCGAGGGTCCGTCGACGTTTCTTCGGTTAGCGCGTAGATTGCGCCCAAGCCAATGCGTGAGTTTGGTGTGAGTAGGCGCACGTAGCCGATATCGGCCACGGTTACAAAGCGAAGCTCCCGCTCTGCGTTGGTCGATACATCACGGCGAAGCTGGGCGAAGACTTCATTCGGGCCGCGTTCCTGTTCGTAGCTCAGAGATCCGATCCACCCTTTTTCTCCGCCGGGCACCCGCGCGCCACCAACGCTGGCCGAGAAGGCGCCATTAGGGATTTCCAGGCTGCGCCCGACAGTCAGTGTATCTAGCCGCCCTTCCGTTTCCAGTGACGAATCCAGATCGGCGGTTAAATCACCGTTCGGCATAGCGTATACAAGCCCCAGGCTGCCAACATATCCTTCAGTGATATCGTCGCCGGACAGGCCGCTCTCATCGATTTTGCTGTAGCCGAAAGAGGCATCAAGAATGGTGCGAGAAGACGCTTCATGCGTCAGGCCGAAGATCAGGTCATCCCTATCCTCGGTGGTCTGATCCGTGTCGTCGCGGTCATTGTGTTCAAAACTGTAATCCAGTCTGGCCTCGGTGCGGGGCGACAGGCTGAATGTCATCCCGACACCCGCCTCGATGGTTTCTTCGTCGAACAGGCCCGGATCCGTCGTGTCTGAATAACTTAGTCGGTTGACCCCCACGAAGAAATTGTAGCCGATCAGATTCTGCCGCCCGAAGTCGAACGCTGCGCGCAGATCATATTCGCGGCGTGTTCCATCACCGGTCAGATCGGCGAAATCGGGGGGCAGGTCGATCACACCCTCGTCATCGACGAAATCCGAAAGTGATCGTAGAAATCCGATATCATAGCCCAGATAATCGGCTTCCAGCAGCATGCCCGCGTTGGCCGCTTCGCGCGCGTAATCAAAAAGTAGCCGAGTATCCCCGAAATCGGTCTCGCTGCCTTCGTCGGGCAGGTTGCTGAAGCGCAGGGCCGTTGTGGCGTCGAAATCGAAGGTCTGAGTGCGGGTTTCGCTGTTGAGCCCAAAGGAGAAGATTGTCGAGGCAATGGTGCCGTGCCCCTCTTCTGGAACATCCAGGCCCAGATTGCGTCCGGTTTCCAGCCGCTCGTAAATACCAAACCTCATCACAGGGCCGCCGGGCTCGACCGGAATTTCCTGAGCATGTGCGACTGTCGTAAAAATCACACTGAAACACGCAACACGATATGGTGCTGAATGCATCAACAGGTTCCGTCTCACTGCGCCCCCTCTTTGATATTATTCGAACAGGCGTCGCTGCGGAATTATGATGACGTCGCCATCCACTAGCCTCGTCGCTGCTCCATTTCCTGCGCCCTCAAGGATCGCATCGTAGTTGAATTTGTAGACGGCCTCGTTGCCCGCCCGATCCGTACGGCGGAGCATTACTCTTTTCGTGGCTGCAAATCTAGAAAAACCACCCATTTCAGCGAACAATTGCAACAATGTTGTACCCGGCTCGACCTCGTACCTACCCGGAGATGCCGCTTCGCCGACAACATACACGTCAATCGGCTCCACTTCGTCCTCTTCAGCAATAGAACTCAGTGAAACAAAAACGGTTGGAGGAGAGGCAAAATTAGGGGACAGCATGCGAGAAAGGTCACCTTCGATCTGCTCGGTGGTTCTGTTGCTGGCTGCCAAGGTTCCGGCAAGCGGCATAGTGATGCGACCATCCGGGCGGACTAGTACGTCGCGGTTAAGGCTTTCGTCTTCCAACACTTCAATCTGCAGCCTGTCCCCGGACTGGACGCGATACCCTTGTGCCAATGCGGGCAAGGCTGTCAAAAAACCAACGATTGTCGCGCCAAATAGCGTCAAAACAACTTTCATTTCCAAACTCTTCCTTCTCAACCCCAAATGGAGCGCGTGTTGGCATCCAACTTACTTTTACCGATGCGCGACCGATCAGATCCATATTGCGAGGGTTTTGGCCAAAGTACCATTCTTTCCGAAAGCTAAGGCGCTTTAGACGGGTTTTTTGAACACAGATTGTTGTAAAGGCAACAATTGGAAGATGAGTGGCCGGGCTTTGCTAGCCTTACTCTAGATAAACGGAAGAATTGGCGTGCAAGCTCAACCTTAGGTAAATTGCCCGGGATGAAGCATAGCGAGACATCATGAGTGTTGGGGCCATTTTGCTGGGCATGCTTGTCGGAGCTGGCGCTGGTGCTGCTGCTCTGATCTTTGGCCTGTCTGTCTTGACGGCGCTGTTGATCTACGCAGGGGCTGGGAGTCTGACCATCGGTATTTGGATCGCCGTATCTCTGCTGCTGCCCAAAAAACTGCCGACACAGGTCGTGACAGACGCCTGATATCGCATTTAGTCTGAGGCCGCAGTGCTGTTTAACAACTTTCTTGCACGTTCAAACTGGGGCAGGTCGCTGTCCCCGGCCAGATCCAATGCCAATTCGAGCGTGTTTCTCGCATCCTCTACCCGGCCTAGGGCCATATACGTTTCACCCAAGTGATATTGCACCAATGGATCATCGGGTAGCCCGCGCGCGGCAGGCTCAAGATGAGTCAGGGCCTCGAAATGATTGCCGCGGCGGAATGCGATCCAGCCATATGTGTCCTGAAAGGCCGGTATATCCGCGTTACGCAGGCGGCGGGCGATCGTATAGGCACGGGACAAGCTGTCTTCATCCTGGCGATGGGTCGATATGAGGCTTGCCAGATTGTTTGCAATCGCCAGATTGCTGCTGTCATCCGCATAAAGCGCCTCATAGAGCGCAATGGCGCCCTCGAAATCTCCGGCCTGTTCAAGTTGCTCTGCTTTAAGCTGCCGGGGGAGTATGGATTGAGGTTGCCGTGAAATAACCGTGTCGATCAAGGCATCTGCTTCGCTGCCCCGGTTCTGGGATCGCAATAATCCAACCAGTTGGCGCAGAGGCTGAGTCCCTTCGGGAAACTCTTCGATCAAAGTTCGGTATATAGCTTCGGCCTGATCAGGTTCGTCATTCACCAGATGTAAACCGGCTTGCAGATAGCGCAGCACAGGATCTTGAGGTTCATTGGTTAGGCGTTCTGACAGCAAGGTCTGCGCTTCGTCTGTTCTGTCTTGCTGCACCAGAACCCGGATCAGTTCAGCCAGAGCGGCACGATCCCGATCATCGGCTTCAGTGAGCGACCCAAGAAGGTCAACAACATCGTCGCTCCGGCTTTGCAGTGTCAGATAAGCCACCTCGATCTGGTCAGCGACAGCGGTGGCAGACGGGGTATCCAGCCCGCGCAACTGCCAGATGATCCGGGTGACCCGCGTCCAATTCTGCATGCGCATCTGTAGGTCGGCCATCGCCGATAGCAGCCGGATGTCTGAGGGCGACCGCCGCAATGCGTCACCTAGCACCTCTTCGGCCACGTCCAGGCGGTCGTCTTGCATCAGGAAGGCGGCATAAGTCAGGCTTTCTCTGGCAGCTCGGTTTGAGGCTTCGACCGCTAAGGCATAACGCTCGCCCGCCAGTTCGCGGGCGCCGGCCCGTTCATGAGCCTGCCCCATCAGCGTCATGATAACGGGATCACGTGGCGCTTCGGCCTGAGCGGTGCGCAAAGTTAGGATGGCATCCTCGGGCTGGTCATCCTCGATCTGCCAAGCGGCGCGCATCTTGAGGGCTTCGACATGACCCGGTGTTTGCTCCAACACTGTGTTGATCCGGATTTTTGCGCCATCAATCTCATCGATGTTCAACAACATCCGCGCCAGGATGACCTGTAAATTTGCGGTTTCTTCGCTTGCATCCGGATCGGTCAGCAGTGCTCGCATGTCTGCGATGGCGGTTTCGGTGTTTCCTTCCTCGAAATCCAAGGCGGCCAACGTGGCTTTGTAAGTCTTTTCGTCTGGGTTTGCACTGATCAGACGCTGCAACTCAGATCTGGCAGCCGAGTTGCCTTGCGTACTGCGCAGGAAGTTGACGACTTGAAGATTCGGGTCCACCCCGGCATCTGGGGTATCGGCCAGTTGCCTTAAGAAAGCCTCGGCCTTTTGTATTTCTCCTTGTTCCTGATACCAGGCCAGCAGCATGTTGCGGGCCTGCTGATCATCGGGAAACCGTACAACCATATCCTGCAGGGTGGCGCCGATTGCCGGCATGTCCTGCTGTTCCATCTGCAACTGCAGTCGGGCCAGGTTCAGCTCAAAATCGTCAGGCAGATGAACCAAAGCGTTGTCAATTTCACGCAGAGCGTGGTCCAGATCGCCTTGCGTGAGTGTGTGATCAACTGTCAGCCGCCACGCCAAACGGTTATCAGGATCGTTGACCAGCTTTTGCTGCACAATGGTCACGGCGTCCTGCATCTGCGCTTCATCACCGGCCAAAAGCGCTGCGCGATAGTCCAGCAAAGCGTTCAGGAAGATGACCTCTGCATCTTCCGGATCAAGATCTTTTGCCGCGCGGCCATGTCGTTCGGCCTGCTCCCAGGCATTCTGTTGTAGCGCCATGCGGGTGACAGCGACCCTGGCTTCCAACAAATCGGGCTGCTGTTCGGTGACGCGCAGATACTGGCTGATGGCCTGCTCCATATCACCTTGTTCGGCTAGGACCCGGGCAAAGACCAACCGGCCTTCGCCGTGATCATTGTCAAACTTGATCACGTTGCGCAGTTCGACCAGCGCCCGCTCTGTGTCACCGGTTTCAAGCAGGGCCAGTGCGGCCTGAAAATGCCGTTCGGCACGTTCTTCGGAGCTTTCGCATCCGGCCAGTGCCAGTACTGCACAGAACAGAAGCGGAATATTTATGAAACGGCGCGGACGCAGCATTGGGGCCTTCCTGCTCGTAGTTTATCCCGGTCAGTTTGACCGGGACGGCACGGGAATACCAGTCAGAGGTAAGATGAAAATCAGAAAGCGGTCAGAACCGGATTAGTATCCGGTCCCGCCAAGTACGACGCCAACCGTGGCGCAAAGAATGCCCATATCGGTTTTCAGAGATACGTTCCGGGAATAAGCCGTATCGAAATCGGCGCGGCCGGCAAAGCTGCAGTCGTTGCGATCAGAAACCTGCCAGCTGCCGGTAATACCTGGGCGCATATTGTAATATGCGCGGCCGGGGTACAGCTTTTGCTGATCGGGCATCATCGGACGCGGGCCAACCAGGCTCATGTCTCCGGTCAGAACGTTGAAAAGCTGCGGCAGCTCATCCAGCGAGGTTTTGCGCAGAATATGACCGACCGGGGTAATGCGCGGGTCGTTCTTGAGCTTCTGGTGTTCGTCCCATTCCAGCCGTGCCAGCTTGTTGCTGGCCAGATATCCTTCGAGGCGGGCTTGGGCGTTGGGTACCATGGTGCGCAACTTCCACATGGTGAACTTACGACCGCCACGCCCGACGCGGGTCTGACCATAGAATGGGTTGTGCCCGTCCTTGGCGACCAGAAGAGCCATGATCAGCATGATGGGCAGGGCGATCGGCAAAGCCATCAGCACAAACGCTGTGTCCAGCACGCGCTTGCCAATGTTGCGGTAGGTGTTGGTGGGTCGGGACGCTACATTTTGGGAAGGCAGCGCAGAAGAAACGGGCCGTGCCTTGTCTGGGACATTCGTGTACTGAACAATCATTTTACTCTCAAACACTCACTAACACCTACTAACCGGAACACTCACCAACACCAACAAAACTGAGATGTGCCTTACACCCGAAACACAAGGGCGACTCGATGGAAACGTAACAGGGAAATTACATCGAAATTACAGCAGCACCTTTTAACACTGTGGAAAGTTCTACACCATTTTTGCCGCCTCCACAAACGGGCAGTTACACATAAAAGCAAATTTGCCGCAAAATCGACAAAAATTCGCTCTATTACGCGCCACATAACCCGCATTGTTTCCAGTGATATGTCTAAAAAATATGCAGGTAACACATTATGTTCCTTTAGTGGACAGATTGGGCCTTTGGGCAACCTGAACAAAGCATGATTGGAAAGATATCTCTGTGATCAAGGACACAGCGCGATCGCAGGGGATGATGTACGTATAGTCCTGTTTGGAAAGGTAAAAAGAGCGACGGAAGAAGTATGGTTTTCGGCTGTAGCGCGCGATTCTTATGCAGGAGCGATTCCGCCGACAGGAACTATGCAGTGGTCAGTTGAGAACGAAGGTGTAACCTTGTTTTGATCATACTGGCCCGACGCAGACTTCGCTGATGGCAGTTGAGGCCCTATACTAAGTGTTTGATAAAAGTGCAGTGTTATGAGTAGTGAGTATCAAATCTGTTATGATGGGTGCGGGCTGAAGCCCGTCCTGAACGGAAGATGAAGGAAATGCCCTATCGGCTTTCCATACCCAGCAAGGCGGTGCCAAACCCGCTTATGCTGCGTCGCCGCTGGAGGTTTGTCGGAAACCGGACCAATGGTAAGGCAGGAAACGCTGACGCCTCGAAACCACTCTTGTCAGATGATAAGATAAAGACGGCGCAGGCTTTTGTTTCGCCATCTTCTTTAGCGAAAGAGCAGAGTACGGTGAATATCAATCCCGGTCATACCACGCAGGAGAGCCGTTCGAGCAGCAGCCTGGATATTTATACCGAGCATTTCGGCCTGACCGAGCGCCCGTTCACACTGCTGCCGGATCCGGATTTCCTGTTCTGGTCTGATGCTCACAGTCGGGCTTATACGATGCTGGAATACGGTATCTTGACCCGAGCACCGATTACCCTGATCACCGGTGAGGTTGGAACTGGCAAAACCACATTGTTGCATCACCTGTTGAAGTCCGTGGATGACAAGGTCCGGATCGGTATGATCTCGAACGCGCATGGTGATCGGGGTGAGTTACTGCGCTGGGTGTTGATGTCGCTGGATCAGCCTGCACCAGCCGAGGCCACCTATGTTGACCTCTTTGCAGCGTTCCAGACCTTTCTCATTGATGAATACGCCAACGGCCACCGGGTCATCCTGATCTTCGACGAAGCGCAAAACCTGAGCGCCGAGTCTCTGGAAGAACTCAGGATGTTCACCAATATCAACTCAAACAAGGATGAGTTGCTGCAACTGGTTTTGGTGGGCCAACCGGAACTGCGGGAAATTATACGGCGCCCGGATATGCGCCAGTTTGCGCAGCGAGTCTCCTCCAGTTTCCATTTGACGGCGATGGACAGACTTACGGTACGGAAATATGTCGGTCACCGCCTGGAGGTTGCCGGGGCAGAGCGCAATCTTTTCGGCCCAGCTGCAACGGACAAGGTTTATGAGGCTACCGGTGGGGTGCCGAGGCTGGTCAATCAGCTTTGCGACCTTGCCATGGTTTATGCCTTCACGCGTGATCGAAAAAGGGTTTCATGGAATCTGGTGCAGCAGGTTCTAGATGACGGTGCCTTTTTTGCCTCGGGCATGCCCGCAGAAGAAAGCGGATCTTTGTCATGATGGGTGAGGTTCGATTTTATTGGGCATTGCTGCTGCGCAGGTTGCCATATCTGCTTATAATTGTGGCGATCTGCACCGCAGCTGGCCTTGTGTTGGCTGTCACACTGCCGCCGGTTTATCGCGCTACCGCCCGACTGGTGGTGGAATCGCCTCAGATTCCCGACGATCTGGCAGCTACCACCGTTCAGGCCAGTGAGGTTGAAATCCTGCAGGTGATCGAGCAACGCTTGATGAACCGTGTCAACCTTCTGGATTTGGCGCAGAAATTTAATGTTTACGATGGTGAAGCCGATATGGGGCCGGATGCTATCGTTGCGGATATGCGGTCCCGTATTAGCATTTCTCTGCCCTATGCCAGCCCGTTCGTATCAGTGTCTTTTCAATCCTTTTCGGGTCAGGTGTCGGCCGCAGTCACCAATGAACTGGTCACCCAAATTCTACAGGAAAATGTGGCTTTGCGCACCGGAGCAACCAGCCTGACTCTGGAGTTCTTTGTGCAAGAAGTGGCCAGGCTAGATGAAGAGTTGGCCGCACAGGGTGCCCGCATTCTGGCTTTCAAAGAAAATCACAAAGACGCTCTGCCTGAAGGGTTGGATTACCGCCGTACCCGACAGTCCTCGCTACAGGAGCGCAATCTGCAACTCGATCGGGAGTTGTCGGGGCTACGCGACCGCCGGACCCGGCTGGTTGAAATTTATGAACGCACAGGGCGCCCAGATTTTACAGGGGAAAGCTTAACCCCTGAGCAGCGTCAATTGCGTCAGTTAAAAGATCAGCGATCTGCTGCGGTGGTGATTTATTCCCCGGACCACCCAAGGGTGAAATCACTGGATGCGCAGATTGCTGCGCTTGAGGCGGCCAATATCGCGTTGGGGTTGGGAACAGAAAACGCCCCGAACATTTCTGCATATGAACTTCAACTGTCGGATATCGACGGGCAGATAGACTTTATCAGTGAGCAGAAAACAATCATCCAAACAGAGTTGAATGATTTAGCTGCGGCGATTGAACAGACGCCAACTAATGCCATCACGCTAGGTACATTGGAGCGTGACTACGACACTCTGCGCATACAATATGAACAAGCGACCGCCAGCTTGGCCGAGGCACGCACCGGTGACCAGATTGAGGCGCAATCTCGTGGTCGGCGCATAACCGTGACACAGCAGGCTATCGCGCCGGCCAATCCAACCGATCCCAACCGCAAGCTCATTGCCGCAGCCGGGTTTGCGGGCGGGGTAGGGTTGGCTTTTGGTGTTTTCGTGCTGCTGGAATTGCTGAACAACACTATACGCCGACCTGCCGATTTGGTCAGCCAGCTTGGTGTTCAAGCTTTTGGTGTCGTGCCCTACGTCCAGACCTCGGGACAGGTCGCACTCCGGCGTATACTTGTCCTCTGTGCTATTCTAGCCCCGGTCTTAGGGGTTTGTGTGTCACTCTATCTGATCCATTCTCACTATATGCCGCTTGACCTGTTTGTCGAAGAGGTTGGCGACAAGCTCGGAATTGATGCTTTGCTCAGCCGTTTCGGTATTGGCTGATAGGAATAGGTGCATGGAACGTATCCAATCTGCTATCCAAAAAGCCCGCGCTGCCCGCGCACAGGACGTGACCCATGACGAAGGACACGCACTACCCCCTACCGGGCATATCGCTAAACCGGCATCATTAGTTGAGGCCGTTGAAGCGCCTGCTTCGGATTCTTTTTGGGCCGAGTTGCCTGTCGCGGAGTTTAACGTCGCCGCCTTGAAAAAAGGTCGCGTCTTTCTCGATCGGGCCGGGGAGCTAACAACCCCGTTTGATGTGTTGCGCACACGCATTCTGTATGAGATGCGGAAAAATAACTGGCGGCGGCTCGCTATCACGTCACCAGGCAGCGCTTGTGGCAAGACAACGCTGTGTCTAAACTTGGCCTTCAGCCTTGCCCGCCAACGCGAAAACCACACCCTCGTAATTGATTTGGACATGCGGCGTCCTTCGATGGCTAAACTATTGCAAACCCCGCAAGAACAGGCTTTTTCCAGCGTTCTGGAAAGCAGTTCTAGTCCAGAAGAGCATTTGGTTTGTTATCAGGATAAACTCGCCTTTGGGGTGAATCACAAACCAACCCCCAATTCGGCAGAACTTTTGCAAAGCCAGAGCGCTGCGCATGTGATTGATCAGCTGGAGGAGCGGTATCACCCAGACGTGATACTGTTCGACACACCACCACTGCTGGCATGCGACGATACATTTGCGTTCCTCGATCAGATCGACTGCGTGATTTTGCTAGCTGCTGCTGAAACCACTACCGCCGAGGAAATAGAAAAGTGCGAGCGTGAGATTGATTCCCGCAGCAACCTACTGGGTGTTGTTCTGAATAAATGCCGGCTTCTAGATAAGGCGGACAGCTACGGCTACTGATAATATTCTGGGGTGGTTCGTTCAAGTGGTGCTGTCGGAAAGTGTGGTAAAGGCAGGTGTTGCTCAACAACATTCCTGCCAGTTTATGTGCATACAGCGCGGGTCTTTGTGCAAGCCGAGCTCACTCTTAGCGATGGATACTTTCCTTTTCATCCTCCATTCGATTGACCCTCAAGTACTGTATCTACTGTAGCGGCTTGGTTTTAGAAGACTTGAGCGCTCGGTTCGCTTTTTAGGTTATGGCAGGATAAGGTGGTTGTGTTACAAATCGTTTTAGGGTTGGCGTGCTATTCCTCCATCCGTAAACTTGGTGGCACTCAGTTCTTCGTTGTTGCACCCTCAATTCCTTGATCGTCTATTCACCCTCTGAAGACATCACTAACCTTGGACCCGCAGGTGTCTCCTGCACGCCATATCGGACTGACATACCATCGACCGTTTCGTCTTTGGTCTTCATCTCCAGAGACTTGGTGTTATCTGTGGTCTCGCGAAGCCAACCGGCTAGGTTGTTGTTCTCGTCATAGCGCATCTCATCCCACCAAGGCGCGGACCAGTGTAGCATTGGGTCATAGGCTGCGTTGCGGGCTTGCGCATCATAATCCACTGAACTCAAGCGCATCTGACCTTCCGGACCGGGGGTGTAGACACGCTGGTGATGGGCCGGGAAACTAATTGACAGAAGGGCGGGGGCGCTGAATTGGGCGCCGTTCCAGGCGATGACGCCGATGTCCACGCGGGAGCTCAGGCGCGAAATTTCCCGCGTCGCTGAAGGAATTGGGAAAGGGTCGTGCCAGTTTAGTGTAATCTCGGCGCTCAGCCCGTCTTCGGTCGGAATGATGCTGACCTTGTTGGAATCACCGCGCAGCAGCACCCAGTGAAATTCCAAATCGCGCCCATTGGGATCACGGGTGTTGGCTACCGATAGCGCTATACTTCGTTCATATTCCGGTCCGCGCCAAATGCGGGCAATCGCCGAGGGTGTATCGAACAGGCGCTCGGACAGGTCGGCCAGACCCGCTGTTGTGCGGAAATCTTCGGACACCACGTTCAGGCGCACCATCGGCGGAATGTCTTCAGGGGCGATTGACGCTGCCAGGCCGATCATACGCCCGGGCGACAGGTTTTGGGCGTCAAACACCGTGGGGTGTGCGGCTCCGGTGCGATAGGCTTCGGCGGTGTAGCTGCCATTCTGGGTACGGCGCAGGATCATTTGTAGGGTGGGGGCGATAAGCCCTTCGTCTTCCAGCCGTGCGCGAGTGTCGGGGCGGAACGCAGCCAAAGTCATCAACAGGGCCCGCAGAAAGGCCTGATCCGAACCGGAAGAACCTTGCGAGGTCACGCTATAAGGCCAGTTGGCTGGAAAGAGGTCTTCGGCATCATGGTCACGATGCTCGGGATAGACATACAGATGGTTGCTTGCATAGGCGCGGAAGTTTTGCGCCGGGGTCATTGGGGCGGTCATTGCCAGGCGAGATAGACTGCGTTGTACGCCCTGATCGGAAACTGCGGTGGATGAGTTGCCTAATGTCACAGCGGGAAACAGAAGCTCTCCGGCCAGACCATAGTCCAGATCTGCCTCGCGCAGCGCGGGGGCATATGTCACATGTGTCAGGTTTGGAAACAGCTCAGGGGGCAGGGTGGAATGCCCTCGGTCCCGATTGTCATAAAGTACGCCGCCAAGCCCTGATGCTACGCCCTGATGCGACAACCGACGCAGTAGCAATGCAGCGCTACCGTCAGCATTCTGACCAATCGCCTGTGTGCCACGCGATGGAGCGGGCAGCTCAAGTCCTGTAGCCAGCCAACCGAATGGGCCTGCCCGCACCAGATCTTCCGGGTTCAGTTGGATGGTTTCGGCCTGTGCGGTCACACCAAGGCTTAGCAAGGCGGGTAGGATGAAAAAGCGTCGAAACATGAAGTCAGGCTACAGCAGTTTGCAAAACTTATGGTGCAGAAATCAGTTCAGCCTTGGAAACGGCCACGTAGTGCAGCCATAGTCAGACCGGGCATGATCAGGATGCAGCGCCCGTAGCGCGCGGCCAACCGGGTCGGGTTGCTTAGCAACCGCCAGACCCATTCCAGCGCCAGCTTGCGTACCCAGCGCGGTGCCCGGGTTTGTGATCCGGCGACAAAGTCCAGCCCGGCCCCGATCGACACAAAGCCGCATTCGGGCGCATGTGTTCGCCCCAATACAGCCAATCTTTCTTGCTTCGGGGCGCCAAGCGCCAAAAAGCACAATCTGGCCCCGGAAGCGGCCACCTGTTTCAGGTCAGATACCGCAGTGGGCCCGTCCGGGTCGTACCCAAGAGGCGGGGCAATCCGGGCCACAACCTGCAGTCCCGGATGGGCGTGTTCCAGTCGTTCGGCTGCCAAATCAAGCGTGTCCTGCGTTGAACCCAGCAAAGCAACGGGCACCGCTTGCTCCGCCGCCAGTGCCGACAGGGGAGCGATCAACTCTGATCCAGGCACCAGATCAACGGGCCGTCCGGCCAATCTGGACAACCAGACAACAGGGTTGCCGTCAGCTACAATGTGGGTCTGATCCTGATAGGCCGCCCGAAACATATCAGATTCACGCATTTTGACGATGTGATCAAGATTGAGCGTCGCCACTGCAAACCCTCGACCGTCGTTCCAGTGACGGTTCAGATCGGTCAGCAAATCCTGTTGTGATGAGAAATTTACAAGATTCAATTCATTCATGCTGCTCGGGACCCAGTCCAGCGGTGTATGGCTTTCTGAGATCAGTTGATGCCCGAGCGCCATCCAGTTGTCTATGACCAGTCAAATCGCCATCTTTCCATCGACCCCTTTTGCTGAACAAAATAATCACCTGAACCTAACTGTTTCATCATGGGAAACTAACATTTCTGTGGGTCTTTGCCTTTTGCGTGACGCAATTGCGGGGGATACTCTGACAAACGTTATGAACCTTCAGGGAAAATCTGCCCTCGTATCAGAGTACCGAAATTTGAAACATCATGTGGGTTTTCACCTCTCTGAAGACGCATCTGTTTCATTGGCATTCTGTGCGGAGCGGCCTAAACTCGACACGGTTTATTAATGGATGGTTTAAAAGTGCATAGTTCTGCTCGGGAAGGCGATATCGCGATTGTTGGTATGGCGGCGCATTTCCCCGGTGCCTCATCGGTTGAGGCATATTGGTCCAACCTGCGTGCAGGCTTGGAGTCTATTCGCCGCTTGAGTGATGAGGAAATTCTGGCTGCTGGCGAAGCGATGCATCTGATGCAACGCCCGGATTACGTGCCCTTCGCGGCGCCCCTGGACAAGTTCGAAGAGTTCGACGCCGAGTTCTTTGGTCTGTCTCCCAAAGAAGCCGCCATCATGGACCCACAGCACCGTCAGTTCCTTGAGGTCGCCTGGGAAGCGCTGGAAAACGCTGGCCATCCGCCCGAGAATTTCCCCGGACCAATCGGCGTGTTCGCAGGCTGCGGCATGGGCAGCTATTTCTATTTTAACGTCTGCTCGAACCGGGATCTTGTCGACGACGTTGGCATGTTCCTGTTGCGCCATACCGGCAATGACAAGGATTTCCTGTCGACGCGGCTGAGCCATATCCTCGACCTCAAGGGGCCGAGCGTGAATGTGCAAACTGCATGTTCGACCTCGCTGGTCGCAACGCATTATGCAACGCAGGCTTTGCTGACTGGTGAGTGCGATATGGCGATTGCTGGGGGGGTTACGATCGAACTCCCTCATAACAGAGGTTATGTTTATAAAGAGGGTGAGGTTCTCTCACCCGATGGCCATTGCCACGCCTTCGATCATCGCGCGCAAGGTACAGTGTTTGGCTCGGGCGCTGGCGCTGTCATTTTGCGGCGTCTATCTGATGCGATTGAGGATGGCGATCATATCTGGGGCGTGATCCGCGGCACGGCGATCAACAATGATGGCGCGGCCAAAGCCGGGTACTTGGCGCCATCTGTGGATGGTCAGGCCGCCGCGATTTCCGAGGCCCACGTGATGGCCGATGTTCGGGCCGACACGGTGGATTACATCGAATGCCATGGCACCGGCACTTATCTGGGGGATCCAATCGAAGTGGCCGCGCTGACACAGGCGTTTTCGGAAACCACGCAGGAAACGGGCTTCTGCCGGCTGGGCTCGGTCAAGACCAATATCGGCCATCTGGACACCGCCGCCGGGGTGGCCAGCCTGATCAAAACCTCGCTGGCCCTGCATCACAAACAGATCCCGCCCAGCCTGGGCTACGAGAAGCCCAACCCGGCGATCGATTTTGAGAACAGCCCGTTCCGGGTGAATGACACTCTGACCGATTGGGTCTCGTACAAGGGGCCGCGCCGCGCCGGGGTGAATTCTCTGGGCGTTGGCGGCACGAATGCGCATGCCATTCTGGAGGAAGCGCCTGAGCGAGCCACATCCGAACCGTCGGATTGGCCGTTTCAGATCCTCACGGTTTCGGCGCGGGGCAAGAAAGCGCTGGATGCCAACAGTGCGGCACTGGCCGAACATCTGCGAGCCAATCCCGATCAGGATTTGGCCGATATCGCTTGGACCCTGAAAAACGGACGGCGCGGGTTCGAAAAGCGGCGCGTCATCGTCGCTGAAACCCATGAAGAAGCCGCCACGATCCTTGAGGAAAATGATCCACGTCGGGTGTTCACCCATACGGTGATCTCGGACGCGCCGGAGCATGTCTTCATGTTCCCCGGCGGAGGCGCTCAGTACGCCGGTATGGCGCGCGACCTTTATGAGACCGAGCCGGTCTTCGCAGATTGGATGGATCGGGGTCTGGATATTCTGCAGGCCAAGCTCGACTATGATATCCGCGCGATCTGGCTGCCTGAGCCGGGCGAGGAAGAGGCTGCGGATGAGCGGTTGAAGACGCCCTCGGTGCAGCTGCCGCTGATCATGATCACCGAATATGCGCTGGCGCAGCTTTGGATGGAATGGGGTGTTCAGCCCACCGCGTTGGTCGGCCATTCGATGGGCGAAAACACCGCCGCATGTGTGGCCGGCGTGATGTCGTTTGAGGATTGCATCGGTCTGGTGCATCTGCGCGGGCGACTGTTTGATACGGTTCCGGCCGGTGGCATGTTGAGCGTCCCCCTGCCCGCCGATGATCTGCGGCCACTACTTGGCGATGATCTTGATCTGGGTGCCGTGAACGCCCCCAGCCTGAGCGTTGCAACTGGACCTCAGGCGGCGCTGGACGATCTGGAGGATCGTCTGCGCAATCAGGGTGTCGACTGCCAGCGCATCCCGATTGACATCGCGGCGCATTCCCGGATGCTGGAGCCTATTCTGAAGGAATTCGGCGACTATTTGCGCTCGATCGAGTTGAAGGCCCCGCAGATCCCGTTCCCCTCGAACCGCAGTGGCAACTGGATCACCGAGGCCGAGGCCACGGACCCCGAATACTGGGTCGGCCATCTGCGCAACACCGTTCATTTTGCTGATTGCATCACTACGCTGTCCGAGAACCCAGAGCGTATCTTCATCGAAGTCGGCCCCGGCAAGGCGCTGGCCTCACTGACCGGGCAACATGACAAGGTGGATGCCAATCAGGTGATCAGCAGCCTGCGTCACCCAAATGATGATGTGGCTGACGATGCTTATTTCATGGCCATGCTGGGCCGGATCTGGGCTTTGGGCGGCGCGTTCGACTGGAAACAGATCTGGGGCGAGGCGCGGCGCAACCGCGTGCCTCTGCCCACCTATGCCTTCCAGCGCTCGCCCTATTTCATCGAACCCGGAACGACACGGACCGAGACAGCCAGCCAATGGCTGATGCGCACCGAAGACCCTGCCGATTGGGGCTATCGCGTGGCATGGACCCCGAAATACGCGGCCTGCGATGTGGATGTCACCGGCGATCTGTCGGAGGCGGCGCAGGAAAGCTGGCTGATCTTTGCGGATGAGGCCGGGCTGTGTACCAACCTGACCGCGCGCCTGAAGCAAGCCGGTCACAAGGTGGTCACGGTCACGCCCGGCGATGCCTTTGCGCGCATCAGCGAGGATCACTACCAACTGGCCCCCGAACGCGGGCGCGAAAGCTATGATGCGCTGATCCGCGATCTGGTTGCACAGGAACGCATACCAACCCGGATCGTGCATGGCTGGCTGCTGACACAGGCCGAGACCTTCCGCCCCGGCGGCAGCTTCTTCCACCGTAATCTGGAACAGGGCTTTTACAGCCTGTTCTTCTTGGCGCAGGCGATCGGGGACGAAGACCTGCCAATGCCGCTGCACCTACATGTCCTCAGCTCGGGCGCGCTGCAGGTTCGGGATGAGGCCCTGCCCTACCCGGAAAAAGCAACCGTGACCGGCCCAACCCGCGTTATCCCGCGCGAATTCTCCGGCTTGACCTGTGCGCTGCTGGATATCGACCTGCCGCAAAGCGCGGGCAAACGCCGCGCGCCTGCCCTGCCCGAGGGGTTGACGGATCAAGTGATGGAAGACCTGCTGGCTCCGCCCGCCTCGTTTACGGCGGCGATCCGCGCGGGCAAGCGTTTTGAACAAGGTTATCGCCCGCAGGCTCTGGCGGAACCGTCTCTGGACGATCTGCCCTTGCGCGATGGTGGCACTTACCTGATCACCGGCGGTTTCGGCGGCATTGGCCTGACACTGGCCGAAGCGCTGATTTCCAAAGTGGACGCCAATATCGTCCTGCTCGCGCGCGGAGACCTTCCGCCGCGGGATCAGTGGGAAACCGTGCTGAACAACTCGGCCCCGCAAGACAAGACAGCCCGCCGTATCCGCGCTATCGAAAAGCTGGAAGCGGCAGGGGGCAAAGTGCTGCCGATGTCTGTCGACGTCAGCAATGTTGAAGAGATGCGCCGCTGCGTCGAAAGCGCCACGCAGGAATTCGGCCAGATCAACGGCGTGATCCATGCGGCTGGCCTGATCGACGATGCGCCGATCATGACCAAGACCATGATGGAGATCGAGGACGTCTTTACGCCCAAGATCCACGGCACGCAGGTCATTGACCAGATCTTCCCCGACGGATTGCTAGATTGGTTGGTTCTGTTCTCGTCCAGCTCAACCGCGACGGCACCTGTAGGTCAGGTCGACTATGTGGCCGCCAATGAATACCTGAACGCCTATGCTCGCGCGCGTTCGGGCGACAAAACGCAGGTTGTGTCGGTCAACTGGGGTATCTGGGCCGATGTGGGCATGGCCGCGGATGCGATGGAGGCTCGGACAGGCACTGCCGAGCCCGCGCCCGTAACCCCGGCGGACGTTCCGATGCTGGATCAGGCAAGCTTTGATGACGCGGGCAACCGCCTGCTGAGTGCGACTTACAACGCCCATGACCGTTGGTTCCTGAACGACCACCGAACCAAGGCCGGTCACGCTCTGGTGCCCGGCACCGGCTATCTGGAACTGGCCTCCGAGGCGCTGCGCGTGCAAGGCGAAACCGGTCCGTTTGAAATTCGCGACCTATATTTCCTGCGCCCCCTTGCAGTCTCGGACAGTGAAGATCAGCAGGTCCGTCTGCGCCTGCCACGCAGCGATGTGGGCTATGACTTAACGGTTGAGAGTGGATCGGATGAGGCGTTCGAACTGAACGCCCAAGCGAGCTTGTCTCTACTGCCGTTGATCACGCCAGCACGGCTGGATGTGGAGGCCATCGCTGCCCGTTGCGGCCCGGCCCATCAGGCCGAAGGCGCGGGCCGTCTGCGATCCCCGCAGGAGGCACATCTGAATTTTGGCCCGCGCTGGCGGGTGCTGACCTTAACTGCACTGGGGCAGGATGAGGGCCTGGCTCATCTGGCGCTGCCTGAGGGACTGCAAGCGGATATACAATCGGGCTACCACCTGCATCCGGCTCTGATGGATCTAGCCACGGGCTGGGCGATGGAGCTGATCTCAGGATATCAGGCCTCGCACCTTTGGGTGCCGGTCTCCTACCGCTCGGTCCGCGTTTATGCACCACTGCCCGCGCAGATTGTCAGTTGGGTCCGCAACGCAGGCGAAAACCGCGCCGAGAGCGAGGCCGCCAGTTTCGATGTCACCATCGCAGCCCCAGACGGCACGATCTGCATCGAGGTAGAGGGTTTCTCGATCCGCCGGATGGAAGATGCTGTGGATTTTGCCTTCACCGAAAGCGCCCCAGCGATCACCTCTGAGGTCGACGCCCCGGCGCCCCTGTCCCCGGCCGAGGAACGGCTGCGTCACAACCTGTCTCAGGGTATTCCGGCGACAGAAGGGGCGGATTTGTTCTTCCAGGCACTGGCCAGCGGGCAATCGCAGATCATCCTGTCCTCGCTGGATCTGGAGGGACTGATCGCGCAGGCCGCCGATAGCGGTGCATCCACCGAAAGCTCGGATCAGAAGTTCCAGCGTCCCGAGCTGGACTCGGATTATGTCGCGCCGGAAAATGACATCGAACGCCGCCTCGCCGGGTTCTGGCAGGAACTACTGGGTGTTGACGAGATTGGCGTCGAGGACAGTTTCTTCGATCTGGGTGGGCATTCCCTGATCGCGGTGCGCCTGTTCGCGCAAATCCGTAAGGCCTATAACGTGGATTTCCCAATCTCGGTCCTGTTCGAGGCCCCGACCATCCGCAAATGCGCCGACCTGATCGCCACCCGCGGCGTGCCCAAAGATGGCGGCGAGGGCGATGCGCCAGCGGCAGCCCCTGCGGCACCGGAACGCCGCTTTACCCATCTGGTGCCGATGCATTCCGGCGAAGGTGGGCCAAAGACTCCGTTCTTCCTGGTGGCGGGGATGTTCGGCAATGTGCTGAACCTGCGCCATCTGGCGCATCTGGTGGGCACCGACCGGCCCTTCTATGGCCTGCAGGCGCGCGGTCTGTATGGTGATGAGGAACCGCACCGCGATCTGCGCGAGGCCGCCAAGGACTACATCGCCGAGATGCGGCAGGTGCAACCCTCGGGGCCGTACATGCTGGGCGGTTTCTCGGGTGGCGGTATCACGGCTTATGAGATCGCGCGCCAGTTGACTGAAGCGGGCGAAGAGATCGCAGCGCTGGTCATGCTGGATACGCCCCTACCGGTACGACACCCGCTCAGCAAAGCGGATCGCTTGAAGATTCAGCTGCAGGAGATGCGGAACAAGGGTGCAAGCTACCCCATTCAATGGGCCAAGAACCGGATCGCATGGGAGATCCATAAACGCCAACCCAAGGAAGAAACAGCCGAGACCGGCCAGCAATTCCACGACACCGAGATCGAGGCCGCGTTCCTGGAAAGCGTCAACAGCTATCCTCTGCATCCGTGGAATGGCCCTCTGACCCTGTTCCGCCCGCCTTTGGTTGGGAAATGGGAACTGGGGCCGGGCAAACTGGTACATCATGAGCGCTACTACCTGACCCACGACAATGACTGGACGCCCTGGGCCCCCAATATCGAAGTGTTCGAAGTACCTGGCGATCACGACTCGATGGTGTTGGAACCCAATGTCCGCGTGCTGGCCGCACAGATGAAGACCTGCCTGGAAAATACAGAGCGTCGGGTCCCGCGCCCAACCCTCCGGCAAGCGGCGGAATGACCATGGCTGATCCCAAACTCCTGACGGTTATTCTGAATTACAAAACGCCGGACATGACTCTGCGATCCGTCAGCGCCGCGCGGCAGGCGATGGAGGGGATCACAGGCGAGATCATCGTGGTGGACAATGATTCACAGGATGGGTCGTTTGAGGCCATCGCAGCCCATGTTCAGGATCAGGGTTGGGACAAGGACAATCGTGTTCGGGTCATCCAGTCTGGTCACAATGGTGGCTTTGGCGCGGGCAACAACGTAGGCATACGAGCGGGCCTGTCCGATGGCATGCGGCCCGACTATGTCTACATCCTGAACTCTGACGCCTTCCCGGCAGAGAACGCCATAGGCCTGCTGCTGGAGCATCTGGAAACCACGCCTCAGGCAGGTTTTGCTGGCAGCTACATCCACGGCGAAGACGGGGATCCGCACCTGACCAGCTTTAGGTTCCCCTCGATTACCAGCGAATTTGTAGGAGGCATTAGATTGGGGGTCGTTACTCGTCTATTTGCCAATAGGCTTGTGCGTATTCCCATCCCACCCGAGACACGCCCAGTTGGTTGGACAGCCGGGGCTAGCCTGATGATGCGGCAAAGCGTTCTGGATGAAATTGGCCTCTTTGACGAACAGTTCTTCCTCTATTTCGAAGAAACCGATCTGTGCCGCCGCGCCGCACTTGCAGGCTATCGCACGGATTATGTACGCCCCAGCGAGGTCATGCATATCGGGTCCGCCTCCACCGGCATGAAAACCTGGAGCCGAGTGCCAAATTATTGGTTCGACTCGCGCCTGCATTATTTTGTCAAGAACCACGGCCGGTTTTATGCGGCCGGTGCCACCTGCGTACATTTGACCGGTGGTTTCCTGCACTGGTTGCGGTGTTTGATCACTCGTAAGGACAGCGGTGTTCCGCCCCATTTTTTGCGTACCCTGGCCTGGCATGACCTGTCCGCCTGCTTTCGCGCGCCCACTCGCAAAGCCACGCATGACAGCACATCCAAGCCAGTTATTGGAGAGTAAAGATGCCTTTCAGCACATTTCTTATCGGCCATGAATCCCTTGTCATTCAATGCGGGGAAATGCTGCTGGAGGCGGGGCACAGTATTCAGGGGGTGGCGACCCGCAACCCGGATGTCGAGGCCTGGGCACAGTCGCATTCCCTGCCTCTGCATGCCCCTGGTCAGGATTTGTCAAACCGGATCGAGGGTGCGTCGTTCGACTGGTTGCTCAGCATCGCCAATCTCGATCTGTTGCCGCAGACGCTTTTGGACAAAGCCAGCAAGGGCGCGGTCAATTTCCATGATGGCCCGCTGCCACGCTATGCCGGTCTGAACGCTCCGGTGTGGGCCATTCTGAACGGTGAGGCACAACACGGGATCACCTGGCACAAGATTTCGGGCGGTGTCGATGAAGGCGGGATTGTCGCCCAGAATCTGTTCGATATCAGCGACCGTGAGACCGCCCTGACCTTGAATACCAAATGCTATGGCGCCGCCATCGAAAGCTTTGGAGATGTGATCCGCGCGCTTGAGACGGATCAGCCGACAACCTCGCAAGATCTGTCGCAGCGCAGCTATTTTGCAAAGAACGACCGCCCCGAGGCAGCCGCTAGGCTGGATTTCTCCAAGCATGCTACTGAGCTGGCCGCTTTGACCCGCGCGTTGGATCATGGAGAATACTGGAACCCGCTTTGCTGTCCGAAGATCGAGCGTGATGGCCAGATCTGGCTGGTCGGCTCGGTCGAGGTCAGCGATCAGCAAACCGACGCGACACCCGGTACCATTCTGGCAAGCACAGCCGACAGCCTGACCGTTGCAACAAGTGACGGAGTGGTTGAGGTCAGCGGATTGCGCAATGGTTTGGGGGCTTCGGTCTCGACCGATGGGCTGTTGAACGGGGGCAGCGCCCTGCCCGTACCTACCCCAGATCAAGTGGTGCAGATCGACCGATATGTTTCTGCCACGTTGTCCGCTGAACCCGAATGGCGTATCCGACTTGAAGCGCTACAGCAGATCGAGATCCCCCTGATCAACACAGCGGCCCCGTCCGGTGCGCCTCGGTCGCAAGTGCTGCACCTCCCAACTGGCCTTGACAATATCACCTCCCAAACGGCGCTGGCGGCCCTCATGGCGCGGCTCGGCGATACCATACATCTTGATCTGGCGCTGCGGCTATCGGATGCCGCATCACCCTATATCAACAGCTGGGTTCCGATCCGCTTCGCGGCTGATCAGGCCTTTGCAGAGGCGCAAGAGGGGCTGAGCCAAACCATCGAACAGGCCCGCGAGATGGGCCCGTTTGCCTGCGATTTACCAGCGCGCATGCCGGGATCAACTCCGCTGCAAACGCCTGCGATTGGCTTGTCCGATGATGTCTCGGCCGGGCTGGTTCCGGGGACAAGCCTGACCCTTGTCGCATCCGGGGATCAGGCCGCGCTGTTTGTGGACAGCGGACATGTCTCGGACGCCGCTCTGCACCTGTTTGCGGCCCGGCTGGAAAACCTGCTGGTGGCACTCTCCGGTGAGGCGCAGCGCGGTCAGGCGATCCGGGACCTCCCTATCCTGCCCGAGACCGAGCTTGCTCAGATCCTACAGGACTGGAACGATACCGACACCGCATACGATCAGACCTCCTGCGTGCATCAGCATTTCGAGGCGCAGGTCTCACGCACACCAGATGCCCCGGCGCTGGTCTTTGAGAACCTTAGCTTCTCCTACGCCGAGTTGAACGCTCTGGCCAATCAGGTTGCGCATGTGTTGCGTGAGATGGGTGTAGGCCCCGATACGCTGGTGGGTTTGCATGTCAAACGATCCCCGCTGTTGCTGATCGGGGCGCTGGGGATCCTGAAGGCGGGCGGAGCTTATGTGCCGATGGACCCGGCCTATCCTGCGGATCGGACGGCGCTCTATCTTGAAGACAGTGGCGCGAAGGTGGTGCTGACGGAATCCGCTCTGGCCGCAAGCTTGCCTGATCACGGCGCACAAGCCTTGCTGCTGGACAAGGACCCACGGCTGGGAACGGCTGCAAAAGACAATGTCGACAGCGGCGTGTGTTCGGAGAACCTCGCCTACATGATCTATACCTCTGGCTCGACCGGACGCCCCAAGGGGGTCATGGTCGAACATCGCAACGTGTCGAACTTCTTCACCGGCATGGACGATCGCATCAGTCATGATCCGGCCGGGGTCTGGCTAGCGGTTACCAGCCTGTCCTTCGATATTTCGGTGCTAGAGCTGTTCTGGACGCTGGCGCGCGGCTTCAAGATCGTTCTCAGCGATGACGAAAACCGCGCGTTGGTCGCAGGTGATGTGAGTGCCGGGAAATCCATCACCGGCAAGGGCATGGAGTTCAGCCTGTTCTACTGGGGCAACGACGATGGTGTCGGGCGCGACAAGTACAAACTGCTGCTTGAGGGCGCAAAGTTCGGAGATCAGAACGGCTTCTGCGCCGTCTGGACGCCCGAGCGTCATTTCCATGCCTTCGGTGGCCCCTACCCCAACCCGTCCGTGACGGGTGCAGCCGTCGCCGCCGTGACCGAGAATATCGGTGTCCGCGCAGGCAGCTGCGTCGCACCTCTGCACCATACCGCGCGCATTGCCGAAGAATGGGCGGTAATCGACAACCTGACCAACGGGCGCGCGGGGCTTGCCATCGCCTCTGGCTGGCAGCCCGATGATTTTGTCCTGCGGCCCGAGAACACGCCGCCGGAAAACAAACCCGCGATGCTCGAAGCGATCAGCACTCTGCGTCAGCTCTGGGCTGGCGAGACAGTGGAATTCCCCACCAAGTCCGGGGATATGCACGGCGTGGTTACGCAGCCGCGCCCGGTATCGAAGAAACTGCCCGTCTGGGTCACCACTGCGGGCAATCCGGACACCTGGCGCGAAGCCGGGGCCATCGGCGCCAACGTGCTGACTCACCTTCTCGGCCAGAGCGTGCAAGAGGTGGCCGACAAGATCGGTATTTATCAAGCGGCCTTGCGCGAAGCGGGGTACGATCCCGATGATCACACGGTCACCCTGATGCTGCACACCTATGTCGGGCAGGACCGTGAAGAAGTGCGCGAGGTCGCGCGCGAGCCGATGAAGAACTACCTGCGCTCGGCCGCCGGGCTGATCAAGCAATATGCCTGGGCCTTCCCGGCCTTCAAGAAACCCAAAGGGGTGTCGAACCCGTTCCAACTGGATCTGGGCAGCCTGTCTGATGATGAACTCGAAGGCATCCTCGATTTCGCCTTCCTGCGCTATTTTGAGGATTCCGGCCTGTTTGGCACTGTTGAGGACTGCCTGAACCGGGTCGAAGAACTCAAACGCATCGGTGTCGATGAGATCGCCTGCCTGATCGACTATGGCATCTCGGTCGATCAGGTGATGGAGGGTCTGAAGCCTCTGGCCGAGGTTCTGCGCCTGTCCAATCAGGATACAGAACTGGCCGAGGACGACTATTCCATTGCCGCCCAGATCATTCGCCGCAACGTCAGCCACCTGCAATGCACCCCCAGCATGGCGCAGATGATCCTGATGAGCGACGAAGCGCGGTTTGCTTTGTCCAAGGTCAAACACATGATGATCGGTGGCGAGGCCCTGCCCGGCTCGCTGGTCAAACAGATTAACAAGCTGTCGCCTGCGCATATCGAGAACATGTACGGGCCGACGGAAACAACGATCTGGTCAACGACCGAAACCGCCGTTTCTGCCGAAGGCGTGATCAATGTCGGCACGCCCATAGCCAATACGCAAGTCTACGTGCTGGATGAACACAGAAACCCCGTTCCCATCGGCGTGGCAGGAGAGCTGTATATCGGCGGCGCTGGCGTCACCCGCGGCTACTGGCAACGCGAAGACCTGACCGCCGAGCGGTTCGTGCCTGACCCGTTCTCAGATGTACCGGGTGCACGGCTCTATCGCACCGGAGATCTGGTGCGCTGGCAGACGGATGGTAAGCTCGATTTCCTGGGCCGGGCAGATCACCAGATCAAACTGCGCGGCTATCGGATCGAGCTGGGTGAGATTGAAAGTCTGATCGACGCGCAAGCTGGCGTGCGCCAGTCGGTTGTCATCGCGCGAGAGGACACGCCCAACTTAGTGCAACTCGCGGCTTACATGACCGTCGATCAAACTGTTGATGAAAAGGCATTGCGGCAGGCATTGGCAGCGCAACTTCCAGACTACATGGTGCCCACGCATTTCGTGACGCTGGAGAGCTTCCCGTTGACACCGAACCGCAAGGTGGATCGCAAGGCTTTGCCTGCCCCTTCAGTGCAGAAGCCCCGCGTTGCGACTCGGGTATCCGAACCCGTCTCGGGCGGCTCGGTTCCGCAGAAGATCGCAGCGATCTGGTCACAGATTCTGGGGGTCGCCGAAATAAGCGGACGAGACAATTTCTTCGATCTCGGCGGGCATTCCCTGTTGGCCGTGCAGGCGCATCGGGAAATCCGCAAAGAGTTGAACGTACCCGGCCTCAATATCACGGATATCTTCCGATTCCCGACTTTGGCAGGCTTGGCCGAGACCATTGAGAAGAAAACCGGAGTCAAACCTGCTGACGCAGAACCGGTCCAACCAGCGCAGGACAAGGCCAGCAATCGCGGCGATGCAATGGCCCGCCGCCGCGAAATGCGCGCCCGCAGACGGTCGGCATGAGCAGGTTTGTAGCGATAAAAGCCGAGCTTCAGAAAATGCTCGGCCCGGGTATAGGTATTGGTGTGACCGATCCAAAAACCCCGGGCGGGGCTTTGCTGCCCGAAGAAGAACCAGCAAAGGCGCGCGCCGTCACAAAACTTCAGTTGGAGTTTACTTCTGGGCGTGTTGCCGCACGTCAGGCCGTGCAAAACCTCAATCACCAGCTGAACACCATTCCAATGGCGCCGGATCGCAGTCCTATCTGGCCAGCTGGTTTGGTGGGATCCATCACACATAGTGATGACATCTGTATCGCGGTTGTGTTGCATAAAACAGGCGCGGACAGAGTATCAACGTCGAAATCGAACCGGGCACACCACTGGCTGCCGACCTTGAATAGGTTGTCTGCACCCCATCCGAGCAAGATTGGCTGGAGACGCAGCCCGCCTTGCGGCGTGGACAATTTGGCTAGGCAGGTATTTTGTATGAAGGAAAGCATCTACAAGACACCCTATCCTATGACGGGTCAGGTTATCGAGTTTAAGGAGGTAAAAAATTGAGTTTCCTGCCCGGCGCGCGATCCTTGTAGATCGGTCGGAAAGGCTGCACATCACAACTAGAACACTCATCGCCGAAAACAGTATCTTCGTATTTACGAACGTATCTGAAGCACACCTCCTTACAATGCACAGCAAGAGGTTTCACAATACACAGCAACAGGTTTCAATGATGATCAAACGTTATCTTCCGGCTTTTGCCCTTCTTGCCATCGCCACTATTGCCGGAGTGGTCCGGCTCGGAACCGCCAAACCGTTGGATATTGAGGCCTTTGATGCGCTATATGAGATGCCGGGCCCGGCCCCATCCGGCCCCGTAAATGTCTTTCACCTCGGCCACAGCCTTGTAGGCCCCAACATACCCGTGATGCTGATGCAACTGGCAGGGGATGGACATAATTACAGCAGTCAGTTGGGTTGGGGCACACCCCTGAAAGCACATTGGGATCAGGGGGAGTCTCTTGCCGGATTTGAGCTTCTTAACATGCCCACTGACTATAAGAACGCCAAGGACGCGCTAGCGACCGGTAATTACGACACGCTGATCCTGACCGAGATGGTCGAGATCAGAGATGCAATCAAGTATCATGACAGCGAGACGTACCTGCATGAATGGGTGCAACTCGCCAGGCAAGCCAACCCGGACATACGTATTTACCTATACGAGACATGGCACCCACTGGATGGTAAAGAAGATTGGCTGGAACGCCTCGATAAGGATTTAGAACGCTATTGGGAAAAAGAAATCCTGCGACGCGCCTTAGCCCGTGAGGATCAGCCCAAACCCATATATGTCATTCCCGCTGGTCAGGTTGTGGCTCAGTTCGTGCGCGAGGTCGAAAGCCGGGGCGGCGTTGGACCCATATCCAGTCGCGAGGATCTGTTTTTTGACAATATCCACCTCAGCGACTATGGCACCTATCTTGTCGCCTTGACCCATTATGCCGTCCTATATCAGACGTCACCGGTGGGTCTGCCGCGTGCTATGACAAAAGCAGACAGAACCCGAGCCGCAGACCCCGGCCCCGAGGCCGCCCGGCTGATGCAGGAAATCGTCTGGGATGTGGTGCAAAAGAATCAACGCACCGGGGTTGGACAGCAATAAGTTATGATCTCAATGATGTTGCCTGTTCACCATGAGACGATCCGCAACTTACGCATAACCTTTTCTGCAAATGGGTGCAAAACGGGAGGGGTGTATTTTCGCATTGTATGTAACCGGTGCGCCTTATTTTCTGCCTTGTCGCCGGTGCCGGGACGGACGCGGAACAGCGTTGAATGTGCGATATGGCTGTCAGACCAAGTCGCTGTATAGTAATAAAGAGCAATTGAAAGACGAGGGGTGCCGTCTGGGTGGTTTATAGGCTCCGGGTTCCCATGCATGCTTGTCGAACTAGTCGAAAAACAGCACATACGATTCATGAGTGGCGGGAAAGCTGCGATCTGCTGTGTCATGTCATCAGTCCAGATTTCAAACGCGCCACCATATTCGGGTTTCCAATCCGGATTAAGGTAAATGAGCAAGTTGAGTCGGCGTTCCAACTGCATTGGCCTATGATAATTGAAGTCTGCGTGAATGCCCAAATACCCACCATTATTGGTACGATGGATGCCTGCCCCTAGGAAATAAGGGTCCGGGATGAGGCCCGAAATCCCCGTCATCTCTTCAAGGAACCTAAGAAATGCCCTTGAGTTCAATGCGTTGAATACCGCGCGCGAGTATAACGGCAGAATGTCCGGATTGTAGGATGTCTTCAGATGTTCTTGCGGGCTGAGATTCTCAGGGGCCTTTTCGCCTTGGGACAAGGCCTCCTGCCTCATCTTTTCAGCAACGGCCAAAGGCAAGAAATTATCAATCCCTATGTAGTGAAAAGGCTTCCCCGACTGATATTCAACCGCGAATTTCTTACCAATTTCAGCGGCTTTCTGGGGATCGATATAGAGAGTGTCGCAATCGATCTGGTAAACGCTTGAGCTTTCGGCGCCACTTAGGGGCCTGTCAGAATTGTTTGTCACTGCAAAACCTCAGTCAAAAACATTATCTCTAGAGACGACGTACCGTGCACAAAGGTCGCGCCGTGTGTCAACAGCACCGGGCGCCCTCGCGTGTCCTGTTGCAGTTCTGTCTATGTCCTCACGTTACCCCCGATCCGGGTACTCTTTAACCTACGTATCTATAGCCCCAAGACAATCGCGAGACCGTCCAATTATCACAATTCCCAATTTAATTTAATGTTAGAAGATCATGAAAATGTGTTTTTTTTCTAGGGCTATGGACTAGTATACATTGATTGCCTAACTTTTGGAGTTCTCGAAGAATGTCATTAAAGAACCGGGTTGCTAGGGCCCTACTATCAACAGAAGCGCAAACGTCTTGGTTGGGACCACTATTACGCTCGACAATACAGGCCACAAATGGGCTTTACAGATATTCCCCCGAATTTAAGCTCGCGACTCAGGCCGTTGACCGGCCCCACTATTCTTGGTGCATGATGCGTGCCGCAGAATTGGGAAAAATGTTAGGTCATCAACGAATTTCCGCTATCGAATTTGGAGTAGCTGGAGGCAACGGCCTTGCATACATGTGTGACTACGCTGATGAGGTGAAACGGGCGACAGGTGTTGACGTCGTTTGTTATGGCTTCGACACAGGCGAAGGTATGCCACCTCCTGAAGGCTCTGCAGATTTACCGTATTGGTTCGCTGAGAAACAGTATGTAATGGATGTGGATGCAATTAAAGCACAAGTGCCAAACGGAAAAATTATTCTCGGAAATATCCGAGACAGTATCGACGGATTTTTGGAAGAATATTCTCCTCCCCCGATTGGGGCCATTTTTAACGACACGGACTATTGGTCCTCAACGCGGGAAAGCTTCAGGCTTTTTGATCATTGTGAAAACCGCCCCGAACATTTCCTGCCTCGGCAGTTCATGTATTTCGATGACATCATTGGCACTGAAATTGAAATGTATGGAACTTACAATGGTCAACTACGTGCAATCGAAGAATTCAATTCGTCCCAAAACAATGTAAAGATTCAGAGAAATCAGAATTTGCTAAACAAAACTCAATATAAATGGAGGTTTCAAATCTACTATGCTCATTTGTTTCTGCACTCTGATTATGACAAATACATTGGTGGCGCCAGACAGGAAGCAATGCAAGATCTGCTCAAACTAAAAGCCTGATATTGAGGCTACGGAGCAAGGGTTAGGACCCATTCTTGTTTCGTAGCCAGAACATGACGGATACCTTTCGTTGTTTTCGACCAGAGATGTGGGCACGTATGCCTTTGTATTTTGACGCGTCCCTGAACCAATTGGCATCATAGCAGTGATCCCCGAACAGCCAATCGGCATCTGGCTGACTGCTTAGCAATGCCATTGCGCCGATGTGATCAGAGACCAGTCATACGATAACATCAATCCAGACCAGTCAAATCGGGCCAACTAATACCTCCGGATTGCTCGCTGCCTCGGCCTCCTTTGTGATTTAATCGTACTCGCTAATCACGCAGACTGTGATCTTAGCAAGCAATACATCCAGTCCAACAAACAGTCGCATCCCGTACTCCTTCATATGGGTTCAATACGGGAATGGCGGCAGCGCAGCGCTGTTCTGACAAGCAATAACGGCGATGCGTGACACAGGCCCCTTTATGACATCTCGTAGTCAGTTCTTTAGTTGTTCTTTTATGGCTTCGGGTATCCTTCGCGCCACCCAAGACCTGATACGTCGCCGACTGCGGCTGACGAAAGATCGACTCGCAGCAAGTTCATCACTATTCAAAATGGCACCTCGAAGATATTTTTTCTCGAGAATATTAGGCAAACTACGCTTGTCCTTGGAAACAATGTACCAGTCCTGACGCGGATGAAACCAAGGTATCCGTGTTCCGTGAAGCCCAACACTGGAGAAAACTGTTTGGAGGGTTTTCGGTCGGAAAGTAACGCACTCGGGGTAAACCCAACGGTCGCCATGACTATCCCGTGACGCCTCCAAAAACGTGCATATCATAAGACTGTCGTGAGACATCGCGGGTTTGATGTTTTTTAAAGCTTTTTCCAATAGTTGTAGTTCTGTGTGGGAAAAAATGGATTGGGCTAAAATAAAATCAAACTTGCCTTCAAATTCGACTTGGAAATCGTCAGAGTTCGAAAACGAGGGTTTCTTTAGGTCAAATAAATCTCGGCCGATTTCGCCGTTTTTAGCAGCGTGAACTAGCCATTCGTTCGGCTCTATCCCATAGTAGTTTCCGGAATTCAGGTATTGAATAAAAAACCGACCCGCCCTCAATGAACCACAGCCGATGTCCAACAGTTTATGGTGCGCGCGCAATCCAAGTGCGCTCAACAATGCGAACTGCGTCGCACCCATATAATCGTACTGTTGAGACGGACCAACATATCCTTTCGGGTCGTTTCCGGAGTGCTCAACCTGTTTCTCAATATCGCGCATTTCTGTCCTTTAAGTTCTTTAATCTGGGAAGGTTAACTTTTGACCAATGCTGTAAACCTAAATTCGGTCTCCGACACAAATTGGAACCTAAGTAAGTTCTTTGCAGCTATAACTGCATATTGCACAGGAAAGTAAACGACTGCAATGTTCCGCTTTTACTCCAGACTTCGGTAGCAGGGGCATCTCAGTCAAACTGTTTTGCAAAAAATGATTGATCCTCTAAGGCGGTGTCACTTTATCTTGTTCATGTTCTCCCTACCTGCTGTCGCGACACTCAGCTGAGATCCATCGGATACATGCTGCGGTACGTGGTCAACGTGTCTAGCCCCCTATTTTTGATCCACTAACTTGGTGTTTCTCCAATAGTGCTTTTGGCGCGGGCAGGCACAATTTAAGGGCATGGTGAGGACGGGTGTGATTGTGCTGCTTGAGCCCGAAGTTCCGCAAAAATCCTCTCGGTGACATTTGCAAGACGATCATATTTCTGCTGAATAATTTTTCAGTCGCCAAGCGGAGCGCAGGTTTCCAAAGGCACAGCATTTAGGTTCAACTCTGCCAAACATCCATGCGATCATTGCGACATAGGCCAAGCCTCCAGACCAATTGCCATAATACCACCGCCCAATCCACCCAGCCAACGAGCAAACACCTTTGGTTCATTCACAGTCTCGAACTATTTTGGACTTTGGCGCGCGGCTTTAAGATTGTCCTCAGCGATGACGAAAACCGCGCGTTGGTCCCGGGTGATGCGTCCAATCTCACAAACGATCCCATCCAGTACTCCTGCATGTGGACTCAATACTGGAGTAGCGGCAACGCGGTGCTGATTTGACAAGTGGTAGCAGCGGTGCGTGTGACGCAGGTCCCTTTGCAGTATCTCATTGAGTTTCAAAGTCATAAGATGATGGCCGAAGCGAGCGCAATGTTTGAAAGGAATACCTTCAGGTATCTGTCGGAGCGCGCCTTGACGCGTCTAAAGTCCTACAATCGCACGAAATAATCTCTACTCCGTTGCGTCGTTTGTATCTGTATTTTGTCATAGCAGACCAACTTATCGCGTAACTTCCTGCCAAGGGTTCAGGACCGTATTTCTTTGTCTTACAAGGCATCTCAGAGCCAGTTTGCCTCTTGTACCCGCAGTCGGCAATTACACAATCTGCGGCGGGTAAATTGCTCAGGAACGCCCCAGCATCTGTGTGGTTGCTGACCTGGCTCAAGGTCATTAAGAACCGAATGGGGGGCGACCAGAGGTATCTGTTAAGGTCTGCAATTTCGTGTTCAAGCCGCCTTCGCTTTGCTAAAATAATTTGCTCACCATGCCTCCTTAAGTTCGGGAGCTTGAATCAACACGGCTCATTGAATGCAACCAAATCAATGGGTCCAGAGCCTCGCAGTTGTCGAACAGATATGAAACTACTTGGATAAAAGGCTAAATCATTAGCTCGGCCCATAAAGAATGCACTTTTAGCAACGAAGCAGGTAAACCTAAGCACACCAAGAAAGGTTTTAATATGGAACCAAAGATCATGTTCACTGATGACTTTATGTGCGTGAGCCGTACAGGCGCCCCAAACGCAATAAAACATAGTGATCCAATAGTGTCAGAAAGCTAACACGTATGCCTGTCATCAGCACACCTAAGGGCCAACTCTTTTTTGCCCATGTACCAAAGACAGGTGGATCAAGTGTCGAGGAATATCTTAAACGCCGCTTTGGTGGGCGTCTCAGCTTGATTGATCACAACAAGCGTGAAGGAATTGTTGGTACCGGCTTGATATCCCCTGCCACGCATTTGACAGCTATTGATCTAGCCGAACTAATCCCCGACGTAATCTATAGTTTTGCAGTGGTGCGTGACCCGCTTACCCGGCTGCAAAGTGAATACCGCTTTCAGACAGGCGCTTCACGGATGAGCCGGTTTGGCTTTTCAACTTGGCTCAGGATCGTGGTTGCGGCATGCAATCTAGATGCCCGAATTTATCACAATCACATCCGACCACAATCAGACCTGGTGCCCAAAGAGGCCGAGACTTTTCACTTTGAAGACGGCTTTGACACTATAATTGGCCGACTTGATGAAGTGACCGAAACCACAGCGCCTACGGAAAAGATGGGGCATTTGCTCAAACGCACGCGCGAACCAATCACTTTGACAGTTGAGGATGTGAACCTGATTGCCGATTTCTTCGCCGTTGACTATGAGCGGTTCGGCTACAAACGCCCCACTACCGCCGGCCTAAAACGGGATCCTCATGCAGGTTTGCGGACAGCCTTGGCCAAGCCACTAGCCCGCGCGGTGGTCGCAAAGCAGCGCCACGATTGGCTTAGGTGAACACCCATTGGTGGGATACCTATTAGTATAGTATTCAAACCATGCTCTAATAGACGAGTAAGTTCACCTAGCGTATCGCCAAGAAAGTTAGCACGTCGCGCGACGTTTCCTTGCATTCGCGTTTGCCACAAACTTGGAAGAGCTAATCACCGCCCAAATTCACTTCAAAGTAGTAGAAACTACAAGAATGCACCTTTCAGGAAGTCACGTGCCAAGCCAAAGGAGTAAATCCGAGCGGGGTTGGACATGTTTCCGCCAATGCACACACTTTGTTCCGCTGATTTTTGCCGAGTAGTCATCTATTCCTTAAATGAGGATTGCAATGATTACGGATTTGAAACAATCCAGAATTAGTGAATGGGGATGTTGCAAAAGCAGCGAGTAGATCATGAAAGCACCGTGCCACGCTCCAAGTGAGCGGGTCCTTTTTGCGGCGGTCGATTGGCGCTCGCTCCATGTTTAATGGTTTTTAGGTTTCCTAGTGATGTGTTGCAGCGGATGTGTGGCTTTGCGCAGCTTTTTGCCGAGACGCAATTCCGCCTTAATTGGGCCTCGCTGAGGCCGTCAAATGGAAACAATAACCGCTAGACAGCGGGATTGAGAGAGCAGGTAACCTTATGGGCCTTTTTGCACAGTACTTCGTCGTTGATTCGGGCGTTTCGAATCTGTCTCAGATTGATTTCGAAGCTATACCTTCCGACACGGGAATGGTGTCCGAACTCGATACTGAGCTCTCTCTTGGATCGCTTTGGGCAGATGGTCCGTCGGACTACTTTGCTGCGCGCTACACAGGCCAACTGAATGTTGAAGCGGGTGGAACCTACACGCTCTACCTGACGTCGGATGATGGCTCCGCGCTCTATATCGACGGGCAGCGTGTAATCAATAATGACGGGCTACATTCAACGCGCGAGTTGGCGGTGACCCTGAACCTGGCCGCAGGCGTGCATGATATTGAGGTCCAATATTTTGACGCTGCGGTTCACGCCACACTGCAGCTTGAGTGGGAAGGTCCTGACAGCAACGGCATCCGTGAAGTGATCGGCGGAGATACCTTTAGCCACGACAACACGGGCCATGGCGATCACACCGACGATAGCACCGGTGGAGATGAATCCGGCCATGGCGCTGGCATGCAGGGCTTGTACGGGTCCTATTTTGTGCTGGGTGCGGGCGTCTCAAGCCTGTCTGAGATCGATTTCGACGCAACACCTTATGGAACGGGCACGGCGTCGGAACTCAATACATATCGCAGCAATGGTTCGTTGTGGGACGGTGGGCCGTCTGACAATTTTGCCGCGCGCTATGCAGGGAACCTGAATGTCGCTCAGGGCGGTGTCTACACGCTCTATCTGACCTCGGACGATGGCTCTGCGCTCTATATCGACGGCCAACCAGTCATCGACAATGACGGGCTGCATGGAGCGCGTGAGTTGGCCGTGACCCTAGACCTGTCCGAAGGGGCCCATGCAATTGAAATATTGTATTTTGAAGCTCAGGGTAGATCTACGCTGCAGCTTGAATGGGAAGGTCCCGACAGCAACGGCGCCCGTGAGGTGATCAGCGGAGACGCCTTCAGCCACGGTGAGCACACCGACGATAGCACCGGTGGAGATGACACCGGGCATGGCGACCACACCGACGATAGCACCGGCGGAGATGACACCGGACAGGGCGACCACACCGATGACAGCACCGGTGGAGATGACACCGGGCACGGCGATCACACCGATGACAGCACCGGTGGAGATGACTCCGGCCATGGCGCTGGCATGCAGGGCTTGTACGGGTCCTATTTTGTGCTGGGTGCGGGCGTCTCAAGCCTGTCTGAGATCGATTTCGACGCAACGCCTTATGGAACGGGCACAGCATCGCAGCTCAATACTTTCCGCAGCAACAGCTCTCTGTGGGACGGTGGGCCGTCTGACAATTTCGCCGCACGCTATACAGGGAACCTGAATGTCGCTCAGGGCGGTGTCTATACATTCTACCTGACCTCGGACGACGGCTCTGCGCTCTATATCGACGGCCAACCGGTCATCGACAATGACGGGCTGCACTGGTTTGAAGAGCAAAGCGTCACGTTGGACCTGTCCGAAGGCGCCCATGAGATTGAGGTGCTGTATTTTGAGCAAGGTGGAGAGGCCACGCTGCAGCTTGAATGGGAAGGTCCCGACAGCAACGGCGCCCGTGAGGTGATCAGCGGAGACGCCTTCAGCCACGGTGAGCACACCGACGATAGCACCGGTGGAGATGACACCGGGCATGGCGACCACACCGACGATAGCACCGGCGGAGATGACACCGGACAGGGCGACCACACCGATGACAGCACCGGTGGAGATGACACCGGGCACGGCGATCACACCGATCACAGTGCGGGTTATATTCCCCCTCCGACGGATGCTTCTGAGGTTGAGGCTTATGTTGCGGCGGTGAAGGCTTTGCCTGATGCGCACGCGCATGGGGACGACCCCAGCAAAGCGGGCGAACAT
>NZ_JAGHRB010000023.1 GCF_017743995.1 Ruegeria sp. R13_0 | reverse complement strand
CGGAGGATATTCAGGGCATCCTTGATGAAATCCGGACCCTCCGGACAGATATGGCTCAGACCACCCGCAGGCTGAGCACGGTTGAAAAACGCCTGCGCGCCAGACTTTGACATCGGCGCAATCGCGATCTTCAGGCATGACCTATGGTCATGCCTCAAATAACAAAAAAGGAGCAGATGATGACAGGACCGGATCCCAGCCTTGTGTCCGTTGATCCGGCGCAAGGCACCCGTTCGGACACCATATCCGAGCCCGTCGCAACCCCTCTTGAGGTCCGCGAAAAGGCCGGATTGACCGTGGCGGAAATGGCCGAACTTATCGGGATGAGCGAGCTCGGTTACAAACTGTGGGAGAACGGAGCCCGCCGCCCTGGAGGGCCTGCGTTCAAACTTCTGGCGCTGCTGGATGCTCACCCGAAAGAAACGGTGGCTCGTCTTCGAAAACAGATTTGAACGATACGCCTGCAGTTCTTTTCGTTTTGAGACGGCGGCACGGAGCACTAACAACCGCTCCAAAGAGGCGATCCCGCTATATGCGAGATAGCGACAAGTGTCTGCTTTGGTGCCTCAGCGAGACTTTGAATGTCCGTTTCTCGGCGCGTTTTTGACGTTCTAAAGTCGAGATTATGCACTGCAGGGAACTGGAGTTTTGCCGACAAAATGTGAGATCGGACTCGTCTGGATTTTGCTTGTGCAGCGTGTCCTTCAGGGCCGACGCCTCCGACCGGAGCTCTTTCACCTCAGGCCTCTCTGAAGAGTATTTCAATATTGTGCCCGTCAGGATCAAAGATGAAAGCGGCATAGTACCCCGGTTCATAGTGGTCGCGATATCCCGGCCTGCCGTTGCAGCGCCCACCACCTTCGATCGCCCCTTGATAGGCCGTCTCCACAGCTTTCTTCCCGGTGGCCTTTAAGCAAATATGCAAATGGGGTTTGGTGACGTTCCCTTCGGTGATTAGAAACGCGACGATACCGTCCATCTCAAATCCAAGCTCCCCGACTTCGACGTCGAAAAACGCTACCTTTGCCCCAATCGCTGAGAAAATCGGAGAGTAAACTCGTAGGCTGTGGATATATCGCCAACAGTGAACTCGACATGATCGAACATACCTATCCTTGTCTTGAGTGACTCGCTCAAGCGCCAGAGGCGTGGTCTGACTGATCTGAGTGACACAGTGAAAGTCAGAAGAACTATAATCACATCGCAGCGGACCGAAAGCCGCCATAAGTACTGGATGGACGAATGGCAAGAAACTCCGCATCGTTCCCGCTTTTCAGCCAACTTGCGAATGGCTGCGACAGCCTGGTGCAGTCGTTCGCAAGTTGTGCGGCGAAATTTGACTGCGAGCCCAAAGTACCAAATGCTGCGCCTTGTTTGAATGACCGCTTGGGTCGTAACAGCGAGATGTGCTTGTTGGCGTGTTATGCGAGTGGATTGGCGGTTGCGGCTATAAACTTTTGCCGTGTCGGAAGCTATGTTCTGTTCCGACACCAAGGATCACGCATATGCCAACGCCCGACCGAATAAAGACGCCCGACACTTTCTGGAAAGCCCTTGAGAGCCTGTCGATCAGCCGCGCTGCACTCTTGCGAGACGCAAAACTACCGTCCAGCGTGTTCTCGTCAGAGGGGCGAATGACAACGAAGCAACTCTTTACAATGTGGGAGGCCCTTCAAAGCCTCGGTGGCGATGACATTGGCCTCAGTTTGACGGAAACGATGCACGGTGCGACCCTTCCTCCGTCCTTTCTTGTCGCGTTCCATGCCAGGAATGTCGGAGAGGCTTTGCACCGCATTGCTAGGTTCAAAGCGCTTTGCGCGCCTGAAGAATTTCGGGTGACAGTCGAGGATGACGAGTGCGTCGTGACCACAGTCTGGACCTTTGCCCATCAGACAGAACCCAACGCGCTGACTGATGCAACAGATGCAGCTGACGAGAAAGACTTGAAACCCAACATGGGCCTGATCCGACGTTTGATGAAGCGATGGTCTTGTTCAATGATGTTGTTGAGGTACTTCCGTCTGACCATCTCAATAGGTACCGGACAACCAAAGCCTTTCAGCATCTTGTTTATTGCTTTGATGCCAGCAGTGTTAGCCCCGCTTTTGTCGATGACAATCTTCCGTGGTAATCCGTTTACCTCAAGCGCACGAGCAAAGAACTTCGTTGCAGCAGCTTTGTTCCTGCGTTTGGATAGCATGAAGTCTAGGGTCTTGCCGTATTTGTCGATGGCCCGATAGAGATAAACCCACTCACCCTTCACTTTCACATAGGTCTCATCCATGCGCCATGAACGATCGGCAGGACGCTTTTTGTGCCGCGAAGCATCAGCGAGAAGACCGGCATATCGGCTCACCCAGCGGTTCAAGGTCGCGTGATCGAGTTCAACGCCGCGTTCCGCCATGATTTCTTCCAGATCCCGGTATGAAACACCGTAGCGTAGGTAGAAGAAAACCGCGTACAAGATCACTTCTTTCGGAAAATGTGCGCCTTTGAATGAGATTGTCACGGTCTGCTCCTGTCATTTAGAGCATGCGCTACCAAAACGACACTCAGTCTGACAGATGGGAAAAAGTTTGCGACAAAACCTTCGCTACGCAAGCGAAATCTGGAGGTCTACGAATGAGAAAAAAGCCGGACAATACTGACCTTGGAATCTATACCTTCGCTGACTTAGGATCCTCCGCACTGGCAGCTAAGGCTTCGCCCCTCAACACGAAAGACCGCCAAAGCGGTCATCCCACAGCGAGTTTGGAAACTGCTTGATCGTTCCTTTGCCAGATAGCGCTCGGGCATGCAAGCGACGGGACTTGGCCCAGCCCGCAGCCAGAGCTAGCAAATTGGTACCAAGATCATGAAATTGGACTTCTTCGCGCAAGGAAAGCGAAGACGGGCAACACTGTCACGATCCAGACCACGCTATAAATTGCGGATGGGATGGCATAAGCGCTTAACTCATCGGTGCCAGGCAACAGCAAGGTGGCAATTGCGATGCCCAAGGCCCCGTTTTGAACGCCGGTTTCAATTGAAATCGTTTTAGCCTCAACATCCGTGCATCCGAGCAACCGTGAACTCATGACGCCTGTAAGCGTGAGCAACGCGCCTACACTAAAAAGTGCCGGTCCAAGTCTAAGGTAGTTTTCCGCGACCACCCCCCAGTTTGAAATGATCGCCCCTCCGACGACCACTGCAAAAAGTAGCATAGAGATTTTGCTAAAGACCGGCTCGATATCGGCGATGGTTTGCGACGCCGCAGATCGCACGGTCACGCCGGCCAGGATCGGTGCAACCGTCCACAAAAACATCGCCAAAACCGTCGAAGAAATGTCGACCGCAGGCGCTGCTGATCCCATGAACAACTGCATCGAAAACCCCAGGATGAGCGGTACGGTCAGCACGCATGTCAGACTGAAGACTGCTGTGAGCGTAACGGACAAAGCGACATCCCAATTCGAAAGCTTGGTCACGATGTTACTGATCGCCCCGCCCGGGCAGGCTGCCAAAATCATGATGCCAACGGCTGTCTCGGAGGAAATCCCAAAGACAAGGATCACCATCAAAGCGATGCAAGGCAGAAAAATGATCTGGTTGAGCGCGCCAACGCAAAAGGCCCGTGGACGTCGTCCGATGCGTTGAAAGTCAGCCGCGGTCAGACCAAGGCCAAGGCAGAACATGATGATAACAACTGCGAGCGGCAGCAGCACAGATATGAAAATTTCGCCCATCTACCATGACCTCGATAACTGCATGCTTCTCGCGCGCTCTTGGACGATACCGTTCTGAAAATCTGATGACGAGGTTTATCAGTTTGGCGCATTTATCCTCAATCGCCCGAAGATCGTGACTGTCTATGTTTATTATACTTATCACGGGGTTGTGCGATCTGGCGCGGAAGGGCTTTCCAGTGCTAATCTCTCTGTATGGCAAGTGTAACCTACGCATTCGCCCGCGCGATGGCCAACGCCGCCGGGATGACGCTGAACGACGATGGCGCGCTGATTTCAAATGGCGCTGTCATGCTGCGTTTACCAGAGGCTCAGGACGGCCAATTGGCGGATGATGCTTATTTCGATTTGATCGATTGGATTCGTGCGCAACAAGCGGATGAGGCTGCGTTGGTTGAGGCCTATGCGAAGGCGATTGCAACCGATGATCTCGGCGTCCTTGGCCTGGCCGTAAAGACAGCTCCGACCTTGCGGCAATCTTTGCAACGGATCGAGCGTTATTTTCGTCTCGTCACGGACACCGCAGTTTACAGACTTGATGAAACCGGTGATCCGGTCCTTTGGATTTTTGAAGGACAAACACCACATCGCGCCGCCTTGGAGCTGCGCAACGAATGCGCGCTTGCGGCCTTTGCAAGCAACATGCATCGGTTTGTGGGTGATGGGTTGTCGCTCGCATATGTAACGTTTCAGCATGCTTGCAGACAAGAACCGGAACGTTACGCCGAATATTTCGGGTGCCCGGTTCGATTTGGGAGCGCTCACAACGCCATTGCGATGCGCCCAGCTATGCTGGATTGCGTAAATCGTCTTGGCGACCCGGGCTTGTCAGATTTCATGACGAAGCACTTGGATGAGGCATTCAACTCTCGCGATGACGACACCTCACTGAGCCAAACAATTGTCCACCGACTTACACCAGCCCTGAGCAACGGCGCACCACAAGCAGCGCATGTCGCCCAAGAGATGGGAATGAGTGAGCGCACGCTTTACCGCAGGCTGGCCGAAGAAGGACTGACCTATCGCGACGTTCTTGGTCAGGCACAAGTTGCACTTGCTCGTGACCTGCTCCGTGACGGTAAGGCGTCCATCGCCGAGATTGCCTTTATGACCGGGTTTTCGGAACAGAGCACGTTTAGCCGTGCCTTCAAACGTTGGGTCGGACAGGCTCCTGCTCGATTCCGGCAGCAAGCGACCTCCGACTAGACGCACAGCTCAAGACCACATGGCAGGTTCGGTCAAAACCTTGGCAGGGCCTGCCAATACCCAGGCCAATGTGGTGCCTAATTTCCTTTTTGTCAGACCCACCTGGGGCGCTGCCGAGTAAGGCAGACCGCTTTGCCCCTCTCAGACAAAGGAAATATGAAATGAGCAATCATGACCACAAACATGGAGCCGGCTGCGGCTGCGACGTCACGCCCGAACGCGTTGATATGGCGCGCCGCCGCCTCCTGACGCAAGCCGCCGGGGCGGCCGCTGCTGGGACAACACTCGCGGCTGGCGGGCAAGCATTTGCCGCGACCGACGAGGCCCGTGCCTACTACGCTGACCCGGAAAACCCGGGCCTTCCTCAAATCGACATGACGATCGAACCGGGGCGCACTGCGCTTGTGGTGACCGATCCCCAGATCGATTTTCTGTCCGAGGACGGTGTGACATGGGGCGTCGTTGGTGAAAGCGTGACCGAACAGGGCACCGTCGATAATATCGAACGGCTTTTCATTGCCGCCAAGGCGGCCGGGATGCCGGTCTTCATCTCGCCCCACTATTACTACCCGCATGACCACAAGTGGGAGTTCGAGGGCACGCTGGAAGCCACGATGCACAGCATCGGCATGTTTGACCGCCTCGGGCCGCTCAACCTGGACAATTTCGAAGGCTCAGGTGCCGACTGGATGCCTCAATACAAGAAGTACATCGAGGATGGCGAAACCATCATTTGTTCGCCCCACAAGGTTTACAGCCCTGCTCAGAACGACCTGAACCTGCAATTGCGCAAACGAAAGATCGACAAAGTGATCCTTGCGGGCATGTCCGCAAACCTGTGCACGCAGGCGCATCTCTATGAGCTGCTGGAGCTGGGCTACGAAGTTGCTGTCGTTCGCGATGCCACGGCCGGGGCCAAGGTGCCTGAAGGTGACGGGTATCTCGCCGCCATCATCAACTTCCGCATGGTCGCCAACGGTGTCTGGTGGACCGACGACGCGGTTGAGCGCATCGGCCAATCAGCCTGACCCGAACCGACTTTCCAAATTGATCCTGACATCAAGAAAGGACACAACATGAAACGCATCTTTACATTTCCTGCGCTTACAACAGCGCTGACTCTTGCCCTGGCGGCGGCCGCATTGGCCGATGATGAATACAACGTCTCGAACAGTCTGACGCTGACCGGACACCCCCTTGGTATGCACGGCGTCGATCCTGTGTCGATGTTTGAAGCTGAGAAACCCGAGAGGGGCAACGCCGCTTACACATCGGCTCATGACGGTGTGGACTACTATTTTGCATCACAGGCAGCGCAAGCCACGTTCGAAGCGGATCCGGCGGCACATCTGCCCCAATTCGGCGGTTTCTGCGCCTTTGGCGTCTATGTTGGCAAGAAGCTTGATGGCGATGTTCGCTATGCCGATATCGTCGACGGCAAACTCTATCTCTTTGTGAATGAAGACATCTTCAAGAAGTACCTTGAAGACAAAGAGACCGTGATCCAAGGCGCCCATGCGAAATGGGCAGATATCCACCACACGCCTGTCGGCAGCCTTTGACCAAGGAATTTGGTGGCTTTTGCCGGTCGGAGCCACCCCTGCCTCTCCCCTCCTCAAAAGACCGGCATTTCCACAAGACGCCCTGTCCGCAAGGACAATACGGGTGCGTTAAAATCTCATCCCAAAGGAAACCAGACATGACTGATTTTGAGACCTATACAATCGCCTCCGCCCCTGATGCCGCGAAACCAATTCTGGAAGCATCGCTGAAAGGGTATGGTTTTGTGCCCAACCTTTATGCGACCATGGCCGAAGCTCCCGCAATTCTGGAAGGCTACACCACACTTTCCGGCATCTTCGGAAAGACCAGCCTGTCAGAGACCGAGCGCCAGGTAATCCTGATGACCAACAACCGGTTGAACGGGTGCAAGTACTGCATGGCCGCCCATACCACGCTCTCACAGATGGCCGGTGTCCCCGAGGACGTCATCACCGCATTGCGAACCGGCAGCCCCATTGCCGACCCCAAGCTGGAAGCGCTGCGCAAATTTGCCATCGTGATCAACGAAAGCCGGGGCTGGCCCAGCGACGCCCAGATCGAGGTGTTTCTAGCGGCAGGTTACACACGCCAAACCATGCTGGAAGTCATCCTTGGCACCGCTTTGAAAGTCCTGTCGAACTATACGAACCATGTGGCGGACACCGCTTTGGATGATGCCTTTGTTCCAAATGCGTGGACCTCTTCGGTTTCGGCGGCGGCTGAATAGCGCGAACTCGTTTTTTTGTTGGTCGCGCGGTCAGAACTTGACCCTTTTCAAACAAGTAGGATATTGGATTTGATGCGCTCGGCCGCAAAATCGACGAAGTCGCGCACATTCGCAGACACGGTTCGTCCCTCTTTATGAACAAGATGGATGGGGATCTCGGGTGGTTCATATGACTTTGGAACAGTCTTGATCCGCCCATCTGCAATGTAGGGGGCGACTTGATAGGACAGAAGCCGTCCGACACCATGACCTTGCAATGCCAACTGGATCACATCGTCATTTGTGTTCATGCTGATGCGTGGGCTCATGCGTTTGGTGACAGTCTTCCTGCACATTGAAACGGCCGGATCACCTCGCCCAGGGAATCCAGTAACGTTGCGCCATGCATATGTCCTGCGACGCCGACTGCGCCGAGCGAGGTAAACTCGGGGTGACTGCTGCGCAATTCGCGGACTGTCTCCTCAAGCGCCGTGATCCAATCTGCGGGGTTCTGTTCGCTCCAACCGGGGTGTTTGTGTTCAGTGGAATAAGTCCGCTCTGCTGATCCGATCACACCCCCGTTTTCCGTCAGAAGCAAGGCGCGAAGCCCGGATGTTCCCAGATCTATGCAAGGTAGCTCATGCCACGTTGCCCCCCATCTGTGTCTTCAAACCGTTTATTGTTTTGTCCGCTGCGTGACCAGCGCGGGGGCGAGAGACTCATAGGATGGTATGATCAGATCAGCCCCTTGTTGACGGAGAAATTCACCATGCCGGTCTTCAATACCACGCAAGTGCGCCCCGCCCACAAATCCGACGCAGTACATGTTCGCCGCCTTGGCAGCGCGCACACCATAGGGTGAGTCCTCGATCACCAGGCAGTTTTCGGGTGCGACACCAACCCGGGCGGCCGCGTGCAAGAACAGGTCTGGCGCCGGTTTGCCGTGCTCAACCTGTTCGGCGCTGAAGACGTTTTCAAACAGCGCAGTCATCTGCATCGCTTTCAAGGCAACAGCGATCCGTTCGAATGTACCGCTTGAGGCGATGCAATACGGAACCTGCAGCGAAGCCAACACCCCCAAAAAGCTCGTTACATTGGAAATGGGTGAGAGTTCCCGCTTGAAGCGTCGGAACAGCTCAGCCTGCCAATCATGCGCAAAGGCGCTGGTGGATCGTTGCGTACAATGTTCAGCAACAAACGTTTCTATTGCAGCAAGAGATTTGCCCAGGAATTGCCGCCTGACTTCTTGCGTGGGCATGTCTATACCGTACTTGGTGAACGTCTCTTTCAATGTCGAGAGCGAGATAGTCTCACTATCGGCAATGACCCCGTCAAAATCGAAGATCACGAGGCTGAAGGCATCCAGCAGTAATGGAAGCTGAGTATCCGATTCCTGATCTGCGGGTTCCCCCTTTGTCATCACGCGCACCGCTACAGTGCAAGCTCGTCGGCGCCGAATTGATGCAGCCGAAGTTCGGGTATTCGAACGCCCACAATTTGACCGACTTGTGTATCGTCGTCGCCGGCCACACGCGCGACAATCTCGCTTTTGTCCGAGAGGATCAGGTACAGAAGGCTCTCGCCTCCAAGCTGTTCCTTGACCCGGACCGCGGCGTCGGCATTGCCTGCACCTTGTGGCACGAGCTCAAGATGTTCGGGCCGGCAGCCGACGAAAGCCGCATGCGGCTTGATAGTAAGGTTGCTCACCGTATTGCTTGGGGCAAACACATTCATGGCTGGTGAACCGATGAACTCGGCCACAAAACGGGACCGAGGTGCATGGTACAACTCCATCGGAGTGCCAACCTGTTCGACGCGCCCTCCATTCAAAACAACGATCTTGTCAGCCATGGTCATGGCTTCGACTTGATCGTGAGTCACATAAATCATTGTCGCGGCGAGCTGTTTGTGCAGGCCTTCCAGCTCGACCCGCATCTGCACCCGCAGTTTGGCATCAAGATTGGACAATGGCTCGTCAAACAGGAAAACCTTTGGATTCTTGACGATGGCCCGACCAATCGCGACACGCTGCCGCTGACCGCCCGAAAGCTGAGAGGGCTTGCGGTCAAGGTAGTCCTCCAGCTGTAGAATGCGCGCTGCTTCGGTGATCCGTTCCTGCCGTAGGGCAGGCGCAAACCCGTTGACTTTCATGCCGAAATCCATGTTTTCGCGCACGCTCATGTGGGGGTACAGGGCATAGGATTGGAACACCATTGCCAGCTCGCGATCAGCAGGTTCGGCATGGGTCACGTCACGCCCATCAATCTTAATGCTCCCCGAGTCCGCGCCCTCTAGCCCGGCCAGCGTACGCAACAAGGTTGATTTCCCACAGCCTGACGGCCCGACGAACACAACAAACTCTCCGTCCTCGATATCGAGACTGACGTCAAATAGCGCCTGTGTTTCACCATAAAACTTGTTGAGACCTTCAATATTGATGCCAGCCAAGGCGATCCCTCCCCAACGGCGAACGTCGCGGTTCGCGGTATCTTTTGTTTATCAGTAGGAACAAATGTATTGACTTTCAAGCCAGAAAAATACTTTTGTATGTGATGAGATGCAAAAGATCTTTGAACTGGGAGGAGACCTGAGAATGAAAACTCTTAGAAACTTGCTAGGTACCGCAGCAGTCGCAAGCATCGTCGCGACCGGCGCGGCAGTTGCAGATGATGGCTGGAGCCTGAAGAAGGCTGCAGAACCCTACGCGGGCACAACCATTGACGTCGTCTTCCTGCTGCGTCCGGGTTACGAGGCGATCGAAGCCATGCTGCCCGATTTCGAAGCGGAAACAGGCATCAAGGTAAACGTCATAAAGCACCCCTACGAAAACGCTCTGGGTGAACAGGTGCGGGATTTTGTAGCTGGCGGCGATCTGGACATCGCACTGATTGACCTTGTCTGGATTGGCAACTTTGCAGAAAACGACTGGATCATTCCTTTGGCGGATGTGCAGGCGAAGTTCCCTGATGCAGTTGACCCCGATCTGGACATCGACGACTTTTTCCCGCTGGTGCTGAACGCTTTTGGCGGATGGAATGACACGCTATATGGCCTGCCGTTCGACAACTATTCCGGCCTGATGTTCTATAACCGCTGCATGCTGGAAGAGGCCGGGTTCGACGGCCCACCGGAAACGTGGCAAGAGCTGAAAGACACCTATGGCCCGGCACTGACAAAAGACGGCAAATACGCCTTTGCGTTGCAGTCCAAGCGGAATGAAACCCAATCCGCCGACAGCTTTGCGCGGATGCTGTGGCCGTTTGGTGGCTCGTTCCTGGATGATGAATTCAAATCCAACCTGATGAGCGAGGAAAGCCAGGCAGGTCTGAAGTTCCGTCAGGATCTGATGGAATTCATGCCCGACGGCATCGTCGCATATGATCACGCCGAAACCGTCAACGGGTTCAGTCAGGGCGACATCGCAATGATCACCGAATGGTCGGCCTTCTATTCGTCAGTCGTCTCGCCCGAGACATCGAAAGTGGCGGATTGCGTTGAAATCGCGCCCGAGCCCACAGGCCCTGCAGGCCGCAAGCCAGCCCTAGGCGGGTTCTCTCTGGCCGTCGCTTCACAAGCAGACGAAGCCGAACAAGCCGCAGCCTATTTGTTCATCCAGTGGGCAACCTCGAAAGCCAACGCGCGGGAATACCTTGAGCGCGGTGGCGTACCGGCCCGTCAGTCTGTCTATCAGGAAGACGGTCTGGAAGACTTCAAATTTGTCCCCGCGCTGGTCGAAAGCTGGCAGGACGGCGTGCCGGAATTCCGCCCCCGTTTCGCGGAATGGCCCGAGATCACCGAGATCGTTCAGGAATGGGGCACGAAAATGATGCTGGGTGAGGTTTCGACCGAGGAAGGCGCACAAGAGATCGGTACCCGGATGGAGGCTGTGCTGGGCGCAGCCGGATACTACTCTGGCGACAAGCCACTGGCTCAGTAAACCAAAAAAGCAGGGGCGCATATTTGGCGCCCCTGCACCCTGTTCAAGAGGGTCAGCTGGAGGACGGACATGCGCGGCCAAGTACCCCGCAGAACAATATTTGCATTCATCGGTCCAGCGGTCATTGGCCTTGCCATGGTCGGAATCGCACCATTGCTCTACGCGGTCTGGACCTCGGCGCATTTCTACAACCTTACAAAGCTGAAACGGGTCGAGTTCATAGGTTTCGAAAACTATTGGACCGTTCTGACGGACGAAGTGTTCTGGCAGGCGATGGGCCGCACGTTTTTCCTGCTGGGTACGGCTCTGCCGCTGCAAATCGCACTCGGTCTGGGCATTGCGTTGGTGTTGCATCAACCCGGTCTGACACTGGTAAAAACACTGGCGCGCCTAAGCCTCGTTCTGCCGATGGCCACGACCTACGCGGTTGTGGGTCTTCTGGGTCAGGTGATGTTCAACCAGAAGTTTGGTGTAGTGAACCAGCTTTTGGGCGGGGCCGACATAAACTGGATCGGCGATCCCCAGAACGCTTTTGCCATGATTGTCTTCTGGGACGTCTGGCAATGGACACCGTTTGTAGCGCTGGTTCTTCTGGCAGGTCTGACCATGGTGCCGGGTGAAGTGGAAGAGGCTGCGCGCCTGGAAACCAAGTCCAAGTGGATTGTTCTGCGCTACGTGCAACTGCCATTTCTAGTTCCGGGTCTGGTTGCGGTGCTGATCCTGCGGACAGCGGACACGTTGAAACTGTTCGATATGGTATTCACTCTGACGCGCGGCGGTCCGGGATCGTCCACCGAGTTCATTTCGCTTATGATCCAACGGGTTGGGTTTCGCGGCTTTGATCAGGGGCTGGCCTCGGCGCAGGCGATCATACTGCTGATCATCACCATTGTACTTGCGCAGATTTACATCCGCGTTTTCTACAAAGAGGTCTGAGCCATGATGACGACCCGCTCATACTGGTCCCAGATTGCCTTGCTGGCTGCGATCATACTGGTCTGTGTCTTTCCGTTCTACTGGATGGTCACGACCTCGCTAAAAACACAGGTGGTGGCGCTCGAGTCTCCCCCGGTGTGGTTATTCGAACCGACATTGGCCAACTATCGTGAGGCTCTGTTCGAAGACGGGGTTATGCGGACGCTGATCAATTCGCTGATCATTGCGATCTCAACCACTCTTCTTGCGCTGGTTTTGGGCGTGCCCGCCGCCTTTGCGCTGGCTCGGTTCGAGTTTCGCGGAAAGAAAGACCTGTGGTTTTGGTTCATTACCAACCGGATGGTGTCACCCATCGTACTTGCGCTGCCGTTCTTTCTGATCGCCAGAAACCTGTCGTTGCTGGACAAACACATAACGCTGATCCTGATTTACCTGACCTTTAATCTGCCGATCGTCATCTGGATCGTGACCGATCAGTTTCGGGGCATCCCCTACGACTTGGACGAGGCTGCGCGGCTGGAGGGGGCCTCGCAGTTTACTATCATGCGTAAAATCTGTCTGCCGCTGGCCATGCCAGGGGTCGCGGTATCGGCCATCTTTTCCTTTATCTTTTCTTGGAACGAATTGATGTTTGGCCTGATCCTGACACGGACAGAAGCCAAAACAGCCCCCGCAATGGCAGTATCGTTTATGGAGGGCTACAACCTGCCCTACGGTAAGATCATGGCCACATCGACGCTGATCGTGATCCCGGTTCTGATCTTCGCGCTCATCGCCTCCAAACAATTGGTGCGTGGCCTGACGATGGGGGCCGTGAAATGAAGTCTTCGACCACTCCCTTTCCCGTTTCGTTGCGGTAGAACGGAACAAAAAGGAAAGGACATCCATGTCACGCTATATCAAACTCGACCAGATCGACCCGGAAGAACAGCTGTTGGTGCGGCTGTGCTGGGCTTGCGAGGTCGAGGGTATGACACAGGCCGACGCGGCCGAGCGGTTTGGAACAACGCGGCTGCGTGTCAACAAAGCGCTCAGCGAGGCGCGGCGGCGTGGCATTTTGCGTGTCAGTGTGGATTCCGTTTTTGCCGCAGCGGCGCAATTTGAATGGGAACTTGAGCGGCAGTTCAAGCTGACACGCGCAGTCGTGGTGCCTTCGCCCGAGAACCGGTTGTCAGTCACCCCGCTGGTTGCTGCAGGGCTGGGCGCGCATCTGGGCGAAGTTTTGAGCGACCCGAACCTGACCCATTTTGGCATGTCCTGGGGCAACACTCTTAACCTTGCCACGCGCCACATGCAGCCGCTCGACCGTCCTGATCTTGAGATCGTGTCGATCATGGGCGGCGTCTCGCGCGGATCGGACGTGAACGGGTACGAGATCACAACGCGGCTGGCTGATTTATGCAACGCCGAACACAGCTTTTTCACCGCGCCGCTTTATGCGGGTAGCCCGGAGAGTCAGGCACTGTTCATGGATCAGGATGTGATCCGGGATATGCTGGAAAAGATTCGCTCTTGCGGTGCAATTGCGCTGGCTACGGGGGATCTGGAGAGTTCGCTGCTGGTGCGTGATGCCTTGCCCAATGGGGTAGATCCGGCCGATCTGATCGCCAAAGGAGGAGTGGGCGATATAACCGGGCACATCTTGAATGCGGATGGTGAGCTGATTGATCATCCGTTGAACCAGTGCGTCATTGGCCTGTCGCTGGATGAGATGGCCGAAATAGACAACGTCATTCTGGCTGCAGGTGGCCTTCACAAGACGCCGATCATTGCTGCGGCCCTGAAGCGCGGTTTTGTCGACACGCTTGTTACGGATGAGAACACGGCAGCCGCTTTGCTTGAAACCAACGGAACATAAGAGAGGTGTAGGATGGCCATAGCTCTGGTTCTGGAAGAAGCCCGTCGCCTGGCGTTGCGCGACATTGAGATGGCCGAGACATTGGGCCCTGAGGATGTCCGCGTCGCGATAGATACGGTCGGGGTGTGCGGCAGCGATGTTCACTACTATACCCATGGCAAGATTGGGCCGTTTGTCGTGAACGCGCCTATGGTGCTAGGACACGAAGCTGCAGGTGTGATCACAGAGGTCGGGTCAGACGTAACAGACCTAGGTGTCGGTGATCGGGTCTGTATGGAGCCCGGCATTCCCAATACCCGGTCCAAGGCCGCAAAGCTTGGTGCCTACAATGTGGACCCATCTGTGCGGTTTTGGGCCACGCCTCCGGTGCATGGCTGCCTGACCCCTTCGGTCGTACATCCTGCGGCGTTCACCTATCGCTTGCCCGACCACATCAGCTTTGCCGAAGGGGCAATGGTCGAGCCCTTTGCGATTGGCATGCAGGCAGCAACCAAAGCGAAGATCAAACCGGGTGATGTGGCGCTTGTCACCGGTGCAGGGCCAATTGGCATAATGGTGGCTCTGGCCGCGCTGGCTGGTGGTTGCGCCAAGGTCTATATTTCTGACCTGGTTGGGGAAAAACTGTCGGTTGCTGCGCAATATGACAATATCGAACCTATTTTGATCGGACGCGATGACCCCTCAGCCGTTTTGCGCGACGCGACCGAAGGGTGGGGCGCAGATGTGGTTTTCGAATGTGCCGGTGCTGCCGCTTCAATTCAAACAGCGCTCCACGTCGTAGCCCCTGCGGGCTGTGTGATCTGGGTGGGCATGCCGGTCGATCCGGTGCCAGTGGACATTGTTCTGGCTCAGTCCAAGGAAATCAGGATGGAGACGGTTTTTCGCTATGCCAATATGTATGACCGGGCCATAGCTTTGCTTGGATCGGGTAAAGTGGATCTGAAACCACTGATCACTGAAACATTTGACTTTGAGAACAGCATCGAAGCGTTCGACCGTGCAGTTGAGGCGCGACCAACAGATGTCAAAATCCAGATTCGGTTGGACCGAACATGACCGACGTTTTGGACAATTTGGCTGAACAGGTCCTGTCTGAACTACGACCGGGCTTGTCCGGTCACGTTTTGAAACAGATCGCGCCCTTATCTGAGGCTCTTGTCAATTCACGGCGCATCCTGTGCTACGGTGTCGGTCGAGAGGGCCTGATGATGAAGGCACTTGCGATGCGGCTGTTTCACTTGGGGTGCGACGCCCATGTGGTCGGCGACATGACGGCGCCATCTGTCGGGGCATCTGACATCCTGCTTGTCAGCGCAGGACCGGGGCATTTTTCAACCGTGGCCGCGTTGGTGGGCGTTGCGCGGGAGGCCGGTGCCAAAGTCGTTTGCATCACTGCAGAACCCGAGGGTGCCGTGCCACAGGTCGTGGATCTGACCGTTCACCTTCCCGCGCAAACCATGGCCGCAGACGAAGGTTCTGATGCCACGTCTGTGCTGCCGATGGGGTCGCTCTATGAGGCACTCATGTTCCTGTTCTTCGAGCTTCTTGTGCTGGACCTGCGCGAAAGAATGGCCGTCACACCCGAGGCTATGCGCGGCAATCACACGAATTTGGAATAGCTTATGGCCTGGGAAACCCGTTTCAGCTTGGAGGGAAAGAAAGCGCTGATCACCGGTGCGTCTTCAGGGATTGGAACCTCAATTGCACAGGTTTTTGCGGATGCAGGAGCGGACATCGCGGCGCATGGCCGCGACAAGGACCGGCTTGCGCAATTGGGAACTGAGGTTCAAGCATTGGGGCGAGATTTTGCAGCAATAACCGGAGACTTGGCTGATGCCGAAGAAACGGCCTTGGTCGCAGCCAGGGCATTGGAGGTTTTTGGGCGGGTCGATATTCTCGTTAACTCTGCCGGAATTGCCCTGACCGGGCCGGTTGTTGACTATGATCTGGCGGATTGGCAGCGCACTTTGGCGGTAAATCTAACAGCGCCCTTTATCCTATCCCGCGCGGTACTGCCTGGCATGATGGAACGCCGACAGGGCAAGATCATCAACATTTCATCGCAGACGGGCGTTATTGCCCTAGCCGATCACGCGGCCTACGCCACCTCCAAGGGGGCGCTCAATTCTCTGACGAAATCGCTCATGACCGAAGCGGCGCCATACAACGTTCAGGTCAACGCGATCTGCCCAACCGTCGTGCTAACCGAAATGGGGAAAGAGCTATGGTCGGCGCCGGAAAAGAAAGATCCGTTTATCGAGCGAACGCCTTTGGGCCGCTTTGGCGAACCTGTCGAGATCGCAGATATGGCCCTGTATCTGGCTGCCCCCGCATCCGATCTAGTGAACGGTGCGATCATGATGATCGAAGGGGGGTATTCAAGCATATGACGCGTTTTGCAAACCAACCCTCTGGGTTTGGGATTGGCCCGTCGATCTGTTTTCAGCACTGCGGAGACTTCCCGGAAGGTGAGGAAAAACGGTACGGTTTGGTGTAGAGGAGGCAACTGAATGGTTGATCTGGCGGGCAAGGTGATCGCGATAACGGGCGCTGCGTCGGGCATAGGCCTGGCTTGTGCCAAAGAGTGTATCGCGGCAGGGGCCACGGTTGCTTTGGTCGATCGGAACGAAGCGGCATTGAAGACAGTTTGCGATGACTTGGGGGACGACGCTTTTTCAATCGTTACAGACGTTGCGAATCCTGACAGCGTGGACCAGATGCTGCCAAAAATCCTCGGAAAAGTAGGGCGACTGGACGCGTTCCACGCCAATGCCGGCGCTTACATTGGCGGCGACGTATTGGAAGGTGATCCGGATGCGTGGGATCGTGTTTTGAACCTCAATATAAATGCTGCGTTTCGCTCGGTGCAGGCTGTTTTGCCACATCTGGCCAAACAGGGATCGGGTGATATCATCATGACCAGTTCCATCGCAGGTGTTGTTCCCGTCGTGTGGGAGCCCATCTATACAGCCTCAAAACATGCCGTGCAGGCTTTCACTCACTCTGTCAGGCGGCAGGTTGCCAAGCATGGTGTGCGGGTTGGCGCTGTTTTGCCGGGTCCTGTAGTGACCGCTTTGCTGGATGATTGGCCGAAGGAAAAAATGGAACAAGCATTGGCCGAGGGGAGTCTGATGCAACCCAAGGAAGTGGCCGATTGCGTGGTTTTCATGCTCAGCCGCCCCGCGAATGTCACGATCCGGGATCTTGTCATCCTGCCAAACGCGGTGGACCTATGAGCTATTTCGTAGGGGTAGATGTTGGGACCGGCAGTGCCAGGGCGGGTGTTTTTGATAGCAACGGCACATTGTTGGCCAGCCGAAAACAAGACATTCAAATGTGGCGCGACACCGGCGATATAGCCGAGCAGTCTTCGACAGACATATGGCAGGCTGTTTGTGCCTGTGTTCGGGGCGCGGTTGAGGAGAGTGGAATCGAGGCCTCGCAGGTCAAAGGTGTTGGTTTCGATGCGGCGTGTTCAATGGTCGTCCTGGACCAGACCATGCAACCGCTGAGCATCAGCGCCTCGGGTATGACCGAGCGCAACGTAATCGTTTGGATGGATCACCGGGCCAAGGATCAGGCCGAGCGCATCAATGGATTGGGCCACCCCGTTTTGGACTATGTTGGGGGGCGGATCTCTCCTGAGATGCAGACGCCCAAGCTGCTGTGGATCAAAGAGAATATGCCGGACTCGTTCCGCAGCGCCGGCCAGTTCTTTGACCTGCCGGATTATTTGACATGGGCCGCTACAGGGTCACTGGATCGATCCGCCTGCACGGTGACATGCAAATGGACTTACCTGGCGCATGAACGTCGGTGGGATGACAGTTACTTCAACCAGATTGGTCTCTCAGAATTGCCATCTGAGGAGTATGCCCGTATCGGGCAGAATATCGTGGCACCGGGAACACCTCTGGCACAGGGATTGACCGCTCAAGCCGCATCGAGCATGGGTTTGCTTGAAGGTACAGCCGTCGGCGCGGGTTTGATTGATGCTCATGCCGGGGGGATCGGCACCGTAGGCGCTGATCCCGAAACAGGACCCGAGTCGACGATGGCCTATGTATTCGGAACGTCGGCTTGCACGATGTCGACTTCGAAGACCGCGCACAAGGTTCCGGGTGTCTGGGGACCATATTATTCGGCCATGGTGCCGGGAATGTGGTTGTCAGAAGGGGGGCAATCCACGGCTGGGGAAGCGATCGCGCACCTAATCACGGGCCATCCATCGAGCCGCGACGCAACCTCCCTCGCGCAAGCAGAGGGGATGTCGCTGCAATCGTTTCTTCTGCGCGAGGTCGAACGGCGCGTGTCAGATGCAAGCGATGCGGTCCGGCTGGCAGGGGCCCGGGTAATTGTCCCGGATTTCCTGGGCAACAGGGCACCTTATGCCGACCCTGACGCAACCGGAATCGTTTCTGGCCTAACACTGGCAAATGATAGCGATGACCTGATTGCAACCTATGTCGCTGCAGTGCTCGGAGTAGGTTACGGGATGCGCCAGATCATGGAGGCGCAAGCCGCACATGGTGTTCATCCTTCGACCGTCGCGATTAGTGGTGGGGCAGGGGAAAGCGCCACGATCAAGCAACTTCTGGCAGATGCCAGCGGCGCTCCTGTCCTATCGACAACCTCACCTGAACCGGTTCTTTTGGGTGCAGCTATGCTAGGTGCCGTGGCAAGCCAGCCAGAAACGTCTCTTGAGGAGGCAATGGCGAGGATGTCATCAGAAAAGGATCGGTTCTTGCCAAAATCTGGCGTGATCGCACAACTGCATGATGCCCGGTACGAGGCCTTTAAGGGACTGCAAGACATTGAACGTCGTCTGCGTCAGGCATTGGCGGCACCTTAAGGGCTACTTACCTCGCGCCTGCCAATAGTTTTTGAACGTCTTCGGCACAGCATATCAGCACAGACAGTTAACTGGGAATTGTTCACGACATCCGTGACGAAGGGGCCGTATCGCAGCCTGCTTTGTCAGAGATGACGATTGGCGCAATCTGGATGATTTCAGGTTTATGGGGTGGTTCACCGTCAATAATCCTGAACATCGTGTCTACCATCGCCGAGACATCCTGTCGGACCGAAAACAGATTCTGGGCCATGTACTGAGCAAAAGGGTCCCAATCAAAGCTTCCAAACAGAATTGTGTCTAGTGCGGCTCTGTCATTCTGCGCCAACCAATCAAATACACCTTCCAACGATATCGTCGAGTTTACAAACATCGCGGTCGGCATTCGGCCCGTTTCTTCCAACTTCGCGGCAAATGCGGCCTTAGACTTAGCGGCTGCGTAGCCGCAGGCCAGTATGTTCTCGTCCAAAGGTATAGCCCCTGCGTCCGAGACCGCATCACGGAAACCGCGTATTCTTTCGCTTGTGTTGTGGTCGGTCGGGCGGCCGCCTAGGAACAGAAACTCGTTCTGCCAATCTAGACCTTTAACTTGCGCATGTTCTATCAGGGCTGCAGTCAATCTATATGCGCCTGTGTAGTTGTCGGAAATGATAGAAGTCGCTGCTGCACCAGGCAGATCAAGGTTGATCGTTGGAACGCCCTGCGCCTTGCAAATCCGGGCGATGGTATCGGGGTCAGAAGCACCGGCACAGACGATCCGGTCCACATTGTAAGACAGCATCTGCTTGACCGTCGCAAGTTCCAGCTCCGGTTCGCGGTGTGTGCACGAGGTCATGGGCAGTAGCCCTCTGGCACGGGCCGCCATTTCGAACCGTTCGGCGATCGCTCCGAAGTAGCGGTTGTCGTACATAGGAATAATCATTCCAATCATACTTGATCTGACGCTGCGGAGGGCGCGGGCCTGCATATTGGGTGCATAGCCCATTTCATTCGCGATTTGCTGAATAGCGTTGGCTCGTTTTTCACTGATGCGCCGATTGCGCCACGAGCCGTTCAGAACTGCACCGACAGTACTGGCCGAGGTGCCTGCCCGCTCGGCGATGTCGTAAATTGTGACCTGTTTCTTAGTCTCGGTTGTCGACACCGAAGATTCCCCTTTGACAAGTTTAGTGTATTCCATATAGCCTTTGCACCATCGATTGCGCAACAAAGAACAACCGATGGTGCAGTTTGATTTCTGCCATGCGCTTTCTGTTCAGCGCTGGCCAATCTGGGAGGAAATTATGAAACTTAGACCGGTACTCGCAGCCTCAGTCTGCGCTTTTGCGCTTGGGGCAACCAACCTAGCTGCTGAAACCACCATGGGAATCGTCGTCAAAATTGGCGGGATTCCTTGGTTCAACGCTATGGAAGAAGGTATCAAGGAACGTGCTGGTGAGTTGGGTGTCAGTGCCGAAATGATCGGTCCGACCTCAGCCGACCCAGCCCTACAGGTGCGTGCGATTGAAGATCTTATCGCCAAGGGTGTGGATGTTATCGGCGTGGTGCCGAACGACGAGGCGGCGCTTGAGCCCGTGTTGCAGAAGGCGATGGACGCCGGGATCAAGGTGATCGCTCACGAAGGGCCCGGGTTGAACAACGTAGATTGGAACTTCGAACTGGCTTCTGCAGATGGATTCGGTGAAGCGCATGCCAAGCTTCTTTGTGAGAAAACCGAAGAGCCGGGTACCTATGCCGTTTATGTGGGCTCACTGACTGTACCGCTTCACAACGCTTGGGCGGATGCTGGCATCGCTTGGCTGGCCGAGAACTGCTCCGACAAGTTGCAGCCGGTGGGTGATCGTTATGGCGTTGCAGAAAGCGTTGATGACAGCCGTTCGACCGCTCTTGACCTGATCGCAGCCAATCCTGATTTGCGCGGCTTCCTTGCCTTTGGCAGCCAAGGTCCAATCGGGGCAGGGCGCGCGATCGAGGAACGTCGCTTGGGCGGCAAGGTCCATGTGCTTGGGCCGTTCTCACCCGGTCAGGGCCAGAAGCTGCTGAAAGATGATGTCATTTCCGGAGGGTTCATGTGGAACCCAGCTGAGGCAGGCCGCGTATTCGTCACTCTGGGCGACATGCTGGTGAACGGTGAAGAAATTTCCGAAGGCACCGAGATCGAGGGGTTAGGTGTTGTCAGTCCAGATGCCGCAACCCGCAACATTATCACCGATAACCTCTTGGAGATTAACAAGAGCACCGTTGATGAACTGGCTGCCAAGGGGCTCTGATACGATTTACTGTCGATTTGGGGGTCCGCGCATCGCGGATCTCCATTCATATTAAGAACACACATGAAAGCTGAACCAGACACGGCCCCGGCGCTGAGGCTTCGAAATGTCTCGAAAACCTTCGGCGGCGTAAAGGCGCTGCAATCCGTTGATTTCGAAGTGCGTTCGGGAGAGGTGCATTGCCTTGCCGGAGAGAACGGCTGTGGCAAGTCGACACTTATCAAGCTTGTTACTGGTGTTTACACAGCCGACCCCGGCGCGGAATTGCAACTGTTTGGTCAGACCGTTGACTCGATCTCTCCGACAAAAGCCCGAGCGTTGGGGATCGCGGTTATTTGGCAGGATCTTGCTCTGTTTCCGCATATGACCGTCGCGGAAAATATCGCTTTCGATGAGATGGTTGGACTGGTGCCGCGCCTGACTTTCGGACATCGCTATAAGACCCGAGTACAGGCGGTGCTTGATCGCTTGAATGTGCCGTTGAACCTGGAAACAAGACTGGGCGATTTACCAATTGCGCAACGCCAGATCGTTGCGATTGCACGAGCTTTGATGGGCGACGCACGTCTGGTGTTTATGGATGAGCCAACGGCATCGCTTACCCAAAGCGAAACAGATTCATTGCTAGCGGTCGTTCGCACGCTGTCCTCACAAGGTATTGCTGTCGTCTTCGTCAGCCACCGATTGGCAGAGGTAATAGACATTTCAGAGCGGGTCACAGTCCTGCGGGATGGCAAGCTTGTTGGTGTCTATCCGACCGAAGGTATGACGCAATCCCGCCTTGGCGAGCTCATGACCGGGGCGCTTTTGGAAAACACGGTCAGCGCGCAGGACCGCTCTAAGGCGGAACCGGTACTGGAGACCGTTGGACTCAGTCGGCACGGAGAGTTCTACGATGTTTCCCTTACCATCCGGCGTGGCGAAGTTCTGGGTTTGACGGGCTTGATCGGAGCCGGACGCACGGAATTGGCCCTTGCACTAATAGGTATGAAACCACCTGATACGGGTGAAACCCGCCTGGAAGGAGCGTCTGTTCGATTTGCCTCGATCCGCGACTCCATCGCGCGCGGTGTCGCTTATGTGTCGGAAGACAGACTGTCCCTGGGGCTTATTCAACCGCAATCAATCGCGGACAACACGTCTATTTCAGTGCTTGATCGCATTCTCAATGGGTTCGGATTGCTATCCCCAAGACGTCAAACCGAACTTGTTTGCCACTGGATCGATGAACTTGCCGTCAAGATTGGGCAGCCGAAGGATGCTGTCTCGACGTTGTCAGGCGGCAACCAGCAAAGAGTTGTACTGGCAAAATGGCTGGCAACCGAGCCACGGCTGTTGATCCTCGACAGCCCAACCGTTGGTGTGGATGTCGGGGCTCGGGCGGGCATCTTTCGCATTGTACGACACTTGGCCGAAGAAGGGCTGGCGATCCTTTTGATTTCGGACGAGGTGACCGAAGCGATGTTCAATGCGGATCGTGTGCTGCATATGGCGGATGGGCGTATTGTGGGCGAGTACGATCCACGGACGACCAGCGTTCCCGAACTCGAGGCACGTATCTATGCGTGACTTCTTTCGAACCTATCCCGTCGAGGCGCGCCTAAGTGTTGTGCTGCTTTTGATGATCCTTGGTTTGTCGCTTGGTACGGACACGTTCCTGACGTTGGGCAACATCACCTCGTTGTTGAACAATAACGCGGTGAACCTGATCTGGGCGGTTGGCCTGCTGGTCGTCCTGATTGCCGGTGGCATTGACATTTCTTTCGCTGTCGCGGCTTCGGTCGTTCAGTATGTGGCCGCGCAGGTTTTCATGGGCACAGGGGGCGGAAACTGGGCAGTTGGGTTTCTGGTCGCGGGCCTGCTTGGGATCGGTCTTGGAATGATCAATGCTCTTTTGATCCACGGATTTCGGGTGATTTCTATTGTTATCACCATTGCCACCTTCAACGCGTTCTTCGGGTTGCTAATGTTCTTCACGAAAGGCCGAAACATCTACAACCTGCCAGATTGGTGGACTGATCGTATTTTCATCTTTGAACGACAAGCCTCGGATGGAACCTGGTCGGAACTGAATCTTTCAGTTGCCGTCATGATCGTCTGCGTCGTCGCGACGTGGGGCCTCATCCGTTTAACCACTCTGGGCCGCCAGCTTTATGCCTTTGGCGACAACCCCGAGGGCGCAAGGCGCGCGGGCGTGAATATCTGGCAGATGCAAATTGTCGCCTTTGGATGGTGCGGGATGATGGCCGGCATAGGGGGGCTGATGCAGGTGAACATTGCCCAAGAGGTTGTTCCAAATGCGCTATACGGTCGGGAACTGGACGTGCTGGCCGCGGTGGTCCTCGGCGGGGCTCGACTTGGTGGTGGGCGAGGCACTGTTCTTGGATGCATCCTTGGGGTGATGTTTGTTGCGATCACGCAGAACGGTCTGAACCTTCTTGGAATCTCGCCATTTGCCTTCCAAATGATCATCGGCGCAGCGATCCTGCTGGCCATCTCATCATCGAACCTGAGTTTTGGGCGGCTGCCACGTGGCGCTACAGCTGTCGCAAAGGTGGGCACAACATGAGCTTGCGCGACAAATTGAACGCGGCATTTGGTGCGGAAACCTTGCCCCTTCTTGTCTTTCTCGGCTTGGTTTTTCTGGCGTTTTCCTTCGCGACGCCTTTGTTTCTGACAGGTGCCAACTTGCGCTCGATGGCGTTTCAGATGCCGGTCTTGGGGTTGCTGACACTGGCAATGCTTGTGCCGATTCTTTCGGGGGGGCTGAACCTTGCCATCATCTTTCAAGCCAACATATCGGGTCTCGCACTGGCTTGGGTTTTGATACAATTTGGGGGAGCCGAGGCTGGACCGGGGGCTTTCGTGCTGGGAGCGGCGCTTGCCTTGCTGGCCGGTGCTGCTTCGGGCGCTGTCATGGGCGTCGTCGTGGCTTATGTCGGAGCACATCCCATTCTGGTATCGCTTGCCATGATGATCTTCCTACGTGGGTTGGGTGAGTTTCTGACGCGCGGAGGAGACATATCGGGATTTCCAGAGTACATGAACGTACTGGGCCATGGCAGCGTTATGGGTGTTCCAGTTCCGATGATAGTCTTTCTGGTGGCCGCGCTCATGTGGCATATCATGCTAAGACGATCACGCCACGGGTTCTCGGTCTACATGATCGGTTCGAATATCCAGGCGTCTGAATATTCCGGCCTGCATACGCGCCGGACACTTGTCTTGATCTACGCGATTTCGGGCATGATATGCGCCGTTGCCGGGATTTTGATGGCGGCGCGTTTCAATTCTGTCCGAGTTGGCCATGGCGAGGCCCTACTGCTGGTGACAGTGCTGGCTTGTTTCCTGGGCGGCATCGATCCATTTGGCGGTTTTGGGCGTGTTCTGCCGGTGGTTCTGGCTTTGATTATCCTGCAAGCACTTTCATCAGGTTTGAACCTGATCGGCGCCAACCAACATTTGTCCACCGCTGTCTGGGGGTTGTTTCTGATTGGCGTGATGGCGCTGCGCTGGGTTGGTGAACGGTGGCGAAACAAACGACGAAGAGGGACATGATCATGGAAGGTTTCGGCGTACATACCAGCATGTGGACCATGCATTGGGATCGTGATGGGGCCGAGCGGACGATACCCGCTGCGGCTGCCTACCAGATGGATTTCATCGAGATTGCATTGCTGGATACCGCCGTTGTGGATGCGGCTCACACGCGCGACTTGCTCGAGAAACACGAAATGCGAGCGGTTTGCTCGCTCGGACTGCCCGAACAACACTGGGCGTCAGTCAATCCAGACGGCGCAATCGAGCACCTTGTCGACGCTATGAACATGGCCAGTAACATGGGTGCCGAAGCCCTTTCCGGCGTGACTTATGGCGGCATTGGAGAACGCACAGGTGTCCCACCCACACAGGCAGAATACGATAATATTGCTCGGGCTTTGGAGGGGGCCGCGAAACATGCCAAGACCCTTGGGATCGCCTTTGGGATTGAGCCGGTAAATCGCTACGAGAACCATTTGATCAATACAGGCTGGCAGGCGGTCGACATGATCGAAAAGGTGGGGGTCGACAACATCTTCATCCATCTCGACACGTATCACATGAATATCGAAGAAAAGGGCGCGGGCAACGGTATCCTCGATGCACGAGAACACTTGCGCTACATTCATTTGTCGGAAAGCGACCGCGGCACACCGGGCGAGGGGACCTGTGACTGGGACGAAATCTACGCGACGCTGGCCGCGATTGGCTTCAAGGGGGGGCTTGCGATGGAAAGTTTCATCAACATGCCCCCTCAGATTGGGTACGGTCTTGCTGTGTGGCGGCCTGTTGCCCCTTCCTTCGAAGACGTTATGGACAAAGGGTTGCCGTTCCTCAGGAACAAGGCGGCTCAGTACCGCCTTATATGATGACGGCAGCAGGTTCAGTTGGGGATGTAGGATGCTGTGTAGTCGCTGACGGGCTAAACTTTTGACCGGAATAGGTGATATCGCTGTTATCGATGTTGGCAAAACCAACATTGAGCTCTGGGTTGCTAGCAAGGACGGCACTTTGCTTGAGAGTCGGTCGACCCCAAACTCGGTTCTGGAGGGTCAGACTTGGCGATACCATGATTTGGAAGGCGCTTCGATCTGGTTGATCACAACGCTTGCAGAGCTTTGCAAGCGGCATCCAATCCGGATGATTGTTCCGGTCGGACATGGGTCAGGTGGGGTACTTGTGGGCTCGGACCCAGACGACGCCGGTGCGGGACAAGCCTTGCCGATGATCGATTATGAGCAGGCATGCCCTGCTGACATTGATGCAGAATATCGAAAGAAAGCGGGAACCTTTGAGGATCGCGGCAGCCCGGTGATGATGGCATCCACGCATGCAGCGCGTCAGTTGCTTTGGATGGAACGCACATACCCGACAGAGTTTCGCAACGCTCGCCACTTTCTGAACATCGCGCAATTCTGGGGTTGGTGGCTGACCGGAGTCGCGGCCTCTGAATACTCGGCTATGGGGGCGCAGTCGCATCTGTGGAATGTGCCGCAGCGACGGTGGACGCCGATTGTTCTGGAGCGAGGTTGGGAAACACTTATGCCAGCATTCAAGGCGGCCTGGGACCCTCTCGGACCGGTGCGCGAGGACCTTGTGCAGCGATTTGACTTACCTCAGGATATGGTGGTGTTGACCGGCGCACATGACTCTACGGCCAACTTTTTTCGCTATCTGGCCGCGCAGGTTAAGGATTTTACCCTGGTTTCTACTGGAACCTGGGTTGTCGCTTTGTCGCGTGACGTTGAAACCGAAAAACTTGATCAATCACTTGGTACCACGATTAACGCAGATATGGATGGCAACCCGATCGGTGGGGCACTGACGATGGGTGGGCGAGAGTTTTCGGCGATTGCCGGAGCAGACACCAGCGATGAAGTTGTCAAGCAAAAGGATGTGGCGCGACTGATCACGCGGGGTACGATGGCGATGCCGAGTTTTGGTGACAATGACGGGCAGTTCCCCTGCTCAGCCAGGCGAGGTCATATTGTTGGTGCTTCTCCCGCAAACCAAGCTGAGCGCGCGGCTCTTGCGGTTCTGCATTCGGCTTTGCTAACAGTCACCTGCACTGATGTCTTGAACGGAGGCTCAAGGCTCATCTTGGATGGGACGTTTCTGAAGGACCCAATGTACGCGCAAATCGTCGCGGCCTTGCGTCCGGGCCTTCGCACGGAAGCGTCGCATGAAACTCATGGTGTTGTCGCGGGTGCGTTGCAACTCGCATGCAGGGCGTCTGGTAGCCCACCGCCGCCTCTGACGCTTGAACCGGTCCGGTCTGTTGTACTGCCGGGCCTGACGGAATACGCGACGCAATGGCGCGAGGCTGCAAATCGACAAGGAGGCCAACCTTATGACTGAACAAGATCTGCGCGAGCGTATGGTTGAGACATGTCTGAAAATGAACTCCACTGGGATCAATCAGGGCACGGCCGGAAATTTGTCGGTCCGTCTCGGGGATGGGTTCCTGATAACACCGTCGTCTTTGCCTTATGAAAAGATGATTCTCGACGATTTGGTGGAGATGGATTTCGAAGGCACTTATGTCGGGCGCAGGCCATCATCTGAATGGCGTTTCCATCGCGATATCCTGAAAGCCCGCCCGGACATCGATGTCGTGTTGCATTGCCACTCGATCTACGCAACGACCCTTGCCTGTCATCACCGCCAGATCCCGGCTTTCCACTACATGGTCGGAGTGGCTGGCGGAACGACCATCCCCTGTGCCGAATATGCTACGTTTGGGACGCAAGAGCTATCCGAGGCGGTGCTGGCGGCGCTCAAAGGCAGAACTGCGTGTCTGTTGGCTCAACACGGGCAGATCGCGATCGGCAAGACACTGGACAAGACCCTTTGGTTGGCGACAGAAGTTGAGACTTTGTCTCGACTTTATGTGCAAGCGCTACCGCTTGGGGAACCGCCGGTTTTGTCAAATGAAGAAATGTCACGTGTGATCGATCAGATGCAACGAATGGATTATGGCCTTGGACCAGAGCCTGAAGGTAGCAACGACATCGCACTGCCGCGCGGCTAGTATTTGAGGAGAAAAATGTAAAGCTATTGTCAAAAGGGCTTTATTTGTGACGTGCAGGGGGCTTTCTCAGCCTACGTATGTAAGAAATCAATCGGCATTAAAGATACCGAGACTTGGTACAGTCTGTACTTGGTTCAAAAAGCGGCGGGCCCACAATAGCTCTGATCAGCCTGCTTGAACGGCACAGGGGGCATTGGGCTGCGGGCTCAGTACGATACCTCGATCAAGGCCTTGCGGTTTGTGGCTCGCGGAACCAAACATCGGTTGTTGTGCTACCAACGGCAGAGTTGTCCCGCATTTCGCGAGTCCAGGCAGCCTTTGATTTTGCGCTCGCAGCGAACGGCAGGGTCGACGGGCCGCGCCGCAGCATCGAGATTACGGGGTGAAGGTCCGGTTAGGGCCGCACATGCGAGGTAAATCTGGCGCAGCTTAGACTTCGATACTATTTCCTGTGCCACTTCCTATTAACTCACAACGATCTGCTTTGCGGTTTCAAATTCACAATCGTTCCGCGGACAATAGAATGGAATGGGATTTCCGGGTGGGTATTGCGTTCTCGTTTAATAACAGGAAGTAGCGCAAACAAAAGCTGTGTTCATTCCGTCGTCAGCGCCCAATCAATGAGCTGTCTGTTCGTACCATCATGGCTTGCCCGTTTGTGCCGATACGTCCCCAGGTGCGAAACACAGTCACTTCCCCAAACAGCGTCGGCTGCAACTCTATTCCATAGAACCGCGCCATGTTGACGTCTGGATCCACATGGATCAGGTGGACAGGTGTGGTTGCCGTCAGCTCCATGATGTGATTGTCGGTCAATTCAGACCGTCTGTCCAATGACTTTGCAAGATCCATTCGTCGGAATGGATTCTGATCCTCAATGGAACGGACCTACATCTACTGAGCGGACATCCGCACAGTTTTCTCTCTTTAACGACCGTACTCACGCAGAAGAGAATTTTTCACGGCCGGGAACTGCCGCATTTAGTCAGAGGATGAAATTCCGCGTGAGGTAGCCAGAAACAATGTGTAAATGTTGCCGCCTCAGATTAGGGCGCATACGATGTTCACTACTCTTCCCAGTGGACATAGAGGGATGAACGATCATGGCACAATCATTGGAAGGTGGGTGCTTCTGTGGTGAAGTGCGTTACCGGATCACTGGTGAAGCGGTACTGCAACTCATGTGTTTTTGCAGAGATTGCCTATCGATGACCGGTACAGATGGCTACGCCGGGTACATGATAAAGTCAGAAAATCTACAGCTATTGAAGGGCAAACCACAGACCTTTGAGAAGACCTCAAAGGAAGGCCGACCTGTTATCAAGCATTTCTGCGGTACCTGCGGGTCAGGCTTGTGGGGTCTGACAGCCTTCGGATTGACGAGCATTGCAGCTGGGACACTGGATGAACCAAACAACTTCAGCCCATCGAAAAAGGTTTTTGTGAAAGATGCCCCTAACTGGGCCAGGGTTCCCCACCAATTGGAAGATATGTAGGGGTTTAGGCTTTGGTATCACGTACATTTCTTTCTGGGAGTTGTTCCTTCTGGTGACCCGAATTGCTACGATTGTAGTTGAGGCAACAAGCAGGACATCAAGATGCGAAATGCAATCTTCTCACCCCTAGCGGCTTTGTTCCTAGGGGTCGTCATGGGCGTTGAGCCGGCTGCGGCGGCGTCACTGGGACCATATGAGGTTTTTGGAGTCGAAGACGGTGACATGCTAAAAATGCGCAGCGGACCTGGAACAGGGTTCAATGTGATCGTTGGTCTTCCAAATGGAACCGCACTACGAGTTCACAGCTGCGAGCAGACCGGTGGCACACGCTGGTGCCGCGTTTCATTGGAGCGTGCTCGTAAACTAAAGGGGTATGTCTCTTGGGCATACTTGCGGAAAATCTAATACGACGATGATCAGTGATGCCATCTTACAGTAATAATAGAATGCTGGCAGAAAAGGCCGCAGTGAAGCTTTCTTGTTGCCGGTGCTGGGAACAAGCGGGAATCCACGATCGTGTTTCCGGCCCGTTCCTGCCGTTGGACCTTGATCATTTTTGCTTCGGTGCGGCCCGCCAGACCAGACGTTCGCTGCAAGAGCAAAGTCACGGGCCTTGCGAACTCACAAATCGCGGGACTTTGCCGCCATTGACGTCGCAGCATCGAATAGCCGCTTCGATGTTGCGCACCCGGTTGCCGGATGCGCAGCTTTCGCATTTACTCGCTTCGTACAATGCCCGAGTAAGCGCCATTTAGGTTGAGCGTAACAGTGACTGGCTCATCGTCCCTGTTGCGCCAGAACCAGCCGTGATCCCCGGCGAAGGGAGTTTCAAAACTGCCCTCGCCTTCATTTTGACCGCGCCCTTTCTCGTAAGTCACGTTTTGATCACCCGCATGAGCATGGAGGTCGAAGTTGACCCGACCACCTTCAGCCACCCACGCGTAAAAGAGAGTCGCTCCCTCTTCCATGGTTGCCTTGATCTCGGTGAACTCCCCCGGTTCGAGCGTGAACGTGATTGTATCTTGCCACGCCTCCTGAGCGTGTGCTGTGCTAAAGAACAGACCGAACACGTTATCCCATAGACTGGACGACTGATCAGCCCCGTGAAGCTGTTGGTCTTGTTCTGCTTCATCTGCCAGTTCCTGCTTGATTTCACCCATCTCAGCCAGACCAAACATTCGGCCTGCACCCGTTGGGTCGATCCCGTATTCAGCGGGCAAAACGACCGCAACGAGTATCGCCACGGCGCTGACAGCCGCGATGATGGTGGACCGAAGGAGTTGGGCTGAGCTTGGTAACTCTTCGAGGCTCGGTTTCTTTGCGTTAAACATCTGTGCTGTTCCTTATGCGGCCACGAAGTAGCCGGTGAGTTGGTATCCCATCAGCACAAAGCCGATGGTCATCATGACGACGTTGACAGTGTAGGCTTGCTCGAAAAATTTGGCGCTCTTCCGCCAGTACCCCATAACGATGAGGATGGCTGCGAGTGCCAGAAGTTGCCCGATTTCGACGCCAACATTGAACGCGAGAAGGTTGGGCAGAAGCCCGTCTGGTGCGATCTGGTAGTCCAATATCTTCGTGGCTAAGCCGGTGCCGTGAAACAAGCCGAAGATGAAAGTCGCCGCCTTGGTGTTAGGCTGGAAACCGAACCACCGCTGATAGGCCCCTAGGTTGTCGAGTGCCTTGTAGACAACGGACAGCCCGATAATGGCATCCACAATGTATGAACTAATGCCCCAGCCGAACCAGACGCCTGCGAGCATCGTGATTGAGTGCCCCACGGCAAAGAGGCTTACGTAGACTGCAACGTCTTTCGACCGATAGAGGAAGAAGACGACGCCGAGGAGGAACAGGATGTGGTCGTAGCCCGTGACCATGTGTTTGGCCCCGAGATACATGAAGGGGATGATGTGCACACCCCAGATTTCTTGGATGTAGCCAGCATCGCCGGGCGTAACATCATGCGCCAATGCTGCGCTTGTCGATAGCAACAACATGGATAGGATGAAGAAGGCGAGACGCTTAGAACTGCGTCTGACGCCCTCATTGAAGGTTCTCATGGATTAACTCCGCTTTGTATTTTGATTGATCAGTGATGCGCGTGAGCTGCGCAGTACCAATCAAACTCGCGGAGGTCGGTCTATTCGGAACTGACGATCAGGGCCGCGTACTGAGGTAGGCCTTCGCCAAGCCTCGTCTCCGTGCCATTCCGGAGCAGTGCTAGGAACACTGGCGAGAAACGCCTGATTGTGATCATGATCCGCGACATCGTGGCTGTGGCCGTGCATCGCCCAGAAGAGGTCTTCCTCAAACCCATGCGAATGGCCATGGTCCTCGACCATTTCCAGATGGTCTTGGATCGTCTCAAATATCGCCGGTGCGTGAGAGAATGATGGCGTTACGGACCAAACGACCAACGCGAGACAGAGGGCAGCCAAGCGAACTCTCTGCATGTGCTCGTAAGCCTGTTTCATCACATCTGTCCGCCCGGTGATTGCAGCCTTTATGTGGCCGCCACGATTTTGTTCACTTCTACCGTGGTGCGCGCCACGAGGTCAATTCCGCCTAACAGGCTCTTGTATTCGCCTGGTGATCTTGGATCCGTTGAGGCAACCGAGATGACGGCTGAATAGTATCCCGGGCCGACCTGCCAGATGTGCAGGTCATTGATCTTGTCAGTATCGCTTTCGATTGAATTGCTCATCACCGAGCTTCACTCAAAGACGTACGCGCAAGGCTTTTTCACGAAAACCCGACATGGGCGCTACGTCCTGACCGCCACTTGGCGAAGGTTGCCTTCCTTAGTCATGCGGTGGGTTGCGACCCGCTTGAATTTCCTGAACACGTTCAGGCCAAGTGGACCTTATGTAGGCGAGAATGTCCCAGATATCGTCGTCGGTGAGGGTATCCCCAAAGCCAGGCATGCCACTCGCGAAGCCGTCGACGCCGCGCGCGGCCAATGCCGCCTCGCCTCCCAGCCGGGTGTATTCGAACAGAAGCTGATTGTCGTGGTGCCACGTATGCCCGGTCTCGTCATGAGGCGGCGCAGGAAGTATACCTTTGTCATCTGGGGTCCGCCAATCTGGCTGTCCTTCGAGATTGACGCCATGACAGGACGCGCATTGTTCGGCGTAAAGGGTCTGCCCAATGGTCAAATCCCGGTCGTCCATTTCGTGACCAGCACTTGCTCCTGTTGCGAAGCTGAAAAATGTGACGATCAAAATGTCCCGCTTGATCATGTGATACCTCAATTCGGAAGGGTCAAAACGCTGGTGAGCGTCGCGGTTGTTGCAAGGACCACCACAATGATTACGGCTTCAATTTCAATGGATCGTACCAAGTCGCGGGCGGCTTTATGGTCCCCAGATTGCATGGCTGGAACGAAGCGCAGTTTGTTTGCGGCGGCCAACATCAGGACCGCGCCCACGAGCGCGAGTTTGATTAGCAGGGTTTGCCCGTAGCCTGTTGTCATTAACGCCCACATTTCGCCAAGCATCATCCAAGCCATCAGCAGTCCCGCCAAAATCAACGCAGGGACAATAACCGCAGCCGCCTGCCCAAACCGATGCCCCAACATGGCCGCGTTACTCAGACATTCTGGCCGTTGGGACAGGGCGCGCAACGGTCCAAGTATGCCGACCCAAAATGCGACTCCAAGAAGGTGCAGGAGCAATAGCACACGGACGCCGGTTATCTCCAACTCCGGGACATGCCCGATCTGGGCGAATGACCACAGGGCGATCATTCCACCGGCAAGCGAGATCCATTGCCCGATTAGGGGTATGAATACCCCGACGATCATAAAAACCGTCCCGACAACCCGATAGACCAGAACGTCGCCAACCGGGGTCTGCCACAGCAGTCCGAGCATCTCCGGATCGGTCATGCCATCGGCTCCGCCCGTCAGGGCGGCACCGCGCAGCATGAAACCAAGGACAGAGCCCGCAAGCGCAAGCCCCGCCAACAGAGCAATCTGAACACGCATCTTATCGCTGAGAGGCGATACCAAATCAGCAAAAGCGGCCCGAATGATCAAAAGACCAGTCGCACCGCCAATGCCGACATACAGCATCAGCTTGGACAAAATCGCACCTATTCCCCAGATATCAGGCATGGTCAGTCCACTGTGAATGTGAATTCGCCCTGCATGGCGTGCCCGTCCGCACCCAAGCCACGCCATTCGATGCGGTAGATGCCTTCACCCATGCTTTGAAGCGGGAGCGCGAACGCGCGGCCAAAACTTGTCTGATCTCCTAGGTCGAGCGTGACGGTATGCGCCTCCTGATGGATCATGTTGACTTTGGTCAGTCGAATATCATCCGTGAAACTAAAGCTGATCTCAGAGGGTACTTCGGCAACTGTCGCGCCGTTTTCGGGTGTGGTGGCGTCCACGCTCGAATGGGCAAAAGCGTTTGTGGCAAGCATGGAAATCAATGCAATTGTGATGAGTTTATTCATTGCGAGTTTCCTCAGTTTATTCCATTGGCGCGTTGGACTTCGCGGATATAGTCTATGACCATAGCCACGTCGCCACGGGTCAAGCCTTCAACCGGAGGCATGTCGCCAAACTGCCAGTGGTGGCTTCTGACGCCCATCGCGACCGCGCGTTGAAAGGACTCGTCTGCATGATGGCTGGGTTCGTAGATAACATGGATCAGAGGGGGTCCTGCGCCTTCAACTCCGACCGCGTTGCTTCCGTGGCAGGCGGCGCACGCGGTTTCGAATATACGTTGCCCAAGGGCCGCATTCTCTTCGATAGGCGGCATCTGAATTGCCACCATAGCATTGCCCTCGATAGGTGCCGACTGCTCAGCCTCCCCAACTGGGGCTGGACGCTGAGTGACATAGGCAGCGACGGCTACCACGGCGCACGCGCCGATCAGGAGATATTTTCGTTTCATGTACTGGTCCTAACCTTATCTAACAGAGTGGGGCTGCAAATAGTTTGCAGCTCACCGGAACGTGCTCACTCTCGGTGAACAGCGTCGGAAATCTGTTTCAGGTGTTAGGTGGCCTGTCCGGGTTGTCCGGTTCCTTGAGCGTCGAGAGGCTTGTTGCCTGCCATGCCGTCACAAGCACGGATCGGTTCGGTGTCGTTTGAGAATCCTGCGCCGTGAGCGCAGCAGCATTGCAAAGGAACGGATTGCATCCTCCGTTCGTTGCACTTCCTGGATCATGCTGGGAGCCTTCGCTTGGCGCGACTGAAGCATGGTCAGCGTGGTGTTTTACTACAGACGTATGCAGGTGGTGATCGCAATGCCCACAATTGCAGTTCTCCAGCACGGCATGCGCACGGTCACCGAGCCCTGTCATCAGGACCAACAGAACAACAAGCAGCATTGTAGTTATGGTTCGAGCAAGCTTCACGCCCGGAACTTAGCCTAGGCCCCAATACAATACAACGAAAGCCGACATTGATGCATCGTGCAGCATCGGTGGTTTTGGGCTCGTTTCCGCCATCAGATGCGGCGCGGTATGTTGTGATAGGATGCTCAGGTCAACGTCGGGTTGTCGTTTTGGGAGGGCATGGCGGATCGGAGGATCAGTCATGGAAACACCAAACTTACCTGCCATTCGTGCGCTTCGGCCGGCCTGGAACAAGGGCCGCATCGTTGGACAAAAACGACCGCTGAAGCCAAAGCATGTCTGGGCAATCCGCGTCAGACTGGAACTGGCAGGGAACCATCGCGACCTCGCACTCTTCAACATGGCGATCGACAGCAAGCTTCGCGGCTGTGACCTGGTGAAGATGAAAGTCGTTGATGTCATGGCATCAGGTCAGATCAAAGAACGTGCCTCGGTCCTGCAAAGCAAAACGCAGAAACCCGTGCGATTTGAGATATCCGAAGGCACACGCGCCTCTGTCGCAAAGTGGATGGAAGACGAACTCATGGTCGGCTCGGAATACCTTTGGCCCGGCCGTTTCCATGAGCGCCTGCATATCTCCAATCGACAGTATGCTAGGATCGTTCGGGATTGGGTGACGTCAATTGGTCTCGAGGCAAGCGCATATGGTACGCACTCCATGCGGCGAACAAAGGTAACCCAGATCTACAAGAAGACTGGCTACCTGCGCGCCGTCCAGTTGCTTCTTGGACATACGAAAATGGACAGCACAGTTAGATATCTGGGCGTCGAACTTGAAGACGCTCTCGCTATCGCCGAAGCCATTGAAATCTAGCGTGTTTGGGTCGCCTTCAGTGGCGGCCCATTCCGGACGTTGACCGCCACTCGAAGTGCTGCAACGCAGAGTTCTTCACAATCATATTTGATCCTATTGCATGTTCTTTCTGCTCACTCAGACGCGACGGGCTGTTAACGGACCATGGACACATCTCTTTTTCGTTGCGCGTCCCGGACCAGTGCCGCCAATCGGTAAAACCCGTGTGCCATTTTTGTGTAGGGCGTCAGCAGGAAGAAGGTCAGGACCGATCCGAGGTGGATGGCCAGCAGTGCGGGCATCAGAGGCGTTGAACCGAGGGCATAGAGAACCAGCCCGCTGAGCCCCACAAACCCGAGCAACAGGATGAAGCCGATATCCCCACCCCAGGCCGACGGATCGCCGAGGTCTCGGTCTGACTTTTGCTTGATCAGCGCCATCGCACCACATCCCACCGTCAGCAGCAGCCCCCCGGAAATCCCAAACAGTTTCGGCAGCGACCAAAGCCCGTAAGGCGCGTGCATTCCGAAGACATAGTGCATGATCGTCGCGACCGAGGTCGACGCAAAGCACAGCAGGAAACCATACATGATGGCGTGGTGGATGTGGCGTCGGCCCTGACTGAACCGGTCTTCGTCCTCGAAGTTACAGCCTTCGCCATGGCCTGCGGCCAAATCCTGCATCTTGCCCGCGCGTTTGAGCGCAGCCATCAGATCAGACATCTGGATGGGATTGCCGTCCACCTCGGCCCAGTAGCACCTCAGGCTGAAGGCTATGCTGAACAGAGGCAGCAGGAATGCAGGCGCAAAGATCGCGACCATCGCGTTATGCGACAGGACGGCATAAAACCCTTCGCCTCCGCTGGAGCCGATAGCGCGGATCGCCCAGAACAACAGGGCAAATCCGATCACAAGCGCCAGGGCGATGGCTCCGCCGTGGGTGTGGAACCGGCGGGCCAGCGGCTGCGGCCATGCCAAGCTCTCCCAACTATCGCGCCGCACTTCGGCCAGCGCCTTGGGCAGGTTCAGGTCGAACGCGTGCGGGGCTGTGTACTGACAGGCGTAGTAGCACCCCCGGCAGTTGTGGCATAGATTGGCCAATTGCGTGATGTCCCCATCCGAGAACGCCCGTTCCGCATGAAGCGACGGGAAGACCGAACAAAAGCCCTCGCAATAGCGGCAGGCGTTACAGATCTCGGCCTGACGGCGGGCTTCCTGAATAAGATCAGTTTGCATAAACGGCGGCCTCTCGTCCTGCAATGCGTCCAAAAACAGTTCCGATGGTCATGCCAAAGCCCGCCAGATAGCCTTGCCCAAGGATCGACCCGGCCATCGTTTCCCCAGCCGCCCAAAGGTTTTTGATCTTACCGCTGGGCGTCGAGCACTGGGCCGTCTCGTCAACCTTCAACCCAAGATAGGTAAAGGTCACACCGGTTCGCAGCGAGTAGCCATAAAACGGCGGTTCGGTAATTGGGCGCGCCCAGTTGGTCTTGGGCGGGATCAGGCCCGAGGTTGCCACCCCGTCCAGTTCGGTCGGATGAAACCCGCTGGTATCACTGCAGGCGGCGTTGAATGCACTGACGGTTGCTTTCAGTTTCTCCGCGGGCAGGTCCATCATCCCGGCCAATTCGTCCAACGTGTCCGCCTTTAGCGGAGGGAACACGGACGGCATGAACAGATTCAGCGACTTGGCGTCGATGATGGCATATCCCACCTGATCCGGCTGCGCCGCCACCAAACGGCCCCAGATCGCGTAGCGTTTGGGCCAGACGTCTTCGCCCTCGTCATAGAACCGCTCGGCATGTTTGTTCACGACGATGGAAAACGGAACGCAGTCCAGACGGGTGACGATGCCGCCGTCGAATTTCGGCGCGCGACCGTCGATAGCCACGGCATGACATTGGGTCGGGTCACCGACGCTTTCTACGCCTTGGTCCAGCAGATCAGACAGGACCACGCCTCGGTTGTACGGCGTTCCCCGGATCAGGAAGTTCTTGGCAGGTTCACCCCAGGCGCGGGTGAGCCAATCTGTGTCAGCCTGAAACCCGCCGGAGGCAACGATGACCGCCTTGGGCGCGATGCGATGAGACTGGCCTTCATAGGTGTAATCGACCCACTCGATCTGGTCCCTGTTCAGTTCCAGATGCGTCACAGCGGCCTCATACAGCACATCTACACCCAACACCGCCGCCGTCCGGTAATAGGCATTCACCAGAGATTTGCCGCCCCCCATGAAAAACGCATTGGTCCGTGCCAATGACAATGTGCCGGAAAGCGAGGGCTGAAACCGGACCCCATGCTCTTGCATCCACGGTAGGCATTCTTCCGACGTGCGGATCGCGAGGCGGGCCAGGTGTTCATCGGTTTTACCGCCGGTGACTTTCAGCAGATCCGAGAGGTATTCATCTTCGCCATACGCCTCGACGAGCGGGCCCAACGGGCCCGAATGCATGCAGCGGAAGTTGCGGGTGTGGCGGGAGTTTCCGCCGCGATAAGGTTTTGGCGCCGTTTCAAGGATCAAAACGCGCGCGCCGGCCTCAGCGGCAGTCATCGCAGCGCAGAGAGCCGCATTGCCGCCACCGATCACAGCGATATCGTAAGCTTCCTTTGGGGTGGCCATATCCTGTCTGCCTACCGGCTTTCGTCGATTGAGCGGTCGCGGTCCTGCAACGCGCGGATGCGCATCCGCTGCGCAGCCTGAATATGCGCGCGCATCTCTGTCTCGGCCGCCGCACCATCGCGGGCCTTCAAAGCCGCCATGATGCGCCGATGCTCGGCCACTGCGGCCTCGGCGCGGTCGCTATCCAGCAATTGCGAGGGACCCAGGATCAACAGCGCCTTTTGCAAGGAGAGCATGGATTTTGCCAGAAACCGGTTCTTGGCCGCATCCAGCAACGTCGCGTGAAAGACCCTGTTGATTTTGGCCGCATCGGGACCAGTACCCGCCTCGGCCAACCGGTCGTTCAGAACCTCAAGCTCATCCAGTTCGACATCCGATGCCGCGCGGGCTGCCAGACGGGCCGCTGTCCCTTCAAGCACCGCGCGCATCTCATAGAGTTCCATGACCTCAGCGTAATCCAGACTGCGCACGGTGGCACCTTGCCGTGGCACATGCGTGACCAGCCCGTCGGCCTCCAACTGCCTTATCGCCTCGCGTACCGGGGTACGGCTGACGCCCAACCGTTCCGAGAGCTCAATCTCACGCAGCCGGTCGCCGGGCAGAAGAGTGCCCTCGCGAATCTCGTCCAGCAGGCGCTGATACGCAGAATTGCCTTGTGGGCCAGGTTGTAACGGGGCGTCCTGAAGGGTCATCGCAGGCTCTCTTGTCATCTTGCGTCCAGTTGTATACATATGGATACATTATAAGTCAACGAAGCTGGAATGCTTACCTTGCACAGCCAAACCGATACCCCCTCTCTTCTGACGAAACGGGCCGTCACGCTCGGCCTGGCGGTGTTGGGCACTGGGGTATTTGGGGCGCTAAACCTGCCGCTACCTTTTCTGTTCGGGCCAATGAGCGCATGTTTGATTGCAGCTCTTGCGCACGCACCGATGGAAGGCTTTGGACAGGTCTCGGTTGCCGCCCGCACTATACTGGGCGTGGCGGTAGGGGCATCGATTACGCCGGCTCTGTTTGCTGAATTGCCAAAAATGGCCGCGTCAATTGCGCTGATCCCGTTCTTCATCCTGCTAATCGCGCTGGTAGGTGTGCCATTCTTTCGCAAATTCTGGGGCTTTGACTCCACAACGGCTTTCTACGCAGCCATGCCGGGCGGTTTGCAAGACATGATCATCTTTGGCACTGAGGCGGGGGCCAATCCGCGTACCTTGTCCTTGATCCACGGTACGCGCGTGCTGATCATCGTGACGTTGGCCCCCTTGTTCCTCACCGTGTTCTATGATGCCCAACTCACCAATCCGATTGGCGAGCCCGCGCACAACCTGCCAATACATGAATTGGCGCTGATGGTTCTGGCTGCCATTATCGGCTGGAAAGGCGGGGAGCGGATCGGCCTGTTCGGGGCGTCAATCCTGGGGCCAATGATCCTTACGGCCGCCTTGTCACTGGGCGACTTCATTCATACCCGACCGCCTCGCGAGGCCATACTTGCAGCGCAGTTTTTCATTGGCTGCGGAATTGGTGTGAAATTCGTAGGTGTCACATGGGTCGAACTACGCCGGGTAGTGGCAGCGGGCTTCGCCTATGTCATTGTCCTTGCCGTCCTGGCAGCCGCTTTCACCGCCGTTGTCACCACCTTGGGACTGGGCCAACCTGTCGAGGCGTTTCTGGCCTTCGCGCCCGGTGGGCAGGCAGAGATGACTGTGCTGGCCATCGTCTCGGGCGCGGATTTGGGCTTTGTGATCACCCATCATCTGACAAGGATCGTGCTGGTGATCATCGGTGCGCCCATCGCCGCAAATCTTATTCTGCGTTGGTCCAAACCTCGGGGTTGATCATGTGGATCGGAGCGCCTTCGGCATAGGCGTTCACCTGATCGAAAATATCCGCGAATTGCAGGTCGAACTCGTCTTCAGTGACAAAACCGATATGTGGCGTCGCGATCAAGTTGGGATGCGACAATAGCGGATCGGTCGGATCGATCAGTGGCTCAGTATCGAACACATCAATCGCCGCTTTGCCGGGGCGACCCGCGCTCAGCGCCTCAAGCAAAGCACCTGGAGCGATCAGCCCGGCTCGCGAGGTGTTCACAAACAGCGCGTCCGGCTGCATCTGTGCAAAATCCGGTGCGGTGATGATCCCGCGCGTGTTAGGTTTCAAGCGCACATGGATAGAGACGACATCGCTGCTGCCAAAGAACGCTTCACGGCTGGGCGCGACCTGTGCGCCATCCGCCTGCACACGTGTCCGGCCTTCCTCAGACGACCACCAAACGACATTCATCCCGAACGCCTCGGCATAGCCCGCAACCGCGTGGGCAATTCGGCCATAGCCATAGAGCCCCAACTGACGCCCCCGCAGCGTCTTGCCCACGCCCGCCTGCCAATGCCCTGCTTTGACCGAGGCCATTTGTGCGGGCAAATCCCGCATCCCGACCATGATTAACGCCCAAGTAAGTTCAGCTGCAGCATAAGACGGCGTTCCACCATGCATGTTCGAACACAACAACACGCGGTGATCTGTACAGGCTTCGACATCGACATGAGGATAAACGCTGCGCTGGCTGATCAGTTTCAGGTTCGGTAACTTCCCCAGCAAGGAGCGAGTGACTTTGGTACGTTCGCGGAACAGCACCAACACCTCTGCTTCCTGCAATCTCTCGGCCAGAGTGTCAGTGTCTTCGACATGATCCGTCCATACCGTCACCTCATGACCCGTGAGTCTCTCAAAGCAAGGCAGGCCACGAAGCGTGTCAAACCAGTCATCAAGAATGTGGACCTTCATCGGCTTTCTATACCCTGCTCGGTGTTCAGTTTTCTTGGCGTCGGCACAAAATGACATGTGTCGAGAGCGGCAAGTGCATTGCGGACCCGTTCGCTTTGATCCAGCAAATGGTTAAACTGCTCATCGCAGCCAGCAATCGGTGTCGGGTAGTCCGCGATGTTCCGCCGTAGGGCCGACTGCGCCAACCTGAGTTCCTGACGCGCGATATCGAGGCATTCCGAGTAGTTGTCCATCGTGTCCTCCCATTATGTATACAATAGTATACTATTTGGGTTACACTTGATCAACTCCCGTTCCAAACAGATTTAGGCACATAAACATGCCCGTCCGCCAACTTGCGCGCGGTCCGCACCAAACCCGCCGCGTTCACTGTGAACCCGTCGGTGGTGGAAAAATCCACCAACACGTCGATATTGCCCGAGGCGTGTTCCAGAACGACTTCAGCCGGGCTGTTCGTGGGGCGATCCAGCAAACCGTCGGCGACGGTTCCGGGAGTCAAAGCGCAAGACGCCATGCATTGCGCGCCGGTGACCGCCATGGTCGGGTGGGTTTTCCACGGCATGAAATACCGCACTGCGAGCGTTCCGCCCTCTCTGGCCGGAGCAACAAGGCCGAACTTAGGGGTGACCGATTTGGACACATCCCCCATACCCATCCGCTGCCCTGCTTCGATCCTAACGGCCTCCATCCGGTCAAAGAACGCGCGGTTTGCGTCCAGCTCCTTGGCGCTCTCATAGCCCGTCAATCCGAAGTCTGTGGCGCGGGCGATAGCCATCGGCATAGCAACATCCATGCAGGTCAGTTCGACGCCCTGAACTGCATCGCGCAGGTTGCCCGTAGGCAGGAACGCTCCGGTGGCCGAGCCCACCACGCCCATGAAACTCAACTGCACCGGCGCTGAATGACCGGGAACGCCGGCGATCTCCGCATCACCCTCATAGGTCAATTCGCCCCCGGGTGTATTCACCTTGGCCACGATCCGAGCCCCAGTGTTGACGGCCCGAATGCGAACTTCAGTTTCATCACCCTGCGGTTTGAACAAGCCCATCTCGATGGCAGCAGGGGCAACGCCAGACAGGATATTGCCGCAAGTGGGTTTGAAATCGACCAGCTTGTCCTCGACCGAGACCTGCGCGAAGAAATAGTCGATATCGGCCCAGTCATCCTCGCTGACTGACAGCATCGCGACCTTTGTGGTCACCGCCGCGCCGCCGCCGATGCCGTCGATGTTCAGCGACTGCCCGGACCCAAGAGCGGCGATCAGCACCTCGGCCAGCGCGTCCAGATCCTCAGGCAAATCCGAGCGGCGGAAATACGGGCCTTTCGACGTGCCGCCACGCATCAAGATATAAGGGATTGCGGTTTGAGTCATTTTGAACCCCTCACTTCAACGGCCAGGGCAGGCTGACCATGTCCTGCAACAGACCTGGCGGGAAATCGCGGTTCAGAGCGCCCGCCATCAGGCACATGAACCCAATGCCGCAGGCGGTCAGGATCAGAGTCATCTGCCAGCTGGACCCGGCGCGGATACGGAGAAAGGCGATCAGGAACCCTATCAGGGCAAGGATGAAGCCCACCACCCACGTGGCCGCGATCAGGCTTGCGAACCACGCCAGCGTGGACCACAGACCATGGGGGGCACTGGCGTCCTCACCGGCGATTTCCTTGTCGGCAAAGATCACGTCGCCTTCAGGACGTCGCATCATCTGGATCAGAAGGATCACGCAACAGAATAGCGAGACGCCGCCGATAACCAGCGGGATAATCTTGTCGGTCATATTGTAGTCGGGGATCATGTTGGCGTTGACCAAAGCGACGATCAGATAGGCCATGATCACCAGCAGAAAGATAAGCGGCGCGCGTTTGGTACCGGCCTGAACATCACCCTCGGCCATGATCATCTTGGCCTGCCGGATACCCAGAATGACCGAAACAACCGTGACCACGATCAGCACGATGACGATAGGGCTGAAGACATATTCCATCCCCTCACCAAAGCTTTTGCGGAACCGGAATGAGGCGATCTGGAACGCCTGATTGGTGAACTTCTCAACCGGGTTCGACAAAACGAAACCGATCAGGAAGGCTGGGCGCGACCAGTCGAAACGGCGTAAAAAGATGCCGATCAGGCCGATCACGAACAGGGCCAGCAAGTCTTCGAAGTTTTGGCCGGATTGAAACGCCGCAAAGCTGATCAACATGAACAGGAACGGGGCCAGATAGGTAAAGCGGATCGTGGTCAACTTGGCGATGCCGCCCGAGGCTGCGATGCACAAGATCGTGCCCACGACGTTGGCCAGCGCCAGCAGCCAAACGATTGAATAGGTGATGTCGAGATTGTCTTTCAGCATGCTCGGACCGACCTCGATATCGCCAGACCCCAGCAGGGCCACCGCGCCGATAAAGATCGCCATTGAGCCGGAACCGGGAATGCCGAACAGCAAAGTTGGCACCAAACCGCCGCCCTCCTTGGCGTTGTTTGAGCTTTCCGGGCCGATGACTCCGCGCACTTCGCCTTTGCCGAAATTGCTCTTGTCCTTGGTGGATTGAACCGAATGGCCGTAGGCAATCCAGTCAACCACCGAACCACCAAGACCAGGTATGACGCCAACAATCACGCCAATGATCGAACAACGCACCGACAGCCATATATTTGCGAACCAGTCTTTGACGCCGTCCAGCCAACCGGCGCCCAGTGAGGCCCCTTTGGCAATCGACCGATCTTGACGCAGCAGCGATACGATCTCGGGCACCGCAAAGATACCCAGGCCAACGATGACCAGCTTCAGGCCGTCCGTCAGATAAGGAATGTCATAAGTTGCCATGCGCAGCGAACCGCCTGCATCCGCCTCACCAATCGTGCCGACCATCAGGCCCAGACCGGCGGCGGCGACGCCTTTCAGCGGGATCCGCCCGGCCAAAATGGCGACCATCGACAGGCCGAGAATTGTGATCATCAACATCTCGGGCAGGCCGAAGGCCAGAACGATGGGCCGCGCGATCAGAATGAACATGGTCAGGAAGGTCGCGCCGACCAGCCCGCCGAAGAGGGACGAGGAAAAAGCCGCCGACAGCGCCCTTGCCGCTTCGCCCTTTTTCGCCATGGGGAAGCCGTCCAGCACGGTCGCCTGCGAGGCGGAGCTGCCGGGGATACCCATCAGGACGGACGCAAAAGTGTCCGACGTCGGCACCACCGCGACCATACCGATCATCAGCGCCAGTCCAAGGATCGGGTCCATACCGAACATGAAGGGCAGCAACAGGGACAGACCGGCGATGCCTCCCAGCCCCGGAAAGACGCCCACGGCCAGCCCCATAACGACGCCGAGAATGAGATACCCCAGAACGATAGGTTGCAGGATCAGACCCCACGCGTCACCGAGCGCAGGAAGAGCGGTGGCGAAAACCTCCATAGCGGCCGCCTTTCATAAAATGTCTTGGATGTAGAGAAACGCGCGCCCTTCGTTGGGCGCGCGACGACGTGTCAACTTAGTTCAGTTCGACGCCGTAGGCCTCTTTCAGCCAGTTCAGGACATATTGCTTGGCGTTGTCGTCCACATTAGTCGCCGTCTGCAGAGCAGATTTCGAGCCTTCGCCGACAAACACAGGATAATTACCAACGCGCTTGGACGAAATGTCCGCAAAATCACCCCGCTCGGTCACAGCTTGGAACGCTGCGGTATAGGCGTCGACGACCTCTTGCGGTGTGTCACCGGGCAGGAAGGCCAGCTTCTGAACCGGGAAACCTGCGACGAAGAAGGCTTTCCATGCGTCCCATGCCTCACCACTGGTTTCGCAGCCATCGGTGGCCTCGCAGACCTCCTTGAAAGTCGGAATGTCCGGGAAGGTCGGATCGCGCACGATATTGCCATCCGCATCCAACGCGCCCCACGTCATCATCGGAACGGCCTGACCAGCCTCGACCAGCGGGGCCGACCCGCCCAGATAGCCCGACGACGTCTGGTAATCGATATTGGCCTCACCGCGTTCGAACATCAGGCGGCCATCACCGCGGCCTTTGATGCCAAAGACCGGCTCCACATTCATACCCAACATCTGCCATGCCAGCAGCGGCACCAGATCCAGCCGGGTCGCGCCTTGCGAGCCGTAGATGAAATTGGTGTCTTTCAACGCATTGGCAGAGCCATCAAACTTGGCGCCATCCTCGGCGTTCAGATAGGCAACGCCACCGGTACCCGACGCCATGACAGGAATCCAATCGTTGTATTCATAGCGCACACGCGGGTCGCTCAGCAGATACGGGAACTGTGTTGAACCCGACGTGCCAAACAGCAGCGTGCCGTCATCATGATTCTGCTCCTGAAACCAGTTCGCACCTTTGGTCGAACCTGCGCCCGGCATGAATTTGACCACCACAGTCGGTTGGCCCGGCAGTGCCTCGGACAGAAGCGGCGCAAAGAAGTTGGCCCATTTGGCCGACCCGCCCGTTTCCGAGAACGGAATGACCCATTCGATGGTCTTGCCCGAGAAATCGACCTCGGCAGCGGCAGGTGCGGCGAGTCCGGCGGCGGCGATCAGCCCCACGACGGCGCGACGGGTGAAGTTGGAAACGGCCATTGGTTCCTCCCTGTTGACCAGACAACCACGTCGACGCCCTCCGCGCCACCGTGACTGTAAATAGAACTGTGGGGTTGATTCCCCCTCCCATCTGGCAATCATGGAGCGCCAACCTTGCGCGAAACTTGCAGGAGCCCGAATGCGGATCGTCATCGTCGAGGACAATGAAACCCTTGCCAACGCCATTGCCTACCGCCTGCGGGATCGGGGTCATGCCGCCGACGTACTGACAGATGGCGATGCCGCCGATCTGTATCTGGAACAGGAAGGCGCGGATCTGATCGTTCTGGACATCAACCTGCCGGGTCGGTCAGGTCTTGAGATCTTGCGGTCGCTGCGCCATCGGGGCGACAGTGCGCCTGTCATCCTGCTGACCGCGCGCTCCGAAACCGGTGACCGAGTTTCAGGTCTGGATATGGGCGCTGACGACTACTTGGTGAAGCCCTTCGAAATGGACGAGCTTGAGGCCCGCATACGCGCCCTGTCGCGCCGCAAACAGCTGGACTACGGCGCACACGAAACCATCGGAGACCTCGAGTTTGACCGAACAGCCCGGCAGGTCAGCGCAAAGGGCCAAGTGCTTGATGTGCCGCGCCGGGAAATGGCCGTGCTTGAATGCCTGCTGGAACGACGCGGCAGGATCGTCCCCAAAAGTCAGTTGACCGACTACGTCTATGGCGTGGGCGCTGATGTTGACGATTCAGCCGTCGAGCCGCATGTGTCACGACTGCGCAAGCGCCTTCAGAACTTTGGCATCCGGATCAAGACCGCGCGTGGCCTTGGATATCTGCTTGAGGTGCAAAAGTGATCCGGCACGGCTCACTCAGGCTTAGGCTTTTTATTCTGATCCTGACGCCATTGGTTCTGCTCGCAATCTTGCTTGGATACTGGCGCTACACGGTCGCCCAGCAGACGGCGCAGGAGCTTTTTGACGACAGCCTGTTATCTGCCGGTCTGGCCATTTCGCGCGATGTAGCAGTCTCAGAAGGCGATGCCCTGTCGCCCACCACGCGCAGCTTGATCCGCGATGCGTCAGGCGGAGAGATTTTTTATCACGTGACCGGACCCGGTGGCATTTACGTCACAGGGTATGCATATCCTCCGGCCGCTGCAAACCCGTCTGAGCAAGGCGCGTACCAGCCGAGGTTTTTCGAGGCGATTTATCGGGATGAGCCGGTGCGCGTACTGAAAATGACCGAGCGTGTCACACTGGGTAACCTGGTGGGCGATGCGACGGTAACAGCTTGGCAACGCGTTGCGGACCGCAACGCCTTTGCCAACGAACTGTCGATCCGCGCAGCGAGCCTGATGGGTATCCTGCTGGCCACCCTTGCTTTTGTCGTGTGGTTTGGGGTCGCACGCGGGTTGCGGCCCTTGCTGGATTTGCAGGATGCGATCGACCTACGCTCACCTGACGACCTGAGCGAAATCAAACGCCCGGTCCCGGTCGAAGTTTATGGCATTGTTCAGACCCTGAACCGGCTGTTTGGACAGGTCGAACACAGCATCAACGCCCATCAGGTGTTTATCTCAGAGGCCGCGCATCAGCTGCGGAATCCCGCGGCAGCGGTTCAGTCCATGGCCGAGGCTTTGCGGGACGCAAAAACGGATGAGGACAAGGACAAACGGATTATCGAGCTTGTGTCGGCAGCGAAAAATTCCGCCACGGTGGCCGAGCAGCTATTGTCGTTGGAGCGGTTGCGGCAACCTACGCATCAGGATCAGATGGACAAGATTGATTTCCGTGCGGTTGTGGAAGAAGTCTGCACTGACATGGGTGTACAGATCCTCGCAAAAGGGATCGAGTTTGATGTTACGATGCCGGACTCGACAATTTCGGTTTCAGGAGATCAGGTTTTTTTAACTGAGGCCATCAAAAACCTGCTGGACAACGCAGTTAAGCACGGCGGGACTAAGTTGAGCCAAATTTCAGTCGCGCTGCGCTCTGATGGCGAGAACGTAAAGCTTACCGTATCCGATGACGGAACCGGCCTTTCACCCGAACAAAGCGAAGCCGTTTTCAGTCGATTTTCGCAGTTGGAATATTCCGAAGGCAGCGGTTTAGGGTTGTCGATTGTCTCAGCTGTAGCGAAGCGCCACGGAGGAGTGGCCGCGATCAACCAAGTCGAAAAAGGAGCAAGCGTCACGCTTCAGCTTCCCATAGCCCTGTAGTTTGCTTCAATTTCTGCTCGGAACCCGAAACCTGTCACAATCAAAGAGAGTTTTTTCGATTACAGCGAATGGCATGTGTGGATGGCTCCTGCATAGCAAGTCCTTTTTGACCTGATTTGTGCATTTGTCAGAAGCAGTCATGTGTCCGGCCTTTTTGCGCGGTTTTGACCGCTGGCGCTGATGGGTTCCGCAAACCAAGTTCCTATCAGCTTTGCGGGCTCTTACGCCCGCGCCATTCGGCGGAGTGTCCTGGTTTTGGCGGCTGACTTATGCACCATCATCTCGCGGGTCTTGCTAACTCATT
>NZ_JAGHRB010000022.1 GCF_017743995.1 Ruegeria sp. R13_0 | reverse complement strand
ACTAAAGACCATCGAAACGCGACGCTTGCTTCACCGCAAATCCGCCGCATAATCACATGAACCAGATGCGCCAGACCCTCTCTTAGCTCACGCCGTCACCTGTCCCAAAATCCCTGACGACGGACAGAACAGGGTTCAATGTGATCGTTGGTCTTCCAAATGGAACCGAACTACGAGTTCACAGCTGCGAGCAGACCGGTGGCACTCGTTGGTGCCGCGTTTCATTGGAGCGTGCTCGTAAACTGAACCACTACCGACTGGCGTCGGTAGGATCGGCGATGTGATTTTCGAGGTATTGCAGGACGATGTTTTCGGTAATGGCACCGTTGGTGGTGGAGAAGTATCCTCTTCCCCAAAACCTGCGGCCCCAGAAGCGCCTGCGCAGCACGGGAAACTCCCGCTGCACTTTGTGAGACGAACGGCCCTTCATCCTGCGCACCAGATCGGAGATGGCGATCTTCGGTGGCACCGACACAAACATGTGGACGTGATCTGAGGACAGTACCCCGCGCAGGATATCGACCTCGTTCTCGCGGCAAACTTGACGAATAATGTCGCGCACCCGCAGGCGCACCCCGCCGGTCAACACCTTGTAGCGGTATTTCGTCGACCAGACGATATGATAACGGTGATAGAAAACGCAGTGCTTACCGCTGTCATACTGCATGACCTTACCCTCTGGAAAATGAGCCTTCCGAGCAGCTTCGGCTCATTTTCCAGAGGGTAAGGTCATAACACGATTCTTTCACGCTGAAGCAGATCCGACTGGAAGTCGGAGGGTTTCCTCCAATACGTGGAAACTAAAGGGGTATGTCTCTTGGGCATACTTGCGGAAAATCTAATACGACGATGATCAGCGATGCCATCTTACTGTAACAATAGAATGCTGGCAGAAAAGGCCGCAGTGAAGCTTTCTTGTTGCCGGTGATGGGATCAAGCGGGAAACCACGATCGTGTTTCCGGCCCAAAGCTGCCCTTCACCGACGTTCCTAGATGCTGCGGTCGCAGTCCGCGGTCCAGACATTCGCTGCACTAGCGAATTGCAATGGCCCTCAAATGTAAAGGGTTGTGACCTGAAAGTCGTTCGCGAGCCAGCATTCGTCAAACCTTGGACGGTTCCTGCGTCGACCGATACTCACTCGGTGACTTACCATACCTTTCACGAAACGCGCGGTTGAAAGGACCGAGGGACGCAAAGCCCACATCGTAGGCGATTGACAGGATCGGCGTGTCGGCGCGTTCAGGATCGGACAGGATCGCCCGAGCCGCTTCGACCCTGCGTTCGTTGACAAACTGCGCGAAGTTTCTGTACCCGAGCCCCTTGTTGATCGCTCGCCGAACGCGATGCTCCGGTGCATCCACACTGGCCGCAAGTTGGGCGATCGAAAGCCCTTCCTGCTTCCAGATGTCCTTCGCCATCGCTGCCTCGATCCTTTGCAGGACCGCGGCATCGGCGGACGAAAGGTCTGCAGCCAGTCTCGCCTTGATTGCCGGTTGCCGCGGCCAGAGATCATCCGTGATCCGGGTCGCCCAGTTGAGAAACAGGATCGTCAGAAGCAAAAATACCGAGGCATGCAGCGGGTAGACCACAGGGGGCAGGTCGGCATCGAGTCGCAGCAACTCGACCAGCGAAATCCCCAGACCGGTCAGTGCCATCAAAGCCACGAACCAACGTCGGAACCGCCGACGGCTTTCGACGAGGTCATCGGCGGCGGTAGAGAGCGCAATGTAAAGCAGGCCCATGTAGAGCAGGACGACAAGGACGCCCCTGACGGTTGCTACGAAAAGATGAGCGGGAGCAAACCACGCGCTTGCTGCGACAAGCGTGGCTACCACGCCGTGCCAGGGACGGTAATCGGGCTGGTCAAAGAACAGCTCCGCACCGGCCCAAACCGCCAGGATCGGCACTACTCCAGCCATCATGACGAGGATTACTGCCGGCGAGGTCCCAGAGAGCCCTATGCTTGGTGTTGAGACGAGCAAGTAGGCACCTAACCCCACGCACAGTGTGGGCACCGAGAGGCTTCTTGGCCACTGGGTACGGTCGGCCAGGAAGATGACCGCGCAGATGGCGAGCGCGGTCACCGCACCGCCTCTCAAAACGAGGTCCAGTCTTACCAGCAGGTCATCCATGAGCCCAGCGAACCCCAGACAGGCAATTCGGTCAACGAAGTCGACGCACCGATTTCCGAGAATTCGCGCCGATTCCGGAAACTTCGCGGTGCATTTCGAAAACGGCGCGAGTTCGTGCTCCGGTTCCGCAATGTGGCCTGAAGCAACTCAGATCAGGAGCAGACCATGCCGGAGCCATGCCTTTTCACTCACCTCGCCGGGGTCTTTTCCGGCGTCCTCGCTACAGATTTCCTGCGTTATGCGATTGGCGCAGGCGGCGTGTACCTGATCGTCAACCTCCTTCTCGCTGCCCGGCTCAGGGCCTGGAAGATCAGGGCCGGCGATCCGCCCGGCGGTCAGATTCGGCGCGAGGTCCTGGCCAGCCTGCGCACGGTTCTTGTCTTCTCGCTGAACGGGACGCTGATCGTGTTGGGGGCCGAAGCAGGGATCGTCCCGATCTATACGGAGATCGGTGCTTATGGCTGGGCTTATTTGGCCTTCAGTACTGCCGTTCTTATCGTCGCGCACGATGCCTGGTTCTACTGGTCGCACCGGCTGCTGCATTATCCGCCGCTATTCCGGCGCTTTCATCGGCTGCATCATCGCTCGCACAATCCGACGCCCTTCACATCCTACAGCTTCGATCTAGGCGAGGCGATTGCGAATGCCATCTTCCTGCCATTGATCCTGCTTCTACTGCCCGCCCATCCGGTCGCGATCCTCATATTCGTCACGCATATGATGCTGCGCAACGCGATCGGGCATTCGGGGTACGAGCTGTTCCCGGCCAACCGCCACGGCAGACCGCTGTTCAGATGGATGACAACCGTCACACATCACGACCTTCATCACGCCCATGCCGGATACAATCTCGGCCTCTACTTCACCTGGTGGGATCGCTGGATGGGGACCGAGCACCCGAGTTACCACGAAGAATTCCGGCGGGTCGCGCGGCCGCTTTCGACACCGGAGGCGCGCGCCATGCTTCTCGCCGCAGCCATTATCGTTGGTCTCGGCGCCAGTGAGGCTCGTGCCGACGCTCTAACCGGTGCATATGCCTCGCCGGGTCTCGGGATCGTCGTGGAATTCGCGCCCTGCGAGATCGAAACCGCGGCGACCTGTGGCCGGATGGTCTGGGCCTGGGACCCAGCCGATACCGCATACGCGCAACCGGGCGATGTCATCGTCACCGACCTGCGACGTTCTGGAGAAAGCTGGTCGGGACGACTCCTTAGCCCAGAGGACGGGCGCACCTATCGCGGTTCGATCACGCGGCAGGGACCGGATGCCATTTCCCTGAGGGGCTGCGCCGGCCCTTTCTGCACCACGCAACGCTGGCACTCGGTTCATGCGCTCCGACGCGTCTTGAGCAGCGTTGATTGATCCCGGATGTCGAAACGAGGAGCCTCACATGACCAAACCTGAATTCATTGCCCGCCAGGGGCGCCGCCCGACAGGACTGCTGGGTGCCATCGTTGCCCGCGTCATGGCCCGCGAAACGCGACCTGAGAATGACCGTGCCCTCGAATTGCTTGATCTCGAGTACGGCGACCGCCTGATCGACATCGGCTGCGGCCATGGCGAGACGCTTTTCAAGGCGGATCGAAAGGTGCGTTTGAGGGAAAGCGCCGGCGTGGATTTCTCCGAGGTCATGCTGAGGCGCGCGGGTGCACGCAACCGCGAGGCTGTCTGGGACATGCGGCTCACGCTGCATCATGCAGACACCGCGTCGCTGCCCTTTGACACCAACCGGTTCGACAAGGCGCTTTCGGTCCACACAATCTACTTCTGGCCGGATCCGGTTGCGCAACTCACCGAAGCGTTCCGCGTCCTGTGCACCGGTGGCCGGTTCGTGCTATGCTACCGGTCGACGGCGGATCAGCGAGCCGTGGACAGGTTCCCTGACACGATCTACCGCTTTCCGAGTGTGCCGGAGGTGGAAGACACGCTGCGGCTGGTCGGCTTTGATCCGCCCGAGACGTTGACCGCAAATCTTGCCGGGCGTTTGACGCATTGGACCATCGCCTTGAAACCCGTGGATGGGGTTCGTCAACCGACTGGCGATGACAGTGCGCCCTGTCGCGACCTCGAGATTACGAAGGAGCCTTGAGATGACCGGCTACAACTATGAAACGTTTTCGTCCGACGAGGTTGATTTTCATGCCCGCGGAGGTCCGGAGATTGGTGCGAAGGCCCCGGACGCCCGCGTGTTTGATACGACGGGCGAGCCTTGTCAGTTGCTGGATTTTGAGGGCGACTTTCTGGTCCTTGAGATCGGAAGCATCACGTGTCCTCTGTTCCAGAGCCGACGCAAATCCATGGGTGGACTTCGTGATGTTGCGAGCGTTGTTCTGTACGTCCGCGAGGCGCATCCCGGTGCGGACATTGCCGCGCACAGGACACTTGACCACAAGATCGCGAGTGCCCGCTGCCTTGTCTACGAAGATGGTGAAACGCGCCGCGTTCTGGTCGACGATCTGGATGGCACGGCTCATCGGGCCTATGGCGGGCTGCCCAACTCGGTCTTCATCATAAACCGCAACGGCTGTGTCGTGTTCAAATCAGACTGGAACGACCCGACAGCCACTGCGAAGGCCTTGCAGGCGTTGCGAGGAAGCCGGCCGATCCGCGCCAAAAGCTTCTTCCGCCCGGCAAGACCCTCGGTCGCAATTCATACGCTTGGTCGCGCGGGCAAGGGGTCAGTCCGCGACTTCCTCAGGAGCTTTCCCAACCTCGTCTGGAAGAATTTGATAAAGCGCAATCTGCGTGTGCTGCTTGGCCGTCCGTTGGACGTGGCGGGCGACATCATCTGTTAGGGGTGGATCGGGTTACGCCGATAGGCTGGTCGCCACCTCGCGCCCGTCCCCGCGCCAGTCCGGCAAACCGCCTTCCAGCCGTCGCGCGTTGAAGCCTCGGCTCCGAAGGGCTGCGACAGCCAGATGCGCGTAGACGCAATAGGGTCCACGGCAATAGGCGACAATCTCCTCGTCCAGCGAGAGCTTGGGGAGGATTTCCTCCAGCTGCGCCAACGGGACGTTCAGCGCGCCGGGAACGTGCCCCGCAGCGTATTCGTCCGTTGGTCTCACATCGAGCACGGTGACGGAGCCTTCGGCAAGCCGTTCGGCCAATTCGGCGCGGCTGACCAGTTCGGGGGCGTCTTCGCCGCCCGAAAGGCCCCGCAGGATGCGCGCGACCTGCGCGAGGTTCCGTTCCGCGACGATGCGCAGAAGGTCCATGAGCATGAGCGTCTTCGCGTCGGTCAGCCGATAGATCACCGCCTTGCCGTCGCGGCGGCTGGTGACGAGGCCCGCGCGGCGGAGTTGCTGGAGGTGCTGCGAGCAGTTGGCTATGTTGAGGTCGGTCTTTTCCGCCAGCGCCTCCACGCCACGCTCTCCTTGCGCGAGTTGTTCGAGGAGCGACAGCCGGGCCGGAGCCGACAGGGCGCGGGCGATGAGCGCGTATTCCTCGAGCAGAGCCAGCTTGGGGCTGATTGACACGGGACGTCTCCAGACGTTAGATCATTCAAGCAATTACTTGAATGATAGCGATTCCCTCGCACCCCACAAGCGCGAAGTCCGAGATTTATGTCCGAGACTATCCTCGCAGCCGAACCGACCATCCGCCTTGCTGCCTTTCTCGGTGTCCTGGCGGCCATGGCGCTGTGGGAGGTGGCGACGCCGCGGAGACGTCGGGACATCCCACGCGTGATCCGCTGGACGAACAACCTGGCACTTGTGGTGCTCGATACGGTGATCCTGCGGCTCAGCTTCCCGATCTTGGCCGTCGGCCTCGCGGTGATGTCCGAAGAGCGCAGCTGGGGCTTGTTCAACAACATCGACATTCCGGTCTGGCTGGCCATAGTCGTCTCCATGCTCTTCCTGGACCTCGCGATCTACCTGCAGCACGTGATGTTCCACGCGGTGCCGGGCCTCTGGCGCCTGCACAGAATGCACCACGCCGATCTCGATTTCGACGCTACCACGGGGCTGCGGTTCCACCCGGTCGAGATCCTGATCTCGATGGGGATCAAGCTGGCAGTGGTGGCCGCGCTCGGTCCACCGGCGATCGCGGTTCTGTTGTTCGAGGTCATCCTGAACGCCACCGCACTCTTCAACCATGCCAATGTCGATCTGCCTCGCCCAGTGGACCGAGTGCTGCGCCTCTTCGTCGTCACCCCCGACATGCACCGCGTCCACCATTCAGTCGATCCGCGCGAGACCAACTCGAACTACGGGTTCAACCTACCGTGGTGGGACCGGCTGCTCGGCACCTACATCGCCCAACCCGCCAAGGGACACGTGGAGATGGAGATCGGCATCGAGCAGTTCCGCACGCGTCGTGACCTCTGGCTAGACCGGATGCTGATCCAACCGCTGCGCGGTCCCGCCATAGGCGGGGCGCTGGACCAGAGACGCTTAGCAAGGAAAATATCCGAATAACCCAAGGCGACGTAAGCTCGGGATTGGCGCTACTCCGTGCGTTTGTAAAAAGAACCAATGGCTAATGCGGCTCCGGTCGGCCCATACCAGTCATCCAACCTGTCCTGCAACGACGCAGTGCAGCATCGCCAAAACGGACGTTGACCAGCGATCAGAAAATTGTCACGGCTTCGAAATCAGAGGCTGATGTTCTGCGCGATTATGGTTTCGGCTGATTACGATTCAACGTTCATTTTGCATCGTGGAAAATGATGCCAAGTGTGTGGCGATGCCCTTCCTCTAGGCGAGAAACCCCGTGTCGCGTCGTGACGCGATAATCCCCACGTGTGCCTTTGACTGGTCGCGTGTTTACCGCAAAAACCACCGCATCACCTTGGCCAAGTGAGACAACCTGCGGTCGGCTCTGCATTCGCGGCCGCTGTTCTGTCAAAACAAACTCACCGCCCCTGAAGTCACGCCCGGGCTCCGAAAGCAGGCAAGCGACTTGAAGAGGAAAGAACAGGTCCCCATACAGGTCTTGATGGAGGCAATTGAAGTCGCCTTCTACATATTGAAGGAGCAAGGGGGTCGGACGCTCCTGCCCACTTCTATGACACATATCCAGATAATCGGAGTGCATTTCTGGGTACTGAATGCCCGTCCCCATTCGCACAGCCCATGTGTTGGCGATCGGCGCGAGCCGCGCATAGAGCGTGCTTCTAAGCTGACTGACGACACCAGGCAACGGGTAGGAATAGTACTTGTACTCTCCTTGCCCAAAGCCGTGACGCTTCATGTGAATATGGCTGCGAAAGATGTCCTCTTCGTTGTATTGCCTAGCGATCGCCGTGCATTCATCTCTACTGAGCAGTGAAGACAGTACGGCGCATCCGTCACGGTCAAGCTGCTCGTGAATGGCCGCCCAGTTGTATTGGGCCACCCGCTGTTCCGGTCTATCAACCATTTGATCACCCAATTCATGAGTTTTGTGCTTGTTCATGCCGCAGCCCCCAACTGAAGGAGTTGCTTTTTACGGCCTAATCCCCATCTGAATCCTTTGGATGTACCGTCGGCACGTAAAACCCGGTGGCACGGCACCAGTACCGCAAAGCGGTTGGCGCCACAGGCCGCTCCGACGGCGCGGGCTGCGTTCGGCTTCCCTATGGCGTTGGCAATTTGGGCATAGGTCGCGGTCTGGCCAGCAGGAATTTTTCTGAGCGCATTCCAGACGTTCTTCTGGAAACGCGTGCCCTGAAAATCCAAGGGGATCGCATGAGATGATTTCGGGTTTTCGACGATCGCAACTACGTTCTTTATGATCCGCATAGCCGCGTGGTCGGTCCGTAACTCAACAGCATTGGTGTATTGGGCACAGAATGCTTCGCGCAGGGTGTCTGGACTGTCTCCGAGCTCGACCGACATCACGGCGCGTGGCCCAATTGCAACCAAGCAGTATCCGATTGCGGTCTTCTCAATCGCGTATCCGACAAGTTCTTCGTGTGGTTTTCGAGGCGCTTGAATACCACCGCAGCGCTTGCATGCCCTGAATCCGGCAGCTTCTGCCTGTTCCGGCCCATCGAAGAAAGCGGTGTTTTCCCGCTTTGGCAGTCTCGAGGGACAGGAAGGGCGGCAATAGACACCAGAAGCTCGGACCGCATAGACAAAACGACCGTCCAGAAAGGAGGTCGTTGTTTTTGACCGCGTTCCATCTGTCATCATCGCTCAATGCGGATTCAAATGACTGCGGATAATCTGATGTGTGCATCTTCATCGGGCAAATCTCCATTAGTTTCTGAATGGGGCGATGTTTGGGACCCAACGTTAGTCTCAGGTCAAACTCGCCTCGTCTGCCTTAGGGATATGTTTGCTCTTGGAGCCACACGACCCGTTTCTTGCGCTTCCTGAAGACTTCCCGCGCCGCACACTCAGCGCTTGAACGAGAGCTTTCGCCTCGGCTGGCGGCTCCTGTTCGACGCGTCGGTAATCGGTACCGTCGTTTCGGCGCGTAAGGAGCCCGGCAGAAATCATTGTGCGCCGCAGGGTTGCTGGGTCTTTGAACATGTGTTCGAGATTTAGACGCTCGTTGACTTCCTGCTCCATCATCGACTGTGCCGGTGGAAGTCTTGCCCAGAGCGCCCAGAGAGCAAGCGTTTGCACGTTGCGCTTGGACGGCCAGCGAACGAGCCAGCCATTGGCATCGAATTGATGCAAGGCGCGCTCTACCATCCGCGCGTCAACTGGTGGCCCGTCAGCTACGCGGGCAAGCCTTTGGCCTGCAGCGTGGACCGAGCGCATGTGTTGAACGTTTTGAAAACCTGCGGCACGCGCAGCCATATTCATAAGCACGAGGTGCGGTGGACTTGCGTCGCCGAGTTGCTTGGCGAGGGATCGCACAAACAAGGTCAAGTCGTCCGTGTGTAACGGCAAAGGGATTTTAGGCATGGGACTTCCACATCAAGCGCCGATGCTGGATCGTCGGTCGCTGGCTTAACGAAGCGGCGCTCTCAACTGTGTAAGTGAATGCTATGCCGTTCGATCTGTTTGGCAGGTTTAGCTCTCCCAGAGGAGCAGCGACGCCTCGGTGTCTGCCGACCGTGCGAAAGAAATAGCAAACGAAGCGACCAATACCAAGTCCATCTTTGTTTGGCCTGCCCAACGAGACGGCTGCCGTCATTCTTCTCTTCCTGGTTCGCTCTGACCGCTAGAGAATAGTGCAATCTTGTTGCCTTGAGGATCGCGTAGGTAGGCGACAAAAAAGTTCGGACCGTAGGCCTCTCTGAATCCTGGCGCTCCATCGTCTCTTCCACCCGCCTCAAGTGCGGCGGCATAAAGATCACGGACCTGTTTTTGGCTGCGCGCCTCGAACGCGACCATCGTGCCATTCCCCGTTGATGCGGGCTGCCCGTCAAAGGGCGATTTGACATAGAACTCAGGCGGGTTTGGTGCTTGCCCCGGCTTTGTTGGAAGCGCGTAACTCAGGTCACCGTGATAGTGTTCCAGCTGATATCCGAGATCCGGCAGAAACGCGGAATAGAAGCGCTCAGCGCGCACCATATCATCGGCACCGATTGTGATGTAGGCAATCATCGTTCAGCATCCTTGTTGCTTTTTCCTATTTGTCGCTTGGCGCATTTAGTCGCGGCAGTTCGCGCATGTGATTAGAGGAACCAGTATCGCCTCGCATGTTCGGCTTTGGCCTCTTCGATTGTCATGCGTTCTCCACCAGTCGGATCAATTGACCGAAGATCGTTGGGTCGTGCTGAACCGCGCAGACTACTGATGGCAAGAATGGCTGCGCCGCCAGCAAGTCCCGCAGAAAGTCCAAACATGGCACCCCAGGATATGCCAGCGGCAATCCCGGCCAGAGCCGCGCCAACTGCACCTATGCCGTCCAGCAAAGTGAAAGCGAAACCGAGGGTCGTGCTTTCATTGCGATCCGAGTGATCAACCGTCGCTGCGAGCATTACCGCTCGTACGGCGTCCAGCGAAGCGACCCCAAAAGCCATCGCCGCAATCATGAACCAAAACGGGGGTTCGAGAACCAGCATCCCAATGGCCAAAGTAGCAAGCCCGTTTCCTGTTGCGAGGACCGAAATGCGGCCGAGCTTGTCGGAAATTGCTCCGACCCAGGGCTGAGCCAGTGCCCCTACAATTAGCATGACGGCGAAGATGATCCCGATTTTCGCCGGGGACAGGGTGTGAACCTTCGCCAGATAGAGAGGAATCATGCTCAGGAGAGCGATCATTGCCATGTTGTAGAGTGAGACCATGGCAATCAGGCGGACGCCCTTTCGACCGCGCCATGCCTTCAGAAGCAGCACGAGGTCCTTACGATTGATACGTGGAGATTTGGATACGGGAACCGCTCGCACGACCCATAAGAAGCACACGCCAATCAAAACGGTTGGAAGCACCGACAGGGCCAAGGCACCGCGCCAATCGAGGGCCGACAGAAGCAACCCGACCGACAGTGGCGCGAAGACCTCCGCAAACGACCCTCCAACCGCATGCATTCCCAAAGCGCGGGCGCGGGTTGCCTTATTGGTACTCGTCAATATTCCAGTTGCGATCGGATGCCAGGCCGCGTTGCCCATCCCAGCGAGCGCTAGAAGGATAGCGAGGCTCCAAAACCCTGGCGCCACTGCTGCGAGCGCATATCCCACGACGACCCAGGAGAAAGTGCCGACAAAAAGACGACTGCGGTTCGAAACCCGATCTGCGATGAGGCCTGCTGGCAGATAGGCCAAAGCACCACCAACGCTGAACAGCGTGAACAGTAGACCGACCTCGGCGGGAGAAAGGCTCATGGATAGGCCAGCAGCCGGCACGATCAACCACAGCGCCGCAATTGGCCAGTCGATGGCGAAGTGTCCTGCGGCGAACCAGGCCATTAGGGATCGTTCTGTCATGGTGGCTGACCCATCGAGTACGAAACATTGGGCACGGTGCCCGGCTGATTGGCGATTGATAGCGAAGGGTGATATGTCTGTCTGTCGACAGGGAGACGACTGTTATCGAGGATTCGTCATTGACGGACAGCACACCGACTACATCTGACCGCCCCCGTTATCTTGGGGAAACGATTGAGCCAGCGTCAGGCGAAAGCTACGACTGGCATTCCCACGATTTTGGTCAACTCATCTCCGCAGCCTCAGGGTCGATGTACGTCGGTACACCAGACCGGGTCCTGCTGCTCAGTCCGGCCATGGCGATCTGGATTCCCCCGGACAAAGAGCACTGGATGCGCTATGGGGCGAACAACGTCATGCACTATGTCGATGTCAATCGCGATGAGGCAGAGTGGCTTGGGCCTGATTGCCGGGTCGTGGCCATGACACCGCTTCTGGATGCATTGTTTGTTGCAGCGATGCCAGAAGCTACAAGCACGCGAAAAACCAAGCACAACACAGCGCTGCATACCTTGCTTCGACAGGAGCTACTCGCCGCGAAGGACGTGCCGCTCTCACTTGTTTTGCCGAAAGATGTACGGCTTCTCGATGTCGCGCGTAGTGCGCTCGACGACCCAGGCAGCATTCGCTCGGTCGAAGCCTGGTTGTCAGACGTCTCTGCGAGCAGAAAGACCATCGAACGACGGTTCATCGCCGAAACGGGCATGCCGCCCTCGAAGTGGTTGCGACATGCACGGGTCTTGCATGCCGTAGCGCTGCTTGCGTCGGGTGAGAGCGTAACCTCGGTTGCCTTCGACATGGGATACGAGTCTACGAGTGCGTTCAGCTATATGTTTCGACAAACTCTGGGCGTCAGTCCGAGAGAGGTTTTGAGGAACCGGTAAGTTGTACCAAAAAAGGGTCAGATGTTTTCTGCGGCCCTTACCAGCCATTCGTCGTGTCAGACTGCGCCGCAGTGCAGCTTCACCGAACCCGCCATTCGCTGCGCCCGCGAAAATGCTGTGTGGCCGAGGCCAGAAGTGCGGGACTTCGCTGCCGTTGCTGTCTCACTTTTGAACGGCTGCTCTCATACACAGACCTGACACAAAGATCAGAAGATTTTGCCCTCAGATCAACAAACATAATTTGAAGCAAAAAACACTTCAGATTGCTTCGTCAGACATTAAATGGAAGTTCAACGAGCCGCGCGTCGATTAGAGTTTTACCTCTCCTGACTTGAACGATGTCACCAGCCTGCGCGTCAACGGATACCAGGGCGTAGCCGATCATTCGCTTCAAGCGGTAGGACCACGCCTTGTTTGTCATGTGCCCGACAATCCGGTTGTCCAGGTTAATGTCCAGCCAGATTGATTGATCCTCGTCCTCTTGGTCGCCTTCAAGAATGACGCCAAGTTGATGGCGCTTCACGCCGGTTTCCTTAATCTTCCGTAAGGCTGAGGCGCCTATGACGTCCCTGTCCAGATCAAGGTCGACAAACTTTTTCATCCGCACTTCAAACGGATTGGTCGCATCATCTGTATCTGTGCCGTAGTTCAAAAGACCGCTTTCCGTGCGCTCAGATGGGTTCGGGTATCCGGGACCGATGTCGAAGGGGCGTCCTGCCTCTTTGACGATCTGCCAAAGCCGGTCGCCCTTGGATTCATCCATCAAAAACAACTCGAAACCGCCCTGTTTCGACCAACCCGCACGGACCAGCTGAAGTGGTATACCTTCGACCTCTGCGCCCTGGAACCAGAAATAGCGCAGCTCACGCACCCAATCTCCGAATATCGACGCTACTACGTCTTCAGCCTTTGGTCCCTGCACAGCCATCGGGGACACGTCCGGCTCGCTGACTTCGACGTTGAGGCCTCGCTCGCCCGCGACGCACCGCGCCCAGAACCAGATGTCGGAATTGCTGATAGACAACCAGTAACAGTCATCCGCGACTTTCATCGCGATCGGGTCGTTGATCAGGATACCACGGTGATCGCAAACCGCCACGTATTTGCCTTGCCCGACTTTCTGATCGGAAAGGTCGCGGACACATAAAATCTGGGCCAGTTGGGCCGCATCAGGTCCTTTCAACTGAACCTGCCTTTGGACGGCCACGTCCCACATGGACACGCCGTTTATCAATCGCCAGTATTCTGCTTCGCGATCCCCATAACCACGCGGGACAAGCATGTTGTTGTAGGTCAGGAGTGTTTCGGCGCCTTCATCAATCGTTGACTGGTAATAGGGCGACTTTCTCAAACGCCCTGCGGATACGATACGCGCCATGATGCTGTCCTATCTGTTTTAAGCGCCACGACTGAGGATCGGGGTCGGGCCTTGACTTTCTAGCTTGAAAATTTGACCGGCCGAATTGAATTGATCTTAGTCAGGATTTAGCAAAACTAACTTCATGACAGATTGGATCCCTTCTTTGAATGCGCTTCGGGCCTTTGAGGCCGTAGCCCGGCATCTCAGCTACAAGGCAGCGGCAGAAGAGTTGAACGTGACCCCGCCCGCCGTAAAGCAAATGGTTGTTAAGCTTGAGACGGCCATTGGGCACAAGCTGATCGAACGCAACGGTCATCGCCTGATGCTATCGCACAGAGGGTCAGAGGGCTTAAATGACATGCAGCTGGCAATGCGCCATATCACTGATGCTGTTAGAAAAATGCGCACTGACACGCATGGCTCACGGCTTATCGTAAGCGTCGAGTCTTCGATTGCAACTACATGGTTGGTGCCCAGGCTCGAGCGGTTCAGAGCGGACAGCCCTGGCATCCAGATCCTGATCGATTCGTCTCAGCGCGTCGTCGACCTTCAACGCGAAGACGTGGACGTCGCCATCAGATATGGCGTCCCTTCCGCCGACGGGCTGATCTCGACCCGATTGTTTGAAGATCTGGTGTTGCCGACTTGCAGCCCCCGGATGCTGAAAGACTCAGTAAACCTTAGGTCCGTCGAAGACCTCTGCCATGTCCCCCTGATCCATTGGGAAATGTCGCAGATGCCCTGGGCCCGGAACGCACGTTCATGGTTCGACTGGCAGACCTGGCTTGAACGTCGACGTATCAAAGGGGTCAACACAAGTAACGGGCCCAGGTTCAGCGACTACGGACTGGCCGTTCAGGCGGCCATTTCCGGGCAAGGCGTTCTGTTGGGCGGTTGGCCGGCATTACAGGACCCCATGGCAGCTGGTCTCCTTGTCTGTCCGTTTCCTGACCAAATTCAGACCACCGACATCGGATTTGACGTCGTCACGACGCAGGACGCGGCGGCCAGAGACGAAGTTGGATTGTTTATCAATTGGCTCGTTCAGGCAGCGGCCGAAAGCTCCAGTTCAATGGTCTGTAGAACCTCGCGGTAAGCCCAATGAAAGAGGGCAACACTTCAGGTATCCGAGCATTCCTGGATTTTCTGTGTCAGGTAGGTAAGCGTTTGCGCCATCTCGTCCTTTTGGCGGTCGTTCAGACCTTCCATCAATTTTGCCAAATGATCATGCTGTATTTTTGCGGCACTACAAAACGTACTGTCGCCCACGGTGGTCAGCGAAACCAGAGTCGAGCGTCGGTCTGTCGGATGCGGGGTTCGGCTGACCAGACCGTCCTTTTCCAAGCCGTCCACAAGAGACGTGATGTTGCGCTTGGTGACTGTAAGTCGTTCCGCGAGTTCCACCATCGAAAGAGCGCCATCTAATTTCAGTGCCTCTAACACCTGAAACCGGGCAGGAGATATCGGCACCTGCGCCAGGCCCTCGCGTAGAAATCGCACAAAGGGCGGAACAAACTGACAAATTGCGCGTGCTGCGGACTGTGACATTTTCTATTTCCAATAGTGAATATATACACTATGTATGAATTCACGAACCTACCATTCCTGTCGAACAGGCGTAACAAATGATATCTGACGTTGCAAACTGGACCGTCATCACCGGGTCAACCGGCGGAATAGGAGGCGCAATAGCGCAAATTTTGGCGTCACGTGGCGACCCTCTTGTTTTGCTGAACCGAAGTGAACCCAAAGCTAGGGCGCAGCGCGAGCAGATACTTGCCGAGTTTCCGGACCAGAAAATCGAATTGATTACTGCAGACCTGATGGAGACGGAACAGGTCTTTGACGCGATCGGAAAAATCAACGCACTACCCGGCCGCGTTGCGACGCTTTACAACAACTCAGGCGTCTTGACCGGAGAAAAGGTCCTGAATGATCAGGGGATCGAGATGCATTTCGCCGTCAACGTCCTTGCCCCGTATCTTCTGACACTTGGCCTTCGGGAAAAAATGGCGCGACCATCCGGAGAGGTGCCGGCCATGGTGGTGAACATGTCGTCCAGCGCTGTTTCATCGGTCAAATCCCTGAACCTAGAAAATATCACAAACCCAGAGACCGTCAGCGGTCTGATGGGTACATATGCGCAGACGAAACTTGCCGTTACCGCGCTGGCTCCGGCAATGGCCGATGAGTTAAAGCAGCACAATATCCTGATCCGTGCCATCGATCCCGGCGCGACAAAAACCGCTATGACCACCACCGGGAACTCGGGGATGCCAACGTTTCTACGATGGCTTGCGCCCATCCTGTTCAGCCCCGCAGAAAAGCAAGCCGCAAAGGTCATTGCCGCTGCTGATCCGGCCGAGTTTGGCGGCGCGACCGGTATCTTTGTCGCCAACTTAAAAGAGAAAAAAGTGCCGAAATCCGCTGCTGATCCGAACATTCAGCGCGCACTTCTGGCCTTGCTCGAGGCATTTCGAAGCACGGCATAACGCCTTGACTTTGAAGCTTTCATTTGCGGCCAAAGTCTTTGAATACTTGGGGAAGGGACTGACATGAGGGATAGTGTTCTGCTTTCTACAAGACGTGTCGTGCATTTGGGTTCGCTTGCCCTGTTGCTTGCCGCGTGTCTGCCAGAAGAAGATACCGGGCAAACCCAGCAGCAGGAAACAGTACGGGGCCTGATCACGACGCTGGTGTCTGACGCAGAAGATGTCGCCGTACGCCGGTATCCGGGTGTTCTGGAACCTAGCGAGGTCAACCTGCTGTCTTTCGAAGTTGGCGGTCGACTGGGGCGCCTCAGTCTTGATGTGGGCGAACGCGTTGCAGAAGGTCAACTACTGGCACAATTGGAGACGGACCAATTCGAAACAACTATCGATAACCGCAAGGCTGTTGTCGAAGAGGTACGCGTCACCCTGGCGCAGGCGGAAAGGGATCTTGCACGTTCAGAGACGCTGTTGGAGCGTGGCGCTGTTACCGTGGTTCGACGGGACGAAGACGCCACAACGGTCGCTCAGGTCAGGGCGCAGTTGACTCAGGCGGAAAAGGATCTGGCTGCGGCCGAACAGGATCTGTCGGACAGCAAGCTGTTTGCCCCGTTCGACGGGATCGTTGATGCGCTGGAAGTGGACAGTTTCGCAACGGTGTCGTCCGGTCAGACGGTGCTTTCGCTATATCAGCAGGAAGAGTTCGAGGTTTCGTTTTCGGTCAGCTTCGATGTGGTTGGACAACTGGTTGTCGGCACCCCCGCCACCATCCGGCTTGCTGACGACCCCAGCATTTCCCTGAGCGGGGTTGTCAGCGAGTTGGGTGAACGCGCAGGCCAGGTTTCCTCTTTTCCAGTGGTGGTTCGCCTGAAGGAAATCGCTCCGATCATCAAGGCAGGGATGGCGGTCGAGGTCGCGCTGGAGTTTCCCCTGCTCGCTGCGCGTGGGCATCTGTTGCCGATGTCTGCGGTTATCCCGGGAACGGAAATTCCCAAGGACACCGGGCCAAACGATGCAATCAATCTGGAGGTCTATGTTTTCGAACCTGAAACCAACACGGTCCAGCGCAGAACCGTGACTATGGCGGGCATTCGCGAAAACAGCTTTCTGATCATCGATGGGTTGTCGCCGGGCGAGCGGGTGGCGACCAAGGGGGTCGCTTTCCTGCGCGACGGTATGGAGGTTGCGCTTCTACCCAACGACGGGGACGGTAAATGGAAGCCTTAACTCGCTTTGGTCTGCTCAAGAACCGCCTGACCCTGCTGATGATGGCGTTCATTCTGAGCCTGGGCGCGATATCCTATCTGGGCATTCCCAAACGCGAAAACCCCGAGATCACCATTCGCACCGCGGTCGTTGCGGCCAGCTTTGAGGGCATGGCCCCGGCGCGGATGGAACAGCTGATCGCCATTCCGATTGAACGTAAAATCCGCGAAATCGGTGATGTCGAGGATATCGAGACAATTATTTCCGATGGTCAGGTCCTGATTTACGTTGATCTCTTCGACACGGTTTTTGGCACGGATATCGAGGCCGCATGGGAAGACCTGCGCAACAAGATGCAGGAAGTTACAGGTGAATTGCCGGAGGGTACCAGCACACCCGCTGTGAACTCGGACTACGGTGATGTGGCTATTGCAACAGTGGCCGTCATAGGCGACGGGTTTTCGCTGGCCGAGATCGAGGACGTCACCGAAGACTTGCGCACAGAGCTTTTCCGCGTGGAAGGGATCACCAAAGTCAGCTTCTTTGGTGTGCAGGAAGAGCGTATTTGGCTTGAGGTCGATGTCAGAAAGCTCGCAGCTGTCGGTGTGCAATTGGACCAGTTGCTGGCAGACCTTCAGGCACAAAACGTCATTCTTCCGGCAGGCGAAATTGACGCGAACGGAAACAAGATCACGCTGGAGGCCAATGGCGATCTTCGGACGCTTGAGGAAATCGGCGCGGTGCTCACCAAAGTCAGCGGTCTGGCCGGATTTGTACGCCTATCTGACCTTGTTGACGTAAGGCGAGGCTACGAGGATCCCAAAAACGCCCCGGTGTTTTTTAATGGTGAGCCGGCGATTGTCGCGGCAATAGAGATGTCGCCCCAAACGGACATTCAGGACCTTGGGAAACGACTGGATATTGCCCTGCGCAGTTTCGAAGTCAGCCAGCCGATTGGCATTTCGCTCAGCGTGTCAACCTTTCAGGAAACGGTGGTTACGGACAGCGTGAACAACGCGCTGGAAAACGTCGGGCAGACCTTTGGGGTCGTTTTTCTGGTCATGCTCGTTTTTCTTGGTTTGCGGTCAGCCATCGTGATTGCCTGCATTGTTCCGTTCACCATTTGCTTCGCGCTTGTGGCGATGGCGGGTATCGGTGTTGACATCGAGCAGGTATCGATTGCTGCCGTTATCATTTCACTGGGATTGCTTGTCGACAATGGTCTGGTTGTGGTCGAAGACATCGGCAACCGCATTGATACCGGTATGGAGCCGCAGGAGGCGGCCCTCTCCGCTGGCTCGCAGTTTGTCGTCCCACTTGGTGTGGCATCGATCACAACGATTTCGGCATTCCTGCCGATGCTTATGATGAATGGCGTCGAAGGTGAATTCGCCTTTTCCCTCGGCGCGGTTGTCGCGTCGATGTTGCTGGGCTCATGGCTGACTGCGCTCTACATCCTGCCATATCTGTGCACCAAATTGCTCAGGCCAAACACGTCGTCCGGCGGGCCGGGGTTGTTGGCACGGTCCTATGCGCGGGTGATCCGGGTCTTGCTCCCTTTCGGCATCCCAATTACGGCTTTGGCCCTGGCTGCGGTGGTTTGGAGCGGTAGTCAGTTTTCCCTGTTGAAATCCGAGATGTTTCCCTTCAGCGAACGGGCCGATTTCCTGATCTACATGGACATGCCAAAAGACGCTGCAATATCAGAGACCGAGCGCATGGCACTGCGGGTGCAGGATTGGCTGACCGACGTTGAGACCAACCCTGAGGTCCACAATACAACGGCCTTTGTGGGTGACGGCGGGCCGCGGTTCAATCTGGGGCTCAATCCGAACAACCCTGATCCGACCAAGGCCTTCTTCCACGTCAACGCAACGGATCTTGAAGCCGCCGAAAAAGTTGTGAAACGCGCCCGGGATGCCTTTCTCGCCCAATTTCCCGAAGCACGGTTTCGCGTTACGCGTTTGCCGCAAGGCGGATCGGAATCCGGAATTGTGGACGTGGAAATCTTCGGACCTGATGCGGAGGTATTGTTGACTGCCGCCGAAGAGATTTCCGCCGCGTTTGCGGCCATGCCAAATGTGGTCAAGAATGAAACGGACTGGGGTCACAAGATCATCAAGATCGTCATCGACATCGCCCAGGACAAGGCACGCGAGTTCGGCGTCACCTCAGAAGACATTTCAGGTGTTATGGCAGCCTATTTTTCGGGCACCGAATATTCGACATTTCGCGAGGGTGACGCTCAGATTCCAATCGTGATGCGGGCGCAATCCGCCGGTCGGGACAGTGTGGAAGACCTTGCTAACATGACCATATCCGCCGAAGGGCAACTGATCGCCATCGATCAGGTCGCCACGTTCCGACCTTCGCTGGAATACTCTGAAATCCGGCGTGAAAATCAGGTTCGACGCATTGTGATCTCAGGTAAAAGTGCCTCTCAAAGCGCGCAGGAGACGTTGAGTGCCTTGCAACCAACACTGGCTGCGCTCGATCTCGGTCCGGAATATGAGATCTCAATTGCCGGCGAGCTAGAAGACAGCGCGGATGTAAACGACCAGATGGCGGCAAACTTGCCTTATGCGCTTGCGGTTATGCTTGCGGCGTTGGTCTTTCAATTCAACTCAATGCGGCGCGCGATGGCCACGTTCCTGACCATACCCCTTGTCGTGATTGGAGCACCGTTCGGCATGCTCCTGATGCACCAGCCGATGTCTTTCTTTGCCATGCTGGGGCTGATGTCGTTGATGGGCATTATTATCAACAACGCCATTGTTCTGATAAACCAGATCGACATCGAACTAAAGACGCGTCCACTTGCTGATGCAGTCGTAGTTGCTGCTCAGGCGCGAGCGAAACCGATTATGTTAACGTCGTTGACGACGGTCTTTGGCTTGATCCCCATGGCCCTGTCCGGAGGCGCCCTGTTCGAACCGATGGCCACCATGATGATCGGCGGTCTGCTCGTGGCTTCACCCCTAACTTTGTTGGTCGCCCCTCCGCTGTGTTTTTCCCTTTTGCGCGTTGGCAGGACCTTTGTATTCCCCGAGGTAAAAAGTAACGCGAAACGGCCGTCGTGATTTTTAGCGGCTAAGGACCTTTGGAGTAGGTTTGCAAAGCCAGCTATGCTGCGCTTTGCTGTCATTAGGGCAGCACGCAGAATCTTGCACTTTGGGCTCAGCGCTGACCTTGGAGAAAACGCAGCATAAGACCCTGCCGTGATTTCTACGACATACCCAACGGCCCAGAGCCGACTTTGAGCACAGCAGCCGAATTCTGCGTCTGAGGCTACTTAGCGGCCATTCGCTGCGCTGCCAAAATTTGTGTCTGTTCCAACTCCCAGTCTGCGGACAAACCGGACCTTCAATCTATGATTCTGAACGTCCGCCCTCCTATTCCTGAGCGTGTAAGTGTTTCGCCCATTCCTTACTGAAGTCTCCGAGCGGGCAGAGATGATCATAGAGGTGTTTTCCCAGATCAGTCGACGCATATCCTTCGGCAACGCGATGAACAAATCCCGCCGCTTGAAGCTCTTTCAGTCGGGTGTTGAGTGCCGCAGGTGAGATTGTTTCGCATTCTTCTTGCAGCTTTCGGAAAGTGCATGGGCCAGCCTCGCTCAGCGTCCAAAGGACTCCCATAGCCCAGTGCCGTCCAAGCAGGTCGAACAGAGCCATAATGGGCGCGCCGCTTTTTGAACCACGGACAGGCTGACCTGGTATCGGTATCTTAGTCACTTGCTATGCTTTCTGTAGCGTACTATATTGCTATGTAATTTGTAGCAACCCAAGCCAGTATTGCCAATGACCAAGACTGACACTTACGAAATCCGTGATGATCGGTTCAAACGCAGCATCAAACTGGATGAGCCGATCGACCAAATCTGGACAGGCGGCAAATGGACAGAAGGACCGGTGTATTCTCCAACGTTCAGATGCCTGATCTGGAGCGACATTCCCAATGATCGACGGCTCCGCTGGGACGAACTGACGGGAGCAATCGGAGACATCCGCTCAGGCCTCGGATACTACACGAATGGCTCAACGCTCGACCGGCAAGGGCGGATCGTGGCTTGCGAGCATGGGACGCGCAGTGTCACCCGGATTGAGCATGATGGGTCGGTTACGACTCTGGCCAGTCATTTCGAGGGAAAGCGGTTCAACAGCCCCAACGATGTTGTAGTGCGATCAGATGACACGATCTGGTTCAGTGACCCTGCCTACGGGATCGAGTCTGACTACGAAGGGTTTCAGGCAGACCCAGAGCTTGACGGTGAACATGTCTATCGTCTCGATCCAGCCACCGGCGATGTCACGCAAGTGACTACTGACTTCGCCTGTCCGAATGGACTTGCATTTTCGCTAGACGAGCAAACGCTGTATATCGCTGACAGTGGTGGCACGCGTTACGCAAGCGGAGAGCATCATATCCGCGCATTCTCCGTTAGCGCAGACGGCAAGCTCTCAGGCGGGGATGTCTTTGCTGAATGCGAAGAAGGCGTCTTTGACGGATTTCGACTCGATACCCAAGGCCGTATCTGGACAAGCGCAAAGGACGGCGTTCATTGTTACCACCCGGATGGCACGCTGCTGGGCAAGGTTTTCGTCCCAGAAGAGGTCTCGAATGTTTGCTTTGGCGGGCCGAAACGCAATCGCTTGTTCATCACCGCCTCCACAAGCGTATATGCGGTCCTCTTGCCGACAACTGGCGCTATGCTGTTCTGATGGCAGAGACTATTGTATTGAAGGCCCGCACGGGCCGCGCGTTTCGTCTTGTGCAAGGCGCACAATTGAGAGTTACCAATACCTTCGGGCCTCAGGTAATCGACGCGTGGGCGTTCATGGTGGATGACATCGCCGGGTTCATGTCGATGGAACATACCCGCGTCCATTCCGACACTCCGACGACGGTGAAGGGAACGATTTTTCGGTCTAACCGTCGGTGTCCCATGCCGGAGCAAAGTGGAACTGCGTTAAACTTGTACCAAAGTCAGATTTGAGATTTTTAACCCACTTGAGGATGCCGTTATAAACAATGGACTGCGAACCTTACGACCGAGCATCAAATCTGGACGACACAGCACAATGCGCCAGCTGCATCGCAAACCAGACCCTTCTCAATAGTGTTCTTAGTATTCTGATAACGAGCAAGCACGGAACCTGGGCCTGAGTTGATCTTGTTCAGTGCGTTTTCGAGAAAGTCGGCGCGAACACCGGGCACCCACGCCACGTTGTTGTTGGGAACTGCAGGTTCCGCTGCACATATCGCCAACACTTCGTCTTTTAGACTAATTTGTCTCTGTGACGCAGGTACGTTTCTAGCAGGTGAGAGATTCCACCCGAACATCTGGTGGTAGAAGTTGTCCGGGAATGCGCCGCTACGTGATAGGTAGTGTTCGTGCGTAAACTGACGAGCGGGGACAGGATAGTCGTGCCGCGAAACTGATACACCGAAGAATGCGCCAAGCGGATCACGCAAGAGGCAGTTCCGGCCAACCCCAGGAACTTCAAAGGGAGGTTTCACTACCGATCCTTTGAGATTGGCGGCCAGTTTGGCAGCCTGATCTACGTCTTCGACCTCAACATAAGGAATCCATCCTTCAAAGAGCACCTGATTTTGATAAACGAACCCGGCCCCTGCCTCTCCATCAAGAGCGGCCAGGACAATATCTTTATGGCCGCCGCCCCATGCGAAATCTGTGGCGTGCTCGACAATATAGCTCCAGCCCGCCACGCTTTCGTAAAATGACCTAGAAGCGGCCACATCAGGCGTGAAAAGATCGTGCCAGACTATTCGGCCCACTTTTTCTTTTGTCACTGCGACTTCTTCCAAACTGCTTCCGTTCGCCATATCTCGCGCTTGCGGCTCAAATATTGATGCAGATCAATTTGCGCGGTTTTCGCCTGTGTAGTCACTTCCATTAATGGCTCCGTTGGCGGTCAGCCACTCTGCAAACTCGCTCATAGCTTCCGTTGCGTGACGATCCGAAGGCCAAGCAATGTAGAATCTACCGGCGTTAAAGGCTTCATTGAAGGGTTTTATAAAGCGGCCTTGTTCGATGTAGCGTTCGAACATGGGCACGGGTAACAAGGCCGCCCCGTTCCAATGGTGGCCAACTCGGCAAGGGCCACGGAACTAGCCAGAATTGGTCCTTTAACAGACGAACAACTCGCTCCAACTGCACCGGACCAACCTTGCCATTCTGCACCCTGAAACACGACGGTACCGCGTCGGGTGCTTAAAGGTCTCGTCCATGTGCCATGATCTCAGCGTTGGACGTTTCTTCGATTGCGCACGTGCTGCGATCATCGGTGAATACTTCACAACCCACCTATTGAGAGTGGCGTGGTCAACTCGAACACCGCGTTCGGCCAGGATTTCTTCCAAATCCCGATACGACACTGTGTACCGCAGATAGAAGTGCTCGGCATACAAAACCGCATTCTTGGGGAAATGACAGTCCTTCAATGAGATCGTGCTCAATTAACCTGTTCGAAAACTACTCTACGAGTACAAACCTCAGATCACGCATGCTTATCAACTAGACCTCAGAGTTTGTGACATAACCGTGTTCCGGGCCAGCAAGGCAATACGGTTCCCGTCCCGTGCAAACCGGCGGGCAAGCGATGCTCCGGTTCTGTCACCGACACCTGTAATCAGACAGACTTGATCGTTCATGGCGGCTCTCCTTTGGGAAGGATCAGCTTGTATCAAGCTGCTCTAAATCAAAGATTTCATATCCGCGGCGAAGGTCGGAAACGCATAAAGCGAGGACTTGAGATCGCTGGCAGAGATGCCGTGACGTATGGCCATCGCAAAGAGATGAATCAGTTCGTCACCGTGATGGCCCAGAATATGAGCACCCAAGACTTGATCGGAACTCTTGTCGACCAAAACTTTGGACCAGGCTGCCGTTTCCGCGTAGGTCTTGGTGGAAAACCACGCGGACATATCAGAAACCGTAACTGAGACATCGAGAACCTTTTCCCGCGCTTCGGCTTCAGTCAGGCCCACGGTGCTGAGCGCTGGAACGGTGTAGACGGCGCTGGGGATCACGCTGTAATCCGGCCTTTTAGTTGGTCCATGCACGATGTTGTGGCCGACAATCTGACCCTCATACGTTGCGATGGGGGATAGTTGAGCGGAACTGGTGACAGCATCGCCCGCAACCCAGACTGAAGAGTTGGAGGTGGACCGCATCGTATCGTCGATCAGAATGCGAAGTCCGTCATGCCCGACACCGGCGGCATCGAGGTTAAGCCCGTCGATATTGGCGACGCGGCCTGCGCCGTTGACGACCCGCTCGGCTAAAAGACTTTGGTTTCTGCCGTCATGCTCGAATTCAACACGCAACCCGTCAGCAGTCTTCTCGATTGCCGTCACCGATACTCCGGTTTTGACCGCTACGCCCAGTCGTTCGGTTTCCACTTGCAGAGCCGATACGGCGTCACTGTCCATACGTGGCAGCAACTGTGGCAGCGCTTCAAGGATTGTCACCTGCACTCCGGCTCGCGCGTAGATATGACTGAACTCCATGGCAATGACGCCGCCGCCAATGAAGACAACTTCTTTCGGCAATGTCGCATCGGAAAGAACTTCGTCGGACGTGATCATGTGCTCGCTGCCGGGAATAGGCAGAGGCCTTGGCTTCGATCCTGTTGCGATAACGATGTCCTTGCCATGTATAATCTGACCGTCGACCTCAACCTCGTTCGGCCCGACAAATCGCGCAGTGCCTCGAAAGACATCCCCGCGTTTTTCGGCCAGCCCCTGCATGGCTTCAGGGATGAAACCAACCAAATTCTTCTCTCGCTCAATCAGTTTCGCCCAATTGAGCTTTGGCTTGCTGACTTCGATCCCGTGGATGGGCGCTTGTTCGATCTCGTGCATCGCATGGGCAGCTGCCACAAGAACTTTTTTTGGCGTGCAGCCGCGATTGGGGCAGGTCCCGCCAAAATCGCGCGCTTCGATAAAGGCAATGGATTTTCCGGCTTCATGTGCCATGGAGGAAACACCGAACCCTGCATTGCCCCCACCAATAATGATCACATCATATGACTCGCGCATATTGTTACTCCTCTCGTTCTAATTTCCGATTGCAGATCTTCGTCTATAGAGATCACATGGCGGAACCGAAACTTTCGGCGTGGATCTACTCGGCGGGAACGCCTTGGCTTTCCAGGTCAGCCTGCACGTCGCCCATGAAACTGACTGGTACGCACAAAAGTAATGCGCGTCAGGTTTTTCGATCAGTCGAGCAAGCAACGCTCCGGTGAAGCGTCCCCGGGAATTGTATTCGTGGCCATAGACATCTCCAGTTGCCGGTCTGCTAACGGTTAGGCAAGCTCACGCGCAATATGACGTGCCTGAGCCTGAGCTGTGGCAACCGAAGCTTTGTGACGCTCATCGGCAAATTCCTGATACTCGGCCGCAGCTTCGAACATGCGTTCTGCGCCCAGGTACTTGCGCAATGTGTTGATATGCGCAGAAAGGTGACCCGAGTCATTGCGAATCCCACCGTTCTCAAAGCCGAATTCGCCAGCCGATGTCAGCAGCACCAGTGTTTTTCCGGACATGATCGGTTCCAGAGGGAAGTCGCCGCGCGCCAAATCAAACGTAAATGTCTTGTTGATCCGGATGATCTGATCAAACCAAGCCTTCAGGGCTGCGGGCATGCCATAGTTGTACATGGGCGTCGATATCAGCAGGATGTCGGAGCGGTCAAGTTCATCAATCAGCGTGTCAGACAAGCTGACCAAAGCGCTCTGTTCAGGAGTGCGTTCTTCTTCTGCTGTAAAGACAGACGCGATCCAATCGTTGGAAATGAAATCTGGTGGTGCCATTCCGACGTCACGCAGAATAATTTCGACGTCCGGATCAACCGTTTTCCATTCTTCTACGAAACTGTCCGCCAAAGCACGGGAAATGGAGTTATAGGCCGCAACAGGGTTGTCGGTGCGGCGCACGCTGGCGTCAATTCTCAGGATTGTGGTCATCTTGTCACCTAGTCAGTTTGCAATGAACCATTCAAAGGTGAAGCCAGAGACGCCCAGGTACAAATGAAGAGAATTCTGAATAGAGTGAACTGACCTCAGCCATCTCTAACCGCTGAAAAAATCTTCTCCAGATGAGACGCCGTCGCAAGTACATCCGCGTCCCTGTTTGCGCCGCCGCTCAAGGATAGGCTGACCCCCGGTCTCCGATCCCCAAATGGAACGGAAATTGTTGGAGCATTGAGAAAAGCGGCTTTCATCGATACCGACAGGATAAGGGCGTTTTCCCGTGCAAAGACCCCTTTATCGCGGGTCACAGCCAGAACAGACGGCGGGTACGACGGCAATGTCGGATAAAGCAGCATCTTCCCAGCCAGTTCCCTGCCAAAGTCCAGGATGAGGGCCCGCCGGATTTCCAGCAATGCTTGCAGATCTGTGCCAAGGATTGAAGCCGCCTGAGCAAGGCGATCCTGCACATTTGGGTCCAGTCTGGCCTGCTGGTCTCCGACCAAACTTGGCAGAAGACGAAAGGCTTCGGCGCTCACCAGCGTTCCATAGGTTTGGAAGATCTCCGTGACACGAGTGAAACTACGGATATCAACCCTTTCCAATTCGACGCCATGATCGGGCAAATGCTGCTGGGCCTGTTCGTACATAGCCCTGATTTCCGGGGTAAATCCCACCAGGGCGTCTTCCCTCAGGCACAGAATATGACGGCAGGCGTGCCCGGTTTCTTTGCAATCCGACAAAACGCGATCTACAGCGCAAATCTGACTGACGTTAAAAGCGAGTGAGCCTGGCGTATCCAGAGAAGGCGCCAGTGGTAAAATCCCGGCGCTTTCATAGCGGCCCATAGTTGGGCGAAACCCCACCAAGCCCTGACAGGCGGCAGGAATGCGCACGGAGCCGGAGGTATCTGTGCCCAATGCGATGTCGGCCAAGCCCAAGGCAACGGCTGACGCCGATCCGCTCGAGGACCCTCCGGGCACCAGTGTGCTATCCAACGCATTCAGAGGGGTGCCGAAATGCGGATTAACTCCGAGCCCGGAGAAGGCGAACTCCGACATGTTCACATGACCCAGAACGATCGCGCCCGCAGAACGTAGCTTGGCCACGATCGGGGCGTCAGTGTCTGCTGGTTGAGGATCGATGGCCAAAGATCCCGCATTGCTGCGGAGTGCATGCACGTCGATATTGGCCTTCACCGCAAGAAACTGGCCGTCCAACGAGCCAAGCAGCCTCCCTGCGGCCTGCCGCGCGGTGGCGGATCGGGCATCCTGCAACACTCTATCTGGCGCAACGCCAAGGAATACCTCGCGCTGCGCGTCGAGCGAAGCCAGGAAGTCGCGCGCCCGTTGAAGGATATTCATGTCGTCAGGACCGGAGCCTGATAATAGGGCAGTTCTTCAACCCGTACGCTTTGCCGGTCTGCCTCATATTGAGTGCGCACGTGCTGCGCGATCTCTCCGAGAGTGGCGAACCAGACGTCACCCCTGTTCAAGACGGTTTCCATCCAGTCTTCCACCTGCCGCCACCGCGCCAAACGCCCGGTCAGGAAGGGATGCCAGATGCCGATCCAGAAGCCACCTTCTTCGTATTGGGCTTCGAATTCCTCCCAAAATGGGGTCAGCCCGGCGCGTGGCCCGGCGACGGGCATCATGTAGCCAATCTCCTCAAAATGTGCAAATTGCGGCCAGTCGTCGGTTCCCCAATGCGATGGTAGTTCGACCAAAGTCCGCCCGCCGGATCGCAAGAGATATGGCACATCATCCGCCATCAGCGAACTGTCATAGTCGAAGTCATGCTTGTTCAGCAGGTCGATGACGGTTTGCGTCACATTATAAACCGGTGCGCGATAGCCTTTTGGCACATTGCCCAGAACCCGCTTATGCGACTCCAGCCCGCGTTCAAACCAATAGGCTTGTTCAGACGCGCTGTGGCTTGTCGGGTCTTCGTGCAAATAGCCATGATGGCCGATTTCATGACCATCTTTCAGGATGGCTTGCATAGCATCCGGATATTGCTCCACGACCCATCCGGGGGCGAAGAAGGACTGTTTCAGCCCGAGACGTTTGTAGGTTTCTAGAATCCGAGGGATGGCAACCGTTGGCCCGTAGCGCCCCATGGAGATCGGATAGAGGCGATCATGCCCGTCGACCGGCTTTGCGATATGGATCAGGCTGTCCGCATCGATATCAAAGGTGATCGCGCAGGCGCATCGCGCGCCGTTTGGCCAGATTATCTTCTTCTGCATGGTCTTGCTCCTCTGTCACAATTGCGGGGTATTGTTCGTCAGCCAATCGTCATACCAGCGCTGCAATGCGGATTTGACGACGGCATATTCACTGGCGCTCAGCCTTTGATCCGCGGCGCACTGCATGCTGTCGGTGATGTTTTGAAGAATTAACTTTTCGTCGCACCTTTGGGCCTCGCCGTGCGAAACGGCCAGTTGTCCGCCGGTGAAGACGCTCTGGATGTCCGTGGATTTTGCCGAGCTGACCAATAGCTCAACCGGATCAATGCCAGGGTCTAACCAGGGACCTTCAAGACGGTTCAGGCGCAGGATCACAAAGTCGGCGCGTTTGCCGACGGACAGGCTTCCGATGCTGTGATCCATACCCATCAAACGCGCGCCACCCAAAGTGGCCATGTCGAAAACATCCTTCGCGGTCAGGCTAGGGTTCGCTCGATCACTCGACCAATAAAGGCTTTGCGCCAGACGCATTTCGGTGAACATATCGTCATCGCCTGCCAGGCTGGTCCCATCCATCCCCAGTGCAAGGTTGATGCCCATCCGCTTCATCAATGGCGCGGGTGCAATGCCGGACCGCAGCCGCAAATTGGAGCTAGGATTGCACACGATATGCGCGCGCACCTCGGCCACTCGCGCCAGATCTTTTTCGTCCGCCCAGACCATATGCGCCAAAGACAAGCCGTCAGTGAGCAGGCCAGCTTTGCCCAATTCTGCGATGGCACCCTGAAAACTCCAGGCTGAAGCCGACAGGTGCTGCAGCCGAGTCTCCTCGGCATGTGTGTGAATGCGCTGGCCGCTTTCGCGAACCTCCCTGGCAATGTCGCGAAGGATCTCTCGGCCCGTCCAATGCGGTGCCGTGGGGCCAAACCACACATCAGCGCATTCAGATGCCGCGTATTCGCCATGCATCCGGGACAGAAGCCGCACAAAGCTTTGCGGTGCAATACGTGTACGCGCAACGTGTTGGCGTTGCAGTTTGCATCGCAGAACCTCGGGCAAGGTGGTCAGAAACGACTGGCTTTGCCCATATGGATGCACAAGCTGGTTGCGCCATCTCTCGCCCGGCGCGATGGCACAGGACAGGCCAAGCCCATTATATACGGCGATTTTGTCCCTTATCTTCGCTTCGGCAATGGCCGCTGTCTGACCCGCGGTGCCAGCATCCACAACAGCCGTTACCCCATTCTTCAGCAAGCGCATTGCCGCGTATTCGGTGGCGAGGCGCGGCGCAATGTCGGCTGCGCCAGCGGAGGCGAAAATCCAAGGCTCTAACAGGTCATCCCGTATCCCTTGGTTGATCAGGTTCACCCCATAGCAATGGTGATGCGCATTCACAAACCCGGGCAGGATCGCCGTGTTTGTGTCCGAGTGCACCCTTGCGCTGGGATAACGTGACTTTATTTCTGCCAGAGGCGCCAAGCCACCTATTCTGCCGTCCAGAACATAAAGTGCGAAGTCGGTGTGACTGTGAAAGGCATCTTCGATGATCCAGCGGGCAGAAAATATGTCGCCGCCATCAGCCGTCATGAACAACAAATTCCAGCTCGCTCGGTTTGCCTTCGTCCCCGTTGACCGGAGTGATATCTTGCGGGCAGGCTGACATCACAGCGTAGACTGGCATCTCAGCTTTGAAGGTCATGCTGTCCCCCGGCTTTGACACTGGCGCAGCCCAGGCAAGGCTGCCATCAGGGTGAACTGGTACGTTCATCCACAGATTGAAGGGCGCTGGCACATGCGGCGCTTTTTTCCCGATAGCAAGCAAGGCCTGCCTCAAGTTGTCGGCGCAATTGTCGTGATAATCAGTGACGCCCAATTGCTTGTACCGGTTGGCATCGCAAGCGGCGATCGTTGTGTCATGAACACCCGGCGATGTGTCTTGGGTTAGTGTCAAAAGAGGATTGCGCAGATTGCTGACCAACCTGTCACCGATCTTTGGGAAAACAGACAGAAGATCCGTATGCACATGCGGCATAGACAAATATTCATGCAGCTCTGCCGCATTGAACGCCCAGAAATCGCAGACTTGCCAGCCGGTCGGATTGGTGATGGTCAAAGTCTGCCCGGCTGTCAAACGCACCGCGACACCGCAACGTGCTGGCACTGTATACCGTTCTGCAATGACCGGGACGCCGTCGGCAGAGACCGTGCTGTCCAGAGTTTGATTGAAACCATCGGGTTGGGAAGGGTCAAAACTTTGCATGCGCAAGAACTCCTGATTGTGGGTTCAGAAACGCATGCTTCGCGGCAATTTAGAAATGACAAAAATTCAAGCGACGGATTAGATCGTTGCGGACGCGCTAATCTTCAAAAAACCTTTGACCGACGGCGCTGTCACGAAACTCATCTGCTTGGTCCAATAGCCATTCCCGGAACACACGAACGCGTGCACGATTGGCGTAAGTTTCCGGGCAGACGAGAAAATAGCTCTTGTTCTTCAATGCCGTGTCAAAGGGGGCGACCAGCATATTACGTTCCAGAAAACGCGCGGCGGCCAAAAGGCTGACCAGGGCCACACCATGACCATCGCTTGCCGTCAGCAGGCAGATGTGTTCCTCGGAATAAGTGACATAGGGCTCGACATCACCAGTCTGCAAGCCAGCCGCGCCCATCCAGCGCTCCCAACTCGGATCCGCATCGGAAAACCCGCTCCATTGGTATTCGATCAGACGAGACTTCAGAAGCTCTTCGGGGGAACTCAGTGACTTCGCCTTTTCCACGCTGCAGACAGGGGCTACCCAGTCATTCAAGACCCAAGCCACATTACTGTCAGGATAATCGCCAAAGCCATACCGAATGGCCACATCCACATCGCTGGATTTGAAATCCACCAGTTGATCGCTTGACAGAACCCTTACCGAAATCTCCGGGTATTTCTCGTAAAAGCCTCGCAGCCGCGGGCTAAGCCAGTTGGCGGCAAAGGACCCGGTGGTTGAGATTGTCAATGTGCCCGCAAGGTCGTCTTCCTCCAGCGCGAGAGAGGCGGCTTCGATGTTCTTGAAGGCCTCAATAATGTGGGGCGCGTAATTGGCCCCATCCTCCGTCAATTTCAAGGCGCGGGTCAACCGGTGGAACAGGGGTACCCCAAGTTGATCCTCCAGCGATTTGATCTGATGGGAAATGGCAGTCGGAGTGACGCATAATTCATCGGCGGCATCCTTGAAACTCAGATGCCGGCAGGCTGCTTCGAAGGCCTGAATGCTTTTCAACGACGGTATCTTCGCCATGACGCGCGGCTTTGCTCTCCTGATGCGATGCTATTTCGTCGCTCCACTCTAACCCGATTGCCAGTTCTCATGTGGACGAATTTCTCAGCTGTGAGGTGAAAACATCTAATTTGAGAAGATAGGGCATTCTCTCTTGAATTTGCGTGAAAGTTGGGAGGTTGTCTTGGATCCATTTTTGAAAGTCACCGGCATCGACAAGTCGTTTGGCGCCGTTCGTGCATTGCACAACGTCAATCTGCTGGCCTCGAAGGGCGAGTGCATTGCGATTTTGGGCGAGAACGGAGCGGGGAAAACAACTTTCGCAAGCGTTTTGATCGGTCTGTATCAGCCCGATAACGGCGAAATCAAACTGGGCGGAACACCTGTTTCGGTGACCAGCCCAGCAAAAGCTATTGAGCATGGGATCGGCATGATCCACCAGCATTTCAGCCTGGTCGGCGCAATGACTGCCGAAGAGAACATTCTGATCGGCTTGCCCAGCACAAAGAGGGGTGCCGAAGCGCGGGCACGCATTCGGCAGCTTTGCAGCGACTTTGACTTTAACGTCGATTTCGACATCCGCGTCACGGAAATGCCTGTGGGCATGAAGCAAAGGGTGGAAATCCTTAAGGCGCTGTTTCGCGATGTATCGATCCTGATCCTGGATGAACCCACCAGCGTTCTTGCCCCAACCGAAGTCGCTCCGTTTCTCAAGGGGGTGCGCAAGCTGGTCGCCAACGGCTGCCTCGTCTTTTTCATCAGTCACAAGCTCGATGAAATCCGCGAAATTGCCGATCGTGTCATGATAATGCGCCATGGGCGTGTCGAGGGAGTTCTTCCGGTTGCGACCACGCCCATGACCCAGATGTCAGCGCTTATGATGGGAGAAAAGTCGAACGGCGAAACGGTCGAGACGCCCAAGACCACAAAGCCGCGCAACGACACCAGATCAGCACCGGACGCTCTGGTTGTCTCTGATGTTTGCCTGACCAATCCAGGCGGCACGGAAATCCTGCAGGATGTGACTCTCTCCGTGAAGGCAGGCGAAATCCTTGGAATCGCTGGGATTGACGGCAATGGCCAGACGGAGTTGAGCGAGGTGATCACCGGGCTCAAAAGGCAGACCAGCGGCGCCATCCACCTCAATGGCACGGAGATTTCAAGCGCCTCCATCGCTTCGCGCATTGCAGATGGCATAGGCTTCGTTCCCGAAGACCGCCATGCCGAAGGCTTGGTCCTGTCGCTCAGTGTCGAAGAAAATGTGGCCTTTCGATCCATCGGCGAAGACAGGTTCATGTCTGGCGGTCTGATTTCCCGGCGCGCGATGCACAAGATCGCATGCGACGTGGTCGCGGCCTTTGACATTAGGCCCCCTGACCCGAAATTGAACGCCTCGGCTTTATCCGGCGGCAATCAACAAAAAATCGTTCTGGCCCGTGAAGTGGCCCGGGCGCGCAAACTCTTGGTCGTCGTACAGCCGACAAAAGGGCTTGATGTCGGCGCAACGGAATTTGTTCAGAACCAGATCCGTGCCGTCGCCCAAAGCGGCGTGGGGGTTCTCTATATCTCCACTGAACTTGAACATGTGCTCGACATCTCTGACCGCGTCGCCGTGATGGCCTTTGGTCGGATGACGGGTGTTGTCGATCCAGAAAACACAACTCTTCAAGACATCGGGCTCTTGATGACCGCAGCGCCGGAGGAGGTACAATGAACAGATTTACCATGCAACGCCGGATTGCGATTGCTTTACTTTTAGCGCTGAGCGTTGGCGGCGTGCTGATCCTGCTCGACGGGCACAACCCGTTTGAGGCTTATAGGATTCTGTTTCTGGAATCCTTCCTGAATTACTGGGGTTTCTCCAATACTTTGGTCAAAGCCTCGCCGATGCTTCTAGCCGGGCTGGCCGTGATCATTCCGATGCGCGCCGGTGTGTTCAACATCGGTGGCGAGGGGCAGATCTATATTGGTGGGTTGTTCGGTGCCGTCTTTGCTTTGGCGATCCCCGATCTGCCCGGTCTATTGGGCGTGCCGCTGATATTTATCGCCGCCGCCGCCGGCGGGGCGTTCTGGGCAGCAATTCCTGCGTATCTCAAAGCCTATCGGGACACGAATGAGGTCATCGTCACGCTGTTGATGAACTTCATTGCGATCCACATCGTCAGCTATGCCGTGGCTGGGCCGCTATTGGCTGAAGGCGCGCCATATCCCTATTCGGAGGAAGTCTCAGAAGCCTATCGCCTGCCAATTCTGATGCCGCAATCTGATACCCATGCGGGCTTTGTATTCGGGCTGGGCATGACGATCATCTTGTATTTCTGGCTGCGCTTCACGCCATCGGGTTTCCAACTGGACCTTGTGGGGCGTAATGCGCGCGCTGCGGCCTATGCCGGTGTGGACCAGAAAAAGACCATCATTCGCGCCATGTTGATTGGCGGCAGCCTTGCCGGTATGGCCGGCGCAATCGAGGTGATCGGGTTGAAGTACCGCCTGTTCCACCTGTTTAGCGATGGCTACGGCTACGACGGAATTGTCGTCGCCTTCCTTGCGGCTCTTAACCCAATTGTCGCGCCTTTGACCGCGCTGTTCCTTGCCGGGCTCTCTGCCGGGGCGGGAACGATGCAACGTGCCGTCGGGGTCGACAGTTCTGTTATCGAAGTGGTTGAGGGGCTCGTCGTGGTTTTTGTCGCTGCCGCCCTCGTGACTCCGCGAACCACGTCAAAATCCATTCTGAAGTCATTATCAGAAAACCTGGGACTGCGCAGTCAAACACAACGCCAAAAGAAAGAGGCATAGGCTATGATTGATCTTGTTTTACTGGGCGACATCCTTGCCGGAACCGCCCGATTGGGCACGCCAATTGCTTTTGCTGCCCTTGGCGGGGTGATCGCGGAACGTGGCGGACTATACAACATCGGCCTCGAAGGTCAGATCATTGCCGGAGCGCTTGGCGCTGCTGCTGGCTCTTTCGCAACGGGCTCCGCCGTGATCGGGCTCGGATGTGGGATCATTTGCGGCCTGATCTCTGGCCTTCTGCTTGGGTATATGTCGATCCGGCTGCGCATCAACCAGTTGGTTGGCGGTATCGCGCTCAACCTACTGCTGGCCGGACTCACAGCTTTTCTGTCCCGTCAGATATTCGGGGCTCAGGCCGGAGGGGCGCGGGTAAACGGGTTCTCGCAGATCGATATTCCCTTCTTGTCTGATCTTCCCGTCGTTGGTCCGTCCCTGTTTTCCCAAGATCCGCTGTTTTACCTATTGATCGGATTGGCAATAGCAGCCTGGTTCTGGCTGATGAAATCCCACAAGGGTCTGGACCTACGCGCCGTTGGCGAACACCCGAAGGCCGCGGACTTGGCCGGGGTTCCTGTCTTTCGCATACAATATCTCGCAATTGCAGTCAGCGGTGCCCTCGCGGCGCTGGCCGGAGTGCATCTGGTCTTGTCGCAAGTCTATGTGTTTGCGGAAGGCATGAGCGCGGGCAAAGGCTTCATTGCGCTTGCGGCAATCATCTTGGGACGTTGGTCGCCCATCGGCGCGATCTGCGCGGCGCTTTTCTTCGGCTTCTGTGATGCGGTGCAATTCAAACTGCAATTCACCTCGCCAGAGATTCCCTATCAGCTCTTCCTGATCTTGCCTTACCTCGCATCGCTCATCGCACTTGTGGTCCTCGGAGCCAAGGCCAGCGCACCTGCAAACGTCGGACTGCCTTACGACCGAGAGCATCGATAAATCTCAGCCGTGACGTGAGAAACCATCGTTTTTCACGTCGCGATCCTCCCGTCACCCTGACAACACATATCCAATATGGGAGAACAACAATGCAATTGAAATCCAAACTATTGGCAGGGCTTGCGGCACTGATATTGGCAGGGTCTTCGGCTGCTGACGGAATCGAACGCGCCGCGATCGTTATGCCCGGATCCATTTCTGACAATGGCTGGAACCAAGCCGGATTCGAAGGGCTCACTAAGGCAGGTGAAGCGCTTGGCTTTGAAGCCGCCTTTTCTGAAAGTGTGCATCAGCCGGAACAAATCGAAGTTCTAAGCGACTACGCACGCCGGGGATATGACCTTGTGATCGGCCACGGCGGAGAATTCCAGGACGCAGTGGAACGTGTCGCTGCACGCTTCCCGGAAACCATGTTCATGGTGAACAACGGACTGGGCACCAAAGACAACATTGCCAACGCGGATTTCTATTTCAGCCAAATCGCTTATCTGATGGGCTACGTTGCAGGCTCCATGTCAGACACAGGCACCATCGGCATCATCGCCGCGCAGCAGTTCAAATTCACGACCGACACGGTCGCCGGCTACGAAGCGGGCGCCAAAGCGGCCAATCCGGAGGTCAGAGTTCTGGTTACCTGGACCGGTGACTGGGATGACATCGCCAAGGGCAAAGAAGCTGCCTTGAACCAAATTTCCCAAGGCGCCGATGTCGTCTGGCCGACAATGGACAGTGCCACGCTGGGCTCCATGCAGGCCGTTCAGGAAAAAGGCGTCTATGGTATCGGCATCTATCGTGATGCGATCAACGAATGGCCGGAAATCCTGCAATCCGCTATTCTGGATGTCCGAGGCAACATGCGGTCCTACCTGGAACTGGCAGCTGCTGGAAAACTGGAAGGTGCACTCTACCGGGCGGATATGGGCAATGAATTGGCCATGCGGATCGGGTCGTTCCATTCAGATATCCCGGTGGACGTTGTGGATGAAGTCAACAATCTGATCGACGCCATGAAGTCAGGCACTTTGGTTGTAAATCCACAATAACGCGTCCCCAATAATCGCTACTCCTTTTACTCTCGCCTCCAAGTCTGGGGGCGTTTTTTTTGTCAGGGAAATCAATGATTGAAGCCTTTCGCTTGTGCCGCGTAGGACTATGTTTCCCCCGATTTCGTCGGAGTCGCTGTGCTTTCTATTGATGGTTTTTAGTTCTGCAATGTCCGAGAACAAACAACTCCAGGGCTGCCTAAGATCCAACCATGCAAAACGCTCAATCAACATCGTCCTTGCAAATTCTGCGACCCGACATTCCTGCGCATTGCAGTATCGGTCGAACTGGGCTCAGAACGGATCTCTACGCAATTGCGGCAGGGGCCCTCTACCCCGCTGTCAGCCGATCAGGCAGGCGGCCCTTTCCAGACCTTCACCCCATAGTCTCCATACTGCGGCGCGGCCCCTCGAACCTGCCGTTCGCTGCGAGCGCAAAATACAAAGGCTGCCAGAATTCGCGAAATGCGGACAAAGCCGTCTCAGGCCGGCGCTGCAGATTTCACATTTCCACCGACAACCCACAAACACAACACCGCAAGAAAAACCTCTATCGCAAATGCGGCAAGAATGCTTTCGGATGGCCAACCATCGAGGACAAAACTGATTGTCCTGCCCACGGCGAAAGCTGAGAAAACCATAGCCCCGAGCAAGGCTGAGGTCTGGACCAACTTTTGGTAAAAGGCTCCGCACAAGATAATTAGGCCAAGTGCCGCAAGATTGGCAGCCGGTGCGCGCAACTCGCTCATCAAGTTCGGCTGCGGTGGAAGCACGATGCCGTAACTGGAGTAAAAAGACTGTGGGTCCAGCGTGATGGCCATACCTATAGCGAATGCCGTCAAACCGGACATGCCCAAGGCAAATCTGCGTTTAAGATCGAGGCTCATGATTGTCTCCAATGTCTTTTGGTCTGGCTCAAGCGGCGCTGGTCCACGCGCCAGAAGTTGCGGCTTTGCGTGCGAATTCGGCGAAGTCGCGTGGCGCCCGTCCAAGCGCCCGCTGGACACCGCCCGCGAGGTTCGCGTTGCGCCCGTCCAACGTTTCACGCGCGATGTCCGTGATCACATCAGCGATCATTTCGCCATTCGCCTTCGCGATTTCCGCGTGGAAGTCTTCGAATGAAATCGGCAGGTACTGCACGGGCCTTCCCACGGCGCGCGAAAGCTGGGCAGCCATGTCCGCAAACGTCATGAGGCGCGGGCCGGTGACCTCGTACAGCTCGCCGGCGTGCCCATCTTCTGTCAAAGCGGCTACGGCAACGTCCGCGATGTCGTCCACATCAACGATGGGTTCGCGCACATCGCCCGCAGGCATTGGCAACACACCTGCCATGACCGGACCAAGCAATGCCCCTTCGGAGAAGTTCTGTGCAAACCACGCAGCACGAACGATGGTGAACGGAACTCCGGAATTACAAATGACTTCTTCCGCTCGTTCGGCATGAAACTCGCCACGTCCGGTCAACAACACAAGACGCTGTAATCCACTCTCCCTTGCCAACGCTGTGAACGCTTCAACCTGCTCAACCGCGCCCGGAAACGCGATGTCGGGAAAGTAAGAAATGTAAGCAGCCGAAACACCTTCCAGGATTTCGGGCCAGGTCTGCGGGTCATTCCAGTCGAATGGCGTTTCACCATTCCGCGATCCGCGCCGGACTATTTGACCTTTTTCTTCCAGACGTGTCGCGATCCGTGATCCTGTTTTGCCTGTTGCGCCAAGTACGAGAATGGATTGCTGTGTCATTGGTCATCTCCATGAGTTCATTTGATGACCCGAAATTAGGCGATCAGAAGAGATGTTCTATTCTTCAAAATCCCGTATTCTTATCCAATCGTCCAAAATGAATAGACGAACAGGTGAAATTCGTACAATCTCATGACATGAACCAGTTTGACCCACATGTCCCCGACCCCGATGCACTGGCGCAGCCGATTGGCGATCCGCTGGGAGAAATCCTTCATCTTCTGAAGCTCACAGGCACATTCTACTGCCAGTCTCGCATGACTGCACCGTGGGGCGTGTCCATACTAGGCTTTCCCGACATACTGAGCTTTGCGGTCATTACGCACGGGCGTTGCCTCATGAAGATTGGTGATGACGACCCGTTCGAGGTCGAAAAGGGTGATCTGGTTTTGATGACCAACGGCGCTCCCGTCAGTTTTTTCAGTTCGGAAGACACCCCGCTTTTGACGCTGGAAGAGTTACCCATTCGCAAGGTGACTGAGCTCTATGAAACACTGGAATACGGCGGTGGCGGCGCGGAGACGGGCATCATGTACGGCTTGGTCCGAATAGATCACGCCGCCAGTGATATGTTGATGCGCTTGCTTCCGGATGTACTCAAAATCGACCCGTGGGAGGAGGACGCCGGAAGCTGGTTACAGGCAACTTTGCAATTCATCGCAAAAGAGGCGCGGGAATTGAGACCGGGCGGCGAAACCGTGATCACACGACTGGCCGATGTGGTTGTCATTGAGGCCATTCGTCGTTGGCTGAACAGCGCACCCGATGCGGATCGAGGCTGGTTAAAAGCTGCGCGAGACCCGCAGATCGGGCGCACGATAGTCGCAATTCACCGTGCGCCTGCTGCGGCTTGGACAGTCGAGTCACTCGCGGAGGTTGCTGGTATGTCCAGATCCGCTTTCGCGGCGCGGTTTACTGAGTTGGTAGGTGTTCCGGCAATCCAGTTTCTTGCAACGTGGCGTATGCACCTGGCCAGAGAAAGGTTGGTGTCCACCGATCAACCTATCTCGCAGATTGCCGCTGACATCGGATACTTGTCAGAGCCTGCGTTCAACAAAGCCTTCAAACGGGTGTATGGCGCACCACCGGGAAAAATCAGGAAGAACGGAGTTCACTCCGTATCCAGGCGAAACTTGAGAAACTGAGCATCTTCGTATTCGATCTCGCCTATGTGTTTGGCGCCGAGTTTCCGGAGCGCACCCAGATTTTTTCGACTTGGTGGCAGCAGAAACGTGACAAAGGGGATACGTTTGTCAGCAATCGCAAAGTCGATTGCCATTTTGGAAATCCGTTTCCCAAGACCAAAGGCGTCGGGCCGCAAAACCAACCCAAAATCCCACTCGCCATCTTCTTTTTGAAAGCCCCCCCAACCAACATACCGACCGCGTGACAAAAACGCCCAATGTCCAAGACCGTCCCGTGCCCAATAGCTTTCCTTCTTAGCGATAAACTCTCTTGCGACCTCAACAGTCCATTTGAACGTCAAAAGCGGCATATGCTCTGCTACCCGGGGGTCGGACATATGAACCGCAATGTCATTCGGATCGATTTCCGAAAGGCGTGCAAATGAAATCCCATCTTTCATCATTATACTCGTTTGATGGCCCGAGCTGTCCCTCGCATGCAAAGCAATTATGGCGCGAATACTGTTTCACAGCTTTCTCGCGACAATGTACCGGCTCGGCAATAACCCGGCTTGATCCGCTGTCTCGACGATATCGAAGCCCGCACTTTCAATAGCGTTCTGGAGTTCAGCTACGGACACAAAATTTACGAACGGAGCTTTCCCGAGCGCCTGCATAATCGGGATCGCTATTCGGCTGATTATGCCGTATTTGAACCCTCCACTTTCTGGGGCGCAAACGGTCTTGGAAATGAATACCCCACCGGGTTTTGTAAGGGTCGCAATGTGTTCAAGTGCGTGGCCCAGATCGGGAACAAGGTGCAGCAGATTATGTGCGAGGACAGCGTCATAAAAACCGTCGTTAGGATCGTGCTGCAGAACCTCGGCCACTTTGAACGTTACATTCTCCAACTCTTCTTCAGCGAGTTTCTCGTTGGCGATTTCGATCATCCCCGGTGCGAGATCGGAGGCAGTGACTTGAGCCACATGTGGTGCCAGTAGCAACGCGGTTGACCCCGTCCCACACCCGATTTCCAGCACGCTGTCTTCGGCTTTCAGGTAGGACTTTGTACGTTCGAGCGTGTTCAGATACCCTTCCATATTTCGGATAGGATCAGCCGCATATTTGCGCGAAATCTTGCTCCAAAATGCGGCATCTTTGGACAATGCAGCCATATCGTTTCTCTTTTCCTTTGGTGTCACCGCAGCCAATATCTTAAAACGCCGATTTATTAAATTGCCAGATATTGCAGAACTGTTATGCATTAATGCATGAATTGGAAGGCTATCAATTTCGATTGGAACCAAGCTCGATCCTTTCTTGCAACGGCAGAAGAAGGCTCGTTTTCCGCCGCGGCGCGCGTGCTTGAGCAGACCCAGCCAACCGTCGGTCGTCAGGTCGCCGCGCTGGAACAGGCGCTTGGCGTCACCTTGTTTGAAAGGGTTGGCAAGTCGCTTAATCTGACAACAGCCGGTGCTGAGCTTTTGGTGCATGTCAGTGAAATGGCAAATGTCGCGAACAGAATTTCTCTGACCGCAACAAGCCAGTCACAAGCAGTTGAAGGGCAAGTCAGGATCACTGCGTCCGACGTGATGTCAGCCTATCAGCTACCGCCTATTCTCAAACAGATCAGGCTTGCGGCACCGCGGCTTGAGATCGACGTTGTCGCAGCAAATGACATACGAGACATACAGCGGCGTGAGGCAGATATCGCAATTCGGCATGTGCGCCCGACACAGCCGGACCTGATTGCAAAGCTCGTGGCAGAAGCGACGGCACATTTTTACGCTGCCCCTTCATACCTCGAACAGGTTGGGCGACCACGAAATGAAGACGAACTTGCTAAGTTGGATTTCGTCGGCTTTGGCGATATTGACACGATGATTGGATTTCTCAATCCGGCTGACATCGAAGTAACCCGCAAGAATTTTCGGATTGGATCGCAGAGCGGGATAGTGTCATGGGAGCTTGTGCGCCAAGGTTTCGGCATTAGTGTTATGTCAGACGATGTGGCGGCCCTTACACCCGGTGTGGAGCGTGTTCTGCCCGAACGCGAGCCATTCAAATTTCCTATCTGGTTGGCCACACACTCTGAGTTACAAACAGCGCGAAGGATCAGGTTGGTTTTTGATCAGCTTGCAGACCATCTCGGCTCGCGGACAATTCTCTGAACCTGAGGTCGTCTGATGTCACGAACTGGAGTCTGCTTCGGGCTCGGAGCCGACTTGCGGCAGTGCAGAGGTTTCCCCCAGTTCAGGGAAAACCGAATGTCTGCTTCCGCCTTTCTGATGTGATTAGCTTGCGCCTGCAAAGAAGGTCCGGTTTCCGCCTAACTTACAAAAACACCCGGATATTCCCCTAACTTGAAAGTCAGAAAAAAGTACTATATTTTCTGACAAGGAGAAAGCTATGATCACCTCATCGATTAGACAACGCATCATCGGAAAAGGCCGGGGCGCAATCTTTGCGCCAACCGACTTTCTGGATATTGGCTCCCGCGCAAGCGTGGATCAGGCATTGTCGCGTTTGGCGGATCAAGGGATGATCCGACGGTTAACGCGTGGGCTTTATGACTATCCGAGAAAGAGCGCCCGATTAGGGCTGTTGTCTCCGTCAGCCTATGACATTGCCAAAGCGATTGCACGCAAAGACAATCAGGTTCTACAGCCCTCCCCTGCCATGGCAGCCAACCAGTTGGGGCTGTCGACCCAAGTGCCGTCCAAGCCGACTTATATGACCGACGGCCCGACCCGCACCAAGACAATTGGTCGACAAGTCATCCAGTTTCGAAATGCATCATCCAAAACGCTAGTTGGTGCAGGCCAGAAAACCGGCGCCGTATTTCAGGCGTTACGCTATGTTGGCAAAAACCGGGTGGATAGCCGTGTTGTCGACACGCTGGCCCGCAATCTGGATATTAAGGACCGCGCATTGCTCGCAAAACAATGTAGATATGTACCGGCCTGGATGCACCCGGTAGTGCAGCAAATCGTGGCGCGGAACTGATCGTGGACCAGTTTGCCAACGATACTCCAAAGAACCGTGACGAGGCGTTTCAGGAATCGGCCGCACAGCTTGGTTTGTCCAAAGCAATCGTCGAGAAGGATTTCTGGGTCTGTTGGTCACTGAAACATCTATTCGCTCTGCCCTCTTTTGGCGCTCACATGATCTTCAAGGGCGGGACATCGCTATCCAAGGCCTATGACATCATCCATCGATTCTCAGAAGACGTGGATTTGTCCCTCGACCGGGCGCAGCTCGGGTTCGAGGGCGAGCGTGACCCCGAACACCCTGCCCTTTCCGGCAAAAAGCAAAAGCAACTGCTGCAAGAGCTTCAGGATACGGCCACCAAAGTGGTCTCAGGTCCGCTTCTGAGAGAAACACGGATCAAATTTAGCGCCGTGCTGGATCAGAACTTTTCCCTGTCGGTCGATCCTAGTGATACACAAACTCTGCTTTTCGCCTACCCATCCAAGACAAGCGCGGCCAGCGGGTACATTCAGCCGGTGGTGCGGTTCGAATTTGGCGCTCGTGGGGTTCACCTTCCAGCCGAGTCCCGCAGGATATCACCTTACGTGCATCAGGCCTTTCCAAACCTTTTGGGGGCGGGCGACGTCGATGTGAAGGTCTTGGGTGTTGAACGCACATTCTGGGAAAAAGCCACGATCCTGCATATGCTATATCATCAGGACATCACCAAACCTCTGGCTGACCGTATGTCGCGCCACTATTACGACATGGCTCAGTTGATCACACACGAGTCCCATTCTCGCGCTATCGAACAGATCGACTTGCTGGATCAGGTCGCACACCATAAGTCCGTCTTCTTCAAAGCGGCTTGGGCTAACTACGAGAATGCCAGGCCCGGATATCTAAGATTGCTTCCGAACCCTGAGCTGAAAGCAGCGCTGCGCCGGGACTATGTGGGGATGCAAGAAATGATCATCGGGGATACCCCCATGTTCGATGACATTCTGAAAACTATCGGGGGGTTCGAGACAAAACTCAACGGTTGAAATCAGCTAGTTCGGCGGTCTTAAGGCAAAGCGTGCGACCTTCAAATCTGGATTGCTAGCCGAGCAGACACACTTTCTGAATTCGCCCGAACTCGAGCTGGACCGCTCCAAGTAAAGGTTTCAAATGGTGAGACTGAATGTACTGTGCGATGAACTTGCTGGGTGCGCGCAAGGTGATTGTCTGATCTTGCGTTTCAACAAATTTGAGTTCGCGATACCAACTTTCAAACAATAATGCTTCAGATTCTGATAGGCGCCGAAGCGCCCTGCCCCATGGATCCTGAAGGTCTTGTCCCTCATGTTCAATAGCCACTGGTCTTTCTTGGCCAAACTGAACATGAACAACCTTTTCAGTTGGTTTTGGGCTTTGTGTCTCCATACGCGATACAAAATCTGAACCAACATTTTGCCAAACCGGTTCGCTCAGACGGTAAATTTCCGCGTAGTTGAGTCGATACGCTGCAACGCGGCCTCTAACCCCAGGCCTAAGCTGGAGAAGTATATTAGAATCCGTCAACCGTTTAATTTCTCGCTTGACGGTTCGTTCGTCCACGGACCAGAGGCGGGCCATTTCTTTTTGACCGACCGTCAGCTCATCAGTGCGCCAGTTGTATCGGGCCGTTATCAGCGCAATGAGCCGCATCATCGAACATTGAAAACCGGGTGTGCCATTCAATCCCGCAACAGAGATTGCAGTCAAAAGATCGTACTTCTGAGAACCGGCCTGATATCCTGTAAATCGTTTTATTTCCATTTTGATACTGCCACTGTGCCTCGAGCGGATCGGTTTCGCCGACCGATTCCATCAATTGGGTTCAGTGTGATGAAATCCCGTAGTTTGTCAACGGGCTTTGAAAAACAGGATGGCCGCCTCTTTCTTCAAGATCAAAAGAAAATTCGGTTAATAGGTTATGGGTGACACTAGGCTGTCACCCTATTGGAGGTCTAGTGTCACCATATATCTGGTAATTGATCGCTGCCTGTCACCAAAACATAGCTTCACCTTTGAAATACCTCCCGTTTTTACCGAGTCGAAGCCGAAAAAGCGGAAATTCTATTCTTTACGTTTTGCAGTTTTCCAAAATCGCGTTATTAGAAGACAATCGTGATATAACAAGAGCAGCATCATGCGTGACCACACCGACCTTCAAGCTATGAACGAACGAAGCCTGGCTCAACAGGCTGCCGTCCGCCGCGCTACTTTCTCGCCCGCTGACGAGAAAGTGCTTCGACCATTCTCTATCTGGGAGATTAGCCAGTTCATGTTTGATGTCCCGGCGGACACCTTGAGAAAGAAGTTGGCCGAAGACCCGTCTCTTCCGCAAGGGGCGACTGAAGATGATGGGCGGCAAAGATGGTTTTCTCTGACTGAGATAAATGAGTTGAGAAGGCGCCTGAGATTTAGAGGTAAAAGCCTCCTGCCTCAAAGGCCGGCAGGCCGAGCTATGAGAGTAGCGGTTTCGAACTTTAAGGGTGGTGTCGGCAAAACCGTCGTTGCCCAGCACTTGGCGAATGCGGCCGCGCTTGATGGTTACCGTGTTCTGGTGGTGGATTTCGACCCCCAGGCGACACTCACGCATTCAATGGGTCTGGCTGAAGTTAGAGAGTGGAATACTGTCTGGGGCATTATGTGCCGCGATCTCTGCCGTGAGGCGAACCGGATCGCGGACGAATATGATGATCCCGCAGATTGCCCCTACCCTACTGCCGACGAATTGCCTGAAGATGTTCAGTCGATTGGCGCACAACGTGTACAAGACTTCATTCAAAGAACTTCATGGTCGACGATCGACATCATCCCGAGCTGTGCGAACGCGGCCTTCGTTGAATTTGCGTCCGCTCAGTACAGGTCCATTCATAAGGCATGGAGTTTTTTTGGATGCGTAGCAAGATATCTGGATGAGTTGCCTGACGACCAATATGATTTGATTGTTTTCGATTGCCCGCCGGCAATTGGATACCAGTCTTTGAATGCGGCCTTTGCTGCTGACATCCTCTATATTCCGTCTGGTCCTGGTTATTGGGAGTATGACAGCACAACGAGTTATCTTGGTCAGCTTGGCGATGCCTTGGAAGACATAACCAGCGGGTTCGAACGTATTGCACAGGATGCCGGTATCACGCTTCCTAAAAGGTTCGATGACATACGTGTTCTCATGACTCGCTTCGAGGCCAGCAACTCTTTGCATGTCGCGATGATGGATGCTTTCAAAAATGTCTTCGGCGCCGATGTCTGTCAAAATCCCATCGAAATGACACGTGCGGTCGAGCAATCTGGTAGGTTCCAGATGTCTGTTTACGAGCAGGACTACAGACAGATGACTCGGGACACATGGAAGCGAGCGCGTCAGTCCTTTGATAATGCATACAGCGAATTTAAGGATGTCGTCCTACGGGCCTGGGAGGCGCGTACTAAAGTTGAGGAGCGGGTAGAATGAGCGGTAACAAATTTGGCTTCACTCCGATTGATGAAGATGACCTCAAGAAAACACGCCGCCGCGAAGTGGGTCCAATGGGGGCTGCAGTACGGGAAGCAGCAAACAGCTTAAATGAAAGCACTGAGAACCGTGTCGAACAGAGACGGCAAAATGCCTCCGATGCAAAGGAGTATCGCAAAGCTCGTGATGAGGGGCGAGTTTTGGTTGCGGTCGGCATCAATGAAATTCATACGACAGACCTGCCAAGAGATCGTTTGGATCTTTCGTCCGTCGCAAGTTCCGATGAGATGGATGAACTCAAGGCTTCTATTCAGGAACGCGGCCAAAAAGAGCCCATAGAACTTTATAAGGATTCAGATGGTCGCTTCCAGCTCAAAAAAGGTTGGAGACGAGTTACTGCTCTTAAGCAGCTTTTTGAGGAGACCGGTGATGAACGGTTTTCCAGTGTTACAGCGCGAGTTGCCGAATCCCATAGCGATCGCATCGACCTCTACATTGACATGGTCGAGGAGAACGTTGTTCGGGAGGACCTGACTTTTGCTGAGATGGCGCAAGTCGCAATTCTTGCTTCCAAAGATTCAGAGTTGGGGGCAGGGGATGCAGAAGCTTTGGTCGGAAGGCTGTACTCCTCCCTACACAAGATGAAACGCTCTTACATTCGCAGCTTTGTTTATCTGCTCAATGAACTTGAGGGTGCTTTGCCGTTTCCAAAGAGTGTCTCCAGAAACCTTGGCGTTGAGGTTGCGCGCAAACTTCGAGCGTCATCGGATTCAGCTGCTGGGTTAAGAGATGTGTTGGTGCGCGCATCCACAGCCGGTGAGCAAAACGAGGCACTGGATGCCTTCTTGGCAGATACTGATGCTGAACCGGGTAGTGGCAAGCGACGTGAGAGAGCCGAGAGCGTGAAGTATGAGTTCCACGTGGGCGGCTCAAAAGTCACTGCGCGAAAGGGAGAGTGCAGGATATTGTCTGGTCAGGACTTCAGTTCGATTGACAGGTCAAAGCTCCAGAGAGCGGTTGAAGCTTTCGAAGCTGTTTTGAACGAGTAGTAACCCGCGGGTTACCCATGCTCAGATTTCTTTATTTCAATGGCGGTAACCCACGGGTTACCGCCTTCTTCGTTTAGCGCCAGCTCACCCCAGTAGATCCGCTGCCGGGTTTTCGGCGATATCGACGTCATCATAATATTTCTGTGCCTGGGCCATGGAGCGGTGCAGCGACAGGCGCATGGCAGCCTGGATCGGAGCGCCGTCCAGTGCGGCTTGGGTCAGGAACCCAGAACGCAAACCGTGCGGCGAGGCGAAGTCCTCCGGCAACCCTGCCAACCGGAGGCGATGTTTGACGATCTGGTAGATGGCATCCGGGGACAGCTTGCGTTTCAGCACACGATCCGCTTTTGAGACTGGTCTGAACAGTGGCCCGCTCTTTATCTGTCCAACCTCTATCCAATGGAACAGCGCCTGTGCAGCGCGGCTCTTCAGAACCAGCCGCGGCGTTTCACCTTTGGTTGTCGTTTTGGTTTCCAGCAGTGAGACCCAGACCAAGCCTTTCTCGTCGAATTCCTTCAGCGAGACGTCTTCAAACATCAACCCGGTGATCTCCGAGCGCCGTCTACCACCAGAAGCCCAACCCAGCATCAAGATGGCGCGGTCGCGGCAATCCCGCCGGGACCCCCGACAGGTGGCCAGCAGTTGTTCCAGCACATCCCGGGTGATCGGGTGTTGCGATTTAGGGGCAGGGGGCCGGGCGGCGGCACGGCGCGCCTTGGCACGGGCCTGCTTCACCTGCGGCGCGCCGAAAGGGCTGGTCAGGTTCTTCATTCGATGAAAGGCCAGCCAGGAGGCGATGCGCCGGTCCAGCGTCGACGGGGCCGGGCAGGCGAGGGACTTGCGCAGCCCCTGAGCAATCAGCGCTTCTGCGGTTTCGCGGGCCACATCCGTTTCTGGTGCGTCATTCAGATTGCGGGCGTGATCGAGAATGAAGGCGAGGGCGGTGGCCTCAGATTCCGGCCAGTCCAGCGTCGCTGCGAACCGCGCGGACTTCCAGGCAGTGACATAAAGCAGGTCCCGTTCATATGCTCGCAGCGTGTTTTCCGGTGTGCCGCGCACATAAAGATCAGTGAGCGCCTCCTGATCCGTGTCCGAGAGGGCAGGGGAGGCGGCGGGGAGGTATGGGGACGGGGGCTTCATAGCAGCCATTCTGCGACAAATCCGGTCAAATCTCAACATACATGATAAGGGATACTTATCGAGTATGATGGCGAATTAGTGGTGTGGCTAAAGTAAGGTTCATAAAGTCGTTATTTTGCGCATAATCGGGGAAGGGAGCTAAAAATAATGCGGATCACAGGCATTTCACCATTGCATAGCGTAATCTGGAACTCCGACTTCAGTCTTCCCAGTATTTGTCATGCTTTTGACTAACCCTGACGCTATTTTGCGATGGCGGTTAAACCGTGAGTGAGTGTTTTCAGGTTCTGTCGCAAACTTATTGGATGGCAGAGCATCAATGGGGTTGGTGGGCAGTTTAGCCTGCCAGTTGAACAAACTGCTGAAACGGGCGGAGTCCGGGCGTGAATTGATCTTTGCGGATCATATTG
>NZ_JAGHRB010000021.1 GCF_017743995.1 Ruegeria sp. R13_0 | reverse complement strand
CACCGTGCCCTTCGACACCGATCCAAACAAGGTGAAGAAGATCTTCAAGAAGATCGGCGCCGAGATGATGGAGGACGAGATCCACAAGGATGGCTTCCTGCAGCCGTTCAAGTCTCAGGGTGTGTTCGACTTTGACGACGTGGGTATGATCATCCGGGGCAAGTTCATGGCCAAACCCGGCAAGCAGTTCACCCTGCGCAAAGAGATCTTCAACCGCGTCAAGGCGGCCTTCAAGGAGAACGGCATTGACTTCGCCCGCCGCGAAGTGCGCGTTGCCATCCCCGGTCTGGATGACGCTGAACACCTGAGTGACGAACAGAAGGCAGCCGTCGGCGCCGCCGCTGGGGCGGTCGCGCAGCAAGCGCAGCAACAGGACCAACAGAAGTAAATTCAACCCGGCACGCGGCTTTCTTGGTCGCGTGCCGGCACCTCATTTGAGGCTCTGTCCGATCCGCGCAATTTGCATCTTTGTCCGGTTTGCAACAGGACAACCTGCAGAAAGTGCCTTTTCTCTTCCCCCCGGCGGTCCCTTCCCCTAAAAGGCGCCAAACATTGCCATCTCGGGGACCGAAACAGGATGCAAGAGCCAGCCATCACACCTGATCTGACTGCCGCCCACGGGTTGAAGCCCGAGGAATACGACATGATCCTCGAGATCATCGGGCGTGAACCGACATTCACCGAGCTTGGCATTTTCTCGGCCATGTGGAACGAGCATTGCTCTTATAAATCCTCCAAGAAATGGCTACGCACCCTGCCAACGTCTGGTCCTCAGGTCATTTGCGGTCCGGGTGAAAACGCAGGAGTCGTCGATATCGGCGACGGGCAAGCCGTTGTTTTCAAGATGGAAAGCCACAACCACCCGTCTTACATCGAACCATATCAGGGTGCGGCAACCGGCGTTGGCGGCATTCTGCGCGACGTCTTCACCATGGGCGCGCGCCCGATTGCCTCGATGAACGCTCTGTCCTTTGGAGAGCCCGCCCACCACAAGACCCGCCAACTGGTCAACGGCGTGGTCGAGGGTATCGGCGGCTATGGCAACTGCTTCGGCGTACCCTGCGTCGGTGGTGAGGTCCGTTTCCACCCGGCCTATAACGGCAACTGCCTTGTGAACGCATTTGCTGCAGGTTTGGCTGATAGCGACAAAATCTTCTACTCGGCGGCCTCTGGCGTCGGCATGCCCGTCGTTTACCTCGGTGCCAAAACCGGACGCGACGGTGTGGGCGGTGCCACCATGGCCTCGGCCGAATTCGACGATACCATCGAAGAGAAACGCCCAACCGTTCAGGTCGGCGACCCCTTTACCGAAAAGCGCCTCATGGAGGCGACGCTGGAGCTGATGAAAACTGGCGCCGTGATCTCGATCCAGGACATGGGCGCGGCAGGCCTGACCTGCTCAGCCGTTGAGATGGGCGACAAAGGTGGTCTGGGCGTCCGTCTGGACCTCGAAAACGTACCGCAGCGCGAAGAGAACATGACAGCCTATGAGATGATGCTGTCCGAGTCTCAGGAACGTATGCTGATGGTACTGAAGCCAGAACTTGAGGCCGAAGCCCGCGCCGTATTCGAAAAATGGGACCTGGACTTTGCCATCGTCGGCGAAACCATTGCGGAAGACCGTTTCCTGATTATGCACAATGGTGAGGTGAAGGCTGACTTGGTCCTGTCGAAACTCTCGTCGACCGCGCCGGAATATGACCGCCCATGGGTTGCAACGCCCGAGGCTGAGGAATTGGCCGACGTCCCGCAGATCGACCCGATCGATGGTCTGCGCGCCCTGCTCTCTTCGCCCAACTACGCGGGCAAGCAATGGGTGTATGAGCAGTATGACACCATGGTTATGGCCGACAGCGCCCGCACCCCGGGTCTGGGCGCCGGTATGGTGCGTGTTCACGGCACCGACAAGGTGCTGGCCTTCACGTCGGACGTAACGCCGCGCTATGTCCGCGCCAACCCGGTCGAAGGCGGTAAGCAAGCGGTGGCCGAGGCTTATCGTAACCTGACCGCTGTCGGGGCCAAACCGCTGGCCACAACCGACAACCTGAATTTCGGTAACCCCGAAAAGCCCGAGATCATGGGCCAGTTCGTCGGCGCCATTCAAGGCATCGGAGCCGCCGTTGGCGCGCTGGATGTGCCTATCGTGTCTGGCAACGTCTCGCTTTACAACGAGACCGACGGTCAGGCGATCCTGCCGACCCCAACCATTGGTGCCGTTGGCCTGCTCAACCACACCGATGAGATCATCGGAAACGAGGTGCGCGAAGGTCACGTGGCCCTGATGATCGGTGAAACCAAAGGCCATCTGGGCCAATCCGCCCTTCTGGCCGAGGTGTTCAACCGCGAAGAAGGCGACGCGCCCCATGTGGATCTTGAGGCCGAGAAACGCAACGGCGACTTCATCCGCGCAAACCGCGAGATGATCAAGGCCTGCACCGACCTGAGCGACGGCGGCCTCGCGCTTGCCGCGTTTGAACTGGCCGAAGCAGCGGGCGTTGGCGTTCAACTCGACGATGCCTCGACCGAGGTTCTGTTCGGCGAAGACCAAGCCCGATATCTGGTTGCCTGCAACTTTGATCAGGCCGAGGCATTGATGATCGCAGCTGGTCAGGCTGGCGTCCCATTGACCTCGGTTGGTCGCTTTACGGGCGAGACGGTCAAGATCGGTTCAAGCGAAGCAGCGCTGGCGGATCTTGCGCATGCCTATCGAACCGGATTGGAAGCAGTTGTCGCTTAGTCAGCGCTGAGGCAGGCACGAGATTTCGAGCAGAGCATAAAATGACGTCACCTCTTATTTTCTGCCACTATGGGAATGCTCCGTACCTGAAGTTCACCTTTCGTTGCGCGCGACGGACCAACCCCGACAGGCGTCTGGTTCTCTTGGGGGATGATAGCAATCGGAAAACCGCCCTTGATGAGGGATGGGATCATTTTGACTATCGAGAGTTCAGATCGGAAAGTCAGGACCAATTTGACCAGGTATATTCTCCGATACAAGGCAAGGCGTTCCGGGAAAAGCACAATATACGAGGCGGCAAAGACTGGCTGAAGTTCGTTTTCGAACGCTGGTATCACGTCGAAGGTTTCGCGAAAACGCACTCTTATGACAGGTTCTGGCATTTCGACAGTGACACGATGGTGCTGCGCAATCTGGACGAATACGAGGCCCCTTTGCAGCCTTATGACTACACGACTCATTGCAACGCAACTTGCCTCAACGGGTATGTGAAAACGGACCTTCTTACCCAATATAACGATCACACCATTTCCTTGTTCAAGGACGCAGAATTTCTTGAGCAACAACAGCGCGAGTTTGACGAACATCACCCTGAATTTGCCTTCTCGGAAATGCGAGCGTTCCAAGAATTCATGTCGAACTCCGAAGCCAAAGGCCTGCACTTGATGCAATTCTCCGAAGATGAGGTCTTCGATGATGTGTTGCGGCAAGCTCAGGGGTTTGAAACGGCGTACTATAACAAAGACATGTTCGTTAAAGACATTCGCCTCAAAAACGGGCGCATTGTTGGAACACGCGACGGCCGAGACGTCGCCTTTGTGACGTTGAACATGAGCTGGTTGCCAATTCTGGCCTATCGCTGGGTTTTTCGCGCCTTGAACGGATCAGAAACGCCTTTGGCGAAACCGCTCAGCTCCAAGATTCGACGAAAATACGGTTTTTGAAGAAACCTATCTTGCCATGTGTTCTTGCACGTCGCCCGACAGAGTTCTACATCTTGGGAAAGACCTTCAGGAGTAAGCCTAGATGCCAATGAGCGCCCACGAGATTGAAACCCTGCTGCGCGAGAGCTTTCCGAACGCGGAAATTCAGGTTGGGGGCAGCGACGGCGTTCACATGTCCGCCATGGTCGTGGACGAGAGCTTTCGCGGCAAGAACCGCGTCCAGCAACAGCGCGCTGTTTATGCGGCCTTGAAAGGCAAAATGGACGGCCCGGATGGAGACCTGCACGCGCTGGCGCTGACCACCAAAGTGCCGGAGTGACATGGAGCACGCGATTGTAATCTCAATTGCGGTTTCCGTCTTTGTTTTTCTCATCGCGCTGATCGCGTGGAACAACTCAAAGACTGGGCGCAAGACAAGGCGAGGATCGCCGCCAGGACAAGGATAACACCTCCTGTATTCCTCCTATCAATCACATGACGTTACAATTAGCTCGGCAGAGCCCCATATCCCCAAGGATACGCAAGATTACGCCAAAGCTATGATGCCGAAGAGCAAAGGAAACGCGAAATGACCGACGTGAAGACCCAAATCGACGAAACCGTCAAAGCCAATGACGTGGTGCTGTATATGAAAGGCACCAAAGAGATGCCTCAGTGCGGTTTCTCATCCCGTGTGGCAGGTGTGCTGAACTACATGGGCGTCGACTACGCTGATGTGAATGTTTTGGCCGACGAAGCAGTCCGTCAGGGTATCAAGGACTATTCGGACTGGCCGACCGTACCGCAGCTCTATGTCAAAGGCGAGTTTGTCGGTGGCTGCGATATCATCACCGAAATGACCCTGTCGGGTGAATTAGACACGTTGTTTGACGAAAACGGTGTCGGCTACAATAAGGACGCAGCCGACAAAATCCGTGAGGCCAACGCCTAATCCAGCCTTAACGGCTGGAACAATCCTGAAAAATGACCTGCTCACTGGCGGCGTTTGTCGCCAGGAAGCTCACTGTGGCATTCCACCCTTTTGACCGCAGGATATAGGTTCCGTTCGTATCCACGGATTCGTACCGAATGCCCGAGCCGCTCTCGACCTGACGCATCGCTACTAGAGAATTGTCGACCATCGTTGCCGCGGCGCCCGAGCCGTCCGACGCGTTGAAATAGGTCACTGGCAACGGAATACCGTTCTCGCAGTTGAACGTCACCGTCAGTATGTCGATCTCGGCCATTGCCTTGGACGCACATACAAGGGCCACGGCCCCGCAAATCAAGCCGCATGCTTGTTTCATTTCGCTTTTTCCTCGATATCTGATGCCAGGGCTTCGGCCCGTGCGGCCAATTCGGCCAGTGTATCCGTAACCGAAGGCGGCACGACAGCGACCTCGATCCGTTCGGGTTCGGGTGCAGGCGCGCTGCGTAACGTTTGAAGCTCGGCCTCGGTTTCCGCCAGTTTCGCCTCAAGCGCTTTGGCCTTGTCTTCTGTCGCGGCTGTTTTGTCCGCCAACATCAGACCGGCCATCAACAACATGCGGGATTCGGGCATCCGCCCAATCTGATCCGAAAGCACCTGCGCTTCGTCATCCAGCATTTTCGCGGCGGCCTGCAGAAAGCTCTCTTCGCCGTCCTGACAGGACACGTCAAACCCGCGCCCGCCGATATGAATGGTCACTTCGGGCATTACTCAACCTCACCTTCTGCCAGTTTCGCCTGCGATAGCAGAGGCTCAAGGCGTGCCAGAACAGCCCGAGCCTCGGCAGCATCGGTCGCCTGCGCTGCGCGCGTTGCTTCCAACTCCGCCACAGTCGCCTGATTCAACAGCTCTGCATCTTGAACACCCTCTTGCGCGGCGGCGCGTAGGGCATCGACAGAATTGCGGAGTTGTTCATTCGCCTGCCGCATCCTCTGCAGGTCGTCATCCAGACGAGACATGGCAGCCCCGTGGCTGGCGCGCTCGGCCCTCAACATCTCCAACTCAGCGTTCAGCTCGGCCACCCGTTCGCTATCGGCCAATTCGGCCCGCAACCGGCTGTTTTCGGCCTCGATGGCACCGGCCTGCAAAATAGCAGCCCTCATCTCTTCGATCTCGGCCCGTAGAGCAGCAGGGTCTTCCTGACCTTCCAGATCGGTCCGCAATTGCGCGTTCTCGGCTTTCAGAGCGTCCAGTTCCTCGGTGTTTTCCAGTGCCGCCTTGGCCTCGGCCAGTTCGGCCCGCGCAGCCTCGACCGCAGAAAGCTTGGTTGCGGCTTCGGCCAACTCAGCTCGCAGGGCGTCCACATCCGCCGTGGCGGCCGGAGCCGCGCGCAGCGCCTCCATATCCGCACGCATGCCGTCAACTTCCTGCTCGTGGCGTTCCTTCAACGAAGTCAGGCGCTCTTGCAGCTGCGCGTTGGCAACACGTTCATCATCCAGCGCCGCTTGCAACCCGTCATCTGCATCGCCCACCGGCGCGTTTTGCAGGGCGGTCACGCCCGTACCAATACGCTCCATCGCGGCAAGAATGCGTTGCTGTAACTCTTCAATCTGGCTCATGCCCCTGTCACCTCTTAACCAAGGTTCATTCTGTTGCCGAACCGCCCGAATCAAGAATCGGTTCCGCTTGGCCCCAGTCTAGCGGAATGTGACGGAAAATACCCACTGTTTGGTTTCAAAGACTTGGGCCGCTCTCTTCAAGCGGTGCGACCTTGTTTCGCCCGGTTCTGCTTGCACTTTGAGGGCTGAATGCTATTGAGCGCGCAATCTGCTTCAAACCCAAAGGAACAACGCCCGTGGACCTGACTGCGCTGCGCAATGCAAACCCCGAACACTGGGACAAAGCTGCGGCCATCCGCACCCTGACCCTTGACGCCGTCGCCGCCGCCAATTCCGGCCATTCCGGTATGCCGATGGGCATGGCCGATGTTGCGACCGTCCTGTTCGAAAAGCACCTGAAATTCGACGCCTCTGCCCCGAACTGGCCCGACCGCGACCGGTTCATTCTGTCGGCGGGCCACGGCTCGATGCTGATCTATTCGCTGCTTTATCTCACCGGCCACGCGGATGTGACGCTGGACGAGATCAAGAACTTCCGTCAGCTGGGCGCAAAAACTGCGGGCCACCCGGAGAACTTCCTGGTCGACGGGATTGAAACCACCACCGGCCCGCTGGGACAGGGCATCTCAAACGCTGTGGGCTTTGCCATGGCCGAGGAGATCCAGCGCGCGCATTACGGTAAGAAGATCGTTGATCACTACACCTACGTGATCGCAGGCGACGGCTGCCTGATGGAAGGCGTCAGCCAAGAGGCGATCACTCTGGCCGGCCGTCATGAGCTGGGTAAGCTGATCGTTTTCTGGGATGACAACAACATCACCATCGACGGCACCGTGGATATCGCCGACCGTACTGATCAGGTGCGCCGTTTTGCAGCTTCGGGCTGGCATGTAATCGAGATCGACGGCCATGATCCGCAAGCCATCGACGCGGCGATCACGCAGGCGAAAAAGTCGAAAAAACCTTCGATGATTGCCTGCAAAAGCCACATCGCTCTGGGTCACGCCGCACAGGACACCTCGAAAGGTCACGGCGCACTGACGGATCAGGAGCAGCTGAAAGCCGCCAAAGAAGGCTATGGCTGGCCGCATGACGCGTTCGAAATCCCTGCCAATGTCAAATCGGCTTGGGAAGCCATCGGTTCCCGTGGCGCAGCCGAGCGCGCAGAATGGGAAGAGCGTTTCGCGCAAATCTCGGAGCGTAAACAGGCCGAGTTCAACCGCGCCTATGCGTTTGAAGCGCCAAAGAAACTGGCCGGTGCGATCCGTTCATTCAAGAAACAGATGTCCGAGGATCAGCCCAAGCTGGCCACCCGCGCCTCGTCCGAGAAAGTTCTGAACGTTGTGAACCCGATCATGACCGAGACTGTTGGCGGCTCGGCCGACCTGACCGGTTCGAACAACACCAAATCGGCTGATATGGGTGTGTTCCTGCCGGAAAATCGCAAGGGCCGTTACATCCATTACGGTATCCGTGAACACGGCATGGCCGCTGCGATGAACGGTATGGCGCTGCACGGTGGTATTCGCCCTTATGGCGGGACCTTCATGGCCTTCACCGACTATGCCCGCCCGTCCATGCGTCTGGCCGCGCTGATGAAAATCCCGTCGGTCTTCGTGATGACCCATGACTCGATCGGTCTGGGTGAAGACGGCCCGACCCACCAGCCGGTCGAGCATCTGGCGATCAGCCGCGCGACGCCGAACACCTATGTGTTCCGCCCCGCCGACACCGTTGAGACCGCTGAGGCCTGGGAACTGGCACTGACCTTCAAGGACAGCCCTTCGGTCCTGTCGCTGACCCGCCAGGGCGTGCCGACCGTGCGCAAGGATCACAAAGCCAGGAACTTTACCGCTCAGGGCGCTTACGTTCTGGCCGAGGCCGAGGGCAAGCGTCAGGCGATCCTGATCGCCACCGGCTCGGAGGTTTCGCTGGCGATGGAAGCCAAAGCGATGCTTGAAGCCGAAGGCATCGGCACACGCGTCGTCTCCATGCCGTGTATGGAGCTGTTCGCTGAACAAGACGAAGCCTACCGCAAACGCGTTCTGCCCGCTGGCGCTGTCCGCGTCGGCATCGAGGCCGCCGTGCGCGCCGGTGGCTGGGACCGCTGGCTGCTGGGTGAGCGTGGACGTGAAGCCAAGGCAGGTTTCATCGGAATGTCGAGCTTTGGTGCCTCTGCCCCGGCAGGTGAGCTTTATAAGCATTTCGGCATCACCGCCGAGGCCACCGTTGCCAAGGTCAAGGAACTGCTGGGGCTGTAAAGACCCAGCTTTTCGAGCAAAGGGCGGCCACTGGCCGCCCTTTTCATTTGGGTTCAGTCTCCAACCTCGACTTCAGCGCAGCATACGCTTTCAGAGCGTAGTCCAATCGCAACTCATATCGCCCCTGCACCACCACTTTCTCGGGTGGTTGCAAACCGATGCAGGACAACGCCTGACGCAGGTGGGTTCCGGAAAGGGGGACGTAGGATTCCGACTGACCCGTCAAAGAGTTGTAGACCCGCCCACCCGACCAGTGGCCACGCTTTTGCGCCTTGAGCGCTGTATCAATCCGAAAATGCAAAAATCCGTAGAGTTCCCTTTCGTCGAACGGAACCTCGTCGGCCGCAACGCTCAGCGCAGAAAAAAGCGATGATGACCCGCGTGATCCGGTTTCTCGGATGACAGGCCCATCCAGCACGGTTTCTAAACGGAAACGCTCCAACCTAGTGATCGGCTTTCCTGTTGAAAAGCGGCCCAATGACCTTTGTCGCGAGCGGGATCAACACCATCCCCCAGGCCAGACCAAAGACGCCGTCCATGGTCGCCTTGGCGATCCACTCCGCCGCAGCCTCCCATTGCGCCGAGACCGAATGACCAACCGCATAAGCCCAGTCATGGATATGATGCCCCAGCCACCCAAACCCCAGAACCTCCATCCCGTGGATGACGATGGATCCACCCACCCACAACATGGCCGCCGTTCCGACGATCGACAGGGTTTTCATCACCGTTGGCATGGCCTTGACCAATCCGCGCCCCAGTCCTCGGCCCACCGGCGTAGGAGCGTTTCGGGCCAGATACAGCCCGACATCGTCCATCTTCACGATCAAGGCGACCGAGCCATAGACGGCCACCGTCACCCCAAGCCCGACAACGGCCAAAGTCGCCGCCTGCATCCACACATTCGGAGCCTCAATTGCGGCCAGCGCAATGGTCATGATCTCAGCCGACAGGATGAAATCCGTCTTGATCGCGCCCTTGACCTTCTGTTCTTCAAGATGGCCCGGATCGCGTACATCCATGTCCTTTTCAATGGCGTGGCTGCCATGGGGAAACAGAACATGGAATATCTTCTCGGCCCCTTCGAAACACAGATATGACCCGCCCAGCATCAACAAAGGCGTAATCAGCCAAGGCGCGAAATTCGCAAGCAACAGGGCGACCGGCAGCAACAGGATGATTTTGTTGAAAATCGAGCCACGGGCAATGCGCCAGATGATCGGCAACTCGCGCGCAGGCGCAAAGCCCTGAACGTATTTCGGCGTCACCGCCGCGTCGTCGATAATCACGCCTGCCGTTTTGGCCCCCGCTTTGCCAGCAGCCGCCACGACATCATCCACCGAGGCCGCAGCCACCTTGGCAATCCCCGCCACATCGTCCAAAAGGGCCAACAGTCCGCTCATCGCGTGTCCTTTCCTGTCACCTGCCGCAAACGGACCCTACCCGATCCAACAGCTAGCGCAAGCGTTAGCGCAATCTGTTCAGGTTTGCGCTAACACCTTAAAAATATGCCGCTTTTGCCCTTTTGAGATTCCGGTTTCAAGGCTATATGGCCCCAAACGCAAGCGCATTTGGAGACGTCACATGACCATCAAGGTCGGTATCAATGGTTTTGGCCGCATTGGCCGCTGTACCCTGTCGCACATTGCCGCCTCGGGCCGCAACGACATCGAAGTGATCAAAGTCAACGCCACCGGCCCGCTGGAAACCTCGGCGCATCTGCTGAAATATGACAGCATTCACGGTCGTTTCCCGCGCGAAGTGTCGATCGAAGGCGACACCATGGATCTGGGCCGAGGCCCGATGCAGATGTTCTCGACCTACGACATGAACGAGCTGGATTGGGAAGGCTGCGACGTCGTTCTGGAATGCACCGGCAAGTTCAACGACGGCACCAAGGCAAAAACCCACCTGGATCGCGGCGCGCAGAAGGTGCTGCTGTCGGCCCCAGGTAAGAATGTCGACAAGACCATCGTGTTCGGCGTGAACCACAACACCCTGACCGCAAATGACAACATGGTCTCGAACGGCTCCTGCACCACGAACTGCCTTGCTCCGCTTGCCAAGGTTCTGGATGAAGGTGTTGGCATCGAACACGGCATCATGACCACCATCCACGCCTATACTGGCGACCAGCCGACACTGGACCGTCGCCACAGCGACCTGTACCGCGCCCGCGCGGCGGCGATGTCGATGATCCCGACCTCGACCGGTGCAGCTGCTGCCTTGGGCGAGGTTCTGCCCAACTTGAAAGGTCGTCTGGACGGCTCGGCGATCCGCGTCCCTACTCCGAATGTTTCGGCAGTAGACCTGAGCTTCCGCGCCTCGCGCGACGTGACTGTCGAAGAGGTCAACGCAATCGTTGAAGAGGCCGCCAAAGGCCCGATGCAGCGCGTTCTGGGCTATGAGCCCGCGCCGCTGGTCTCGACCGATTTCAACCACACCGAGGAAAGCTCGATCTTCGCCCCGGACCAGACCCGTGTGGTGGATAACCGCATGGTCCGCGTGTTGGCGTGGTATGACAACGAATGGGGCTTCTCGGTTCGTATGGCCGATGTCGCCGTCGCCATGGGGCGCCTTAACTGATTTCCCCATGATTGCTTGAACAGCTTCGCCCGCTCAGGTTATCTGAGCGGGCGTTTTTGTTCGGGGCCCTCATGACAAATCAAATCGCCATCTGGCTGGCGCTGCTGATCCTTGGCGCGATCATGCTGGACTATGCCCTGTTCGGGACCGAGCATTTTCTGTTCCTCGGCAAGAAACTTTACGACTTTCTCGACTGGCTCGCCTTCTGGCGCTGAGCAAGGTTTTACTTGACTTTCTCGCCGATCTCGCTTTGTTAGCGCTAACTCATTTCGAGCAAAGACTCTGACGGAGCAGGACATGACACTTAAACTGGCCATTAACGGATTTGGACGTATCGGGCGCGGCGTTCTGCGCGCGGTTATGGAGTCGGGACGGACCGATGTGGAAATCGTTGCGATCAACGATCTGGCCAAGCCGGAAATGAACGCCCATCTGTTCGAATTTGACAGCGTTCATGGCCGCTACTCCAAGCCCGTCACGCTGTCCGAGGCCGGTCTCGACGTCGGCGCGGGTCCGATCCGACTGACCAGCGAACGCGATCCCGAAGCGTTGGACTGGTCGGATGTCGATGTCGTGCTGGAATGCACAGGCGTTTTCCGGACCCGAGAAGCGGCTGAGCGTCACCTGAAGAACGGCTCCAAGAAAGTCCTGATCTCGGCCCCGGCCCGTGGAGACGGCGGCGTCAAGACGATCGTGTTTGGGGTGAACGATTCCGAACTGACCGCAGACGATACGATCGTGTCGAATGCCTCATGCACCACCAACTGCCTGTCGCCTGTTGCTGCGGCGCTGGATGCCGGGTTGGGGATCGTGCATGGCAACATGACCACCGTTCATGCTTATACCGCAAGCCAGCCGGTGCATGACACTGCAGGCAAAGACCCTTACCTGTCACGCGCGGCGGCTCTGTCGATGATCCCGACAACCACTGGTGCTGCCGCAGCTGTTGGTCTGGTTCTGCCGCAGTTGGCGGGCAAACTGACCGGTCAGGCGATCCGCGTACCGACCCCGAATGTCTCGGTGGTTGATCTGGTGGCCGAAGTCTCGCGCCCGACGACCGAGGACGAGGTCAACGCCCTGTTTGTTGAAGCCGCTGCCAAAATCCCTGGCGTTCTGGCCGCAGAAAACCGTCCTCTGATCTCGATTGATTTCAACCACGATGCCCATAGCTCGACCGTGTCGCTGGCAGAGACCAAGGTCACGGATGGTACGCTGGTGCGCGTTCTGGCGTGGTATGATAACGAATGGGGCTTCTCGAACCGGATGCTGGACACAGCCGCCGCGATGGGCGCGTTATCCTAACCGCTCTTTAAGGGCCACATTCACGCGGGGCGTGACGAATTTCGACACGTCCCCGTTCAGCCGCGCGATCTCTTTCACTAGTTTCGATGCAATCGCCTGATGCCGCGCTTCGGCCATCAGGAACACGGTCTCGATGGAGTCGTCCAGCGCGCGGTTCATGCCAACCATCTGGAATTCATACTCAAAATCAGCAACGGCCCGAAGCCCGCGCACGATGACCTGCGCGCCCACATCCCGCGCGCAGTCGATCAGCAGGTTCTCGAACGGATGCGCCACGATCTGGGTCCCGGTCTGTTCTGAGAGATGCGCGCATTCCGCCTCAATCATGGCAACGCGTTCTTCCAGCGAAAACAAAGGCCCTTTGTCACGGTTGATGGCCACGCCGATCACCAGCTTGTCCACCAGCGCCGAGGCTCGACGGATGATGTCGATATGCCCCAAGGTGATCGGGTCAAAAGTTCCGGGATAAAGGCCAACCCGCATCACGCTCTCCTGCGTTCAAAAACTGGGCGATAGCAAACACAATCATGCTGCAGGTGCAAGAGGGCGTTATGCCCTGCCCCCGTATCGCTTTGCGTTTTATATGAATCGAAATACGCTGCCTATCCCTGCGGTCGAACGCGCATTTCGATGGGTTTTCGATGAAACGCAAAGCGCTTTAATGCCCCATGATCATGCCCTGCAGGGCGTCTTTTTCCATTGCAAGCTCGGTCAGTTGCGCCTTGACCACGTCCCCGAGGGTGACGATGCCGACAAGCTTGCCATCCTCGACAATCGGCATGTGGCGGAACCGGCCTTCGGTCATGCGGGCCAGAATATCTTCGACCGATTCCTGACGTGTCGCGGTAATCAGGTCCTTGGTCATATAGCTCTCGACCGATTGGTTCAGGCATCCGCTGCCACTGGCCGCCAGCTCTCGGACGATGTCTCGTTCGGACAGGATACCGACGGCCGTGCTGCCTCCGTCCTCTGAGACAACAACTGTACCGATGCGTCTTTCCGCCAGTATCTTCGCCGCCTCGGACACAGTCGCGGATGGAGCGACGGTCACCACCTCATCGGTGGCTTTGGATGTCAGAATGGCTTGAACGAGCATAAAAAACCTCCGGCAATAACGTACTGTTTTCCAAAGCGTTGCCGGAATGGTCATGTGTGTCAAGTTCCGGCTTCCGCCTCAAGCCGTGCAACTTCGTCGCGAATCCCACGGGTCAATGCCTGCGCAAAGCGGTTGAGGCGTTCGTTTCGCTGATCGCCTTGATGCCGAACCAGATGAAAGCTGCGGGTCAGACTGACCTGATCGGTCAACAACCTGCGCAGGTTCGGATGAAACGGAAGCGTGAAGTCATGCGCAACGCAAATCCCCGCCCCAAGCGCCGCCTGACGCAATTGAACAGGTACCGAGTTCGACGCAAGCGCCACCCGGTCGATGCCCAGATCGTTGAGGTAGTCCAGCTCGCGATCAAAGATCATGTCCGGGATATAGCCAATCAAACGGTGGGCTTTCAGGTCCTCGACCGTCTGGATCGGGGCGTGCCGGTCCAGATAGTCCTGCGCCGCAACCAGATGCAGTTTGTAGTCGCTGACCTTTTGCACCAGAAGTTTGCCTGCGGTCGGAGCACTAACGGTGACAGCCATATCCGCCTCACGCCGCGACAGATTGATGATCCTCGGCAGCGCCAGGATCTGAATATCCAAATCCGGATTCGCGTCGCTGATCTTCGCGCAGACTTGAGGCAAAAGGTAGTTCGCTGAACCGTCCGGAGCGCCGATCCGAATCTGACCGCTCAGCGACTCGGTCGAGCCAACCACTGCGCCAGCGGCGGCGCGCATCGCCTCTTCGGCTTGAAGGCCGTGATCCAGCAGGCGTTCTCCGGCGGTTGTCAGAATGTAACCTTGCTGCGACTTGGTGAACAGCTGCGCGTCCAGGCTGCCTTCTAACCGGGCGATCCTCCGGCCAACTGTGGCGGGGTCAATCTTGAGAATGCGCCCCGCCGACGACAGGCTTTCCTCACGTGCGACGGCAAGAAAAACGCGCATGTCATCCCAATTTGGCGTCATCCCGTCCCTCTTGCATTTTTGCAAAGCTCTTTTGAGACATTGCCTCTGTTCAGGTTATTTCTGCAAGCCTATTCTGCGCGCAAACATATCGGAGGAGTTTGCAATGCAAGATCTGACTCATTTCATCAATGGCGAGAACGTGGCCGGAACCTCGGGTCGTTTTGATGACGTTTTCAACCCGGCAACGGGTGAAGTTCAGTACAAATGCCCAATGGCAAGCGCGGCCGAAACCACCGCCGCGATTGAGGCCGCCGCAGCCGCTCAGCCCGCGTGGGGCGCGACCAACCCGCAGAAACGCGCGCGTGTTATGATGGCCATGGTCGGCCTGATGAACCGCGACATGGACAAGCTGGCCGAAGCGTTGAGCCGTGAGCATGGCAAGACCATCCCTGACGCCAAGGGCGACCTGCAGCGCGGACTGGAGGTGATCGAATACTGCATCGGCGCACCTCAGATGCTGAAAGGTGAGTTCACCGACAGCGCAGGTCCCGGTATCGACATGTACTCGATGCGTCAACCTCTGGGTGTTGTCGGTTCGATCATGCCGTTCAACTTCCCGGCGATGATGCCTCTGTGGCACGTCGGTCCGGCACTGGCTTGCGGCAACGCCGTGGTTCTGAAGCCGTCCGAGCGTGACCCCTCGGTTCCGCTGATGCTGGCCGAACTGTTCATCGAGGCCGGTCTGCCCAAGGGCGTCTTTCAGGTCGTCAATGGCGACAAAGAGGCCGTGGACACCATCCTGGACAGCGAAATCATCCAGGGCGTCAGCTTTGTAGGCTCGACCCCGATCGCGCAATACATCTACAGCCGCGCAACGGCCAACGGCAAACGTGCGCAGTGCTTTGGCGGCGCCAAGAACCACATGATCGTGATGCCCGACGCGGATCTGGACCAAGCCGCGGACGCGCTGGTCGGTGCGGGCTTCGGTGCGGCGGGCGAACGCTGCATGGCGATCTCGGTTGCTGTTCCTGTGGGTGAAGAAACCGCAGACCGTCTGATCGAGAAACTGATCCCGCGCGTCGAAAAGCTGAAAGTCGGCCCCTACACCGCCGGAGACGACGTGGACATGGGCCCCGTTGTGACTGGAGCTGCAAAAGAGCGTATCCTCGGCCTGATCAACTCGGGCGTTGAGCAAGGCGCCAAGCTGGTCGTCGACAACCGCGATTTCAGCCTGCAGGGCTATGAGGACGGTTTCTTTGTCGGCCCGCACCTGTTCGACCACGTGACGCCTGACATGGATATCTACAAGCAGGAAATCTTCGGCCCGGTTCTGTCGACCGTTCGCGCAGGCTCCTACGAAGAGGCGATCGGTCTGGCGATGGACCACGAATACGGCAATGGCACCGCGATCTTCACGCGCGATGGCGACACGGCTCGTGACTTCGCCAGCCGGATCAACATCGGCATGGTCGGCATCAACGTCCCAATCCCGGTTCCGCTGGCCTACCACACCTTTGGCGGCTGGAAGAAATCCATGTTTGGTGACCTGAACCAGCACGGCCCGGACAGCTTCAAGTTCTACACCCGCACCAAGACTGTCACGGCCCGCTGGCCGTCGGGCATCAAGGAAGGTGGCGAGTTCAACTTCAAAGCGATGGACTGATCCAAAGCCAAATCTGTTCAAACCCGGCCGCTCTGGCCGGGTTTTTCATTGGCAGGGTTCCGCCAGAACCCTCCAAAACCCGGATTCTCACGATAAATTCAAACTGTAGAGGCTGGCTATTTGCGACGCTGGCAAATATTTTCGGCGCAACTATATATTCGAGCAGATTGAACCTCCGGAGGTCGCCTTGTCCAAATCCAACATGACTCGCCGTTCGGCCCTTTTGGGGGCTGCATCCGTTCTGGCCACTCCGGCCCTCGTCCGCGCGCAAAGCTCCGATGCGTTCCCGCAAACTGAAGATGCGATCAGCACGCAACTGCCGGTCCGCCGCAATGTTTCGTCCTTCTCGCAACAGAACTGGCAAGACCATTTCGATGAGCTGGGCGCGGGTTGCCTGCTGGCCGACATCACGAGCCGCGCGGTTCACTATTGGGGACCGGACGGGACGTATAAACTGTACCCCAGCTCTGTCCCGATGAGTGAGGAATTGACCAAACGCGGCTACACCAAGGTTGTCCGTAAGGCCGAAAACCCGACATGGACACCGACCGCCTCAATGCGCGAACGCGATCCGTCTCTGCCCGTTCGGATGGAGGGTGGTGACCCCGGCAACCCGCTGGGCACGCGTGCGATGTATCTGGGCTGGCCAGCTTATCTGGTCCATGGAACCCACGACACCCGCAAGATCGGACGGCAGAGTTCCTCCGGCTGCATCGGCCTTTACAACCAACATGTGGAAGAACTGTACCCGCTGGTCCAAATCGGTACGCAGGTACGTTTGGTCTGAGGTCCAAACCCAAGAACAGCAAAGCCCCGGCCATCAGGACCGGGGCTTTTTGTTTGGCGAGGTGCCAAAGTCATTCAGGCAGAATAACCTCATCGACCACATGGATAACGCCATTGCTCGCTTCGATGTCGGCCTGCACCACATCAGCACCATTCACGCGGACGCCATTTTTTGCATTGACGCTCAGACGATCGCCCTGAACGGTCAGAACCTTCGCGCGCTTGCCAGCGATATCGCCCGACATCACCTTGGCAGGTACGACGTGGTAGGTCAGAATCTCAACCAGCTTGTCCTTGTTTTCCGGCAGCAGCAGGCTTTCCACCGTGCCTTCGGGCAGAGCAGCAAACGCCTCATCCGTCGGTGCGAAAACGGTGAACGGACCGTTGCCCTTCAGCGTGTCGACCAGACCGGCGGCCTGAACAGCTGCGACCAGTGTGGTGAACGATCCCGCAGATACGGCGGTGTCAACGATGTCAGCTGCCTGAGCCTTGATCGGCATGGCAAGTGCAACGGCGGCGGCAGCGCCCATCAATGTGCGACGAAACATGGCTGTCTTCTCCTCTCCAGCTTGTTATGGAAAGGTTTACGGCGCATGTTTCACACCGGATCACTTTAGGATCACTGTTCTTTGATCTGAACCCAGATACTCTGCGCCCGACCATCGTTCAGAAACGGCAGCGCCTCACACGCATCAGCGCGGTCCTGTTGCAGGTAATACCCCGGCCAAAGCATTGAAAACGCGCCGGATTGCAGCAGGGCATGCAGCATGTACTGCTCACCCCAACCGGGGCAATCATAGAAGAACCGCTTGGGATATTCGTAAGGTAAAAAAACATCATGCACATGGATGACAACGCCCGGTTTCAGCGTCGGGATAATGCGGCAGAAGAGATGCGCTACGTCATTGCTCATCCTGACAACATGGCTGGAATCGATGAACAGAACGTCCCCGGCCTCAAGTTGTTCGAACAGAGCCGGATCGACCTCCTCCAGCCGTTTTTGTTCGAACGCATCGACCACATGCGCGATATCCGCACGAGGGTACGGGTCGATGGCTATGATCTGCGTGTCCAACCCTCCGTCAAGGATGGCTTGCCGCGTAACGCGGGTTGAATTGCCGCAGCCGACCTCGATCACGCGTTTCGGTTTGAACCTGCGGATCATCAGATACAGAGCGTCGGCATCCGGGCTGTCGTAATAGCCATTGCCCAGCCGGTATCCCGTCTGGTTCCGGGCTGGGTCCTTCAAGGCCTCCAGCGCATCCTGGTGTTGACCGTATTCGGCGATCAGCTGCGCGATGTCGAAACCTTCCATCCCCGGTGACAGCGCGTAAGCGGGGCGCTCCAGCCCGCCTGCCCGTTCGAACGCCTCAAGCCGGGCGCGTTCGTCCTGTTCGGTCACCTTGTCGACCAGCTTTACCCCCAGCTCATCAAGGGCTGCGTTGATCTGCGGGAATTTTCTGGGTTTCACGAGGCCGGCTCCGTTATCGCATTGCTGCCCGTTCCTTAGCGCTGCTTGCGGTCGCTCCGCAAGCGGCGCAGCGGCAAACCCTTGGCAAAACGTTGATTTACGTATTCACTGATTGCATTGGAAAATGGCAGGTAGGCCCATGCAACAAGATTTCACGATCGGCATTGAAGAAGAATACCTGCTGGTCGACCGCGACAGCCTGCATCTGGCCGAGGCCCCTGCCGCATTGATGGAAGCTTGCCAAGCGGATTTCGAAGGACAGGTCAGCCCCGAGTTCCTGCAATGCCAGATCGAAGTTGGAACCCGCCCACACACGACTGTCAAAAGCGCGCGCGAAGATCTCAGGCGTCTGCGCTCATGTGTGTCCAAACGGGCCGCCGAGTATAACCTCAGCCCGATCGCCGTGTCCTGCCATCCTTTTGCCGATTGGAAAAAACAGCACCACACACGCAAAGAGCGTTACGACGCGCTGCAACACGCTTTGGGCGGCGTTGCACGGCGGATGCTGATTTGCGGGATGCATGTGCATGTGGGGGTTGAGGACCCGGCCCTACGCGCAGACCTGATGCCGCAACTCAGTTACTTCCTACCCCATCTGCTGGCGCTTTCGGCGTCCTCCCCTTTCTGGAATGGAGAGGATACGGGGCTGTCCTCCTACCGCCTGACCGTGTTCGACAACCTGCCGCGCACGGGATTGCCGCCGGTCTACAACAGTTGGAGCGAGTACGAACGCACAACCGGCGTCCTGGTCGAGCTTGGCGTGATCGAGGACACCACGAAAATATGGTGGGATCTACGCCCCTCCCATCGATTCCCGACGCTGGAAACACGCATCATGGACGTCCAGCCGCGGCTTGAGCACACCTTATCTCTGGCCGCTCTCGTGCAGGCCCTGACCCGTATGCTGTGTCGCCTGAAGGCCCGCAATCTGCGCTGGCGACAGTATGACCGCTTCCTGATCGGTGAAAACCGCTGGCGCGCGCAGCGCTATGGGGTCGGCGAAGGGCTGATTGATTTTGGGGATCGGTCGATCAAACCCATGGCCGAGCTGATCGGCGAACTCATGGGGATGCTAGCTGAAGATGCCGAGGCGTTGGGGACCATGACCGAACTAGCTCGCCTGCGTCAGATCGCCGAGACAGGCACCTCCGCCACCCGCCAACGGCGCGTCCATGCCGAAGCTGTTGCGAAAGGCGAAGACCCAGGCCAGGCCGTTGTCCGCCATCTGATCGAAGAGTTTCACGCGGACCTCTAGTGAACAGCCTCAGGATTGCTCATCCTGAAATAGTTCTGTAACGATTGCGAAATAAACAATCGTTCAATTCTTTGCCTGTGGGAGGGTGCGCAATGGATTTCGGGCTGACCGAGGAACAAACAGCCATTTTCGATATGGCCTACGGATTTGGGCAGGACAACATCGCCCCCTTCGCCCGCCAGTGGGAGGCCGAAGGCACAATCCCCAAAGAGCTTTGGCCGCGCATCGGAGAGCTTGGCTTTGGCGCGCTCTACGTCTCGGAAGACAGCGGCGGGGCCGACCTCAGCCGTCTCGACGCAACCCTCGTGTTTGAGGCGCTGTCCATGGCATGCCCCTCGGTCGCGGCGTTCCTGTCGATCCACAATATGTGCGCCAAGATGCTGGACAGTTTCGCCAGTGATGAGCTGAAATCGCGGGTCATGCCCGACGTTCTGAGCCTGAACACAGTGCTAAGCTACTGCCTGACCGAACCCGGCTCCGGCTCAGACGCCGCCGCGTTGAAGACGAGGGCCGAGCGCACGAACGAGGGCTACACGCTGAACGGCACCAAGGCCTTTATCTCGGGTGGCGGATACTCGGATGCCTATGTCTGCATGGTCCGCACGGGCACGGAAGGTCCAAAAGGAATCTCGACCGTCTATGTCGAAGACGGCACACCAGGTCTGAGCTTTGGTGCGCTGGAACAGAAGATGGGTTGGAAAAGCCAACCCACGGCGCAGGTCCAGTTCGACGATTGCAACATCCCAGCGGGCAATCTGGTCGGCACTGAAGGGGACGGTTTCAAATACGCCATGATGGGCCTTGATGGAGGGCGTCTGAACATCGCCTCCTGCTCGCTTGGGGCTGCGCAGGCCGGGTTGGACATGACCCTGCAATATATGTCTGAACGGAAGGCGTTCGGGCAATCCATCGACCAGTTCCAGGCCCTGCAATTCCGCCTCGCCGATATGGAGATCGAATTGCAGGCCGCGCGCACCTTCCTGCGACAGGCCGCCTGGAAACTGGATCAAGGCGCGCCGGATGCGTCGAAATTCTGCGCAATGGCCAAGAAATTCGTGACCGAGACCGGCTCAAACGTCGTGGATCAATGCCTGCAATTGCATGGCGGCTATGGCTATCTTGCCGACTATGGCATCGAAAAGCTTGTACGCGACCTGCGGGTGCATCAAATACTCGAAGGCACAAACGAAATCATGCGCGTAATCGTAGCGCGCCACCTGCTGGCCGGGACCTGAGGGGATCATGCCTGACATCGACATTCGCACAATCGGTCGCGCCGGGCGCATCACCCTGACCCGCCCAAAGGCATTGAACGCCCTAAGCTATGAGATGTGCTTGGCCATAGACACCGCCCTGCGCAACTGGCGTGAGGACGACGAGGTCGACCTGATCATCCTCGACGCCGAGGGCGACAAAGCCTTTTGCGCAGGCGGCGACATTGCCAAACTCTATGAAACCGGACTCGCGGGGGATTTCTCGCACGGGCAAACCTTCTGGCGCGATGAATACCGCTTGAATGCGCTGATCTTCGCATACCCCAAACCCATCATCAGCTTTCTGCAGGGTTTCACCATGGGCGGCGGAGTCGGCATCGGCTGCCACGGAACCCATCGCGTGGTCGGAGAGACCTCGAAAATCTCGATGCCTGAATGCGCGATCGGACTGGTTCCGGATGTCGGCGGCTCGTTGATGTTGGCCTTAGCACCTGGGCGGCTGGGCGAATATCTGGGCCTCACAGCATTCCGGATGGGACCGGCGGATGCCATCTACGCCGGTTTCGCCGATCACTTCATCCCTCAGGCCACGTGGCCGGACCTGATCGAACTGCTTGAGGCGTCTGGCAATGCTGAGCTTGTAACCGACCACGCCCAACCCGCGCACGACGGGAAACTGCAGCAGATGCAATCCGAGATCGATCAGTATTTTGGAGGCGAGACACTCGAGGATATCCTCATCACCCTTCGCTCCGAGGATACTGATTTCACATCGAAAGCGCTGGACATGATGGGCCAGCATGCCCCGCTCTCCATGGCCTGCACGGTTGAGATGATCCACCGCCTGCGCGGCCCGTCCCTGACCATGCATCGTGCATTGGATATGGAGTATCGCTTCACCTACCGCGCGCAAGAACACGGAGATCTCATCGAAGGCATCCGCGCGCTGATCATAGATAGAGATCGTAGCCCAGGCTGGCAGTACCCGGACATGAAAGTACCCGCTGTTGCGGTTTCGAAAATGCTGCAACCGCTTGGCGCGAACGCACTGACTTTTCAGGAGGATTAAGAGATGCAAATCGGTTTTATCGGCTTGGGCAATATGGGCGCGCCGATGGCGGCCAACCTCGCGAAGGCCGGGCATCAGGTGACAGGTTTCGACACGGCGGGCGTTAGCGTTGATGGCGTGACGAACGCGCAATCCGCAACCGAGGCCGTCTCGGGCGCAGATGCCGTCATCACCATGCTGCCGAATGGCGACATCCTGCGCGCGGTTGCCAACCAGATCATCCCGGCCATGCAACAGGGCGCGGTGTTGATAGACTGTTCGACTGTCGACGTAGACAGCGCCCGAGCCGTGGCAGAGCAAGCCATCGCTGCGCATCTTCTGTCCGTGGACGCGCCAGTTTCCGGCGGAATCGGAGGGGCCTCGGCCGGTACCCTGACCTTCATGGCTGGCGGATCATCCGACGCCTTTGCCAAAGCCGCCCCGCTCTTCGACATCATGGGGCAAAAAGCCGTGCATTGCGGTGAGGCCGGCGCTGGACAGGCAGCAAAAATCTGCAACAACATGATCCTCGGCGTCACCATGATCGCAACCTGCGAGGCTTTCGCGTTGGCCGACAAACTGGGTCTGGACCGGCAAAAGATGTTCGACGTGGTCAGCACGTCCTCCGGCTATAGTTGGACCATGAACGCCTACTGCCCCGCCCCCGGAGTCGGCCCTACCAGCCCTGCGGATAATGGCTATCAACCGGGCTTCGCCGCCGAATTGATGTTGAAAGACCTGCGCCTCAGCCAGCAAGCTGCCGAAAGCGTCGATGCCGACACCCCGATGGGCCAAGCCGCAACCGCGCTCTACCAGCAATTCGTCGAGGCCGAAGGTGGTTTGGGCCAGGACTTCTCAGCCATGCTGCCCAGATTTGAAAAACGCAGCCGAGAATAAGGCACACGAGAATAAAGAACAAAGATCCTTCATTCATCTGGCTAAAAATATCCCGGAGCGCGAGGCAGAGCCTCGCATAAAACCGTGTCGCAGCCTATTCAGCCGCGACACGTGTGCCTGAAAGCATCGGCTTGAGGTAACGCCCGGTGTGGCTCCGCTCGACCTCGGCCACCTCTTCCGGTGTCCCAGTCGCCACGATCTCACCACCGCCATCGCCACCTTCCGGGCCGATATCAATGATGTGGTCCGCGGTTTTCACAACGTCCAGATTGTGTTCGATCACGACAACCGTGTTCCCCTGATCGACCAGTTCATGCAGCACTTCCAACAGCTTACGTACGTCTTCGAAATGCAGACCCGTGGTCGGCTCGTCCAGAATATACAGCGTCCGCCCTGTTGAACGTTTCGATAGCTCTTTCGACAGTTTCACCCGCTGTGCTTCCCCTCCGGACAGCGTTGTCGCCTGTTGGCCCACTTTGATGTAGCCCAGCCCAACCCGCGCCAGAGCATCCATCTTGTCGCGGATCGACGGAACGGCCTTAAAGAACTCCTGCGCGTCTTCGACCGTCATGTCCAGCACGTCGGCGATAGACTTTCCTTTGAATTTGATCTCCAGCGTCTCGCGATTGTACCGCGCGCCCTTGCAGGTCTCACAAGTGACGTAGACATCCGGCAGAAAGTGCATCTCGATCTTGATGACACCGTCGCCCTGACACGCCTCACATCGACCGCCCTTAACGTTGAAACTGAACCGCCCGGGCTTGTAGCCGCGCGCTTTGGCCTCGGGCAATCCGGCGAACCAGTCGCGGATCGGCGTGAACGCCCCGGTGTAAGTCGCTGGATTCGAACGCGGAGTCCGCCCGATAGGGCGTTGGTCGATATCGATGACCTTGTCCAGATGCTCTAACCCTTTGATCGTTTCGCAGGGCGCAGGCGTCTGGCGCGCGCCGTTCAAGCGCATTGAGGCCGTTTTGAACAGCGTCTCAATTGTCAACGTCGACTTGCCCCCACCCGATACGCCAGTGACACAGACGAATTTGCCCAGAGGGAACTCGGCCGTCACGTTCTTAAGGTTATTGCCCGTCGCCTTCACCACGGTCAGCTTTTTCTTGTTGCCCTTGCGCCGCTCCGCGGGCACCGCAATCTCTCGCGTACCAGCCAGATATTGCCCGGTGACCGATGCCGCATCGGCTGTAATTTCGGCGGGTGTTCCCTTGCTGACGACCTGCCCACCGTGGACACCCGCGCCAGGGCCGATGTCGAACACGTAGTCGGCCTCACGGATCGCTTCCTCATCGTGCTCAACGACGATAACCGTATTGCCCTGATCTCGTAGGTTTTTCAGCGTGCCCAGCAGGCGATCATTGTCCCGTTGGTGCAGGCCGATTGACGGCTCGTCCAGAACATACAGAACGCCAGTCAGGCCCGATCCGATCTGGCTTGCAAGCCGGATACGTTGGCTTTCACCACCGGACAAAGTACCACTTGAACGCGACAGCGTAAGGTATTCCAAACCCACGTTATTCAGGAACCCAAGGCGTTCACGAATCTCTTTCAGAATCGCCCGCGCGATCTCATTCTTCTGAACGCTCAGATGGTTCGGCGCGTCTTCGACCCAGGCCAGAGCCTCACGGATCGACATCTCGACCACCTGCCCCACATGCAGACCTGCGATCTTCACGGCCAAGGCTTCGGCGCGCAGGCGGTAGCCTTCGCAGGTGCCGCACGGACGGTTGTTCTGGTAGCGCTCAAACTCTTCCCGAATCCAGGCGCTGTCGGTCTCGCGGTAGCGGCGCTCCATATTCGGAATGACGCCCTCAAAATTGCGTGTCACCTGATAGACACGCCCGCCCTCATCATAGCGGAACTGGATTTCCTCATCCCCAGAGCCGCGCAGAAACACCTGTTGCACCTTCTTGGGCAGGTCTTTCCACGGTGTGTTCTTGTCGAACTCATAGTGGCGCGCGATGGCTTCGATGGTTTGCAGGAAATACGGAGACTTCCCCTTTCGCCACGGCGCCAAGGCCCCGTCATACAGTTTCAATGTCTGATCCGGCACGACAAGGCGTTCGTCAAAGAACAGCTCAACCCCCAGCCCATCACAATCCGGGCAGGCCCCGAACGGGGCGTTGAACGAAAAGAGGCGCGGTTCGATTTCGGGAATCGTAAAGCCGCTGACCGGGCAGGCAAAGTTCTCGCTGAAAGTAATCCGTTCGGGATCCCCTTCGCGCGGCGCGGTTTCCAAAATCGCGATCCCATCAGCCAAATCCAGAGCGGTGCGCAGGCTGTCTGCCAGTCGCGTCTCCATCCCTTCGCGCACGACGAGGCGATCCACAACCACGTCGATATCGTGGCGGAATTTCTTGTCCAATGTCGGCGGTTCATCAAGTTCGTAGAACTCACCATCCACCTTGACGCGCTGGAAGCCCTGCTTTCGCAGTTCCAGGAACTCTTTTTTGTATTCGCCCTTCCGGTCGCGCACGATGGGGGCCAGCAGGTAACCGCGTGTCCCCTCCTCCATCGTCATGATCCGGTCGACCATGTCCTGTACTTGCTGTGCTTCGATCGGCTGACCAGTCGCGGGGCTATAGGGCGTGCCCGCGCGGGCAAATAGCAATCGCAGGTAGTCATAGATTTCGGTCACCGTTCCAACGGTCGAGCGAGGGTTCTTTGACGTGGTCTTTTGTTCAATCGAAATTGCAGGAGACAGCCCGCTGATGTGATCCACATCCGGCTTTTCCATCATATCGAGGAATTGCCGCGCATAGGCCGAGAGGCTTTCGACATAGCGGCGCTGCCCCTCGGCATAGATCGTGTCAAAGGCCAGCGAGGATTTACCTGAGCCAGACAGCCCGGTGATCACCACCAGCTGGTCCCGCGGGATATCCACGTCAATGCTCTTGAGGTTATGCTCGCGCGCGCCGCGTACCTCGATATTCTTCAGCTCAGCCATTCTGGCCCCCAACAAACACGTCCCTCAGAGATAGGCGAGCGGCGCTGAGTCTCCAACAGAAAAGTTAGAACAAACTGTGAACGAACAGATTATTGCCGACACAAACTGACATCAGCCTGAAACAACGCCGACCTCGCGCCAAGAATCTATGTTTTTCGGAACATTCGAGGGAAAATGGCGCGGTTGACGGGGCTCGAACCCGCGACCCCCGGCGTGACAGGCCGGTACTCTAACCAACTGAGCTACAACCGCGCATCTATTTTCGTGGCCTTTAAACTGGACCAAGTCTGGCAGCGATGGCGCGGTTGACGGGGCTCGAACCCGCGACCCCCGGCGTGACAGGCCGGTACTCTAACCAACTGAGCTACAACCGCCCGCTGCCCGTTCGTTGCTGAACGTTGGGGTGTATTATGGCTACGCTCGGGCATCGTCAAGCGGCGTTTTGAAGTTTTTTGCCAGAAGCCTGATTTTTGTTTGCAGCCGCTCCTCGGCCATCCTTCGGGGCTCAGCCCGTGTGACCGAGCATTTGTGCCCCACCTGCAACAGCATATTGAAATCGCGCCGACCCCCTACTCCTCCTTAACGATAAAAACTAACCAGACATTCATGCGCGTTAGTCTCATTTTGACCCGCGCCAACAAAATCACAAATCGGAGCAGCAACATGAAAAAAATCATTGCTACCAGTGCATTGACCAGCCTTTTACTGTCCGGCGCAGCATATGCCGTCGAGGTGACCGGCGGATATGTGGATCTGGGTTATTCTACCTTCACAGACAGCGATCTTGGCGATGTCTACAACCTCAACGGCGCGGGCGAGCTGGCGTTTTCCCGTGCGTTCAGCCTGCAGCTGGATGCCGGCGCTTACCGGTTCGAGGATGAGGACTTTGACGGCACAAGTGTCACCTTGCACGCCAATCTGCATACACAAAACGCCTCATTCGGTGCTTTCTACGGGCAGGACCATATCGAAGACGAGACGTTCCAATTCTACGGCGTTGAGGCCGGTTTTGGCGCAGGCCCCGCACAGATCGAAGGGTATCTGGGCTTTCAAGATCTGAAGGAATTCTCTGACGCAGATGGCGTGATCCTGGGCTTTTCGGCTGGAGGGGCCGTCACCGAGAAATGGACTGTGATCGGTAAATACGACTACCTGAACGATATCGAAGGCGCTTTGGACGTCAGCGCATTTTCGATTGGCGCGACCTATAATGTTGGCACCAATGCACAGGTTTACGGCGAATTTGGCGCAGCCCACCTGTCCATCGGCAGCGGCAGCAGCACCGAACCCTTCCTTGGCGCAGGTGTCCGTATCAATCTGGGCAACGAGCGCGGAACAACCTTCGGACGCCGTGGCGTTCTGGACAAACTGCCCGGCCTCTAAAGAACATCAGACTCCGGCTTGCATACTGGCCGGGGTCCCGCCCCTATAAGTCTTGCAGCCGGGAAAGAGCTGCGATAAGACGCCGAGCAATGGGTGATTAGCTCAGTGGTAGAGCGCTTCGTTCACATCGAAGATGTCAGGAGTTCAAATCTCTTATCACCCACCACCTCCAATTTTTCACACCTCCAGACTACGCTTGTCAGGCCAGAATCCGCCAGCGTATCATTGACATACGCAGTGCAAAGGGTTGACGCAGATGGCCAAATTGAAGCGTGACATTGGCCTACTGGGTCTGACCTTCATCTCCGTTGGCGGCATTATAGGCTCTGGATGGCTGTTCGGGCCGCTCTTGGCTGTGCAACATGCAGGACCAGCTGCGGCTCTGTCCTGGATCATTGGCGCGGTGGCCATGTTTATTCTGGCCATCACCTTCGCCGAAATCTCGGCCATGTTGCCTATCCCGGGCGGTATCGCTCGGGTTCCCCAATTCTCTCATGGCAACATCGTCGCGATGGCAATGGGTTGGACGGCATGGATCGGCTACAACACCACTGCGCCCATCGAGGTTGAGGCAATGTTGAAATACCTAGCCCCCTATGCGCCGTGGCTGCACACTGCCGAGAGCGGAGATCTGACGAGCGCAGGTGTGCTGGTTGCTCTGTCCTTCATGCTGATATTCGTTGCCGTCAATGCCCTAGGCGTCAAATTCTTCACACGTGTCAACGCCACCCTTACCTGGGCGAAGATAGCGATTCCCGTCATTCTCTCAGTACTCTTGATTGCAAACAGGTTTGAGGCTCAGAACTTCAGCCAACCCGACGGGTTCGCCCCATACGGACTGCAAGGCATCATGGCTGCGGTGTCGACTGGGGGCGTGATCTTTTCCTTCATCGGATTTCGCCACATCGTCGATATGGCGGGTGAGGTCCGCAACCCGAAATTCGCCATCCCAGCCGCGCTGGTCCTTTCAATCGTGATGTGCGCGGCCATCTATCTTTCCCTACAGATCGCATTCATCGGCGCCCTTGATCCAACCTCGCTTGCGCAAGGCTGGACCAGTCTCAGCTTCGGCGGAGAAGGACCGCTGGATGCCGTGATTATGTCCGTCGGTATTGTCTGGTTCCTAAGCGTATTGAATGTCGGCTCAGTCATAGGGCCATTCGGCAACGGGCTTGTTGCAACAGGATCAAATGCTCGGATCGCCATGGCCCTCTCCAAGAACGGATTTCTGCCTCAACGCATAATGCGGTTGTCCTCGTTCGGAGTACCCCTTTGGGCGCTTGTACTGAATTTCGGGATCGGAGTTTTGTTCCTGCTTACAGTCCCTTTTACCACGGTCATTGCATTGAACGGGGCAGCCATTGTTTTGTCCTTCGCTGTAGGACCGATCGCTGTCGTGTGCCTCAGAAAGCTGATGCCAGATCACCCACGCTCGATCCGAATTCCCGCAGTGCGCTTCGTGGGCGCACTGGCCTTCGCCATCGCGACACTGATCGTTTATTGGAGCGGATGGGACACCGTCTGGCGCTTGGGCGTCGCGTTGATCATCGGAATGATCTTGTTGCTGATCCGCTTTCACAATCGCCTGGATGAAATGGACGTGGCCGAAGCGCGTTGGCTGATGCCTTATTTCGTCGGCATCGGTGTAATCTCAATATTTGGCCAGTTCGGAGAGGGTGCTCTAAAATTCATCCCGTTCGGCTGGGATATTCTGGTCTGCATTCTGTTCTCGACGGGGATATTCATGATAGCTGTCCGGTCGTCCTTGGCAGACGAAAAGTTTCAGAAATACATCGAAGAAGAGGAAATTTTGGACCCGAAACAACCCGTTATCGGGCTATAGACAAAAAAGGCGGGGACCTGCCCCGCCTTTTTCTTTGTGTCTTAGTGCGCCGTTGCAGACGGCCCAGAGCTTTCAGCCGCTTTTGCTGCTGCAGCCGCGGCCTCTTCCGCGGCCTCGTCCCATTCGATGGGTTCAGGCTCTTCCACCAGAGCTTGTTTGAGGACTTCCGATACGTGTTTGACCGGGATGATCTCCAACCCTTCTTTCACGTTATCCGGAATATCGGCCAGATCCTTTTCATTCTCTTCCGGGATCAGAACCGTCTTGATGCCACCGCGCAGAGCAGCCAGCAGTTTTTCCTTCAAACCACCAATCGGCATCGCATTCCCGCGCAGAGAGACCTCACCCGTCATGGCGATGTCCTTGCGTACCGGAATGCCGGTCAGCACGGACACAATCGAGGTCACCATCGCCAAACCAGCCGATGGCCCATCCTTGGGCGTTGCCCCATCCGGCACGTGCACGTGGATATCGATCTTGTCGAACTGAGGCGGCTTCACCCCGATCTGAGGCGAAATCGAGCGCACATAGGACGAGGCTGCGTCGATGGATTCCTTCATCACATCGCCCAGCTTACCCGTGGTCTTCATCCGCCCCTTGCCGGGCAGTTTCAGCGCCTCGATATGTAGCAGGTCTCCACCGACCGAAGTCCACGCCAGACCGGTCACCACACCAACCTGATCATCCTGCTCGGCCAGACCATAGCGGAACTTGGGCACACCTAGGAAATCATCCAGATTTTCAGGCGTGACCGTAACCGAGTCGGCCTCTTTCTTGATGATCTTGGTCAGCGACTTCCGCGCCACCTTGGCGATTTCACGTTCGAGGTTCCGCACGCCCGCCTCGCGGGTATAGGTGCGGATGATCGACTGCAGCGCCTCATCAGTCAGTTCAAATTCCTTGGCTTTGAGGCCATGGTTTTTGACCTGCTTGCTGATCAGGTGTTGTTTGGCGATCTCGGATTTTTCCTCTTCGGTATAACCGGCCAGCGGGATGATCTCCATCCGGTCCAGCAAAGGCCCAGGCATATTGTAGCTGTTCGACGTGGTCAGGAACATCACGTTCGAGAGGTCATATTCGACCTCAAGGTAGTGATCCATGAACGTGCTGTTCTGTTCCGGGTCCAACACCTCAAGCATCGCCGAGGCCGGGTCACCACGGAAATCCTGCCCCATCTTGTCGATTTCATCCAACAAGATCAGCGGGTTCGTGGTTTTCGCCTTTTTCAGCGCCTGAATGATCTTACCGGGCATCGAGCCAATGTAAGTCCGACGGTGACCACGAATCTCGGATTCGTCACGCACACCACCCAGCGAAATGCGAATGAACTCGCGCCCCGTGGCTTTCGCGACGGACTTACCCAGCGAGGTTTTACCCACGCCCGGAGGGCCAACAAGGCACAGGATCGGGCCTTTCAGCTTTTTCGAACGCTGCTGAACAGCAAGATACTCGACGATCCGCTCTTTGACCTTCTCAAGCCCATAATGATCGGCATCCAGAATGTCCTGCGCGCGGCCCAGATCCTTTTTGACGCGGGATTTAGTGCCCCACGGCAGCGACAAGATCCAGTCCAGATAGTTGCGCACTACGGTGGCCTCAGCCGACATCGGGCTCATGTTGCGCAGTTTCTTCAGCTCGCCTTCGGCCTTTTCGCGCGCCTCTTTCGACAGCTTGGTCTCGTTGATCTTCTCTTCAAGTTCGGCGACTTCGTTCGAGCCGTCCTCGCCATCGCCAAGCTCTTTCTGAATGGCCTTCATCTGCTCATTCAGATAATACTCGCGCTGGGTCTTCTCCATCTGGGATTTGACGCGGGTCTTGATCTTTTTCTCGACCTGCAGAACCGACATTTCGCCCTGCATCAAGCCATAGACCTTCTCAAGCCGCTCACTGACTGAGAGCGTCTCAAGCAGTTCCTGCTTCTGCTCGACTTCAATGCCCAGATGACCCGACACGAGGTCGGCCAGCTTGGCAGGCTCGGTGGTCTCACCCACAGCAGCCAAGGCTTCTTCGGGAATGTTCTTGCGAACCTTGGCATAGCGCTCAAACTCGTCCGCGACGGTGCGCAGAAGCGCTTCTGTCGTCGTGACATCTCCAGGGATTTCGGTCAGATACTCGGCACGGGCTTCGAAAAACTGATCGTTTTCAAGGAATTCCGTGATCTGCACGCGCGCCTGCCCTTCGACCAGCACCTTGACGGTGCCATCGGGCAATTTCAGCAGTTGCAGCACATTGGCCAGAACGCCGGCCTGATAGATACCATCCACATCCGGATCATCGACACTCGGGTCGATCTGGCTGGACAACAGAATTTGCTTATCATCCTGCATCACCTCTTCCAGCGCGCGGACCGATTTGTCTCGGCCCACGAAGAGCGGCACGATCATGTGTGGGAACACCACAATATCGCGCAGCGGCAGGACGGGGTATGAGGAATTCAGAGGCTCTTGCATGCTCTATCCTTATCATTGGCAAGACGGCTCTGGTCCCTACTTGAGGCAACCGCTGGCCGTCTCCTGTCTTGGATGGTTTAAGGTGGGGCTGTTACCGCCCTATTTCAACCTCACCACCGTGTCTCAATTCGCAGCATGACCAAAGGTTCTGCGGACCGCAAGGCGCGCTAGGAAGATATCCACCGAAATTGTGCCGGTGCCTGCTAAATCGGCTCAATATCGCCCTGCGTGCGCTGCGCATGGAAATTGGCCTGCCAGGCCTCAAACGTTCCTGCCGCAATAGCGTCACGCATACCCTGCATGATTTCCTGGAAGTAGTGCAGGTTATGCCAGGTCAACAGCATGCCCGAGATCATCTCATTCGAGCGGAAGACATGGTGCAGATAGGCGCGCGAGTAGTTCGAGCAGGCCGGGCATGTGCACTCTTCGTCCAGCGGGCGTGGATCATCGGCGTGGCGCGCATTCTTGATGTTCACCACACCGTGTCGCGTGAACACCTGGCCGGTGCGTCCGGACCGGGACGGCAAAACGCAATCCATCATGTCCACACCGCGCGCCACAGCGCCTACGATATCATCCGGTTTCCCCACGCCCATCAGGTAGCGCGGCTTGTCGGCAGGCAGGAAATCGGGGGCAAAATCGAGGCAGTCAAACATCGCCTCCTGCCCCTCACCCACGGCCAGACCGCCGATAGCGTAGCCCTCAAAACCGATCGCTTTCAACGCCTCGGCGCTTTCTTTGCGCAGGTCTTGCTCCAGCCCACCTTGCATAATCCCGAACAGCGCGTGACCCGGACGATCCCCGAACGCATCGCGCGACCGCTGCGCCCAACGCATCGACAGCTGCATCGACTCGGCGATACGCTTCCGGTCCGCAGGCAGTGAGGGGCATTCATCGAAACACATCACGATGTCCGACCCCAGCAGGCGCTGAATTTCCATCGACCGTTCCGGCGTCAACTCATGCTTGGAACCGTCAATATGGGATTTGAAGGTCACGCCCTTTTCGGTCAGCTTGCGCAACCCTGCCAGAGACATGACCTGAAACCCGCCTGAGTCGGTCAGGATAGGACGATCCCAATTCATGAACTTGTGCAACCCGCCCAAACGGTCGATCCGCTCTGCCGTGGGGCGCAGCATCAGGTGGTAAGTGTTGCCCAGCAGGATATCGGCCCCGGTCGCACGTACGCTTTCCGGCATCATCGCCTTAACCGTCGCTGCGGTGCCAACCGGCATGAAGGCAGGTGTGCGAACCTCGCCGCGTGGCGTGTTGATCACCCCGGTGCGGGCTTTGCCGTCGGTTGCTTTGAGGTCAAAGGAAAACTTCTGGGTCATATCATCATCTCGGATCGCGGAACCGGGCAGGATTTGCCCGATCCGCCGGGTCTTTGCAACCCGTCAGGGCAGAGAGGCCACGCGGGCCGTAAACAAATCAACAACCCCTGCCCCGTCAACGTCCCGGCAAACCCAAACCGGGGGGCGCGTCTCATCCGGAACTGTGGCTCCGATTGCCTTGCCTTCGGTTGCCACCTTCAATCCGGTCTGAACGGAATCGAACATATGATCATGGGTACAGGCGATGACGGCGGTCGAGTCGTGCAGGCCGCAGCCCTCCAACCCTCCGATCTCTTTATAGAATTTCAGGTAGAACCGAGAGATATCGCGCAGAAATGCCCCCATATCGGGCGATCTCAGGGCCAAATCCTCGAAATCAGCGCTCTTGTAGAGCGTTTTCAGTGTCACATCCAAACCGACCAGAACAGTCTCAGGCGGTGCCGAGAACACCGCGTCGGCGGCTAGGGCATCGTGGTAGATATTCGCTTCGGCATGTTCCGTGATGTTGCCGGGGCAATAGACTGCGCCGCCCATGATCGCCAGACGTTTGAGGTTGGAGGCGAATTCGGGATCCAAAGCCATTGCGTCCGCAATATTGGTCAATGGACCGACCGCGCACACGACAAGCTCACCCGGATGTTGGCGTGCCATTTCGACCAGAAACGCGGCCGCGCTCAGGTCGTGGTTTTGCCCGATCTCAGGGATTTCAGTCAGATCACCAAAGCCTTCCGGCCCATGCACATGCTCGGATGGGCTATGGTCGTCCTCGCCATGAGCAAAGGGGGCACCCTGCGCCACAGGGACAGCTAGTCCAAGTTTATCAACCAGATAGCGCGCATTGCGGCTGGATTGATGGACATGGGTGTTTCCGAAAACGGTGGTCAGCCCGATCAGGTCAATCTCGGGTGCGGCCGCAGCGTAGGCGATCGCCATTGCATCGTCGATGCCGGGGTCTGTGTCGATTATCAGTTTCATCCTCACCCGATAGCGCAAGCATTCACAGATGCAAAGCGGTCACTGTCTTTAGGTTCAGCCGTAAACTTCGGGTATTCTGGATTTGCAACCACCCAGGTTCCCGCCATACCAGAGTTGAAATCGGGCGACTCAATCCCCAAATGTATACTATAGTACACAATAAAAGAGGACAGTTATGACAGAAGAGCAGATCATCGGATTGCTTTCGTCGAATATCATTTACCTTTTGGCCGCCATTCTGGTGGTGGTCGTCATTTTCAAAGGTATCAAAATCGTTCCCCAATCTGAGAAATACGTGGTGGAACGGTTCGGACGCCTGCACTCGGTCCTTGGGCCGGGGATCAACTTTATCGTTCCGTTTCTGGATGTTGCACGTCACAAGATATCCATTCTTGAGCGTCAGCTGCCCAACGCAACGCAGGACGCGATCACCAAGGACAACGTGCTGGTGCAGATCGACACCTCGGTCTTCTACCGCATTCTCGAGCCGGAAAAGACCGTCTACCGTATCCGTGACGTAGACGGCGCGATTGCGACCACGGTCGCAGGGATCGTCCGGGCTGAAATCGGCAAGATGGATCTGGATGAAGTACAGTCGAACCGCGCCCAACTGATCTCACAGATACAGACAAGTGTCGAAACCGCCGTCGATGACTGGGGTATCGAAGTGACCCGGGCCGAGATTCTGGACGTGAACCTCGATCAGGCTACCCGTGATGCGATGCTGCAGCAGTTGAACGCCGAGCGCGCGCGTCGCGCGCAGGTCACTGAGGCAGAAGGTCAGAAACGCGCGGTCGAGCTGCAGGCGGACGCTGAACTCTACGCGGCCGAACAAACCGCAAAGGCCCGCCGCATTCAGGCCGAAGCCGAAGCCTACGCAACCGGCGTTGTTGCCAAGGCTATTCAGGACAACGGCATCGAGGCCGCTCAGTACCAGGTCGCCCTGAAACAGGTGGAATCGCTGAATGCTCTGGGTAATGGTACAGGTAAGCAGACGATTGTAGTGCCGGCCAATGCGCTCGAGGCGTTTGGCGATGCGTTCAAGATGCTCAAAGGGGTTAAATGATGGCAGACCCGTTTTGGATGACGTGGTGGATCTGGATGGCGGGCGCTCTAGCGCTCGGCATTCTCGAGATCGTCCTGCCCGGGTTCATCTTTCTCGGATTCGCCATCGGGGCAGCAGGTACTGGCCTGCTGCTGCTGATCCCGGGTCTTGCGCCCTCTCTGCCGGTTCTGATGCTGATCTTCGCGGTTCTGTCGCTGGTCGCATGGCTGGCCCTACGTAAAACCTTCGCGCACCCGCATGGGCAGGTGAAAACGTTTGAACGTGATATCAACGACTAAAGCGTTTCGGGTTTACCTGAAACACAAAGCGACACGAATGTCCCGAGAACGCTGAAAGCGTGGCAGGGTATTCGTGTCACGGGTTAACCCAAAACGCTGCAAGGATAGGCAGCGCCCAAGAGTCATTGCACGACTGGACGCTGCCAGACCTGTTCCCTATATAAACACTCAGGCAACTGACCCGAGGCAAAGATGACTCACCCGAGTGAACAGTTAGAAGGCGCACCCTTGATTGCGCCATCGAGCATTGAACACCCCCTGTATGATCAGGTGGTCGAAGCGTGCCGGACGGTCTTTGACCCGGAAATTCCGGTCAATATCTACGACCTGGGCCTGATCTATACGATCGACATCAAGGACGACAACGCCGTCAAGGTGATCATGACCCTGACCGCACCGGGCTGCCCCGTTGCCGGAGATATGCCCGGCTGGATCATGGAAGCCATCGAACCCGTTGCTGGCGTGAAGGAAGTCGACGTCGAACTGACCTGGGAACCGCCCTGGGGCATGGAAATGATGTCAGACGAAGCGCGGCTTGAACTGGGCTTTATGTAGCATCAGCACCCAACTAAGCCTTTGTCACAAAAGGTTAACCCGTCTGTTACCAAAGTGTAGAGCGACTGTCACAGTACTGCGGGACACATGCGGCGCACGTGTTTGCACTCCCAAACGCACTTGCACATGGGCCTGACTGGAAGACACCGCCCCCCATGGTACCGGCCCCGAAATTGGACCGCCCTTGCCCGAGGGCGGTCTTTCTTTAGCCCTTAGCTGACCCCGCACTTGGCTTGGATTTCAGCGGATCGCGCATCGAGCTGCTTGATGTAGTCGCCGGACAGCATCTTCAATCGCTTGTTCTCGGTCCCCGTCACCAAACCCAGCAAAGCGCCTGCAGGAGTGATAGCGGCAACGCTTTCCAATTGCTTGTCCTCAGCATGTTTCTTCTCAGCCGCAATCGCGCGCAGATCGCCTTCGGCTGTTGCGCAATTCACTGGGTGTCGTGTCTGACTTTCGTCGGCAAAGGACGGACCTGACACAAACAAAAGGGTTCCCCCAACAAAGAAAACCCCAAGAGATACTTTCACTTTGCGCTCTAACCCATTCATTTCACTTAAATCTCCCCAAAATGATCTCTGATCCCAACCGCGTGACTATGATCACCCAAAAACAGGCTAAGCCAATCCTCAATGCGAAAGCAACACGGACGCGCACGCGCATTCAGTATCAAATTTCATTTTATAAGGGCGCTCTGACTTGAGCCTGCTGAAAGACGACCCTAAATTACATCTATCGCGCGACGACGGAGACTCAGATGTTCGGCATCCCCGGCAAACAAGCCGTGACCATGACGCCCAAAGCGGCAGAGCAGATCACCCGCCTGATGAAGTCCGGCGGCCATGCCGGTCTGCGCATCGGTGTCAAGAAAGGCGGCTGCGCGGGCATGGAATATACCATGGACTACGTCGATGAGGCCGATCCTCATGACGAAGTTGTGGAACAAGACGGTGCGCGCGTGATGATTGCCCCAATGGCGCAGATGTTTCTGTTCGGCACCGAAATCGACTACGAGGTTTCGCTGCTGGAATCCGGGTTCAAGTTCAAGAACCCGAACGTTGTCGACGCCTGCGGCTGCGGCGAATCCATCAAGTTCGACGAAACCCTTGCCCAGCAATCCTAACCAGCGTTCAAGTGAATGTAGGTCTCATTATAGCGCCGTGTCAGGTGCTCTCCGGCGGTGATCACCTGATCTGACGTCGGAGGGGCCACGTTCGTGTGGTAGGACGGGTTGAAGAACAGCGGGACCGAGATCCTCTCATTCGTGCCGCCAACCACTCGATGCTCGGTCGCCTTGACGCGACCGGCGGTCCAGAACTCCAACATCTCACCAAAGTTGATGATGAACACGCCCGGCTCGGCTTCGACCTTTTCCCAGCTACCATCGGGCATCCGCACCTCAAGCCCCGCAGTGCCGTCGGTCGCCAAAAGGGTCACGCAGCCATAGTCGGTATGCGCGCCGATGCCGAAATCCTTCTCTCCGGCCCAATCAGGACGCTGCGGATAGTAGTTCCCACGCAGCAACGCCATGGGCGTGTCAAACGCGTCGTCAAAACTGTCCGAGCCGCGCCCCAGAGCCACCGCAATTGCGCGCAGAACGCGCATCGCAACGTCGCAGGCGTCGGTGTAATAGGACTGAACAGCCTCGCGGAACCCTTCAGGCTTTGTGGGCCAAAGGTTGGGGGCATAGACGCTGAGATTTTCTGCGCGATACGGGTTTTCCGGCGGCAGCTCAAAACCGCAATCGAACACTTCCTTGAAATCGGGATTCGCGTTTGGATCGACCTGTTCGGATTTCGGCGCGCCCCAACCTCGGTTCGAACCGGTTGACGCCATATCGACCGACTTTTTCTCCTGCTCGGGCAAATGGAAAAAGGCGCGGTAGGCTTCGATCATCTGCTGAACCCGCTCGGCGCTCAGCCCGGTATTGCCGACGGTCAAAAACCCCACCTGCCCGACGGCCCGCAGCAATCTGGCAAGCTCATCAATGTCCTGATTGTCCAGTTTTTCAAGGTTGAGTTTGTCGATCATGGGACCCTCGGAATCGCTGCGCGGACCCTGCCTTTCCAACACCGGAACTGCAACCGGAATTGTAAGGCCCGACCAAGGGTGGTATCGCAGGACAAAACCACAAGGTATCAACAAGGGGGACGCGGAGATGCGGCGCAAACTGGCGGCTGGAAACTGGAAAATGAACGGAACCAGCGCGGCGCTGAGCGAGTTGGACGCGCTTGCCGCGAAACACCCCTCGCCCAGCGTTGATGTGCTGATCTGTCCCCCCGCCACGCTGTTGCACCGGGCCGCGGAACGCACCCAAGGCACGGGCGTTGCCGTCGGTGGACAGGATTGCCACGCCGCACCTTCGGGTGCGCATACCGGCGACACCAGCGCCGAGATGCTGAAAGACGCCGGGGCCACGGCCGTGATTCTGGGCCATTCCGAACGACGCGAGGACCATGGCGAGCAGAACGAAGATGTACGCGCCAAGGCCAACGCCGTGATGGAGGCTGGCCTTCAGGCGATCATCTGCGTCGGCGAAAGCCTTGAGCAGCGCGAGGCCGCCAATACACTGGACATCATCGGAGGTCAGATGTCGGGCTCAATCCCGGACCGCTCCACCGGTGAGAACCTGATTGTCGCCTATGAACCGATCTGGGCCATCGGCACCGGCAAGGTTCCGACACTCGACGAGATCGGCGAGGTCCATGACTTCATCCGCGCCCGGCTTGAGCGTCGCTTTGGCGAGGGCGTCGGGCGCTCGGTGCGTCTGCTCTATGGTGGTTCGGTCAAACCGTCCAATGCGGCCGAGATTTTTGGTGTGTCCAATGTGGATGGCGCGTTGGTCGGTGGGGCCAGCCTGAAAGCTGCCGATTTTTCGGGTATTATCGACGCTCTTGAAAGTGTTTGAAACCGGCCTTTTTCAGGCCAGTTTCATTGTCACGATCCCGGCGATGATCAGCGCGGCAGCCAAAAGGCGCAGGGGCGTCAGAGCCTCGCCCATAACCGTCACGCCCACCAGAAACGCACCGACCGCACCAATACCGACCCAGATCGTGTAGGCTGTGCTCAGCGGCAGATCCCGCATCGCCAGGGACAACAAGCCAAACGAGCCAATCATGGAAATCCCCATGATCGCCGTCGGCCATAGCCGCGTGAAGCCGTCGGACTGCTTCATCGCACCCGCCCAAACAATCTCAAGAACTCCGGCAAAAACAAGCATGATCCATGCCATGAGGTAACCCCTTGTTCAAGCGGGTCGTCCCGCATGATCTACCCGAATTGGGGAGGTCGTCCTCGGCACCTTAGGTAAGCATTCATAGACGATCTTCAAGGCATGAAAAAAACCGGGCGGCAACACCGCCCGGTTTCCCAGCGCTAGGCCGCGCTAATTGGTTATGATTTCCGGCCCCATGAAGGTGTTGGGCAGGAAGGTCGATATCCACGGGATATACGTCACCATGATCAGGAAGACGAACAGCACAGCCAGGAACGGCAGCGCGGCCTTCACGACGCCCATCATCGGCATACCGGCAACGCCCGAGGTCACGAACAGGTTCAGCCCGACCGGAGGTGTGATCATCCCGATCTCCATGTTGACCACCATGATGATGCCCAGATGGATCGGATCGATGCCCAACTCGATCGCAATTGGGAACACCAGAGGCGCCACGATCACCAGCAGGCCCGAAGGCTCCATGAACTGACCACCGATCAGCAGGATCACGTTTACCACGATCAGGAAGGTCACCGGACCCAGCCCGGCCGACAGCATGGCGCTGGCGATATGTTGCGGGACCTGCTCATCCGTCAGCACGTGCTTAAGGATCAACGCGTTGGCGATCACGAACAAAAGCGTGACGGTCAGCTTGCCGGCCTCGAACAGCGTGTGCTTGGTATCGGGGTGGAAGAAAGCCGTGAGCAACGCATAGGGCTTTTTAAGCAACGACAGGTTCTGCGTGCCTTCCTCGGTGCTAAGCGGCCCCATATCCTTGTAGACAAAGCTTGCGATGAAGAAAGCATAGACAGCAGCCACCGCAGCAGCCTCGGTCGGGGTAAAGATGCCCCCATAGATACCGCCGAGGATGATCACGATCAGGAACAGGCCCCAACCGGCCTCGCGGGCGGAGACAAAGATCTCACCCCAACCCTTCCAATCGCCCTTGGGCAGGTTCTTGACCTTGGCCATGACGTAAATGGTGATCATAAGCATCACACCCGCCATCAGGCCAGGGATGACCCCCGCAAGGAACATACGCCCGACCGAGACCTCAACGGCGGCCGCGTAAACAACCATCACAATCGACGGCGGGATCAGGATACCCAGCGTACCGGCGTTACAGATCACACCGGCGGCGAACTCCTTGGAATAGCCAACCTGACGCATCCCTGCGATGACGATTGAGCCGATGGCCACAACTGTTGCAGGAGAAGACCCCGAAAGCGCCGCGAAGAGCATACAGGCAAACACGCCCGCAATCGCCAGACCGCCCGGAAGGTGCCCCACACAGGCAATCGAGAACCGGATGATCCGCCGTGCCACCCCTCCGGTCGTCATGAAGGACGAGGCGAGGATAAAGAACGGGATCGCCAGAAGGGTAAAGTGCCCCTCGAACGCCTCAAACAGCGTGCCTGCAACCGAAGCTAGTGAGCTGTCTGAATAGATCAGCAGGAATAGGGTCGAGCTGAGGCCAAGTGCCACCGCAATCGGAACCCCGATCAGCAGCAGGCCGATGACCATGGAAAATAGAAGTACAACGTCCATTAGTCATGCTCTCCTTGCTGCGCACGAACCTCTTCGATCTCGTCCTCAACCTCGTGACTGGCGACCAGACGATCCGCTTCACCACGCCAGATCTGCACAGCGACCTGCGCAAAGCGGATCACCAGCAGCAACATCGACAGCGGTAGGATGAAGTAAGGAACAACTTTGGGCAGCTTTTCGTAATATTCGCCGTAGTTGATCAAGTCCTCGAGAAAGCGGAAAGGCGCGATCATCGGGATATCGTCAACTTCGTAAAAGCTCTGACTGCGCGCGTCAAAATTCAGACCCGTGGGAAACCAGCGCCCAGAGGTTGGCGGCAGATCAGCGAAGACAGCCCAATAATCATAGGACCCCTTCAGCAACAGCAGCGAAAACGCCAGGCAACAGGCAACCGAGATCAGCGCCAGAATTCGACGCGGCGCAGGGGCCAGCATGTTCAGGATCGCATCCACACCCAGATGGGCGTGTTTCTTGACGGCGTAAGACGCCCCCAAAAGCACCAGCCATCCAAACAGGAAGACCGTCAGCTCAAGCGCCCACAGGATATTCGAGTTGAAGAAGAACCGCGCGATCACGTTGGCAAAGGTCACGGCCGTCATCAGGCCAAGTAGCACCGCGATCAGGGTTTCTTCGATATGGTCGACCAGCCCAGCCGGGCCGGATTTCGCACCAGACATCTATCTGTCCCCACATTTTTTGTGATGATGAGAGTGTTGGGGCGGGCCTATTCCGGCCCGCCCGGCCTGCGCGCAGATTACTCCCCAGTCCCCAGCGCGCGGCCTGAACTGGGATCAGAACCCAGCGTTAATGGCCTGAGCGGCGTCGATCTTGTCCTGACCTACGTCATCCGCGAACTGGTCCCAAACCGGCTTCATTGTGTCGACCCAGGCCTGACGCTGTTCTGGCGTCAGCTGACGAATGATGCCACCCGCTTCGGTGATTGAGGCCTTGGCAGCTTCGTTCACGGCAAAGGCCTCTTTGTTACGGGTCTCGGTGACCTCAGCCAGAATGGTCAGGAATTGATCACGCACTTCGGGGTCGAGGCTGTCCAGCCAGTCCACCGAGGTCACGACCAGATAGTCGATGATACCATGGTTGGTCTCGGTGATGCCGTCCTGCACCTCAAAGAACTTCTTGCCATAGATGTTCGACCAGGTGTTCTCCTGACCGTCGACAACACCCTGTTGCAGCGCGCCATAGACTTCCGAGAACGCCATCTTTTGCGGGCTGCCACCGATAGCTTCCATCTGCGCAACCAGCACGTCCGAGGACTGCACGCGGAACTTCAGACCATCTGCATCAGCCGGAGTTTCCAGCGGCTTGTTCGCCGACATTTGCTTCATGCCATTGTGCCAGAACGCCAGCCCCTGCAGACCACGGCGTTGCATGCTGTCCTTCATTGCCTGACCGGCATCCGACGCCTGGAAGGCATCCACTGCGTCAATGTTCTTGAACATGAACGGTAGATCGAACAGGCGGAACTGCTTGGTAAACTTTTCGAATTTGGACAGCGAGGGTGCGGCCAGTTGCACGTCGCCCTGAAGCATCGCCTCAAGAACCTTGTCATCATTGTAGAGCGTCGAGTTCGGATAGACCTCAACGCACATGACGCCCTGCATCTCGTCATTGACACGCTGCTCCAGCAGAGACGCAGCGATACCCTTGGGGTGCTTGTCGGTGTTTGTCACATGCGCGAACTTTACGACGATCTCACCGTCGTCACACGCAGCCATACCCGCCGTCGCCGTTACCGTCAAAGCCAGCGCTGTGGCCGCTGTTGTTAGGAATTTCATCTGTTTTCCTCCCAGACTTCCTCGAATTGTCTCATCGGCCCCATTTCGGCACCGTATGGACGGCAGTGAACCGACTGCTTCACGGTGAGACAACAATTTGTAACAGGCTTTGCGACGTTAGGACTTTTCGCATTAAAACAGCACATTACAACCTGTATTTAAAACACGAAATTCGACCACTCGCGCACATGTGCGAAATCCCGCACATCTCTCGACGGGGCTGTGCGGAATCCCGCACAGTTTTTCGAATCACCTCCGAATCGCTCTGGCACCACCCGCAGTCCGCCTTGGCGGGCTGCTTGGCCCAACAGCTTTAACCGCATGCAAATGCGGGCAAAGCTGGCGGGAGGCCCCCCCTATCGCCGGTAGTCCTCGGGCCGAATCTGATAGCGCGCCAGTTTGTCGTAGAACGTCTTGCGTGGCAGCTTCAGCGCCTTCGCCGCGTCCGAGGCCTTTCCGTTGTGCCGCCCCAACGCAGCGATAAGCAACGAGCGTTCCACCCGTGCCATCTGCTCGTTCAAGCCCAGATCCGTCGCCTCTGCAATCTCCTCGGGCATCCCCAAAACAAACCGCATGGCCGAGGACATCAAAGAGCGCGCATTGCCCGGCCAATCGCTGGCCATCAAAGCTGCAAGATGCTCAGGTGACACGTCCGGCTCAGCGATCCCCGCCTGCTCGGCGGCCTGGGCAACATAGTGACGAAACAGGGTCGGGATATCCTCGGGGCGCTCCGCCAGAGACGGAATGCGCACCCGCATCACATCCAAACGGTAGTAGAGATCGGCGTTGAATCGGCCCTCGGCAGAGATCGCAGACAGGTCCGAGGTCGTGCCCGCAATAATCCGCGCCCCTGCACCGCGCTCAATCACGTCCAGCGCTTCATACTGAGTCGATTGCGGCATGGCCGAAATCTCGTCCAGAAACAGGGACCCGCCCTTGGCATCTTCGCAGGCTTGGATGAATTCCTGAACGCTCAACCCGGCCGCCGCGCGTTTGACGAACGGTCCCTGCCCAACGGGCGACATCAGATGCACAACCTCGGCAACCTTGGAAATCCCGCTACCCGCCGGGCCGGTGACCAGTACCTCGGCGCCAGTCGGAGCAACACTGCGCACCCGCTCACGCAAGGCCTCGGCATGAGGCGAAAGGCCGAACAAAAGCCGCGCCGCGGGGTCTCCGCGTTCCAGCTCGGACTTCAGCGCCCGCTGCTGGATGATATGCGCGCGGGCGTCAAACGCCCGGTCGAGCACCGCCAGAAGGTCCGCCGCAGCACAGGGTTTCTCCAGAAAGTCGAAGGCCCCCTGCCCCATGGCCTGAACCGCCATCGGAATGTCACCCTCACCCGTCAGCAAAACCACCGGCAGCTCCGGGTCGATTTCTTGCGCGTAGCTGAGCAGATGAAACCCATCCCGCCCGGGCATCCGGATATCTGACAGGATCACCCCCGGAAAATCAGCCCGAATGTGGTCTTTGGCAGCGACAAAAGACCCCGCCGCAATCGGCTGATACTCCGCCAGTTCGAGGGTCTGGGCCAATGCCTCGCGCACCGCAGCGTCGTCATCCACCAACAAAACGACCCGCGTCATGCTGCCTGCTCCTTCTCGCAAGGCTCAAGCTCGACCGTGAACTCTGCCCCTTCTTCCGTGTTGATCCCACGGATGTTGCCCCCGAAGCTCTGAACCAAACCGTAGGAGATCGAAAGCCCAAGCCCCATCCCTTCGGAAGAGCCAACAGCCTTGGTCGAATAAAACGGCTCGAACAGCTTTTCAGTGTTCTCTATCCCCGGCCCGATGTCCCGCACGGTAACCGAGAGCCTTTCGCCGGGATGAATAGCGATCTGAATACGGCGGTCTTCCTGCTGGCTCATCGCATCGGCCGCGTTGTTGATCAGGTTCACAAAAACCTGCACCAAACGGACCTCGCCCCCCCAGGCAAAGACAGGATGTTCGGGCGCGGTCCAGTCCAGCGAGACATTTTCGGAACGCAGCCGAGCCTCGGTCAACTCGACAGCAGCGTTCAGAACCTGCACCAGATCCACGCGCCCCATCGGTTCGCTTTCATTGCGGGCAAATGCGCGCAGGTTCTTGATGATCCGCGCCATACGCGCCGCCATCTGAGAAATTCGACCCAGATTTTCCGCGGCTTTCTCGGATTTCCCTCTCTCCATGAAGGCTGAGCCATTGTCGGCAAACTGCTGGATCGCCATCAAAGGCTGGTTCAATTCGTGGCTGATCCCAGCGGACATCTGTCCCAAAGCGCTCAGCTTACCAGCCTGAACAAGATCGGCCTGCGCGCGCTTCAGGGCGGCTTCGGCCTCCTGCCGCTCTGCGATCTCGCGGCGCAGTGCGGCGTTTGCTTTCGTCAGATCTTTGGTGCGTTTTGCCACACGGGTTTCCAAGACGGCATTCGCCTCTGTCAGCGTGCGCCTCCGCTCGGTTGCCAGAAACAGCAGCGCGCCGAAAGCCAAACAGAGGGCTGCGACTGTCGCCGCCTGCAAACCAGCCAGTCGCCGGGCCGGAGCGACATCCATCAGGACCTCTCCGGTCATGCCGATCACCGGCAATTCCTTGACAAGATGCAAAGCCCGACGCGGCAGATATGGGCTCCAATCCAGCGTCCAGAGTTCATATGGCCCCAAACGCCGTGCCTGAAATGAAACCATCTGCCCATCCGGAGGAGTCAAGCCAACCTCCTCACCCACGCGTTGCCACATCAGCAGTTCCAACCGGTTTGAAATGAAGACCAGACCGGAGTGGTCGACAAAGAACACCGCTTCGGTGCTGCCACGCCAAGTTTGCTCAATGTCCTCAACGTCAGCAATCACGATCAAAGCCCCGATAACCGCTCCGCTCTCATCGAAATCGGGTGCAGCATAGGTGAATATACGATTGCCGGGTCCCGGCAGAATGCCATGTGCGCTTCCCAATGCGCCTTGCATGGCGCGTGTGAAGGCCGGATTGTCCTGGACCGAACCTGCGACTCCTTCATGTGCAGAGGCCAGAACCGCCCCGGAGCGGTCGGCATAGAGAACATCGACCGCTGCCGTTTTATCCGCGACCTCCAATAGCAAAGCCTGCGCGGTGGCGCGTCCGGATAGCGTATTGAGATCTTCAAGCACCGGGTGGCTGGCCATCAACACCGCAAGTTCCTGATAGACTTGCAACTGCGTCGTCAACCGATCCGCCGCCAGATCCAAATCCGCCTCGGCCTTTTCGCTGAGTTGAAACACAGCCTGCCGGTAGCCGTAGAACCATACAGCCGAAGACAAAACTCCGACCATCAGTAGAAATCCGGCAATGACCAAAATGCGTTGCATGTCCTAAGGTCTTGCATTGGCGGCGTCTTATGGCAAGTCTGCACAACTTCCAAAAAGCTTTGCGCCAGACTGCAACCCATCGCGAAGGCGATACAAATCTGCCTCCGGGCGGGCGAAAGATTCAGGAAAATCGCGCGGGCGCGCGATGCCTTCGGCGGGGATATTTAGGGCCAGATGAAGCATGGGATCCTTTATTCATCTGGCTAAAAATATCTCGGGGGAGTCGCCCCTTCAGGGGCGGCGGGGGCAGCGCCCCCAGTCTATTGCTAGCTCTCCACCAATGCGTTGAGAGGCAGCATCGTGGTCGACTTGATCTCTTCCATCGACAAAAGGGCGGTCACGTTGTGAACACGCACCTCTGATATCAGCTGTTGGTAGAACTGATCATAGGCGCGGGCATTCTTGACCCTCACTTTCAGAATATAGTCGATGTCCCCTGCCAGCCGATGGGCCTCTTGGACTTCTGGTTGATCACGCAGGGCCTTCAGGAACTTGCGCTGCCATTCGGCCTCATGCTCAGAGGTCCGGATCAAGACGAAGAACGTGGCCTCGAAACCCAGCGCTTCGGCATCCAGCAAAACGGTCTGCTGGCCGATGATACCGGCCCCCTTCAACTTGCGGATTCGATTCCAAACAGGCGTCTTGGAACTGCCGACCTGCGCCGCTATTTCGTCCAGAGATTGGCTGGCATCGCGCTGCAGCTCAGCCAGAATTTTCCGATCTGTGTCGTCTATTCGCACCGACATTCCAATTTTCCTTACGTTTCGAAACCAGCGTTCCAAATTTCAAATCCAACAGAACGTATGTTCTTATTTGGCGCGACATATGGCGCTATAGCGGGAATATTTCCTATATATCAGGACAAGTCAAACCAACTGGAACAGAAGATGACGCAGTCGGAGTCACAACATATCCTAGGCCACGTCGATTTTGTCGGCGCAGGACCCGGTGATCCGGATTTGCTCACGCTCAAGGCCGTCAAGGCCTTTGAGCGGGCCGATGTCGTGCTGCATGATCGCCTGATCAGCGCAGAGGTTCTGAAACTGGCTGGTCAGTCCGCCATTCTGGTCGATGTTGGCAAGGCCGGTTTCGGGCCTTCGTGGAAACAGGAAGACATCGACGCGCTGCTTGTTTCTCACGCCCTTAAAGGCCAACGTATTGTGCGTTTGAAATCGGGCGACCCGACTGTGTTCGGGCGTCTGGATGAAGAGATTGAGGCGGTCGCGGCCGCAGGTATCTCGTGGCAGATCGTGCCGGGTATCACTGCGGCCTCTGCCGCCGTGGCCGGGATCGGTCAAAGCCTGACGCGTCGTGGTCGCAACTCCTCGGTTCGGTTTCTGACCGGCCACGATATGAAGGGGTTCGCGGATCACGACTGGGCGGCCCTTGCGCGCGAGGGATCGGTTGCGGCGGTCTATATGGGCAAGAAATCAGCACGCTTCATTCAGGGGCGCCTGATCATGCACGGTGCCGACCGCCAGACGCCTGTGACGCTGATCGAGAACGCCTCGCGCCCCGACCAACGCATTCTGGAAACCAATCTGGATCGTTTGCCAAAAGATCTGGCTGCTGCCGAGATGGACGGCCCAGCCCTCATGTTTTATGGCCTCGCCCCGCGCCAAGCGGCTCAGGCCCTGACCGAATTCAAGAAGGAGCATGCCTGATGGCCCGCGCTTTTACCCCTAAAGTCGTCACCGCCAACGATCTGCTCGAAGGTGACGTGATCTATCAGACCGAGGATGACCGCTGGTCGCGTGAACTGTCCGAGGCCGAGCTGATCACCGATGAGGCCCATGCGCAGGTCCGTTTGCTGGATGCGGCACGTCAGGCGAACAAGATCGTCGGCGCGTATCTGGCCGATGCCGTGGCTGGTGAAAACGGCCCCGAACCCACCCATTTCCGAGAGGAGTTCCGCCGCACCGGACCCTCGAACTATGCCCATGGCAAGCAGGAAACACAGTCGCAGCCCCGGGCCTGACCTCTGGCCCCTATCTCCCCATTTAGGCCCCAAGGTTTCGGGGCTGCATTTAAGGACAGCTACACATGTATCGCTACTCCGAGTTTGACACAGCATTCCTGGCCGAGCGTAACCGCCAGTTCCGCGCACAGGTCGAACGCCGCATCGACGGCTCGCTGACGGAAGATGAGTTCAAGCCGCTGCGCCTGATGAACGGCCTGTATCTGCAGCTGCACGCCTATATGCTGCGGGTTGCTATTCCCTATGGCACGCTCTCAAGCGCGCAGATGCGCCAACTGGCCCTGCTGGCTGAGAAGTGGGACAAGGGCTATGGCCATTTCACCACCCGTCAGAACATCCAGTACAACTGGCCGAAACTGAAAGACGTGCCGGACATGCTGGACGCGCTGGCTGAGGTTGGCATGCACGCTATCCAGACCTCGGGCAACACGATCCGCAACGTAACCGCGGACCATTTCGCAGGTGCCGCCGCGGATGAGGTCGCCGACCCGCGCCCCTATGCCGAACTGCTGCGCCAGTGGTCGACCGACCACCCGGAATTCCAGTTCATGCCGCGTAAGTTCAAGATCGCCATCACCGGGTCCGAAAACGACCGCGCCGTGATCAAGGCGCATGACATCGGCCTGCAACTGGTTGAACGTGACGGCGTTCTGGGCGCCCGCGTCATCGTAGGCGGTGGCCTGGGCCGCACGCCGATGATCGGCAAGGAACTGTCCGAATTCGTCGCTTTCGACGACCTGCTGGCTTACCTCGAAGCCACTGTTTCCGTGTGGAACCAGATCGGTCGCCGCGACAACAAGTACAAGGCACGTATCAAGATCACCGTGCACGAGCATGGCATCGACGCCATCCGTGCCAAGGTCAACGAACGCTTTCTGCAGGTTCGCCCACAGTTCAAAGGCGCGGACATGAACCTGCTGGACGAGATCAAGACGCACTTTGCTGCGCCTGAATTCCGTCAGGCCTCGGTCGCGTCTTTTGAAAGCGCGTACAGCAACGATCCGGTCTTCCGGTCGTGGATCGACACCAACATCGCGCCGCACAAGAACGCGGACCACGCGATCGTCACGATCTCGATCAAGAAGCACGGCAAAACGCCGGGCGATGCAACAGCCGAGCAGATGCGCGCCATGGCTGATCTGGCCGAAGAGTTCGCTTATGACGAGCTGCGCATCAGCCATGAGCAGAACGTGATCCTGCCGCATGTGCACAAATCGGACCTGCCCGCGATCCACGCTAAGCTGAAAGAGCACGAGCTGGCCACCGCCAATATCGGCCTTATCAGCGACATCATCGCCTGCCCCGGCATGGACTATTGCGCCTTGGCGACGGCCCGCTCGATCCCGGTTGCAGAACAAATCGCGACCCGCTTTGACGAGTTGAAGCTGGAGCATGATATCGGCCACCTGAAGATCAAGATCTCGGGCTGCATCAACGCCTGTGGTCACCACCATGTCGGCCATATCGGCATTCTGGGTCTGGATCGTGCGGGCGTCGAAAACTACCAGATCACTCTGGGCGGCGACGGCACCGAGACCGCGGCTATTGGCGACCGCACAGGTCCCGGCTTTGCCTATGATGAGATCGTTCCGGCCGTCGAGCGCATAGTGCAGGCCTATCTGAACCAGCGGGAGAGCGCTGAAGAAACCTTCCTGGAAACCTACCGCCGCGTCGGTATGGCGCCCTTCAAGGCTGCACTCTACCCCGAGGCACAGGCCAATGCCGCTTGACCTGATCCAGACGGAACTGGGTAAAGACCGCGCTGAACTGACCGAAAAGGTCAACGCGCTGAACGCCCGGTTCCGCCATCACTCGGCGCATGATGTCATGCACGGGGCGATTGAGGAAATCGACGATCTGGCTCTGGTCTCAAGCTTTGGGGCCGAGTCGGTTGTTCTGTTGCACATGGCTGCCGTTGTCGACCAGATGACGCCGGTTCTGTTCGTTGACACCATGATGTTGTTTGCGGAAACGCTTGAATATCAGCAAGACGTCAGCGAACGCCTCGGCCTGAAGAACGTCAAGATCATCCGCGCCGAGGATGAGGACATTCAGCGTGAGGACCCCTATGGCGCGCTGCGTCTGCGGGATACGGATGCGTGCTGCAACCTGCGCAAGACCTTTCCGCTGCAACAGGCCCTTGCCGGCTATTGCGGTTGGATCACCGGTCGCAAACGGTTTCAGGCGGGCACCCGCGCCGCGCTCGAGTTCTTTGAGGTCGAGGACGGCACTGGCCGCATCAAGGTCAACCCGCTGGCCCATTGGGCGCCCGAGGACGTGCGCGCCTATATGGATGAAAACAACCTGCCCCGCCATCCGCTGGTGGCCAAAGGCTATCCCTCGATCGGTTGTGCGCCCTGCACCTCGCCGGTCAAGGAAGGCGAAGACCCCCGCGCCGGACGTTGGCGCGACCAGAACAAAGAAGAATGCGGCATCCATTTTGTCGATGGCAAAATGGTGCGCGCCGGAGAGAAAACATGAACGTAATTGTATCGGATGAGGGGTTCTCCCCCGATGACTGGACCGACGGCTATGTCACGCTTGAGGACGCGGCCAATGATGTTGTGGCGCTTGATGTGGCTTCGGACACCGACCCGGATGAACTGATCGACCGTCTCGGCAACGCCCAGATGGTGCGGGTGGACTTCCCGTCCTCGGCGGATGGTCGCGGTTTCACCATTGCCCGCGTGCTGCGCCTGAAAGGCTACACGGGCCGTTTGCGCGCCAAAGGGCATGTTCTGGCCGACCAATACGCCATGGCCCGCCGCAGCGGCTTTGACGAGGTCGAGATCGACGACGCGCTTGCCGCGCGTCAGCCCGAAGATCAGTGGTTGGCCCGCGCCAACTGGGAAGAAAACAACTACCAGGCCCGCCTGCGGGGCTGACCCCGCCATCGCCAGCTTGTGACACTAAAGGGGCATTTCGCCCCTTTTCCTGACTTGGATCAAAGATTAAACGGAGATGTCGGTTTAGCAGACCGATAGCGAAACGATGACAGAGATGAAGCCCGTGAGTGAAGCAACCGCCGTAAAGGCCCCCGTTCTGCCGGACACCCAGACCGTGACCGAGGTCAAACACTGGACCGACAGCCTGTTCTCGTTCCGGGTGTCGCGCCCTGCGACGCTGCGCTTTCGCTCGGGTGAGTTCGTGATGATCGGCCTGATGGGCGATCCTGATCCCAAAACTGGTCGGCAGAAACCGCTGCTGCGCGCCTACTCGATTGCGTCTCCGTCCTGGGACGAAGAGCTGGAGTTCTACTCGATCAAGGTACAGGACGGCCCGCTGACCTCGAAACTGCAGCACATCCAGCCCGGCGACCAGATCATCCTGCGGCCCAAACCCGTGGGCACGCTGGTGCATGACGCCCTGCTGCCCGGCAAACGCCTGTGGTTCTTCGCCACCGGCACCGGCTTTGCCCCTTTCGCCTCGCTGCTGCGCGAGCCTCAAACCTATGAGGACTATGACGAGGTGATCATCACCCACACCTGCCGCGAAGTGGCCGAGCTGGAATATGGCCGCCAGTTGATCGAAAACATCCGTCAGGACGAAATGCTGGCCGAGCTGATGGGCGAAGGCTTTGCCGACAAGATCCGCTACTACCCAACAACGACTCGGGAAGAGAGCCCGAAGATGGGCCGCATTACCAACCTGCTGAAAGACGGCACCGTGTTTGCCGATCTGGGGATCGAAGGCGGTATCAAGCCGGAAACCGACCGTGCGATGGTCTGCGGTTCGCTGGCATTCAACTTGGACATCAAGGAAATCCTCGAGGAATTCGGCCTGCGCGAAGGCGCAAACTCGGAGCCCAAAGAGTTCGTGATCGAAAAAGCATTTGTCGGCTGATCAACCTGTTTGGCCGGGTCCATCGGGTCCCGGCCAGCTGTTTCCTGTGTTCAATCGTGGGAATTTCCAGTCTTTAAGCCTTTATGCTGCTTGAAACACTGCGCGCACCCGTCTAAATTCCCACCTCGAAATTCTGCAATAATCAAAGGAATGAACCCATAGCTCGCAGACCCCACAACGCGCCGCCGCAGAGAGACACTGGCCCGCGCGTCAATGAAAAGATACGTGCCCCCGAAATCCGCCTGATTGGTGCCGAAGGTGAAAATGTCGGGGTGGTTCATCCCGCCAAAGCCATGCAACTTGCCGCCGATGCCGGCCTTGACTTGGTCGAGATCTCGCCCAATGCGAACCCGCCGGTCTGCAAGATCATGGACTTTGGCAAGTTCAAGTACGAACAGCAGAAACGCGAAAGCGAAGCCCGCAAGAAACAAAAAATCATCGAGGTGAAAGAGGTCAAATTCCGGCCCAACACCGACACGCATGACTATGAAGTCAAAATGAAGAACGTCTATAAGTTCTTGGAAAAGGGCGACAAGGTCAAAGTCACCCTGCGCTTCCGCGGCCGTGAGATGGCGCACCAAAACCTGGGTCGCGAACTGCTGGAGCGCGTTGCCGAAGACATTAAGGAACTGGGCAAGGTTGAGAATATGCCCAAGATGGAAGGCCGTCAGATGATCATGATGATCGGCCCGCTGCCGCAGAAATAACTCGGTCCATCAGTGCAAATGTCCAAGCCCCTTCGACCTCCGAAGGGGCTTTTTTCATCCCGTTTTACGGTCGCGCATCCAGTGGGCTGCATCCCGCACGTCGAATACCAACGAGATGACATCGACAACCAGCAGCAGACACAGGAATCCAACATAGGCCGGATTGAGCGTTTCTGCTGCGCTCAGAAGCCCCACAACCACGATCACCAAAGGAATCCAGCACAGGAGATGCGGAAGGGCCATTGCCCCGCTCATCCCACGCGCGGCAATCATGATCGGCAGGTTCAACGCCATCCCTGTGATCGCAAGAGCGGCAATCAAAACCCCCTGCGGCTGGTCCAGAAAGAACAGCGGCATCAGGTTGACCGGAACCAAAATCACGGCCACCCAGATTTGAACCCAAAGGGATAGCCCTCGGAAACTCTGCCAAATATCCTGCACCATATGGTCGCGACCTTTTTTCAGTTCGCGCCAAAATTAGCGAAATTGCGTGGGGCGGAAAGAGCTGTCACGGGATTGTCAGATCACGGCGGCGATCGCCCGGCCAAGCTTGGCGACAAGCTCGTCAATCTGCTCCTCTTCGATGATGAAGGGCGGAGCCAGAAGGATATGATCACCGGCCTTGCCGTCTCGCGTTCCCGACATCGGATAGCAGATCAACCCTTCGGCCATTGCAGCCTTTTTGATCTTTGCAGCCACACCCAGCGCTGGATCGAACGGAGTTTTTCTTTCGCGATCCGCGACCAGCTCAATCCCGCGAAACAGGCCCCGGCCCCGGATATCGCCCACATGGGCGTGCTGCCCAAAAGCCTTTTCCAGCGTTGATTGAAGTTTAGCCCCCATAGCACCGGCCCGCGCGGGCAAGTCTCGGCTGGTCAACTCACGAACCACCGCCAAGGCCGCAGCCGTCGCCACCGGATGGCCAATATAGGTATGACCATGCTGGAAAAAGCCCGAGCCCTGTTGGATCGCATCATAGATTTTGTCCGTGCAGAGCATCGCTCCAATCGGTTGATACCCGGCCCCCAACCCCTTGGCGATGCACAGAATGTCCGGTGAGACGCCATCGTGATCGCAGGCAAACAGATGCCCGGTTCGGCCCATCCCACACATCACTTCATCAAGGATCAGCAGAACCCCGTATTGGTCACAAATCTCGCGAATGCGCTTGAAATACCCCTCGACCGCCGGAACAGCACCGAGGGTCGCCCCGACAACTGGTTCCGCCATGAAGGCCATAACAGTTTCCGGTCCAAGACGCAGGATCTCCTGCTCCAACTCATTCGCAACGCGCTGACCGTAGTCAAAGCTGCTCTCACCCTCGGGCTTTTCCGCGTATTCATAACACGGCGCGATATGGGTCATCTCGATCAGCATCGGCGCGAATTGCGCCCGCCGCCAAGCATTGCCGCCCGCAGACAATGCACCCAGAGTATTGCCGTGATAGCTTTGACGCCGCGCGATCACATGGCGACGTTCAGGCTGACCGATCTCAAGAAAATACTGTCGCGCCAGCTTGATCGCGGCCTCGGTCGCCTCAGAGCCGCCGGACACGAAATACACCCGGTCCAGATCACCCGGAGCATGCTGAATCAGCAGATCGGCCAGCTCTTCCGCCGGTTCCGAGGTCATGAAACCGCTATGGGCAAAGGCAATCTGCTCAACCTGCTGCTGAACAGCTTCGATCACAGCACGGTTAGAATGACCCAAACAAGACACGGCCGCATCGCCACAATCCAGATAGCGTTTGCCCTCGGCATCAATCAGGTAACATCCGTCGCCGCCTGCCGCGATGGGCAACTCGGCTTTGGTATGGCGCGGAAACACATGGCTCATTCTTGTTCTCCTTTGATCAACGACACGAGTGCTTCAACCGATGCCGCGTTGTTCGCCCAGGTTTGACCCGAGGAATCCGTCAGGCTGTTCTCAAACCCGACGCGCACATCTCCGCCCTGCCGCGCGGCCTTCAGCAAACACGCATGTTCCTTTGCCCCAAACGCGCAGAGCATCCACGGACCACCCTCTAGCGGAAACTGATCCAAGTCTTCGGGCGCGGATTCCTGCCCCGTCGCATATCGGCCCAAGACAAACAGGCGATCCACCTGCCCGTCCCTGACAACGCCTTCAGCCTGCAGTCGCGCCAACAAAGCCGCGTCCTCCGCATCGTAGAGGATGTGTTGCACGCGCGTCCCCTGATCATGGCACAGGCCGTAGACCCGATCCGCCATCTCCGCGACTTCGCGCACAGAGATCGAGGCCCAAGTGGGGCGCACTTGCCGCAAGCACTCGAATTGAGCCTCTACGTCATAGACCCCTGCCGCTTCGGTCGTGATCTGCACCTCCAGACCCGGCAACTGCTGACGCAACTCACCCAGGGCTTCACGATACAGCCCCGCATCCAAAGAGTGCCGCCCCTCCGAATCCCGGACATGCAGATGCAGCCCGTCCGCTCCGGCTGCGTGGCAGTCATGCGCGGTTTGAAGGGTTTCCCGCAAGCTCACCGGTAGCAGAGGATGATCCGCATGCCCGCGCCGCGCCCCATTGGGAGCAACAAGGACATATGGTTTTGGGGCGGTGGACGTCATTAAACTCTCCGTTCTGTGTGGGTTCGATCTACGCTCATCCAGATCGTTTTCAATTGGCAATTCTAAAAACATATGTTTTCTTCTGTTTTATGACCGATGCGCTCAGCCCTCTGATCTCTGCCCTCCGGCAAACAATCGACCAAATGCCTCCGCAACTACAGGCGGCAGCTAAATATGTGATAGACCATCCGGGCGACTTTGGCCTCGACCCGATCCGAACGACCGCGACAAAGATCGGTGTCAGCTCAAACGTTCTCGTCCGCCTCGCCCAACGGATGGGCTTTGATAGCTACAACGCCTTCCGCAGCCCCTTTCGACATGCCCTAGTCACGGATGGCGAGGGTCGCTTGGATCAGGACTGGTTGAGCGCGGAGCGAACAGACGCTTCGTTCGACACCGCTCAGGCAGGGTTTGCACGCAATGAAATGAACGTCGTGGCAAGATCCCTACGTTTGATGGACCCGGTGAAAACAAATGCCGTGATCCAGCTTATTTTAGACGCAAACCGCTGCTTCATAACAGCAACGCGCGCAAGCTATGCGCTCGCTCATTACTTCCACTATGCAGGCCGCATGGCCCATCCGGGTTTGCAACTGATCCCGCGTCACATGGGGTCCGCAACCGACGATTTGCTGGATGCGGGGCCGGATGATTGTCTGCTGGCTATAACCGTTCGACCCTATTCGTCCGAGACGATCCGAACCATGCGCTTCGCCGCGGACCGAGGTTTGAAGATCATCCTGATCTCGGACAGCGATATGATCGCGCCAGGTATTCGCCCGGACATGAGCCTGCAGATCAGCACGCGGTCGATGCACCACTTCTCTAGCTTTTCCGGAGCGATGGCCGTTCTAGAATGCCTGCTCAGCCACCTGTTCGCAGCTGGTGGAGAAAACGCCCTGCGCCGCGTGGAAGCCTATGAGAAAACACGCGAAGACACCGGGGCCTATTGGCAACCTGCAAAGCTACCGAAGGTTAGAAAACCATAGCAAAAGCCCCGGGGTTTTACCCGGGGCTTTAGGGTTTATTGTTATTGTGTTTACGAGCAGTCTTGGACGGCGCGTTTTGTCAACACTCCAACCAAATGCGCGCGGTAGGTTTTGCTGCCGTGCAGGT
>NZ_JAGHRB010000020.1 GCF_017743995.1 Ruegeria sp. R13_0 | reverse complement strand
CGGGGCCGCATGCGCGGATGGTTGCGGGGCAGCGGGGGCGGGCGATCCCCACGGGCCGCTCGGTTGGCCCGCTGCCATGTTCGCCATCTGATTGGCCATCGCCATGCCCATTCCCATGCCAAGACCTGCGCCCATGCCGCCGCCCTGACCGGGGTTGTTGGCCGCTGCCGTCATCGCCTCGGCGGCGGAATACTGGGTGAACTTGCCCAGATCACCCGCCAGCCCCATCGAGGTGCGCTTGTCCAACGCGGCCTCTACCGCAGGCGGCAGCGAGATGTTTTCGATGTAGAACTCGGGCATCTCCAACCCATAGCCATCCAACACAGGCGAAACCTCGGCTGCGATCAGTTTGCCCAGATCGGCGGTGTTCGCAGCCATGTCGAGAACCGGAATACCGGATCCAGCGATCACGCGGCTGAACTCTTGCACGATGATGTTGCGGACCTGAAAACTGATCTCATCCATGGTGAATTCACCATCGGTTCCCACGATCTCGACGAGGAATTTTGCCGGGTCCTTCACCCGTACCGTATAGGTGCCATAGGCCCGAATGCGGGTTGGTCCGAATTCGGGATCGCGCAGCATGATCGGGTTCTTGGTGCCCCATTTCAGATCGTTGAACCGCGTCGTGTTGACGAAGTAGATCTCGGACTTGAACGGAGACTGAAAGCCGTGATCCCAGTGCTGCAGGGTTGTCAGGATCGGCATGTTGTTGGTCTCAAGCATATAGAGGCCCGGAGTGAACACATCCGCCAACTGCCCTTCGTGCACAAACACCGCAGCCTGACCTTCGCGGACGGTGAGCTTTGCACCATACTTGATCTCGTGCCCTTCGCGTTCGAACCGCCAGACCATGGTGTCTCGGGTGTCATCGACCCAGTGAATGACGTCGATAAATTCTCCGGTCAGAAAATCGAAAATTCCCATTTGGGTTCTCCTGTCCTTGGGGTCAGAGCGGCTGCCCCATCAGTTCGCGCGCAATGATCCGTACCACGGGGCGGGCCTGATCGACCGTCACTCCGGGCGTAAGACGCGGATCATAGAGCATTGTCAGCAGTTTCTCATCATGACTTGTCAGCAAAGCAAACTCGTCATCGTCGTTGAAGATCGAAGGCCGCGCGGCGGGGCTGTCATTGGACAGGCCCAGCCCTTGCGCAATTTCCTCGTGAATACAGCTGCGCCGCACCAGATCGGGCAGTTCCGACCGGATCAGTGTCACCGCGCGCACATATTTGTTCGGATCGTTGCGGGTGGCCGAAGCAAACACAAAACAGTCGAAACTCGCGCGCGGGTTGGCGACCAAATCCAGTGAGGCCTGGCTGATGTTGGGCACCAGTTCCTTGAGGCGCGTGACAACATAGGCGCTGTCATCTTTGCCAGCAAAGAACACGTGGAAATTGGCCTTGCGACTGACGGTCGAGATCGGGTGGCCGGTCAGTTTGGCAAGCCTCGCAGCATAAGATTGAACCTGATCCGCGTCGCTGGTGCGTGTTGCGGGCAGGACCGAGGGTCCGAACTCGGTCTGAATACGAACGGGTCCAGACCAGCGGCTGAGTTGCCCATCCGTCTGCCGAGACCCGAGCGAGACAGTGTGATCAGGATATTCGCTGTAGAAAGCGATGGCCTCAAAGTTCCGGCTCAGGTCGTCGGCGTCATAAGGGGTGTCTGGTCCGCCGCCATCGGTACGCAACAGGCCGCGGGTCAGCAGGTCCCGTTCGATCCGTTGATAGAACCGCGCGAGGTCCTGACTGGCCGCAGATGGCGGTACATAGGCGTTCGCTGCGGGTGGCGGGGCCGATGGCCGCACCTGAGGAACGACCGAAGAGGTCAGCGCCTCTTCGCACCCCGCAAGCGCTAGAAGCCCCAGAACACCTAGGCCCGTTTTGAGACAGCTCAAAGGCCGCACGCCCAGCCCACCTTATCCCGGAACAGCCGTTCCGGCGTTGTCGCCGGTCCCGTCACGCCGTGCCTTGGCGGCTGCCAGTGTGTCACGCAGTTCGGCCTCCATCTTCTGAAGCTCTTGTTCGGCGGCTGCACGTTTGGCTTTGCCTTCGTCTGCGATCGCCAGACTTTCATTGATCGTGCCGATCAGATCAGCATTGGCCTGTTTGACGGCTTCGATGTCGAACACGCCACGCTCCATCTCTTCGCGGATCATCTTATTCGACTCGCGCAGGTTGGCCGCGTTCGAGGTCAGAAGCTCGTTGGTCAGATCATTGGCGTCGCGCACGGCTGCGGCGGCTTCGGCGCTGCGCTGGATGGTGACGGCCTGCGCCAACTGGGTTTCCCACAGGGGAACCGTGTTGACCAAGGTTGAGTTGATCTTCGTGACCAGAGATTTGTCGTTTTCCTGCACCAACCGGATTGAGGGCAGTGACTGCATCGTCACCTGCCGGGTCAGTTTCAGGTCATGCACCCGGCGTTCCAGATCGTCGCGCGCGGCGCGCATGTCGCGCAGCTCCTGCGCTTTCATGACCTGCTGATCTTCGGGCGCTGCCTGAACCTCGGCCTCTTTCTCGGGAATGTCGTGGCTATCCAGCTCGGTCAGCTTTTCCTCGCCCGCAGCGATGTAAAGCGCCAGTTCATCATAGAACCCCAGCGTCTTTTCATAGAGCAGGTCCAGCGATTTGATGTCTTTCAAAAGAGTGTGTTCGTGAGACAGCAAATCGTCTGTGATGCGGTCGATCTGGCCCTGCACCTCTTCGTACTGAGCCGTGAACTTTGCGAAGGGCGCGGCACGGCCCAGCAGTTTCTCCCACCAGCTGCGTTCGCGGCGCACGTCCAGCTCACTGACCGAGAACCCCCGGATCGTGGTGACGATGTTGCGCAGGCTGTCGCCTGCAGGGCCAACATCCTTGTTGCGCACATCCGCCAGCATGGCTTGGCTGATCTCTTGCAATTCGGCCTGCGCGGACGAGCCGAAGGCGACGATCGAATTGGTGTTGCCCATGTCGATCTCATCCATGCGCTTGCGGATCTCGGCACTGACGGGTTCATCAGCCTCTTCAAGCGAGACGACCTCGGCCTGCGGTTCGGGCAGGGCCACGGCGGTGACCTCTTGTACCAGTGTTTCGGCCTCAACCGCTTTGTTCTTGATCTCGTCGGACATAGGGGAGTTCCTCGCTCAAATAGAAAGGGCCGGTCAGTCCAGCCGGACACCTTCGCGCTGCAGTCTTTCACGCAGCACGTCGATTTCGACCGTCAAATCACTACGGTCATCCAATAGCATTTTGCGCGTACGCGCGGCGAAATTCTGTTCCAGATCATCCAATAGGGAAGTGTAGTCTGCCAAGGCCTGTCCGTCGCGGGTGCGGGCGTAGACATCCGCGAACTTGACGGTCGCATCACGTGCGCCCTGCAGGTAGACGGTCAGATACTTCCGTGCGCCCGCCAGATCGCGCGGATCTTCTTCGACCGTGCGAAACAGATCGCGGGCGGTATCCTGAAACCGTTCGACACGCGCCTCGATCCGGCGATCTCCGGCGCGTTTGATCGCATCGGTCATCTCGGCCAGATGCTTTTCGGCATCATCGACGACGCGGGCGACACGGTCTTGCTGGAACGTGTCGACGCCCTCCATCCCCTTGTTTTTCATGGGGTCCAAGCCGAAGGACACGGAATGCAGGGTCGCGGCGGCGGCACCAAACAGGATCGGGGCAACAAGGCTTGCTTGTGCTGCAGTCTCAGCGTCCAGAAACTCGGTCCGGTAGGACGCGAGCGCAGCCCCAAGTCCGGTCAGAACGCTGGCAAAGATCTTGCGAGGGAAGGCTGGGCGACGCGCGGTTTTGCGTGCGTTGTACGCGGCCTCGGCCCGCAACCCTTCGCGCAGCAAAAACGCAGCGGCGGTCAGCAGCCCAGCGGCGACAAGACCCATGGTCATGCCAATCGCGCCGTCATTCAGCGACAAAAAGACCAGAGGGATGGCGGGAATGAACAGGATATTCGTCCGCGCGCCCGCAGGCTCGACCCGCGCGCCGTCGAACTGGCCGCGCGGCAGCGGGCTGTCTTGCGAGTCCTCACCTTGAGGGCTGTATTTACCACCGAACCGTTTGGCCATGGCTACAGACCCCCAAGCAGGCCGGTGCAGACGCCAAATAGCAGCACCAGAAGGGCCGCATAGGCCAGTTTTTGCACTCCGCTCCCGGACATTCAGCCCCCCAAATAGCAGCACTCACAGAAAATTTAGGGGATACGAGGGCTTGGCGCTAGGGGGAAGGTTGCCAAACCCGCATCACTTGCGGGGTTTCTTGCCGATCGGAGGGCGTTTTCGCTGCGGTCGGGTCGCGCGTTTCGCTGTTCCTTCGGGTTTTTCACCCCCATCCAGACCCAACTGATCGCGCATCACGCGGCGGCGGACCTCTTCAACCTCACCCGGTTTCAGGTCGCCCAATTGGAACGGCCCGTAAGACACACGCAACAGGCGGTTCACGGTAAAGCCGATATCCTCGATCGCGCGGCGGATCTCGCGGTTTTTGCCTTCGCGCAGGCCAATGGTCAGCCAGGCATTCGCGCCCTGCTGACGATCAAGCGAGACGGTCATGGGCTGAAACCTTTCGCCCTCGATCACAAGACCTTTGCGCAGGGGGGCGAAATCCTCGTCCTTGGGGCGTCCATTCACCCGAACGCGGTATTTGCGCAGCCAACCGGTTGAGGGAAGCTCCAGCTTACGTTTGATGCCGCCATCATTGGTCAGCAGCAGCAGCCCTTCGGAATTCAGGTCCAGCCGGCCAACGGACATGACCCGAGGCATGCCTTCCGGCAGTTCGTCAAAGATCGTCGCGCGGCCTTTTTCGTCCTTGGTCGTGGTCACCAGACCGGTCGGCTTGTGATACAGCCACAGGCGTGAAGGTTCGGGTTCCGACACCGGTTTGCCGTCGACGGTGATCCTGTCTTTGCCGGTCACGTTCAGGGCAGGGCTTTTGATAGCCTTGCCGTTCACGCTGACGCGGCCAGCTTCGATCATGCGTTCAGCCTCGCGCCGCGAGGCTACGCCAGCACGGGCAAGGACTTTGGCGATCCGGTCGCCGGGAGGAGGGGTGTTGCTCATGGCAGGGCCATACCCCATCCCGCCCGCTTGCGAAAGGCAGGTTTCTGAGGCAGTCAGGGGCATGGTGTTCAAATCACATATGGACAAGGCACTGGCCGAGGCCCGCGCGGCCGCCGAACGGGGGGAGGTTCCCGTCGGCGCGGTGATCGTCGCGCCTGATGGCCGAGTTGTATCCTCTGCCGGGAATCGCACGCGTGAGCTGAACGACCCGACTGCTCATGCCGAGATACTGGCGCTGCGCGCCGCCTGTGCCGAGGCAGGCTCGGAACGGCTCCCCGGTCACGACCTCTATGTGACGTTGGAGCCTTGCGCGATGTGTGCAGCGGCCTTGGCGGCGGCCCGTATCCGCCGCATCTACTATGGGGCATCCGATCCGAAATCAGGCGGGGTCGCCCATGGTGCAAGGGTGTTTGCGCACCCACAGGCCCATCACAAGCCCGAGGTCTATGACGGCATCGCCGCTGACGAAGCGTCTGACTTGCTCAGGCGCTTTTTCGCGAGTCAACGCGGTTAGGATTTAACCACCATCTCACGCGGGATATCGGCCAGCGGTTGGCCACCCTCCGGCGTCACCACAAAGCTCTCGGTTATCGCCAGCCCCCAGTCCGGAGTCCACAGTCCCGGCATCAAGTGAAACGTCATGTTTTCCTGCAATACCGTGGTGTCGCCGGGACGCAGGCTCATCGTGCGCTCGCCCCAATCGGGCGGGTAGCTGAGGCCGATGGGATAGCCGGTACGGTTGGCCTTTTCATATCCGGCTTGGGCGAAGCTGTCATAGACGCAGGTGGCGATTTCCTCGCATGTGGTGCCGGGACGGGCGGCTGCCAGAGTGGCCTCAATCGCCGTCAGAACAGCCGCTTCGGCCCGGTGGATGTCACTCGGTGGATCACACAGAAACAGGCTGCGGCTGGCCGGGCAGTGGTAGCGCCGGTAGCAGTCGGAGATTTCGAAATAGGTGGCCTCTCCGCGCGTCAATGGCCTGTCATTCCAGGTGATATGCGAAGCCGAGGCTTCACGCCCCGAGGGTGCAATCGGCACAATCGCCGGGTAGTCGCCAGCCAAACCGGGCAGGCCAGCAATGCCTTCGGCCTGCACTTGGTCGACAAGTTGGTTCTTGGGCAGGCCTTCGCGAAACGCCTCGCGCAGCACGCCATGCATATGCGCGGTTAACTGGCCCGCCTTGCGCATCATTTCAATCTCGGCGTCGCTTTTGACCGCACGCTGCCAGTTCACCAGACCCGTGGCGTCAATCATTTCACCGAAAGCGCGTTAAAGAATGCGGTGGCTGGCGGCGGAGTAGTAGTAATTGTCCATCTCCACACCCAGCCCTCGTGTCCAGCCACGGTCGCGCAGCGCGAGAACCAAAGCGTCGACGGGATGGTGATCGGGATGTTGGACATGTTCTTCCGGCCAATCCAGCAGGTCGGACGAGTCCAACCACGTGGTCTGCGCGGCACCGGCCTTGTCCTGCGTGCGTCCCCACCAAAGCGGCGCGCCTTGTGCAGGCAGGATCACCATCTGCGGGACGTAGAAGCTCCAGCCGTCATACCCGGTGAGCCAAGCCATGTTGGACGGATCGGTCACCAGTAGGGTCTCAATCCCGCGCGCGTTCATCGCCGCGCGGGTCCTACTCAGACGGTTCGCGTATTCCTGCGCGCTGAAATCCGACGCCGGCATCAGAGAGAGATCGCTTTCATGACTTCAGGCTCGATCACGTCCACACCGGGTAGGCCATCGATCAGAGGCTGCGCGGATTGCTCAAGTATGGGGAAGGTTTTGTAGTGGCAGGGAATCACGGTTTTGAAGTCGAAGTACCGTTTGGCGGCATAGGCGGTGGCTTTCATATCCATGGTGAAATGTCCGCCCGCGGACAGAATGCCGATGTCGGGTTTGTAGTAGTCCCCCATCCAATCCATATCCGCCATGACATCGGTGTCGCCCGAGACATAGAGCATGCGCCCCTCGGCTGCGATCATGAACCCGACCTCACTGCCACCGGTGCGCAGCCCGTCCGGGGTCGAGAAGGTCGAGCTGTGCGAGGCAGGCACCATCGTGACCTTGATGCCGTTCAGATTGACAGTTCCGCCTTTGTTGAAGCCGATGGTCTCGATCCCTTCGGCCTCGGCCCAATACCCCATGAGGTCGTACTGACCGACCACCGGCACCTTCAGGTGTTTGGCCAAAGGCAGGATGTCGACGACATGGTCGAAATGCGTGTGGGTCAGAAGGATATGCGTGGCACCTTCGACGGCTGCATCATGCTGATCCTCGGGCAGAGACGGGTTGCCGGTCAGCCATGGGTCGACCAGCAGCACCTGACTTTCGGTTTCAATGCGAAAGCTGCCATGGCCCAACCAAATGATGTTCATGAGAAATCCTCCTGCGATGCCTATTGGCATCACACTAGCATCCGTTATGTAAAAGTTCATGGATTGGTTTCAGGAAATTGACGGGTATTGCGAACGCCTTACCCCCGCCTATTGGGCCGAGCCGATCAACGCGGTGACCAACGCCGCGTTCCTGATCGCAGCTTTCATCATGTGGCGCAGGGTGCGCGGGCAGGGGATGCCTCTGGCCATGCTACTAGTGTTGATTCTCGCCACGATCGGGATCGGCAGCTATCTGTTTCACACCCACGCGCAGGTCTGGGCTGCGATGGCCGATGTCGCGCCGATCCTTCTGTATATTCTGGTCTATATCTTTGCGATCAATCGGGACGTCTGGCAGATGCGTCCTCTGCCCGCCACGATGGTGACCGCGCTTTTCATTCCCTATGCCGCCGCGACCCTGCCGCTGTTTCAACTGGTTCCGGGGTTGGGGGGCTCCGCCGCATACGCTCCGGTGCCGCTGCTGATCCTGATCTATGCGTTTCTGCTGCGCAATCGCACGCCGGAAACGGCCCGAGGGCTAGCGATTGGCGCGTTTATCCTGATCGCCTCGATCACCTTCCGCGCTTTGGATGAACCACTATGCATGCAGCTTCCGCGGGGCACACATTTCATGTGGCACATCCTGAACGCAACCATGCTGGGCTGGATGATCGAGGTTTATCGTAGGCACCTAACCCGCGCGTCTCAGTCCTGAAACGCAGCAGCCAGGTTTTCGGGCAGATCGAACTCTTGAAGAACCCGCGCGCGGCCCTCGGCTGACATCTTCCGGGCGGTCTTTTCGACAATGCTCTGAATCTTTTCGGCCGAGTGTTTTGCGGCGAAAGGCGCAAAATACCATTTCAGGAATACAAAGCAGATGACATCCTCAAGCGCCTGAACCTCATCATCGCGCTTGATGCCTTGTTTGCGTAGCATGCGTCCGGTCGCGTCGACGTCGTCCGCGTCGTAACCGGCCTGTTGCATCAGGCCCATGACAACCTCGGCGTGATGGACACCCTGCGCTTTGCGCCATGCCAGATATCCGGCGCGGCCTTCGGGATATTCACTTCGCGCTAGCTTCCAGCGTTCGACATGCTGGCCACGGGCGGCAATCTGCAACATGTCCGAGGCGTCAGGGAACAGCCTGTCCATCTCGGTGCTCATGCGCTGACCATAGATCAGCTCGACCGGTTGGCCGTCTTCGATGTTGGGGTCTTGCCTGTTGGCCGCATCAATCGCGTCCAGAACGGCTTGCTTGCGCGCGCTCATCTTCTGCTCCGTTGGTTCTTGCCGAACCAACCTTGCGGTTCGGCGCATCACTCGGTCTACCGTAGCGGGTCGCGCCGAAAAGAGCAGCAGTCATTTGTTGCCGTCCGGGCCGGGCAGTTATCGCCCGACCCGGGGCAGGGGGTCTATCACTTGTTTGTCTTGACCTGATCCTGGCTGACAACCTCGGGGGCAGGTGTGGGGAAAGTCAGATCAGGTGTCAGGGTATTCATTGTCGGGCCAAACGCCTGTGCTTGCGACGCGACAACAGTGGTGGCCACTACAAATGCAATCAGGAAGGGTTTCATGTCTCTACTCCGGGTTTTGGCTGTGCCGTGAAATAGAAATGAACAGTTCAGTTCAGTTTTTCAAGGGTAAAAATGAACTAATCGGTTTACTTTTTTTGCGTGGGAGGTATGCAAAATGGAAAAGGCACCGCGTCAGATGATGCCAGGGCAGACCCTATCGCGCTCTTGCGACCCGGACCCCGGACGGGTAAATGCCCCCTAACGCATATGAGGTTTTCCGATGTCGATTGACCAAAGCACCGCCGCCAAGGTGGCCAAACTGGCCCGGATCAAGGTCGAGGATGACGCGCTGCCCGCGCTGGCGTCCGAGTTCAACACCATCCTTGGGTTCATCGAGCAACTGAACGAAGTGGATGTCGAAGGCGTCGAGCCGATGGTCTCGGTCGAGCCGATGCGCCTGAAACGTCGTGAGGATGTGGTCACCGACGGAAACCAGCAGGACAAGGTTCTGGCCAACGCCCCCGATGCGCGCGAAGGCTTTTTCGCAGTCCCCAAAGTGGTGGAGTAAGACATGAGCGACCTGAACAAACTGGGCCTGGCCGAGGCCCGCGATGCGCTGCGCAAGGGTGACGTGACCTCGGTCGAACTGACCGAATCCTGCCTGAAGGCCATTGATGACGCCGACGCGCTGAACGCTTTTGTCCACAAAACGCCCGAGATCGCGCTGGAACGCGCCAAGGCTGCAGATGAGCGGATCAAAGGTGGCGACGCGCCGTCGATGTGTGGTCTGCCGATCGGCATCAAGGATCTGTTCTGCACCAAGGGCGTGCCCTCGCAGGCGGCATCCAAAATTCTGGAAGGCTTCAAGCCCGAATATGAATCCACCGTGTCTCAGCAATTGGCTGACGCCGGCGCTGTAATGTTGGGCAAGCTGAACATGGACGAATTTGCCATGGGCTCGTCCAACGAGACATCAGTCTATGGCAATGCGGTCAGCCCGTGGCGCCGTGGCAATGATGATGCGCAACTGACGCCGGGCGGCTCGTCGGGTGGCTCGGCGTCTGCTGTGGCGGCGGACCTGTGTCTGGCCGCGACCGGCACCGATACCGGCGGTTCGATCCGTCAGCCTGCCGCTTTTGTTGGCATCACCGGTATCAAGCCGACTTATGGCCGTTGCTCGCGCTGGGGCATCGTCGCCTTTGCCTCCTCGCTGGACCAGGCCGGCCCGATGACCAAGAACGTGCGCGACGCGGCGATCATGCTGGAAACCATGTGTGGCCATGACGCCAAGGATTCCACCAGCGCCGAACTAGCTGTCCCGAATTTCGAAGCGATGCTGACCGGAGACATCAAAGGAAAGAAGATCGGTATCCCGAAAGAATACCGCATGGACGGTATGCCTGCCGAGATCGAAAAACTCTGGGCAGATGGCGCTGAGATGCTGAAGGCTGCAGGGGCCGAGATCGTCGATATCTCGCTGCCGCACACCAAATACGCGCTGCCTGCGTATTATGTGATTGCGCCTGCCGAGGCGTCCTCGAACCTCGCCCGCTATGATGGCGTGCGTTATGGTCGCCGCGCGCAGCTGTCGCAGGGCGATGGCATCACCGAGATGTACGAGAAAACCCGCGCCGAGGGCTTCGGGCACGAGGTGCAGCGCCGCGTGATGGTCGGCACCTACGTGCTGTCGGCGGGCTTCTACGACGCCTACTACAACCGCGCCCGCAAGGTCCGTACCTTGATCAAGAAGGACTTTGAGGATGTCTTCGCCGCGGGTGTCGACGCGATTCTGACCCCGGCTACCCCGTCCGCATCCTTCGGTCTAGGCGAGATGACCGAGGCCGATCCCGTTCAAATGTACTTGAACGACGTCTTCACCGTGACTGTGAACCTTGCCGGTCTGCCGGGGATCTCGGTGCCTGCAGGGCTCGATAAACAAGGGCTGCCGCTGGGTCTGCAACTGATTGGTCGGCCCTGGGAAGAAGGCGACCTGCTCAATACCGCCTTTGCGTTGGAAAACGCCGCTGGTTTTGTGGCAAAACCGTCGAAATGGTGGTAAGCCTCGGGCCTGAAAGACATCAGACACGGAGGCGCAGCATGCGCTCTTTGCCTCTCATCGCGGCGATCTCGCTGATCGCCGCCTGTGATACGGTCACACCGATTGGCGGAACCGATTTCAACACGCCCGAGTATCAGGCCCAGCGTGAGGCTCAACTGTCCGGGCAGGGCAGTGTCGTAAACCCGCTGCTTGCCCCGGTGGATGTTTCGGAACAAGCTCTGGGCGCCCCTGGTTCGGCATCGAACGCAACCGTTGCGACGGGTGCCAATGCCGATATTGCCAATCAGACTGCGGCGGCTTTGGCCAGCACTTCGGCGCAGCCAACGGTCACTTCGGTGCCCAACAATACAGGCATCTCCGACGAACAGGATTTCGGAGCCGTGTCCGAGCGCCGCAGCATCGAATCCGACGCCGCCCGTATCGAACAGAACCGCCAGACCTACGAAGTGGTCGCCCCAACAGCCGTTCCTGAACGCGGTACTGACGGGCAGCCCAACATCGTGCAATACGCGCTCAGCACATCCAACCCGGTGGGCACCCAGCTTTACAGCCGCGCGGGGTTCAACCTGCAGGCCAAAGCACAACGCAACTGCGCGCAATTCCCCTCGCCAGATCAGGCCCAGATCGCTTTCCTGTCGAACGGAGGGCCACAGCGCGACCGCAAAGGACTGGACCCGGATGGCGACGGCTATGCCTGCAGCTGGGACCCGAGCCCGTTCCGCAGTGCCATCAACAACTAAGCCTGCGCCGATCTGGCATCCTTCGCCGAATTTCGGCTCCCGCCGCGATGGCCTGACGCCGACGCTGATTGTCCTGCACTACACCGCGATGGATAGCGCTCAGGCGGCGTTGGAGCGCCTCTGCGACCCACAAGCCGAGGTCTCAGCACACTACTTGATCGGTTCTGACGGCACACTCTGGCAGATGGTGCGCGAAGAGGACCGTGCATGGCACGCGGGCGTAGGCGAGTGGCACGGTCAGACCGACATCAACTCGCGCTCCATCGGGATCGAGTTGGACAATACCGGCAAACATCCTTTCTCGGATATGCAAATGGCAACGCTGGAAACCCTCCTGCCTCAGATGATGTCGCGCTGGGCGATTCCGCCCGAGGGCGTGATCGGCCATTCTGACATGGCCCCCGGCCGAAAAAGCGACCCCGGAGCAAAGTTTGATTGGCAGCGGCTCGAACGTCAGGGGCTGGCCGCCGCAGTTGGAACCCAAACCGCCCCGGAAGACATCTCGTACGACAACTTCCGCACAATGGCCCGCGCGGCAGGTTTCACCGCAGATGTCCCGAACGAGACGCTTCTGGCCGCCATCCGCTTGCGATACCGCCCTTGGGGCACCGGTCCGCTCTCCCCAGCCGATTTCAAGGCGCTCAGCCCGGCCCCACGCGAGACCTGATCCGCTCTTCATCTGGCCAAAAATATCCAGGGGATGAATTGGCCAAAGACCAAGAAGGGGCTGGCCCCTTCCTCCACCCTATCCACCCTTGACGCGACCGGGAACACAGCATACCCACCCCTCTGCGCGGAGGGCCGGATGGCCGCTGGGGTCGCAAGACCCGAGAGGAAAGTCCGGACTCCACAAGACAACGGTGCCGGGTAACGCCCGGGCGGGGCAACCCGACGGAAAGCGCCACAGAAATCAGACCGCCTGCGGCTTCGGTCAAAGGTAAGGGTGAAACGGTGGGGTAAGAGCCCACCGCGCTGCTGGCAACAGCGGCGGCAAGGCAAGCCCCACCGGGAGCAATGCCAAATAGGGTCCCCGCGCGGGATGGTCGGCGTCTGCCGATACCACCGCTAAGCGCGTCTTGGCCGAGAGGGACCGGGTTGGCAGCTTGAGCCGTGCAGCAATGCGCGGCCTAGAGGAATGGTCATCGAAGGGGGCAACCCCGGAACAAGATCCGGCTTACAGGCCCTCCGCGCGTATCCTATTGTCAGTTGCCGGGTGGCGTATAGGCCCCGACCAGTTTCGCAGCCTTTTTCTGAACCGCCACGAAGTCCTTGGCTTTCCAAGCCCTTACGGTTTCTATGTTGGATACCGCGCCCGAGGCGGCAACCGCCATACCCACTGCAACTGCGTCCGTCTCGTCTGGTGCTTCGCTGATGACAACCACGTCGTTATCCCCCGTCGTGATGTAGAACGCCAAAAGCTTAGCACCGACCTTCTTCAACAGCGCTTTGACGGCGTCCGTCCGATCGGATGGTTTGCCAACCATCCCCTTAACGCCTTTTTGGGAATAGGATGCATAGGTGATAAAAATAGGCATGGATGCCTCCTGACTGAAGTTGAGGGACCTTTGATTGGGCCGGTCCTTAGGCCTGAAATCCGATCCGAGGCATGTGCTAAGGCACGGCCACCAGCCAGACGCCAAGAACGATCAGCACCACACCAGTTGCGGGCGCTAGCCACATGGCGCGCGGCATCAGTTTCTCCAACGCGACGTAAATGGCGATGCCGACAATCCAATAGAGGTTCATCACGCCGCCCACGAACAGCAGCAGCATCAGGGCCCAGCAGCAGCCCAGACAATAGGCTCCGTGCAGCGCGCCGGTGCGGAATGCGCCGTAGGCGTGGGGTCTGTTGTGATCGGCCAGAAAACGCGCCGGGCTGCGGCAATGGCGCAGACAGGCGGTTTTGAGGCTGGACAGTTGGTACAATCCCGCTGCGATCATAACGCACCCGGCCGCCGTCCGAGAGCGGATGGTCATCATCGGGCCATCGGACAGCCCAACCACTTCCAGCAGCCATTGTGCGCCGGTCGCCAGCACACTGAACAAGGCCCAGGCCACCAGATAGCCGGCCAGAAAAAACAGGCTCAGCGGCGCCGTATTGGCCTTGTCCGGCCCGACCCGTTTCAACGCCATGAACAGCAGAACAGTGGGGGCGGCGCTGGGCGTCATCATCGCGATCATCATCACCCACCACATTAGGAAGATCAGCACGGCATAAGGCACCGTCCAATGTACCTCGGTCGCCATCTGCATCGGATTGCCAATCGGGCGGGCCATCCGGGTCATGTCCACAGCGGTCATGTTCATGCCGATCCCGGCAATCGTGTACCACGAGGCCGCCAGAACGATCAGCGCGACACAGACCAGAACAACGCCACGGTCATGCCGAAGCACCCGATCGACCAAATGGCTCGGTGGTGGGGATTCAGTCATTGGACACCCTGCCTAAGCGCCCAGAACCCCATGTCCTGAGATGTTGAGATGCGCCAGATGCGCGTGGGTCGCATCAAAGGCCAGGCTGATCGCCGCGCCCGTGGTTTGGGCCGAGCCCGAGGCCGCCTCGGCGGTGCGATATTCGAACCCGTTAGGCAGATGGAACGCCGCACGATGCGGATCTCCCGTCACGATATTGGGGATCGGTCTGACTTTCACATCGAAAACACCGGTTACTTTCGCATAGCCGGTCCGGTCCTCGCGGCTCCAGTCCAGTTCGATCGGAACGTACAGAGTTTCGTGTTTCTTTGGTGCCATCGCGCTGAAGACGTACCACATGGTCGCCATTTCATCGGTGTCTTCGCCGGACATGATCGCCTGCAAGGCAGCGCGCTGATCGGCAGAGGCGCTTTCATCAATGATCAACTGCATTTGACCATTGCCTTCATGGATCGGGCCGGGCCAGTGATACACGCCCGCTGCCCGCACACCGGCAAGATCCGTGTCGCCGTAGTGGCCGGACTCGATATCAAAGACCACGACAGCTTCGCAATTTCCATGGGTGGGTAGAACACTGAACTGGCAAGGGCAGCCGAAGTTGCAGTTACAATTGGCCAGCTCTTCGGCCTGCAGTTTCCATTCTGTCATGATTAACCCCCAAACACGCTTAAACGTAATCTGCCATTTTAGGGTCGCGCCTGATATGGATGCCTCGAAGGCCGGGCTTGGCGCCGACTTTTGGGTCTTCCGAATTGAGCGACCATATCACGAAAGCGTGATAGCGCCAAATCCGGTGCGAGTTAGCAACTAAGCTTTTGTGCGCCTCACTTGCGGAATCCGGTTGACTCGGGCGCGCGACGGGGTAAAAGCGCACGCTCATAGGAATTCAACCGGAAGGCCCTGCCTTTTCGGACGCAGGAGATAACCATGGCGAAGCCGACGACAATCAAGATCCGCCTGAACTCGACCGCGGGCACGGGCCACTTCTACGTGACCAAGAAAAACGCGCGTACGATGACCGAGAAAATGACCATTCGTAAATACGACCCGGTCGTTCGGAAGCATGTCGAGTACAAGGAAGGCAAGATTAAGTAATCTGCCGTTCCAATTGGACATTTTGAAAAGGGCTCTGAGTTGTCAGAGCCCTTTTTCTTTCGGACGCGTACGCTGGTGCGGCCATGCGAAGGGAACAGGTCCGTTGCAGGGACGCATCAGCGCCAGGCCCCTTCGCACCTGCCGCGGCTTGCTTTTTACATCTCGCTACCGCTACGGTTTAGCAAATCGCCACAAAATGTTGACCGCCATGAAAAAAATCTTGCTACCGACAATCGCCGTTTTGACCCTCGCGGCTTGTGAAGACCCCTTCAATCGCCAAGGTGTCGGGTTCACCGGGATTGATGGTGAACCGCGCACGGTGTCCGATGTTCCGGGAGCCGTCGCCTTCTTACCGCCAGCGACCAATGTCCCGGCCGAGCTTGCGGAATTGCCGACTGTCTCAGTCCTATCCGACAAGGTCGGGATCGATAAGATTGCCGGTGTGGCGATCGAAAACGGCGGTCAGTCGCCTGCAAACGCGGTGGAACTATCGGGAAGCAGTCAGAACCTGTATCTGAGCACGGTGAATGTGAACGGCACCCTATTCGGTGTCGTTCGGACTCGCTCCAACAGCACTCGGGTCGATAACTCTGTGGGGGCGGCGTTTGGTAGAGAAACCGAACGCTTTACCGGTTGCCTGCCTGCAGGAGATGTCTACAGCAAGGGCTCATCCGATCGCAGCTCGGGCTTTGCGGTGCCGTTGAACTGCAGCTGACCGGCGGTTAGTTGACGTGAAAAAGGGCGGGGATCTCCCCGCCCTATTCATTTGAACCGATAGCCATCCGTCCCAACCAGAGCAGCGTTAGCCATGCCAGTTCCGCACGATGGTCAGAGTGTCCTTTGCCATCAGAAATCCCAGTCTTCGTCCTCGGTCGCAACCGCTTTGCCGATGACATAGGAGGAGCCGGAGCCCGAGAAGAAATCATGGTTCTCGCTATCCGGGCTGAGGGCTGCCAGAATCGCCGGGTTCACCTCGGACACTTCCGGCGGAAAAAGGGCTTCGAACCCGAGGTTCTGCAGTGCCTTGTTGGCGTTGTAGTGGAGGAATACCTTCACGTCCTCGGTCAGGCCGAGCTCGTCATAGAGTTCTTCGGTGTATTGGTTTTCGATCGCGTAGAGCTCGAACATCAAACCAAAGGCATAGTCCTTCAACTCCTGCTGTTCGGCCTCGGACAGCTTCTCGTAGCCGCGCTGGAACTTGTAGCCGATGTAGTAACCATGCACGGCCTCATCCCGAATGATCAGGCGGATCAGGTCGGCGGTATTGGTCAGCTTGGCGCGGCTGGACCAGTACATCGGCAGGTAGAAGCCGGAATAGAACAGGAAGCTTTCCAGAAACACCGACGCGATCTTGCGTTTCAGCGGATCGTTGCCCGGAGCGTATGTGTTAAGGATCGCCTCGGCCTTGGCCTGCAGATGCGGGTTTTCCTCGGACCAGCGGAACGCCTCATCGATCTCCTTGGTCGAACAGAGCGTCGAGAAGATCGAGGAATAGCTGCGCGCGTGCACTGCCTCCATAAAGGCGATGTTGGTCAGCACGGCCTCTTCATGCGGAGTGACGGCATCCGGCATCAGGGCAGGGGCACCGACCGTGTTCTGGATCGTGTCCAGCAGGGTCAGGCCAGTGAAGACGCGGATGGTCAGCTGCTTTTCATGGTCCGTCAGCGTGGCCCAGCTTTGGATATCGTTGGACAGCGGCACTTTCTCGGGCAGCCAGAAATTGACCGTCAGGCGGTTCCAGACCTCAAGGTCCTTGTCATCCTCCAGCCGGTTCCAGTTGATGGCGCGGGGGATCTTGGTTTGGATCATGTCTTTCATGTCGTTTCTCCGCTCAAGCGCAATCCGAAAAGTGGGCACCGGTTTTCGGATCAAATTGCGCGATAAATTTAGAGTGCGCAGGATACGCAGCCCTGCACCTCGGTCCCTTCAAGGGCCTCTTGGCGCAGACGCACGTAATAAATGGTTTTAATACCTTTCTTCCACGCGTAGATCTGCGCGCGGTTGATGTCGCGGGTCGTGGCCTCGGCCGGGAAGAACAGGGTCAGAGACAGGCCCTGATCGACGTGTTCGGTTGCCGCCGCATAGGTGTCGATCAGCGCCTCTGGGCCGATCTCATAGGCATCGCGGTAGTATTCGAGGTTGTCATTGCTCATGAAAGCCGCCGGATAGTAGACGCGACCGATCTTGCCCTCTTTACGGATTTCGATCTTCGAGACGATGGGGTGGATCGAAGAGGTCGAGTTGTTGATATAGCTGATGGATCCGGTTGGCGGCACCGCCTGAAGGTTGCGGTTATAGAGGCCGTGTTTCATCACATCGGCCTTTAACGCTGCCCAGTCGTCGCGCGTGGGCAGGGTCATGCCGTCGAACAGAGCCTTGACGTGCTCGCTTTCGGGCAGCCAGTCACGGGTGGTGTATTTGTCGAAGAAGGTGCCCGAGGCGTAGTCGGAGTCCTCGAAGCCCTTAAACGACGCCTTGCGTTCCTGCGCCAGATCGCAAGAGGTGCGGATCGCGTGGTAGGCTACGGTTGCGAAGTACACGGACGTGAACTCGACCCCCTCGGGCGAGCCATAGTGGATATGCTCGCGGGCAAGGAACCCGTGCAGGTTCATCTGCCCCAGACCAATCGCGTGACTTTCATCATTGCCCCGACGCACCGAGGGGACCGAGTCGATTGCCGACATCTCGGACACCGCCGTCAGCGCGCGGATCGCAGCGCCAACAGTACGACCCAGATCGCCGCCATCCATCGTCTTGGCAATGTTCAGCGAGCCGAGGTTGCAGGAGATATCCGTGCCCAGATGGGAATAGCTAAGGTCATCGTTGAACTCGGACGCTTCATTGACCTGCAAAATCTCGGAACACAGGTTCGACATGTTGATCCGGCCCGCAATGGGGTTCATCCGGTTCACCGTGTCTTCGAACATCACGTAGGGGTAACCGGATTCGAACTGAATCTCGGCGATGGTCTGGAAGAATTCACGCGCATTGACCTTGGATTTCCTGATGCGCTTGTCATCGACCATCTCGTGATATTTCTCGGTCACCGAAATTTCCGAGAACGGCACGCCGTAGACTTTCTCGACGTCATGGGGCGAGAACAGGTACATATCAGCGTTCTTTTTCGCCAGCTCGAACGTGATGTCAGGGATCACCACGCCAAGGCTCAGCGTTTTGATACGGATTTTCTCATCCGCGTTTTCGCGTTTGGTGTCGAGGAAGCGCATGATGTCCGGGTGGTGTGCGTTCAGATACACCGCACCCGCACCTTGCCGCGCACCCAGCTGGTTGGCGTAAGAGAAGCTGTCCTCCAGCAGTTTCATCACCGGGATCACGCCCGAGGATTGGTTCTCAATGCCCTTAATCGGCGCGCCGTGCTCGCGGATATTGGTCAGCAGCAGCGCCACACCTCCGCCGCGCTTGGACAGTTGCAGGGCCGAGTTGATGCCGCGTCCGATGCTCTCCATGTTGTCCTCAAGCCGCAGCAGGAAGCATGAGATCAACTCCCCGCGTGAGGCTTTGCCGGCGTTCAGGAAGGTGGGGGTGGCGGGCTGGAAGCGACCGTCGAGGATTTCCTCCATGAAGGACAGGGCCAGCGCCTCATCGCCGCGCGCCAGCGCCAGCGCGGTCATGACGACGCGGTCCTCATAGCGTTCCAGGAACCGCTGCCCGTCACGGGTTTTCAGCGTATATGAGGTGTAATATTTGAACGCGCCCAGAAAGGTCGGGAACCGGAACTTCTTGGCATAGGCCGCGTCCCAGATCTTGCGCATGAAGTTCTTGGAATACTGGTCCAGCACAGCCTCTTCATAGTAGCCCTCGGACACCAGATAGCCCAGCTTTTCATCAAGCGAGTGGAAGAACACGGTGTTCTGGTTGACATGCTGCAGGAAATACTGCCGCGCGGCCATACGATCAGCATCGAACCGAATCTTACCCTCACCATCGTAGAGGTTCAGCATCGCGTTCAACGCGTGATAGTCCTGCTCGTTTACGCTGCTGTCGAGCATAGGTGTCTCCCTAGTTTTTCCAGCCCGGCGCGGACGCGGGCGATGTCGGTCTCTGTTCCGGCCAGCTCGAATGTGTAGAGCAGCGGTACGTTGCATTTCTGGGCGATGATGCGACCGGCCAAAGCGTAGGTCGCACCGAAATTGCGGTTGCCTGTGCCGATCACCCCAACGATCCCGGCACGTCTGTCCGGGTCGTTCAGGAACCGGATCACCTGTTTCGGAACCGCCCCGCGCCCGTCGCCATCGGCATAGGTGGGGCTGATCAGCACATAAGGGTGTCCGGGGTCAGGCAGCGGGTCCATCCCGTTCGGAATGCGGAAAGAGGTCAGGCCCAGCCGCGAGACAAAGCGGTGGGTGTTTCCGGATTTCGATGAGAAATAGACCAGCGCCGGGATCGGCGCGGCCATGGGTCAGGCCAGTTGGGCGATCATGTCCGGGCGGAAACCCGACCAGTGATTACTGCCCGCCACAACGACAGGGGCCTGACGATAGCCCAGCTCGGTCACATGGGTCATGGCGCTGTCGTCCTGGGTCAGGTCGATGACGTCATAGGTGATGCCTTTTGCATCCAGCGCGCGGGTGGTGGCGGTGCATTGTACGCATGCGGGTTTGGAATATACGGTAATGCTCATGACGTCCTCTGTCCTTTTAATGAATGCCGAGGACGCTGCGGGCAAAATGACCCCTGAACACGCCCCCGAACCCTCCGTTCGCGGTTTTCTTTCTTTGCTTGCGGCAGGTCTCCTGGCTCGCGGATTGATGTTCGGACTGGCCTTCCCAAAAGCACGCTTTCAGTGGCGTATTCAGCCGAACTCTCCGCTTACAGTTGCGGGGGCAGCGCCGGTTTTTCACCGGTTTCCCTCTTAGCTTTCAACAGGAATCGAAAGAACCGAAGCAACACCATATTGGGGTTGGCGGCGGTAAGTTGTCAACATATAGCGTGGCGAAGAAAATGAATTTCTTCGCTTGCACAACCTGCCGAGGGCGCTGTGGCAGTTTATTTTTTCCGTTTGGGCACCGCGTTGCCACCCTTCATCGTAACCGCACGTGCGCGGTTTTTCTTGCTGCTTGGCTTGCCTTTGGGCGGAGGCGGGCCTTTGGGGCGGCGCGCTGGTTTCTTGTGCTGATCGCCCGAGGGGGCCTCATCCGGTTTGGGCCGCGTCTCTAGCTTGGGCTTCTCGGCCGGTTTCCGGCGCGGTTTTGCGGGCTGAGGCTCGGCCGCGCGGGCCGGACGTTCAGCGCGTTCGGGGCGCTTCTTGCCTTTGAAGTCGCGCTTGGGACCTTTGCGGCCACCACCGACAAAGGCGGGCGGCGCGTCCAGTTGCACAAGGATCTTGGAGCCTTCGACCGTCATCTCGGGGCCGATGGCCTTCAGGAAACCTGCGACACTGCTTTCGCGAATCTCGATATAGCTTTCGGTGTCAGCAATGCGGATCGCGCCGATATCGTCTTTGGTGATCTTGCCCGCCTTGCACAGCATGGGCAGCAGATAGCGTGGCGAGGCGTTTTCGTTGTGCCCCTCCGACAGCGAAAACCACACGCTTGGGCCAAAGGGCACGTTCGGCTTTGGCGCGGCATCTTGTGCGTCGCTCAGTTCCTCTGGGGCGGAGTGCTTGCGCCCGTATTGACGCAGATAGGCCGCCGCCAGTTGCTGCGGTGAAAAGCGCGAGACCAGATCATCGACCAGAGCACTTTCGCCCTCGGTCACATCCACGGTCCAATCGTCCGAGCTGAACATCCGCCGCATGTCCTGCGCCTGAACCTCATCGGCTGACGGCGCAGACCCCCAATCGGCGGTCAGCTTGGCGAATTTCAGCAGGCGTTGCGCCTTTTTGAACGATGCGGGCGGGACGATCAGCGCGCTGACGCCTTTCCGCCCGGCGCGTCCGGTTCGGCCCGAGCGGTGCAGCAGCGTTTCATGGCTGTTCGGTAGTTCCGCGTGGATCACCAGATCAAGGTTCGGCAGGTCGATGCCGCGCGCCGCCACATCGGTCGCCACACAAACGCGGGCGCGCCCGTCGCGCATGGCTTGCAGCGCGTTCGAACGTTCGCTTTGCGTCAGCTCTCCGGACAGGGCTACGACCGAGAATCCACGATTCGACAGCCGCGCCGTCAGGCGGCTGACCATGGCGCGGGTGTTGCAGAAGATGATGGCGTTGGGGGCCTCGTAGAAGCGCAGCACGTTGATGATTGCGTTCTCACCATCGCGCGGGGCCACATTCATCGCGCGGTATTCGATATCGGCATGTTGCGTGCGCTCGCTGACGGTGCTGACACGCTCGGCATCGCGCTGGTAGCGGGCGGCGAGGGAGGCGATGGCGCGGGGAACCGTAGCGGAAAACAGCAGGGTCTGACGTTCGGACGGGGTCTGTTCCAGAATGAACTCAAGATCTTCGCGGAAACCCAGATCGAGCATTTCGTCGGCTTCATCCAGAACCACGGCGCGCACGGCGGTCAGGTCTATCGACTCGCGCATGATATGGTCGCGCAGTCGGCCCGGTGTTGCGACCACGATATGCGCACCACGGGCCAACGCCCGCCGCTCGTCTCGCATATCCATGCCGCCGACACAGGACGCAATGAACGCCCCTGCATCCGCATAGAGCCACGCCAGCTCGCGTTTGACCTGCATCGCCAATTCGCGCGTTGGTGCAATGACCAGCGCCAAAGGCGCGCCAGCTTTATCAAATACATCGACGTCGCCCAGTACGGTGGGGGCGATGGCAAGGCCGAAGCCAATAGTTTTCCCTGACCCGGTCTGTGCTGAAACCAACATGTCGCGGCCCTCCAAATCGGGCGCGGATACGGCGGTTTGGACAGGGGTCAGCGTGTCATACCCTTTGCGATCAAGGGCGTCTTGAAGTGTCTGTTTCATAGCTCGGCTCTTTGGGATGCTGCGGTCACCCTCAGAGCGTCTTACACGCGGATGATCGTCGAAGGGCACTCCTTACCGAGTGGGACGCCGGATGTATAGTGCGGAAAGCGGGCTGTGCGATCAAACGCTGCATGAACGCTTGATGAAGGTTCCTTCAGGAAAGTTGTAACCCGCCGTACGCCTCCCAATCTGTTGACCACGGCCAGAGATGGCACCGATTTCAGGGAGAAAGAGACCATGACCAGATTTATGACTGCCGGAGCAGCCGCTCTGGCCACGAGCCTAGCCCTTGGCACTGCCGCTGTCGCCGAAACCACGCCTGATCTGCGCGGTATTTGGACGGCCAGTCAGACTACAGTTTCGCCGTCGAATTCGGCTACCGGCGATGCTCCGCGATTTAACCAGTCGGAATGGGTGCTCGAAATTCAGGCTCAGAACGACAATGTGTTCTGGGGACCGAGTATGTGGCGTCGCAATGCCATGGATGACTGGACGATGTACGAGGCCACCGGTTCCATCAGCCAGGATGGCTCGGGAAAGATCGGGATCGTCGAAAGCTCGGCCGAGCCGGCGATTGGCGTGAACGCCTTGATCGACGCGCGCTACGAGGATGGGCGAATTTATGCGGATTTCCGTAGCCTGCGGACTGGAACTACCTACAGCACCGTTCTGGAACGTCAGGTGAACTGAAGCGTTTCTGGCCCGGCCGGACTGTAGGGGGTACAGACTGTCGCCTGATTTTGACGACGACAGAATAGTAGGTAAACCGTCCGGGTCGGAACGCTTCTCAATATCGGAATACTCGTCTCCATAGGGAGGAGGCGGACCGGACGGTGATTTCGCCGCTCGCGACGGGATCCAGAATATAGCGGGTTTACACGCGGTGTTCCTCGGCCCGGGTTACTCGGATCTCGCGAACCTTCAGCGCGCAGTCGCGCACGGTGAAAATTCGCCGTCCGGTCCAAGCTCCATTACAGAATGGAATCCTATCCGCAGTATGCCGCAGATTCTGTTGGTAGGATTTGTCCAGTTGACCTTTTGCGAGCATATCTGCTCTGCCTCCGCGACCGACGTCAGCAGGGCTGGCGTTTTTTAAAGCGTCGGTTAAGGATCAATACCGGGCGCAAGCCTCACTCTAAATACCGTCTTGTGCATATGCTCGACAGCGCAGGTGTATAGTAGGGAACTTAGCCCTGTTTCGGTCCGAACGATTCGGCTCTGCGGAAGGTGCGGCGTTGTCAATTCCTGTAGTTTGCGATCAGTTTATCGTCTGTTGCCGTTTGCGCCTGCAGCAAATCGCAACATTCCGGTCAGAATTTGGCGAAAAGAGTTTTGCAATTCTAACCTTACGTGGTTGTCGAGAAATCCGGAGTTATCCACAGTACCTTCCCGGCAGATATCAACAACTTATCCCCGTCTGATTTCCATGCTGCAGTGCTATTTTCTTGCCCGATAACGGGTGCAATGCAAGATTGGTTTCACCGCTGGAGTTCCTCGGATCAGAAGGCGGGATGCAAAGGCCAAGGGGGTCTGCGCAGGGAAGGTGGATCTTAGGATTGACGTTCTTTTGCAAGGGCTTACCGGTGGGTGGTGTATTGAGTTGAGGCTTCGTGCCTTGGGTCGACGGATCATCTTCTCAAATGGGCTTTGTGCGTCGCGGCGACTTTCGGGTTTGTGGCGACGGCTGCGGTTCCTTCGGGGGCCGGGGCAACTGGTTCGAAGTGGTCTTAGGACAAACTTCGTCCGGGTAAGGCGTCAGGGGTTGCCCGCAAGGGCGCATGCAAAGACCGCGTCTGCGCACCTGACGCCTTTTCCCTTGCTGGCTTCATGCAGGCTACCACCCCCCCCCCCCCTCGTCAGAATGGGAACGGGGCTCTTTCGCATGTGCAAAAGAGCCCCGTGTTAACGTCAGATGATGCAATGCCGCGTCTATGCACCTGTGCTTATATAGTAGCCAGTTCAGCCCACTGCATCAACAACATATTGCGTGCGTCATCCTGCAATCCGCAAGATGAAGGCGTAAATCAGAGGTTTTCCTGCACGTCCGAGGCTGCGTTTTGGATCGCATCGCCCGCTTTTTCGATGTCTTTGCCCGCGCCTTTGGCGGTTTCACAGGCGGTCAGTGCAAACAGGCTTAGGCCAATCAGAATTGCGCGGATCATGTTTTTCTCCTTCATGCTCGATCAGGCCTTCGGTAGCAGTATCTTACTGAGGAGGCTAGCACTTTTGCGGTTTACCGGGGGTCGCGCTGCGTCTACGCCTGCGGCCTGCCGGGCGAACTGTTAGTGCCCTGTGTTTTCGCTGCAGAACAGCTCATATACGGTTTCCAGCATCCGACGGGGCTTGTCATCGGCCAGTCGGTAATAGATCGCCTTGCCGTCGCGGCGGGGCGTCACCAGCCCCTCCAGTCGCAAGCGCGACAACTGCTGCGACACTGCGGCCTGGCGGGCGGACAACAGGGTCTCAAGCTCGGTTACAGATTTCTCTCCCGACGCCAGATGGCACAGGATCATCAGACGCCCTTCGTGGCTAATCGCCTTCAGAAAATTCGCCGCCCGCGACGCGTTTTCGACCATGCGGTCAAGCTCTGCCGAAGGGGTGTCCTGAGTGATTTGGGGGAGTGCCATCTTTGCTTGTTCCTTACGATCCCTCTGAGGGTGGTGCCAGCCTTTTCCATTTATCGGATACGTGCATCCAATTTGCTTGTTTTGCACTTTTACGCCCATATGCATGAATCAAAATACTGTGATCAGAGAAGCCGTAAGCCAAAAGCACCACTTTCGGCCCCTGCGCAGGGTAGGTCCAAGGCAAAGGCCGCCGTGTCCTGCGAACAGTTTGCAAGGTCGTTCTTGTCGGCCCCCCTTGCAGCCCCCCGGTGGCGACACTAAGACTCGGGTAACTCTTGTTGGGATAAAGTCCCGATCCATAGCAAAGCAGGCAGGTTCCGAATGTTCGATCCAGTAGATACCTATATGAATACGCTCGTGCCCATGGTCGTTGAGCAGACCAGCCGGGGGGAGCGTGCCTATGACATTTTCTCGCGCCTGCTCAAAGAGCGGATCATCTTCATCAACGGTCCGATTCACGACGGGATGAGCCATCTGATCGTCGCGCAGTTGCTGCACCTAGAGGCGGAAAACCCGAACAAGGAAATCTCGATCTACATCAACTCGCCCGGCGGCGTGGTGACCAGCGGTTTGTCGATTTACGACACAATGCAGTACATCAAGCCGAAATGTTCGACATTGGTCATCGGTCAGGCGGCCTCGATGGGCTCGGTTCTGCTGGCCGGTGGCGAGGCGGGCATGCGCTTTTCGCTGCCCAACAGCCGGATCATGGTTCACCAGCCCAGCGGCGGATATCAGGGTCAGGCCAGCGATATCATGATCCACGCGGCCGAGACGCAGAAGCTGAAAGATCGCTTGTATGACATCTACGTGCGTCACACGGGTCAGACCAAGAAGGCGGTTGAAAAGGCTCTGGATCGTGACAACTTCATGAGTCCCGAAGAGGCCAAGGATTGGGGCCACATCGACGAGATCGTCGAAAACCGTGCCAAGATGGATACGGAAGAGGCCTAAGAAACGCGTCCCGCGCGCCAAGTGCGGGGCCATTTTGAGATTGTAGCCGCCAGAGCGCTGGCCTAAGCTGCACGAACATGCGCAAGCGCGCCCCAAAGGTAGGGGCGCAGAGACGAAGCCCGAAAGGTAGATCATGGCGACGAATTCAGGCGGTGACGGCAAAAACACGCTCTACTGCAGCTTTTGTGGAAAAAGCCAGCATGAGGTGCGCAAGCTGATCGCAGGCCCGACCGTTTTCATCTGTGATGAATGCGTCGAGCTGTGCATGGACATCATTCGCGAGGAAACAAAGGCCAGCGGTCTGAAGTCCTCGGACGGGGTGCCGACACCCAAGGATATCTGTGAGGTTCTGGACGACTATGTGATCGGTCAGGCCACAGCCAAGCGGGTTCTGTCGGTTGCGGTCCACAACCACTACAAACGTCTGAACCACGCCCAGAAAGCGGGCAGCGATATTGAACTGGCCAAGTCGAACATCCTGCTTATCGGCCCGACCGGTTGCGGCAAGACGCTGCTGGCCCAGACGCTGGCGCGTATTCTGGATGTGCCGTTCACCATGGCCGATGCGACGACGCTGACCGAAGCTGGTTATGTGGGTGAGGATGTTGAGAACATCATCCTGAAGCTGCTCCAGGCCAGCGAATACAATGTTGAACGCGCACAGCGCGGCATCGTCTACATCGACGAGGTCGACAAGATCACGCGCAAGTCCGAAAACCCGTCGATCACTCGGGACGTCTCGGGTGAGGGTGTTCAGCAGGCGCTGCTGAAACTGATGGAAGGCACCGTCGCCTCGGTTCCGCCTCAGGGCGGCCGTAAACATCCGCAGCAGGAGTTCCTGCAGGTGGACACCACCAATATCCTGTTCATCTGTGGCGGTGCTTTTGCTGGTCTGGATCGGATCATCGCCCAACGCGGCAAAGGCTCGGCGATGGGCTTTGGCGCTGACGTACGCGACAATGACGAGCGTGGCGTTGGCGAAATCTTCCAGGATCTTGAGCCGGAAGACCTGCTGAAATTCGGATTGATCCCTGAATTCGTTGGCCGTCTGCCGGTTCTGGCCACGTTGGAGGATCTGGATGAGGACGCTCTGGTGACCATCCTGACCAAACCCAAGAATGCACTGGTCAAACAATATCAGCGTTTGTTCGAGCTGGAGGACGCGGAACTGTCCTTTACCGATGAGGCGCTGAAATCGATCGCCAAGAAAGCAATTGAGCGTAAAACAGGCGCTCGGGGGCTGCGTTCGATCCTCGAAGATATCCTGCTGGATACGATGTTCGAACTTCCGGGCCTCAAGAATGTGACCGAAGTGGTTGTAAACGAAGAGGCCGTGACCTCTGACTCTCAGCCGTTGATCATCTATGCGGATGCAGTGCCAGAGTCGGCGTCAGCTGGCTAACGGGTTAGGGGGCGCTGCCCCCGCCGCCTTTCAGGCGACTCCCCCGGGATATTTCCAGCCAGATGAATTGAGGATCCTATACTTCATCTGGCCATAAATATCCCGGAGCGCGAGGCAGAGCCTCGCATAAATTCATGATATTCAAATTCTCGGAGAAATGAACCGTGACCGCAATCAAGCGTATCTCTTCAGGTGGTGAATTCGAGGGCAAGGTCGGCTATTGCCGCGCCGTGGTGGCCGGAGGGTGGGTTCACGTTTCCGGCACTGTTGGACAGGGTGAGAGCGTCGTCGATCAATGCAGATCAGCATTGGACGTCATCGGAAAAGCCTTGGAGGAAGCTGGTGCAGGTTTCGCCGATGTTGTTCGCGTGACCTACATGCTGCCCGACCGGACCGAATTCGAGCCGTGCTGGCCCGTGTTGTCCGAGGTTTTCGGAGCCAATCCACCGGCTGCGACGATGATTGAATGCGGTCTGATCGACCCCAAATACCGGATCGAGATCGAAGTGACCGCTTTATTGCCGCAGTGACGCAGTCACGCGGCGGGTACTGGACCTTGGCGCGCCTTTGGGTCATACCTTCTCGGGACCGAATTGGCGGAGGCGGATCATGGGCATCCTGAACACTCTTTTGCGGGCCGTAACCTGGTGGAACGGGGCAACCCTTAACACACAGATTTTCACTGCGCGTAAAGGTGTTAAAGTTGGCGAGGACAATGAAGGCAACGTCTTTTATAAAACCGCCGATGACAGCAAACGCTGGGTGATTTTCAACGGTGAGGCTGAAGCCAGCAGGGTTGATCCCGATTGGCACGGGTGGCTGCACCGTACCTGGGATGAGCCGCCGACAGACAAACCGCTGGCGCACAAGGCCTGGGAAAAACCGCATCAGGAGAACCTGACAGGCACCGCGCTTGCTTACACCCCTGCGGGGTCCTTGCGCCGGGCAGAGCCTGTTGAGCGTAAGGACTACGAGGCCTGGAGCCCGGAATAAGACGAGGCGAGCAATGTCGACCCACAACTGGACCGAAGTATTCGTCGGCGGTGCCGTCTTGGCCTGCGCCGTCGCGTTTGGTGTATATGCCAGTCAATCCACCGGCCTGTCGCAAGGCAGTGCCGGATATGAGCTGGGCGCGTCCTTCCGGTCGCTAGAAGGTGTCAACGTTGGAACCGATGTGCGCCTTGCGGGCGTCAAAATCGGGACCGTTACCGACGTGACCCTGAACCCCGAGACCTACCGCGCTGATACGACATTTTCGGTCGCGGATGGTGTTCTCGTGCCCGATGACAGTGCCATCGTGATTTCCTCCGAAGGGTTGTTGGGGGGCAATTTCGTTGAGGTAATGCCCGGCGGGTCTCCGTTCTATTTTGAGCCCGGCGATCAGATCGAAGATACGCAGGGCGCGGTCAGCCTGATCTCGTTGCTGGTGAAGTTTGTGGCCGGGGACGGCAGCGAATGATACGCGCTCTGGCATTTGCGTTGGCGCTGGCCGCGACATCCGTGACGGCTCAGCAAACGGTTCAGTCCGGGCCCGGCGCTATGTTGCGCGGCTTGGATAAGGTCAACGGTCAGACCGTGGATGTTGAGCTGCAGACTGGTGAAACACAGGCCGTCTTTGGTCTGGATGTCGCCTTGGGGGATTGCCGCTATCCGGTCGACAACCCCACCGGGGATGCGTTTGCTTTCCTGACCATCTGGGAACAGGGCAAGGCGGAGCAGTTGTTTGACGGCTGGATGATCGCGACCTCTCCGGCACTGAATGCCTTGGATCATTCGCGCTACGACGTTTGGGTGATCCGCTGTATCACTCCATCGGCGGACTGAGGCACCTCGGCGGCAAAGTCGGCGCTATCGCCAATCGCTTCTTCCAGCGCTTTTCTGTAGTCACTGCGGGGGATTTCGATCGCGCCGAGTGAGGCCAGATGGGCGGTCAGAAACTGAGTATCGAATAGCTGAAAACCGGTCTGTCGCAGGCGGTCCACCAGATAAGCCAGCGCGATTTTCGAGGCGTCTGTGCGACGTGAGAACATGCTCTCGCCAAAGAACGCAGCGCCCAAGGCCACTCCGAAAACGCCTCCGACAAGCTGGTCATCTTCCCATACTTCCAGAGAGTGTGCTTGGCCTGCGTTGTACACCTGTCGATACAGGTCGCGCAGCTCGGCGTTAATCCATGTGTCTGCACGATCGGCACACCCATCGACGACGCCTTCAAAATCCTGATTGATCGAGATGGAAAAGCCGCATCTCCGTATCCGCTTTGCAAGGCTGCGCGAGATGTGGAAACCGTCCAGCGGGAAAACCCCGCGGAATTTGGGGTCGACCCAGAACAGGTCCGGGTCATCGCGATGCTCGGCCATCGGGAAGATGCCGATCGAATAGCCATGCAGCAAGAGTTCTGGTGACAGGCTCATGAGGAACATCCAAGGGCCGGACGGCGCATGCCAACCGGCCCTGTGGGGTTAGTCGGCCATATTCTCCGCAAGCCAATGCTCCAGCCAGTGGATATTGTAGTCGCCGCTATGGATGTCCGGCTCCTGCAACAGCGCGTGGAACAGAGGCACTGTGGTGTCGATGCCGTCTACGATCAGCTCTCCCAAAGCGCGTTCCAGGCGGGCCAGAGCCTCAGCCCGGTCACGGCCCTGAACGATCAGCTTGGCAATCAGCGAGTCGTAATATGGCGGGATTGAGTAGCCGTCATAGAGCGCGGAATCCATCCGCACGCCCAAACCACCCGGTGCGTGATACGCGCTGATCTTGCCGGGGCAGGGCGAGAAGTTGGGCAGTTTTTCTGCGTTGATCCGAACCTCGATGGCGTGGCCGTTGATCTCAAGATCATCTTGTCCGAACGACATCGGCAAGCCCGAGGCCACGCGGATTTGTTCGCGCACCAGATCGACGCCGAAGATACCCTCGGTCACCGGGTGTTCAACCTGCAGGCGGGTGTTCATCTCGATGAAGTAGAACTCGCCTTTTTCGTACAGGAACTCGATGGTGCCGGCGCCGATATAGTTGATCTTGGCCACCGCGTCGGCGCAGATTTTGCCGATCTTGGCGCGTTCTTCGGGGGTGATGCAGGGACCGGGGGCCTCTTCGAACACCTTCTGGTGACGACGCTGAAGCGAGCAGTCGCGCTCACCCAGGTGGACGGCGTTGCCTTTGCCGTCACCGAAGACCTGTATTTCGATATGGCGCGGCGTGGTGAGGTACTTTTCGATATAGACCTCATCGTTGCCAAAAGCGGCCTTGCCTTCGGCGCGCGCGGTCATGAAGGCGCTTTCCATTTCATCCGCACTCATCGCGACTTTCATGCCGCGCCCGCCGCCACCGGCTGTTGCTTTGATGATGACGGGATAGCCGAATTCCTCACCGATGCGCTTTGCGTCTTCCAACGTTGGAACGCCACCGTCGGAGCCGGGAACACACGGCACACCCAGCGCCTTCATCGTGTCCTTTGCGGTGATCTTGTCGCCCATCACGCGGATATGTTCGGCGGTGGGGCCGATGAAGGTGATGTCGTGGTCTTCGACAATCTGCACGAACTCAGCGTTCTCGGATAGGAAGCCATAGCCGGGGTGGATCGCCTGCGCGCCGGTGATCTCACAGGCCGAGATGATCGCGGGGACAGACAGATAGCTTTGCGGGCTGGGCGGGGGGCCGATGCAGACCGATTCGTCCGCCATGCGCACATGCATCGCGTCGCTGTCGGCGGTGGAGTGGACGGCGACCGTCTTAATCCCCATCTCGCGCGCGGCGCGGATGACGCGCAGGGCGATCTCGCCTCGGTTGGCAATCAGGATCTTGTCGAACATGGGCCCGCCTTACTCGATGATGACCAGAGGGGTGCCGAATTCCACAGCGTCGCCATCGCCGACCAGAATGCGTTTCACGGTGCCCGATTTGGGCGCGTGGATGTGGTTCATGGTTTTCATCGCTTCGACGATCAGCAGCGTGTCTCCTTCGGAAACAGACGCACCGACCGAAACGAAAGAGGGCGCGCCGGGCTCGGGCTGCATGTATACTGTGCCGACCATGGGCGAGGTCACAGCGCCGGGATGGCTGGCCGGGTCTTCCACATCTGCGGCGGGGGCTGCTGCAGGGGCCGGCGCGGCAGCGACAGGAGCTGCGGCTGCAGCCGGAACGGCGACCTGAACCGGAGCGGCAACCGCCTGTGCTGCGCGGCTGACGCGCACGTTCAGGCTGTCTTCCTCGCCATATTCGCGTTTGACCTGCAGCTCGGTCAGGTCATTTTCGCGCAGCAATTCGGCCAAGGCTTTGATGAACGCCACATCCGCTTCGTGTTTGGTATCTGTCATGAGTATCCTCGAAGGTTCCCCTTTGGCCCGTCTGTGTTTGCGCGGGCTTCGATCTGATTACGCAGCGTTATAAGCCAAGCGAGCAGCCATGAAAAGCGCCGTTTAAGCCTGAAAACAGGGGGTTTGGACGGTTTATTGCGAGTGGTTGTACCTACAGGGGCATACCAGAGAGCTTTGCGACCAGTTCCGGCAGTTTGCGAGCGCCAAATTTTTCCAGCAGTCGGGCGCGGTAAGCCTCGATCGTACGGTAGCTCAGGCCAAGCTCCATGCCGATTTCCTTGGCCGACAGGCCGCGGCAAGACAGGATCGCCACTTCACGCTCGCGCACGGTCAGTTCCACCAGCGGCCGCTCCTCTGAAATGTCGGAAAAGCTCCAGATTCCATGGCGAAACGGGTCGTCAGGGGTCAGCGAGCGTCCGCGCGCGCGGCACCAAAACAGGTCTCCGTTCCGACGTCGCATCACCCGTTCATCGGTGTAATAGCCGGTATCGCGCATCACTTGCAGGCTGCGCTGTCCGATTCTCTCCCAATCCGCGACCGAGGGGTAGAGATGCAGCAAGGGCATGTTGTTGTATTCGGCTTCATCCCCGCCAAAGGTCCGCGCAAATTGCAAATTGCACCGTCTGATGATGCGGTTTTCCAATTCGACAAGGCCGATGGGTGCATATTCAAAAGCTGGATCGCTCATACCCATATGGTGGCGGTAAATGCAGGAAATGAGAAGGGGCGAAGCGCGTCTGGCGGTGCGGCCGAGGGCCGTACGTTGTTAATCTTGTCAATTCGCTCTGAAAACTGATGCATAACACCAAGAAAATGATAGGATAAACTGAAAATACGGCCAACCAAAGATAGCTGAACGTGACTGAGGACCTTGACCATGCGGGATTTGCTGACCGGTAGCCGGATCCGCGAAAGACGGCAGATCGCGGGTCTGAGGCAGGCAGAGCTTGCGCGACAGGTGGGGATCTCGGCCTCTTACCTAAACCTGATCGAACACAACCGCCGCCGGATCGGGGGCAAATTGCTGGTCGATATTGCAGGGGCGCTGGCAGTTGAGCCCTCCGTTTTGACGCAAGGGATCGAAGCGACCTTGATATCGGCTTTACGCGAGGCGGCGGCTGATGCGGTGGGCCAGCAGGCCGAGATTGAAACGCTTGAGGAATTTGCAGGCCGCTTTCCCGGCTGGTCGGGGGTTTTGGCGCAGATGCACCGGCGTGTCGTGTCGCTGGAACGGACGGTTGCAACGCTTTCGGACCGATTGACCCATGACCCGCATCTGGCAGCCTCGATGCACGAGGTGCTGTCCACCGCAGCGGCGATTCGGTCGACCGCAGCGATTCTGGCCGACCCTCAGGATATCGACGCCGAGTGGCAGGACCGGTTCCACCAGAACCTTCATCAGGATGCCGAACGACTGGCCGACAGTTCAAAGGCGCTGGTGACCTACCTAGACGAAAGCGATACGGCGAAAGACCCGCGTGGCGCACCGCTGGAAGAGGTCGAGGTGTTTCTTGAGGCGCGCGGCTACAGCTTTCCCGAACTCGACGCTGGTCAGGGGGCAGATGTCATTGATCTAGGCGGTCTGAATACCTCCGCTGCACGTAACCTTGCAGGGGAATGGCTTAGGCAGAGTGAGGCTGACGCCAAGGCCATGCCGCTTGATGCCCTCAAAACCACGCTGGCAGATGGTGATCCGAACCCTCTGGAACTGGCGCGGCGATTCTCGGTCGATCTGCCGACAGTGTTCCGACGCTTGGCTGGCCTGCCTGAAGGGGTGTTGAGCCGACCGGTGGGGCTGGTGATCTGCGACGGCTCGGGCAGTATCCTGTTTCTAAAGCCTGTCCCCGGCCTGTCACTGCCACGCCACGGCGAGGCCTGCCCGCATTGGCCGCTGTTTTCTGCGCTGAACCGGCCTCTGGTTCCGATCAGACGGCAGGTCGCGCAGCAGGGGCGTGCTGCTGCAATGTTCGAATGTCATGCTTATGCCTGGCCGCACGGCGTGTCCGGATATGAACAGGAACCATCGTATCGCGCGGCCATGCTGATACGGCCACTAGTTGATGCCGAACCGAACGCAGAGACGACACGGGTCGGTCCAAGCTGCCGGATTTGCCCAAGCGGCGATTGCGGTTCTCGTCGCGAGCCGTCAATTCTCAGCGAAGGCTTTTGACAGGTTCCCGAACAACCGCTTAATCTGGCCAAGACCGGTTCCGGGGTGGAGGCCAGTCATCGGGAGGATATACACAAATGAGCCGTAAGGTTCTGTTGATTGAGGATGAGCCCAACATCGCCGAGGCCATCCGGTTCTTGCTGACTCGTGAGGGGTGGCAGGTCGAGACACACGGCGATGGTGCGGATGCGCTTCAGGTGATTCAGGGCGCGCAGCCCGATCTGGTGATTCTGGACGTGATGCTACCCGGCAAGAGCGGGATGGACATTCTGCGCGATCTGCGCGCCTTGGACGACATGAAGGACCTGCCGGTTCTGATGCTGACCGCGCGCGGGCAGTCCAGAGATCGTGAGATGGCCGAGAATGCGGGTGTCAGCCGCTTTATGACCAAACCGTTTTCCAACGCCGAGGTGCTGACCGCCGTGCGCGATCTGCATGCGCAGGCGACGCAGTTATGACGTCGTCCGAGGGTCAGGACCGCACGTCGCGCGGTGCGCGGCCCTCTTTGTTTCTGGAACGGCAAAGCTATCGTCGGCGTAGGCTGGCGGATTCGGCTCGGTTACTGCCATTTCTGGGTGGAGCACTACTGGTGCTACCGCTGCTGTGGCCGGATGCCGAGTCTGAATCCGGTGGTGTGCCGCTGTCGTCGGCGATCTTCTATATTTTCGCCTGCTGGATTGGTCTGATTCTGATCAGCCTGTTTTTTGGCTTCGTTGCCCGGCGCTCTGGCGTGGATGACAGCCACGGGTCGGACGCGGGCTGATGGCAACGCTGAACGTCCTGATTCTGGTCTGTCTGGGCTATGTCGTTCTTTTGTTCGGCGTCGCCTTTGCCGCAGACAGGATGGCGGTGGCCGGGCGGGGCAAATGGCTGCGCTCCCCTTTGATTTACACGCTGTCGCTGTCGATCTACTGCACAGCCTGGACTTTTTACGGCGCGGTCGGCAACGCGGCGCGGTCGGGGTTGGAGTTCGTGACTATCTACCTCGGGCCGACTCTGGTGATGATCAGCTGGTGGTGGGGACTGCGCAAACTGGTGCGTGTGGGGCGCAGCCAGCGCGTGACATCAATCGCGGACCTGTTGTCCTCGCGCTATGGCAAGTCGAACACGCTGGCGGTGTGTGTCACGATTTTGGCCGTGATTGGTGGCACGCCCTATATCGCGCTGCAATTGCAGTCGATTACCCTGTCTTTCTCGATCTTTGCCGAGGCCGACCCCTCGGGTCTCTACCGCGAAGGCTCAAGCGTGTTTTGGGTGGCGGCTGGGCTGGCGATGTTTGCGATCCTGTTCGGCACCCGCAATCTGGATGCCAATGAACGCCACCATGGCGTGGTCACTGCCATTGCGGTCGAGTCGGTGGTCAAACTGTTTGCGCTGGTGGCTGTCGGCATCTTCGTCGTCTGGGGCGTTGCCGGTGGCTTTGGTCCAATGATGGAGCGGATTGACGCCTCGGAGATTGGCAAATGGCAAGTGGATGCTGGTCGCTGGACGACCTTTATTTTCCTGTCCGCTGCCGCCTTTGTGTGCTTGCCGCGCATGTTCCAGGTGATGGTGGTTGAGAATGATGACGAGGGCCATCTGCGCACCGCCGCCTGGGCCTTTCCCTTATACTTGCTGCTGATGAGCCTGTTTGTTGTCCCCATCGCCGTTGTCGGGCTCGATATGTTGTCGGAAGGGTCCAACCCGGATCTGTTCGTTCTGACCGTGCCGTTGTCGCAGGGCAAGGACGGGCTGGCGATGCTGTCCTTTATCGGGGGATTCTCGTCGGCGACCTCGATGGTGATCGTAACGGCAATGGCCCTGTCGACGATGGTGTCGAACCACGTCGTGATGCCGATCTGGCTGAACACGCACGAGCGGGTCGGGTCCGTGCCCGGAGACGTGCGCAACATCGTATTGATGGCGCGACGTATCTCGATCGCTGCGATAATGGCGCTGGGCTATTTCTACTACAGCCTGTCGGGCGGCGGCGCGGCGCTGGCTTCGATCGGGTTGGTAGCCTTTAGCGGTATTTCGCAAATCCTGCCCGCGATGGTCGGCGGATTGTTCTGGCGCGGAGCCACCAGAACCGGTGCCCTGGCAGGTTTGACCGTGGGTTTTGTTCTATGGATCTACACGCTGCTTCTTCCCGGAATGGGGGCGGCATGGATGCCCGAGAGTGTGCTGCTGAACGGACCATTTGGTATTGCATGGCTGCGACCTCAGGCCCTGTTCGGGATCGAAGGTATCGACCCAATGGTGCATTCGGTCATGTGGTCGATTTCCCTGAATACGGTGGTGTTCTGCGTCGCATCCCTGCTGAGCTTTCCCAGCCCGTTGGAGCGGCTTCAGGGCGCGCAATTTGTCAATGTCTTTGACCACTCGGTCGCGCCGCGCGGTTGGACCGGGTCGGTTGCGCAAAGCGAAGACCTGATGATCATGACCCAGCGCATTCTGGGCACGTCGCCCGCTCAGGAATTGTTCCAGCGCGAGGCCGAGCTTCAGGGCGGGCGCTCACCATTGCCCGAGCCGACACCCGGGTTTCTGGCCCGACTTGAGAGGGAGCTCAGCGGCTCAGTAGGGGCGGCCACCGCGCATGCGATGATCGGGCAGATCGTGGGAGGAGCCTCGGTTTCGGTCGAGGACCTCCTGGCCGTCGCTGACGAATCTGCGCAATTGTTGGAGTATTCCAGCCAGTTGGAAGAGAAATCGGCCGAACTTAGCCGCACGGCACGCCAATTGCGCGATGCCAACGCCAAGCTCACCCAAATATCTGAGCAGAAAGACAGTTTCCTCAGCCAGGTCAGTCATGAATTGCGCACGCCCATGACCTCGATCCGGGCGTTTTCCGAGATTATGCGCGACACCGAAGGGCTGAGCGGTGAAGAACAGACCCGCTATGCCGCCATCATTCACGACGAGGCGCTTCGCCTGACACGTCTGCTGGACGATCTACTCGACCTCAGCGTTCTTGAGAATGGGCAGGTCAGGTTGAACCTCGGCGACGATACGTTGCGTTCGGTTCTGGATCGGTCGATCTCCAGCGCGCTGGCGGGCACGGATCAGCGGTTGGTTGTGCGGCGCAGCAAGGCATCCGAGCGTATCCCCTTGCAAACTGATCTCGACCGCTTGGGGCAGGTGTTTATCAACCTCATCTCCAATGCGCGGAAATACTGTGATGCCGATGAACCCGTTCTGACGATCTCGGCGCATGATGTGGGCGGGCAGCTGGTTGTGGATTTCATCGACAACGGCAGCGGAGTGCCGCCAGATGCGCGGTCAATGATTTTTGAGAAATTCGCCCGGGTCGGAGGGGACAAGGCCGGCGGTGCCGGGCTGGGTCTGGCGATTTGCCGCGAGATCATGCACCGTTTGGGCGGCGATATCACATATCTGCCGGGGCAGGGCGGTGCGGCGTTCCGCGTCAGCCTGCCTTTGGCCTACCGGCAGGCCGCGCAATAGTTCGGTTTAAAGAAGTTCGTAACCTCTGATGGGTTACACCAAGATTCACGACAAGAAATCGGATGGTACCGAAGCCATGGCACACACGGCCGGCGCCGCTTTGGCGCGCAAATTGTCAGTGGGGCAGGGGGATCTGGGGGATCGGCCCCGCTCGATCCTGCGGGCGTTGCGCTTGGGCTTTGCGCGGGCCGCAGGTGAGCGTTTGAACCTTCCGCTGGCTGTTATCGGGGCAAAACAGGCAGATCGGGCGCAGGCCGGGCTTGCGGCCACATTGGCCGAGGATTGGTTGCTGCTGAAATTTACGGGGCCAGAGGGGGTTGCTGCGGCCTGTCTGGATTTGAACTGCGTCTCGGCCATCGTTCAGACCCAAACCATTGGTGAGGTTACACCGGACGCGCCCGCCGAGCGGGGCTTTACGGATACGGACGCCGCCATGGCCGCACCACTGGTCGAGGATGCATTGCGCCGAGCTGTCGGTCTGGTCGATCCGGCAGATCAGCAGGGTTTGACCGGGTATGAGTATGCCTCAAGGGCGGCGGATTTGCGTGGCCTGATCTTGTCGCTGGTGGCAGATAGCTACCGCGTTTTTGACCTGACTGTGGAACTTGGAGGCGGGTTGCGTCAGGGCCAGATCACGATTGTGCTGCCTGATCCGCCCGCGCCCGACGAAGCCGAGATAGAGCTGGATATCGACACGGGCCGTCGGCTGGAGCAGTCATCAGGCGTTGTCCGGGCCGAACTGAACGCCGTGGTGTGCCGGATGAGGTTGCCTTTGGCGCATCTGTCCGCGCTTGAGGTGGGCAGCCTGTTGCCTCTGACCGGCGCGCGGTTGGACCGGACTGAGGTTCTGACCATCGAACGTACTCGCGCCTCAGTCGGTCGTCTGGGGCAATCGGGCGGGATGCGCGCGGTTCGGCTGAATGAAAACGTACCGCTTCCAGCGCTGGATGCGTTGGAGACCGCTGAATTCATAGAAAGTCGACCGGCCAGTGTCCGGGGCGATATGGCTGACACAGGCGTAGATATCCTGTCCGATCCTCTCGATCTGGTCGCGAGCCCCTCCGTTGCCGATCCGGTCGACGAAGACCTGAGTCTTGTTGAGCCCGATCGAATGGTCGCGGAAATCTCGCAACTGGCGGGTCTCGATGGCCCGGAGGATAGGGAGGTCTGATCTAGTCCGACGTGTTACGCAACTGATCCAGTGTGGGACGTAGTTGCTCCAGTTGATACCCAGCATTGGTTGTAGCTGTCAGAATCTCATCCGTACTCATCTGGTCGCATTGACCCAGAGCCCAAACAACCGAACAACGCGTGCCGGACGCGCAATATGCCAGAACCGGGCCAGAGCAATTTTCGGCCATATCGCGTTGCTTGGCGACATTTTCGGGTGTCATGGTCTGGTGGGTCAGCTCCAGCACCTCGTATTCCAGCCCTGCTGCGCGGACCGCGTCTCCGATCGCATCGGATTGCATGATCTCGGGGACCTCAGCATTGGGTCGGTTGCAGATAACCTTGACAAAGCCGGCCTCGGCAATGGCGGGCACGTCCTCGACAGTGATCTGCGGGGACACGGCGTAGCGGGGGGTTATTGGTCGAATCTCCATGCCAATTGATTAGGCTGGGTTGGCCGCCCTGTCCAGTTGCGCGCGCAGCCCCGGCGCCAACCGCATCCCAGCCGCCATCGCTACCAGAAAGACGGCGCTGCTGGTCCCGCCATAGGACAGCGCCGCCATTGCCGGACCGGGACATAGACCGACCAATCCCCAGCCTGCGCCAAACAGGATTGAGCCGAGGATCAACCCTCGGTCAAGTTTGGGCCGAGCAGGTGCGGGAAATGTGCCGCCAGTCAACGGTTGGCGGGTCTTGGTCATGCGCCACGCGACCAACATGGGCAGAATCGCGCCTCCCATGACGAAGGCCAGCGTCGGGTCCCATGCGCCGAAGATATCCAGCCAACCCTGAACCTTTTGGGTGTCCGTCATCCCCGACAGCAACAGTCCCGCGCCAAACAGCGCGCCCGAAATGAAAGCGATCAACAATCGCATCAGATCACCCCCAAGCCGTGGCGGAACAGGGCCAAAACCACCGCTCCGGCAGCGATATAGATTAGGGTCGCAACAATCCCGCGCAGAGAAAACCGAGAGATGCCGCAGACCCCATGACCCGATGTGCACCCGTTGGCCAGCCGCGTGCCAATGCCAACGAGCAATCCGGCGACGACCAGAAGGCCCAGATTTTCTGTCAGGTGAGTTTGAGGCTGTTCGCTCATCAGACGGCTCATGATCAGCGGCATACCGATCAGCCCCAAGACAAATACCAGTTTCTCGCGCCTTGCCGGGCCGTCGATCAAACCTCCCAGAATGCCACTGGCCCCCATAATCCGGCCATTGCCCAGCAGGTAAAGCGCAGCGCCGCAGCCGATCAGGATGCCGCCACAAAGGCCCCATATCCAGTCCGGGTTCATTCTATGTCCATCCTATAGTGTTGGCGCAGGTCACAGCTTGTTGATCGGCAACTTCAGGAAAACATCGCCCTGTTCGTCGGCCGGGGGCATCTGGCCCGCGCGCATATTGACCTGAAGCGACGGCAGAATCAGCCGGGGTTTGGAGAGGGTCGCATCGCGTGCGTCCCGCATTTCAACAAACTCTTCGATGCTGCGACCTTGCCCGATATGGATGTTCAGCGCCTTTTGCTCACCCACCGTGGTCTCCCACGCATACTCATCGCGGCCCGGGGCCTTGTAGTCGTGCCCCACAAAAATGCGGGTCTCATCGGGCAGAGACAGGATTTTCTGGATTGAAGCAAAAAGCACCTCGGACGAGCCGCCCGGGAAATCGCACCGTGCGGTTCCGAAATCGGGCATGAACAAGGTGTCGCCGACAAAAGCGGCATCGCCGATCACATAGGTCAGGCAGGCCGGCGTATGACCGGGTGTGTGCAGCACATCGCCTCGCATCTGTCCGATGTGGAAACTGTCGCCCTCGCGGAAGAGGGCATCAAACTGGCTGCCATCTCGCTGGAACTCGGTCCCTTCATTGAAGATTTTGCCAAAGGTCTCCTGCACCTCGACGATGTGATGTCCGATCCCGATTTTGCCGTCCAGTTCCTGCTGCAGATATGGCGCAGCCGAGAGGTGGTCTGCATGCACATGGCTTTCCAAAATCCACTCGGTCTTAAGGTCTTTGGCGTGTACATAAGCGATGATCTGGTCGGCAGAGCTTGTCCCCGTCCGGCCCGAGGCATGATCGAAATCCAGAACGCTATCGATAATCGCACAAGCGCGGCTGCTGTCTTCGTGGACGACGTACGAGACCGTAAAGGTCTGGTCGTCGAAGAACGCTTTCACTTTTGGCTTCATGGTTTCCTCCACTTAGACGACATATAATAAAAACAGAATATGATACAAGAGCCAGTTCGGTTTTTGATGTCCGTCAAGGCACGACATATGAAATTTGCCTAAACTTTAACCCAGACGCGCAGATTTGCCGAACAGGCTATTTTAGCGGGCAATAAATCGCCATCGTTTCCGGTAGCATCTTCGTGTCGTATCCGCGTTACCTATATCGGGGATACTGACAATTGGGAGGATCACAATGACGACAGATAACCTCTATTTCGAAGCGCAAGAGCTAGAGCAAAAACTTCAGAACGCGTGTCTGGATACCCGATTGGCGCTGCAGCCCAGTTTCAGCAAAATTGTAGATCGCATGCGTCAGCAGGGAATGCATGTTCCGTCGCGCATGCGCCGACTGGATGCGGCCCTGTGCGAGGACGCGATGGAAGCGCGGTTTGACAATTTGCCGATCTGATCGGTTGGGTTATCCCAGCGATATACCCAAGATGACCAGCATCAGTCCCATGACCGACAGAAACAACGCCCCCAGGTTCCAGGGCAGAACACCCTGAACAACAGCGCGTAATTCGTCATCTGAAAGGCCCGCTTTGCGGGCCTTCATGACACGCAGAATACACCAGATCAAACCGACAAGACCGGCCACTGACAGGGCGGCGCCGCCCCAGGTGATGATTTCGAACATGGTTGCCTGCCTTTGCTGGTGCCGTGTTTTTGCGCTTAGCGGATCAGCGCCCTGCCGACAAGCCCGCCCATGGGATTGGGTGCTTGCGACCCGCGCACCGGCGATGTATCCGGCACCATGCCCGATGTCTCAGCATCGCAATTCAGCCTCTGGGAGAGACCTACATGGAAGACATGACCGAAGATCAGGCCGCCGCCAACTACCGCGTGACAGCAGGCGAGTTGCGCCAGTTCATCGAACGGATCGAGCGTCTGGATGCCGAAAAGAAGGATCTGGCCGAGCAGCAGAAAGAGGTCATGGCCGAAGCGAAAGCGCGCGGTTACGACACCAAGATCATGCGCAAATTGGTCGCTCTGCGCAAGCGCGACAAGGACGATATCGCCGAAGAAGAAGCGGTTCTCGAAATGTATAAGGAAGCTCTGGGTATGTAGTGCGATGCAGCCCGTTTCAGGGCTGCAACACCCTTACGCCCGGCATGGTGCGTAGTGCCGCAAGATCCTGTTCGTAGATCTCGGAAAACGCGCTGACCACGTCTGAAGTCCAGCCCGGAATCTCCAGCTCTTCCTCGATCTTCGCGGGATCGGCATGTTCATCAAACAGATGGGTCAGGCTTTCCCGCAGCATGTCCCGATCCTGCCAGGCAATTTGTTCCAACAGTTGTGTCAGCTCTGCGCGGCCCGCGTCCGTCAGCACTGAAGCAAGGAACGCGTATTCATGTTGCAGGGCGGCCTTGTCCGGCAGTCTGGCAAGCGTTCTAAGGATATCGCCCCAGATAAGCGGAGTATCCTCGTTGGCCCAGAGCGTGATCTGAACGTTCGGAGCCATTTCCCGCAACTCGTGGACCATGGTCAGCCAGTTCAGGCTGCTCAGGTCGGTGTTCCCCAGGACGGCTTTCCGCCGCTCTTCGGGCAGTGACATCAGCAATTTCGAGATGAAGCTCGCCGGGTTGACCAGCGCGAAACTCAGCTCGATCTGATCCGCCCCTAGAACACGGTCCAGGAATGCAATCCGCTCGGCCGCGTTTGGATAGAATTGCCCGTGTAGAATCGCGGCTCGTCTGGGGCCAAGAACCTTGTCGCTGGACAGGATAACGCGATCACAGGTGGTGCGGTCGGGAAGAACCTCATTCAAGCCCATCAGGACATCTGGCAGGGGCACTCCGGTCGTCATGGAATCCGAGGCGACTTTCACGAATTGCCGCCCCTGCGCCAAGTCCAGAGGGATGACCCGCTGCTGGTTCAGAACCGATGCGTTCGCCATAAGGGTTTCGATCAACCGGTCGTTGTCGGAAAAGGCTACGCCTGCGTGGATAACAACCTGCATCTTCGTCCTGTTTTTGCCGGGCTCCTTTCTCCGGTGTTACATCCTGCGCCTTCATCGGTAAATGCCGTAACTAGGAAGCAGTTGGTTAGCTGCTAGAGTCGTTATGGATAAAACGAATTTTGGCGCCCGTCTGCACAGGTCAGCTTGGACCACGCCTGCTTCGAATGCGGTGCCTTCTGTTGGCAGATCCCGGCGAGATTGCCTATCCAGTCAAAACCTGCCACTCATACATAGGGGAGGGGGCCTCGGCCAATGGATCATCCTCGGGCGGGCAGAGCAATCCCGCGAAAACAATCAGCGCCGCCAACAGTGCCGTCTTCATTTCTGCCAAAGCCCTTGATTTCATCACGCGTCCCTTCGCCTTGTAAGCCTCATTAGTCCTTCAACGCATTAGCTCCGAAATTCCGTCGAAAGATTTTTGCAGGTTTTTGTCTTTTTCCGCTTGCAGGCTCGCGCGGGAATTTATACATCCCTCCTCACTCAACGGCGCGGGCGTAGCTCAGGGGTAGAGCATAACCTTGCCAAGGTTAGGGTCGGGCGTTCGAATCGCCTCGCCCGCTCCATTGAGTTAAGGTCTTCGGACCAACATATGTATCTGATGCGGGCGTAGCTCAGGGGTAGAGCATAACCTTGCCAAGGTTAGGGTCGGGCGTTCGAATCGCCTCGCCCGCTCCAGATGCAAACCTTCCCAACTGGTCGATTTCGATATGAACGCGGCGCGTCAGCGTTTGGCGCTGGCCCGGATATCTTTCGTGACCGGGCCGATTCTGGCGCGCTATGAGGCCAAGTTCAGATTAGAACGCCTTGAACGTCATCGTGGTCAAGGATCGTTCGATGTTTGGAATTACCAGAAGATGTTCGTTGATGAAGTGGCCCACATCCTCAGTCTCTGGGATATAGAGCTTCAGCAGCAGGTCGTATTCGCCGCTTGTGGAATAGAGTTCCGAGTGAATCTCGCGCAGGGCGATCTCTTCGGCGACCTTATAGGTGGTGCCGGGTTTGCAGCGGATCTGGATGAAAACGCAGGTGGACATGTGCCGGGCCTTTTGACTTGAGTTTCCGGCAGGCTGGCACGGCCCGGACCTGTGTGCAATCCCCTGCAACAGTTTGAAGCGATCGCGACACGGCCTCTGGATCAACCCGCCCAACCCCGTCTATAAGCTCCCTCGAAGCAAAAGGAATTCGCCCATGCGCAGCGCAAAGATCAGCCGTCAGACCGCCGAGACCGAGATCTCGGTCGAGATCAGTCTGGACGGCACCGGCCAGTATGACAACCAGACCGGCGTTGGCTTCTTTGACCACATGCTGGATCAGTTGGCGCGTCATTCGCTGATCGACATGACGATCCGCGCCAAGGGCGACTATCACATCGACGACCACCACACGGTCGAAGACACCGGCATCGCGCTGGGTCAGGCTCTGACGCAGGCACTGGGCGACAAGAAAGGCATCCGCCGCTACGGCGAGTGCCACTTGCCCATGGACGACGCGCAGGTGCGTTGTGCGCTGGACCTGTCCGCGCGCCCGTTCCTGATCTGGAACGTGGACCTGCCAACCCAGAAGATCGGCACCTTCGACACTGAGCTGGTGCGCGAGTTCTTTCAGGCGCTCAGCACCCATGGCGGCATCACGCTGCACATTGATCAACTGCACGGTTTCAACAGCCACCACATCGCGGAGGCTGCCTTTAAGGCCGTTGCCCGCGCCCTGCGGGATGCGGTCGAAACCGACCCGCGCAAGGCGGATGCGATTCCGTCAACGAAGGGTGCGCTTTAAATGCTCACCGCGATCATCGACTACGAGAGCGGCAATCTGCACTCGGCCGAAAAAGCCTTTCAGCGTATGGCGAAGGAACTTGATGCGGGTGAGGTCGTTGTGACCTCGGACGCGGATGTCGTCGCGCGCGCGGACCGGCTGGTGCTACCCGGGGACGGAGCTTTTCCGGCCTGCGCCGCCGAGCTGCGTGGCCACAAGGGCATCTATGACGCGATGGTTGAGGCGGTCGAACAGAAAGGTCGCCCCTTCCTCGGTATCTGCGTCGGGATGCAGTTGATGGCCTCAAAAGGCCATGAATATACCGAAACCGATGGTCTGAATTGGGTCGCTGGGGACGTGCTGCGGATCGAGCCTTCGGACGCTTCGCTCAAGGTGCCGCATATGGGCTGGAACGATCTGGTTTTGGATAGCGATCACCCGGTGTTTAATGGTGTGAAATCCGGCGATCATGTCTATTTCGTCCACTCCTACCATTTCCGTGTCACGGATCCGGCGCAAAGGCTGGCTTATGTGGACTATGGGCAGGACGTCACAGCCGTGATCGGCCGCGACACGATGCTTGGGATGCAATTCCACCCCGAGAAAAGCCAGGATGTTGGCCTGCGTATGATCGGCAACTTCCTGACTTGGGCGCCCTAGGGCGTTACTGAATGCGGGTCCAGGTCTGCCCGCGGCAGACCAATCCGCCTGCGACGCAGCCTTTGACCGTCAGCTGGTTCTGGCTGTCCAGCGTCATTTTGGAGTTGTAGGTCTTGTCGCGATCCGGGGCCCAGATCTTGCCGTTATCATAGCTGCCGCTGCCTTCTGCGACCATGTCCCAGATGATCTGTTTGCCCAGGTTTTCATAGTCCAGAATCTGATCGCCATTGCCATCAAAGGCGCTGTCGATTGTACCGCAAATTGCGCTGCCGCATTCGCTGATCGACACGTGCAGGTACCCACCTGTGTCGCCGGGTTGCGTTTTCCACAGCCCATCCGCCGGATCTGCCGCCATCGCGCCTGTGGCCAGCGATGCAAAAGCAATCGAAAGTGCAAGTTTCTTCATGATAACCTCCCTGATTTGGGTTCACTCTGGCCCGGTACCGGGCTTCGGGCAAGATTGACTTTACGTCGCTAACCCGCTTGTGCGATACGCCGCCCGTGTAACATTCAGATAAGGCCGCCCGACATGATCCTGTATCCCGCCATCGACCTGAAAGACGGCAACGCTGTTCGCCTGCTGCGCGGAGAAATGGACAAAGCCACCGTTTTCAACGAGGACCCGGCCGCGCAAGCCCGTGCCTTTGTTGAAGCGGGATGTGAGTGGCTGCACCTTGTCGACCTGAACGGCGCCTTCGCGGGCGAGCCGGTCAACGCCGCTCCGGTCGAGGCGATCCTGAAGGCCTGCAACGTGCCCGCTCAGTTGGGTGGCGGTATCCGGGACATGGCCACCATCGAGACTTGGATTGAAAAGGGTTTGGCGCGGGTTATTCTGGGCACCGTTGCGGTCGAAAACCCCGATCTGGTGCGCGAGGCCGCAAAAGCCTTCCCCGGCAAGGTCGCAGTGGGCATCGACGCCCGCAACGGCATGGTTGCCACCAAAGGCTGGGCCGAGGAAACCGATGTGCAGGTCACCGATCTGGCCCGCAGCTTCGAAGATGCTGGCGTTGCGGCAATCATCTATACCGACATCAACCGCGACGGCGCGATGCAGGGCCCGAATATCGAAGCCACAGCCGCGCTGGCCCAAACCGTCTCCATTCCGGTCATTGCCTCGGGCGGCGTCAGCTCATTGGACGATTTGATCGCCCTGCGCGATTGCGGAGTTGAGCTGAACGGCGCGATCTCGGGAAGGGCGCTGTATGATGGCGCGATTGACCTGGCTGAGGCCATTCGCGCCCTGAGCTAAACGCCTTACTGCGCGGCAGCCGAGGTCAATTTCTTCAACGCGCCGCGCATTTTCTCGATCACGGGCGAGTTTTCGACCTCGTCGAGCTCATCCATCGTCTCTTTCGGGTCTTCATAGGCCAGCCAGACCTGCCCGTTCGCGTCCTCATAGGCCTGCACTTTTAGTGGCAGGAACAGGCCTGCACGCGGGTCGATCTGCATGGCCGGCGTCCCCAGCGCGGGGTTGCCGAAGATCAGCACCTGATTGGGCGGGATTGGCGTGCCGACCTTTTCGGCCCCTGCGGCGTGGTCAATGCGTGCAAAGACGGTCGCGCCCGCGTTGCCCACAGCGGCTTCGAGGGCGTCCAGCGCCTCGGGCACAGATTTTGCGGTTTCTACTTTGATGATATCGTCAGCCATTGCGGCAACTGCTCCTGCAAAAAGGAAGGTGGTGGTCAGAAAGAGGTTTCGCATCTTATTGATCTCCTGATGAATTTGGGGACAGTTTTCACAGGTTTGAGAGGGGTGGCAATCACAAGTCTGGCATCGGCGGGGCTTTGCCGGTAAGGGTGCGGGCAACAAAGGAAAGCGCATGCTGAAAACCCGTATCATTCCCTGTCTGGATGTCGCCGATGGCCGCGTGGTCAAAGGTGTGAATTTCGTGGGCCTGCGCGATGCAGGCGACCCGGTGGAATCGGCCAAGGCCTATGACGCCGCCGGCGCGGATGAGATCTGTTTTCTGGACATTCACGCCACGCATGAAAACCGCGGCACCATGTTCGACGTGGTTCAGCGCACGGCCGAGCAGTGCTTTGTTCCTCTGACAGTAGGTGGTGGCGTGCGTACCAAGGATGACGTGCGTGCCCTGCTGCTGGCTGGGGCTGACAAGGTCAGCTTCAACTCGGCCGCTGTCGCCAACCCGGATGTGATTGCCGAGGCGGCAGACCAGTTCGGCAGCCAGTGTATCGTCTGCGCGATCGACGCCAAAACCGTCAGCCCCAGCAAGTGGGAGATCTTCACCCATGGCGGCCGCAAACCCACCGGCATCGACGCGGTTGAGTTCGCGAAAACAGTGGTTGCTAAAGGTGCCGGAGAAATCCTGCTGACCTCGATGGATCGGGACGGAACCAAGTCAGGGTTCAACCTGCCGCTGACCCGCGCAATCAGCGATGCGGTGGATGTGCCTGTGATCGCATCGGGCGGGGTTGGCAATCTGGACCATCTCGTCGAAGGCGTAACCGAAGGTGGGGCGAGCGCCGTACTGGCGGCCTCGATCTTCCATTTTGGTGAATACACCATCCGCGAGGCCAAGGAACACATGGCCGCCGCCGGTATCCCGATGAGGCTGACATGAGCATCCTGCACGATCTGGCCGCCACAATCGAGGCGCGCAAAGGGGCAGACCCGGAGAGCAGCTGGACGGCAAAGCTGCTGGCCAAGGGTCCAGAGAAATGCGCTGAGAAATTCGGCGAAGAGGCCGTTGAAGCCATCATCGAAGCCGTCAAGAACGACAAGGACGGGCTGACGGCCGAGGCCGCCGACGTGCTGTATCACCTGCTGGTCATGCTGGCCGCGCGCGACGTTGCGCTGGACGATGTGCTGGAGGAGCTAGCGCGGCGTCAGGGCCTGAGCGGTATCGCCGAAAAGGCCGCACGCCCAAAAAGTTAAGCTCAGTCTTCCGTCTGCGCCGAAGCGGTTCTATGATCATGTTTCACGGTCTATCGGTCGAGGGACATCACAATGATCAGAGCTTTGGCCTGCGTTCTGGCCCTCGTGACTTTGGGCGCCTGTGCGGCCCCGCCACCGTCTACCGGAGATGAGGTGCAGAGGCTTGCTTCGGAAATCCAAAACCTCGGCCCCGATATCGACCCGGCTGAGGCCAACCGGGCCGCCCGCATTGCATATTCCTACACCGCGCAACTGGTGCAGGAATACGAGATCACCGACCCTCCGTTGATCCACAATGCCAAGGTCAATAAGGGCCTGCGCCCGCGTGGCTTATGCTGGCACTGGGCCGAAGATATTGAGCGGCGGCTGAAGCAAGAAAACTTCCAAACGCTGGACATGCATCGCGCCATCGCCAATGCCGACAATCCGCTGCGAATCGACCACAGCACAGCCATTATTAGCGCGCGGGGCGAGTCGCTCTATGACGGCGTGGTTTTGGACCCGTGGCGTTATGGCGGGGTTCTTTTCTGGTCTCCGCTGCAGGAAGACACAAGATATGACTGGGTCCCGCGTGAAGTTGTTCTGGAAAAGCGCAGGCAAGAACAGGTGGCCCGTCTCAAACCCTACCAGGCGCAGTGACGTTATAGTTTGGATGAAATGATGCCGGTGCTGAAGCCACCCATGCGCAGCTCTCCGAACAGGCGTTGATATTCGATCTTCGGGCAGCGATTCATCACTACATCCACGCCGCGCGCCTCAGCCTTGGCGGCGGCCTCGATATGTTCAACACCGATTTGCATCCAGATGGTGCGCAAGGATGGGAACGCCTCCAGCGCCTCATCCACGATCGGAGGCACAGCCTCAGAGCGGCGGAAGATATCCACCATATCAACATCTTCCGTGATGTCTGACAGGCTGGCGCGCACGGTTTGACCGAAAAGCTGCTTTCCCGAATGGCCGGGATTGACCGGGATCACGGTAAAACCTTTCAGCGACAGATAGCGGGCCACGTAGAAACTCGGCCGCACCTCGTTCATGGACACCCCGACCACGGCAACGGTCTTGTTGCGCTTCAGAATGGATCTCAGGAACTCATCAGAATAGTCAGCCATATCGCTACCCTATGCGAGGGCCGGAAAAGAAAAAAGCGCCCAAGAAACCTTGGGCGCCAGTTGTTGGAACGAGGGACAGTGAAATGACCCGCGGCAGTTCCGTTCCGCGGTCACTGTGACATTTAGGCATGTTTTGGTTAAAAAAAAGAGGGTGCGCTCATTTTTGTGATGACTTTTCACAAGCGGCGGAGGATCGCCTATTCCCGATACAGAATCTCAGGCCAGTTCCCTTCGGCCTGATGGATGTATTCCACCTGATCTTCACGCCATTTCCGCTCAATTTCAGGCGAATACGTCAAGTAAAGGCGACCATCCACAACCTGCCAGGCCCCGGGATCGGTTCCCTTGAGGAGACCCTGCGCCATCGCATAGGAACAATACCCCCCGAATTGAGGGGCAAAGGCCCGCGGATTCGCCTCAAACAGCGCGCGGTTTGCGAGAGACGCGAAATGCCATTCGGCTCCCTTCCACGTCACTGAAATCTCGGGACGGCCCTGCACGGGTATGTCACCCTGAAAATAGGACACGGGATCGTATCCCGCCATCGCAGCCCCCTCGGGCGCGAAATACACGGGCACGGGCTGCGCAACAGCGGCAGAAGCGATAAGAGTGGCGCTTAGCGCGCCAATGAGAGCGTGGCGGATTGGCATAGGTATAACGGAATCATGGACTCAGCGTCTCAATCTGCAACGTTTTGCGCTGCGAGACACCCCAGATGACGTGGTTGTGAACACCCCGAAAGCGCGAAGGTCAGTCAAAGATATCCTCGATCACATCCCAGGCCTCATCCATCACGCGCGAAAACAGGGTTTTCTTCTTTTTCTTGCGCTTGGATTTCGGCGGGGCGGTGTGGGATACCGCATGTTTTCTAGGTGCGCTTTCGGTAACCTTGCGCTTGGGCAGCATTTTGAGGTCATGCAACGGCGCGCCGCAGCTGGAACAGCTCAGCTCATGCCGCTGCTTTCCCTTCAGGACAAGGGCCGCTCGGGTCCCACAATAGCAGCAGGTGGCGATTTTCGATGGGCCAGAGATGACGCGCTCCTATCCTGTGTACCGTGAGGCATATAGGGCGATCGCCGCCGCATTTGAGACGTTCAAAGATCCAAAACCACCGGCTGCGTCAATTTTCACCAATTTGTCCACGGTTTCCTTGGTCTTTTGCCGCAATCCGGGGCCTTCTGCACCCAGCACCAGCGCCACCGGACGATCACGGTGATCGCCTATCGCAGCCTCGATCGTATCCTCGGCCTCGCCATCGAGACCCAGCACCAGATAGCCCATGCCCTGCAACTCGACAATCGCCTCGGCCAGATTGCGGACCCGCAAATAGGGCTGACGCTCCAAAGCGCCGCTTGCGGTTTTGGCCAGCGCCCCAGTCTCAGGCGCGGAATGGTGCCGAGTCCCGATCACAGCACTGGCGCCCAGCACCTCGGCCGAGCGCAGAATCGCCCCGACATTGTGCGGGTCTGTCACCCGATCCAGCAAAATCACGCGAGGGTGTTCGCGCCCGATACAGTTTTCGGTCAACCCGCCCCATTCCAGCGGCTTGACCTCAAGGGCGGCACCCTGATGGACTGATCCCTGATCAATCGGAGCGTTGAACTTTCTTGGATCGACCATCTCGGCCTCGGTGCCCGCAAAATCAATGGCTTCTGCCAGCTTGTCACGGGCGTTTCGGGTCACAATCAGGCGCAATTTCTGCCGTTTCGGGTTCATCAACGCATCGCGCACGGCGTGCAGGCCAAACAGCCAAACCGTTTCCGAAGCCGCTGCTTTGCGCGCCTGTTCCTTTTCCACGACCCACTTGGGTTTCTTCATTTTATTGGCCTCCGGGCCGGGCGTTCGATTTCCTGCGTCAAAGCGGTATTTTCCTGTTGACGCTCCTTTGGTGCGCTAGTAATCACGCCTCCACGTCAGGTGCAACGCCTGACAGTGGGCGACAGGCCGCAAGGTGTGGCAGGGGACTGTAACTCCCTCGCGGAGACGCACGCCTGGTTCGATTCCAGGGTCGCCCACCACTTTCTCTAGCAGAAAATTTCGGCAAATCTATCAGTGTAGACTGAGAAGCACTTCGATATCGCGGCGGCTCAACCGACGTAGAAGCGCCCTGTCTTCAGCCAGAAGAGACTCACCGCTTTCGATCTGTTTCTCAAGAAACGCGGCGATTTCGCTTGTGGGCTGATAGTAGAGGTCGATCTGCTGTTTACTCAGATCTTCAACCAACTTCCGGAGGAGTTGTTTTTGCTTCTCCGAATCAAGATCTTTGCGCTTTTCTTCCAGCATGGCCGTTCGCTTCGTTTGTTCACACCCAAATTGTAGGGCGGTGAGAGCGTTTGGCAAAGGCGTGCCTAGCGACTCCTATTGAAGTCTTTATTAGATCGGTGAGCATGACACAGAGCCCAAAAGAAGACGGGGCGCGCTGGAAACAAAACGCGCCCCTATCTCAGGGAGGAGAAACCGATCTCGCGTTCGAAACACACCATGAACGCTAACTCGTTACAATTCTGACTATGGCGGCTTTCGGTTTTGTGTTCAGTGATGCTGTTCACACAGCGCATAGAGTTTTCAGTTTTTTCGAACGCGCCAAGCTTTGTTGTCACCAAGCGCGCTTGATCTTTGTTTCAACAGGTTGGCATGAATCGACTATTTACGCAGGGCAACATACTGTTTTTGCTTGAAAGTGGTGCCCCCACACTTTCCCGAACTTCTCGGAGTACCGTAAAAAGTATATTATTATCATATAGATAGTTCGGCATTGCGAGTCTGGAGTTGGTCCGGGTGTGCTTTTCGGGCCACTGTTGGTGTGCTGCGAGAAAGTCACAAAATACCCCGACCTGTAACTTCACGACCATCACAAAAAGCATTGCAAAGTAGATGACGCCGTCAGCCTAAAGGCTGCTAAGGGTTTTTCGCGCTGACCGCTTTATCTCCATGCCACCAAGCAAGCAGCTTCTCTTTCAAGCTGTCCGCGCCGTCCTTGGTTCCGTCCCATAGGTAAATGACGCCATCGCGACCGTTGTCGTATATTCGATCTATGTGCGTCTCAGCCCAAGCGTAGTTTCCCGCCCAGTCTATGTCTGGGATTTCTATGCTATTGAGTTCTTCAAGAGTAGGCATACTGGACTTCGCGGTGTCGAGCGCATTTCTTGGGGCCTCTTTAACTTCGGTCCATACCTCGCTTGTAGAGGGAACCTCGATTGAGCAAACGGTGTTTTGGTTTTCGTCGGCTTGAAAAGTCGGATCGAAGGCCTCGCTTAGCGCGTTCAAGTCCTTGATGGTCTCGCACAGGTCGTAAATCTCTAATGCAGTAACGGACACGACAACGGCAGTGCCGACATAGGGTATGGATTGTCCTGCGACCGAGCCTGCGCTTCGACCCGCTGCAACCGCAGCCCGTTTTGTAACTGAAGCGCTTGTAGCGAGAACCGCGGCCTTAGCAGTAGTTCGCTTGCCTTTATGTGTAACCATTGCCTGCGCAGAGGCCCCTTTGTTTGCCAACTGGCTTGAAAGGGAACTCACGTCTGACCTCAGTTTTCTGTTTAGTTGTTTTTGCTTGGCTACGTCGGCCTTGAGTTTTTTGGTTTCGGTGAGGTGGCGTGATGCGACGGACTGTTTTCCGGTGATCGCCTCAAACGCGTTAGATGCCAAGTTGAAGACCGCGCCTCCAGCCATGATTAGTACACTAAATGCTAGAGATGCGGCGAATAGCAATGGCGAGAGCAGCAGCCATGTGTTTCTAATAATCCTGAAAGTTTTTTTCATTTCTCTAACGATTGATGGCTTCGTTTGTTTCTCTCAAAGCGGGGCGAAATACTAGGAGAGCATCGCAATGAGAACCGCGAGAAATATACCGCCCAGTATCGTCAGCTTTATCGCAGCGACTGCCCCATCAGCCCGTGCTTCCCATTTTGTCTTGGGGCGGTTCACGGCGTGGTTCCATCCTAGGTCGTTGTCATCTTGGTCAGACATTTTTCGTGTCCTTCGCGTAGGTTTTGGGGGAGATTTCCTGCAACAACAATATCCCGATGATTGCGATAATCGGTGTGAAAAATATGCTTATCAAAGGCCATAGCCCAAGAGGCTTGCCGCTCGACTATCCGGTCGCTCAAGTTTGATGATGCTACCCCATGGGGGGCTTGCGGGAGCCTCTCTATCCATCTTGCAGCCACTGGATTTTGTAGCGAAAATAAAATTGAAATGGTAGATGCGGTGCGAAGAAAACACTATGGGTTTCCCAGCGTATTCAACCAATTCACTTAGTAACCCCGTCCAATTCACTGGCGACGCTTCGGAACTGGTCGAGCGCGGCCTCAAGGTTTTCGACTATCTCTGCCGCCAAGATGTTTGGTTCGGGCAAGTTGTCGATGTCTTCAAGGCTGTCGTCTTTCAACCAGAATAAGTCGAGGTTAAGTTTGTCTCGGGCCGCGAGTTCCCCATAGTCGAATTTGCGGAACCGCTCGCATCCTTTGCGGTCGCGGTAACACTGCACGAACTCATCGAAATCACTCTCCGACAAGCGTTTGGTCTTCAGCGTTTTGTGGATGTTCATCCGGTAGTCGTAGACCCAGAGGGCCTTGGTTTGGACTTCGCGAGATGCTGGGCGTTTGTCGAAGAACAGGACGTTCGCCTTCACCCCAGGACTATACCAGATGCCCGTAGGGAGCCTTAGCAGCGTGTGGAAACTGAACCCCTCAAGCAGCCGCTTGCGTATACCTTCGCCGGCCTTTCCAGCCTCGAAAAGGACATTGTCAGGGAACACCACACCGGCTCGGCCATTGGTGTCCATGACGGTCATGATGTGCTGCAGGAAGTTGAACTGCTTGTTTGAGGTGGTGAATTTGAAGTCGTCGCGTTCGTAGTTTTCGCGCTCGGTCGAGACCTGACCATCTTCTCCGACAACAGTTTAACTGGACTTCTTGCCGAAAGGCGGGTTCGTGAGGATTACATCGTAGCGGTGGCCACTGTCACCCGATAGGGCAGGCAAGGGCGCTATGCGAATTGGTAGCTCTTTCATGCTAGCCTGCGTGAGCTTGAGGCGAGTCGTTCCAGATACTCGACCTCTGTAGTCCACTACATTTAGTTGATGGCAGAGAAAGGCATTTTCGATTGCGGCGTTGCCTCTGAGAATGTGAGCATGGTTGTTCACCCAATACTTGCCAGAAACCAAGTAGGCTTTGTCTTTATAGGGGTCCTAAAACGGGGCTGCGTCTTCCCCCAAAAGCACGGCGGGGCCATCGAAAATGAAGTCGTCAATTTCGCCAACCTGACCAGTGGCTCCATAATATGGGAAACGTGCTTCAGATGCAGCCAGTCGCTGACTTCGTTCCACCCCCGCTGACCAATATCCATTTTGATCAATCTAATTAGCAGTTTACATTGATGACTGAATTGAGACCAAACAAAAGTTTCGCACTAAATCTCAAGCTCTCGATCCAGAATCTGCTGCCTGTGGTGGCTCCCGACATCTCAGTAAAGCGCCAAGTCTTCCCTAGGCACACTCGCCAAAAACTCAAGCTCCCCGCTCTCCCAACCGTCCTCAAACGCTTGGTTCAACCGCCATTTCTCGGAGTCCGACTTGGTGCAAGGATAACAAAGCCCGACAATACTCTTGTAGATATGCCGCGCCCTATTCACCGGGCTCACCAAACTAGTCCAACAACAGATTGCCGACCGTCGTCAATTTCAGATGATTGCGACAAGGATGTTGCTGATCGCAAACGGAATACCGTACGTACTCTTAAATCGGTTCAGTGGCCTTAATCCTTTGGCTTGGGTCCGCTTCCAAGTAGCCTGCGCAACAAGTCATTGGAGGCATCTGGATCAATTTGCATCGCTGTTTCAAAGTAATAGCGTGCTTCCCGGGTCAACCTGTCCGATCGCTGAGCAGGCGTTTCGCCGCCAGCACTATGCGATCTGGTCTGCTCATTTTGTTCGGGCTCATCAAATGGAACAATACCCAAAGCTGCGCAATGCCGGTAGATAGCTTCGGCAATGAACGAGTAGCTGGTTTCTTCTGTGAGTTCTGGAGCCAATTGGCCGAGCGCTAACTTCGCGTCTGGAAGCAACGAAGCACATGCGGCCTCCGTTACATCTGCAATGGTCAGCGTTTCATCTGCGAAAACCGGCGCAGACATCAAAAGACAAGCAATGAATGGACAAACTCTAACTTGATCGTACCGCATCCACGATTTCCTCAAGATGCGCTCTGTATAATCCCTCGAGCGTACCGTCTGAACCTATCAAAACCAAATTAAAGTCCCAACGACGCAGTAGACCAAATTGAGCAAGCACCAACAAAACGTTTCTACACGTTTCGAATGACATAATCTGCGTGAAAATCCGTTGGAGAGATTGTTGGTCGAAGCGCGGTTCACCACTCTCCGATTCATGAAGCACATAGTTTATCTGTGGATCGCTGAACTTTGCGCGTTTCAACCTTTGCAACGAAAGCCCACCCACGGTGTATCCATTGCGACACGATGCTTCCATGGCGGCCATATCGTCATTGTGTCTTCTTAAGAAACCTTCCAAATCACCCGGAATCTTCATTTTGCTGTACTTCAAAACGTAAAAGAACTCGGCGATTTGCGCGACTGCATCACTTCTCAGCGTCTTGCGATCCTCTCGATCAAGTAAGGCAACATCATCAAGGCCACAGTGCGCAGCGGCGTGTGCCTCTACACCAGCATAAAACTTTGCTCGAGCTTCGCGCATTGCCGAAAGGCAAACGAGTCCTGGTTCCATGGTTCACAGTCGCTATTGTTGGGATTCGACACTAACCAAAAATTGGTAAGCTTACCAGAAACTTGTAATCGCCCAGATCGGTGCAACATCTTGGTTTTCCATATAGTGGGCGGGAGCGGTCCCTAAATCTATGGTGCGTAGTCAATTCGCACATTTTCCAGCGCAACTGAACGAAAAAAACGACAGATGCTCGCATAGAAGTCTTCAGATGATTTCGGCTTACCAAATTTTGGGACGGTTTCCGAAAACCGAAACTGCTTACCAGAACTAATGAGTACTACCATCCAATAGCTCTCGGATCTTGAGATTACAAGATCAGCGCATTGCTGTTCTTTTAAGATGAGGGAAAAAGGCAATGTTCAAGATTACGACAGCACTTATCAACTTGGCCAAGATTGCAGCCCTATCCGCGACCATATTCGCAGCGGAGATGAGTCCCAACGCAAACGCATGGTACAATCCCTATGAGACAAACAGTTTAGCTATCACATCTCGGTACTCGACTGAAATGGAGCTTCCTTTCATCGACGCTGCCAAGCCCGATTGGGGTCCCGAACTGATGGGCTGGTATCCCCTATATTGGGTTCTACGAGTTGTTTCCTTCTAGCCGCAATGGGGTTGTCGCGGCTTCAACGAGTGTGGTGTGTTCGACACTTGTTCGGTAGACAAGCTTTGGAACTTCAAACAATGTGACACCTCTAAGATCGAAGTATACGGTTTAATGCCCCTGAGCGCCCCTGTGCTCAGGGGCATTCCGTTTTGGGAATAGGGTCAAGGGTTTTCTTTGAATACTCTCAGCAAATTCGGTTCAGTTAGTTTCTCAATCTCCGCCGAATGCAATTTCATTCCCGCCAATTTCCATCAGCAAACGAGTTTTGGAAGAAGACAGCCTTAGATATCGCGAAGGCCATCTATGCGAAACCCAACACCATAACTAGCGATAAATGAAAAACTCAGAATGCTCCGTCCTCGATCGCAGTTTAGGCGCTGCGAAAGTTCAACAATCTGTGGCAAACTCGTGTCCCGTACATCAATGAAAATCTGCATTGGCTTCACGCCCTCAGGAGTTTAAGCAGCTGATTTTCAGCATCTTTCGTGCTTTCGGTCTCAAACACCGACTTCATTAAGGCTTTCAGGTGACTTGGGCTTACCAAAATTTGGGATGGTTGCTGAAAACCAAAATCACTCACCAGAACTTATGATTCGTACCATCCAATAGCTCTCGCATCTTGAGGATACGAGATCAGCGCGGTGCTGATCTCTTAGACAAAAGGAAAAAGACAATGTTCAAGATGATGAGAGCACTTATGGACCCGGCAACGCTTACGGTCGTTTCTACAACCATCTTTGCAGCGGTGATGAGTTCTGCAGCAAATGCTGGAGATGGGCTTGACCGAGAATTCGACCTCATCAATGATTCACGGTTCACAAGTGTGACGGAGCTTTACATCTCCAATATTAATGACCCGATTTGGGGCCGCAACTTGATGGGCGAGTATCCTCTGCATGCAGGGTACTATGGTGAATTCGAGCCAGACTTTCCCAATGGTTATTGTCGGTTCGACTTGCTGGTAGTGTTTGACACTGGTTATGTGGATAAGCTGTGGGACATCAACTTGTGCGAAGTGCCAGTGATTCATGTGGACGGCTATGGGTTTTCCATCGTCTATGCGTGAATCAATTTGCCCGTAAAGCCTCCGAGCGCCCCTGCGCTCGGGGGTATTTCATTTTTTGAGACCAACTGAGCTTAGTTCCTTGATAATTGACAAGAACTCAAACCAACTATTTCTTTTCCTGTCGCGACTAGAAATGGCAACGGATTGCTCAACACCCTCGCAATCCCCTTGACCAATATTGCTCGAAACAGAGACGTAAATAGTCGCTTTTGACAGATTTCGGCTAAACTGCGATCATCGTAAAAACCAAAGTTCACTATTGAAGCCAGATATTTGCAAGCGCAACAAGACTATGAGACGAGTTGTTTTAGTCAACGGCATTAAGGATTGCCGCATTTATCTGCGAGTGATAATCGCTGTGTGTCTTTTGCTTACAACAGCGTTCTCGGCCAATGCCAAACGTGTGGCCCTTGTAATTGGTAACTCCAAATATGAACAAGTTGCGAAACTCGCAAATCCTGAAAATGATGCTCGGGATATTGCTTCGGCGCTTAGACGAATAGGGTTTGACGTCACCGAACAGTACGACCTTGACTACCGACAATTGCGGCTTAGTTTGCGCGACTTTTCAGAAACTGCAGCAGATGCCGACGTTGTTTTGATCTATTTCGCGGGTCATGGCATCGAGATCGACAACACCAATTACCTGATTCCGGTCAATGCTGAACTGAGAAGTGATAGGGACATTGAGTTCGAGGCTGTAAGGCTTGAGACAGTAGTGAATGCAGTCTCGCCAGCAAAAGGCCTGAACATTGTTCTTGTGGATGCATGCCGCAACAACCCGTTCCTCACCCGTATGGCTCGAAGCACCGCATCCCGCTCAATCGGGAAAGGCTTGGCTCGGATCGATCCAAGTGGCGTTCTTGTTGGGTATTCCGCCCGTGGAGGTACATTAGCGCTTGATGGCAAGGGGCGTAATAGTCCCTACGCAACTGCGTTACTTGAGCATATCGAAGTCCCAGGGCTGGAGCTTGGCAAGCTATTTCGAAAGGTAAGAGATTCGGTTTTCAACCAAACCAAAGGTTACCAAGAGCCATTCACCTACGGTTCGTTGCCTGGATCCGATATATTTCTAGTTCCAGCGGCTTCGTCAGTAAATCAAAGTGACCTCATACCCAGACTACAAGAAAGCGAGAAAAATCAACTCGACAAGCGTGAAGCTTCTGCTGAGCGCGTCTTGAGCGAAGCGTTAAAGCTTGAGGACGAGAAAGTACGGCTTAACGCACTTGATGTGATCGCCCGGTTATACCCGAAAACACAAGCCGGACTTGCGGCAAAGTCAGCTGTGGCAGCACTTACTCCAGAAATAGAAACTGTGGAAAACCCGATTGTTCAATCCGATACTTCGGTCACGGACAAAGCAGTCTCCGACGATCGCGAAAATGAAACTGCGTCAACTATTGCTCAAAACTCTGAACAGAAAGCCGAGCTAGATCTTAATTTGGGGCCGAATGAATATCGGGCAGTGCAAAGCGGCTTGAGATTTCTTGGTTTCTCAGTGGGCCCGGTTGATGGAATTTTTGGCACCCGTTCACGCGCTGCCTTACGGGAATTTCAGAGTGAAAATGGTGAAGCACAAACTGGTTACCTGACGGAGGAGTCCTATGCCGTTCTGAAACGCAATGCGCAATCTGAAACACGAAACTCGGAGGGCCAAGAAAATCCCAATACAACATCGCCTTCTTCACCTCAGGTGCAACCACATGAAGAAGCAGCAAGCGGTTACAACGGTGAGTACATAATTGACATTCGAAGGCGTCCGGACCCTCTGGGAACTGATGCTGGCTCAAGTGTTACTACTATGTTGTGGCTGCAGTACCGAAAAACCAGTAATGGCTTCCAGCTGATTAGGGCCGTTGACCGATCGTTGGGGGGCGACCAGAGATCAAAGAAATACCGAGCTTCCCTGAATGAAAGCGGTCAACTGCGGATCTCAGGCAAAACAAATTATCTGTTTAACAGTGTAATTGTTGTTCCCTTTTCAATCTCTCTAAATCTGCCGACGGATTTCAGCCGCGGCCGATCGCTTCAAACAACGCAGGGCCGTTTCGACAAAAACTATTTTGTCGATGTCAGAATAACCAGACAGTAGTTCAGCAGACGGATCTGAGTCGGTTGCGACTGTCGATGTTACACTGAATGGCATACCGCCTGGAACACAGTATTCCATCAACAACGGAGTGTCGTTCCTTGCGGCGCTGCCGGGTCCGGATCTTACTCTCACGGGTCTCAGCTTGGCCGACTATGAAAATCTGGTTGTCCGGCTGCCCGATGATTTTTCAACCACAACCCCAATCACCGGCAGTGCGACCTTCACTACGGATGAGGCTTTGCTGGCCGGTGAAACGGATACTGGCCCAGATGACGGGATCGAAACGGGAACCTTCACGGTCACAGTAAACTCTGAGCAAGACGTTGAAATCACCGCTCAAGACATCACTGTAATTGAGGATCTAGGCGCGCCGATCCCGCTCAATCTCGACGTTGATATTACGGATATCGACGGGTCTGAATCGATCACCTCTTTGACACTGGATTTCGCCAATCTGCCCACCGGAGATACTGTGCTCAGCGATAGCACGGTTCTGAATGCGGGCAACACTCAGTGGACCGGAACAGTGGCCGAGCTGCAGAGCTTGGCCGTAGCCAGCTTGCCGACGCATTAGTCCGGCGTCATCGACATAACTGTCACCGTGGACACCGACGAAGGTGATCCCAACGTCACGACCGAAAGCTTCCAACTGAACGTGACGCCCGTTGCCGAGCCGACAATCATCCTGTTGGTCGACGACAGCACGCCGAACGTGGACGAGCTTGGGCCGGATAATTTCATCGTTGATGAGGACAGCTCGTTCCTTCTTTTGATCGACGCGGAAACGCCAGACCAAGACGGCTCCGAGGCGCTGACTCAGATCGTGATCGAAAACATGCCTGCGGGGTGGGTTGCTGACACCGGAGGGGTGGTCGATCTTGCGTTGTTCGAACAGGGTGCGGCCCAGATCACCTCGGCTACGCTGTCGGGGACGACGCTGACAATAGCGCTGGCACCGGGCATTACAGATTTCGATGGGGCCTTGCGGGTCACTCCATTGGAGAATGACGACAGAGATGTCGAAACCATCGTCGGAGGGGAGTTGACAGCTACGGTAACGTCCGTGGATCAGGCGGCGACACTGCCAACAGATACACAAACGGCAACAGACAGCGTTGACGTAGACGTAGACGCAATTGTTGACGATCTGAGCTTTGCGGTAGCTGACATAACAGCACGAGAGAACGTCAATGGTCGACGTCGGATTGATGTCGACATTTCAGGTACAGCGTTTGAGGACAACGATGGGTCCGAAACTATATCAGCGCTCGATCTGACGATCAGCGTTGTCACGGCGAGCGACGTATTCGACCCTTCAGACACCAGCCAACTGCAACTGCGCGTCAGCGACTCAGCCTTGGCTGGCTGTCCGTCGTCAGGGATTTTGGGACAGGTGACGGCGTGAGCTAAGAGAGGGTCTGGCGCATCTGGTTCATGTGATTATGCGGCGGATTTGCGGTGAAGCAAGCGTCGCGTTTCGATGGTCTTTAGT
>NZ_JAGHRB010000001.1 GCF_017743995.1 Ruegeria sp. R13_0 | reverse complement strand
GACCCTCGATCGTGCCGACCTCGGCCCCGTCGGCCTCAACCGCCAGCATGTTGCACGACTTCACGGCCTCGCCGTTTACATGCACCACACAGGCCCCGCATTGCGCCGTATCACAGCCAACATGCGTCCCCGTCAAAGACAAATGATCCCGCAAAAAACCAGACAATAACGTCCGACCCTCAACATCACCGCTCACAGACAGACCATTCACAGTCAGCGATATATTTGGCATAAGACCTCCCCTTCTTTAGCTCATTCGCTTGGGGCGAGTTAAACACGGGAGGTCTGGCTTGAGAACAGGAATTTGTCGCTTTTTGACACCAGAGGGACGCAAAAGGCCGACGCCATAATTTCACAGGCGCCGCCTTTGGGCCTCTGACCTACTTCTTCCGCTGCGCGCGGGGTTGCGGGCGGGTCGGGATTTCCTTGAGCAGACCACCCACACCCATCGCAGCAATATCAGCACCAGTGGTCTCGACCCCGCAGGCGACCCGCGACAAAACCCAATCAGCCCCGTTCAAAGCGGGAGAGCGCGCGCATCCCGGCAGGCCGATCACAGGGCGTGTGTTCAACGCCCCCAGAAACAGCAAGTTGCCCGGATCTACTGGCATGCCGAACCGGTCAACTTCCCCGCCCGCGGCGCGCACGGCAGACGGGGCCACGTCGTTCACATCCGACGTGGCCGAGGCCGTCAGGATCATCAGCACATCGCCTTCGGCACGATCAATGGCCGATGCAAGTTGGTCGGTTTTATGCGGGACGATCTGCACATCGCACAGGTCCATGCCCAGAGCTTCGACACGCCCGCGCATGGCCGCGATTCCCTTCTCATTGGGCGGCCCTCCGGCGATGTCCGTCACGATCAATCCCGCGCTGCGATAGACCGGCGCGACAAGGCGCACCGAGGCCTGCGCCAAACCCGCCGCGCGTTCAACATCGGCTTTGGGAACAGCGTAGGAGATCACCTTGATCGTGGCGACCATACCGCCCGCTGTCATCTGTTGGTGTTGCGGGACCGTTGCGACGGTGATCATCGGATTGATGCGGTTGAATTGCTCGAGTGCGGCCACATCCAGCACCACCACGCCCGGCCCCTCGGCCAGAAGGTTCACGCGGCCGGTAAACGCCTCGGTCAGGCGCAAATTGGCGTCAGAAGGGTCAGGAACCAGAGCACGGGCCAGCATTTCGGCAGCTTCGTCCTCATGACAGTCGCCGGGTTCCAGACGGGCGACGATGACCTCGTCAAACCCCGCGCTAGACAATTGCGAGACGTGCTCGGCACTCAGCATAAGCCCCTTGCGCAGCTTTTGGTCCGAGACCTTGACGGAATGCGCGAGAATGGCTCCGGCAGCTTCGTTCACGGGCACAGGGCCGAATTTCATGCCTTACCTCGCAGAACAGCCGTCATCTGGGCCAGAATGGCCACGGCAATCTCGGAGGGACCTGCGGCACCGATATCAAGGCCAATCGGCCCGTGAATGCGCGCGATCTGAGCTTGGGTGAACCCCGCCTCGGTCATCCGCTCAACCCTTTTGGCATGGGTGCGGGTCGACCCAAGGGCGCCAATGTAGAACACATCGGCATCCAACGCGGCCTGCAGGGCCGGATCATCCAGTTTCGGATCGTGGGTCAACAGGACAATGGCCGTGCGCTGATCAAAACCTAACTTGGCAACCGCTTCATCCGGCCAATCGGTCAACAGGGTCTCTCCGGGAAAGCGGCTGTCTGCGGCAAACGCCTCACGCGGGTCGATGATGGCCGGGTCGTAACCCGCAATCCGCGCCATCGGCACCAAGGCCTGCGCGATGTGAACCGCACCAACGATGATCAACCGCAAAGGCGGGTTGTGAACGGCCACGAAGGTCTTACCGTCTTCCTCGAAACCAGACCGATCCATACGCAGCCGATCCGCATAAGCATTCCGGCGCAAGGCCCTGTGTCCGCTGTCTGTATTCACTTCATAGGCCAGTGGTTCACGGCGCGCACGGGCGGCGACCAACTCGGCCAGCATCGGCTCAGGCAGGACAGAGCCGACCGGCTCGACCAAAACCCGGATCGTCCCGCCGCAGGCCAAACCGACGGCAAAGGCGTCTTCGTCGCTGACACCGAATTCAAGCAGGCGCGCCTCACCCTCGTCAATGGCTTCAATGGCTTCGACGATCACCGCACCTTCGACGCAACCGCCCGAGACCGAGCCTTCGATCCGCCCGTCCCCACCAATCACCAGCTGAGACCCCACACGACGCGGTGCGCTGCCCCAGGTTTCGACAACAGTGGCCAGCGCGGCACCGCGACCGCTGCGGTGCCATTCCAAAGCGCGTTCCGGGCTGCTGTCGAATCGATTCATCGAATCCTCCTAGCTTGTCGCAAACCAACATAGGCAGCCTTGGACCAATGAAAAGCGAACGTTAGTCGGAGACGGCAGTCAATTCGCGTTTATGTGGGCAGTAAAAGGCCGATTTGATATTCACACTCTCAAAGGATTGATTGCGAATACCCCACGTCTTAAGTTGAAACTGCGCCTGAATTTGGATTGGGCGCTCTCAATAAATTTCTCAACGGAGACGAAGAGTTGAAACGCATTCTTACACTGGGAACGGCGGTCGGCCTGTTGGCCTCGACCGCTGCATGGGCTGATACATTCGAACGCTACGGTGAGGTTGAAGGCTGGAAAGTCTTCATCGACAACGAAAAGAAATCTTGCCTGATTGAGGCCGTGGATGACGCGGAAAACGTTGTTCAGATGGGCCTGACCGAAGATCGCGGTGTGGGTTACGTTGGTGTTTTCACCAAGGCGGAAACCAATATCAAACGCGGCGAGAAAGAAGCCGTGGCAATTCTGCTGGGTGAAAACCTGTATGTCGGTGAAGCCACGGGCATGAAGGGCAATATCACCAAGGGCTACTCTGGCGGTTACGTCCTGTCCGACGACCCACAATTTGCGGATGATCTGGCCAAGAAAGAGGTCATGGTTGTCTTCCCCGAAAAGGAATTTGCGTTCACCGTCGATCTGACCGGCACTTACAAGGCCATGGAAATGGCGCGTGAGTGTAACGAAAAACAGCTGGGCTAAATCCTAGCCGGAAAGCGCGGACATGAGCCGCGCTTTCTCTCCGACATCGTCCTGAGCAGAGATGACAGAGGCGAGGTCTTCCAGCGACGCAATCGAATGACCCGCGCGGAAGCTGTCGACATGGGGCAGCATGGCGGCCACACCTTGTGCTTTCGGGGCGAACCCGTCCCAACGGAGCAGAGGGTTCAGCCAGATCAAACGCCGGGCCGAAAGATGCAGCCGCTCGGTCTCTTTCGCCAAGTCTTCGGGCGCACCGCGGTCCAGCCCGTCCGAGATCAGCAGAACCACCGCACCCTGCCCCATGACGCGCCGCGACCAGTCTCGGTTAAAGGCGTGCAGGCAGTCTCCGATCCGCGTGCCCCCTTCCCAATCTTGCGCCTCGGCCCCGGCCGCTGCTAGGGCGGCATCCACGTCGCGCTGATGTAGATGACGGGTGATATTGGTCAGTTGCGTGCCAAAAGTAAAGGCATGGACCTTGGCCCAGCCGGCGCCTTTGGCGTTCGAGACCGTGTGCAGGAAGTGCAGGATCAGGCGGCTATATTGGCTCATCGAGCCGGAGATATCGCAGAGCACGACCAGATTGGGCCAGCGCGGTCGGGGTTTTTGTTTCGCGATATCGTGCAGCTCTCCGCCTTGACGCATGGCGGCGCGCAGGGTTCTCGCCCGGTCGATCCGGTGGCCGATATGGCTGGCCTGGCTGCGGCGGCTTTCGATCGGCTTGACCGGCAGACTGAGGCACGACAGGAGGCGCTTGGCCTGAGCGATCTCATCGGCACTCATCTGTTCGAAATCCAGACTGCGCAGACGCTCCTCGGACGAGGCGGTTTGCGAGGCATCGATCTCAAGCTCGGTCTCGCCTTCCTGCTCCTCGGAGGTTTCAGGCTGATCGCGTTCAACCCCGTCAAGCAACGCCTCAGCCGCGCGTTTTTCACCTGCGTCGGCTTTGCGTTCTTCCTGCACCCCACGAATGGCGGGCAGCATCATGGACATCATGTGTTCCAGATACCTTGGGTCGCGCCAATAAAGGCGAAAGACCTGCGCGAAGACGGTGCGATGCTCTGGCCGGTTCACAAAACAGGCGTGTAAAGTCCAGTAGAAATCCTGCTTTTCGGTGAAGCCTGCGGCCTCAACGGCCCGGATGGCATCCACTACGCGACCGGTGCCGATTGGCAACCCGGCCTTACGGAGGGCGCGGGCAAAGTGAGTGATGTTCTGCGCCAGCTTCGGGTTTTCGGGAATGTCGAGCGGGATCTGTTCGGCCATCAGCGCTCATGGGGGCTCTGCCCCCATACCCCCGAGGTATTTTCAAACAGAAGAAGCATCAGGCCGGTTCTAAATCGGCTTTGGCTTCGTCAAGAATGCGTTTGGCCTCGGATCCTTGCAGTTTTTGGATGTCGTCCTGGTATTTCAGGATCGCGCCGAGGGTATCTCCGATCACTTCGGGGCTGAGGTTGATGACGTCCAGTGCTAGCAGGCATTTGGCCCAGTCGATGGTTTCGGCCACGCCGGGTTTCTTGAACAGATCTTCGGTGCGCAAGCGCTGGACAAAGGCCACGACCTCGCGGCTGAGCGATTGGGCCGCTTCGGGCGCGCGGGCGTTTAAGATTTCAATCTCCCGGTCGAAATCCGGGTAATCGACCCAGTGGTAAAGGCAGCGGCGCTTGAGAGCGTCATGCACCTCGCGCGTTCGGTTTGAGGTGACGATCACGACGGGTGGTTCGGGGGCTTTGACGGTGCCGAGTTCCGGGATCGTGACCTGAAAATCGCTGAGTGCTTCCAGCAGGAAGGCCTCGAAGGGTTCATCCGTGCGGTCCAACTCGTCGATCAACAGCACCGGCGCGCCGTTTTCATCGGGCCTCATGGCTTGCAGCAATGGGCGTTCGACGAGGTAGTCATCCGAGAACAGCTCGGTCTGCAGGGCTGAGCGGTCTGCGCCGCCCGCAGCTTCGGCGGTTCGGATGGCGACCATCTGCGCGGGAAAGTTCCATTCATAAACGGCAGAGGACGCATCAAGCCCTTCGTAGCATTGCAAGCGGATCAGGCGGCGACCAAGCCCTGCGGCCAGTGCCTTGGCGATCTCGGTCTTGCCTACACCGGCCTCACCTTCCAGAAACAGCGGCCGGCCGAGTTTCAGCGACAGGAAGACGACCGTTGCCAGCGCACGGCCGCAAACATAGCCCTGCGCGCTTAGCATGGTTTGAACCGCGTCTATGGAATCTGGCTGTGTCATGTGCTGAATTCTCCCTTGCCACAAAAGGTCATGGCCGCGCCTGTGCGTCAAGGCCATCACCCGTTTCTGAGCTACGACGTTCGAACGAGTTGACAAGGGCTTTTACGGCGGCGGCCTCTGTGTTAGCGGAGGCGCATGACCGATAGCATCACGATCCGCCGCCCCGACGACTGGCATCTGCACCTGCGCGATGGCGCGATGTTGCAGGCCGTCCTTCCCGAAACCGCCCGCCATTTTGGCCGTGCGATCATCATGCCCAATCTGGTGCCCCCGGTGGTGACCGGCGCGCACGCCGCCGCCTATCGCGAGCGTATCATGGCTGCGCTGCCCGAAGGGATGACGTTCGAGCCGCTGATGACCCTGTATCTGACCGAAGATACGGATCCAGAAGACCTCGCCGCTGCGCATGCAAGTGGTTTGGTCAAGGCGGTCAAGCTCTACCCGGCAGGTGCAACGACCAATTCGCATTCGGGTGTTCGGAATTTCGACAATGTGCGCCCGGTGCTGGAGAGGATGGCCGAGATCGGCCTGCCCCTGTGTGTTCATGGCGAGGTCACCGATTCCGAGATCGACATCTTCGACCGTGAGGCTGTGTTCATCGACCGCGTTCTGGATCCGATCCGTATGGCAACCCCCGGCCTGCGCGTTGTGATGGAGCATATTACGACCCGCGACGGGGTTCAGTATGTTGCGGCCAACGAGACCGATCTGGGCGCAACGATCACCGCGCACCATCTGATCATCAACCGCAACCACATTCTGGTCGGCGGGATCAAACCGCACTACTACTGCCTGCCCGTCGCCAAGCGTGAAGAGCATCGGTTGGAGCTGCTGAAGGCCGCGACCTCGGGCGATCCGCGCTATTTCCTGGGCACGGACAGCGCGCCTCATACGGATGACAACAAGGAAATGGCCTGTGGCTGTGCGGGATGTTTCACGGCAACAAACACCATGTCCTTGGTAGCCGAGATGTTCGACCGCGAAGGTGCCCTAGACAAGCTGGAAGGGTTCGTGTCGTTGAATGGTCCGGCCTTCTATCGCCTCCCGGTGAACGAAAGTTCGATCACGCTGATCAAGGGTGACCCGGTCGAATACCCGTCGAAGATCGAAAGTGGCGACGGCCCCGTCACCGTATTCGACCCCGGCTTCCCCCTGCACTGGCGCGTGGTTTAACCCGCCAGTTTTGCAGCCAGATCGCGGGCGCGACCTCCGGTGCGCAGCATTGACCAGATCGCGTCCGCCTCTGCCCCTCCAATCAGTTTCGACGCTTTGGCCCGGACACGGTCTTCCCGATCCGCCAGAGACATCGGAGCCATCAGATCATGGGTAACCTCGCGTCGCACGCCGTCGCGCCGCAGAAGCTCTAGGCGGGCCTGGGTCTCGGTGCGGGTTTCATCCGCCTCGACCGTGATGCGGTCTCGCAAAGAGCGAATGCGAGGATCAGCGCAGACCTTTTCGGTGTAACTGCTTGGCAAAGTGGTGTCGTAGCCGAGCGCCTGCATGGTGATCACCGTGCGATAGGAAAACTTCGCCCCCAACCCCGTGGTCGGAGACATCTGGTTGCAGACACTCATCCAGCGCGGATGGGTTTTGACCTTGATTTCAGCCACTTCAGGTTCGGCAATATCAAGACGCAGAGCAGCCTCAAGCGCGGCGTGCAAACCGTGGCAGCACGCGTGGAACTTGTGACTGACCGATTCGAACAGCCACTCCTCCCCCAACCCGTCCAGCGCTGCTGATGTATCCGCCACGCCCTGATGGGTTGCACCAAAGCCATACGGGCCCTCTAACGCACTTGCATTGGGCTCAAAGCCCCGTTTAATCAGCAACGCGGCCTCGATCCCGGCTGATGCGGTCAATCCTGCATTGTAGGGTTTACCCATGGTACCGAACTGAGCTTTCAGACCGGCCGCGCGCGTGGCCGTCAAGCCCAGAACTTGCTGCATCTGGTTGGCATCGAACCCAAGCACCCGACCCGCTGCTACCGCCGCCCCAAAGGCCCCCGCAGTCGCCGTTTGGTGAAACCCGGCCTGATAGTGATCTCGGCCGAGCCAGAGGCCGATCCGGATCGAAACCTCCATCCCGATCAGGGCCGCCTCCAGCAGATCAACGAGGATACGGTCATCCCATTCCGAAACCGCCAAGGCCGCAGGAAGGATGGCAACGGACGGATGTCCGATATGGGCGAAATGGGTGTCGTCATAGTCCAGCGCGTGAGACACCGTTCCATTGACCAGCGCCGCCGCGCGCAAGGGCGCTGCCCCGCCGCCGAAAAGATGGGCCTGCGCTGCTCCGCCCTCCTCCTGCACCATGTCCCGAACGGCGACCGACACGGGCTCGGACACACCGGCACGACCCACGGCAATCCAGTCGAGAACAGACAAAGACGTAACGGCCCGCGCCTGCGCGGTTGTGTTGACGGGGCTGGCGGCAAAACTCGCAAGCGTTGAGGTGAATCCAGACATAGCGCGCAGTCTAGCGCGCGTCGGTCGTTGGTAAAGCCTTAGCTGTAAAGCTCGGCGGCGCGGGCCTCGAATGCGCGCACGATGCGCTGCATGGCCTCGTTGAAGACGACACCAATGATCCCTTGCAGGATGGCGTTCTTGAACTCGAAATCGACGTGGAACGAAACGTTGCACCCACCTTCGGGGGCGTCTTCAAACTGCCAGTCCGATTTCATGTATTTGAACGGGCCGTCCAGATATTCAGTGTCTATCTTCTTTTGACCGGCAAACAAGGTCACCCGACTTCCGAACCGTTCGCGAAACACCTTGAACGAGATCACCAGATCCGCCTCCATCACCTCGGCCTCGCCAGCCGCATAGGTCCGACGGATACGCGCGGCAGCACACCAAGGCAGGAACTTGGGATAGCTCGCCACGTCAGCAACCAGATCATACATCTGCTGGGCCGTATAAGGCAGGTGACGGGTTTCCGAGTGGATAGGCATGGCAATCCGGCATTAGAAGGTGACAATGGCGCGTCATGTCGTATGTTGCGCGCCAAAGATCAAGGGGGCTGCGATGACTGACCGCGCTTATGTGATAGATGAGATGATCTCGGCCAAGGCAATTGCAGCCAGAATCGAAGAGCTTTGCCGCGAAATTACCGAAGAATTCGGCAATACTGACAAGCTGGTCGTCGTTGGCCTGCTGCGTGGCTCTTTCGTGTTCATCGCTGATCTGGTCCGCGAGCTGGACCTGCCGATCGAGGTCGATTTCCTCGAGGCTTCCTCTTACGGTGACGCGATGGAGAGCAGCCGGGAAGTTCGTATTCTCAAAGACTTGCGCGGCGCGATTGAAGGTCGCGATGTGCTGGTGGTCGAAGATATCGTCGATACGGGCCATACGCTGAACCACGTCACCAACCTGCTGCGCAGTCGTGAGCCGAAACGGCTCAAGTCCATTGCACTGCTGGACAAACCCAGCCGACGCGAGGTTGATTTTCGTTCAGATTGGATCGGGTTCGAAATCCCTGACGAGTTCGTCGTGGGCTACGGAATCGACTACGCACAGCGCAATCGCAACTTGCCGTTCATCGGCAAGGTTCGGTTTACCTGAACGCGGCCTCAGCCCAATACCTGCCGGATCGCCGCCAAAAAGACGCCCGTACCAATTGGGATCAGCTCGTCTGGGAAATCATAGTCGGGATTGTGAAGTTGGGGGTGATCTTGCCCTGCTCCCAACCAGAACATCGCCGATTTTGCGCTTTTGCCGAACTGGCCGAAGTCTTCTGAGAACCTCTGCGGCTCATTGGTCAACTTGCATGGAACGGCTTGATCCGCACAGGCCTCGGCCAGAATAGTCACCGCTTCAGCGTTATTGGTGCAGGCCTCGAAGACATCCTCATAGGTGATCTCGGCACTCAAGTTTTCGGACTTGGCGACCTGCTGAACCAAGGCTTCAGAATCGGCAATGAGCTTTGCCATCCGGTCGTCTGACACGGTGCGCAATGTCACCCACAGCTCAGCCTGTCCGGGGGCGACGCCAAAGGTCTGCTCTCCGAGGCTGGCATGTGTAATCGTGGTCAACGCGTAGTCGGCGTTCAGCGCGCCTGCCGTGCCAAGCCGGGTGAGTTCCGGGATCAATGCGGACAAAGCGCCCGCCGGAGAAACCCCATCCTGCGGCGCGGCGGCATGAGAGGTCTTTCCGGTCAATGCAATCCGCATACCGCGAGAGGCGCAGTTGGTTGGCCCCTGACACAGCTCAACCTCGCCCAGTTCCAGCCCCGGCAAATTGTGCAAGGAGAAAACAAAGTCCGGGGCAAGATGCGCGAATTGGGGATCGTCGCGGACCGCCTTGGCCCCCTGCCCGGTTTCTTCGGCAGGTTGGAAAATCAGAACCACCCGTCCGCGCGTTGGGCGCTGTTCCTGCAACGCAAGCGCGACGCCGAAAACCATAGACATATGGCCATCATGCCCGCACAGATGCCCTTTACCCGGCACGGTCGACACATACGGCAGGTCCGAGAGTTCGTTGATCGGCAAGCCATCCAGCTCGCACCGAATGGCGACGATGGGACCGGTTGTACCGCTGTCGAATACCGCCGCGACTCCGTGCCCGCCGAGGTCGGTCAGTACGGTATCCGCCCCTGCGCGACGCAGCTCATCAGCCATGCGCGCGGCGGTTTCACGCTCTTGCCCAGAAAGTTCGGGATGTTGATGCAAACTGTGGCGCAGCGCTGTCAGCTGCGCCAATCTATCAGGCGTCACGCCTGCCCCAGCTTCGCCTGCCGTGCCGCACGCAAACGCGCGAAATCATCCCCCGCGTGGTAGGACGAACGCGTCAGCGGAGTGGCCGAGACCATCAGGAAGCCCTTGCCATAAGCCGCTTTTTCATAGGAAGCGAACTCCTCCGGCGTCACGAAACGGTCCACCGCGTGGTGCTTGGGCGTCGGTTGCAGATACTGACCAATGGTCAGGAAATCTATGTCAGCGGCGCGCATATCATCCATGACCTGGCCGACTTGCTGCTTGTCCTCACCCAGACCGACCATGATGCCGGATTTGGTGAAAATCGACGGGTCCAGTTCCTTCACGCGCTGCAACAGGCGCAGAGAATGGAAATAGCGCGCGCCGGGGCGAACCTCGGGATAGAGGCCCGGTACGGTTTCGAGATTGTGGTTGAATACATCCGGCTTGGCCTCGACTACGGTCTCAAGCACTTCGGGTTCACATTTCAGGAAGTCCGGCGTCAGAATCTCGATCGTGGTCTTCGGCGAGCGGTGGCGAACGGCGCGTATGGTCTGCGCGAAATGCTCTGCCCCGCCATCTTTCAAATCATCCCGGTCAACCGAGGTGATCACAACGTGGTTCAGACCCAATTTTTGCACCGCATGCGCCACACGACCCGGTTCAAACGCGTCCAGCGAGTCCGGACGTCCCGTGGCGATGTTGCAGAAGGTACAGCCGCGAGTACAAATCTCGCCCATGATCATCATGGTGGCGTGACCCTGGCTCCAGCACTCGCCCACGTTGGGGCATCCGGCCTCTTCGCAAACCGTCACCAAATTGTTTTCACGCATGATCTTATGCGTCTCGGCATAGCCCTTGCCGCCGGGCGCCTTCACCCTGATCCATTTTGGCTTCTTAGGCTGGGCGTTGTCCGGGCGATGCGCCTTTTCGGGGTGACGTTGTTCTGGGATTTTCAGATCGCGCACGGGCAGTTTTCCTAACTTTGGGTCAACTTTGTGTACCCATAACATAAAACACTCACGCCTGTTACACCAGCGACGCATAGCCGCTATGCACATATCTCGCGAATGTCAAATTAGTTTAACATTAAACTATATTTTTCACCCGAAAAATCAACCACCAAATCCACCAAACCTATCTTGCAGATGCAGCATTTCATGGATTGCAGGCAATTTAGAACTGATTTAAATCGCCAGAAAGTCACAACTGAATCACAGGAACTTGAACATGAAGACCGGAGCAAAACTGCCCGATGTGACCTTTCACACGCGCGTCCGCGACGAGGCCGTCGAAGGCCCCAACCCGTTCCGCTGGGAAGACAAGACAACCGCCGACTACTTCGCTGGCAAACGGGTTATCCTGTTCTCGCTGCCCGGCGCTTTCACCCCCACATGTTCGACCTACCAGCTGCCCGGATTTGAAAACGGCTACTCCGATTTCACCGCCAAGGGTATCGACGAGATCTACTGCATGTCCGTCAATGACAGCTTTGTCATGAACAAATGGGCGCAGGATCAAGGCCTGAAAAACGTCAAGGTCATCCCTGATGGTTCGGGTGAGTTCACCCGCAAGATGGGCATGCTGGTCGACAAGGACAACCTGGGCTTTGGCATGCGCTCGTGGCGTTATGCAGCCATCATCAATGACGGCGTCGTCGAAGCCTGGTTCGAAGAGCCCGGCCTGATGGATAACTGCCCCGAAGACCCGTATGGCGTGTCCTCGCCCGAAACTTTGATCCAGCATCTGGAAGCTGCTGCCGAACCGGCGTTGGCGTAAGTCCGGTGCATAGGCGCTGAAAACCGGCCCGCCACTGGCGGGCCTTTTCATGTCCGCGTGGCCGAAACGATCTGCTCCCCCACGTCCCGGATCACCTGGGCCAAACGATCCACCCAGCCATCATCCGTTGTTGACGCACGCCGGACCAACCCCACCGTGCGCGCCGGTTGCGGGGCACCAAAACGCAAGAGCTTCATGCCCGGAACCGCCTCTGATTCCGATTTCGCGGCCAGCTCGGGCATCAGGGTTAGGCCGAACCCCTCGGCAACCAGCCGGGAGAGCGTCGCAAGCGAGGAGGCCCCCATGTTGATCTGCCCACTGCCCCGATCCTGCCCGCAGACCTCCAACGCTTGATCCGTCAGGCAGTGGCCATCCTCCAACAACATCAACTGTGCCGATTGCAGATCCAGAGGACGCAGCATTTCGGGGCTGGTGTTCACACGTTGCAGCCGCGCGGCGCTGCCTGCCAGCAGGAAGTGATCCTGGAACAATGGCGTTTCGCGGAATTCCGAGCCGCCCGCCGGCAGGGCCAGAACTGCAGCGTCGATCTCACCTTCGCGGAGCAAAGACAGCAACCGTTCGGTCCTCGCCTCGCGGATCTGCACACGCAGCGAAACATCCGCGGCGCGTAGCCCCCCCAGAACGCCGGGCAGAAGGTACGGTGCAATTGTCGGGATGATCCCGATCGACAACGACCGATGCCCGCCAGAGTGATCCCGCGCGAACTGGTCCAGCCGCACAGCTGCCCCCAGCACCTGACGCGCATGTTCAAGAACGTCTCGCCCCAGTGGCGTCAGCAGGATATCCCGCGCCTGACGCTCGAACAGAATACCGCCCAGCGTTTCCTCAAGCGATTTTATCTGAACAGACAGCGCAGGTTGCGACACATTGCAAACCTGCGCAGCGCGGCCGAAATTGCGCTGCTCGGCCACGGCCTGAAAGTACTGCAACTGTTTGAGTGTGAAATTCATAGCCCTTGATTATCACCAAGGGCTGAAACCACAAGAGAGACTTATCCCTAGCCAATCATGCGATCTTGCCCAGAGAGGTCCTCATAGTGTCGTTTCAGGCGCTGCAACGCGATACGCAGAACGATCTTGCCCGAACGCGCCGACCAGCCCATGCGCTTTTCGGCCAGCTCCAGCCCCTCAAGATAGCAACAACAGCGCAGCGCAACGTCGCTGAGCCCCGGACCAAGGTCCGACAACGCGCGCGCCACACGGTCTTTCGCGTCCGAGGCCCCGCGCCCTCCGTGAGATTCACTGTCGAAATTGCCGCGCCCGCCCCCGGTCAGAAAGCGATCCCAGTTCTGCGCAACTTGCGGACCGATCTGCGCAAGTTCAAAGTCTTCGCGCAAACGTTCCCCTGCACGGACAAGCGTTTCATCGAGAAAGGGTTTGCCGTCTCGGTCCCGCCGCCGCGCCAAGGCGATCAAAGGGCTTTCCGCAGCACTGTAGCGCATACGTCGGGCGCGTTCCGGGACGTCTCCGTTCGACTTCGGCTGAAACGCTGCCTGTGCTTCGGCCATGCCGAATTCATTGCGCGACCGCGCCTTGTTTTCCGCCTCGGCCACCAATCGGTTGAGCGCCGCGCGCCCCGATGTCGAGATCCGGTATCGGGAAATACGGCCCGGATTGTCGCAAGTAATCCAGTCCTGCAAGGCAAGCGCCTGTGCGATCTTGCAATCAACAACGGCCGTCCTTGTCGTTCCGGCCTCGCCGGTGTCACGCACGACCACGGCCTTGTCCATATCCTCGGCCACCGCCAGAACCGATCCGGTCTCACACAGTCGCCGCAGCACACGCAGCGCTTCGCCCTCGAATGAGCCGTCCTCTTGCTCGTCCTGTCCGCTTACGTCAAAGCGGCGCGTCCGATCCGAGACCGAGAAATGCGTCTCGGCCAGCGATTGCAGGGCGGCATCTACCAAGGGGTCATCGCGGCGCATTTCGACCCGTCGGATTTGTCTGAGAATGGTCGAGGCATGGCAACCGGCCGATCTTGCGATATCACGGATCGACTGACCGGTTTCCGTGTGCGCAAGGTAGCGCTGCGCCCCCTCGGGAACCCATGCCGGAATAGAGAATGCCACGTTGTTTTCCATGTTCATTTGCCCTCGTCGACAAAACAGACTGCCACTTTTGCCCCCCGAAATTAAAGTTAACCAAATCTAACTAGAGGTGGTTTCGTTACTCGTTCGTTAACCCCGAAGCGCAGCAACCAGATTTGATTCAAAAAGATAAACAGTCGTGAAACCAACGTTCGGGGCGACCTTGAAGAGCGCAACACCCGCTTAGGTTGTGTGACAAACAGGGCGTCAATTATCCGAACAAGAGGCACCTGAAATGCAAGACCTGATGACCATGATCACGACCCTGCGCCGCCCTCGTCTACTAGCGCGCGCTGCAAAATTCGGAGCTCAGGATTACAACCGTGACCGGCATCTTCAACGCATCCTGGGCTATGGTCGACTGCCCGGAAACGGGGCCGCTCTGATGCGGCTTATGGATATGGAGAGAGAGCAAAATATGCTGCGAAAAGAAGAGGATGCCGCCTATTCTCTGGTCAGGCACCTTGATCTTCTTATTGCGCTTTTGGGTGAGGCGCAGCTGTATCAAGCCAGCCGCGCCGCACAGTTTGAGTGATCAGGTAAATGCGTCCGGCATCGAGGCTTTCTTGTCGGCAATATAAGCCTCGAGCGCCTCTTTGGTGGCCGGGTCCATCTGCGGCTGCTGGTAATTGGCCAGCAGATGCTCGACCCGTGACGAAGCCAGCTGACGCGTATCGCGCGAACCTTCGTCCTGCCAGGTCTCGAACGGTTTGTAGTCCAGCACCTCGGTCTTCCAGAAGGCTTCCTTGAAGTTGGCCTGCGTGTGCTCGCAGCCAAGATAGTGACCGCCCGGCCCCACTTCGCGGATCGCACCCATCGCCTGCGCGTTCTCATCATAGGCGACGCCTTTGGCCAGCCCGTGCAGAACACCAAGTTGATCGGCATCCATCACGAACTTTTCAAAGTCGGCAACCAGACCGCCTTCGAGCCAGCCGCACGAGTGCAGCATGAAGTTCACACCCGACATCAGCCCCATATTCAGCGAGTTCGCGGTCTCATAAGCCGCCTGAGCGTCCGGCAGTTTCGAACCACAGAACGAGCCTGCAGAACGGAAAGGCAGATTCAGGCGGCGGGCCAGCTGACCTGCGCCATATGTGATATGCGCAGCCTCAGGTGTACCAAAGGTCGGCGCGCCCGAGTTCATGTCGATCGAAGTCACAAACGCACCAAAAATCACAGGTGCACCCGGACGGATGATCTGGCTATAGGCGATACCCGCCAGAACCTCGGCCAGAACCTGCGTGAGCGTCCCTGCAACCGACACCGGCGCCATCGCACCGCCGACGATGAATGGCGAGACAATGCAAGCCTGATTGTTCTTCGCGTAGACTTCCAGCGCGCCCATCATCACATCGTCGAAGGTCATCGGCGAGTTGATGTTGGTCAGCGAGGTCATCACGGTGTTGTTCTGAACGAAGTCCTTGCCGAACAGAATCTCGCACATCTCGACCGAATCCTGCGCCCGGCTGGGGTCGGTCACGGAACCCATGAAGGGTTTGTCAGACAGCGTCATGTGCGCCATCAGCATATCGAGGTGGCGTTTGTTCACCGGGATATCGGTCGGTTCGCAAACGGTACCGCCCGAGTGGTGCAGCCACTTGGACATGTAGGCCAGCTTCACGAACTTGTTGAAGTCATCCATGGTCGCATAGCGACGACCACCCTGCGCATCACGCACAAACGGAGGGCCATAGACAGGCGCCAGAACCAGGTTACGGCCACCGATCACCACCGATTTCTCAGGGTTGCGGGCGTGCTGAGTGAACTGGCTTGGGGCTGTTTTGATCAGCTGACGCGCCAGACCACGCGGAATGCGCACGCGTTCGCCATCAACATCTGCACCTGCATTGCGCCAACGCTCCAGCGCGGCGGGATTGTCGACAAAGTTGACGCCAACCTCTTCCAGAATCGTTTCCGCGTTGTACTCGATGATCTCCAACGCTTCTTCGTTGAGGACCTCAAAGTTCGGAATGTTCCGCTCAATGTACTTTGCGGTGTCGATCCGAACCGCAGTGCGTTCTGCCCGGCGGGCGGCTCCGCCACCACCGCGACCTCGACGACGTGCTGATGCTTCAGCCATTTTTCCTCACCATACTTTGGATGTCTTGATTGGGTCTCTATCTAGCCCGCCAACACTCGCTACTATTGGAAGATAACGGCTATTGGCACATAAAAGCGACATTACGCCGCGACGGGACCCTTTAAAACAGCGGGTTCAAGTCTCGTTCGCGTCTTCCCATTCGACACTCAGAATCCCCGGCTCAAGAATAAGGGGCGCCGCAATTTTGTGTTGCACATTTTCTGGATGATCTTCGGTGGAAACGAGAATTTCCAGTGTTTGCAGACCTTTGTCGTCTGCATCTCCCTTTTGAAACCCGACAATGCGCACCCCGTTTTGCGCCAAAGCCTGTAGTGCCGCCGCACGGACCTCTGCCTGCGCATCTGCTGCGCACTGAACGAGGATGCGGAATTCCTGCGTCAAGGGAACCCCAGCGCGTGTCGTTTTTTTTAACCACTTCACCAATGGCCGCAGCCCCAGATTCACAAAAATGACGAAACCCGTCATCATGATTGCAAAGATCCAGGCTCCACTTCCGGCCATCATCCCCACAGCCGCCGAACACCACAAGGTCGCCGCCGTGTTCAAGCCGTGAATGGTGAACCCGTGCCGAAAGATGATGCCTGCCCCAAGAAACCCGATCCCCGAAACGACCTGAGCGGCCACGCGTGTCGGACTCACCTCATCCGGATAGAGCGCCGAGAACACCACAAAAGCTGCGGCGCTCAGGGCTACCAGCGGATTGGTTCGCAAACCTGCCATGCGTTGGCGTACCTGACGCTCGGACCCGATCAGCGCCCCGCAGAACATGGCCAAAGCCAGATTCAAAGCGGCAAGTTCAACAGCTATGGGCAAACGCATCTCTCCTATTCGGGTGTCCGCATGATGCAGACGGAAAGATCGTCATATTTTTGTTACAAAACTTTTACAATAGCCGAAACACAGTTTCCCTGAAATGCGGGTATCCGCCCTTCAGCAAAGACCTTTCTCTTGCGAATTTGTCACGCTTGGCCTATGGCCCGCACATGAGTGATACATCCCACGACCGCCTTCTGATCATCGACTTCGGCAGCCAGGTGACGCAGCTGATTGCACGCCGTCTGCGCGAGCTGAATGTCTATTGCGAAATCCACCCCTACCAGAATGTCACCATGGAATTTGTGCGCGAAATGGCGCCCAAAGCGGTGATCTTTTCGGGTGGGCCGGACAGTGTCACGCGCGAGGGTTCTCCGCGCGCACCGCAAGAGATTTTCGACTATGGCGTTCCGATCCTTGGTATCTGTTATGGCCAGCAAGTGATGATGCACCAACTGGGCGGCAAGGTCGAAAGTGGCCATGGCACTGCCGAGTTTGGCCGCGCCTTTGTTACTCCGAAAGGTCAGTTGGATATCCTGAAAGACTGGTTCTCGGATGGTGATGAACAGGTCTGGATGAGCCACGGCGACCATGTCAGCGAAATCGCTCCGGGGTTTGAGGTTTACGGCACCTCCCCCAACGCGCCGTTTGCCATCACGGCTGACAGCAAGCGCCATTTCTACGCTGTGCAGTTCCACCCCGAGGTGCATCACACCCCCAAGGGCGCGAAACTATACGAAAATTTTGTGAAGCTCGCCGGGTTCAGCGGCGACTGGACCATGGGTGCCTATCGCGAGCAGATGATCGAGAAGATCCGCGAACAGGTCGGTGACAAGAAGGTCATCTGCGGCCTGTCCGGCGGCGTCGACAGCTCGGTCGCAGCGATCCTGATCCATGAGGCGATCGGCGATCAGCTCACCTGTGTCTTTGTCGACCACGGTCTGCTGCGCAAGAACGAGGCGCAGGAAGTCGTCGGCATGTTCCGCGACAACTACAACATTCAGCTGATCCACGCGGATGAGAGCGATCTGTTCCTGGGCGAGTTGGACGGTCAAAGCGACCCCGAGACCAAGCGCAAGATCATCGGCAAACTGTTCATCGACGTGTTCCAGAAACACGCCGATACCATCGACGGGGCCGAATTCCTGGCCCAAGGCACGCTCTACCCTGACGTCATCGAGTCCGTCTCGATCAGCGGAGGCCCTTCGGTCACGATCAAATCGCACCACAATGTTGGTGGCCTGCCCGAGAAGATGGGTCTGAAGCTGGTCGAACCTCTGCGTGAGCTGTTCAAGGATGAAGTCCGCGCGCTGGGTCGCGAACTGGGCCTGCCCGACAGCTTCATCGGCCGCCACCCCTTCCCCGGACCAGGCCTCGCCATTCGCTGCCCAGGTGAGATCACCCGCGAGAAGCTGGAAATCCTGCGCGAAGCCGATGCGGTTTACATCGACCAGATTCGCAAACACGGCCTCTATGACGAAATCTGGCAGGCTTTCGTGGCGATTCTCCCCGTCCGCACCGTCGGAGTCATGGGCGATGGCCGCACATACGACTACGCCTGCGCACTGCGTGCCGTGACGTCAGTTGATGGCATGACCGCCGACTATTACCCTTTCAGCCACGAGTTCCTGGGCGAAACCGCCACGCGGATCATCAATGAGGTCAAGGGTATCAACCGATGCACCTACGATATCACCTCGAAACCTCCGGGAACGATCGAGTGGGAATAGTCCGATTGAGCGGATGCCTGTGGGCTTTGAATACGTAAACATATAAATCAAGTGGTCAGTCGCGGGATTCGCGACGCGCCGCTAGAACAATGAAATGGTTGCTAAAAATGTCAAATTCCGACTCCCAGTATTCGCAGAGTTTTCGGATAACAACGCGCATGATTTCCTGGAATAAGCCTAGGATCGGCAAGACAATTGCGTCCTGGAAGCAATGGCGGGCCTTAAAGCAACAAAGAGACATCAAACTGGAATTGGGTTCCGGAGAGAAAAACGGAACAAATGGTTGGACAACCGTAGATACCGCGCCCTGCGACTTTCGCTATGATTTGCGCAATGGCATCCCGCTTCCAGACAACTCAGTTTCTGCGCTCTATGCGTCTCACTTCCTGGAACACCTGAGCTACAAAGATCTCTGCACGTTCATTCCCGAATGCCACCGCGTTCTGAAATCCGGAGGTACTTTCTCGGTCTGCGTTCCCAATTTCCGCCTCTTCATCGAGGCCTACATGGAGAACCGGGAGTTTGAGCCCAAAGAAGGTCAGTTTCAGCCTGCCGTCGTCTCAACAGGGTCCAACATGGATCAGATAAACTACATTGCTTACATGAACGACGAACATAAGTATATGTTTGATCAGGAAAACCTATTGGCTATCCTCAAGAAAGGCGGTTTCGAAACTGTCGAAAAACGGGGGTTCGATCCAGAGCTTGATCTTGCCGAAAGGGACTATCAGTCCATCTACGCCCTCGCCACAAAAGCCTAAGATGTCCGTCGTAAATAGAAGGAAAGAGATTGAGGGAAGCGTCTGGCTCGATTGGGAAAGCCGCCCTGTGGATGACCGGCGCTATTGCCTCATTTTCCTCAATGGCCGTCGCCGGGCGAGAGCTGAGCCTGCATCACGATACGTTCGAGATCATGATGTATCGCAGTTTTGTCGGCGTGATCATCGTGGCGCTGGTACTGACGGCGACCCGCAAATGGCATCAGGTCACGACCGAGCGTCTTGGTTTGCACGCGATCCGCAACACGTTCCATTTCACCGGCCAAAACCTCTGGTTCTATGCGGTCGGAGTGGCTCCTCTGGCACAGGTTTTCGCGCTTGAATTCACCCAGCCGATCTGGGTAATCCTGCTCTCTCCGCTTCTGCTAAAAGAGCGCCTGACCGCGATCCGCATGACCTCTGCACTGATTGCGTTTGCCGGTGTTCTGATGGTGACAAGACCCGGAACCTCAAGCCTATCTCTGGGTATTGTCATGGCGGCTGGAAGTGCGATTTTCTTTGCATTTACAACGATCACGACGAAACAACTCACGCGTCATGCCAGCATCGGTTGTATCGTATTCTGGCTAACCGTGATGCAAGCTGTTCTGGGCACGATAGCGGCAGGGATAGACCAGCAAATCGCTTTGCCAACGCTGCAAACGGCACCCTTTTTGTTGCTGGTTGGTTTGGCCGGTCTTCTGGCGCATTTCTGTATCACAAACGCACTGGCAATCGCCCCCGCGACCGTGGTGGTACCATTCGACTTTGCCCGCCTGCCGACGATCGCAGTCGTCGGTATGCTTCTTTACCATGAACCACTGGATCATTGGACGCTGCTCGGAGCAGCCGTGATCTTTTCAGGTATCTTTCTAAATGTTTGGTCCGAAAATCGTAACAGTTTAGCAACAGTTCGCGCTGACACTCACAAGAAGTAACGCACGGTCACTAGTTGACGATAAAACTGTCACCAAGCCAGTATCGGGCATCATTAACGAGCGGGTCAGCATCTTACACTCACACAGATGCAATACAGGCCTTCGAGGGACAGTAAGGGAGGAATACATGAAGAAAGCGCTACTATCAGCGTGCGCAGTTTGCGTGGGGGCAACGGCTGGCTACGCTGGCGGTCTGGACCGCAGCGGTCAGGGGATCAACCTGATTTTCGAAGAAGGATCGGTTGTGCAATTTCGTCTCGGGTACACGGACCCGAGCGTCAGCGGAACAATGCCAAACATATTCGGGTCGTTGGAGCCGATAGACTCCGGAAACGTCGCAAATGACTTCTTTACCCCTCACTTGGGGTACAAAACGTCGCTGACCGATCAGCTTGATTTCGCGATTATGTATGACCAGCCGTTTGGTGCAGATATCGCGTACTCGCCTGATTACCCGCTATCTCAGGGTGGTACAGCGAACGACGTATTGAGAGCGACAGCGGACACTGACGCAATAACCGCTTTGTTTCGATACAAGTTCGACAACGGTTTCAGTGCTATTGGCGGGGTCAGGGCACAACGGGTAGAGGCAAATGTTGGAGTACCCATCGCAGGTAACTACACTGTCAGTACTGATGCCGAGATTGATTTCGGCTATGTTGTTGGCGTTGCGTGGGAAAAGCCTGAGATTGCTGCGCGGGTGGCACTGACTTACAACTCAAAGATTTCCCACGATCTTTCCCAGACTGAAACCATCGGCGGAACAGCGGTTGAATCCTCGTCAGAGATTGAAACACCTCAATCTGTAAACTTGGATTTTCAAACCGGCGTGGCCCCAAAGACTCTGTTGTTTGGCTCGATTCGCTGGGTTGACTGGCCGCAACTGGTCTACAATCCGCCAAACTACCCTCCGACTTCGCCGCTCGTAGACTACGACAACGCCACTTACACGTACACGCTGGGACTGGGCTACCAATTTTCGGAAGAATTTTCTGGTGCTGTAACTCTCGGCTACGAGACTGACGAAGGCGAACCAGTTTCCAATTTGGGACCGACTGATGGTTTTTGGAGCATTGGGGTCGGCGGGACATACTCGCTTGAAAAAGCCAAAATCTCAGCTGGTGTTCGATACACTGATATTGGGGATGCTACCGCAGATGGCGCTGGTGGTGTGACTGCTGACTTCACCGGCAACAGCGCTTGGAGCGTCGGCTTCCAGATCACCTACGCTCTGGACTAATCGCCCCACACAAAAACCAAACAGACCCCGCCGTTTCGGTGGGGTCTTTTGTTTCCGCATCTTTCGGGTCGCCGCATGAACTCAAAGCTGCCACAACCTGTTCATGGAACACCAAAAACACCTATCCCCCCGCGCATGGGCTGAGCTTTCGTTGCTGGGCATCATCTGGGGTGCTTCATTCGTTTCAATTCGGATTGCGCTGGACACGATACCAGTGATGACCTCGGTGCTGCATCGAACATTCTGGGCAATGCTGGCCTTGTGGTTGGTGGTTTGGCTCAGGGGTCTGAGCGTCCCGAGCTCACCTCGCCTCTGGTTGGGTTTTCTGGTCATGGGACTGCTCAACAACGTGATTCCGTTCTCGCTGATGGCGTGGGGGCAGTTATACATTGACACAGGCCTTACGGCGATTTTGAACGCGGCAACGGCTATCTTCGGCGTTCTCGTTGCTGCCCTCTTCTTTTCCGACGAGAGGTTGACATCACCGCGCCTTCTCGGCGCTGGACTGGGCTTTTTTGGCGTTTCAATCGCGATCGGGGTCGGCAACCTCACCAGCTTCAGCCTGCAAAACACAGCTCAACTTGCCATCCTCGCGGGCACTATCTCCTACGCATTTGCCGGCGTTTGGGCGCGCAAACATCTAAGCTCCCTCCCGCCGATTGTCGCCGCCGCCGGGATGCTGACCGGCTCGACCCTGTTCATGATCCCGATTGCCCTTATGACGGACGGCATCCCAAGCCTCAGCCTGCCCGCGGTCACATGGGCGGCAATCGCGTATTATTCCCTGATCGCGACGGCGGGTGCATATCTTCTCTACTACCGGGTCCTTTCGATGGCGGGCAGTGGCAATCTATTGCTCGTGACCCTCATCATCCCACCTGTCGCAATCGTTTTGGGCGCTTTGCTGCGAGACGAGGCACTGGATCCTCGCGCCTATATAGGCTTTGCCGTGCTGGCCGCGGGACTATTGATCCTCAACCGAGCCGCCCCACGCGATTGACGCCGCCGCCTGCCCGATTTAGCAAAGGCAAAAACAAGGGACAGCGCAAGATGATCTACAGCTCGGCAAGAGATTGGCGTGGGGCTGCACGCAAGAAGGTGCTGTTTTTCGGCATGTCGGGGCTTGGCAAGACCTATGTATCCAACATCCTGCGGGACAGCGGCGGCTGGTTTCACTACTCCGTCGACTATCGGATCGGCACCCGCTACATGGGCGAATACATTGCCGATAACGCCAAGGCCGAGGCGATGAAAGTCCCATTTCTGAGGGACCTGCTGTTGTCGGATTCGATCTATATCGGCTCGAACATCTCGTTCGAGAACCTGACCCCTGTTGCATCCTACCTTGGCAAACCCGGCAATCCGGCGCTTGGCGGTTTGGAGATGTCCGAGTATCGCCGTCGGCAGGAACAATTCCGACTGGCCGAGATTCACGCCCTTCTGGACACCGAATATTTCGTGGACCGGGCAGAGCGTCTCTATGGCTATCCGCATTTCATCTGCGACACCGGCGGGTCGATTTGCGAGTGGGTCGACCCGGATGACCCAGCGGATCAACTGATGTCTGAGCTATCAAAACAGGCGCTGATGATCTGGCTGCAGGGTGATGAAGACCACACGGCCGAGCTGGTCCGACGCTTTGACAAGGCCCCAAAGCCGATGTCCTATCAGGCTGAATTCCTGACCCGCGTCTGGACCGAATATCTGGATCAAAACGGCTGTTCTGAGGCTGACGTGAACCCGGACGCGTTCATCCGATGGACCTACGCTCAGGCGCTTGCCCATCGTCAGCCCCGATACGAAGCGATGGCGAAAAACTGGGGCGTTACGATAACGGCCAAAGACATCGGAGAAGTGCGCGATGCGGCCGATTTCGATGAGTTGATCGAACGCACCCTTGAGACCGGGCGCGATCGCGCCTAACTACCTCCTCCTAACCTATTCAGAAGTCTGACCCGATGCCGATCAAAATCCCATCCGAACTGCCCGCCTTTGACGTCCTGACCCAGGAAGGCGTCATGGTCATGGCTGCGGATCAGGCAATGCGTCAGGATATTCGCCCCCTGCGGATCGGGCTGCTGAACCTGATGCCCAAGAAGATCCAGACCGAGAACCAGTTCGCGCGTCTGATCGGGGCAACTCCGCTGCAGATTGACCTGTCTCTGATCCGCATGACCGAGCATCGGACCAAGAACACCGCCGCTGCGCATATGGCCGAGTTCTATCAGCCGTTCAAGGTCGTGAAGGACCAGAAGTTCGACGGCCTGATCATCACCGGTGCGCCGATCGAGCATCTGGAATTCGATGATGTCACCTATTGGGAAGAACTCCGAGAGGTGTTTGAGTGGACCCAGACCAACGTCCATTCCACCTTCGGGGTCTGCTGGGGCGGCATGGCGATGATCAATCACTTCCACGGCGTGAAAAAACACATGCTGGACGCCAAGGCCTTTGGCTGTTTCCGGCATCGGAATCTGCTCCCGTCGTCTCCGTTTTTGCGGGGATTCTCGGATGATTGCGTTATTCCCGTCAGCCGCTGGACCGAGATGAAGCAGGCCGAGATTGACGCCGCGGACGGCCTTGTCACGTTGCTTGGCAGCGATGAAGCAGGTCCTTGCCTTGTCGAGGACCCGGCGCATCGTGCGCTCTATATCTTCAACCATTTCGAATATGACAGCGATACGTTGAAGCAGGAATATGATCGGGACATCGCCAATGGCACACCGATCAATGTGCCAATGAATTATTATCCGGATGACGATCCGACACAGGTGCCGCAGAACCGGTGGCGCAGCCATGCGCATCTGCTCTATGGTAACTGGATCAATGAAATCTATCAGTCCACCCCCTTTGATATGAGTGAAATTGGCCGCTAAGATCTGGATACTCCTGACGCTGGGCCTGATCGGCTTTGCAGCGTTTACCCTGTGGCGCGCCGCCCAGAGCGAGGCCCGCGCCGAGCAGGTGTTTCCGCCCGAAGGTCAGATACTCGATGTGGATGGGATTGCCGTGCATGCGGTTGTCATGGGGGATGGCCCTGACGTGGTCTTGATCCATGGCTCCAGCGGCAATACCCGCGACATGACCTTCGCCTTGGCCCCTATTCTGGCCGAAAACTACCGCGTGATCGTGTTTGACCGTCCCGGCCTTGGCTATTCGGACAGCTTCAATCCCGATGGTGAAACCATTCAAGAGCAGGCGGATATTCTGCAGCGTGCAGCCGCCCAACTTGGCGCAGAGAAACCCATCGTCGCGGGACAAAGCCTTGGAGGGTCGGTGGCGCTGGCCTGGGCCGTAACCCGTCCCAACAATCTCTCGGCCCTTGTGCTGATCGCTCCGGCCGCGATCCCGTGGGAGACGCCGCTGGACAATTTCAACCGATTGGCCGCGACCGGGCTTGGCAATGCGCTTGCCCTGCCCCTGATCACCTCTTACGTGCCGGAATCTTATGTCGAAACCGCCCTCGACAAGGTATTCGCGCCACAAACTGCGCCCGAAGGCTATGCCGAGCATTTCGGCCCCGCCCTGACAATGCGCCGCGCCTCGATGCATGCCAACGCAAAACAACGGGTTCGGCTGCTGGAAGAGGTTGAGCGTCTGCAGCCCCGATACGGTGAGATCTCTGTACCCACCGAAATCATTCACGGCACGGCAGACACGACGGTCAAGCTGGATTGGCATTCGACCCGCTTGATCGAACAGATCCCCGGTGCCGAGCTGATCGAACTGCCGGGCATCGGCCATATGCCCCAGGTCGTTGCAGCCGATGAAGTCGCCGCCGCCATCGACCGCGCCGCGCAACGGGCGGGTTTGCGTTAGGCCAGCACCTAATTCATAGTAAGATATGGATTTTATCGCGAGGTAGCGCATGGCCCGGTCAGAAAAAGGTTCCATCGAACAGTACTTTCAAAAGAAAGCGCCCGGCGACGTGCGCAAAATGATCGAAAAGGCAAACAAGGGCGACATCCTGAACCCGAGCTATCCTTACGCCGAAAAAATGAAGACCAAGGAATATGAGACGCAGATCGAGGCGCTGCAAATCGAACTGGTTAAAATGCAATCCTGGGTCAAAGAAACCGGCCAACGGGTCGCGATCATCTTTGAAGGCAGAGATGCGGCGGGAAAAGGTGGCACCATCAAGCGGTTCCGCGAGAACCTGAACCCACGCGGAGCGCGGAATGTCGCGCTCAGTAAGCCCTCGGATTCCGAGCGCAGCCAGTGGTATTTCCAACGCTACATCCAGCACCTTCCCTCGGCCGGTGAGATCGTGTTTTTCGACCGCAGCTGGTACAATCGAGGTGTCGTAGAAAACGTCTTTGGGTTCTGTAATCAGGAGGAACGCGAACGGTTCTTCCGTCAGGTGTTGCCGCTGGAAACCGGGTTCGTGAACGACGGGATAAGTCTGTTCAAGTTCTGGCTGAATGTCGGCCGGGCGGAACAGCTGAACCGCTTTTTGGCGCGTGAGACGGATCCGCTCAAACAGTGGAAACTCAGCCCAATCGATATCGCCGGATTGGAAAAATGGGATGAATACACTCAGTCGATTTCTGAAACTCTGACCCGATCACATTCGGAAAACTGTCCTTGGACCATCGTGCGGTCTGACGACAAGAAACGCGCGCGCCTTGCAGCGATCCGAACGGTGCTGCTGGCTTTGGATTACGATGAAAAAGACGAAAAAGCCATCGGCGAGAATGATCCGAATATCTGCGGTGGACCGGATGTTTGGGAGTCCTGACGTAAATAGAAGGGTGGCCAAGAATTGATCGCCTGGGCGTTGGACCATTGGCTGAAATTGGACTATCTCTTGGCATCCGAACACGTGAAAAACCAATAACCTGAGGCCGGAATGACGAAGCGCGGGTATCACCACGGAAACCTGAAGCAGGCCTTGATCGAGGCCGCGCTGTCGTTGATCGAAGAGAAAGGCCCCACCGGTTTTACCCTGTCCGAGGCCGCCAAGACCGCCGGGGTGACTCCGGCTGCTGTCTACCGGCACTATCACGGGCGTGAGGACCTGATCGCCGAAGCTGCCCGCCAAGGGTTTGAGATGTTCGCCGACCTGATGCAATATGCCTATGACGAGGGCCAGCCATCCGCTTTGGCCGCGTTTGAGGCCACCGGGCGCGCCTATCTGGCCTTTGCCCGCAAGCATCCCGGCCACTACATCGCCATGTTCGAAAGTGGGATTTCCCCGAACCGCACGCCCGAGCTGTCGTTAGCGTCAAACCGGGCCAAAACGGTTCTGGAGAAGGCAGCTGCGGACCTGTCGCAACATATCCCACCGGAAAAGCGGCCTCCCGCGTCCATGTTCTCGGCCCATATTTGGGCAATGAGTCACGGTGTGGTCGAACTCTATGCGCGTAACGCGACCGGTGCGACCTCGCCCTTTTCGCCCGAGGACCTTCTCGAAAGCGGGATTGGGATTTACCTGCGCGGGCTGGGTCTGGTGCCGCAGGATGACTGATCCTCAGAACAATCGGCTTCCCTGATTAGCGCTGAGGCCTGACGAGACGTTGATCAGATCCATCTCCCCCATCCCCTTGATCTCGACCCGTCCCAGATCCGAGACCTGAAACTCGTCGATTAACGCATATTTCATCGCCTCCGGCGCGACGATGTTCATCGGGTTTGCAAAGACTTGCAGGCGCGCGGCGATGTTCACGGCTGGGCCAAACACGTCATACACATATTTCTGAATGCCCACGACCGACCCGACAGCCGGCCCCATGCCCAAGCCGATCCGGGCCTGCCATTTGTGCGGGTGGCTTTCGTTACGCCGCTCGAGATACCGCAGGAAGCGCACTGCGCAATGGGCGACCGCCGTGGCATGGTCGGGCGTCGCATCCGGCATGCCAGAGACGGCCAGATAGGCGTCCCCAATCGTTTTGATCCGCTCGCAACCGTATTGCTCGACGATCCGGTCGAAGGCCGTGAAGATATCATTCAACTCGCTCAAGGTGACCGTCGGGTCGGTTTTGGCAGCAAAATCCGTGAACCCGACGAAATCCAACATCACCACCGAGACTTCGTCGAACAGCTGAGGGGTCACGACGCCAAACGTCTTGAACTCTTCATACACCGCGCGGGGCATCACGTTCAGCAGAAGACGTTCAACCCGCTCTTTCTCGCGCTCCAGTTCGCGCGTGTTGCGCTCGACCATGGTCGAGTAGCTATCGATCATGCTCTCAAGCTCGCGAATGCGCGTGATATTCTGGCATTCCACGATCAGCACCTGTTCCGACAACCCACTGGCCAGTGAGACGGTGACCGCAAAGATCAGCGTCCGGCGCTTGGGTTTGATCTGAAGCTCGACCGAATACCGCAGGCCGGATTGCTTGACGTCCTCCAGCTCTTTGATGTCGAGATCCGGCAAGATATCCAACAGAGACTGCTTTTTCTCAGGCTTGCCAAACCATTCGGCGAAGGGGCTGTTATGAAAGACGAATTTCAGATCCGAGGCCCGCACAACGGCAACACCAACGCCGATGGCCCGCAGAAGTTGTTCGTTGATGGCAAGGATGCTCATGCCGCGTCACGGCTGACGATGATCGAGCGTTTGCCTTCAATCGCGCCAAGGGCCGTTTTGATATCGCGCTCGGACATGCCATGCATCTCGAGCGCTTCGCCGAATAGCTCTGCCATGACATCGAAATGATCATGTGAAATGCCTAGGTGCCGATGAACGGCTTCGATCCTATCGTCGCTGAACGCCGCAGGACCACCAACCAAAGACGAGACAAACTTGGTCTGATGGTCAATCAGGCGCGGCATGTCGATATCTTCAAAGAAATGCCCGATCTCGTCGGACTCAAGCGCTATTTCGTAGAAACTCATCACCACACGGCTGATGGTTTTGAAGCCGCCGTATTTCTCGTAAAGCGTTTGTGACACCCCAACACCCAGTCAATAACTAGAAATAACGTCACAAGCTTATATCAAATTGGTATTTTTGTTAATGCTTTTGAAAACTTGAGGTCTTAGGCGCCGGTTTACCTCTGCGCGGGTCGAAACAGGCGTCAGACCCGAAGGTCCGTGTCAACCGGAATGAACCCAACAAACCCACCCTGATCGAGCAGTTTCTTCTGACCTCCAAAGCGCCAACCAAGCTTGCGTTTTGCTGCCAATAGCTCACGTCGCGCGCGGAACCAGAACGGGCCTTTGTCCAAGCTGGTATTGGTGGATTGATCCCCTTCCCGCTCACTGGTCTTGACCTGTTCAAGATCGTGCTGTTGCTTCGACCAGATCATCTGCACACCCACGGCCGGGAAGGCCTGGAACATTCGCCAGTCTGGCCGGGGGATCGATACGAAATCATCCAGATGGTCGGAATACTGCTGAGACCATGCCAGCAGTTTGCGACACCCTTCCTGCGACAGAACATAGGCCGCGGCACTTGGGGCCATTTCCAGCATTGGGCGAACTGTGACGCCGCCTATCTCCGCCTCCGCTCCAAAGCGCAGGCTGCGCGGCGAGTAGTCCATCTTGGCAAAATCGAACCTGTCCGCATTCTGTGCAAGGCTGTCAATCACCTGCCCCAGTCGAGACGACATCTCGACATCATCTTCGAAAATCGCCACCGCCTTCAGGTCTTGATCCACCACTTGCTGCCAGACGGCGCGATGACTCTCAAAACAGGCGATCTCGCTTTGTTTCAAACCCCAGCGAGAGCCAACGCCCGGCACATACCCATTCCCCTCCAAAGCATCCGCCTGACGCGCATCAACCGCGCTGAAACGGATCGGGTCGGTCACGCCAGCTTTTGCGAACTGCGCCTCCATAAACGCGCGGCGTTCGGGAACCCGGTCAAGGTTTATGTAGAATACAGCTGTCTCCAGCTGCTTGTCCGCTTGCGTCACGCGTTTTCCTTTCGCTGCCTTCTATGCGCCATGCGACCGGTCATAGGCCGAAACACTGGGCTGAACATGCGACTGCCGCACGGCCTCGCCCGGATCGAAGACCTCGATCAGCAACGGATAGCATGCAGCGGTGTCCGAGGAATGCTCAGAGGAGCAGTCCCCACCCGGACAGGCTGAGAGGCCGACGATCAGGTCGATCTCGGCGTGGAATTCAAGATAGTCACCCGGACGCACCGGGCTGGCCTTCATAAAATACTGGCCGGTATCGCACGTGAACCCGGTACACATGAAGACATTCAGAACGTCATGCACATGGGTCTCCGCCTCGTGCAGAGGCAGATCGCAATGCTGCGCCAAGGCTCGGGTCAGGTTCGAATGACAGCAATAGTGGTAATCATCCCCCGACAGCAACCGTCCGGTATACGGGTCGCAGCGGGTGCCGATCACGTCATGAACGGAGCCCCCAAAGGCGTCAAAGCCGTACCAGTCCAGCGTATCAGCCGTGATCGTCGCCATTGGCCGCATATTTGGGAAACTCGACCACATGCGGTCTCCGGTCGAAAGATGCGTTCCGTGCAGGGCGCGGGTTTTACCGGAGTAGAACCGTTCAGTCAGATCGTGTTTGTTCCACAGGTTCAGATCGCCAACCTGCGCGCCTTCGACGGATGTGATGCGGAAGAAAGCACCGGCTGGCACGTCAATACAGGAGGCGTCTCGCGGCGCAGCGGTGACCTCGGCAGTTTTCACGGACGCACCTCGCAAGCGAGTCAGCCCATCCAGATCGGGGCTGGGCAGAGTCTCTGGCGGGTAGCAGATAACAGGGCGGATGGCCTTGCGGTCCTCGGCATCAGTTGGGGCCGGGAAATTTGGGGTTGAGAGTTTCACTTAGCACCTCCGCCAATTTGGGCTGTCTTGCACCTAACATCGCCAGACATAAAGCAAATACAAGACGGCGGCCAATGCTCAAATCGGTCCATTCTGACGTAACTAACTCGCCATGCGCGCACGCCGCCGCGCCATGGATTTGCGAAACGCCCAATCGCTGAACAGTGTCAGAGGCAACAGGACCCTCTCACCCAACCCGTCAATGACAACTAGTCTGCCACCACGCTCCTGCGCGCGCACGATGTTTCCGATCCCCATGTCACCAACGATGATGCGTCCGCGCTCCAGATCATCCAGCAACTCCAGCAAGTCGCCCCGCAGCTTCTGAAGCACATCTGGGTCACCATTCGCAGCAACCATCTCGGCATGCAGGGACGGCGCGAGATCCCCATCCGGGCCGGTCATTTTTTCCACCACGATTGCAGGCCCCCGCGAAGTTGGTGCATAGCCCATGAACTTCGCAAGACGCTTGATCTCGGGGCAGCCGCGGTGCAGCGCCGCAAGGTATTCGTTTGCCTCGCGGTTCCACTGTCGCAAATTACCGTATCGCCATTCCGCATAGCGCGGGATGAGGTGGTTTCGCTTCGGCTCATCCACGCGGACTTTCAGCAGGGCGCCATCCATTTCTGGGTGCTGGAAGATTTCATAATTCTGGCTTGTACGCAGAGGCACCCGCCCGGTCAGGTCTATCATGTTCGTCCGTCTGTTCTGTGCAGAAAATTCGCGTCGACCGGCACTATATGGCTGTCATGGAACTGATACAATGCAACCAGATCTCGCCACACAGAACGCTCATATCTAGGTGCGACATAGACTGATCGGGGGGATTGTGGCGGAGAGACAGGGATTCGAACCCTGGAGACGGTTTCCCGCCTACACACTTTCCAGGCGTGCGCCTTCGACCACTCGGCCACCTCTCCGTGAGCGCGATATGTGACGCAATGCAAAAGGATTTGCAAGGCCCCAATTCCGTGAATTCACACCCGTTTGCACATTAGTTTGCGGACCATTCCCTACGCGAGCAAAGGTCAGACTTCGTCGCCTCCGTCGCCGTCCAGATCTCCCTCGGTCATGGCTGCGGGTTCGGTGCTGGGTGCTCGTTGCTCCGAGGCTGTCGCGGTTGGGTCTTGTGCTTCAGAGCGCAGAGCCTCTGGATTGCGAAGCCAAACGTCGCGTTGTGCGAACGGGATCTCGATCCCCTCTTCCACGAACCGGCGATTGATTTCGTGGTTCATATCGGACTTGACCGACAGAACCCAATTGACGTCGCGCAGAATACCCCGAATTTCAAAGTCCAGCGAATCCGCGCCAAAGCCCTGAAACACGACGCTGGGGGCTGGGTTCGCCAAGACCATGGGATGAGAATTCGCGATCTCGCCTAGAATAGCCTCGACCTTGCGCGTGTCGGTTCCGTATGCCACGCCCACAGGCACGATCACCCGGCCAATCGTGTTGCCTCGGGTATAGTTGGTGACCACGCCGCTGATCAGATCCGAGTTCGGAACAATGACATCCGTCCGGTCAAACGTCTCAATCCGCGTGGATCGGACCGAGATATCGCGGACATAGCCCATCATTCCGTTCACATCGATCCAATCCCCTTTCGAGATCGGCCTCTCGACCAGAAGAATGATCCCCGAAACGAAATTTGAAACGATGGTCTGCAGACCAAAACCGATCCCGACGGACAGGGCACCGGCGACAATCGCCAGCGATGAGAGGTCAAAGCCGGCCACTGTGATCGCAACCAACGCGGCAAGGAAAATGCCGACGTATCCAGTGCCCGACACGATCGCGTTTTGCCCGCCTGGATCAATGCTCGTCTTGGGCAGCAGCGAATTGCGCAAGCCCCCCTGTAGCAGTCGTGTCAGGCCATAACCGATGGCAAACACGGCAACAAAAGTCAGGAAGTTGGACGGAGAGATTGTGACCCCGCCCAAGCTGAATCCTTGCAGGATCTGCGACCAGATCTCACTGAGATCCGCTTCGCGCGCGCCCCAGAAAAGGGCCAGGATAGGGATCGAAACCAAGGCCAGGAAGAACCCCACCAGAACCGCGAACAGAGAATCGCGGGCGTTGTCCCCCTGCCCTGTAAACCAGCCGTAAAGCGAGCTGATAAAGCGCTGTACGATCACAAGAATGGCGATCAGGATCAGCGTATTGACTGCAGGAAACACAATCGCTTCGGCCGCGTTGGTGTAGCCCAACAAGGCCAAAATGGGCGCGCTGACCCCCAGCATGAACACGATGCGCCGGACAACCTCGACAACCTGCGAAAATCCACTGGCGCGGGGCGGCTCGCCGCCCTCGGTTGGTGGATCTGATCGTCTGATCTGGCGGATCCGAAGCAGCAAAAGAGAGGTGACGACAATAACCGGAAAGATAACAACGGCGCGGGTAGAATCCGCGATGTTCTCGATCTTCTCAAACAGGCCGATCAGGTCATGCAGGATCAGCATCACCGCCAGAATATCGACATAGATGCGAATCTCGGTGATCTGTCCCGCCGAAAGGCGCCGGAAGTTCTGCGCCGAGGCCATCAGGTAGACTTGCCGCCCGACCCAGTCAAAGACGAACAGGATCGCCGCCCAATATGGCACTTGCTGCAGCAAAAGCGTGCCGCGCAATCCAAGCACTCCGGTCAGGTCAATCGCGGCCGTCAGAGCCACCACGCCAACCCAGGGCAGGATGATGCGCAGCAAGGAAATGACAAAGGTCCAGGCCCCGGTCCCACGGCCACCGAAACGGCGGAGGTAGTCGCCGCCACGCTCGGACCATTTGCGACCGTAGACCAGCAGGATCACGCCAAGGGCCAGTAAGGCCAGAATCGCCGGGGCCTGATTCTGCACGCGTTCTTTGGTGACGGCCGAGCTCAAATTGGCCGATGTCTCGTTGAACAGCCCCAGCAGGGCCTCGCGGATATCCGACCACGCGGCGGGCCATGTCGACAGGTTCAGCGGCGATGGACCACGTTCCAGAAACTGTTTTCTCTGACGTTCTCGCAGGATACGGTCAATTTCGCTGATCAGACCGTTAGCGCGACTAAAGGCCTCTTCGGAGATGATCCGCGGCACCCGCAGGGTGTTGAGCTGTTGGTCCAGATGCTCGCGGAGCTGCGCGATATCCTCCGGTTCCGTAACCCCGTCTTCGGGCTTGGGACCCAGCGCGTTGACCTGGCTTTCCAGCGTCTGGATGCGGTCGGCATTGGCATTGCGGGCCGTATTGAATGTATTGCGATAGCCGTCGATCTCAGAGCGCAACTGCTCCATCGCGGCGTCCGAAGCCCTGTCAGCTGCAACTACACTTTCGGCACGGTCCGCAGTGCTGAGCCAGCCCTTGTAGAACTCGCTTTGCCGGTCGGTCAGCTGGGCCGAGGCCGCCCCCGCCAATCCGACAAAGATCAGCGCAGCGAGGGCCAGAAACAGGCGGACCTGTCGCAGCATCAGACGTCCTCGAACACGCCCGGTATCTTGCGCGGGGCGTCTGTCATCCAATCCGGTACCGGCAGTTCTTTTTCGCGCAGGAACTCGGGATTGAACAGTTTGGACTGGTAACGCGTACCGTAGTCACACAGGATGGTTACAATCGTGTGCCCCGGCCCAAGGTCCTTGGCCAAACGCACCGCACCAGCCATGTTGATCGCGGTCGAACCGCCCATGACCAGACCTTCTTCACGCAGCAGGTCAAAGATGTACGGCAACGCTTCATTGTCGGTCGCTTGATAGGTGTAGTCCGGTGTGAATCCTTCAAGGTTCTTGGTGATCCGCACCTGTCCGATACCTTCCGCGATCGAGCCACCCTCCATCGCGATTTCGCCGGTTGTGTAGTAGGAATACAGCCCCGCACCCATCGGATCGACCAGCCCGATCTTCACGCCTTTGGGTTGCAGCGCATCGGCCACGCCTGCAAGCGTTCCGCCCGAGCCGACCGCGCAGACAAAGCCGTCAACCTTACCGTCGGTCTGTTCCCAAATCTCTGGCCCGGTAGTTTCCACATGGGCCTGACGGTTGGCGACATTGTCGAACTGGTTGGCCCAGATCGCACCATTGGGCTCGGTCTGCGCCAGTTCCTCGGCCAGACGGCGCGAGTAGTGAACGAAGTTGTTGGGGTTACGATACGGTGCCGCCGGAACCTGAACCAACTGCGCGCCCGCAAGCCGCAGCATGTCTTTTTTCTCTTCAGACTGGGTTTCCGGGATCACGATCACCGTTTTGAAGCCCATCGACGCGCCGACCAGAGCCAGACCGATGCCGGTATTGCCTGCGGTGCCTTCCACAATGGTGCCACCGGGCTTCAACTCACCCCGCGCAACGGCGTCGCGGATGATATAGAGCGCGGCGCGGTCCTTGACCGACTGGCCGGGGTTCATGAATTCCGCCTTGCCAAGGATCTCGCACCCGGTTTCTTCACTGATGCGCTTCAACCGGATCAGCGGCGTTTTTCCGACTGCGTCGGCAAGATCTCGTGCAATGCGCATGGCACCCTCATTTCATTTCGTAACACTGCAGATTTACAGCCGCTCTGCGCCAACCACAAGCGCGATAGTCACCCGCGCAGGCGGTCGCGATGGCGCGCCAGCCAATGGGCCAGGTTCAACAGTTGCAAGTCTTTGAAAACATGGCGATCCACCATGTCTATGAAGGTCTCAAACGGAAGGATCTGAGAGCGGATATCTTCGCCCTCGGTCTCCAACCCTCCGGCCATTGTCGTCTCGGTCAGCGAGGCCAGACCCACATAGAAATACAGATAGCCCGTCGAGGAGCCGCTGGAAGAATAGCCTCCACCGGCATAGTGCAACGCGTCGAACGTAATCCCTGCTTCTTCCATCCCCTCGCGATGGGCTGCCTGCTCAGGGGTTTCGCCAGGGTCGATCATTCCGGCCACGGCCTCCCACAGCCAGGGTTCGGGGTCTTCCAGCAAAAAAACAGGCGGACGGAATTGTTCGACCAGCAGAACCGTATCGCGCACGGGATCGTAGGGCAAAATGGCCACGGCGCTGCCCTGCATCAGGCTGGCCCGGCGCAGAACGGGCCCCATGGTTCCGTCATGCTGGCGGTGTTGCAGGTCGATCTCTTCCATCGCGAAGTAGTTGACATAGGCCCGGTGATGGCGATGCACGATCACATCTTTGGATACATCGCGCGCATCCCCCGTTTGCCGCTGCCGCGCGAAGAGTTTTGCCCAGGCCCGCGTCTGAATCGCCGGCATGCTGCGCGCCATATCCGACGGCGCAACCCGCCCGAAATAGCCCATCTCCTCTTCGGCGGCGAGCGCGGTGACGTCACCGAGGTGTTCAACCCACGCGTCCAGAGACCAAGGGCCATCCGGCACCCAGGCCGTAGGTTCGGGAAAAAACACCTGAGCCTGCGCTTCGGTTCCATCCTCTAGCGTTACAGTCAACGGCCTCAGATCATAGTCGAACCCGCCCTCGTAGTAGGCCAGTCGATCCAGATCCGCTTGCGACAGACCTTGTACAAACAATCCTGCGGCCTGTTCACCATCTGCCTCTTGGATCATCGGGAAATCCTGTCCCTGAACCGCAGAAACGATGTGGTTTGGCAGAATGGCAGATGTCAGCGACAGCTCAGAAGACGAGCGCCCGAGAACGGCCTCCAACAGCGGCACATGCCGCAGAGTTCCATAGAAGAACAAATCGGACACGAGAGGACTGGCTTTCGTTAAGCGTTCACATTCAGCGCCAGCGGCGGCTTGCTATTTCTGTCAACAAACCGGTGGCAACGGCCCCAACACCCAAGGTGATCAGGATTTCGGGCGCGAGCAACTGTTCGCCGAATTCGACGCTAATCTTGAAGATGGCTATCAGCGCCTCGAAGGGACCGTCATAGCGGTGGCGCATGGCCAGCCGGAACATCTCATAGGTGCCCTGAACGAAAAGGCCCCAAAACACCAGTGAGGCCACGCCGGTCAGGCCGTTGTTGATCCCCGCCGTCCAGCCTCGGCCAGCGCGCTTGCCCATGATTTTCCACCCGCAAATCCAACCCAAGGCGATATTGACCACGGTAAAATACCCGTAGTCCTTCCCCTCTTCTCCGTTTGCGATAACCATGCTGGACACGATGAACGCCACCACCACAAGACAAGCGGCGGCGACAAGGCGACTGGCGGTGGGCATGTATGACTTCCGTTCGTTAACTAGGCTTTGCTATGGTGATCTGTGTCACATCGCAATTGCCCGTGTCAAAGGCTGCGCCACAAGCCGTCAAATAATAATTCCACATGCGGCGGAAACGCTCATCAAATCCCATCTCCGAGATCTGGTCCCATTTGTCGTTGAACGTATCAAACCATCGCCGCAAGGTCAGGTCATAACTCTTGCCGAACTCCTTCGAGCGCACAACACTAAGCCCCGCCTGATCAATCTGCTGTCGCAAGATCGTGGGCGATGGCAGCATCCCCCCTGGAAAGATGTATTTCTGAATGAAATCAACGCCGTTCTTGTAGTAGTCCCAACGATGATCGCCCACGGTGATGATCTGCAACGTGGCCTGCGCCCCCGGTTTCAACCGATCCCGCACAGTATCGAAATAAACAGGCCAATATTTCTGTCCCACGGCCTCAAACATCTCGATCGAGGCAATGCCGTCGTATTGCCCTTGTTCGTCGCGATAGTCTTGAAGTTTCAGATCAACCAGATCCGATATACCAGCCTTCTCAATGCGTTGTTGCGCGAACTTCAGCTGCTCTTGGCTGATGGTCAGACCCGTTACACGCAGGCCACGCTCTTTCGCGGCATATTCCGCGAAGCCACCCCAGCCACAGCCGATCTCTAGCACGTGATCGCCGGGTTTGACGCCCATCTCATCGACCATGCTTGCGTATTTGGCGGTCTGCGCCTTCTCGAGGCTTTCCTGCCCTGTCTCGAAAATGGCACTGGAATACGTCATCGTCTCGTCAAGCCAGAGCGCGTAAAAATCGTTCCCCAGATCGTAGTGATACGAGATATTTTTCTTGGCCTGTTTACGATTGTTCCGATGCAGCCAAAACCGAAGACGCTCATAGGCCTGCACGAGAAACTTGCCTGTGAACCCATCATAGGCCGTTTCACTGCCCATATGGACCAAATCCATGAAGGCGCGCAAATCAGGCGTGCTCCAATGGCCTTCCAGATAAGCGTCGGAGAAGCCAAGCTCACCTTCCCGGATCAGGCGAGCGAACACGTCGGGATCGTGAATCGTGACCTCGGCAACCGGGCCTGGCTTTGCGCCCTCAACACGGAAGGTCCGGCCGTCGGACAAAGTAATATCCAAGCGCCCGGCTTCCATTTTGCTCAGCATCTTGAAAACCTGCGCGAAATATCTGGGCAGACCTTTCTGGCCTTCGGTCGTTGTCAAGATCATCCGCTCTCCCCTCTGCGGTCGTTGATGCAGGCTAGGACGCAATTGTGTTTGTGGCAAGTTTTCAGTTCCTTACTGGTTTTTTCGGAGTTCATACGCGGCCAGCGCACGGGCTCGCCCTGTCGGCAGTTCGACCACCGGTGGCGGGTAATCCAACTTGGGGTTCAAACCCCAGGACCGGGGCGTGGCTTCAAAGTAGGACAAGGCCGTCTCGGACGGGTTCGGCCTGCCTTCTGCGATCCATTGCTTTATATACGCCCCCTTGGGGTCGAATTTTTCCTGCTGTGTAACGGGATTGAAAATGCGGAAGAATGGAGACGCATCCGGGCCGGACCCCGCGACCCATTGCCAGCCCATCGCATTGCAGGCCGGGTCCCAGTCGATCAGGCAATCCTCGAACCATTTCATCCCGATTTTCCAATGGGTCATCAGATGCTTCGTCAGGTAACTTGCCACAATCATCCGGGCACGATTGTGCATCCGCCCAGTCACATACATCTGCCGCAGACCCGCATCCACAACCGGTATGCCGGTTCTGGCTTGCAGCCAAGCCTGCACCTCGGGCGCATCTCGGGCCTCGTTCCACGGAAAAGCGTCCCATTCTGGCTTCCAGTTGCCCGACACAAGCTGAGGCGTGTGGTACATCAGATGATAGGCGAACTCGCGCCAGACAAGCTGTCGTAGAAATGAACCCGTGCCTTGGATTCCTTCGAAAGCCGCACGTTGCACGCGATGCCAGGCGGTACGCGGACCGATTTCACCCAATGAGAGGTATTCGGACAGGTTGGATGTCCCGTCCAGATCCAGTCTGTCACGGTCAGCGCCGTAGTCTGCGACCCGGTTCAGGAACCCCTCCAGATGATCAAGCGCCGCTTGTTCGCCCGGTTGCACATAGGGTCTGACGACCGCCGCCCCTCGGTTCATCGCCGCGCCAAGGTGCCAGGTCGCCAAATCGTCCGACGCGGGCCAGTGCGCGGGGGCGGTTAGCCGGGTCGGCTCGGCCTCGGGCGGAGGGACTTCGCGCCCCTGCACGGCACGCCACATCGGGGTGAAAACGCGAAACGGCTGACCAGCCTTGGTCGAAACCGTCCAGGGTTCGAACAGAAGGTGACCGGCAAAGGATTTAGCCTCGATCCCCTGCTCTTTCAGCGCCGATTTGATCTTAGTGTCCCGCGCAATTGAGGCGGGATCGTAGGCGCGCGACCAATATACGTCCGTCGCGCCGGTTTCAGAGATCAGCAGCTGCAACTGTGCCAACGCTTCGCCCTGTCGCAGGATCAGACGGCTGCCAATGTCGTTAAGCGCGCGTTCAAAGACCTCAAGCCCCAGCCCAAGCCGCCATTTCGGGGCCGCGCCGAGGGTTTGCACCAGATCATCGCACAGGAAAACCGGCACAACAGGACGCCCCGTCGCGAGTGCCGCGGCAAGCGCCGGATGATCGCTTAGCCGCAGGTCACGCCTGAACCACAAAATGATCGGAGGTTGCCCGTCTTCCATATTCGCCCCGCCGTTTTCTTTCCACTACGGAGCATATCGAAAACTGGATCACAAAACCCGGTCAAGTGCATTCAATAACTGATCAATTTCCTGTTGGGAGGTGTAGTGCGTGAAGCTGACCCGCAATACGCCTTGATCCGGATCGACCCCCATTGCTTGCAATGCGCGTACGGCATAGAAATCACCGCCGCCGGCCATGACGCCATACTCTGCCAGCTCAGCCGCCACAGCAACAGCCGACCGACCCAAAGCCAAGGCAACGGTTGGCGCGCGCCGTGTTGCCTCGGACGGGCCAAGCAGTCGAACTGCGTTTCGGTTTTTGACGGTATCCATCACCGGTTGCAGCAGCGCGACCTCGTGATTGCGCATCAGGTCATGGGCGAAAGCGCCTTGCGCGGCAGCACCATAAGTTGGGCCGCCATGGTGGGTACTGAGCAGCGAGATGTAATCCGCCATCCCCGCGCTGGCAGCGATTTGCGCATGGTCCGGCCCTGCCGGGGTGAACCGTTTGTACAGAGTATCGCTGTTGAAATAGTGCGCCTGATTGGGCAGCAACTCACCCAGAGCGCGCCGGATGACCATGCAACCTTGATGCGGGCCGTAGGTTTTGTAGGCTGAAAACAGATAGATATCCGGCCCCAGATCACCCACATTCGGAAACCCGTGCGGCGCGTAGGACACGCCGTCCACGCACACAAAAGCACCTGCGGCATGGGCAATGGCGGTGATCTCGGTCACCGGGTTGATCTCACCCACCACGTTCGAGCAATGCGGGAAGCAGACCAGCCGAGTTTTTTCATCCAGCAGGTTTTCCAGTTCCTGCGGGTTCAGCGATCCCGTTTCGGGATCAATTTTCCACTCGCGTACTTCGATCCCGGCTTCGACAAGGCGTCTCCACGGGCCGGAATTGGCCTCATGATCCTGATTGGTGACAATGATCGCTTCGCCGGGGCTCATCCATTGCCGGAAAGCCTGCGCAAGAACATAGGTGTTCTGGGTGGTCGACGGGCCAAAACTCAATTCGTCAGTCTCAACCCCCAGAATAGCGGCCATCCGGGCGCGGGCTTCATCCATTTCGGCCCCCGCAAGGCGGCTGGCCTCGTAGGGCGCATAGGGCTGCACCTTACGTTGAGTGTAAAACCGCGTCAGCCGGTCGATCACTGGCTGGCAGGTGTACGACCCGCCCGCGTTCTCGAAAAAGGCCTGCCCCTGAAGGCTGGGTTCGGCAAAGGCCGGAAACTGAGCCCGAACGAAATCAATATCCAACGCAGTCATGGCCAAGCCTTTCGATGAGTGGAGAACAGTAATAGCTAAGTGCGCGCCTCAGCCTTCAACCTTGGTATAGGTCCCCTCACCGGCCAGAATGCCCCGGAAACCACCCGGTTCATCCAGACCAAACACGATCAGCGGCAAGTTGTTGTCACGTGCCAGTGCAATTGCGGAGGCATCCATGACCCGTAGCCGTTTGGCCAGTACGTCGTCATAGGACACCGTGTCATAGCGAACCGCATCGGCATGTTCTTTCGGGTCCTTGTCATACACCCCGTCCACACCGTTTTTGCCCATGAAGATTGCCTGGCAAGCCATCTCATTCGCGCGCAGGGTGGCGGCTGTATCGGTGGTAAAATACGGGTTGCCCGTACCTGCAGCAAAGATACAAACCCGTTTCTTTTCAAGGTGCCGCACGGCGCGGCGGCGGATATACGGCTCGCAGACCTCATCCATACGGATGGCCGAGATCACGCGGGTAAATACCCCGATCTCTTCCAACGCCGACTGCATCCCGAGCGCGTTCATCACGGTCGCCAGCATCCCCATATAATCCGCCGTGGTCCGCTCCATCCCCTGGGCCGAGCCGCTGAGGCCGCGGAAGATATTGCCACCCCCGATCACCATGCAGATCTCGACACCCAGATCGTGGACCGATTTCACCTCCTGCGCGATGCGCTGGACGGTGGGCGGATGCAGGCCGAATCCCTGATCACCCATCAACGCCTCGCCGGAAATCTTCAGCATCACGCGATCATATTTGGGTTTTTGGGTGTCGGGGGACGAGGTCAGGCTCATATTGCGCTCCGGGCTGGCACGGGTTTATTTTCCGGCGCAAAATGAAGCAAAACGACCGCAGGTTCAATGCGGATACTGAGGGACCATGACCAATCACCCCACCGCATCGATTTGGGACCGGATCCCCGAGATACCAGAGGGCAAGCCGGTTCTGATCGCTGGCCCCACAGCCTCGGGCAAATCCGAGCTGGCGCTGCGCATTGCCGAAAGGTTCGGAGGGGTGATCGTCAACGCCGATGCCAGTCAGGTTTACGACTGCTGGCAGGTGATCTCGGCCCGCCCCTCGCCGGATGAGGAATCCCGCGCCCCGCATCGCCTCTATGGTCATGTCGCCTTTGATCAGGAGTATTCCACCGGCCACTGGCTGCGTGAGGTCACACCGCTGTTGTCGGACAGCCAGCGCCCGATCATCGTCGGTGGCACCGGGCTGTATTTCACTGCTCTTACAGAAGGAATGGCCGAGATACCGCCGACACCCCCGCATGTGCGTCAGGATGCCGATCAGATGGATATGGCCCAGTTGATGGCTGGCGTGGATGCTGAAACCCTTTCCCGGTTGGACACCAACAATCGCGCCCGCGTTCAGCGCGCGTGGGAGGTTGAGCAGGCAACCGGGCGCAGCCTTGCATCCTGGCAAGACGACACTCCGCCGCCTGTGCTGGCCCTGCAGGACGCGGTGCCCATTGTCTTTGACGTCGACAAATCATGGCTGCTGGACCGTATCACCCGGCGGTTCGATCACATGTTGGAGAGCGGCGCTCTGGACGAGGTTGAGGCCATGCGCGACCGCTATGACACGTCGCTGCCCGCCTGCAAGGCCATCGGGGTGCCGGAACTCATAGCCTATCTGGATGGCACAATGACATTGGAGCAAGCGCGCGAACGGGCCACGATCTCGACCCGTCAGTTTGCCAAACGTCAGCGCACATGGTTTCGCGCACGAATGAAGGCGTGGAATCACCTCGATTTATCAAACTGATACGAAACGCGGTTGATTCCCTTAGTCTAAACTGGCCACCCATCGAAATGAGCCAATATTCCTAGAACAAATGGCGTTTGGTTGCCTTGAGTTGGCGTCAGGCCTCACAAGGGGAATCGATAAGAAACACTGGGCGAATAGCGCGCAACAACCGCCCAGACATGTCGTTTTTTTGCTCTTCATGACGCATTCGAACATTGACGTTCCTCGGATTCTGTTGCCGAATACCGACATGGGGAATTCCAATGTTCAAAAAACCGAACCCTCCGACCTTTGCCTTGGCCTGAAAAGCGCCAGCTAGGTTCGTCCATTCAACATAAAAAACAAATATGTCACAGGGAGAGACATTCATGACCATCCATACATCAAAGGGAACGTCGGTACACTGGGCCGCAGAGATGCACGCCCAGGAATACCGCGACGGCACTCTGAGCCGCCGCGAGTTTCTGGCCCGCGTCACCGCACTGGGCGTTGCCGCTCCGGTCGCCTACGGCATGATCGGTCTGCAATCACCCGCAGCCGCAGCTGAACCGCAGCAAGGCGGCACCATCCGGTATCAGATGGAAGTCCGCGCTCTGAAAGACCCGCGCACCTATGACTGGACGCAGATTGCGACCTTCACGGCGGGCTGGCTGGAGTACCTTGTCGAGTACAACAACGACGGTACGTTCAAGCCTATGTTGCTGGAAAGCTGGGAAGCCAATGATGACGCCACCGAATACACGCTAAACGTCCGCAAAGGCGTCAAGTGGAACAACGGTGACGATTTCACTGCAGAAGATGTGGCACGCAACATCGAAGGCTGGTGCGATGCGTCGCTGGAAGGCAACTCGATGGCCTCGCGTATGGCGTCGCTGATCGATGAGAGCACCCAGAAAGCCGCTGACGGCGCTATTACCGTGGTCGATTCACACACCGTCAAACTGAAGTGCAACGCGCCTGACATCACCATCATCCCCGGCATGGCGGACTATCCGGGTGCTATCGTCCATAGCAGCTTTGACGCAAATGACATGCTGTCGAACCCGGTGGGCACGGGCTTCATGATCCCCGAAAGCCACGAGGTTGGCGTGAAGGGCGTTCTGGTCCGCAACGAGGGCTTCGACTGGTGGGGCTATGAAGCGGGCAAAGGCGGTTACATCGACCGTATCGAATTCATCGACTACGGCACCGACCCTGCCGCCTTCCTGGCCGCTTATGAGGCCGAAGAGATCGACATGAACTGGGAGTCGGTCGGTGAATTCGTCGACATCTTTGACGGTATCGGCCTTGTCCGCTCGGAAATCCCGTCGGGCTTTACCATCGTCATCCGCCCGAACCAGTTGGCTGAAGATGCGGACGGCAACAAGATTTACGGCGACAAGCGAGTCCGTCAGGCCCTTGCCATGGCCGTGGACAACAATGTCTGCCTTGAACTTGGCATGTCCGGCTACGGCATTCCTGCCGACAACTGCCATGTGGGCCCGATGCACCCCGAGCATGACTCGGCTGTGACCCGCCTGCCCTACGATCCGGCTGGCGCGAAAGCGCTCATGGACGAAGCGGGCATGGGTGATTTCGAACATGAAGTGCAGTCCATCGACGATGACTGGCGCCGGAATACCACTGCGGCGGTTGTCGCTCAGCTGAACGACGCGGGAATTAAGGCCAAGCACACAGTTCTGCCGGGCTCGACCTTCTGGAATGACTGGACAAAGTACCCGTATTCCTCGACCAACTGGAACCACCGCCCGCTGGGCACTCAGGTTCTGGCGCTGGCTTACAAGTCGGGTGTTGCGTGGAACGAATCCGGCTTTGCCAATGAAGAGTTCGACAAGCTGCTGGCCGAGGCAAACTCGCTCGCTGATGTCGACATGCGCCGCGAGGTAATGGCGAAGCTGCAGGCGATCATGATCGACGAAGGTGTTGTCATTCAGCCGTACTGGCGGACTGCAATGCGCCACCATCGCGACAACATGGTCGGCGTCGAAAAGCACATCGCGGACCTGCCGCAGCTTTACAAGTTCGGCCTGACCTCCTGATCCAAAACACAAAAAGGGCCGCGCCGTACTGGCGCGGCCCTTCGTCCTCAATACGGCGACCATAAGAATAGCAACGCGTGAGGCGGAATGCCGTCCACGCCAGCCGACCAACAGGGGCTAACATGGGACTTTTCATCTTAAGGCGTGTGGGGATAATGCTGCTGACAGCATTGTGCCTGACATTCCTGGTTTTTTTCCTCACCAACCTTTACCCGAACCTGGAAAAGCTAGCGAAAACGCAGGGCAATTTCCGGATGTCGGATGAGCAGGTCGAGAGCTTTTTGGAAAAAGGCGGATACCTTCAGTCGACGCCCATAAAATACGGTGAATGGCTGGGCGTTCTGCCCTCATACCGGCACACGAATGAGGACGGCACCGTTCAGGGCCGATGCATTCTACCGGGCAAAACCGCCGAAGAGTCTCCCAATTTCTGCGGAATCCTTCAGGGCTACTGGGGGTATTCGACGGTCTTCAAAGAAGAAGTCGGGACTGTTGTCGGCACCCGGCTGGCGTTGACAGGCCGGCTTATGTTCTGGGTGATGCTGCTGATGGTCCCCTCGGCCCTGATCCTTGGTATCCTGGCTGGAATGAAAGAGGGGTCGGCCACGGACCGGACGCTTTCGACCTTTGCTATTACAACCACTGCGACGCCGGAATACGTCTCGGGCGTGATCTTCATCGCCATCTTCACGTCATCCGCTGTGGGCCTAAAGTGGTTCAAGGGCACGGCGACGCAAGCGATGGAGAACCCGACGTTTGAGAACTTCTTCTTACCGGTGCTTACAATTGCGCTTTATGGGATGGGCTATATCGCCCGCATGACCCGCGCCTCGATGACCGAGGTGATGACGGCGCAATATATCCGCACCGCGCGCCTCAAAGGTGTCTCGTTCCCGAATATCGTCATGAAACACGCGCTGCGGAACGCTCTGATCGCGCCGTTCACCGTCATCATGTTGCAGTTCCCATGGCTGCTGAATGGCGTGGTGATCGTCGAGACCCTGTTTAACTACAAGGGTTTTGGCTGGGCGCTGGTGCAGGCGGCGGGGAACAATGACATCCAGCTGTTGTTGGCGATCTCGGTCGTGTCGGTGTTCGTGGTGCTGGTGACGCAGCTGATCTCGGATATCGGCTACGTCTACCTCAACCCGCGCATTCGCATTTCTTAAGGGAGGGTCAGATCATGGAACCACTTACCTGGACCGGCTCTATCGCCTTCCTCAACCCGCTACTCGCACTGGCGCTGGGTGTCATGGCCCTGTCCATCGTCGTCTGGATGCTGGCCAGCATTGTGCTGCCCGAGGATCAGATGACGGTGAACCCTGACGGTACGCTGACCTCAAGCTCGGGCCTGCGGAACATGATACAGGCCGCGCTGCGCTATAGCTTTATGGCCAGCGTGGCGATCGGGGTCGCCTATGTCGTGCTGGGCATCCTGATGGGTACCAGCGCCGGGATCATTGGTGCGATTTCGCAGCAGTTCCTGCCCGTCTGGCTGTCACTGATCATCCTGTATGCGATGTCAATCGCGTTCAAACGCAAGCTAGGTCTTTACGGCAAGCTTTTCGACAGCCCCATCGGCATGATCGGCTTTGGCCTTGTGATGTTCTGGGTTTTCACCGGCATCTTTGGCGCGCTCGACCTGATCGTGACCCATGACCCGCTGGCACAAATCTCGGGCATGAAAAACAAGGTTCCCGGCACACCTCTGCCCAATCTGGAGGACGGCCAATACGCCTGGTATCTTCTGGGCGGAGACAATCTGGCCCGCGACGTATTCAGCCGAATGGTCAAGGGCGCGTGGATTGTGGTTCAGATCGCGCCGCTTGCCACGATGTTTGCCTTTATGGTCGGGATCACGCTGGGCCTGCCTGCCGGGTACTATGGTGGTCGCCTGGATACGCTGTTGTCGTTCCTGGCAAACCTGATCCTCGCCTTCCCTGTGATCCTGCTGTTCTACCTGTTGGTGACGCCTGAGATCGTAGCGACCGGTGTGCCGAACTATATGGCGGCCATCCTGTTTGTCTTCCCGATCATCTTCCTCGGTGTCCTGCTGAATTCGCGCTACTACACGCGTCCGAATTTCCGGACACCTCTGCTGATCGGGGTTCTGGGCGTGGCGCTGTGGTTCTACCTGTCGCTGATTTCGACCGGAGGCTACATTATCAACACCGACAGCTACCGCATCTGGGGTCTGCCGACCTATCTGGATTTGTTCGACATTCCCGGCGGTATTCTGGTCGTGTTCGTTTCGGTGGTCTTTGTGAACTCTCCCACGGTGTTCCGCATCGTACGCGGGCTGGCGCTGGATATCAAAACCCGAGACTACGTGGCAGCGGCCCAAACGCGTGGTGAGGGTCCGTGGTACATCATGCTGTGGGAAATCCTGCCCAACGCGCGTGGTCCGCTGATCGTCGATTTCTGTCTGCGGATTGGCTATACCACCATCCTTCTGGGGACCTTGGGTTTCTTCGGGCTGGGCTTGCCGCCCGAAAGCCCGGACTGGGGCTCGACGATCAACGAAGGGCGCAAACTGCTCTCGATCTATCTGCACCCTGCCCTTCCGCCTGCTTTGGCCCTGTTGTCACTGGTTCTGGGTTTGAACCTGCTGGCAGACGGTCTGCGCGAAGAAAGTCTGAAGGACTGATGTGATCAAGGCCGGGGGCTCTGCCCCCGGACCCCCGAGGTATTTTTAGCCAGATGAAGGGGATCCCCCGGACTCTCGCGAGGAGTAACAAGATGAACAAACTGGCGGACTATGACGGGCCTATTCTGGAGATCGACAAGCTTTCGATCTCGTTTTTCACCCGGCTGAGGGAAATTCCCGCCGTTATGGATTTCTCGGTCAGCGTGCAGCCAGGCGAGGCTGTCGGGCTGGTGGGTGAATCCGGCTGCGGCAAGTCTACAGTGGCGCTGGGTGTCATGCAGGATCTGGGCAAGAACGGGCGCATCGTTGGCGGCTCGATCAAGTTCAAAGGGCGTGATCTGGGTGAGATGACCACCGAGGAACTGCGCGACATTCGCGGCAATGAGATCGCAATGATCTATCAGGAGCCGATGGCCTCTCTGAACCCGGCAATGAAGATCGGCAAGCAGTTGATGGAAGTGCCGATGATCCATGAGGGCGTTGGTCAGGAAGAGGCTTATGCGCGTGCATTGGAGGTCGTCACTGATGTGCGCCTGCCTGACCCTGAGCGGATGCTGAACTCTTTCCCGCACCAGCTTTCAGGCGGTCAGCAGCAGCGGATCGTTATTGCAATGGCGTTGATGTCGAAACCCGCCCTGTTGATTTTGGACGAACCCACCACGGCTCTGGACGTGACCGTTGAGGCCGCCGTGGTCGAACTGGTCAAGGATCTGGGTAAGAAATACGGCACCTCAATGCTGTTCATCTCGCACAATCTGGGGCTGGTACTGGAAACCTGCGACCGGCTGTGCGTGATGTATTCCGGCGAAGCGGTCGAGCGCGGCTCGATCAAGGATGTGTTCGACGAGATGCAGCACCCATATACACAGGCGCTGTTCCGGTCGATCCCCCTGCCTGGTGCCGACAAGAACGCGCGTCCGCTGGTGGCCATTCCGGGGAACTTCCCTCTGCCGCATGAACGCCCGCCGGGATGTAACTTTGGCCCGCGCTGCGACTATTTCGAAGAAGGTCGCTGTGACGCTCAGAACATCCTGATGGAGGCTGTGCCCGGCAATGATCGCCACCATACGCGCTGTCTGAAGTTCCAAGAGATCGACTGGAACGCGCCGATCACCGTTGGCGAACAAAAGGAAAAGGGCGAGATCGGACGGACCGTTCTGAAGATGGACAACCTCAAGAAATATTATGAGGTGGCGGCCAACGCCCTGTTCGGAGGCGGGACGACCAAAGTGGTAAAGGCCAACGAGACGCTGAGTTTCGAGGCTCATGAGTCCGAGACGTTGGCCATCGTCGGGGAATCCGGTTGCGGTAAATCCACCTTCGCCAAGGTTCTGATGGGGCTTGAAACGGCGACCGACGGGCAAATCCTGTTGGACAACCGCAACATCGAGGCCGTTCCGATCGAGGAACGCGACGCTAAGACCGTGGGTGAAGTGCAGATGGTTTTCCAGAACCCGTTTGACACGCTGAACCCGTCGATGACTGTCGGGCGTCAGATCATCCGCGCACTGGAAATCTTCGGGGTTGGCAACTCCGAGGCCGAGCGCAAGAAGCGCATGCTGGAACTGTTGGATCTGGTGAAACTGCCCCGCGCCTTCGCGGACCGGATGCCGCGACAGCTTTCGGGTGGTCAGAAACAGCGTGTCGGTATCGCGCGCGCCTTTGCGGGTGATGCACGGATCGTGGTTGCGGATGAGCCGGTCTCGGCCTTGGATGTGTCCGTTCAGGCGGCTGTGACCGATCTGCTGATGGAGATCCAGCGCGAACACAAGACCACCTTGCTGTTCATCAGCCATGATTTGTCGATCGTGCGCTATCTCAGCGACCGTGTGATGGTGATGTATCTCGGCCACGTGGTCGAACTGGGAACGACCGATCAGGTCTTCTCGCCCCCGTATCACCCCTACACCGAAGCGCTGCTGAGCGCGGTTCCGATTGCTGATACCTCGATCGAGAAACAGCATATCGTGCTGGAAGGCGATATTCCGTCGGCCATGAACCCACCGCCGGGTTGCCCGTTCCAGACGCGTTGCCGTTGGAAATCCGAGGTGCCGGATGGACGTTGTGAATCCGATGTCCCGCCTGTGAAGACCCTGGCCGACGGGCATCAGGTCAAATGCCATTTGGCCGAAGATGTTCTGGCTCGTATGGAGCCTGTGATAAAAATCGCCGCGGAATAGGCGTTTGTACGAACTTGAAAGGCCGGTCATTGACCGGCCTTTTTTGAGTTCCTGAGTTCGCCGTTCTGCGCCTTAGCCGCCCCAGATCACCTTCACGTAATTCTGGGTTTCCTTGTACGGCGGAATGCCACCGTGTTTCTCAACGGCCTTTGGACCCGCATTGTAAGCCGCCAGCGCCAAAGGCCACGACTTGAACTTGCGGTATTGCCATGACAGATACCGCGCGCCGCCTTCCAGGTTTTGCTTGGGGTCATGGGGATTTACACCCAAAAGCTGGGCCGTTTGCGGCATCAGCTGCGCCAGACCCAAAGCCCCTTTGTGAGATTTCGCTGTGGGGTTCCAGCCGCTTTCCTGCTGTACCAGACGCAAAAACAGCTCTTCCGGGATGTTGTGCTGGCGAGCGGCTTGGCGGGCAAGCGTCAGGTATTCTCCACGGTACTTTCCAGTATAGCGCTTGTCGAACCGGCCCTGCGCTACTTTCGGCTTAAGCCGCTCGGACCCGCGATATTGCGTCGCCGCGCGCGAGTCCAACACTTTGGATTGCTTGAGGAAAATGTCTTTTCTATTCTTGGTAGACAGTGTCTGAGCCTGCACCGGGGCCGTGGTCAGCAGCAGACACACACCGACAAAACCTAAAACCAAAGACCGCATGAATGCCTATCCTGCCCGATCCGAAAACAGGCAGAGTATATGTCGACCGCGCCTGAATGAAAAGCGTGCAGGACGGGGCAGGCAGATTCTAATCCGACACTGTGTCATCAACGTGTTTTCACCCTGATGCTGGCCGTATAGGGTCTCTGGCATATTCAGCGCCAGATTCGGCGCATTCAAGTGAGAACAAAGCGGGGAACTACATGGCGGGTTCAGTAAATAAGGTCATTCTGGTCGGAAATCTCGGCCGCGATCCCGAGGTTCGGTCGTTTCAGAACGGCGGTAAAGTGTGCAACCTGCGGATTGCGACGTCAGAGAACTGGAAAGACCGCAACACGGGCGAACGCCGGGAACGGACCGAGTGGCACTCGGTCGCGATCTTCTCGGAACCTCTGGCCCGCATTGCCGAGCAATACCTGCGCAAAGGCAGCAAGGTCTACATCGAAGGCCAGTTGGAAACGCGCAAATGGCAGGACCAGTCCGGCCAGGATCGTTACTCGACCGAGGTTGTTTTGCGCCCTTACCGTGGTGAGCTGACCCTGCTGGACAGCCGCGGCGAAGGTGGCGGCGGTGGCGGTTACGGCGGTGGCCAATCGGGCAGCTATGGCGGCGGACAGGCTGGCGGCGGCTACGGCGATCCTTATGGCGCCCCGTCCGGCTCACCTGCCCCGGCATCCGGCGGAATCGACGACGACGAGATTCCGTTCTAAACGAAACGGAGACACAACATGGCATGGTCCTTCGCTCTCGGCCGACTTCTCGGGTCCGAACTGAGGGTCCATGTCACCTTTTTCCTGCTGCTGGCTTGGGTCGGATTCGCGGCCTATTCCAGCGGAGGTTGGCCCGCCGCGATCGAGAACCTGATCTTCGTGCTGGCCCTGTTTGCCTGCGTTGTGGCGCATGAGTTCGGCCACGCCCTGATGGCGCGTCGCTTCGGCATCAAAACCCCTGACATCACCCTGTTGCCCATCGGCGGTCTGGCCCGGTTGGAGCGTATGCCGGAAAAACCGATGCAAGAGGTCTGGGTGGCCCTCGCCGGTCCGGCCGTCAATGTCGCGATCTGGTTGGTTCTGATGGGGTTTGGCGCTGGGATGCCCTTTGAGACGATCAGCCAGATCGATTCCGCAAATATCGGGATGCTGGACCGTCTCGCCTATATCAATCTTCTGCTGGCCGCGTTCAACATGATCCCTGCCTTCCCGATGGATGGAGGTCGCGTTTTCCGTGCCCTCCTCTGCCTTCGTCTGGACCGCGTCACAGCCACGCGCATCGCAGCGGCGAGCGGTCAGATGCTTGCTGTGGGGCTCGGGTTCTATGGGCTCAGCTCGGGCAACCCGATCCTCGTCGTGATTGCTGTTTTCGTGTTCTTCGCAGCCAATGCAGAAAGTCAGGATGTGGCGCTGCGCTCGGCCACGCGGCATGTTTTAGCGCGCGACGCGATGATTACAGAATTCCACGCGCTGTCACCTCAGGACACATTGAATACAGCTGCGCAGGCCGTGATCCATACAACGCAACATGAGTTTCCGGTTCTGGACGACAAAGGCCACCTTCAGGGCTTCATGACCCGAGATCACTTGTTCAAGGCACTGGCCGGCGATCACCCACGCTCTGACCCCGCCGTTTCGATCATGGAGCGTAACATCCCGCAGGTCGGCTTGACTGCTGGATTGGCAAAGGTTTTGGACGGGTTGCACAAAGGCGCGCCGGCGGTCGCCGTGATCAATCGCACCGGGCTTATGATAGGCTATATCACCCGTGAAAACATCGGTGAGTTGATGGTGATTCGCGGGCGCTGACCGTCTCGTCAGGCGGTTGCCAACGCATCCTCTAGCACCGACAGGACGGCCTCACGCGGGACATCCGAAGTCACAAAGGCCTGACCGATCCCTCGCGCCAGAATGAAACGCAACTGACCGTCGATCACCTTTTTGTCCTGCGCCATCAGGTCCACCAAGGCCTCGGCTCCGGGAAGATCACCGGGAATATCAGCCAGATCGGTTTTCATCCCCATAGCCTTCAAATGCGCCCGCACTCGGCTTGGGTCTTCCTGCGAACACAGGCCCAGTCGTGCCGACAATTCAAAGGCCAGCGCGCAGCCGATGGCAACGCCTTCGCCATGCAACAGCCGGTCGGAATACCCTGTCGCGGCCTCCAACGCGTGACAGAACGTGTGCCCGAGGTTCAAAAGCGCGCGATCCCCCTGCTCGGTCTCGTCGCGCGCGACGATATCGGCTTTCATCTGGACCGATCGCGTGACAGCACGCACCCGCGCGGCCATATCGCCCGAGGAGACATCGGTTCCGTTACCTTCAAGCCATTCGAAGAATTCGGCGTCGCCGAGCAGGCCGTATTTGACCACCTCTCCATAGCCCGACAGGAAATCACGCTGGGTCATGGTACCCAGAACCGAGGTATCGGCCAGCACCAAAGAGGGTTGATGAAACGCGCCGATCAGGTTTTTGCCCTGAGGCGCGTTGATCCCAGTTTTGCCTCCGACCGAACTGTCGACCTGCGCCAGCAACGAGGTCGGGATTTGAACGAAACGCACGCCACGGCGCAGCACAGCGGCAGCGAAACCTGCGAGGTCCCCGATCACTCCACCGCCAAAGGCGATGACGATGTCCCGACGCTCGACCTTTTCGGCCAGCAGCCACTCCACAGCTCGCTCAAAATGCGGCCAGCTTTTGGTCGCTTCTCCTGCAGGCAAGGCCAGTGAGGACATCTCGATCCCCGCGCTCGCAAGCCCATCGCGCAGGGCCTCCAGATGAAGGGCGGCGACGTTCTCGTCAGTCAGAACCGCAACTTTCGGACGGCGCAGCAAAGGCGCGATCCGAGCGCCGGATTGCGCCAGCAGGTCCGGGCCAATCTCGACATCATACGAGCGTTCGCCCAATTCCACATGTACGGTCTGATGCATCTATTTTCGTTCCAAAACATCGGGTCGGGCCAGCAGGGCGTCGACCACGCGGTCTACCATATTGTCGATCGAGGTCTCACCATCCGAAGCCACCGTCAAATCGGCCTCGGCATAGACGGGCACGCGCGCCTCGTACAGCGCCTTCAACGTCGCATAAGGATCGTCCGTCCTCAGCAACGGGCGGGTATCCTTGTGGCGCACCCGGCTCCACAACACATCAAGATCCGCACGCAACCAGACCGAGGCACCCCGTTCGGTGATCATGTCGCGGTTGCCCTCGGACAGAAACGCGCCGCCACCCGTCGATAGAATACCTTTCTGCTCATCCAGCAAGCGACCAATCACTTGGGTTTCCTTGGCGCGAAAAAACGGCTCTCCGTCACGCTGGAAAATCTCGGGGATGGTCATATTGGCGGCTGATTCGATCTCGGCGTCGCTATCGAGGAAAGGAACACCCAGCCGCGCCGCCAATGCGCGGCCAACAGCGGTCTTTCCGGCCCCCATCATGCCCACAAGAACAACGGTTTTGTGCAGATCAAACCGGCCCTGTGTGCCTGCCGCGTGTGTGTTATGCTTAATTTCGCTCATTTAACCGTGAATGACGTGATCTTAAGAAAAATGCCAGTTATAACTTGGTCAAAACCAAAAATTGAGGCAGCGTGGCGCCATGGGCCGTCTGATCAAGTTCCTGATATATATTGTTTGCCTGGCCTTCATCGGGCTGGTGGCCTACGCCTATGTGGGTCCTTATTTCGGTGCCGATTTCTCGGCCCCGCAAAGCGAAATCCGTGAACCGGTCACGTTGGATGTCGATTAAGCATGTGTTGGTCGCGCTGTCTCTGGCCGGAGCAGCGCAGGCGCAGCAGCCGCTGACCGCGATTGATTGGCTGAACGACCCGCCCGAGAACCTGCCGGGCACGGTGCTGCTGGAGCCTCCGGTCACGCAGAACGGAGGCCAGCCTGCAGTTGAGGTCACACCACTGGACGCGCTGTCGCAGCCGATAGGTCTGGTGTCGTCGAGTGTAACCGGGCTACCCGTCGACCTCTGGCATGGCAGCGACCCCGAGCGGATTTCAGAACTGATTGCTCGCATCCCGGTCAAGCACAACCCGGCCATGCAACGGCTGCTATTCACCCTTCTGCTGTCCGAGGCCCGCGCGCCCGGCGGTGCGTCTGGGGAAGAGACGCTGTTGCTGGCGCGTCTGGACCGACTGATGCAGCTCGGCGCGGCAGACCCGGCGCAGGCGCTGGTGCAACTCGCCGGTCCAACGGACACGCAGGCCCGGTTCGAACGCTGGTTTGATGCGACGCTCTTGACTGGAGACGAAGATCGCAGCTGCACTGCCCTGATCGCTCAGCCAAACCTGTCCAAAGACTATGCGGCCCAGATCTTCTGCAAGGCCCGCCGGGGGGATTGGCCCTCTGCCGCTTTGACGCTTGAGGCCGCCCACGCGCTAGAGCTGTTGCCGCCCGAGGAACTGGACCTCCTCGACCGTTTCCTCAATCCCGACATTTTTGAGGACGCGCCCTACCTGCCGCAGCCCGAGGACCCGGATCCACTGAGCTTCAGGTTGTTTGAGGCTATCGGAGAGCGTTTGCCCTCGGCCCCTCTGCCGCGGGCCTTCGCCAATGCCGACCTGCGCGATGTGGCCGGATGGAAGGCGCAGATCGAAGCCGCCGAGCGCCTGACCCGCATCGGCGCGCTGACCCCGAACCAGTTGCTTGGTCTTTACACCGAGCGTTCTCCGGCGGCTTCGGGTGCCGTTTGGGATCGGGTGGCCGCTGTGCAGCAGTTCGAGACCGCCCTGGAAACCGGTAATGTCGAGGCGATCAGCAAGACCCTCCCCCTCGTCTGGAAACAAATGCGCAGCGTCGGGCTTGAAGTGCCCTTTGCCGATCTCTTCGCCGAACGCCTCTATGGGGTCGAATTGCAGGGGGCCGATGTGGAAGTCCTGCGCTGGCGTATCCTGATGCTCTCGGACTTCTATGAACGCGCCGCAATGCAAGCGCCGGACACAGCGGTTGAGACGCAGTTCTTGGCAGCTTTGGCGCAGGGTGATCCGGGCCGCGCTGTTTCGCCGTCGCCCTTGGCTGATGCGGTCGCGCAAGGGTTCGCCTGGGCCGCGCCGGTGCCGTCGGATATCGCGGCCTTACTGGACAACGGTCAACTCGGTGAGGCGATTTTGGAGGCGATGCAGTTGTTCGCCCACGGTGCCCGCGGCAATCTGGTGGATATGACCGCAGCCATCGCGACCTTCCGTCGTGTCGGGCTGGAGGAAACCGCCCGCCGTGCAGCGCTGAACCTATTGATCCTGAACGAGCGCGGATGATGAGCGGCCCGGCATCAGATGAGCTGTGGATTTCAACCTTCCTGCAGGCGCAGGCCGCCGAATTGGGCGCGGCCACCAACACTCTGTTGGCTTATGGTCGCGACCTGAAGGATTTCGCCGCGTGGCTGGAACATCGTAAAACCAGTTTCGAGCAAGCAGATCGGGATCGGATCGAAGCCTATCTGATCGACTGCGATGCGCAGGGCCTCTCCCGCGCGACCCGCGCCCGCCGGTTGTCGGCGATCAAACAACTCTACCGGTTCGCGTTCGAAGAAGGCTGGCGCGAAGCGAACCCGGCCATTCAGATCAAAGGTCCGGGCCGCAAGAAGCAACTGCCCAAAACGCTGGACGTCCCCGAGGTCGACCGCTTGTTGGAGGCCGCTCGCCAGACCGGACGCAGCCCGGCCGACCGTATTCGCAACACCTGCCTGATGGAGCTTCTCTACGCGACCGGTATGCGGGTGACGGAGCTGGTCTCCCTGCCCGTCTCGTCGGCGCGCGGCGATCCCCGCATGTTGCTGGTGCTGGGCAAGGGCGGCAAAGAGAGGATGGTTCCCTTGTCTCCTCCGGCCCGCGATGCACTGGCCATTTGGCTTGAGGAACGAGACAAGGCCGAGGATGCAAGTGTTGAAAAAGGTGGCAGCCGATCAAAATTCCTGTTCCCGTCACGGGGCAAATCCGGGCACCTGACCCGGCACAGGTTCTTTCTGCTGGTCAAAGAGCTGGCGGTTCAGGGCGGTGTCTCGCCCGAAAAGGTCACACCGCATACGTTGCGCCATGCCTTCGCCACCCATCTGCTGGCAAACGGGGCCGACCTGAGATCAATCCAGACCCTACTGGGCCACGCAGACATCGCGACGACCGAGATCTACACCCATGTGTTGGATGAACGGCTGTCAGAACTGGTGCTGGAACATCACCCGCTGGCGAAAGACAAGGGTAGCAAGGGCTAACCCCTTGATTGCAAGGGTCCGCATCCCCATAACGGGTGCAGAAACACGAACAACCAAGGACCGATGGAACCCACATCCTCTCTGATCGACGGCGCATTCTGGTTTACCACTGGCGCTATCCTGCTTTTGCTTGTCCTTTCGGGCTTTTTCTCAGGCTCAGAAACAGCGCTGACCGCATCGTCCCGAGGGAAGCTGAGGGCACAGGCCGACAAAGGCTCTCGTGGGGCGCAAAAAGCGCTCGATATCACCGATGACAATGAGAGGCTGATCGGCTCGGTCCTGCTGGGCAACAACTTGGTGAACATCCTTGCGGCCTCGTTGGCGACGGCCCTGTTCACCCGACTGTTCGGAGAAAGCGGCGTGGCGCTGGCCACACTGGTCATGACCCTGCTGGTTCTGATCTTTGCCGAAGTTCTGCCCAAGACCTATGCCATCACCAATTCGGAAAAAGCCGCCTCTGCCGTGGCCCCGATCATCAGCGTCGTCGTCACCGTTTTCTCACCCATCGTGGCCGCGGTACGCCTGTTGGTGCGCGGCGTCTTGCGCATTTTCGGTGTCCAGATCGACCCCGATAGCAACATCCTCGCCGTGCGCGAGGAAATCGCAGGCGCGTTGCAGCTGGGCCATTCCGAAGGCGTGGTCGAGAAAGAAGACCGCGACCGCATTCTAGGCGCATTGGATCTGGGGGATCGCGCGGTTGAGGAGATCATGCTCCACCGTTCGAACATCGAGATGATCGACGCCGATGCGGAGCCGGATGCCATTCTGGAACAATGCCTGCAAAGCCGTCACACCCGCCTGCCCGTCTTCCGTGACGAGCCCGAAAACATCATCGGCGTGGTTCATGCCAAAGACCTGTTCCGTGCGATGTATGCTCAGGTCGGCGGATCCGAGAGCAATTCGGACCGTTTGGCCGGGTTCGACATCACCAAAGTGGCAAACGATCCCTATTTCGTGCCGGAAACCACCACTCTGGACGACCAGATGCGAGAGTTCCTGCGCATTCGCAGCCACTTTGCCCTGGTGGTCGACGAATATGGATCGCTGCGCGGCCTGATCACGCTTGAGGATATTCTCGAAGAAATCGTTGGTGAAATCGCCGACGAGTTCGACATTGAGGAAGAGGTTCCCGTCACCCGAACCGAGGACGGCCAGTTCCTGGTCGAAGGGGCCATGACCATCCGCGACGTCAACCGTGCCCTTGACTGGTCCCTGCCGGATGAAGAGGCGAACACCGTCGCTGGCCTTGTGATACATGAGGCACAGATGATCCCCGTGGTCGGTCAGGTGTTTTCCTTCCACGGGTTCCGGTTCGAGGTTACCGCGCGCGAGGGCAACCGGGTGACGGAGCTGAAGATCAGACCTCTCTAAGCGCGGGATGACGTGCGCGACATTATTTGTCGTTTTTACACTTGCACCCCCGGAGCCTCCGGTCAGACTTCCAGAAAATCTGGGAGTCTTTCATGAAACTGCAAACCCGCGTGGCGGTCATAGGGGGCGGCGTTGTTGGCTGCTCGGTTCTGTATCACCTGACCAAACTGGGGTGGTCCGATGTGATGCTGCTTGAACGGTCCGAGCTGACTTCGGGCTCGACCTGGCACGCGGCGGGCGGGTTTCATACTCTGAACGGCGACACCAACATGGCGGCGCTGCAGGGCTATACGATCCGGCTGTATAAAGAGTTGGAAGAGATCACCGGCATGTCCTGCGGGCTGCACCATGTAGGCGGCGTAACCCTGGCAGACAATCAGGATCGGTTCGACATGCTGCTGGCCGAACGCGCCAAGCATCGGTTCATGGGGCTCGAAACCGAAATCGTCGGCCCGGATGAGATCAAGAAAATCGCGCCGATCACCAATACCGACGGCATTATCGGCGCGCTCTATGATCCGCTGGACGGGCACCTGGACCCATCGGGCACGACCCATGCCTATGCCAAGGCTGCGCGGATGGGTGGGGCCACGATCGAGACGCATTGTATGGTGCGCGAAACCAACCAACGCGCGGATGGCACCTGGGATGTGGTCACCGACAAGGGCACGATCCATGCCGAGCATATCGTCAACGCGGGAGGCCTCTGGGCGCGTGAGGTCGGTGCAATGGCGGGTGTCTATTTCCCGCTACATCCGATGGAGCATCAATATCTGGTCACCGACTCGATCCCTCAGATCGAGACCATCATCAACGCGGGCGGAGAGCATCCACACGTGATGGACCCTGCTGGTGAGAGCTACCTTCGACAGGAAGGGCGCGGCCTGTGCATTGGGTTCTACGAACAACCCTGCAAGCCTTGGGCCGTGGACGGAACGCCGTGGGAATTCGGGCATGAGCTGCTGCCCGATGACTATGACAAGATCACCGACAGTATCGAGTTCGCCTATTACCGCTTCCCTGTTCTGGCCGAGGCCGGGGTGAAATCGGTGATCCACGGCCCGTTCACATTTGCGCCGGACGGGAACCCTCTGGTCGGGCCGGTGCCCGGGATGCGCAACTATTGGTCTGCTTGCGGTGTCATGGCCGGGTTCAGCCAGGGTGGCGGCGTTGGCCTGACACTGGCGCAGTGGATGATCGAAGGCGAGCCGGAGCGCGATGTGTTCGCCATGGATGTGGCGCGGTTCGGCGACTGGATCAGCCCCGGCTATACCCGCCCGAAGGTCATCGAGAACTATCAGAAACGATTCAGCGTCGCCTACCCGAACGAGGAACTGCCCGCCGCGCGACCCAACCGCACCACGCCGATGTATGACATTTTCAGTGATCTCGGCGCAGTCTGGGGTCAGCAATATGGGCTGGAGGTGCCGAACTACTTCGCGCAAGGCGATGAGGCGAGTTATGAAACCCCCTCCTTCCGACGCTCGGACGCGTTTGACGCCACGGGGCGCGAGGTCCGCGCTGTCCGCGAAGGTGTGGGTATCAACGAGGTCCACAATTTCGGCAAGTACCGCATCTTGGGACCGAATGCCCGCGCGTGGCTGGATCGGATCATGGCGGGACGTATCCCACAACCGGGCCGTGTCTCCCTGACCCCAATGCTGTCATCGAGAGGCAAGCTGATCGGCGATTTTACCGTGTCTTGCCTGAGTGAGACTGACTTCCGCCTGACCGCCTCATACGGCAGCCAAGCCTACCACATGCGTTGGTTCCAGCAGAACGCAGCTGAGGACGTCTCAATCAGCAATATCAGCGACCAGCTGAATGGCTTCCAAATCGCGGGCCCTAGAGCAACCGAGGTTCTTGCCGCCTGCACGCGCGAGGATGTCTCGACCCTCCGGTTCCTTGACGTGCGTCCGATGACGATCGGCATGACGGATTGCCTCGTGCAGCGGGTCAGCTACACCGGCGATCTGGGCTATGAGATCTATTGCGATCCAATGGCGCAACGACAGCTCTGGTGGACCTTGTGGGAGGCCGGACAGCCCCACGGGATGGTGCCTTTCGGAATGCGCGCCATGATGTCCTTGCGTCTGGACAAGTTCTTCGGCTCGTGGATGCGTGAATTTTCTCCGGACTACACAGCCGCAGAAACGGGGCTGGACCGGTTCATTTCGTTCTCCAAAAACACCGACTTCATTGGTCGAGCAACGGCCGAGGCAGAGCGGCAAAGCGGTACGGCGCGCAAACTGGTCGCCTTCGAGGTCGAGGCTGAAGATGCGGATGTGAACGCTTACGAGCCGATCTGGCTAGACGGAGAGGTCGTCGGTTTTTGCACCTCAGGCGGCTATTCCCACTATGCCCAAACCTCGGTCGCGATGGGGTTCCTTCCGACGGACCGCATTAAGGACGGGCTGGAGGTTCGGATCGAAATCCTCGGTCAGATGCGGACCGCGCGGGTGATCTCGACTCCGCTATTTGATCCTGAGGGCGACCGAATGAGGGGCTGACAACGCTGCAACCGGACGGCATGTTGCCCCCATGACAGACATACCCATCATACTGCTTGCGGCAGGGCAATCTCGACGCATGCGCGGTGCAGACAAGCTGCTGCAGGCGGTCGACGGCATGCCCCTTTTGCGGCGATCTGCCATGACGGCCTTGGAGGTCGGACCGGTGATCGTTGCGCTCCCTCCCCGCCCTCATGCGCGCTACGATGCGCTGGACGGTTTGGATGTGCAGAAGGTCCCAATTGCGGATGCGGCAGAAGGCATGAACGCCAGTCTGCGCGGCGCGCTGGCCCAAGTGCATAACGCTGCGCCGGCCGTCATGGTGCTGCTGGCGGATTTACCTGAGCTGACCGCGAACGACCTGCGCACTGTGCAGAACGCCAGACGCGCCAATCCCGACCATCTGATCTGGCGCGGGGCGACATCGGCTGGCAAACCCGGTCATCCCGTGATCTTTGATCGCCAGCTTTTTCCCGAACTTCGGAACCTGACCGGAGATCAAGGCGCCCAATCCGTCATTCGCGCGCATAAGGACAAGGCCCACCTGACACGTCTTCCCGGTGAAAACGCCCTGCTTGACCTCGACACACCCGAGGCATGGGCGGACTGGCTCAGAAAACGAGGGTCGTAAACGAACACGACCCGGTCGTTAAAGACCGGGTCGTGTGCCCAAAACAGGACTACCACTTTCAGCAATCAATAAAGCTAAACCAAAACACCTATACAGGTGGTCAGGCGTACAGCAGCTAAAACCTAAACAAGACCCCCTCGTTAACATGCCACCAGCGCTTTAAGACTGAGCAAGCCACGGGCACCCCCTAGTGCCTTTGGCTCCCCCTCACTTGGGCAGGTCCATATTTGCTGATCCGATGCTTCGAAACAACGTAAAATTGGAAGAAACGGTTAACTAGGGACGTCTCAGTTTGGTTTTTAGGCAACATCTCGTTGCGTCAAGATCAACCTTAAGGGGATTTCCGCTGGACGGGATATTGAAAACAACCCCATTAAACATAGTCTTATTCTTTAATAACCACGCAATTGCAAGAAATTAGCTGTTGTCTTCTGAGTTCTCTCCGGCCACCTTCTACCTTAGGTAGAGTGCCCAAAAACAATGCCAAACGGCTCGCCGTTTGTTCATGCTCAATATTCAATTCAATCAAATTCAAAGTTTGACAGCCAATTCAGCAACAATCCTCCGATTCGCGGCGCGCCAGCAGGCCTGAATTCGCGAATCCAGACTGCGTTCCGACGACACGGAACATGTGCTTTGTGGCAAAATTAAGTTTTCTTAATTCATCAGTCAGGAAAGACACAGATTGAGGGCTCATTTGCTGTTTCAACGCGCGCCTTAATTCGCGCGACGTGAACAGGAGACAAAAAATGAGCATCCGTAAATCCTCACTATTATTGCCAAGCAAATCCAGCTGGGTTGGCGCCAGTGCCTTGGGCGCAGCCCTGCTGGCCACAACGGCCCTGCCCTCGATGGCTGATGAAGCGCTGGCCGATCTGGTCGAGACGGTCTCGCCTTCGGTCGTGACCATTATTGCCGAACAGGACGCGGTCGCGACGCCCGCTCGGGGTCCGGAATTTGATCTGGAAAACCACCCCTTTGGTGAGTTCTTCAAAAGGTTCGGAGCGCCCGAAGGCTTCGACATGCCACAGCGCGGTCCGGCCCAGGGACTGGGATCCGGTTTTGTCCTGGATGCCGAGGGCTACATCGTCACGAACCATCACGTGGTCGACAATGCCTCAACCATCACAGTCCGTCTGAGCGACGATCGCACATATGACGCTAAGGTCGTCGGTACCGACCCGTTGACCGATATCGCCGTCCTGAAGATCGAGCCAGAGGCTGAGCTGCAAGCAGTGACTCTGGGTGACAGCGACGTGATCCGCGTCGGTGAAGACGTCGTGGCCATCGGCAACCCCTTCGGTCTGAGTTCCACCGTCACCACCGGCATCGTGTCCGCCAAAGGGCGCAATATTTCGCAAGGACCATACGCCGAATTCATCCAGACCGATGCCGCCATCAACAAAGGCAATTCGGGTGGCCCGCTGTTCAACATGGAGGGCGAGGTTATCGGCGTGAATTCAGCCATTTACTCACCAAGCGGCGGTTCGGTCGGGTTGGGTTTCGCCGTTACATCCAACATCGTGGATCACATCACGACCGATCTGCGCGATGATGGAGAGATCAGCCGCGGATGGCTGGGTGTTTCGATCCAGAATGTCAGCCCTGAATTGGCAGCTGCGTTGGGCATCGACGCTTCAACCGGCGCGCTGGTGTCCGATGTCGTGACTGACAGCCCGGCGGATGGTGTTTTGCAGCAAGGCGATGTGATCCTGAGCTTCAACAATGAACCCGTGGACAACAGCAGCGACCTGCCTCTCCTTGTGGGCACCACCAAAGTAGGCACCGACAGCGTTCTGACTGTCCTGCGGGATGGCACCGAGCAGCAGCTGGAGCTGACCATCGGCCAACACCAGACGGCGTCTGCCCAGACGGACGCGCCGGTCGAAGCCGAGGTCTCGGGCACATCGCTCGGCGTCACCGTTACCCCACTGACCGAGGCCGCACGCGCAGAAATGGGTGTTGGCGAAGGGATCGACGGGGTCGTCGTGACCGATCTGAAGCCCGACAGCCCTGCAGCCAAGGCCGGTCTGCAGCGGGGCGATGTGATCGTCAAACTGGGTAGCCAGGAAACCGCATCGCCGGATGCCCTCAAGGCGGCTTTGGACAGCGAGAAGACGGACCCTGCCCTCGTGCTGATCAACCGCGGAGGCAACCAGATCTTCGTGGCGGTTGAAATCGTCTGACCTCAGGCCCGCGCGCGCCACATGATGGGGAGATCTGGTGCGCGCCTCCTGGCGGATTGGTTTGTCCGCAATTCGCCGGGCGTGCCGGGTGCGCAAGGACGCACCCGGCTCGTGTTTTCCTCAGGCCATGTGCTTTGGCCATAAATTGTGTTTAAATTCGAATAGAAAGGAGCCTCCCTCATGAGCAGACGCCTGCTGATCGTCGAAGATGACGCAGATACACGGGACTTCATCGCGAAGGGATTCAGCGAAGAAGGCTATGTGGTCGAGGTTGCCGCAGATGGCCGCGAAGGGCTGTATCACGCCACTGACGGAGGTTTTGACGCTATTGTTCTGGACCGGATGCTGCCCGGATTGGATGGCTTGTCCCTGATCAAATCCATGCGCGCTGCCGGGCTGAAAACGCCGGTACTGATGCTAACTGCCATGAGCGCCGTTGACGAACGCGTCAAAGGGCTACGTTCGGGTGCGGATGATTATCTGGTCAAACCCTTCTCGTTCCAGGAACTGCATGCGCGAATCGAGGCGCTGCTGCGCCGCCCGCAGGACGCCGAAGAAACACCGACCCTGACCTGCAAGGACCTTGAGATGGATTTGCTGACCCGCAAGGTCACACGCGACGGGCAAGAGATCTCATTGACCCCGCGCGAATTCCAGATCCTTGAATTCTTCCTGCGCCGCAAGAACCGCGTAGTGTCACGGACCATGCTGCTCGAGGGCGTTTGGGACTATCACTTCGACCCGAACACCAACGTCGTGGACGTCCACATCTCGAAACTGCGGCGGCAACTGGACGAAGGCGGAGATGTACCGCTGATTGAAACCGTCCGGGGCGCGGGTTACATGATGTCTGATGGATAACCTTCGGCTTTCGGTAAATAATTCCAGAACAAGACTTGTCGTCGCCAGCATGGTTCTCAGCACCATTCTGACGGCGACGGTGCTGGCTTTGGTCTATGTGACGGCCAATCGCAGCATCGAATCCGAAACACGCTCGGTCGTCTCGGCGGAACTGACCGGGCTTGCCGATGAATATGAGCGGCGCGGTCTCATTGGCCTTATCACCGCCATTGAACGCCGCCTGCCCAGTGCCCCGGAACGCGACGCGCTTTATCTTTTGACCGACCGGTTCGGCAACAAACTGGCGGGCAATCTCAAGCAATGGCCCGAGGACATCACGGCAGGCAGTGGCTGGGTCGATCTTGAGGTGCGTCGCGCCGACAATGACGAGCTGGTGCCCGTTTCTGCCGCCTCGATCCGCCTACCCGGTGGCGAGCGCCTTATCGTCGGGCGTGATGCCGTTGCCCGTCAGCAGTTCGATCGCGTCTTGCTGCGCTCGGTCGCGCTGGCGCTCGGGATTGCCCTGCTCCTCAGCCTGTTGACCGGATGGCTGTTCACCCGGCTGGTGTTTTCGCGCCTGTCCGACATCGCCAGTACGGCAGAGAACATTGTCTCGGGTGATCTTTCCCGTCGGATGCCTATACGCGGCACCGGAGATGAGTTCGATCAGGTCGCCGGGACCTTGAACACCATGCTCGACCGGATTGAAGAGTTGATCAGCAACCTGCGCACGACCTCCAACTCGATTGCGCATGACCTTCGATCCCCTCTTTCCCGGTTGAAACAACGGGTTGAGGCGCTGTCCGACCCCAACAAGAGCGATCTGGATCGCGAGATCGACATCGCTCGGGCCACCACCGAGGTCGATCATGTCCTACGTGTGCTTGGGCAATTGACCGAAATCTCACGCGCCGAGGCCGGGCTGGGGCGCGAACAGTTTGAGGATGTCGATCTGCACCAACTGGTTGCGGATGTCGTGGACCTTTATGAGCCTGTTGCGGCGGATCAAAATGTTCGGCTTGAGGTTTCAGGTCAAGCCAAGCCCATTCAGGGCCACCGCCCCCTGCTGTCGCAGGCCTTGTCCAACCTTCTGGACAACGCATTGCGCTATGCGCCTGAGAACTCGACCATCACCGTGACCCTCGCAGAGGACATCGCCTGCACCCGCGTCAGCGTGCGCGATGAAGGGCCGGGCGTTCCGGAACAGGACCTTCCTCGCCTGCAGCAGCCATTCGTAACACTGGACCCCGCGCGGACAGAGCGCAATGCCGGGCTGGGCCTTGCCTTGGTGGCCGCAATCTCACGGATGCACGGCGGCGCGCTCAAAGCGCGCAACTGCGATCCCGGCCTCGAAACCACGCTGAAACTGGCGCGCTAACTCGGGCGTCCGTTGATCGCCATGTTCTTGTTCTTATAGCGCTTATCCTCGGTCACATCCGCACCGAACCACGCAGGCGGCGTGTAGTTCTGTGCATCTTGTTCCGAGGTGAATTCGACTTCAACCAGACACAGCGGCGCCAGATCGCCTTCGAACACATCCAATTCAAACACATGCCCATCCGGCAGCGTGCCTGTGTATCGCACCTTCTCAACCCGACGCCCCTCGGTCTCGGGCCAGAAGGTTTCGAACTGATCGGCCGAAATCTCGGCCTCCCGCTCAACCCGAGCCAGACCGCCCGCTCCTTTGAGGGTCAGAAAAAAGCTATCATTCTTCTGCCGCAGCCGCATCTCCACCGAGTCCTCACTGGCCGTCAGATAACCCTGCCGCACCACGGCCTTTTTGGTTCCACCCAAATCTGGCAGTTCAGCGACCAGAAACTTGCGTTCGATTTCGATACTCATTTCGATGCAACCACCCCGTTCTCCAATTCATCATAGAGCGCCTGATAGGCCGCGCTGGCGGCACTGCGCGCGGCATAAGTGCTGACCGGAGCGCGGTGCTGGCCCATTTTCTCGATATCCGCGGTGAAGGGAATCGAGGTCTGCAAAAACCGTTTGCGGTACAGCCCGCGCATCTTCTCCATCGTGTCCTGATGCAAAATCTTGCGCTTCTGCACCATTGAGAAGAACGCCCTCAGCTTCCCTTTCCGTAACTTGTGCTCCTCGAAAAAGCCGACCAACTGGTCGAAGGTGCGTTCCGAGAGCGTCGTCGGGATCACCGGCACGACAATCTCATCAGCGGCGCGGAAGATGTTCTCGGACAGGGTCGAGAAGTTCGGCGGGCAATCCAGAAAAATCACGTCATAGTCGCTGCCTGCCGCGACCAGAGCCTTCTTCAAACGCGAGCGCTTGTTGCGCATCCGGGATAGGAACACGTCGAAGTCACGGAATGTCAGGTTAGCGGGCAACACATCCAGACCTTCGAAGTCACTGGCCCGAATGGCCTTGGTAAACCGTTCAACATCCTCAAAAAAACGCGCGTCTTTCAGTTTTTTCGACGGCTTGACCCGGAAATAAAACCCCGAGGCCCCCTGCGGATCAAGATCGCATAAAAGCACCTGCTGACCCGCCTGCGCGTAGGCATAGGCAAGGTTCACCGAGGTCGCGGTCTTCCCGACCCCGCCCTTGTTACTGTAGCAGGCAATGATCTTCATTCCTCACTCCTTTGTGTGGTGAAACAGGCTGCGGAAAAGATGCCGAATCTCCGGGCTGTCGAAATGCTGAAAGTTTGAAATCACGCGCGCACGCTCGGCCTTTTGGCGTTGGTCGAGAACAGCGATTAGGCCACCAGCGGCCAAACCAAGCTGCGCATCCACGCGGCCTTGGGCGGTGCTTTGGTCGGAAACAAACGCCAGCAGCGCCTCTTGCTGGACGGAGTAATCGTTGAACAGACCCAAGTTATCCTGCAGCTTTTTCAGAGGCTTGAGGATCGTTTTGAAATCCTTCGCATTGAACAGAGGCCCGAAGAACTCCATCAGATAGCGCAGTTTCTTGCAGTCGATCCGAAGGTCGTGAACGGTTTGATCCGGCGTCTCTTCGCTGATGCTGCGGGCGAGTTTGCAAGTCTTGCGATAGCGTTTCCAGATCAGCGCGCAGGCATAGCTATAGGCGCCTCGTTCCGCACTTGGGCCAGGCATCAGGGCTTCAGGGGTTGAGAATTTCTGCGCCAGATCGGTCATCGCAATTTCGTAGGCGGAGCTGCGCAAATGGCGGGTCAGACGGGATAGTTCCCTGGCGCGCTCTTGCTCGAACCGGTCGAACATGGCCTGTACACCCGCATGAAGATTTTCCGGTACAAGTCTGAGATACATATCTTTTTCCAGAAGATATACATCCAGATCCCGCAATCGCCCGGTTGGGGCCATAAGGTCCGAGAAGACGCGTTTCAATTCTGCCGTCTGCTGGTCTGAAAACACCCCTTTGAACAGGCTAACGACTGAGCGGATGCGCCGCAAAGACACTCGGTAGTCATGCAGAAATTCGGTATCAATATCCGCCACTATGCCAGCTTCATTCTGACGCGCGACGCTGAGATAGGTCCGGATCAGGTCGGTCGCGACCTCCAAAGAGGGTTCTTGCGTGCCAAGCGCAATCTCGGGCTTGGCACGGTAACGCATCATGTCTGGAAACAAAGCGTCGAACAAGTCGTCAAAACCGCCCGAAGTCATCCCCTCAAGACTCTCACAGGCCGAAACAAAAGCACGATCATAGCCGCGCAGATTTTGCAGCCAGACAAAGGCTACCTGCCCGCGATCCGTGCGCAGCGACAGGATATGCCCCCGAACCTGCGTCTTTTCCAGATCGTCGAGAATCGTGAGCGTGCCTTTCTCAACCTCGCCGGTGCCAATCGGCGTCAGGGCGCGCAAAGTAGGAAAGCCGCTCAGCGCCGCCTTCACTGGTCCTTCAGGCAGGTTCTGTACGAATTGCCCCTTGCCCCTTGCCTGCTGCTCGGAGACCTGCCCCTGCATGGAGACAAGCCGCAAGCTCCCTCTGTTCTCGAGCAATACCCGGCCGGAGCTGCGCAGCGACTGATCGTGACAATCGAGCATAAGGACCGGCGCGGCGGTGCCCATCTGAATATCGACTGAGTGATTGGGCAAAGCGCTCTCGAACGCGGCCTGATCAAGCCCGCCGGGGAGGATGAAGAATCCGTTTGTTCCCTGCGACACGTCTGACCCCTGCCCGATCCTTCTACATATCGTCATGAGACCGTGAATCGCGCCCTGCATCAAGAACAAGATCAACCAAACCGGGGATTTGTGCGGGTGACAGGTCAAAACCGTCCGGCTAAAACCAAGACATGTCTGATCCGGTCTCCTCCATCCGCAACCTCGGCCCCGCCTTTGAACAGGCTTGCGCCCGCGCAGGCATCCATTCGGCGCAGGAGCTGCGAGAGCTGGGCGCCGACGCTGCCTATGCCAAGCTGCTGGTAGCAGGCACAAAGCCGCATTTCATCGGCTACTATGTGCTGGTGATGGGGCTGCAGGGCCGCCCTTGGAACGACTGCAAGGGCGATGAGAAAAAAGCGTTAAGACAACGGTTTGACACGATCAAATCCGGCACCAAGGCAGCCCCGGAAAGCCAAATGGTCTCAGACCTGGATGCCATCGGGGTGCGGGTTGCGGCGCACGATCTGAAGCAGATCTGAAACGAAAAAGGCCGCCCCCAACAGGAGCGGCCCAATCTGTTCACCAAAGTGGCGGCTTAGCCGACCAGTTCGATGCCCGAGAAGAAGTAGGCGATCTCCACGGCGGCGGTTTCCGGAGCGTCCGAACCGTGGACCGAGTTTTCGCCAACCGACTCAGCGAACTCAGCGCGGATGGTGCCAGCTGCTGCGTCTGCGGGGTTGGTTGCGCCCATGACTTCACGGTTCTTTGCAATGGCGCCCTCGCCTTCCAGAACCTGAACAACGACCGGAGCCGACGACATGAATTCGCACAGTTCGTCATAGAACGGACGCTCGGCATGAACTTCGTAGAACTTGCCAGCTTGTTCTTTGGTCATGTGGATGCGCTTTTGCGCAACGATGCGCAGGCCAGCTTCTTCGAACTTGGCGTTGATTTTGCCAGTCAGGTTGCGGCGGGTTGCATCGGGTTTGATGATCGAGAATGTGCGTTCCAGTGCCATGTCGGCCTCTCCTTACAATGTGGCGCGGGGTGTGCGCCGAAATCCATCGCGCGCCGCGTAGCACGGTCTTGGCCATAAGAAAAGGACTATGATCGCCGGATGCTCAGATCGTGTCCGGCAAAGGGTCGCGCCGGTCGACCCAGCGCACATAGAGGATCGACACAAGCCCCGCAAAGCTGCTGGCCCCCATCATCCCCAACACCACGAATGGCGCGTTTTCCGCACTGACCAGCGCGCCGGTGGCCGAGGTCAGCAGCGCCCCCAGCAAAACGGTCAAGGCCCCCGACAGACCCGCAGCGCTGCCTGCAAGCTGAGGCCGGACCGACATCAGCCCCGCCGTCGCATTTGCAACCGTCAATCCGTTGCCGAACCCCACAAAAACGGCCGAGCCAAAGAACGTCCAGACAGTGCCGAAACCGCCCAGGAAGGTCAGGAGGCCGATCATCGGACCCAGCGTGGCGATGCTGCGTCCGATCAGGATCATGGTGTTGAGTTGAAAACGGGCCGCGAACCGTCCGGTCAGGAAGCTGCCCGCCATGAACCCCATGGTGATGATCCCGATCCCCAGCCCAAGCAGGGCCGGGTTCAGATCGAACCACGCACCGGCAACCAGTGGAGCGCCGGTGATGAAGGCATAGAACCCTCCGATCGAGAAGGCCGCGCAGAGGGAATAGCCCCAGAACCGCCGTGCGCTGAACAGTTGCGGGTAAAGCCTCATCTGCGCGGCAAAGGTTGGGGTGGTGTTTGAGTTGGTCTCGCCCATGTCGGCCCAGACGAGCGCCAGAATGCCTGCGCCCAGCAGCGCATAGAGGACAAATGCAGCGCGCCAGCCGAACGCCATCTCAAGCACGCCGCCCAGCATCGGGCCCAGCATCGGCGCAAGCGCCATCGCCATTGAGATATAGCCCAGTTTGCTGGCGGCCTCGTTGGGCGGATACATGTCACGTACCGCCGCGCGGGACAGCACCTGCCCCGCAATAATCGCGCCCTGCAACATGCGAAACCCTAGGAAAACCCAGATCGACTCGGCCAGCGCACAGCCCACCGAGGCAGCGACGAAGATCACCATGCAGAGCAGCAGAACTGGCCTGCGCCCGAACCGGTCCGACAACGGCCCCATGATGAGCTGCAGCACCGCGGACAGGGCCAGATATCCGGCAACCGACAGATTGACTACGCTGTAGTCGGCTTGCAGGTCCTCTCCGATATGCGCCAAGGACGGCAGGAACATGTTCAGCGACAGCACCGACAGCGCGGTCAGCAAGACCAGCGTGATCAATGTCGGGGGTGAGTGTGCCGGACGCATGCGGTATCTCCTGAACCTGTGAACCGCGCTAACACATCGCTGGTCAGTTGAACATGGTTAGCCGCTGGCGGCGGCATCACGGCTCTGCTAAGAGCGCGTCATGCTACGGATCGAAGACATCACTTATGCCGTTGAGGGCCGCCCTCTGTTCGACGGGGCCAGCGCAACCATCCCTGATGGCCACAAGGTTGGTCTTGTGGGCCGCAATGGCACCGGGAAAACCACCCTGTTCCGCCTGATCCGGGGGGAGTTGGCGCTGGAATCGGGCAATATCGCGGTCCCGAAACGCGCCCGGATTGGTGGCGTGGCGCAAGAGGTGCCCTCCTCCGACGTGTCGCTGATCAATACCGTTCTGGCCGCCGACACCGAACGCAGCGCATTGATGGCCGAGGCTGAAAGCGCCGAAGACCCTGCCCGCATCGCAGAGATTCAGACCCGCCTTGCCGATATCGACGCCTGGTCGGCTGAGGCGCGCGCCGCCTCGATCCTCAAAGGTCTGGGCTTTGACGACGACGACCAGCTGCGCCCCTGTTCCGATTTCTCGGGCGGTTGGCGGATGCGCGTCGCTCTGGCGGCGGTGCTGTTTTCACAGCCCGATCTGCTGCTGCTGGACGAACCGACCAACTATCTCGACCTCGAAGGCGCGCTTTGGCTGGAAAGCTATCTGGCGAAATATCCGCATACGGTCATCATCATCAGCCACGACCGCGGGCTGTTGAACCGGGCTGTTGGCTCGATCCTGCATCTGGAAGATCGCAAGCTTACCTATTACGCGGTTCCTTATGACAAGTTCGCCGAACGCCGAGCGGAACGTCTGGCGCAGGCGGAGTCCGAGAATGCCAAGGCCAAAGCCCGCATCGCGCATCTGCAAAGCTTCGTGGATCGCTTCCGCTACAAAGCGTCCAAAGCGGTACAGGCTCAATCGCGCCTGAAGATGATTGAACGCATTCAGCTGGTCTCAACCCCGCAAGAGGCTGCTTTGCGCGCGTTTTCCTTCCCCGAGCCCGAGGAACTGTCGCCGCCGATCATTCAGATCGAAGGTGGCGTGACTGGCTATGGCGAGACCGAGGTTCTGCGCCGCCTGAACCTGCGCATTGATCAGGACGACCGGATCGCGCTGCTCGGCAAGAACGGTCAGGGTAAATCGACCCTGTCCAAGCTGCTGTCCGATCGTCTGCCCCTGATGGCCGGCAAAATGGCCCGCAGCAACAAGCTGCGGATCGGTTACTTCGCGCAGCACCAGGTGGATGAGCTGTATGTGGATGAAACCCCGCTGGACCACCTGCGCCGTCTGCGCCCGGATGAGGCACCGGGCAAATGGCGCTCGCGTCTTGCCGGGTTTGGTCTGAACTCCGATCAAGCCGAGACAGTGGTTGGGCGCCTGTCCGGTGGGCAAAAGGCCCGACTATCGCTGCTGCTGGCTACGATTGATGCGCCGCATATGCTGATCCTCGACGAGCCGACCAACCACCTCGATATCGAAAGCCGCGAGGCGCTGGTTGAGGCGCTGACCGCCTATTCCGGGGCGGTTGTTCTGGTCAGCCACGACATGCATCTGCTGTCGCTGGTGGCGGATCGGTTGTGGCTGGTCTCGGACGGGACGGTCAAGCCGTTCGACGACGACCTCGAGGCCTATCGCGCGATGCTGTTGGCCCGGGACAAACCGGTGAAAGCAAAGCCGCAGGTTACGAAGCCTAAGCGCCCCTCGCGCGAGGCGATGCTGGCCTTGCGCGCCGATCTACGTAAATGCGAAGACCGGATCGAAAAGCTGACGGATATGCACGAAAAACTCTCGGCCAAGCTGGCGGATCCAGCGCTGTACGAGGATGATAGGATCAACGATCTTGAGACCTGGAACCGCAAATTCGCCGAGGTCTCGGAAGCCATGCAAAAAGCCGAGGCCCTTTGGGTGGCCGCAGCGGAACGCCTTGAACAAGCCGAGAATGCCGCATGATGGATCTGGCCTTTTTCATTACCGCCTTCACCACCTTGTTCGTGGTGATCGACCCGTTTGGCACCACGCCGATTTTCGTGGCGCTGACACAGGACATGGATGCGAAGACCCGGCGCAAAACAGCCATTCGCAGCTGCCTGACGGCCGTCTTTATCCTGATCGCCTTTGCCGCTTTTGGCGAGGCGCTGCTGGGCTTTGTCGGGATCTCGATGGCCGCCTTCCGCGTTGCAGGCGGGGCGTTGCTGTTTCTGACCGCGTTGGACATGCTGTTCGACCGCCGCACCAAACGCCGCGAAGACCGGGCCGAGGAAGAGGAACATCCTGACCCGTCTGTCTTCCCTCTGGCCATTCCGCTGATCGCGGGGCCGGGTTCGATCGCGACGATCATCCTGCTGGCCGGCCAGCATCCCGGCGTGCTGGGCATTGTCGAGGCCTGCATCGTCATGCTGGCGGTGATGTCTGTTGTCCTGATCTTCTTTCTGGCTGGCGGGTTGATCGGCCGCATTCTGGGCAAGACCGGGCTGAACGTCCTGACCCGGCTGCTGGGTATGTTGCTGGCGGCCTTGTCGGTTCAGTTCATTCTGGATGGCCTCAAGGCCTTTGGATTCGCGTCCTGACCCCCCATATACTGCTGTGTAGCGAGTAAGGATTTGGGCATGGACACCGACAATGTAATGCGTTTGGTCTACCTCAGCGTGCTGGGCACAGCCGTTGTGTTTTGGTTCCTGGCGCAGAACCGCCAATCGCTGAATAAAACCCTGCAGCAAGTCATGGCCTGGGTGTTCATCTTCGTGGGCGTCGTGGCCGTGGTTGGCCTGTGGGAGGATATCCGTACAACGGTCGGCCCTGCTCCGCAGATGACGGTGACAGGTGAGTCGATCGAGGTGCCCCGATCAGCCGACGGGCATTACTATCTGCCGGTTCAGGTGAACGGAGAACCGATCACCTTTCTGGTCGATACCGGAGCCAGCCAGATCGTTCTCAGCGACAAAGACGCCAGACGTGCGGGGATCGACCCGAACCAGCTGAACTACTTTGGCCGTGCCCTTACCGCCAATGGAGAGGTTCGGACCGCTCCGGTACGGCTGGACACGCTGACGGTGGGGCCAATCACCGACCAGAATGTCTCGGCCTGGATCAACGAAGGTGATTTACACAAGTCGCTTCTGGGCATGGACTACCTGCATCGTTTTTCGAACATCCAGTTCACCGATGGACGTATGATCCTTTCGCGCTAGGCATGTGTAGTGCTTGAGAACAAAATGAGAACATGATATGAGTTACTCATGTCTGTTCAGCTTCTTGGTCAAAAGCCCGCGCGCGCCGCGCCAGGGGTTACGTTACAGGATGGGATCACCCTACAACTGGGGCGTGTACATGAAGGCTGCGGTCCCGCGCGGCGCAGCTTTGCCATGTGGCTGGCCGGTCAGATGCAAGGGCCGGTCCTATGGATTTCCCCAGCTTGGGAACCCGGGCAGCTGAACCCTGACGGGATGATGCCCTTTGCCGATCCCGCCCGGTTCATCTTTGTCCGCCCCACCCGCGCCGAAGACCTGTTGTGGTGCATGGAGGAAGCGCTGCGCAGCGGAGCCATCCCGCTGATCGTCGGGGATCTGCCCGGCGCGCCGGGGCTGACGCCCGTGCGTCGGATGCATCTGGCCGCCGAACAGGGCGGCTCTATGGGGCGGGCCCCGCTAGGCCTAGTGCTGACGCCCGGTGATGGAGGTGCGCAAGGGATCGAGACCCGCTGGCACATGGCCGCCGCGCATCAGGGCGAGGCCCGCCGCTGGACCCTGACCCGCCGCCGCGCCCGTGCTTTGCCTCCGGTCAGCTGGACGGCCACGCAGATCAAACCGCGCGCCGGGCTGCAGCTTGACCAGATCGCCGCCGTGGACTGAGCGCACCTGATCACGCATTTTTTTGTTGGTCCAAGGGGCCGCGCGCCCTAGCGTCCGGTCATGAGAGATTTGACCCGACGTGCCGTTCTTGCGGGGCTGGCGACCCTACCATTCGCCCAAACGCTGCATGCAGCGCTCAGCCCCTATGCCCTGTCGGAAAGCGATACGAAGGTTGGTTTCAGCTTCGATCTGTCCGGCGTCGCGCAAAGCGGTACCATGCCGATCCGGACAGCGGATGTTCAAGTGGATACGACCCGCCTGCAGAACAGCCGGGTTCAGGTGGCATTGGACGTGAGCAAAGCCAAAACCCGCCTGCCCTTTGCGCGCGCGCCCATGCTCAGTCCCAGTGTACTGGACGCCGAAAGCCATCCGACCATCACCTTCGTCTCAACCGAGATCGAACTTGGGCAGGATGGGCGCATCTCGGACGGGGCCCGTATCACCGGGGACCTGACAGTTCGGGGTGTGACGCGTCCGATCACTTTGGAAGCCAGCCTCTACCGGCCACAGGGAACAGCGGCGGGTGATCTGGATCGCCTGTCGATCAGCTTGAAGGGGGCGCTGAACCGGCACGACTTTGGTGCCTCGGGCTATCCCGATCTGGTGAATGACACCGTCACTTTGGACATTCGCGCCAAGATAAGCCGCCTTTGACCAAAGGCGAAAGTTCAAAAACGACTCCTTGACGTCGAATAGCTGCGCGCATTGTCTGAAAGCCTCGCCAAGGTGGACCCATCATGCGCACGATCATTTCCTTTGCCGCCCTATTCCTTTCTGTCATTCTGCTGCAACTGTCGACTGGCGGTGTTGGGCCGCTTGATGCCATTTCCGGCATCACGCTGAATTTCACGACCGAACAAATCGGTCTGTTGGGCTCGGCGCATTTCATCGGTTTCTTTGTCGGCTGCTGGTGGGCTCCGCGTCTGATGGGCAGCGTCGGGCATTCCCGCGCCTTCGCCGTCTGCACCGCGCTGGGCGCGATGGGCCTGATTGGCCATACCCTGACCGAAAACCCCTATACCTGGGCCTTCCTCAGGATTGCGTCCGGCACCTGTGTCGCCGGGTGCTACACGGTAATCGAGGCATGGCTGAACGCGAAAGTCACCAATGAGACCCGTGGGCGTGCCATGGGCACCTATCGGATCGCCGATATGGGTGCATCGCTGTGCGCGCAGCTGATCATCGCAGTGCTGCCGCCCGCCTCTTACGTCTCGTACAATCTGCTGGCGATCCTATGTTGTGCCTCCTTGCTGCCGCTGACCCTGACACGCGCCAGCCAGCCTGCAACCCCCGACGCGCCGCGCCTGCGCCCCAAACTGGCCTGGCGCAGCTCTCCTCTGGCGGTTGCCGGAGTGATCGTTGCGGCGCTCAGCTCTGCCTCGTTCCGTATGGTCGGCCCCGTCTACGGGCAAGAGGTCGGGCTGGGCATAGATCAGATCGCCTTCTTCCTCGCCTCATTTGTTCTGGGTGGCGCGATGGCGCAGTATCCGATGGGATGGCTTGCGGATAAATACGACAGGCGCTGGGTGCTGATCTGGCTGTCCGCCGCTGCGGTGTTGAGTTGTGGGATAACCATGATGGCCAGCAACACAGGAACACTCGGAGTGATGCTGGCGGCATGGGTATTCGGCTTCACCACCTTCCCGATCTTCTCGGTCTCCTCGGCTCACGCCAACGACTTTGCCACCACTGAACAGCGGGTCGAGCTGTCTGCAGCGCTGATGTTCTGGTACGCTCTAGGCGCGATTGCCTCGCCCTACATCTCATCCACACTGATCCAGAAATTCGGCCCGGGTGCGCTGTTTGCCTTTGTCGCTTTTGGTCATTTGGGTCTGATCGTCTTTGGTCTGGCCCGGATGCGTTCACGCCCCACACCGGACGCGCGGACGAACTATGTCTATGCCCCCCGAACATCCTTCACGATCGGGCGCTTGCTGAAACGCTCGCGCGAAGAATAGAGAAAGGGCCGGGAAATCCCCGGCCCTTCAGTTTTTTTACGACTGGTTTGCTGGCGTTTCGTCTTCAACCAGAACCTCGACCTCCGGCTCCGGCGTCGCCTCAAGCGCGCCGTTCACGACGCCACCGACACCGTTCTCCATAGACAGACCCAGCTCTTCGCCCAGCTTTTTCAGGGCCGGCATCTGGACCGCCATTCCCATGATCGAATCCAGTGCCTGATTGACAACGGGCTTGTCGCTGTTGGCTGCCCTACCTGTGGAACCCGCACCGATCCCGCCAACCTGATGGATCTTGATCGAGTCGATCTTTTCAGCAGGCTTGACCATTTCCGAGATGATCGACGGCATGGTCTCGATCCGTGCCATATCGACTTTCATGCGAATCTGAGCGGCGGACAGAGCATTGTCGGCCTCAACAATCGCGCGCTTACCTTCCGCTTCGGCCAGCATGTCGTTCTTCTTGGCCTCGGCGCGAATGTTCAGCGCATCCGCTTCGGCCTGAGCCTCTTCACGACGGGCTTCCGCACGGTCGGCGGCGGCCTCTTTCTCGGCCTGGGCAGCCAGTCGGATCGCGGTCGCCTGGCGTTCGGCCTCACGCGTGGCTTCGATCAGAGCGATTTGCTTGTGACGCTCGGCCTCGGCAACTTCGCGAGCAGTTGCCACGGCTTCGGTCGCTTTGGTCGCTTCGGCCCGGGCCAGATCGGCAGACGCACGCGCGCGGCTTTCTTCCTCGGATTTCTGCGCAATGATGATCTGACGCTCTTGCTCGGCCACTTCGATCTCACGCTCTTTGGCGATCTCTGCATCGCGGATCTTGCGCTCACGCTCAATCTCAGCGGCACGAATGGCCTCTTCGCGGGCAATCCGGGCGCGTTCGGTTTCACGTACCGAGTCTTCGGTTCGCGCCGCGATCTCCGCCTCTTGCGCCACACGCAGGGTTTCAACCTTTTGCGTCTGCTCAATACGGGCCTGCGCCTCGTCCTGCTCGATCAGTAGCTTCTGACGCTCGGCTTCCATCGCTGCGCGGCGCACTTCAACCTCCGCTTCCGCATCAATCTGTGCGCGTTCTTTCTTGGACACGGCGATGACCTCAGCCAATTTGCGCATACCAACGGCGTTGAAGGCGTTGTTCTCGTCCAGAGCTTCAAACGGCGTCTGGTCCAAAGCCGTCAGCGAGACCGACTCCAGCGAAAGACCGTTCTTCAACAGGTCCTCGGACACTGCGTTCTGAACCTCCTGCACAAAGTCAGCGCGGTTTTCGTGCAGGCCATCCATGGTCATCTGAGCGGCCACGGCACGCAGACCGTCAATCAGCTTACCTTCGATCATTTCGCGCAGTTGCTCGACGTCAAAGGTGCGATCACCCAGAGTTTGCGCCGCACGGGCGATGCCCTCTTCGGTTGCCATGACCGAGACGTAGAACTCAACACCAACGTCGACTCGCATCCGATCTTTAGTGATGAGCGCGGCCTCGCCGCTGCGCTGCACCTCAAGGCGCAGGGTCTTCATGTTGACAGGGCTGACCTCGTGCAGCAGCGGAACGATGATGACACCGCCATCCATGATGACTTTCTTGCCACCCGCCCCGGTTTTCACCAGGCTGATTTCGCGGGTTGCGCGTCGATAAAGGCGGCCAAGCACAAGGCCAATAAACAAGAGTACCGCTAAAATAGTCACAACTGTGACGGCCAGGAATGGAAGTTCCATGCAATATCCTCCGGATTGGGGTTGAAAATTGGGTTAGTTAGACATGCCGACCAGAACGAACCGGTCGCGCCGTCGGTCACGTAGAACAAGCACTTCGGTGCCTTGCTCCAGCGAATCTTGGTCCTGAAAAGGTTCTGCGCGCAGGTAGTGTGTGTTGCCGAACCGGTCCATCACGCGCACCTCCGCCGGGCGTCCGCGTGAGGCGGTTCCTTGAGTGATCACACCACGACGACGGGCCAGCATCCGTTCAGACATCGCCTCAGTCTCGGTTTTTGGCAGCAGGCGGGCAAAGACGCCACCAAAGCCACGCGCAAACCACAGGCCAAACGCGCCCGCAGGGATAGCAGCGATCCAACTGGGCAAATCGAAGCCCAACAGATCGCGCATCGCCAGTTGCAGGCCCATACCACTGAGGCCGAACCCGGCCAGCAGAACCACAAGCCAGATCATGAACGGCATCTTGCCGATACCGAGCCAGCCAAACGGGCCAGTAGACGCGACCTCGGGCACTTCGGTTTCGATCTCGGCCAGTTCCAGGTCGCCCAGATCGATATCGGCGTCGATATCCAGATCGAAATCGGCAATGTCCAGATCCGGCGCGTCGACCATATCCAGGTCGACCTCGCCGTCCCCTGCCAGCAGACTTCCCCCCAGAACCAATGCGATCAGTTCCAGCGCCAAAAGGCCGAACAGAAGCGCAAGCGCAAGGGTAAAGGGCACAAATGCGCCCTCAAGTAAAAAGTCAAACATCAGCAAGTTGCCCTCGTTATTGTATACCTTTGTATACACCTGAGATGGGAAGTCATTGATTGAATTTCAAGAAGTTGTGATTCCAAATTTCAACCTATGGGTAGTGCAGCTCTTGACGTATATGCAACTCGCCCTAGCCACCTTTCGTATTATTCCCTCAAATACGCGCTCAAAATGACATGGCAGCGCAAGCCGGGCTTTTGCTGAGCGATGACATAAGGTAGACGGGCGCGCAGACAGTTACGTGGACACGCAAAATGGCTCGGATTCTCATCACCTCGGCGATCCCCTACATCAACGGGATCAAGCACCTCGGCAACCTGATCGGCTCGCAATTGCCTGCCGACCTGTACGCACGCTACCAGCGTGGCCGGGGGAATGAGGTCATGTTCCTCTGCGCCACCGACGAACACGGCACCCCGGCCGAGCTGGCCGCGGCCAAGGCGGGCAAGCCGGTGGCCGAGTACTGCGCCGATATGTATGCGGTGCAGGCCGATATCGCCAAACGCTTTGGGCTGAGCTTCGATCACTTTGGTCGCTCGTCCAGCGAACAGAACCGCCACCTGACGCAGCATTTCGCTGGCAAGTTGGACGAGGCCGGTCTGATCCGTGAGGTCAGTGAAAAGCAGGTCTACTCGAACGCCGATGGCCGGTTCCTGCCGGATCGCTATATCGAAGGCACCTGCCCCAATTGCGGCTACGACCGCGCACGTGGCGACCAGTGCGAGAACTGCACCAAGCAGTTGGATCCGACCGACCTGATCGAGCCGCGCAGCGCGATCAGCGGTTCCACCGATCTGGAAGTGCGCGAGACCAAGCACCTGTATCTGCGCCAATCGGCGATGAAGGATCAGCTGGATGCCTGGATCGACAGCAAGACCGACTGGCCGATCCTGACCACTTCGATTGCCAAGAAATGGCTGCACGACGGAGATGGCCTGCAGGATCGCGGCATTACCCGCGATCTGGACTGGGGTGTTCCGGTCAAGAAAGGCGATCAGGACTGGCCCGGTATGGAGGGCAAAGTCTTCTATGTCTGGTTCGACGCACCGATCGAATACATCGCCTGCGCCAAGGAATGGGCCGACGCGAATGGCAAGACGGATGCGGATTGGGAACGCTGGTGGCGCACCGACAAGGGCGCGGACGACGTGCGTTACGTGCAGTTCATGGGCAAGGACAATGTCCCCTTCCATACGCTGTCCTTCCCGGCCACCATTCTGGGTTCGGGCGAGCCGTGGAAGATGGTCGATCACCTTAAGTCCTTCAACTACCTGAATTATGACGGCGGTCAGTTCTCGACCTCACAAGGCCGCGGCGTCTTCATGGATCAGGCGCTGGCCATTCTGCCCGCCGATTACTGGCGCTGGTGGCTGCTGAGCCATGCGCCGGAAAGCAGCGACAGTGAGTTCACGTGGGAGAACTTCCAGCAATCGGTGAACAAAGACCTCGCCGATGTGCTGGGCAACTTCGTCAGCCGGATCACCAAATTCTGCCGCTCGAAATTCGGCGAATCCGTGCCCGAAGGCGGTACATTCGGCGCGCGCGAACAAGAACTTATCGCGGACATCACCCGCCGCGTTCGCGCCTATGAAGGTCATATGGAGGCGATGGAAGTCCGCAAATCCGCGCAAGAGCTGCGGGCGATCTGGGTGGCCGGTAACGAATACCTGCAATCCGCAGCCCCGTGGTCGACCTTCAAGGAAGACCCCGAGCAGGCGGCCGCACAGGTGCGCCTTGGCCTCAACCTGATCCGCCTCTATGCGGTTTTGAGCGCGCCTTTTATTCCCGACGCTTCGGCCAAAATGCTGAGTGCGATGAACACGCTGGATACAAGCTGGCCCGAAGATGTCGAGGCCGCGCTGAACGCCCTACCTGCAGGTCATGCGTTCTCGGTTCCCGATGTCCTGTTCGCCAAGATCGCCGACGAGGACCGCGAAGAGTGGCAGAAGGAATTTGCCGGTACGCGCGACTGACAACCGCTAAATGTAGTTCTGAAACGGGGGCCTCGACGGCCCCCTTTCCTTTGCGCCCTGCAACCGTGCCCTCACGTAAACCGGCCTGTTTGCAGGGGATTTTCGCAACCCGTCGACTACTCCACCCCTTCAATCATCTTGAGATATCCTCCCAAAACGGCCATCCTGAGCACAAGTTCTGCCGACTCGTCGCGTTTTAACGCTGCGTATTGGCTCAGTTTTTTGAAATGAATGAGGCTTTTGACATGTCCGTCGCTCTGAAGCAGCCCCGCAACCGGTCTCGTGGTGCTGTCACCGCACTGTGCCGCCCTCTGATCATTCTGTCATGCATCGGTTTTGGCCACCCGGCACTTGCGCAGGATGAAAGTGAAGCGCCCGCCGCAAAAGTGTCGATCGCCGCAGCCTACACCGAAGAGATCACTGATGAGGCCAGCTTTATCGGCCGTGCAGAAGCCATCAACAAGGTCGACATCGTCGCGCGTGTCAGCGGATTTCTTGAAAGTCAGGAGGTCGAAGATGGCGCACTGGTGACCGAGGGCGATCTGCTGTTCAAGATCGAACCGGACCTCTATCAGGCAACGCTTGAGGCCCGCAAAGCCGATCTCGACCGCGCCGAGGCCAATCTGGAGCTGGCAAAGGTCGATCTGGCGCGGAAAGAGGAACTCTTCAAGCGCGATGCAACGCCGGAATCAGAACGCGACATCGCGCGCGCCAACGAACTGGTCGCCGAGGCCGAGGTCAAAGCCGCGAACGCCGCCATCCAGCAAGCGGAACTGGACCTCAGTTATACCGAGATCCACGCGCCCTTTACCGGTCGCCTAGGCCGGGTCACCACGAGCGTAGGCGATGTGGTTGGCCCCACGAACCCACCGCTGGTCAATCTGGTCAGCGAGGCGCCGATATATGTAAACTTTTCCTTGAATGAGAAACAGTTTACCTCGGTTCTTCAACAGGTTGGTGAAAGTGCTGCTTCTTTGGCGGAAAGCAACAAAAGCCCCAATGTGCATGTCATTTTGCCGAACGGAACCGAGCTGGATGAAACCGGTGAAATCGTCTTTGTCGACAACCGCATCGACCCGCTGACCGGCGCCATTACGGTGCGGGCCGAGTTTGACAACGCAGATCGCCTGATCATCGATGGTGCCTTCGTGAATGTGCAGATCGAGGCACTGGAGCCGACCCTGCAGGTCCTGATCCCTCAGGCAGCATTGCAGCGTGACCAGCGAGGCGAGTTCGTACTGGTCGTCAATGACCAACAGATGGTCGAGCAGCGCTATATCACGACCGGCGACTCCGTGGGCACGGCCATAATCGTCTCGGAAGGTCTGCGCGAAGGCGAAAGTGTGATTGTCGAGGGCCTGCAACGCGTGCGCCCCGGCGTGGCGGTGGACGCGGTTGTCGCGTCCGAGCAGCCGGGAGAATAAGGCATGTTCTCAGCCCTGTTCATCAGCCGGCCCAAGCTGGCGCTTGTCATTTCTCTCGTCCTGACGATCATGGGCAGTATCGGCTATATGGTTCTGCCGGTCGCCCAGTTCCCGGACATTACACCACCTGTTGTCAGCGTCTCGACCACCTATACCGGCGCCAATGCCGAGACCGTCGAAAACACCGTCGCCGCGCCCATCGAGGCGCAGGTCAATGGTGTGGACGACATGATCTACATGACGTCGACCTCGTCCGACAACGGCTCCTATTCCTTGAATGTTACCTTTGAGGTCGGCACTGACCCGGATATCGCCTCAGTCAACGTGCAGAACCGCGTGGCGCAGGCTATGTCGTCACTTCCGTCCGAGGTAACCTCATCCGGCGTGGTGACCCAGAAGGCGTCAACCAACATGCTGCTGCTGGTCACTCTGACCTCGCCCAATGGCACATATGACAGTGTGTTTCTTTCCAACTATGCCTCGATCAACCTGAAAGACGCTCTGGCGCGGGTTCAAGGTGTGGGTAAGGCGGATGTTCTTACCAATCTGGAATACGCCATGCGGATCTGGATGGATCCCGACCAGATGGCCGCTCTGTCGATCACGCCCGGCGATGTGATCAATGCCATTCGCGAACAGAATATCGAAGTCTCCGCAGGCTCCATCGGTGCGCCTCCGGTGCCTGAGGGGCAGACCTTTCAATACACGATCAAAACCAAGGGTCGCCTGACATCGGCGGAAGAGTTTGGTGACATCGTCATTCGCACAGGCGACGCCGGTTCCATTGTGCGCGTGCGCGATATCGCACGTGTCGAGTTGGGCGCGCAGTTCTATTCGGCCTCGGGTTATTTCGATGCGGTTCCTGCAACTGTGATCGGCATCTACCAAGCCCCTGGCGCCAATGCGCTGGCCGTGTCCGAGCGAGTGCAAGCGGAGCTTGATCGCCTCTCCCGGTCCTTCCCCACAGACGTGGAATACAGTGTCCCCTTCAACACTACCGACTTCGTCGAAGCCTCGCTGAACGATGTGGTCTCGACCCTGATCCTGACCTTCATTCTGGTGATCTCGGTTGTGTTCGTGTTCCTGGGCAGTTGGCGAGCGACAATCATTCCAGCGGTGGCGATCCCGGTCTCGTTGATCGGGACATTCGCCTTCCTACTGGCCTTCGGGATGTCGCTGAACACGATTTCGCTGTTCGCCTTGGTCTTGGCCATCGGGATCGTGGTGGATGACGCCATCGTGGTCGTCGAAAACGTCGAGCGGATCATCGCGGATGAGGGGCTGCCCCCGGCCGAAGCGACCCGAAAGGCGATGGGCCAGATCACCGGCCCCGTCATCGCGACAACGTTGGTTCTGTTGGCCGTGTTCGTGCCGGTTACCTTTATGCCCGGCATCTCGGGCAGACTCTATTCGCAGTTTGCCGTAACGATTTCGACGGCGGTTGTGATCTCATCCATCAACGCCTTGACGCTTTCGCCTGCTTTGTGTGGCCTGGTGTTACGCGCTCGTTCTGGCCCGCCCAAAGGGGTGCTAGCGCTGTTCGAAGGGATGATCGGAACTGTCCGCAACGGCTATGTCGCCATCGTGCGCAAATTGCTGATCCTGCCGATTGTCGCGCTGGGTGTGATTGTCGCTTTGGGAATGGGAACCGGGACGATCATGTCCAATACCTCCAGCGGATTTATCCCGCTTGAGGACAATGGCTATCTATTCGTCGATATCCAACTGCCCGATGCGGCGACGCTGGAACGGACCGAGACGATCTCGGCCCGTGTGGATGACCAGATCCGCGAGATTCCGGGCGTTGCCAGCACCGTTCTGATCAACGGCTTCTCGCTGCTGAACGGCACCACGACCAACGGCGCGGCTATCTTCGTCAACCTCGAAAACTGGGCCGACCGGCAGGAAGAAGACCTGAGTGCCGACGCCATCCTCGCCAAGGTGCTTGCGATTGCGAACGGGGAATCCGCGGCTTCGATCGTGGCCTTCAACCCGCCGCCCATTCAAGGTTTGGGAATGTCGGCCGGTGTTGAGATGGAGGTGCAGCAGACCGGCGGTGGCACGCCTCAGGACTTGGCTTCGGCTGTTGGTTCATTCGTTTACGCGGCGAACCAGCGGCCCGAGATCGGCCAGTCCTATACGACCTTCCGCGCCAACGTTCCGCAGCTTTTTGTCGATCTGGATCGGGAAAAGGCCAAGACCCTGCAGGTCTCGGTCGCCGAGATTTTCCAAACGATGCAGGCGCAGTTGGGGTCTTACTACGTGAACGACTTCAACCTGTTCGGTCGTGTCTATCGCGTGATGATTCAGGCAGATGGCACCTATCGCGACAATGTTGAGGATATCTCGAACCTCTATGTCCGCTCGCAACAGGGTGAGATGGTTCCACTGGGTACGTTGATTGATGTGGAAAACGTGTTGGGGCCGGTCTTGCTGAAGCGGCACAACCTGTTCCGGTCGGCAACGGTGACGGCGGTGCCCGCTCCGGGCCTGTCCACCGGTGACGCGATCAGTGTCATGACCGAGGAATCGGCCACCGCCCTCCCCCCCGGCTATGCTTTCGAATGGACCGGCACGGCCCAGCAGCAGCTGGCCTCGGGCGGATTAGTCATCGTGATCCTTGGGCTGGCGATCCTGTTTGGCTACCTGTTCCTGGTGGGCCAGTATGAAAGCTGGACCTTGCCGGTGTCGATCCTGCTGTCGGTGATTGTCGCCCTGTTCGGAGCGGTCGCTGCCGTCGCGATCGTAGGCAGTGACATCAACCTCTATACGCAGATCGGGATGATCATGCTGGTGGGGCTTGCCTCAAAGAACGGCATTCTGATTGTCGAGTTCGCGATGGAGCAACGCGCCAAAGGCCTGTCGATCAAGGACGCCGCAGCCGAAGCCGCCTATCAGCGTTTCCGAGCCGTGATGATGACGGCGCTGTCCTTCCTTCTGGGGGTTGTCCCGCTACTGGCCGCCAATGGCGCGGGGGCGGCGAGCCAGAAGGCCATCGGTGTTGCGGTGTTCGGCGGCATGCTGGCCGCCACACTGGTCGGCGTGATCCTTGTGCCAGTTCTCTACGCCCTGATGCAGGGGCTGCGAGAATGGATCAAGGGCAGCAAGAATGATCCCGGCCCGTCCGAGGAAACCGCCTAAGAAAAAGCCCCGCCAAATCGGCGGGGCATTTGTTTTCAAGCTGCGTCGTCCTTTTTCAACCGCTCTGACATCCACTGGTCAATGCGCGCGATCTGGTCAGCACTCAAACGCAGCCCCAGCTTGTTGCGACGCCAGACCACGTCCTCGGCGTTGAGGGCGTATTCTTTGTCCATCAGCCATTCGAGTTCTCGCGCGGTGAGGGTTGCACCGAAGTCTTCACCCAAATCAGCAGAGTCTTTTGCTTCCCCCAACATGGTACGCGCCTCTGTCCCGTATGCGCGGATCAGACGGGCGGCCCATTTTTCAGTGAGGAACGGATAGTCCTGGATCAACGTCTGCCTAAGGTCCTGCACGCCATCGACGGGAAAGTCTCCACCCGGCAAAGACACGCCCGCTGTCCAGGGGCCGGGCAGGTTCGGGAAATGCTCGGCTACTTTCTCAAGCGCGCTTTCCGCCAGACGGCGGTAGGTCGTGATCTTGCCTCCGAACACGTTCAAAACAGGCGCCCCGCCCTGCGCATCGACCTTCAAGGTATAATCCCGCGTCGCCGCCGTCGCACTGTTGGCCCCATCATCGTAGAGCGGCCGTACGCCCGAATAGGTCCAGACGATATCGTCCTGCGTCACCGGTTTCTTGAAATACTTGGTTGCGAAATCGCACAGGTAAGTCTGCTCGGCCTCGGTGCAGACCGGAGGCTCAGAGGGATCCGAATGGTCCTGATCCGTCGTACCGATAAGGGTAAAATCCTGCTCATAGGGAATGGCAAAGATGATGCGGCCATCCTCGCCTTGGAAGAAGTAACACTTGTCGTGATCGTAGAGCTTCTTTGTCACGATATGACTGCCGCGCACCAAACGAACCCCCTCGCGTGAGTTCACCCGGATCTTGGTTTGGATGATGTCGCCTACCCACGGGCCGCCCGCATTGATCAGCATTCTCGCACGGATCAGTTGGCTTTCCCCGGCCGCCCGGTCGCGGATGGTGACATGCCACAACTCATCAACACGCTCGGCCGAGACAACTTCGGTCCGCACCATGATCCGCGCACCACGGGATTCGGCATCTCGTGCGTTGAGAACCACCAGCCGCGCATCTTCGATCCAGCAGTCCGAGTATTCATAGGCAGTCTCGAATTTGCCCTGCAAAGGACCACCTTCCGGAGCGCTGCGCAGATCCAGCGACTTCGTTCCCGGCAAAATTTTACGCCCGCCAAGGTTGTCGTACATGAACAGACCCAGACGGATCAGCCACGCGGGGCGACGCCCGCGCATCCAAGGCATGACGGTGCTTAGCAGCTTCGATGTCGGCGTCTCGGAATCAAAGCGCATGTCCTTGTGATAGGGCAGCACAAAGCGCATCGGCCAACTGATATGAGGCATGGCGCGCAACAGCGTCTCACGTTCGATCAGCGCCTCCCGCACCAGCCGGATCTCAAAATACTCCAGATAGCGCAGTCCGCCATGAAACAGCTTGGTCGAGGCCGACGATGTCGCAGAGGCGAGATCATTCATCTCGGCCAAGGTGACAGACAGCCCCCGTCCCGCCGCATCCCGCGCGATTCCGCATCCGTTGATCCCACCGCCGATGATGAACAGGTCGCTGATCTGATCGTCCGTCGCTTGCATGGCTTGTGATTCCCTATCCAATCTGGTTGCGCGCATTAATCAGAACTACATTCGTGTAATCAACGTTTATGTTCTTTTTTTTTCGTTTTGCAACACAACTATGAAAATTCTGCATGGCCGCTTGCTAATTTTGACCAAAAGAAGAAAAACGAAACCAACTTACCTGAATGGGATCCCACATGTCGCTCTCTTTCCGCCAATCCGACATTCTTGAGATCGCCAGCACCGAGGGCCGCGTTACCGTCGATGGTTTGGCCGAGCGGTTTGGCGTGACGGTCCAGACAATCCGCCGCGACCTGTCCGAGCTGGCCGATGCCGGCAAGCTGGACCGCGTCCACGGCGGGGCTGTCCTACGTTCCGGCGTCTCCAACATCGGGTATGAGGATCGCCGCACTCTTAATGCAGACGCCAAGGTCAGAATGGCGAAGGCATGCGCCAATGACATTCCGGACGGCGCATCGGTCTTCATGAATATCGGCACCTCAACCGAGGCCGTGGCGCGGCAGATGCTGAACCACAAGGACCTGATGTTGGTGACGAACAACATGAACGTCGCCAATATTCTCATCGAAAACCCCGATTGTGAGATTGTGGTGGCCGGTGGTGTCCTGCGCCGCTCGGACGGAGGGCTGGTGGGCAATCTCACCGTCTCGACCATCCGTCAGTTCAAGTTCGACTATGCGGTGATCGGCTGTTCCGCGCTGGATCCCGATGGTGATCTGCTGGATTTCGATTTTCAGGAAGTCCATGTCAGCCAGACGATCATCGCGCAGGCCCGACGCACGCTGCTGGTGGCCGACCATTCAAAATTCCAGCGACTTGCCCCTGCCCGCATCACCTCGCTGGCCGAGATTGATAGCTTCTACACCGATCAACCGCTGACCCCCGACCTCTCGGCAAAATGTGCCGAATGGGGCACGGGTCTGATCGTCTGTTCTGACTGATCCGCCCTGCCTCGGGTTCGGAAACGTTAGGTCCCAACACAAAGTCATTGACGAGACAGGGGCCTACGTCTGAGGATGAGACAACCTTCCCTTCAGGAGGCATCGAGCATGGGACTTTTGGGGCAGCCGCTAGGCTACTACGACTATCTGACATTCGTGGCACTGATCCTGCTTTTGGCAGCGGTGATGGCGCTGTTTCTCTTCCTCATGGGGTTGCCCGGACGGATAGCGATCAAGCGCAATCATCCACATGCCGAGGCGGTCAAGATCATGGGATGGATGGGTTTTTTGGCCGTTGTTCCTTGGGTTCATGCCTTCATGTGGGCGTTCCACGATGGCGTGACGGTCGATATCCGCCGTGGCCCGGATGAAGAAAAAGACGCGATCCGCAAGGATATCGAGCGCCTGGGCGGCACCGTCAAAGAAGAATACCAGGCTGCGCCTGACGAGACGCAGAAAAGCTAAGGCCAAAGGAAACACTCAGACATGTTCGTCGCCCTCGGCATTACGCTGTTCTACATCATTTTCGTCTGGTTCATCTTCTTCAAGATGGAGTGGCTCAAGTTCAACATCGCCTGGGGCATTGTGTCCTTCTGGGTCGGTGCGCATTTGCTGCTGATCTTCCTCGTCGCGCTGCGCTTCTTTCAGCCCTTCTCGGTCGACAGCCATGTGGTGCGATCGACAATTCAGATCGTGCCAAAACTGACCCAGCCGACGATTCTCACCGAGGTTCTGGTCGAGCCGAACACACAAATCACCAAGGGCGACCCGCTCTATCGCTTTGACGATACCGTGTTTTCGCTCGCCGTCGACAATGCCAAGGCACAACTGGTTGCCGCCGAGCAGAACGCCAAAATTCTGGAACAGGATGTCATTGCCAAAACCGAAGCCGTCGAGCGCGCCAATGCGCAATTGGCCTATGCGTTGACCGAACAGGCGCGGTACGAAAATCTGGTGCCAGCGGGTGGCGCGCGTCAGGATGAGTTGGATCGCTGGAACGAACAGGTGACCGAGGATACCGCCTCGGTCAAACAGGCCGAGGCCAATCTTGAGAAAGCAAAGCTGGCACTGGCCTCGCAGATCGATGGCGTGAACACCGGCATCTTGCAAGCGCAGGCGCAACTGTCCGAAGCCGAGTACTTTCTGGAAAACACTACGATCTATGCGCCCGAGAATGGCATGATCGTCTCACAACAGGCCCGTCCAGGCTTGGTGGTAGGTGACATTCGTCTCGGTGCTATAGCCAGTTTCGTCACCGAAGACAGCCCCTATCTTCTGGCAACCTTCCGCCAGCAGAACTTGAAATTTGTTGAAGTCGGGCAAGAGGTTGAGGTCGCGTTGGACCTCTATCCCGGTGAAATCCTAACCGGCAAGGTTGAGGCGATTTGGTGGGCCACCCGTCAGGGTCAGTACCTGCCCTCGGGCCGCCTGCCCGGTTTTGAGCTACCCAAGCTGCCGGGACGAATTGCGGTACAGATCACCGTTGATCTGCCCGAAGAGCATATCCTGCCGGCAGGTGGCCACGCGGCGGTGGCGATCTACACCGGTCAGGGCAAAAGCTTTGAGTTTCTGCGGCGCATCAATATCCGCCTGTATTCCTTCGCCAATTTCATTCGACCGCTAGACATTTGAGGACGCGCATCATGACACGGGCCACCCCCTTTCGACACTTGATGGGAACAGCCCTGTGTGCCGCGTTTTTGACGGCCTGCGCGCCGGTTGGTCCTGATTTCGTGCGCCCGAACTCTCCGGTCGTGAAACAGTGGATCGAGGTGAACAGCCCCAGCACCGGGCAAAGCGGCCTGACCTCACGCAGCGCGCCGGTCGTGAAATGGTGGGAGACGTTCAATGACCCCACCCTCAACAAGCTGATCGCTGAGTCCTATGCCCAAAACCTGTCTCTGCAGGTCGCTGGCGCGCGGGTCCTGCAGGCGCGGGCGCAGTTGGGCATCGCCTTTGGCGAGTTGTATCCGCAGTCACAAGTCCTTGGGGCCTCGACCGAGCGGCGGCAGATCAGCGACAATCTTGGCCCAATCGCCGATATCAACCGGATCATTCCGCTGGATACCGAATTCTCGACCTCTCAGGCCGGGTTTGATGCGCAGTGGGAATTGGACGTCTGGGGTGCGCAAAGGCGCGGTGTTCAGGCGGCGCGGTCGAACTTGGCGTTGCAGGTGGCGAACTATGATGACGCGCTGGTGACGCTGACGGGTGATGTCGCCGCGCTTTATGTCAATATCCGTGCCTTGCAGGAGTCGCTGGGCGTTGCGCGTGAAAACATCAAGCTACAGCAGGAATCGGCTGACCTGACCCAATTGCGGTTCAACAACGGGGTCACCACCGAGTTGGACGTGCAGGAATCCACGGCTCTGCTGAACAACACCAAGGCCCTAGTGCCCGAGCTTGAGAGCGATCTTCAACAAACCAAGAACGCTCTGGCCGTTTTATTGGGCACCACCCCATCGCGTATGTCTAGCCTTCTGGGCAATTCCGGTCGCATCCCCTCGGCCCGGTCCAACGTGGCCGTCGGTGTCCCGGCTGAGTTGCTGCGCCGCCGTCCGGACGTGAGGGCCGCCGAGTTGGCCGCAGCCACTCAATCGGCCGAGGTCGGCATTGCCATGGCAGACCTCTATCCGCAGTTCGTTCTGTCCGGCTCGGTCGGGTTGCAGGCCTCGGGCGGGCGGAACCTGTTCAGCTCGAACAGCACAACGGGCCTTGCCAGTGCGGGCGTCGTTTGGAACGTGCTGAACTATGGCCGCATCAAGAACAACGTCCGGGCGCAGGATGCCGCCTATCAGGCGCTGATCGCCAATTATCAGAACACCGTTCTGACTGCTTATTCTGAGGTCGAAAGCGCCATGGTCGCCTATGCGCAGGCGCGCAAGCAGGTCGGGTTTTATCAACAAAGCGTCGATGCCTCGCGCAAGGCTGCGGAGATCGCCGTCAATCAGTATACCGACGGGATCGCCGACTACTCCCGCATTCTGAATACCCAGACAGCCCTATTGAGGTCTCAGGCCAATCTGATCGAGGCGCGTCAACAGGTCTCCAGCAATCTCGTCGCCGTCTACAAAGGCCTTGGCGGCGGTTGGCAAATTCGCGAGAACAGAGAGTTCCTGCCCGACACCGTTTTGGCCGAGATGGCTTACCGCACCGATTGGGGCGATCTGCTGCAGGAAACACCAACCCGCGCCAGCCTGAATTAGAGCGTGTCGGGTTTCACTTAAATCAATGGGCGACGCCAATGTCCCGAGAATGCCGGAGGCATGGCAGGGTATTGGCGTCTCGAACTAAACCCGAAACGCTCGCACTATTTGGTCAGGCCCCGCAGCCCCCCTGAGATCAGGATATTCACCTCATACAGGATACGCGGCGCGGCAAGTCCTCCGGGACTGGCGAGGTAGTTCGGGCTCCATTCCGGATCGAACTTCTGTTTGAACGCGCGCAGCCCTTCGAAGTGATAGAATTGCTCTCCGTGTTCGTAGACGAACCCTCCGATCCGGTTCCAAAGGGAGGCGAGCTGACGGTTCTCGATCCCCGAAAACGGCGCCGCGCCAAGTGAGAACCAGTGGAAGCCCTGCTCGGCCCCCCAGGACATCATCTCGGCGAACAGGGCATCCATAACGAAGCTGGGGCTTTCCGGTTCGTACCGCATCAGGTCCAGAGAAAGCTCGGACTTATTGCCACCTTGAAACAGGTTGGCAAAGGCCATGATCTGACCGGTTTCTCCGTTCCGCAACACGGCGTGATCGAAGTAGGACAGATAGTCATCATCAAATCCACCCAAGGCGAAGCCTTTCTCGGCCCCTGCTTTTTGCTCTAGCCAGTGATCGGAAATCGCCCTCAGTTCCGGCAGGACGGGCGCAAGGTCTTCCTTTGGAATGATCTCGAACACATAGCCTTCCCGCTCGGCCCGGTTCTTGGCCTGACGGAAGCGTTTGCGGGATTTGCCGTCCAGCGAGAAGTCTTGCAGCGGCACGCGTGCGACCTCTCCGATCTTGAGGATCGACAGGCCGAGGTCCAGAAACGTCGGCAGGTACTTGGTCGAAACGCTGTAAAAGGCGCAGAGTTTGCCTTCTCGATCCGCCATTTCGCGCAGTTGCCAGACCAACTGCTTGCCAGCCGCTTCATCGCCCACAGGCTCGCCCTTTGAAATGATGGCATTGCCCGTGTCGGCATAGGCGATGAACGCGGACTCATCAGGTGCGATCAGGAATTGCTTGTCACCAGTCAGGGAAATCTGGGATTCTGTATCTTCGCTTTCCATCACCAGCTTTTCGACGCATTCTGGGATTTCCGTCCGCACAGGCACCGGAATCTCGCGTCCGAACAAGGACGTAACGGCCACAATCCCAAGGATGACCGCCACCACGAGGCTGGAGCGCAGGAAGCGGGAGGCATCGCCATTCCATGCGAACTCCCACCACAGCGCGTTCTGGTATTGCACGTGGGAGTAGGCAAACAGGCCAATCCAGAAGATAACGGCGAGCAGCGCCACAACGCTGACCAGCCAGGGGATGTTCAACCGGAAGATCGACGCGCCGCTAACACGGTAGAACGCACCACGGAACAGCGCCAATACGGCGATTGTGGCCAACATGCCAAGCGCCTCATGCGTGTCCAAACCCTTGGCCAGAGACGCGGCGAAGCCCGCGACCATCAGCAACATCGCGACCACCCACGCACGGTAGAGCTTGCGGAAGAGCCCGCGCGACACGAGCAGCAGCAGCACACCGACGGCACTGCCTGCCAGATGCGAGGCCTCGACAAAGGACAAGGGCAAAACCTCGCGCAACGCGCCGAGGCTTTTGCTGTCCGTCGGCAACGCGCCCCAGACCAGCAGGATGATGCCAGCAACCGCAGTCACCCCGGCTGCAACCATCGGCACAATGGGGCGAATGGCGCGGTACACCCATGTCCCTGCCCCGATAATCCTGTGGCGTTGCGTCAGCGCCGAGGCAACGGCGATGGACAGGCTGGCGATGGCGAAGGGCAGGAACGTGTAAACGACGCGGTAGAGCAGCAGCGCCGCAATAACATCCGACCGACCCGAGGCCCCTAGCCCTGCGATCAGCGTCGCCTCAAATACGCCAATACCGCCTGGCGCATGACTGACGATCCCCACGGCAATCGCGGCGATGAAAATGGTGAAGAAATACGGATACCCAACCCCAAGGTCGTCCGGCATCAGCACGTATAGGACCATGGAGGCCCCGGCCAGATCGCCAATCGCCGCCAGCGTCAGGCATGAGGCCAGCTTGCCGCCCGGCAGTTGGAAGCCAATCCCCAGAACCTCCAGCCGACGCCCACCGGTGGAGAGCCAGACAAAAACGGTGATCAACGCGCCAAGCAGCCCCAAACCGATGACGGTTTCAACCGTCGCGCTGATCGGCAGCGCTTTCGAGATACCGTCAGGATGAAAGGTCAAAAGCAGGCCGAGGACCAAAACCAGCCCCGTCCAGAACGCCACCCAGGACGTGGCTATGACCCCGGCAACGCGGCTCAGATCAAGGCCCAGAGACGCATATATCCGATATCGGATGGCCGTTCCGGTGATGTAGGAAAAGCCCAAACAGTTGGACACCGCATAGCCACTGGCTCCGGCCATTCCTGCAACCGGCAGAGGGACCTCTCCGTCTGCCACGCTTTGAACTGCGAAGACATCGTATAGAGACAGCGAAAAGAAACTGACCGCCGTCCAACACAGAGCATAAAACATCACGCGCCAAGACGTTTCCGAGATGTCCGACTGCACATCCGCCCATTTCACATGCGAGGACAGCTCATGCAGAACCGTCAGCGCGATCAGGGTGACAAAGATCGGGATGGCGATGCGGACCCATGGCTTCTCAAGGAATGCGGTGATCTTTTCGGCCAATTGCACGGCCCGTGGTTCGTGCTGCTGAGTGGTCATATTCGATAAATCCCGCCTGTATCCCCGCCGACTGTCGCACAATTTCCGTGGCCGACAAAGCGTAACGGCCCGTTTCACGCAGCGTTTTCAGAACCTTCCCTTACGCGTGGACAGAAGAAGGTTCGTCTCAGACCGGGTGATCCCTTCCATACGGCGGATCTGGAACAAGACCTCATCGAGTTCGGCCAGCGTGTCCGTACCGATTTCAGCGATCAGGTCCCAGCTTCCATTTGTCGAATGCACGGCGCGCACCTGTCGTAGCGCTCCGATCCGGGCCATAGTGCGTTCTGTCCCGCGCCCCTCGATCTCAAGCATCATCAGGCCCCGAACCGGGCTTTGCGCCACATCGCGCTTGGTTTGAACGGTAAAGCCCACGATCTCGCCCGATTGTTTGAGGCGCTGCAGCCGGCTGCGCACGGTGGTACGCGTGACGCCAAGCGTCTCGGCCAGCTCAGACAGCGACGCCCTTGCGTCCCGATGTAGCGCGCTGAGCAGTCTGTTGTCCAAATCGTCCATGAATAGCTTCCTTTTCGGATATTCACCTTTCTAATTGAGCAATTTGCTCTCTTCACGCAAGACAGACTGTCACGTTACATGAAGCATATGGATACGAAGAACATAGTTTTGGTTGGTGCCCCCATGGACGCGGGCAAGCGTCGGCAGGGTTGCCGAATGGGCCCCGATGCCTACCGTGTGGCCGGGCTGGATCGCGCGCTTACGGATCTTGGTCATACGGTGATCGACTACGGAGATGTCGCCCCGGATGCGGTCGAGATCCCAGACCACTCCCACCTTTTCGCCCTGCCCGAGTGCATTGGGTGGACGCAGGCTTTGGCCCGAGTCGCCGCAGAAGTCTCGCCCCAAGGTGTGCCAATCTTCATGGGCGGCGATCATGCCTTGTCGATGGGAACCGTTGCCGGAATGGCGGATCATGCACAGCGCATCGACCGGCCTCTTTTCGTTCTGTGGCTCGACGCCCATAGCGATTTTCACACCCCCGGCAGTACAGACAGCGGCAACCTGCATGGAACACCTGTCGCCTACTTCACCGGGCAGCCCGGATTCGAAGATTTTCCACCCTTGCCCGCCATGGTTCCAACCAATCGCGTTGGAATGATCGGATTGCGTTCGGTCGATCCCGCAGAACGCGCCGCGCTTGAGAAGAACCACGCCATGCTGGCCGATATGCGCAGCATTGACGAACATGGGATCAAAGCCCCACTCATGGCCTTTCTGGACCGCGTGAGGGCCGAGAACGGCATCCTTCACGTCTCATTGGATGTCGACTTCCTCGACCCCGCGATCGCGCCCGCCGTCGGAACCACCGTGCCCGGAGGCGCCACAGAACGCGAGGCCCATCTGGTCATGGAGCTTCTGCACGAAAGCGGGCTGGTCTGCTCCCTCGATCTGGTCGAGTTGAACCCCTTTCTGGATGAACGCGGACGCACCGCAAAACTCATGGTCGATCTGGCCGCATCCCTGATGGGACGCCGGATCTTTGACCGCCCCACTCGGAGTTTCTGATGACTGCACCCTCAGACAAGGCCCTGGTGCCCTTTGTTTCCGTCGACAACATGATGCGGCTGGTTCACCATGTCGGCGTCGAAAAGATGATCATAAGGATCGCCGAGCAGATCGAGGCCGATTTCAAACGCTGGGAAAGCTTCGACAAGACCCCTCGGATTCCGGCGCATTCCCCGCATGGGGTGATCGAACTTATGCCTACTTCAGATGGTGAGGCCTACGGCTTCAAATACGTCAATGGCCATCCGAAGAACACCTCTGAAGGGTTGCAAACGGTAACGGCCTTTGGCCTGCTCGCGGATGTCTACACGGGCTACCCGACGCTTCTGACCGAGATGACCATCCTGACCGCCCTACGGACGGCGGCGACATCAGCTTTGGTCGGTCGGTATCTCGCCCCTAAAGGTGCGACCACAATGGCCATGATCGGCAATGGCGCGCAGTCCGAATTCCAATGCCTGGCCTTCAAGGCCATGTGCGGTATCGACACCGTGCGGCTCTATGATACGGACCCGAACGCCACCGCCAAATGCGCGGCCAACCTGCAAGGCAAAGGCCTGAACATAGTGCCTCGTAAAACCGCCGAAGAGGCGATTGAGGGCGCGCAGATCATCACCACCTGCACCGCCGACAAGAAATACGCCACGATCCTGACCGACAACATGGTCGGCCCCGGCGTCCACATCAACGCAATTGGCGGCGACTGCCCCGGCAAAACCGAACTGCATCGAGATATCCTTCTGCGCTCGGAGATATTCGTGGAATACCCCGAGCAGACGCGGATCGAGGGCGAAATTCAGGCCTTGGAGGATGACCATCCCGTCACCGAATTGTGGCAGGTCATGACCGGTCAGGCACGCGGTCGGACAGACGATAAGCAGATCACGCTGTTCGACAGTGTCGGCTTCGCCATCGAGGACTTCTCGGCTCTTCGGGTCATCAAGAGCGCGGTCGCGGAGACAGACTTTTTTGAGCCGCTAGATATGCTGGCCGACCCTGACGATCCTCGCGATTTGTTCGGGATGCTCATGCGCGCGGGCTAAACCGCGCCCGATCCTGCACCGGGTCAGTGTCGAAAAGGGGGCTCTGCCCCCGCCGCCCGTTCCGGGCGACTCTCCCGGGATATTTTTGGCCAGATGAAGAAACGGATCGTTAACCTAGCTCAGTACTCTTGTTTTTGCGGTACAGGCGGGGACGCCGATGACCGCGCCAGGTGAAGCTCTCCGACGTTGATGTTGGAGAGCGGATCCCTGCTTCATCTGGCTAAAAATATCCCGGAGCGCGAGGCAGAGCCTCGCAAACTCCTAGCCTGCCAAAGACGGCAAGTAGAGAACGATGCCCGGAAACGCTACAAGCAGCGCAATGGTGGCCGCGTCTGCCAGGAAGAACGGGGTGACACCCTTAAAGACATCCTGAACACTCAGGTCCGGCCGGACCCCGGCAACAACAAAGCAGTTCAGACCGATGGGCGGCGTGATCAGGCAGAACTCGGCCATTTTCACCACCAGAATCCCAAACCAGATCGCGCACATCGGGCCGGACATGCCAAAAGCGCTGTCTGCGGCGCTGACGGTTTCCCCTCCGTTCAGGGCCATGACGGCGGGGTAGACGACTGGCAAGGTCAACAGCAACATCCCGATGGCATCCATGAACATGCCCAACACCGCATAGGCCAAAAGGATGCAGATCAGGATCAGCATTGGCGACATTTCAAGTGAGGTGATCCAATCGGAGAATGCGCCCGGAAGGTCTGCAAAGCCCAGGAACCGCACGTAGATCAGCACGCCCCAGATGATCGAGAAGATCATGGCCGTCAGCTTGGCTGTCTCTAACAGAGCTGATTTGAATTCGGGCCAGCGCATGCCATGAACCAGGGCGAAGCAGAAGACGATGAACGCGCTTATGGCTCCGCCTTCGGTCGGGGTGCCCCACGCCTGTTCTCCGAATGGGTTGTAGACGAAGCAGATGATGATCAGAATGACGGCAACGATCGGGATCGCCCCGGGCAGCGCTTGGAACCGCTGTTTCCAAGTGAAACCGGTGACCGGAGGGCCAACGGATTTGAACACAACCGCGATTCCAACAATGAGCAATCCGTAGATCACGGCAGAAAACGCTCCGGGAATGAAGCCGGCCAGTAGCAGCTTGCCGACGTCCTGCTCGACGATGATGGCATAGATCACAAGGATGGCTGACGGCGGGATCAGCGAGGCCAGCGTCCCTCCGGCGGCAACGACGCCTGCGGCGAAGCGCTTGTTGTAACCAACGCTCAGCATTTCGGGAATCGCGATACGGGCAAACACAGCCGAGGTGGCGACCGAGGCACCAGAGACGGCGGCAAACCCTGCCGTGGCGAATATGGTAGAGACCGCGAGGCCTCCGGGCACCCAGGCGATCCAGCGTTTGGCCGCTTCGAAAAGCGCGCGCGTCAAGCCCGCGTAGTAGGCAAGGTAGCCTATCAGAATGAAGGTCGGGATCAGGCTGAGCGTATGGGCGGCAACCTTAGAATGCGGCACCTGCCCCGCCGTTTTGACGGCAACGGTGAGAGCTTTGCCAAACCGGTCGGGATCGTAGCCGAACTTGGCCCAGAATATCCAAACCAAGCCGAACAGCCCGGCCAGACCTGCCGCAAAGGCCACGCGCATGCCTGTGACCACAAGGACCAGCAGCCCAGCCGTTACCCAAAGGCCGATGTCTATCGTGTCCATCTGCTAGTCCTGCCCTTCGAACTGCTCTGCCTCTGCGGCAGCCTGGGCGGCGGCGTCTTGAATCAAGGGCACCGCCACGGGTGCCTCAAGCCCCAGAACGAACGCGCGGCCATAGCCCCAGATCTGCAACACCAGCCGGAGTGACAAGACCGAGAACGCAACAGGGGCCAGCAGTTTCGCAGGCCAAAGCGGGATGCCGATGTCAATTGAGCTGTCGCGGCTCCACATCGGCGCGCCGAAATCAAAGGATCGGTCGAAATGGGACCAGCTGCCCCAGACCAATGCGAGCATCAGGACAAGGATCAGGACTACCGAGATCAGCTCGAACAGCCAAAGCGCCCGTCCGTGCAGACGCGAGATCACAATGTCCATCCGGATATGGCCGCCATCGCGCTGCACGTAAGAGATGCCGAGAAAGGCGATCAGTGGCATCGCCTGTTCGATCCAGTCCACATAGCCCGGCAACGGCGCGTTTATCGCGTTGCGGCCGCTGACCGAGACGACGGCCAGGACCATCAGCCCAAAGACGGCTATTCCGCTGATCAAGGCAAGAGCCCGCTCTAACTTCAGCAAGTGCTGATCTATCTGGCTGAGGCGACTGCCATCTTCCAGCACCGTGGCCTGTCCCGCCATTCCGGTGATCCCCTTTGTCAAGAAAGGCCGGGCGCAAGGACGCGCCCGGTGAATGTGATCAGTTGCCGCCGCGCTGTTGCGTCAGCGTGGTCTGAACCAGATCGTAGAGGTCCTGCGCTGGCAGGCCTTGCGCGCTCATATCCGCAATCCACTGTTCGCGGATCGGATCAGCCGCCTTGGTGCGGAACTCTTCGATGACCGCATCGTCAATCATCACCTTCTGCACGCCCTTTTCTTCCAGAACACCATCCCATTGCTCCAAAAGCCCAGCATAGTTGGCCAGATAATGCGCGATGGCCTCGTCAATCGAACTGTCGAGCGCTTCGCGGTGTTCGGGTGACAGCGCTTCATACGCGTCGATATTCGCAACTACTGGGCAGTTCACGGTGCCGGGATTAAGGTTTGCAGTCCACCAATCCGCCTCATTGATCGTGCCGAAAGACAGGTGCGCGTGCTGCGCGAAGGCGACGGTATCGACCACACCCGATTCCATGGCGTTGAACGCCTCAGTCGCAGGGACAGAGGTTGGGACACCGCCCACGGCCTCAAACGCTTTGCCCAGACCACCTGTTGCGCGGACACGCATGCCTTCAAACGCGGCCAGATTATCGCGTGGATCGCCGGTGCCGACCAAATTGTACTGCGGCATGGGCGAGGTCATAAGAATACGTGCATTCCATTGCGCCATCTCTTCGGCCACCGCGGGGTGATCATAGACCGCATGGCTGACGGCAACCTCTTCTTCCAGATTGTTCACCCCCAGAAACGGCAGCTCCAGCACGGTAATCGCGCGGTTCTTGTCGCGGTGATAACCGGCACAGAACTGCGCAATCTCGAATGCGCCGATCTCGATCCCATCCAGATTCTCGCGCGGCTTCGACAGGCCGCCATAGCTGACATTGATCGTGAACTCTCCGTCGGTTTTTTCCGAGACCAGCTCGGCCAGCTTTTCGACATGTTCGGTAAAGGCGCGGCGCTTGCCCCAGACCGAGGCGTTCCATTCGGTGGCTGCGGCCTCGGACACGAAGGCAACGCCAAGCGCGGCGACGGCGGCACCGCTCAGCATCTTTTTCATAATATCTTCTCCCTTTGATGCGCCCCCTCCCGAGGCGCTTGGAAAGATGCTAGCGCCAACATGTATATGTGCCAACCCCCGCGGTCCGTCAGGTGATTTTCAGCCGGTCTTTGGGTTTTCCCTATTTCACCACATGCGGGCAGATATGCGCTTGTGATCAGTGTAAATGGCATTACAGGTTTTTCTTTGTTTTTATTTGCCTTTTTCAGTTCATGAAGATTTTATTGACTCTTTGCCTCCTTTTGAAAAAATTTCTTTACAAACAAATTCAAGGAATACGGCAATTTATTTCATTATTTTCTGAACCCCGTCATACTTCGATTGGGGAGGAACGGGATCGACAACGCTCAAAAAACGGGCAAGAGACGTCCCATAGTTATCCAGCCTAGAGGGAGGAGCCTCAACATGACCACCGCTGCCCAGGCAGATGCCAAGACCTATCCGCCAACCGCAGAGACCGTTGCGCGGGCGCATGTCGATGCCGCGAAATATGAAGAGATGTATGCCGCATCGGTTAACGACCCGGACGCGTTCTGGGGCGAACACGGCAAGCGGATCGACTGGATCAAGCCCTTTACGCAGGTCAAGGATGTCAACTACGATTTCGGCTCGGTCAAGATCAACTGGTATGCCGATGGTACTCTGAACGTCTCAGCCAACTGCCTGGATCGCCATCTGGAAACGCGCGGCGATCAAACCGCAATCATCTGGGAACCCGATGATCCAAATGATGCGGCCCAACACATCACCTATGCCGAGTTGCACCGCCGCACCTGCCGCATGGCCAATATTCTGGAATCCATGGGCGTGCGCAAAGGTGATCGCGTCATCATCTACCTTCCGATGATCCCCGAGGCCGCCTATGCAATGCTGGCCTGCGCGCGCATCGGAGCGATTCACTCGATCGTTTTTGCAGGCTTCTCGCCTGACGCTCTGGCGGCCCGTGTCAATGGCTGCGACGCCAAGGTCATCATCACCGCGGACGAAGCCCCACGTGGCGGCCGCAAGACTCCGTTGAAGTCGAATGCAGATGCGGCGCTGCTGCACTGCAAGGACAGCGTCAAATGTCTGGTGGTCAAGCGCACCGGTGGTCAGACCACATGGATCGACGGTCGTGACTATGACTACAACGAAATGGCGCTGGAGGCTGATGACTATTGCGCCCCCGCCGAGATGAGCGCCGAAGACCCGCTGTTCATTCTTTATACGTCGGGTTCGACCGGTCAGCCCAAAGGGGTTGTGCATACGACAGGCGGCTATCTGGTCTATGCCTCGCTGACGCATGAGATCAGCTTCGACTACCACGAAGGCGATGTGTACTGGTGTACGGCAGATGTGGGTTGGGTGACCGGCCACAGCTATATCGTCTATGGTCCGTTGGCCAATGGCGCGACCACGCTGATGTTCGAAGGCGTTCCTACTTTCCCCGATGCGGGTCGGTTCTGGGAGGTCTGCGCCAAGCACAAGGTCAATCAGTTCTACACTGCCCCCACCGCGATCCGCGCGCTGATGGGTCAGGGCAACGAATTTGTTGAAAAGCATGACCTGAGCGATCTGCGTCTCCTGGGCACAGTAGGCGAGCCGATCAACCCCGAAGCCTGGAACTGGTACAATGAGGTTGTTGGCAAGGGCAACTGCCCGATCGTTGACACCTGGTGGCAGACCGAAACCGGCGGCCACATGATGACCCCCCTGCCCGGCGCACACGCGCTGAAACCCGGATCGGCGCAAAAGCCGTTCTTCGGCGTACAGCCCGTAGTTCTGGACCCTCAATCCGGTGTTGAGATCGACGGCAACGGAGTCGAAGGCGTGCTCTGCATCAAGGACAGCTGGCCCGGTCAGATGCGCACCGTCTGGGGCGATCATGAGCGGTTTGAGAAGACCTATTTCTCGGACTACAAAGGCTATTACTTCACCGGAGACGGCTGCCGTCGTGACGAAGATGGTGACTACTGGATCACTGGCCGCGTCGATGACGTGATCAACGTCTCGGGTCACCGCATGGGCACCGCCGAGGTCGAAAGCGCGCTGGTGGCACATGCCGCCGTGGCCGAGGCCGCCGTGGTGGGCTATCCCCATGAAATCAAAGGACAAGGCATCTATTGCTATGTCACTCTGATGAACGACCGTGAGCCTTCGGATGAACTGCTCAAAGAGCTGCGCACCTGGGTCCGGACCGAGATCGGCCCAATTGCCTCGCCTGACGTCATTCAGTGGTCCCCCGGTCTTCCCAAGACACGCTCGGGCAAGATTATGCGCCGTATCCTGCGCAAGATCGCCGAAAACGACTTTGGCTCGCTGGGCGATACGTCCACTCTGGCCGATCCGTCGGTTGTCGACGACCTGATTGCAAACCGAGCGAATAAGTGAGGGCATGATGGACGCTGCGACCATGACAACTCCTGCCGTTCTCATCCTTCTCGGCCCTCCGGGCGCCGGGAAGGGCACTCAGGCGCGCATGCTGGAAGACAAGTTCGGGCTGGTGCAACTCAGCACCGGTGACCTTCTGCGTGCGGCCGTTGCTGCAGGCACCGATGCCGGAAAGGCCGCGAAAGCGGTGATGGAGGCAGGCGAGCTGGTCAGCGACCAGATCGTCATCGACATCCTGCGTGACCGTATGGCGGAACCCGACTGTGCCAAGGGAGTCATCCTCGATGGCTTCCCCCGCACCACCGTTCAGGCCGAGGCGCTGGATGGTCTTCTGGCGGAAAAGGACCAGAAGATCAGCGCCGCGATCAGCCTTGAGGTTGAGGATGCGGAAATGGTGATCCGGATCTCGGGCCGCTACACCTGCGCCGGTTGTGGTGAAGGATACCACGACACGTTCAAGAAACCGTCGGTCGACGGCACTTGCGACAATTGCGGTGGGACCGAGTTCAAGCGCCGGGCGGATGACAACGCGGAAACCGTTGCCTCACGCCTGAGTGCCTATCACGCACAGACAGCCCCACTGATCACCTATTACGACGGGCAGAGCGTTCTGAAGCGGACGAACGCCATGGGCAAGATTGAAGACATCGCGCGCGACCTGGAGGACATCGTCGCCAGCGCGGTGAATTAAGGGAGGGAGACAGGTCGTAAGACCTTGATCCTTAAACAGAATACTTCGATGCACCGCCTTGGCGGAACAGAGGAGTTTTGTCAGATGCCACGGGGTATCTGTCACATTCGAGAAGCGGTCCGGCGCGCTGGAGGAACGAAGCAAAGGACCGCCCAACGAGGAAGCGAAGGAGGAACCCGCAATGGCGGATCAATCTACCAACTCCGCGCAGACTGCCTCAGCCGACAAGGGCTATTGGCAGGCCAACCTGCGCCTCATCTACATCAGCCTCGCGATCTGGGCGCTGGTGTCGTTTGGATTCGGCATTCTGCTGCGTCCGCTGCTGTCCGGCATTTCTGTTGGCGGTACCGATCTGGGCTTTTGGTTTGCTCAGCAGGGATCAATCCTGGTCTTTCTGGTGCTGATCTTCAACTACGCCTGGCGCATGAACAAGCTGGACGCCGAACACGGCGTGGACGAATAAGGGAGCGCGGGGAACATGGATCAGTTTACCATCAACCTGCTGTTTGTTGGCGCATCCTTCGCGCTATACATCGGCATCGCGATCTGGGCCCGTGCGGGTTCCACATCTGAATTCTACGCTGCCGGTCGCGGCGTTCACCCGGTCACCAACGGTATGGCGACAGCGGCGGACTGGATGTCTGCGGCCTCGTTCATCTCGATGGCGGGCCTCATCGCCTTTACCGGCTATGACAACTCGACCTTCCTGATGGGTTGGACCGGTGGCTACGTGCTGCTGGCTTTGCTGCTTGCGCCTTACCTGCGTAAGTTCGGCAAATACACGGTCTCGGAATTCATCGGCGACCGTTTCTACAGCCAGACTGCACGCGTTGTTGCCGTGATCTGCCTGATCGTAGCGTCGGTAACCTACGTGATCGGTCAGATGACCGGCGTTGGCGTAGCCTTTGGCCGCTTCCTTGAGGTTTCGAACACATCCGGTCTGCTGATCGGTGCCTGTGTCGTGTTTGCATACGCGGTGTTTGGCGGGATGAAGGGTGTGACCTACACCCAGGTTGCTCAGTACTGCGTGCTGATCACAGCCTACACCATCCCGGCGATCTTCATCTCGCTGCAGCTGACAGGCACGCCGGTTCCGGCACTGGGCCTGTTTGGAGACACCGCAAGCGGTGAACCTCTGCTGACCAAGCTGGACGCCATCGTGACCGAACTGGGCTTTGCTGAATACACGGCCCACCACTCGAACACGTTGAACATGGTGTTGTTCACACTGTCGCTGATGATCGGTACTGCCGGTCTGCCGCACGTGATCATGCGCTTCTTCACCGTGCCGAAAGTGTCTGACGCACGTTGGTCGGCTGGTTGGACGTTGGTCTTCATCGCACTGCTTTACCTGACTGCTCCGGCTGTTGGTGCAATGGCGCGTCTGAACATCACCGACATGATGTGGCCCAATGGTGGCATCGATGGCGGCGCCGTTTCGGTCGAAGCGATAGATACAGATCCGCGTTATGACTGGATGCAAACTTGGCAGAAAACCGGTCTGTTGGATTGGGAAGACAAGAACGGCGACGGCAAGATCCAGTACTATAACGACAAGTCCGAAGCGATGACCGCCATCGCGGAAGAAAAAGGCTGGGTCGGAAACGAGCTGACCAAGTTCAACCGTGACATCCTGGTTCTGGCCAACCCCGAAATCGCCAACCTGCCGGGTTGGGTGATCGGTCTGGTCGCTGCAGGTGGTCTTGCGGCTGCTCTGTCGACCGCTGCGGGCCTTTTGCTGGCGATCTCGTCGGCGGTGTCCCACGACCTTGTCAAAGGTGCGATCAATCCGAATATCTCGGAAAAAGGTGAACTGCTGGCCGCGCGTATCGCAATGGCCGTAGCGATCCTGGTTGCAACCTATCTAGGTCTGAACCCACCGGGCTTTGCGGCGCAAACCGTGGCGCTTGCGTTCGGTCTGGCGGCTGCCTCGATCTTCCCGGCGCTGATGATGGGGATCTTCTCGACCCGCATCAACAACACCGGCGCGGTTGCTGGTATGCTGGCTGGTCTGGTTGTCACTCTGGTCTATATCTTCCTGCACAAGGGCTGGTTGTTCATTCCTGGCACCAACTCGTTCACCGATGCTGATCCGCTTCTGGGTCCGATCAAGTCGACCTCGTTCGGCGCCATTGGTGCAATGATCAACTTCGCAGTTGCGTATGTTGTTGCCGGCATGACCAAAGAGACTCCGCAGGAGATCAAAGATCTGGTCGAAAGCGTACGCATTCCCCGTGGTGCGGGCGCAGCTCAGAACAAATGAGCCTGATGCGGCCTGAGGTTCTTGCCAATGGCCGCGTCTTTCGATCCACTACTCCCGTCCGGCACACCACCGGGCGGGATTTTTGTTCCACGGAGTATTTAGATGCCCCTGTCCCATGACCAGATCACCCGGTTTTTGGAATCCGTACATCCCTACGACGCCCTGCCCGCCGACGTGCTGGATGAAGTCGCCAGACAGATCGAGGTCTGGGAGGTAGATGAGGACTACCCTGTTTACGATCTGGGCCACAAACTGCCCGGCGTATTCGTGATCTATGAAGGACAGGTTGAAATCACGGATGAGAACGACGAGGTCGTTTCGCATCTGGGATTGCGCAATTCCTTTGGTGAACGCGGGCTACTGAAAAACGGCAAAGCCGCGACAAAGGCCCGCGCCCATACCCCATCTGTGCTGATCGTGCTTCCACCTGAACTGGTACGAGAGTTGATCAACGAGCATGATGTGGTCTCGAAGTTTTTCGATCGCTCACGCGGGGGACGCAGCGGTCCGCAGAGTTTGGCGACCAGCGCCATTGATGTCCTGATGGCGCACAATCCGGCCACCTGCCCTCCGGCCACGACTGTGCGCGACGCCGCGCGCCTGATGCGCGACAAAGGGATTTCGTCGCTATGCGTGACAGAGGCCGAAGGTCTGGTAGGCATCGCCACCCTACGTGATATCTCGGGCAAGTTCGTCGCCGACGCGATGCCGGCGGATACTCCGATCTCACAGATCATGACGCCGAACCCAACCACCCTTTCGCCTTCGGATATCGGCTCGGATGTGCTGCACGTCATGATGGAGCGCGGGATCGGCCACATCCCGATTTGCGAGGGCGGACGTCTGGTCGGGGTCGTTACGCAGACAGACCTGACGCACTATCAGGCCGTGAACTCGGCCGAGCTTGTTCGCCGAATTGCCCATGCCGACAATGCCGAGGTAATGGCCAAGGTCACGGCAGAAATTCCTCAGCTGCTGGTGCAGCTGGTTGCGGGCGGCAACCGGCATGAAATCGTGACACGGCTGATCACGGATATTGCAGACACGGCCACACGTCGGCTGCTGAGCCTTGCTGAAGCCGAACTGGGGCCGCCGCCGGTGCCCTATCTGTGGTTGGCCTGCGGATCGCAAGGACGGCAGGAACAGACAGGTGTATCCGACCAGGACAACTGCCTGATATTGGACGATGCGGTGACCGAAGATGACATGGCCTATTTCACGCAACTCGCCAAATATGTCTCGGACGGGCTGGATACCTGCGGCTATTTCTACTGCCCCGGTGACATGATGGCGACCAATCCGCGCTGGTGTCAGCCGCAGCATGTCTGGCGCGACTATTTCAAGGGGTGGATTGCCAAACCAAATCCCGAAGCGCAGATGTTGGCCTCGGTCATGTTTGACCTGCGCCCTATCGGCGGCGCGTTCGAGCTGTTCGCCGATCTTCAGGCCGATACGCTGAACGCAGCCAATTCGAATTCGATTTTTGTTGCGCATATGATCGGGAATTCTCTGAAACACACGCCGCCTTTGGGTCTGTTACGGGGGTTTGCCACCATACGTTCGGGCGAGCATCGCAATACGCTGGATTTGAAACATAACGGCGTAGTACCCGTGGTCGATCTGGCACGGATTTACAGCCTGCAGGGCAAACTGCCCGAGGCCAATACCCGCGCCCGCCTGAAGGCGGCTGAGGCCGCAGGTGTCCTCAGCCCATCCGGTGCGCGTGATTTGCTGGACGCCTATGATCTGATTGCTGAAACCCGGCTGGAACATCAGGTCGCACTGGTCAAATCCGGGGAAAAACCAGACAATTACTTGCCACCTACAAACCTGTCCGACTTTGAGCGCAGCCACCTGAGGGACGCGTTTGTGGTTGTGAAAACCATGCAATCCGCTGTCGGTCATGGCAAGGGAATGCTGGGTTAGAAACGAGAGATCAGGATCGCCCTCGGCGACCGTATTTGAATTGAAAAGACTGGGCGAGGAACGCCCGAAGGGTGGAGAAGACCAATGTTTCTGGAATTGATCGGTACGATATTTGCGGGCTTTGCCTTTGCCGGGATCGTGCTGGTGCTGAACAAGCTGACCGGCGGGCGGTTGCCCCGGTGGGCCACGCCGGTCGCTGCGGGGCTGGGCATGATCGGAATGACGATCGCCAGCGAATACTCGTGGTACGACCGCACCCGCGAAACGCTGCCGGACAGTGTCAGCATCATCCAAGAGGTCGAAAGCCGCGCGATTTACCGCCCCTGGACCTATGCCGTGCCTTTCGTGGACAGGTTCGCGGCCATCGACACAGACTCGGTGCGCAAGAACGAACAAGTTCCGGATGAACGGCTGGTCGAGCTCTATTTCTTTGGCCGCTGGGCGCCGGTCTCGAAGGTTCCAGTTGTCGTAAACTGCGCCGAAAACCTGCGGGCCAATCTGGCCGACGGGGCCGAGTTTGGCGATGATGGCCGCGTTCTGAATGCCGACTGGATCAAGGCCGGAACCGGCGATCCCATCATTGAGGCCACCTGCGGAGTTTGATCATGCTGACCAAGTTGAGCCTGCGTCTGAGAATCTTTCTGTTCTTCTGCCTGTTAGCGGCGGGTGGGCTGGCGGTCAGCGCTCTGGCGCTTTGGTTCAGCTATGCCCGCGAGGGCAACCCCGCCCTGTTCGACCCGTTCCTTTTTGCCGGGATCGTAATTGCCTTTGGGCTGTTGGCTCTGATCGCCGGTGTCTGGTTGCTGTTTGACGACAATGTCGCAAAACCGATTGAGCGTCTCTCTGCCGAATTGCGCGCGCGCGCTCATGCCGGGGTTAGCAGCAATATGGATGTGCAGACGGCAAAATACCTGGGCGACCTTGCCCCGGCCGCCGCTGGGCTGGCGGATCAGCTGTCGCACAAGACGCTCAGCGTGGCCGAGGCAGTCGCATCCGAGACCGCCCAACTGGCTGCCGAAAAGAACAGGCTAACCGCCCTGTTGACTGAGATTCCGGTTGCCATGCTGCTCGCCAGCCCGAACCACAAGATCGTCCTCTATGATGCGCAAGCGGCCGAGGTTCTGGCCCAGATCGCACATCCCCGTCTGAACGCCGCGCTTGAGGATTATCTACAGCCTGACGCGCTGTATGCCGCTTATTCGAAACTGGTCAAAACCGGTCAGGACGTCACCTGTACGTTGACCAGCATCGACGGAGCTCAGAGCTATTCCGCGCGCGTGAAACCTTTGGGAGATGCGCCCGGATACATGCTGATTTTCGACGACAGCGCTGCGCAGATCGCCCCGGACGCGGCGCGCCCGCTGGTCTATGATTTCGATCTGTTGAACATGTCCGCCTCGGACAGTTTCGAGGGCCAAACAATTGAAGATCTTTGCTTTGTAGTCTTTGACACCGAAACCACCGGTCTTTTGCCGCACAAGGACGAGATCGTTCAGATCGGCGCGGTCCGGGTCGTGAAAGGACGCATTGTCGAAGGCGAGCGGATCGATATGTTGGTCGATCCTGGCATCCCAATTCCAGCAGCCTCGACCAAGGTTCACAAGGTCAGCGACCAGATGGTACAAGGTGCGCCCGACATTGGTGAGGCTGGTCGCATCTTTCATCAATTCGCACGGGACGCCGTGATTGTTGCCCACAATGCGCCATTCGACATGGCATTCCTGCGCCGCCACGCCACGCGGATGGGTGTTGAATGGGATCACCCAATTCTGGACACCGTACTTCTGTCTGCTGTCCTGTTTGGCGCCAGCGAGACGCATACGCTGGACGCGCTATGTGACCGTTTGGACGTAGAAATTCCCGAAGCGCTCCGCCACACGGCGCTGGGGGATGCGGTGGCCACGGCTGAGGCGCTTGTGCGGATGCTGCCCATGCTGAAAGCGCGGGATATCACCACATTCGGCGCGATCATCACCGAGACCCGCAAACACGGTCGCTTGTTGGAGGACCTGAACTGACCTTGGGTCAGGACCCAGTCATCTTGCGCCACTGGTTTGGCTGATTTTGGTTCTGACAAGGCACTTCCCTGCAGGAATAGAGGTTCTATTTCAAAGGGAAGTAACGCAGTTCAAAAGCAAAATCAGCCAAATCCTTCGGACGTGTGAACCGCTGCAAAGCAGCGGCTTTGATCGCTTGGAATTGACACCGCCAGTCCCGGCGCGATCAAAACCACTGCTTTTTTGCCGTTCGCGCGCCAGTGGCGCAAGCTGAATGGGTCCTGACCCTAATTTTCAACGTGATGAACCAAAGTTACCATGGACAATACGGAACGGTCATGGCACCTGACGATCGGGCAGAGAACAGATGTGCAATGACCGAGAAGACTTTTATCCCGACCCCTGATCAAAGCACCGCGTTTCGTGAAGCGCTGGGGTGTTTCGGGACAGGTGTTACGGTCGTCACAACACAGACGGCACTTGGGCCGCGTGCAATCACCGTGAACTCCTTCACCTCGGTTTCACTGGACCCACCGCTGGTCCTGTGGTGTCTGGCCAAGGAATCCAACCGGTTCGGCGCGTTTTCGGACTGCCAGCACTATTCCATCCATGTCATGGCACAAGAGCAGCAGGACCAAAGCCTGCGGTTCGCGCGGGACGGAGAAGATTTCTCTCATGCAGACTGGAGCGCAGATGATATGGGCCGGCCTCAGCTCGCCAATTGCCTCGCACGGTTTGACTGCCATTTGCACGCCTGCCACGAAGCGGGCGATCACCTGATCATGGTTGGCCATGTGGATCAGGTCATGTATCGCACGGGCCAGGGCCTGATCTTCAAGCGCGGTCAGTTCGGCGGATTTGTCGACCTGATCTGACGGCCCTCAGTCGTCCAGCGAGCCGTGAACCGCCAGAGCCTCAAGCTGCGTTTCCTGCGGAGTGATCACGCGGAACGCTTCATGCACACCACTTTCGGTCAATTCACGCGCAACGGTGACCAACGTGTTGGCGGCGTGTTCTTCGCATAGCTCGGACATATGATCTATCTCTGATTGCGCCACACCCAACGCAGCCTCGACCGACGGTGCGCCGTAGAATTTCACGAAATGCTCGGCCAGATTTTCAACGATCTGATCTTTCTCGGCCGGTTCGATCTGGGTGACGGCCACAAAGGTCACACGCCCGAAGGTCTCTAACCCCAGCCAGCCATTGGCGAAGGCCTGACGGGCCTTGCCTTCTAGGTCTCCCTGCCCCCAATTTGAGAACTCAAACCCGCCCGAGATGCACCATTCCCCCGTACGCGCGGGCGAGTGGAACACGTTCATGTCGCTTTCGTCGAAGTGAATCGCGCGGGCCAGTTTCATCAGGTCGCCTCCAATAGGTTTGTGAGCGGGCGCAAGTGAGTCTCATCCTTGTCGCGGATCAGCATGCCGAACCGTTCATCCGTGCCAAGGAACACGCCCTGCCCCTCGATCGGTTCTCCGACGCCGCGCAGAAGGCCAAGCCATTCGCCGTGTAGCGGTGCGTTGCCGTCTTCAGACCAGCGGTTGAGCCAGGTCAGCATATGCCGCGACCAGCTTTCCACCAGTTGGGTTGCCGAAACCTCGGCGCAGCCCTCATCATAAAGCGCGGTGACGTCCGGCGTTTGGCCGGGCGCATCGCTGGTTTGCAGCAGTACCAACTCCCACCCGACGACCAGCCAGTCTGGTATCTGATCGGGATCGCTGGTCGACGCGGCAACATGGAACTGCCCACATTTCGCGCCGTTCACGCAGATCAGGCCATCCCAGCCCAGATGCACCGCCACTTCTGGCGGGGCCAGAGCGCCCAGCGCGTTCTGAAACCCGACGGCACACAGCGGTAGCATCGCCATGGCGTCCTGCAAGACGACCTCGGGCGCGAATACGATGGCCGCGCGCAGGCGATCGGCCTGAATATTGTACACGACCGAACCGGAATCGCAGCCCAGCGCCGCCATGGCCTGGGCCTTTTCGAACGGGTCTTCCCCACCCTTGGCGGGATGACCTGTCAGCAGAGGGGGAAAGACCGGTTCGCTCATGCGTTGCCTTTGGCGATCAGGTCGCGCGCGATCTTGCGGAACGCGTCGGCCTGTGGGCTTTCGGGTTTGCTGACCACGATAGGCGCCCCTCCGTCCGCGGCCATCCGGATATCCAGATGCAGCGGGATTTCACCCAAAAGCGGCACGCCCAGCGCCTCGGCCTCGGAGGCGACACCGCCATGGCCAAAGATGTGTTCCTCGTGCCCGCAGTTGGAACAGATATGGGTCGACATGTTTTCGATCATACCGAAGATCGGTGTCTTGAGTTGGTTGAACATGTCGATCCCCTTGCGGGCGTCGATCAGCGCAACGTCCTGCGGGGTTGAGACTACGATGGCCCCATCCACCTGGAACTTCTGACTGAGCGTCAGTTGCACGTCACCAGTGCCCGGTGGCAGGTCAACGATCAGCACGTCCAACGCGCCCCATTGAACCTGGTTCATCATCTGTTGCAGCGCACCCATCAGCATGGGACCGCGCCAAACGACCGCCTGCCCTTCGTTGGTCATCAGACCCATCGACATCATGGTGACGCCGTGATTGCGCAGCGGCAGGATCGTCTTGCCATCCGGGCTGGCCGGGCGTCCCGAGACACCGAGCATCCGAGGCTGTGACGGGCCATAGACATCCGCGTCAAGCAACCCGACACGCCGCCCCTCGGCCGCCAAGGCACAGGCGAGGTTCGCGGATACGGTGGACTTGCCGACCCCACCCTTGCCCGAGGCAACGGCGATAATACGATCCACGCCGGGAACTGCCTGCGGACCGGTCTGAGAGGGCTTTGGTTTTGGCTTCAGATCCGGTGGACCCTTATCGGAATGCGCGGTCAACATAGCCGACACTTTCGAAACACCCTCGACCATCTGCGCAGCCTGCTCAGCGGCGGCGCGCACAGGCTCCATCCGTTCGGCCTGTTTGGGGTCGATCTCAAGTACGAAGCGCACGGTATCGCCTTCGACATTCAGGGCGCGCACAACACCAGCGCTGACGATATCCTGACCGGAAACCGGGTCGGTAATCTTTTTCAAATTTGCAAGAACCGCGTCACGGACACTCATGCCATCATCCCCATAACCTGCCCCATCGCATGGTTGCTTTTCATTGCATGTGTCTCCGTCTCTTTTCGTTCATTTGACGCATTTGCCTTTTGGCGATTAGGCTTGGGCATGCGCTTTTTCCTTTTGTGCCTCAGCCTGACGCTCTCCGCCACCCCTTCCGGGGCGCAAGACGCGATTGGCCTGGCCAGCCCGAGTGAAGTTTCGAACTCGGGCCTTTTGCAACATATTCTTCCGCGCTTTTCACTCAAGACCGGGATACGGGTAATCAGCGATGCTGAGGGCATTATGTCGTTGAACACCAGTGCCGAGGGCGATCCGGTCTTTGCGCGTGGCGAGATCGTCTATCACCTGCGCATTCAGGACGACCCGAAACAGGCACGCTTTCGCGACTGGCTGCTGTCGGATATCGGCAAGCGTACGATCGAAAGCTTTGCCCCGGATCAAGGCCCGCCCTTTAGTGCCAGTTTCGAGGTTGCCAGCGCCGAGGCCTCCGAAGTCATCGACGGCAATACCGCATTGGGTGAGGAGCTTTCGATGACCCATTGCGGACGCTGTCATGTGATCGGCCCGCAGAACCGCATGAATGGGCTTGGCTCGACCCCCTCTTTCGCCGTGTTGCGCACATTGCCCGATTGGGACGAGAGGTTTCAGGCCTTCTTCGCGCTGAACCCCCACCCGGCCTTCACGCAGATCGAAGGGTTGACGCCCCCTTTCGATCCGACGCGTCCGTCGCCCATACACCCTGTTGAGATGACGCTGGACGATCTGGACGCCATTCTGGCCTTTGTCTCGGTCATCAGCGCAGCGGATCTCGGCGCGCCACTGCAGCATCAATGATCCTTCCGTTTTGAGAAATAGTCATCCGTCGTCACAACCTTGGGCCGCGGATTGGACTGGAACGGATTGTCCTGCATGTTGAACTGCGCGCCCACCCGGCAATTGTCGCACATCTGGATCATCCGCGCCTGCTCGGACGAGGCAAACATCGGGTGTATCCCCGACAGCTTCTCCATGACCCGCTCCACCGTTGACTTCACACCAAACGGGGCACCGCATTCGACACATTCAAAGGGCTCTTCCTCGTTCAACACCTGCTGAGACAACGCCGCATCGCTCAGGTCCAGTTGGGGAACCAGCGCAATGGCATCCTCGGGGCAGATGTTGCGGCACAGACCGCATTGCAAACAGGCGTCCTGCTGGAAGTTAAGCTGCGGTTTGTCCGGGTTGTCGATCAAAGCCCCCGATGGGCAGAGCGACACACAGCTTAGGCACAGCGTACACGCCTCCGTATCCACAGCGACGGCCCCATAGGGTGCGCCTTGTGGCAAAGCCAGAGGTTCCTCGGCCTTAGGGTTCAGAGCCTGCGCCGCTAGCCGGGCGATTTGTCGGCGGTTGCCCAACGGTAGAACCGGGTCGGTCAGTGCCGTAGGTACGTCTTGAGCATAAAGCAGATCGCTCATCGCATCCGGGTCGGCCTCATCAATAAGTCCAAGCCCCGCGACCGGCGCGATCGCCTGTGCAAGCTCCAGCTCGCGGTCCAGCGCATCCCGCTCCGTCTTCGGCGCAAGCAGGATGTCGACCCGTGCAAAACCATGGGCGAATGCTGCCAGCATCTCGGCGTGGCCGAAGCCGGAAATGACGCTCAACTCCATCGGAATGACATCTGCGGGAAGTCCACGTCCGAACCGCGCGGCAAGACGGATCATCTCGGCGCCGTGGGCGTCATGCACCAGCAGACGCGGAGCGGAGCCTCCGGCCCGGCGATAGGTTCGGGCCAAGACGTGCATCCGCGACAGCACCGCCGACACAGGCGGATCCTCGTAAGTGATTGCGGTCGAGGGGCACAGCGCAGCGCACGCCCCACAGCCAGCACAGATCATGGGATCTATGGCAACATGCTCTCCGGCGGGCGTGATGGCCCCGGTCGGGCAGATATCAAGGCAATTGGTACAGGCCACCTGCTCGGCCCGCGAATGGGCACACAGAGTTTCCTCAAGACGCACATAGAGGGGTTTTTCGAACGTCCCCACCAGCTGCGCTGCATCAAACGCCAGTTTGGAGACGGCCAGCGGGTCGCGCGGGTCCGCCCGCAAATAACCTTCGCGCTTGGCCGGAGCTTGAACGAGTGGCGTTTCTCCGGCCACATCAATCAGGATGTCACAGGCCGACTGCGCCCCGTCGCGCGGATCGGTCCAGCCAAACGCCCCACGACCACCCGGGGCAATTTGCTGCAACCCGTCGATCCGCAGGGCAAACCCGCCCAATGCGCCCGAAACCGAGCGGACCTGCCCCCGCACCACGTCAAAGCTGCGGCTGATGGGTGAGGTCTCATCACCCGTCACAACAGTCACCGCCAGCGTGGTCGCCAAACGCTCGGCCAGATCAAAGGCGACCTCGGCCGGACCGACAATACAGCAAGTCCCCTCGCTGATCACATCAACACTGGGCGAAATGGGCATCGGCACCATCGCCTCGACCGCCAGGGCTGCCATCTTGGGGGCCGCATCACCAGATTGGTCAGACCAGCCCGCGCGGTCCCTCAGATCAACAAAGGCGGGTGGTTCAACCTCAAGATCCTCGGCCAGATCGCGGAACACCTCCTGCTCTTGCCCGCAGGCGATCAGCAGTTGGTCATCCCCCTTCATAAACTCCGCGACAACACCCAGCTCTCGTGTGCAAAGGGCGGTGTGTGTTTTGCTGCACTCCAACTCGGTGGCCGCGCCGATACGGTCGGCATCCACCTGCTGCGAGCCTTCGCAGTTACATAGAATAAGTTTGGTGGCCATGTCCCTCCCCCGGACAGCTTCCTGACTTGTTACCTTAGATGGTATCGCCCGGCTGGCAATCCAGTCTTTGCGAAACATGACAGTTCGCAGGTTAAATTCTTTTGGAGCGCTTATTTTCCTGATTCAAATCGTCGGAATTTCACTTGTTAAACTTTAGTCGTACAAGAGGTTTTTCACGCGATTGAGACTTGGCAGAGCCGGCCTATGTGTACCATAGTAGACTTAGGGTAAGGCAGGGGAGAGCCTTACGGGGAGGAGCCAGTGGCCAAGGCCGCAAGCCGTATTGAAATGCCTGTTGGCGTCATCGTGCGCAAAACACCCGGCGTTACTCGCTGGGCGAAGTGGAACTGGCGCGCGGTTGCCGTGCTGCCCGGCGCTGGCCCTGCTGATTGGGTCGAGCTTCGGCGCGAAGGCGATGCCGTAGAATACCACGCCGCCACCCTGCCCCTGACCCTCTGGGCCGATGAGACCGAAGCTTACATGGTCAATCTCTCCGATGGGCAGCCTTCCGTTTATCTGGTTCTGCGCAACGATCTGGACGGCAACCGCCCGATGGATGCGGCGCTGATCACCGCCTCTCCGTTCGAGGGGCAGGATTATGCAGATACCGGCGAAGAGATCGTTGAGAAAATCCCCATGACCGAAGGCCTGATCGCCTGGGTTCGGGATTTCACCTTGGAACACCACCGGGATGAGGTTTTCATCAAACGCCGTCGTGACAAGAAACGCACGGACCTTGTGGAGGACGGCAAGGGGGATGCGCGTATTCGGCAGACCTCGGACGTCTACCGCGCACCGAGGAAGGTGCTGCAATGACCCAACCCCGCGATTTCTGGTCCCGCCGCAAGGCAGCCGTTCGGGCAGAAACCGAGGCCGAAGCGATCGCGGTGGAACAACAAACCATTGCGACGCAACAGGCCGAGTTGGAAGAAAAGAGCGACGCCGAAATTCTGGCCGAGTTCAACCTGCCCGACCCCGATCAGTTACAGGCCGGAGATGATGTGTCGGGCTTCATGGCCAAGGCAGTCCCCGACCGCTTGCGCCGCCGTGCCCTGCGTCGGCTGTGGCGGCTGAATCCTGTGTTGGCCAACGTGGACGGACTGGTTGACTACGGCGAAGACTACACCGATGCCGCTTGTGTGATCGAAAACCTCCAAACCGCTTATCAGGTCGGCAAAGGGATGTTGGCGCATATTGAGGCTTTGGCAGCCGAAGAGGATGAGCCTGAAATCGACGCCCCCGAGCCTGTCGAGGAAGAAGAACCCGCCACCCTCGCCGGACCTGAACCAGCGCCGGAACCGATGGCTCTGGCCGAAGCGGAAGAGCCAGAGGACGAGCCATATACCCCGGCCCCGCGCCGCATGAGATTTGAATTCGAAGGATAACGGATGACCGCAAGCAACGCGCAACACATGGATATCTCGGCCGAGGATCGGCTGCGCGCGGATTTCTACAACTTTCTGGGTCTGCTGCTGGCTGGCCCGCCGGATCAATTGCTGTTGGATCAGATGGCGGGGCTCAGCGGCGATGACACCGATCTGGGTCAGGCCATTCAAGCCATGGCACGGGTGGCCAAAGTGACCAAACCCGCCTCAGCAGAACGCGAGTTCAACGCGCTGTTCATCGGGTTGGGCCGTGGTGAACTGCTGCCCTATGCCAGCTTTTACCTGACCGGGTTCCTGAACGAAAAACCTCTGGCTCAGTTGCGCAATGACATGGCCGTGCGCGGCATCACCCGTGCCAAGAACGTATTCGAGCCCGAAGATAACATCGCCTCGCTGATGGAGATTATGGCGGGCATGATCGTGGGCCGGTTTGGAACCGCTGCCTCACTCGACGATCAAAAAGCGTTCTGGAACAAACATATCGGCCCTTGGGCCGCACATTTCTATTCGGATTTGGAAGCTGCCGAAGCTTCGGTTCTCTATGCCTCGGTCGGGACGGCCGGTCGTGTGTTCATGGAGATCGAGCGTGAGGCGTTCCGAATGACGGCGGCATAACCCGCCACTCACCGGCGCCCAAACAGGCGCCAGATCGCAAATGGGAAAGGAGACACCCATGAGCAAGACCAAGGAAGAAGGCGCAACCCGCCGCGACTTCCTCAAACTGGCCGGAACCGCAGCGCCCGCTGCTGTCGCCGCCGCCAGCCTGAGCGGTCAAGCCGAAGCAGCCGAGCTGCCGACGGACGAGACCCGCATGCAGGACACCGCGCATACCCGCGCGTATCTGGAAAGCGCGCGCTTCTAAGTCACTTGAAAGCGCGCTTTCAGCACGACGACTGCGCCCGGCGCACCAGCCGGACGATGTCAACTACCCGACAGACGGTTGCGATTGGCCCTGATGTCGGTTCGCGAAGTACCAAGCCAGCCGTGGCTGACACGGCGCGCAAGGGAGGAAAACAATGCTTAGGAAAAAGACCAACGGGGTTGCGAGACGCCCCCAGCGGACAAGTATCCTGTCCCAGGTCGGCGAGAAAACCGTCGATCGCCGCGCATTCCTGCGTGGCTCGGGCCTGACGATCGGCGGCCTTGCCGCGATCAGCGCCACGGGTGGAACCGTGACGCAAGCCAGCGCCCAGACGGCGGCAAACCAGGCCGTTGAGAATATCAAATCCGTCTGCACTCACTGCTCGGTCGGTTGTACAGTCGTTGCCGAGGTGCAAAATGGTGTCTGGGTCGGGCAAGAACCCGGTTGGGACAGCCCGTTCAACCTGGGTGCGCACTGCGCCAAGGGGGCTGCTGTCCGCGAACACGCCCATGGCGAACGCCGCCTGAAATATCCGATGAAAAAAGAAGGCGGAGAGTGGAAGCGCATCAGCTGGGACGAGGCGATCAACGAGATCGGCGACGGCATGATGAACATCCGTCAGGAATCCGGGCCGGACAGTGTGTACTGGCTGGGTTCTGCGAAGCACAACAACGAACAGGCCTATCTGTTCCGCAAGTTCGCCGCCTATTGGGGCACGAACAACGTGGACCATCAGGCCCGTATCTGCCACTCGACCACTGTTGCGGGCGTTGCGAACACATGGGGCTACGGCGCCATGACCAACTCGTATAACGACATGCACAACAGCCGAGCCATCTTTATCATCGGTGGTAACCCGGCCGAGGCGCACCCCGTCTCGCTGCTGCATATCCTGCGTGCGAAAGAGCAGAACAACGCGCCTCTGATCGTCTGCGACCCGCGCTTTACGCGCACCGCGGCGCATGCGGATGAATATGTCCGTTTCCGTCCCGGCACCGACGTCGCATTGGTCTGGGGTATCCTGTGGCACATCTTCGACAACGGTTGGGAAGACAAAGAGTTCATCCGCACCCGTGTCTGGGGTATGGACCAGATCAAGGAAGAGGTTGCCAAGTGGACCCCGGATGAGGTTGAGCGCGTCACCGGCACACCCGGTTCGCAGTTGCGCCGCGTTGCCCGGACCATGGTGAACAACCGCCCCGGCACCGTTGTCTGGTGTATGGGTGGCACTCAGCACACCAACGGCAACAACAACACCCGCGCCTACTGCGTGCTTCAGCTGGCACTTGGCAACATGGGCACCTCGGGTGGTGGCACAAACATCTTCCGCGGCCATGACAACGTGCAGGGCGCGACGGACCTTGGTGTTCTGTCCCACACCCTGCCCGGCTATTACGGGCTGTCCGCAGGGGCATGGGGCCATTGGAGCCGCGTCTGGGGTGAGGACATCGATTGGCTGAAAGGTCAGTTCGCCACGATCAAGGACAAGGAAGGCAAGGACAAGCCGCTGATGAATGAGCGCGGCATCCCGGTCTCCCGCTGGATCGACGGTGTTCTGGAAGACCCGGCCAACATGGATCAGGACAACAACGTCCGCGCAATGGTTCTGTGGGGCCACGCGCCCAACTCACAGACCCGGATGACGGAAATGAAGACGGCGATGGAGAAGCTGGACATGCTGGTCGTGATCGACCCGTATCCCACCGTTTCCGCCGTTCTGCAGGACCGTACTGATGGCGTTTACCTGTTGCCAGCCTGTACCCAGTTCGAAACCCGTGGCTCGGTCACGGCCTCGAACCGCTCGCTGCAATGGCGCGACAAGGTGGTGGATCCCCTGTTCGAAAGCTTGCCGGACGAGGTCATCATGGCCAAGTTCGCCAATAAATTCGGCTGGGCGGATCGTCTGTTCCGCAACATCGAGATGGACGACCCGGAAACCCCGAATGTTGAAAGCATCACGCGTGAGTTCAACTCGGGCCTCTGGACCATCGGCTATACCGGTCAGTCGCCAGAACGTCTGAAAAGCCACATGGCCAACCAGCACACGTTCGACAGAACCACGCTGCAAGCCATTGGTGGACCTAACGACGGCGAGTATTACGGTCTGCCTTGGCCTTGCTGGGGAACGCCTGAGATGGGTCATACGGGGACTCCAAACCTCTATGACATGTCCAAGCCGGTGGCCGAAGGCGGCCTGACCTTCCGGGCCCGTTTCGGGGTGGAACGCGATGGTGACAACCTGCTGGCCGAAGGGGTCTACAGCGTCGGATCGGAAATTCAGGATGGTTATCCCGAATTCACGATGCAGATGCTGATGGACCTTGGCTGGGATGGAGACCTCACGGCTGAGGAACGCGCGGCGATCGACGCCGTTGCGGGACCAGAGACCAACTGGAAGACCGACCTCAGCGGCGGTATCCAGCGGGTCGCGATCGCTCATGGCTGTGCGCCCTTCGGGAACGCCAAAGCCCGCGCGGTTGTCTGGACCTTCCCGGATCCGATCCCACTGCACCGCGAGCCGCTCTACACGAACCGGCGCGATCTGGTGGAGGATTATCCAACCTACGAGGACCGTCAGGCCTATCGTCTGCCCACCCTTTACGCTTCGATCCAAAAGAACGACTTTTCAAAGGATTATCCGATAATCCTAACGTCAGGTCGTCTGGTCGAATATGAAGGCGGTGGTGATGAGACACGGTCTAACCCGTGGCTGGCCGAGCTTCAGCAGGACATGTTCGTCGAGATCAATCCGCGCGATGCCAATAACCTTGGTATTCGGGACGGATCGCAGGTCTGGGTCGAAGGTCCTGAGGGTGGCAAGGTCAAGGTGATGGCGATGCTGACCAACAGGGTCGGTGCCGGCGTGGCCTTCATGCCATTCCACTTTGGCGGCCATTTCCAGGGCGAGGACCTGAGGGAGAAATATCCCAAGGGTGCCGATCCCTATGTGCTGGGTGAAAGTACCAACACCGCCCAGACCTATGGCTATGATTCAGTGACCCAGATGCAGGAGACCAAAGCGACTCTCTGCAAGATCTGGTCAGCGTAAGGAGGAGAAGAGAAAAATGGCAGCAAGAGCAAAATTTCTCTGCGACGCTGAACGCTGTATCGAGTGCAACGCCTGTGTCACCGCGTGTAAGAACGAACACGAGGTGCCATGGGGCATCAACCGCCGCAGGGTGGTAACGATCAATGACGGCAATCCGGGCGAACGCTCGATCTCGGTGGCCTGTATGCATTGTTCGGATGCGCCTTGCATGGCGGTGTGCCCGGTCGACTGCTTCTATCAGAACGAAGAAGGCGTCGTCCTGCACTCCAAGGACCTGTGCATTGGCTGCGGCTATTGCTTCTACGCGTGCCCCTTCGGCGCGCCGCAATACCCGCAGGCGGGCAACTTCGGATCGCGCGGCAAGATGGACAAATGTACCTTCTGCGCCGGTGGCCCCGAAGAAACACACTCGACCGCAGAGTTCGCCAAATATGGTCGCAACCGGATCGCCGAGGGCAAACTGCCCATCTGCGCCGAGATGTGCTCCACCAAGGCCCTGCTCGCCGGTGACGGCGATGTCGTCTCGGCCATCTACCGCGAGCGTGTCGTCGCGCGCGGGTTTGGCTCGGGAGCATGGGGTTGGGGCACGGCCTACGACCAGAAAGACGGCTGATCCGTCTTAATAGGAAACAGGTGACCCGCAAATGTGGGTCACCTGCATTGGCATTTTGACCGAGGTTCAGATGTTCCGTCTACTCTTCGCCCTTCTGTTCACCCTTGGGCTGACCCAGTTCGCCCTTGCCCAAAGCACCGAGACCGAGGCCCCTGCCGCGGACGCGCGCGCCTCGACCGGCGGTGCCACGACGCTCGAAGATATTCTGGCGCGACAGCGGGGCGAGAAAGTGGACAACGCCTATCGCTCGGAAAACACCGGTCAGGGCAATGTCGAGGGGCTGCTTGGCCAATTCGGAACAAGGGGCGTCGCCTCTGACAGCGATGTGTATCGCGCTATTCGTTATGGCTCGGCCGATACAACGGTATCGTCTCAAGGGCCTGCCGCTGGTGTCCTGATCCAGGATGGAGGCATGTGGTGGTGGAACTTCAGAACGGGTCCACTGCGTGAATACGGCAGCTACATCATTGCTGGGATGGCGGCCGTCATTCTGTTGTTCTTCCTAGTCCGCGGTAAAATCCGCATTGATGGGGAAAAGACGGGCCGCACGGTTCTGCGCTTCAACAGTTTCGAACGGTTTGGCCACTGGCTGTTTGCCGGGTCGTTCCTGATCCTCGGTATCACTGGCCTGCTGACGCTTTATGGCCGCGACTTCCTGATCCCGATCTTCGGCAAGGAAGGCTTCGCCACCATCGCGCAGGGCTGCAAATGGCTGCACAACAACCTCGCCTGGGCCTTCATGCTGGGCTTGATCATCGTCACCGTGAACTGGATCGCCCATAACATTCCCAACAAAACCGACCTGAAATGGCTGGCCGCCGGAGGGGGATTGTTCACCAAAGGCAGCCACCCGCCCGCCAAGAAATTCAACGCGGGCCAGAAGATCATCTTCTGGGCCTGTATCCTGCTGGGTATCTCGATCAGCCTGTCCGGCCTGTCGCTGCTGTTCCCGTTCGAGCTGCCGATGTTCGCCAAGACCTTCTCTATCGCCAACTCCACCGGCATTCCACAGGCGCTTGGTCTGAACCTGCCCGTCCAGATGTCGCCGCAGGAGGAAATGCAATACGCACAGGTCTGGCACGTCATGGTGGCCTATGTCTTCATCGCCATCATCATCGCCCATATTTACCTCGGCTCGGTCGGGATGGAGGGCGCGTTTGACGCCATGGGTACCGGCGAGGTGGAAGAGCAATGGGCGCGTGAGCATCACTCGCTCTGGCTGGAAGAGGTGCAGGAAAAAGAGGCGAGTAAAGCAGCGGCCTCTCCCGCTGAATAGATGCGCTGGCTCGCCGTCGCGCTGGCCCTGATCCCCCTGCCCGCGTGGTCCGAGTTCTTTACGCTCAAGGGCCATGGCGGGCCGATCATGGGTATTGCAACCGCACCTGACGGGCGGATCGCCACGGCCAGTTTCGACAACTCGGTTGGCCTGTGGTCGGATCAGATGCCCGAATGGCTGGAAGGCCACGAAGCCGCCGTCAACTCCGTCGTCTTCAACGGCACCGCCATCTACTCCGCCGGAGACGATTTCACCCTGCGCCGCTGGCCGGGCGGAGAGGTCGTGGGCCAGCACAAAGGTAAAATCGTGGGCCTAGCAGCTTCAAAAACCCATGTGGCAACAGCCAGTTGGGACGGCACGATAGGGTTGTGGCCGGTAGACGGCTCCGCCCCGCAGATGCTGGGCCCGACTGGTGGCGGTGTGAACGCGGTGGTGTTTTCACAGGATGGAACCCGGCTGTTCTCGGCAGGCGTGGACGGCAGCCTACGCGAATGGGACGTGGCCAGCGGGCAAGAAACCCGGCGCGTGGTCGAACATGGCTTCGGCATCAATGAACTGGCCCTGAACGAACAAGACGGCTGGATCGCCTACGGCGCTGTGGACGGCGTCACCCGTATCCGCGACCTGAGCACGGATGAAGAGAGGGATTTCACCCTGGACCGACGCCCCATTCTGGCGCTGGCCCTCAGCCCCGATCGCAGCCTATTGGCCGTCGGGGATGGCGAAGGTTACATCATGGTGATCGACACGGTGGACTGGCGTATCGCCCAAGATTTCCGCGCTACGCTACGGGGGCCGGTCTGGGCGCTGGCGTTCTCGGCCGACGGCCAGAACATCCACGCGGGGGGAATTGATGAGGCCATGTATAGCTGGCCCGTAGCCGCCCTGAGGGATCAGGAGCAGATGGCCGCGTCAGAACCCAGCTTTTTGAAAGACCCCGACCAGATGAGCAATGGCGAACGGCAATTCGCCCGCAAATGCTCGATCTGCCACAGCCTGACACCGGACGGGCAGCGCCGTGCAGGGCCGACACTCTACGAAGTGTTCGGACGGCAAGCCGGAACCCTGCCCGGTTATTTCTACTCGGAAACGCTGCAAGACTCTGATATCATTTGGAATGACGAGACGATAAATGCCCTTTTTGATGAAGGGCCGGATCACTACATTCCAGGATCAAAGATGCCGATGCAGCGGATCACGCAAGAACAGGACCGGGACGACCTGATCGCATTTCTGCGCCGCGCAACGGTCGATCCGAACTGAACCGGAGGAAACGATGAAAGCCTTTCTTGCCGCCGCAACTGCAATGGTCGTCATCACTGTTGCCGCCCCCTTTGCACTGAACCAGATCGGCTTCAGCGCGGAACAGGCGACCTCTGGCCCTGCTGTGCGCCTCGACTGAATGTCCGAATACCTGACGACGAAAGAGCTGGCCGACCTGTTGCGGATCGGCGAGCGGAAGGCCTATGACCTCGCCTCCTCGGGTGAGGTGCCCTGTGTCCGCGCCATGGGCAAGCTGCTGTTTCCCCGCTCCGAGGTGATTGCGTGGCTTAACGCCTCCCGCTCCGGTCCACAGGTAGCGGAACCGCCCCTGCCTCCGATCGTTGCCGGTAGCCATGACCCACTGCTGGACTGGGCATTGCGGGAGAGCGGATCTGGTCTAGCGACCTACTACGATGGCTCATTCGACGGTCTTATCCGCCTTGGAAGTCGCAGCGCGCAGGCAGCAGCGCTGCATATCCATGAGGAAAACGGCTTCAACACCCAATCCCTGCGCGATGCTTTGGGCGAGGCCCCTGTGGTTCTGATCGAGATCGCGCAGCGACAACGCGGGCTTTTGCTGTCTCCCGAGACCTCGGACATTGCCGGTTTTGACGACCTCAGAGGCCGCCGCGTCGTCCTGCGCCAGAACAGCGCCGCCAGCCAACGCTTGTTTGATGCCGAACTCACAACCCATGGCCTGACCCGAGACGACCTGACCGCCCTACCCACCTGCGCCCGCACCGAGGAAGAGCTGGCCATCACTTTGCACGACAACAAAGCCGAAGCCGGGTTTGGTCTGGGCGCGCTCGCCAGCCTCTACAACCTGCGCTTCGTACCGACCCACTCGGAACGGCTGGATCTGGCAATCTGGCGACGGGCCTATTTTGACGAACCAATGCAGAAACTGCTGCGCTTCATACGGTCGGATCAGTTCCACACCCGCGCATCCGAGTTTGGAGGCTACGACCTGACCGGCTTGGGCCAGGTCCACCAAAACGGCGCCAGCGGCTAGCGCTTCATCTTTTCAAAATACTCTCGCCGAAGGCATTGGCCGCAGGCCAACCTATTGGGCGTTAGGGAAAAACACCTGCTGTCCTTCCAGCCGGAAATCCGCAATCGCCGCCTGACCGTCCGGCCCAATCAGCCAATCAATGAACCTCTGCCCGGCAGTGGCGCGCGTTTTCGGATGCCGCTCGGGATTCACCAAGATCACGCCATATTGGTTGAACAGCCGCGGATCGCCCTCGACCAGAATCTCCAGATCGCCTCGGTTGCCAAAGGACAGCCACGTGGCCCGGTCGGTCAGCGTATAGGCCCCCATGCCGCTGGCAATGTTCAAAGTGGCCCCCATGCCAGATCCGGTCTCGCGATACCATTCACCCGACGCTTCGGTCGGATCCAAACCGGCATCCGCCCAGTGGCTCATCTCGGCCTTGTGCGTTCCGCTGTCATCCGCGCGCGAGGCGAATACGGCCTCAGCCGCCTCGATCGCAGAAAGCGCGGACAGGATATCTGCCCCCCCTTTGACGCCTGCCGGGTCCGATTTTGGCCCGACCAGAACAAAGTCATTATACATCAGATCCAAACGCTCAACGCCCCAACCATCCGCAACGAACTTCTCTTCCGCAGGCTTGGAGTGAACCAGCAACACATCCCCATCGCCATTCACCGCATTGCGAATGGCCTGACCAGTGCCAACGGCCACGACGCGGACATCAATACCACTTTCCGCCTCAAAGCCCGGCAACAGATAGTCCAGCAACCCCGAATTCTGGGTCGAGGTCGTGGATTGCACCACGATAAACGGCTCTTCCGCTGTGGCTACGCCAGCCATCATCCCAAGCCCAAGCGCCACTGCGCGCAAAATTGCCCGTCTCATCACATGCTCCAATGTTTTTGTTATGTCACCAATGCACCCGAGAGATAGCGGCGCGATGCGTCGCTTTCTGGGGCATCCAGAACCTGTTTGGCCGGTCCGTGTTCCACCACACGCCCGCCTTGCATCATGACAATATCCGCAGCCAACCGCCGCGCTTGCCCGATATCATGTGTCACCATGACGATCCGCACCCCACGCGCCGACGCCCGCAGGATCATACGCTCAATCATCTGCACAGCACTTGGGTCCAGCGCGCTGGTCGGCTCATCCAGAAACAGGGTCTCAGGGGTCATCGCCAAGGCCCGTAAGATCGCCAGCCGTTGCGCCTCCCCGCCCGACAAAGACCGCGCGGGCTGGCGGGCTTTGCTCTCGAGGCCACCTTCGGCCAACAGCTCGGCAATCCGAAGTTTGCGCGCGCGACGCGCCAGCCCCTGCCGTTTTAGCACGAAATCCAGATTGGCGGACACCGATCGACGCAGAAGAACGGGCTGCTGGAACACCATCGCCTGCCGCGCTGTATGAGAGGCATTCAGCGGAGAACCATCCTGCACAACCTGCCCCTGATCTGGTGAGATCAACCCATGCAGACACCGCAAAAGCAGGCTTTTACCCGCGCCGTTCGGACCCAGCAACAGTGTTGGCCCCGGCCCGTCCAACGTCAGGTCGGCCACATCCAACAAGGCCTGCCCATTGCGCCGAATGACCAGATCACGAACCTGCAGGAACTGTGTCATATCAAAAGTCAGATCACGCATGACGCAACCCCTCACGTTCGGCGCGGAGGCTGGCGGCACTGACCATGGCGTTCACAGCCACCGCGATGCCGATCAGGATCGCCCCCAACGCCAGCGCCAAAGCCAGATTCCCTTTCGAGGTCTCAAGCGCGATTGTCGTCGTCATGACCCGCGTGACGTGATTGATGTTGCCGCCCACGATGATCACGGCGCCCACCTCGGCAATGGCCCGTCCAAACCCGGCCAAAAGCGCAGTAATCAAAGCCAGGCGCGCATCCCACAACAACACCGGAACCGAGGCCAGTCGCGACACCCCAAGTGAACGGAGTTGTTCCGAGTATTCCTCGGCCAACATCTCAACCACCTGCCGGGTCAGCGCGGCGACGATGGGCGTGACCAAAACCACCTGCGCGATGATCATTGCGGTAGGTGTATAGAGCAGCTCCAACACCCCCAAAGGCCCCGAGCGTGACAGCATCAGATAAACCAGAAGGCCGACCACCACCGGCGGAAACCCCATCAGCGCATTCATCAGCACGATCAACGCACGGCGACCGGGAAAGCGCGCCACGGCCAGCGCTGCCCCAACGGGCATCCCGATCAGCGCCGAGATCAGCACCGCGAAAACGGATACTTTCAGAGAAAGAAAGACAATCGACCATAGCTCTGCATCCCCATTGAGGATGAGAGAGAGGGCGTGACTGAATTCTCCTGCAAATCCTTGCATTTTATCCCTGCGAATGCACCTGTATGGATGATTTGCGTTAATTTACAAGGAAATACTACTATAGATTCACCAAGAGTACATACACGAAACCGACAGTCGAAACAGAAAACGCGGCCCCGATTTTGGGACCGCGTCTTTGCGTCAGAAATGTCTGACTGGTTTAGTTCAGCGCCGCGTCGGTCACCTGATGTGTCCACGCCCCTTCCGGCTTCGCGGTGATGACCGGATCGGACCCACCTGCGAGCAGCGTGCTGACCGTACGCTCAAAATCAGCCGGGTCCAACGCCCCGTTCGATCCTGCGGTCAGTTTAGCAATCTCGCCCATCATGCGTTTCTGATGCTCTTCGGTCTGCGCGCCGGTGGCGTCATTGTCGAGAACGATCAGAGCCGCCTCATCCGGGTTCTCTTCGGCATATTTCCAGCCCTTCATCGAGGCCCGCACAAAGCGCTGCATTTTCTCAACAAAGGCTTCATCACTCAGGTTCTCTTCCAGCACGTAAAGACCATCTTCCAGCGTTGCCACGCCCTGATCTTCGTACTTGAAGGTCACCAGCTCATCCGGGTTCACGCCTGCATCAATGACCTGCCAGTATTCATTATAGGTCATGGTGCTGATGCAATCGGCCTGACGCTGCAACAGAGGATCGACGTTGAAGCCCTGCTTCAGCACCTCTACACCGTTTTCAGCCTTGCCGCCTGTGTCGATGCCCAGCTGGCTCATCCAGCTCATAAACGGGAATTCGTTGCCAAAGAACCAAACGCCGAGGGTGCGGTTCTTCAGATCCTCGGGCGAGGAAATCCCCGCATCCTTCCAGCAGGTCAGCATCATGCCCGAGCTTTTGAAGGGCTGTGCGATATTGACCAGCGGCAAGCCTTTTTCCCGCGCGGCCAGTGCGGCCGGCATCCATTCGACGGTCACATCCGCACCGCCACCCGCGATCACCTGAGTGGGCGCGATATCGGGGCCGCCCGGCAGGATGGTCACGTCCAGATCTTCTTCCTCGTAGAACCCCTTGTCCTTCGCGACGTAGTAGCCTGCAAACTGCGCCTGCGTGACCCATTTGAGCTGCAACGTCACCTCATCGGCGGCCAGTGATGCACTGGCGGCCAGGCTAAAGGCGGCAACCGCCCCGCTGAGTAGCTTTTTCATCTTCATCTTCTCCTTGTTACGAATTGTGCCCCGTTTTCGGGGTCTGGTTGGTCTTGTTATCTGCGTTGTGAGGGGTGCCAAAAGGTTACCATTTTTTCGAGCCCAGCCACCAAAGCATAGAACACTGTTCCGGCGACTGCTGCTACTGCGATTTCGGCCCAGACGAGGTCGATCGACAGGCTGCCCACCCCGGTTGAGATTCTAAAGCCCATGCCGCGTGTGGGTGAGCCGAAATATTCGGCTACAATCGCCCCGATCAGCGCCAATGTGGTGGCGATTTTGAGGCCATTGAATATGAACGGCATGGCCGCAGGCAGGCGTAGCTTGATCAGCGTTTGCGTATAGCTGGCCGCATAGGTCCGCATCAGGTCGCGCTGCATCGCATCCGCCTCACGCAGGCCTTGCACTGTATTCACAAGGATCGGGAAGAACACCATCACCACGACCACAGCCGCCTTGGAGTGCCAGTCGAACCCGAACCAACTGACCAGAATTGGGGCGATCCCAACGATGGGCAGTGCGGCCACGAAGTTACCGATTGGCAGCAACCCTCGGGTCAGAAAGACGGACCGGTCGATCAGAACGGCCGTCAGAAAGGCAGCAGAGGCACCGATTGCGAAGCCAGTGAACGCGCCTTTGAACACGGTCTGTTTGAAGTCCTGCCACAGAATATCGGTCGAATTCACAAAGGTCTGCGCCACCATCGACGGCGGCGGCAGGATTACGGGCGAGACGCCCAGCCCTTGCACCAGCCCCTCCCACAGGATCAGTAGCGTGACACCAAAGAGCACGGGCACAAAGACGCGCACACCTTTGGAGTCCCGGTAGATCGACCGCGCCAGCCATGCGTTCAGCCACCAGGCACCGGCCCAGAAGACGAGTGAAAAGATCAACCAGCTCATGCGCTCATCCCCATACGTTTCAGGGTCACTCGCTGCAGTATGTCCAGTAAGGTCACCAGAATGCCCGCCAGAATGGCCGCTGCGAACAACGCCGCCCAAATGGCCAAAGGCGTACCGAACTGATCTCCGATCAGAATGCGTGCGCCGAGGCCCGAGATCGCTCCGGTAGGAAGTTCACCCACAATGGTCCCGACCAGGGCCGCCGCGATACCCACCTTCAGCGATGTAAACAGATAAGGCACCGAGGACGGCAGGCGCAGTTTCAGAAACGCCTGCAACCCAGTCGCGTTGTAGGTCTGAAGCAAATCCAGCTGCGAAACAGCTGGCGAGCGCAGCCCTTTAACCATCCCGACCAGCACGGGGAAATAGCATAGGTAAGCCGAGATAATCGCCTTGGGCACCCCGCGCCCTTCGATCCCTAGCTGAGAACTCAGGACGATGATCATCGGAGCCAGCGCCACGATCGGCACCGTTTGGCTGATGATGGCCCATGGCATCAGGCTCATATCCACAACACGGGAATAGACGATGGCCACGGCCCCCAGGATACCAACCGCCGTGCCCAGCACAAACCCCCAGAGCGTGGATTGCAGCGTGATCCACCCGTGATAGATCAACGAGCGTTTCGACATCGCCCGGCCCCTCATCACCATTTCGCCGGTAGTTTTCCAAAGCTCCTGCCCGACTTGAACGGGCGTTGGCAGGCGCGGCCGGTCCAGCTCATAACCACGTGCAATATGCGACGGGTTTTGCACCATCAGAACCCAAACCGAGACCTGCTGACGATCCCTCGACGCCTCGGGCGTCACGGTTTCCCCTGCCCGTTCCGCCTGATCGAGCGAGACACGAACATTCATTGGTGCGACCGCCAGATACCACAGGACCGCAATGGCCAGCAGCACAGTCAGAACCGATAAGACCTGCTTCATGCGTGCCACTCCATCCGGTAGACCGGCACGGTGTCCGGGGGCACGGGAGGCTCTTCGCTTGTTACCTCGAACCCTTCGCGTTGATAGAACCGTTGCGCCGCGGTGTTCGGCGTGTGTGTCGTCAGCCAAAGAAACGCGCGTCCCTCTTTGGCCTTGTCGACAAAGCGCTTGCCTATGCCCTGACCGGTCCGCCTGCAATAAAGTGCGCCGATCTTCTGCTCATTCGGATCTACGGACATGTAGCAATCGACCGGGTTGCCCGTGACCCAGATCTCACGATGATCGAATGCCTCTTCGATCATGGCCGTCAGTTGTTCAACTGGCAGCTCTTCCGGCATCCAATCCGTCTGGCAAGCCCAATCATGGATCACTTGGGCACAGGCCGGCACGTCCTGCAACGTTGCGCGCCTGATCATATCCGAGGCCTTATCAGTCATCATAGGAATGCCCCGCCCGCAGGCCGTCCCGCACCCGGTGTGCTACCTCAATAAACTCAGGCGTATCGCGGATATCCAAGGGCCGCTCCTTGGGCAGAGGGCTGTCGATCACATCCGTAATCCGCCCGGGCCGAGGACTCATCACCACGATCTTGGTGCTGAGATACACGGCCTCAGGGATCGAGTGCGTGACGAATCCAATCGTCTTCTCGGTACGCGCCCAAAGCGCCAGAAGCTGCTCGTTGAGGTGATCGCGCACGATTTCGTCCAACGCGCCAAACGGTTCGTCCATCAGCAGGATATCCGCGTCAAAAGCCAAAGCCCGCGCGATACTGGCCCGCTGCTGCATACCGCCCGAAAGCTGCCATGGGAATTTCCCTCCAAATCCAGCAAGATCAACAAGTTCGAGAACTTTGGTCACGCGCTCTTCCTGATCGGACGCGGAATAACCCATGATCTCAAGCGGCAGCTTGATGTTCTTGGAGATGGTCCGCCACGGATACAGACCCGCCGCCTGAAACACATAGCCATAGGCCCGCTTGCGCCGCGCCTCATCCGGGGTCATGCCGTTGACGGTCAACGTACCGCCCGTCGGGGTCTCCAAAGCCGCGATGCAGCGCAGAAAAGTGGTCTTACCGCAGCCCGAGGGGCCGATAAAGCTGACAAAGTCGCCTTTGTCGATCGTCAGGTTCACATCTTTCAGCGCATGAACCGGGCCGTCATTCGTCTGGAAGGTGAGATCCAGCTGCCTTGCCTCGATCACAGGCTGGGTCGTAGAGTCAGTGTTCATTCCATAGCCTTGAAAAATTTGATTGCGGGCCGCCCGACAAGCGGCCCGAATGCGTCAGACACCCGTCGCCGGAATCCCCGTCCGCTCCACCGGGCGCGGGGCGGTCAGTTCTTTCCAGGTGCTCAGCGCTTTGTTCACATGGGTGTTGGCCTCACGCGCCACGAACTTCCCGTGCCCTTCCTGTGTCTGGATCTCGCCATCATGCACGGCAACCGAACCACGGGTCAGCGTGAACCGGGGCAACCCGCGCACTTCTTTACCCTCGAACACGTTGTAGTCGATCGAAGACTGCTGTGTTTCAGCCGAAATCACCTTGGCCTTGTCCGGATCCCACACCACCAGATCAGCATCTGCACCAACCAAAACTGCACCCTTTTTCGGATAGCAATTCAATATCTTGGCGATGTTTGTTGAAGTAACGGCTACGAACTCATTCGGCGTCAAACGCCCTGTATTCACCCCATAGGTCCATAGCATCGGCATCCGATCCTCCAACCCTCCGGTCCCGTTCGGGATCTTGGTGAAATCCCCCACGCCATACCGTTTTTGCTCGGTCGTAAAGGCGCAATGGTCCGTGGCGACCACGCTCAACGTTCCCGATTGCAGGCCGTTCCAAAGGCTGTCCTGATGTTGCTTGTTCCGGAACGGAGGGCTCATGACCCGCCGCGCCGCATGTTCCCAATCGTGGTGGAAATACTCGCTTTCATCCAAGGTCAGGTGCTGGATCAGAGGCTCTCCCCAAACCCGCTTGCCCTGCATCTTTGCGCGCCGAATGGCCTCATGTGCTTCTTCGCAGGAGGTGTGCACCACGTACAAAGGCACACCAGCCATATCGGCAATCATGATCGCGCGGTTGGTCGCTTCTCCTTCGACCTGCGGCGGACGGGAATAGGCGTGTGCCTCGGGGCCGGTATTGCCCTCGGCAAGCAGTTTGGCACTCAACTCGGCCACCACGTCACCGTTCTCAGCATGTACCATCGCGGTGCCGCCCAACTCGGCCAGGCGTTTGAACGAGGCAAACAACTCATCGTCATTCACCATCAACGCGCCTTTATAGGCCATGAAATGCTTGAACGTGTTGATGCCGCGCGTTTCGATCACCGTCTTGATGTCATCAAACACCTGCTCACCCCACCAAGTCACCGCCATGTGGAACGAGTAGTCACAATTCGCCCGCGTTGATTTGTTGTCCCAACGCTTAAGCGCATCCAGCAAGCTTTCGCCCGGATTGGGCAGCGCGAAATCCACAACCATCGTCGTGCCACCGGCCAAAGCCGCGCGCGTGCCGCTTTCGAAATCGTCGCTGGAATAGGTCCCCATGAACGGCATCTCAAGATGCGTATGCGGATCAATCCCGCCCGGCATGACATAGCAACCGGTCGCATCCAATTCTTTGTCGCCGCGCAGGTCCGGCCCAATCTCGGTGATCACGCCCCCCTCAACTTTTACATCCGCCTTATAGGTCAGATCGGCGGTTACGATGGTCCCGTTCTTGATGACAGTACTCATTTCAAACTCCCTGTTGCGGTCTGCGCCGCTTGCTTAATCTGGCTAAAAATATCCCGGGGGAGTCGCCCCATGGGCGACGGGGGCAGCGCCCCCTATTCCACGATCTCCGCCGTCTCAACGACCGCATGCAGCAAAACATCCGCCCCGGCAGCCGCCCAATCTTTGCTGATCTCTTCAGCCTCGTTGTGGCTCAGGCCATCTACGCAAGGGCACATCACCATCGCGGTCGGCGCGACCCGGTTGATCCAACAGGCATCATGCCCAGCACCCGAGATGATGTCCGTATGGGAATACCCCAGCCGCTCTGCCGCGTCGCGCACGGCGGCCACACAGCCCTCGTCGAATTTGACCGGATCAAATCCACCGACCTTTTCGAATTCAATCTGAAGGCCCATTTCGTTCACGATATCCTCTGCCGCCACACGCAGGCGGTTTTCCATATCAGTGATCACATCCAACTCGGGCGAGCGGAAATCGACCGTAAACACCACCTTGCCCGGAATCACATTGCGAGAGTTCGGGTACACATCGATATGCCCCGCAGCCCCAACCGCATGCGGCGCATGTGACCAGGCAATCTCATCCACTTTCTCAAGAATACGCGCCATCGCCAGACCCGCATTCTTGCGCATCGGCATCGGGGTCGAGCCGGTATGGGCATCCTTGCCGGTTACCGTGATCTGGGTCCAACTTAGCCCCTGACCGTGGGTGACGACGCCGATATCCTTGTCCTCGGCCTCCAGAATCGGCCCTTGTTCTATATGCAGCTCAAAGAAGGCATGCATCTTGCGCGTGCCGACCTCTTCCTCGCCGCGCCAGCCGATACGCTGCAATTCATCGCCGAATTTTTTACCCTCGGCATCCTCGCGGTCATAGGCCCAATCCTGCGTGTGCATCCCGGCAAACACGCCCGAGGACAGCATCGCGGGGGCATAGCGTGTGCCCTCTTCATTGGTCCAGTTGGTCGCCACGATCGGATGTTTGGTTTTGATTCCCAAATCGTTCAGCGTGCGGATGATCTCCAACCCGCCAAGCACCCCTAGAACCCCGTCGTATTTCCCGCCGGTCGGCTGTGTATCCAGATGCGAGCCGACATAAACCGGCAGCGCCTCCGGGTCCGTGCCCTCTCGTCGTGCGAACATGTTACCCATCTGATCCAAGCCCATGGAACAGCCCGCGTCCTCGCACCAGCTTTGGAACAGCGCGCGCCCTTCGGCGTCTTCATCGGTCAGCGTCTGGCGGTTGTTGCCGCCCGCAACGCCGGGGCCGATCTTGGCCATCTCCATCAGGCTGTCCCACAACCTGTCGCCATTGATCCTGAGATTCTGCGCCGGAGCTGCCATAGTCTTCTTCCCTGTTGCTTGCGATTGGCTCGCTTTTGGTGTCTTGATTTGACCATCTGGTCAAACTCACGCTATCACGGGTTCGACATCAGTCAAGAAATTGCGCGCCATCGCTGGAGTTTTCAGCAAAATCCCCTATGAACTGGCGCAAAAACAGACACGTTGGATACATGCCGAAAGACCGCGCACCCACCAGAATACAAAAGAAAAATCGCGCTGCGATTCTGGAAGCCGCGCTCGAGGTCTTTTCGACCCACGGGTTTCGCGGGGCCACCGTGGATCAGATCGCGTCCGCTGCCGGGCTGAGCAAACCCAACCTGCTCTATTACTACCGCAGCAAAGACGCGATTTATGCCGCCCTGCTCGAGCGTCTTCTGGACACGTGGCTAGACCCGATGCGTGCTATCGATCCCGATGGCGACCCTCTGACCGAGCTGTTGGGATATATCCACCGCAAACTGGAAATGAGCCGCGACTACCCGCGCGAAAGCCGCCTGTTTGCCAATGAGATCATTCGCGGTGCCCCGCATATCTATGACGTGCTGTCCACAGATCTGAAAGCACTGGTTGATGAGACCTCGGCCCTGATCCGCCGCTGGATGGCCGAGGGGCATATCGCCGAGGTGAACCCCTATCACCTGATTTTCTCGATCTGGTCTTTGACCCAACATTATGCGGATTTCGACGTCCAGATCCGCGCCGTTCTGGGCGAGGATGACGCCGATCCCTACCCCGAGGCGAAAATCTATCTTGATCAGGTTTTCACGCGCCTTCTGACGCGGTAACCGCTATTTCGCGGGTTTCAGCGCCAGAATACGGCGCAAAAGCACGATCAACATAGCGATCAGAATGGTCAGGTCGCCCATGGTTTTGACCGTATTGATCTTGGGCACCTTTCCGGCATCCTTGACGATCGCGGTGTACATTTTCGGCTGCTGCACCCCATCCATGTGATCCTTGGCCGAGGCCTTCACATAGGCGTCAAAATTCTGCAGTGCCTTGACCTTTTTAACCACCTGCCCAAGGAAGCGTTGGTCCAACTGACGCTCTTCCTTCAGCTTCGCCATCATCTCTTCGAGAGAGCGCTTCAGCTTCTCAAGGCTGTCCACGTCACGTTTGATCTGCTTTTGATGCTGAAGAAAATTCTTGGCGGCCATCGCATCACGTTGCTTGGCCTTGGAGAGGGCAACGTTCTTTTTGGACGTGTCACGGTCAAGCTTGGTGACCTTGTTGCCGCCCTTGCTCCGGCCCGGTGGTGCCGCTGGCATGACATTCTCCTTTGATCCTGTCTGTCAGCGGCAGTGTAGCACCGAACCGGCTATTTAGGGATGAGTGTTTCCCTTACTCCGCCGCTTTCGCCATCGGATTGTTCGGATGCGAGGTCCAGTTGGCATAGTCCGGCTGCACAGTTTTGCCAGTACGCGGATCGACCGCGCCTGCTGCCATCGGCTCCATTGTGATGCAGCCTTCGATCGGACAGACATCGACGCAGAGGTTACAGGCAACACACTCGTCATCCATCACCTCGAACACCCGATCATCAGACATCGAGATCGCCTGGTGGCTGGTATCTTCACAAGCCGCATAGCACCGGCCGCATTTGATGCACTGGTCCTGATCAATCTTGGCCTTGGCCACATAGTTCAGGTTCAGATACTGCCAGTCGGTGACATTGGGCACCGCACGACCAATAACCTGGTCGACGCTGGTATAGCCCTTCTCATCCATCCACTCGGACAAACCCGCCGTCAGTTCATCAATGATCTTAAACCCGTAGGTCATCGCAGCGGTACACACCTGCACATTGCCACAGCCAAGCGAGATAAACTCGGCCGCGTCGCGCCAGGTGGTCACGCCACCAATGCCTGAGATGGGCATACCATGCGTGGCCTCAGCCCGCGCGATTTCGGACACCATCGACAGGGCAATCGGTTTGACCGCCGGACCGCAATAGCCGCCGTGGCTGCCTTTTCCGTCAATCGAGGGCTCAGGGCTGAAAGTGTCCAGATTGACGCTGGTGATCGAGTTGATCGTGTTGATCAGTGACACCGCATCTGCGCCACCATTACGTGCTGCCGCCGCAGGTTTGCGGATATCGGTGATGTTCGGCGTTAGCTTCACGATGACCGGGCGGTCATAGTATGTCTTGCACCATCGGGTCACCATCTCGATGTATTCTGGCACCTGCCCCACGGCAGACCCCATGCCCCGCTCGCTCATGCCATGCGGGCAGCCGAAGTTCAGTTCGATCCCGTCCGCGCCTGTCTCTGCCACGCGCGGCAGGATGGCTTTCCACGCCTCCTCCTCGCAGGGCACCATGATCGAGGCGATCAGCGCGCGATCCGGATATTCCGCCTTGACCCGCGCCATTTCCTCAAGGTTCACCTCTAGCGGGCGGTCGGTGATCAACTCGATGTTGTTCAGGCCCAGCAACCGCCGATCCGCGCCGTAGATCGCGCCATAGCGCGGCCCGTTAACATTCACGACCGGAGGGCCTTCGGCCCCCAGTGTTTTCCAGACAACGCCGCCCCATCCGGCCTCGAACGCGCGGCGGACGTTGTATTCCTTGTCCGTCGGCGGCGCAGAGGCCAGCCAATAAGGGTTAGGGCTGGAAATGCCCAGAAAGTTTGTCGTCAGATCGGCCATAGCTTCTCCCTTCCCGGCTCAGCCGGTTTTTTTGAATATCATTTCAGTCGGGCGAATGCGCCCGGCCTGTAGGTTTGTTACGTAGTTTTGGAACTTCTCAGGTGCCGTCTCGCCCATCATCAGGTGGATGCCCAACGCGGGCGGGCCGCTTTCGGCCATGCGCGCAAAGGCTTCCTCAAAGAAAGCTAGCGCGAACTCCGTGCGGTCAGTCTCAGTCACCAGTTCCAGGCCCGCGGCGCTTGCGGCATCGCGGTAGACATCGGGCGTGTGGACGAAGGACGTCTCGGCCACGGTGGACCATGGCAGAGGAAACGCAAGCGGCTCAGCCGCCTCACCGCCCATCACGTCGAACAAGGCAAATGTTCCGCCTGTCGCCAAAGCCCGAGAGACTTCGGCGAACAATCCCGCCTTGTCTTCGATGTTCATGCCAACATGGAACATCACGGCCAGATCGAACCCGGCGTCGGGAACCGGCATGTCGAGGGCGCTGCCAACCAGAAACTCCGACTTGTCGGAATGTCCGACAAGATCACTGAGCGTCTTGGCCGTTTCGACAAACTCAGGCGTCAGGTCGACCCCTGTGACCGTCGAGTCATACCGATCCACAATATAGCGCGATGTCCCGCCGATACCGCAGCCAACGTCCAGCACACGCGTTGCGTGGGTGGGTGAGAGCTGAGCGAACAGGTTATCGGTCGCCTTCACACCACCCGTATGAAACTCGTCCCCGGCCTTGAGGTCGGCAACGGTGGCTGCATCCGGGTCAATACCACTGGCCTCAAGCGCCGCGCGGACGCGTTCGGTCAGGGCACCGGTTGTGTAGTGTTGGGCAACAGCTTGTTCGATCTGGGACATGACGATACCTCAGCAGCAATAAAAATGGGGTGAATACCCCATCCTATCACGAAACGAGCGTTGCGTGGATGTCCATCGCCGCATCACGGCCTTCGGCCACGGCTGTTACGGTCAGATCCTCGCCACCTGCGGCGCAGTCGCCACCCGCCCAGACACCGTCCAGAGAGGTTCGCCCTGCCCCGGTGACAGCGATCTTGTTGCCGTCCAGCGCCAGACCTTCGGGCGCGCCTTCCAGGGTTTGACCGATGGCCTTGAGGACCTGATCAGCCGGAAGCCGGATCATCTCGCCCGTCCCTTCTAGCCTGCCGTCCCGAGTGGTGGTGTATTCCAGTTCGATATCGACCGCCGATCCATTGCCGTAAACGGCAACCGGCTGCACATTCGTCAGAATCCGCACCCCGTGCGAGGCGGCGAGGTCCTGTTCATACCGGCTAGCACCCATCGCATCGCGCCCTCGGCGATAGGCAATCGTAACATGCTCAGCGCCCAGCAGTTTTGACTTCACGGCAGCATCCACCGCCGTCATACCTCCACCGATCACGACCACATTCCGCCCGACCGGCAAGTGAGCCAGATCTTCGGCCTGACGCACATCCGAAATGAAATCCACAGCAGCCCGCACACCGTCCTTTTCGGTGCCTTGCGCACGCAGCGCATTTACACCCGCCAGACCGATCGACAGGAACACGGCATCATAGTTCTCGACCAACCCGTCCAGTGAAATCGTATCGCCCAGAACCGAGCCCGTCTCGATCGCAATGCCACCAATCTTCAGAAGCCAATCCACTTCGGCCTGAGCGAAGTCATTGGTCGATTTGTAGGCAGCGATCCCGTATTCGTTCAGACCGCCGGGTTTCGGCTTGCACTCGTGAATCACCACGTCATGCCCCAGCATCGCCAGACGGTGCGCACAGGCAAGACCAGCAGGCCCTGCCCCAATCACGGCAACCGTTTTGCCGGTAGGCGCGGCGCGTTCGAAGGGGTGATCGCCCGCTTCCATAACGGTATCAGTCGAGTAACGCTGCAAGCGACCGATCTCGACCGGTTTGCCTTCGGCGGCTTCGCGAACGCAAGCTTCCTCGCACAAAGTCTCGGTCGGGCAAACGCGGGCGCACATGCCACCCAGAATGTTTTGCTCGAGAATCGTGCGACCGGCTGCTTGCGGCTGACCAGCCTGGATCTGGCGAATGAACAACGGAATATCGATATCCGTCGGACAGGCCGTCACACACGGCGCGTCATAGCAGAAATAACAGCGATCTGCCGCCACGGCGGCCTCATGTGGGGCCAAAGGCGGATGCAGATCGGTGAAATTCGAGGTCAGCTCATCGCTGGAAAGCCGCCCTGGGACAATCCCGGGTGCCATCTGGCCCTGTGCCATCACTCTACTCCCTGTAGATATGTTTGTTGTGAGGCTCAGCTTGCCACAATCTGATTTTTTATCAATTGGTAAATTTTATCACCCGGTCAAAAAATGAAAAATCCGGGCATTTCACCCGGATTTCACTGATTTTGCCCAAAATTGATGCGGGATTGGGTCAGATCATGCCCGTCAAGTGCCCGGATTTCATCCAAACACGCGCGCCATCCGGCCCCGCAACGGCCTGTGAGCGCGATCCGGGAGGCAGGCGTAGCCAGTCCCACGCAGCGAATGACTCACCGCCTTCGTCAAAGCTGCCGGTGATAACAAACACCTCAAGCCCGCCTTCAGCGTTCAGATCAATAGCCTCACCCGCGGCCCATTGCGCGATACGCACATCCTCATGCTCATCCTTAAACAGGCGCAGATCGCCCTGACCGTTGATCGAGCGTTTGACCTCGGTCCGGTCGGAGGGGTCGAATTGATGCAGCTTGACCAGAATGGTCGCCCCGTCGGCCGCCGAAGGCGTATGGGACGAGGTCGGAGGGTTGCGAACATAGCTGCCCACCGGGAAGTCTCCGGTCTCGTCCTGAAAGACGCCATCCAGAACCAGATACTCCTCCCCACCATCATGGGTATGGGCCGCGAAGGCACTGCCGGGGGCGAAACGCACGATCGTGGTGGCGCGGGCGACTTCCTCACCGATGCGGTCCAGCATCTTGCGCTCGACCCCGGCCGCTGGCGATTGCACCCACTCGGTCTGATCAAAATGCACCGCGGCGCGTTTGGTGAAATCCGCGTTGATCCTCATGGCGGCCTCCTGCTTTGAGTTTCCTGCGTGAGATGGGATGGAGAACGCGAAAATCAATCCAACAGTTTTGACGCCCCCTACGGCTTGCTGTAATCCCAAGGAAAACGGGCGACAGGAACAGGCACGAATGGCTTCGCAGAAATTCAACATTGTCGTCATCGGGCAGAACAACCGCCTGCAATATGAGGCCCTTCTGTTCGCCGCCTCGCTGCGCCACTGTTCCCCCGGTTTTGACGGCAAGCTGTATGTCGCCACGCCAAACCCCGGCCCTCGTTGGAAACAGAACCCCAGCCTCCAGAACGAGGATGTGCGCAAGGCGCTGTCTCAGCTGGACGCCGAGATCCTGCCCTTCGACAACCATGTCTTCGGTGAGAGCTATCCGCATGGCAACAAGATCGAGGCCCTGCTGGCCCTGCCCGAGGGAGAACCCTTTGTCTTCTTCGACAGCGATACGCTGATCACTGGCGATCTGACCTCTGTCCCGTTTGATTTCGACCGCCCCGGCGCCTCGCTCAAGGTTGATGGGACTTGGCCGAAACCCACCCTCTACGGGCCGGGGTTCGAGGGGATCTGGAGCGCGCTCTATCACCGCTTCGGGTTGGATTTCGACAGCTCGATTGATGACAGCCAGCCCAAGGAGCACTGGAAGCGGTTTCTGTATTTCAACGCAGGCTATTTCTTCTACAAATGCCCGCGCCAATTCGGCGAGCGGTTTCTGGACTATGCGAAAACCATACGCGACGAAGAGATCCCCGAACTGACCGGACAGAACCTTGATCCCTGGCTGGATCAGGCCGCTTTGCCGCTGGTGATCCACTCCTTCGGTGGCGGGCGCGATGCCTTGCCAGACGGCTTGCTGGATGGGTCGGTCAGCTGTCACTACCGCCTGTTTCCGCTGCTCTACGCCCGTGAGAGTGACCGCGTGATTGAAGTGCTCGAGACCGTCTCAGCCCCTAACAAAGTCAAGAAAGTCCTCAAGGCCTATGACCCGATGAAGAGGCTGATTTTCCAAGGCAAAGGCCACAAAATCCGCGAGATGTTCGACCAGAACGCCCTGCCCGGGCGCGAACAGGCCATCCGCAAGGCGATCAAGGCCAAAGGTCTTTGGCTGCGCTGACAGGATCGCCCAGAGGATCCCCCAGAGGATCGTTGTGCAAGGGCCTGCAATAGCCTACAGATTCGCCAACGCACATTCCAACAGGAGATTTTCACGATGTCTGACGGCCCTACCTACGGTTTCGACACTCTGCAGATACACGCGGGCGCACGCCCCGATCCCGCAACCGGCGCGCGCCAGACTCCGATCTATCAATCGACGGCTTATGTCTTTCGCGATGCGGACCACGCGGCAGCGCTGTTCAACCTGCAGGAAGTGGGCTTTATCTATTCGCGCCTGACCAACCCGACCGTCGCCGTTCTGCAGGAACGTGTCGCGACGCTTGAGGGCGGCGTTGGCGCGGTGTGCTGTTCCTCGGGCCATGCGGCACAGATCATGGCGCTGTTCCCGCTGATGGGACCGGGCTGCAACGTGGTGGCCTCGACCCGTCTGTATGGCGGCACGGTCACGCAGTTCAGCCAAACCATCAAGCGCTTCGGCTGGTCTGCCAAATTTGTCGACACCGATGATCTGGAAGCCGTGAAAGCCGCTATTGACGAAAACACGCGCGCGGTATTCTGCGAATCCATCGCCAACCCCGGCGGCTATGTCACCGATATTCGGTCGCTAGCGGATGTCGCGGACGGCGCAGGCATTCCGCTGATCGTCGACAACACCTCGGCCACGCCCTACCTGTGCCGCCCAATTGAACACGGCGCGACTCTGGTCGTGCATTCGACCACCAAATATCTGACCGGCAATGGTACCGTCACCGGCGGCTGCATCGTGGATTCGGGCAAGTTCGACTGGTCGGCGAATGACAAATTCCCCTCACTCAGTCAGCCCGAGCAGGCCTATCACGGGCTGAAATTCCATGAGACCTTCGGCCCGCTGGCCTTCACTTTCCACGGCATTGCCATCGGGCTGCGCGATCTGGGCATGACGATGAACCCGCAGGCGGCACACTACACGCTGATGGGGATCGAAACCCTGTCGCTGCGGATGGAGCGCCACGTCGAGAACGCCCAGAAGATCGCCGCCTGGCTCGAGGCGGATGACCGGGTCGACTACGTGACCTATGCGGGCCTGCCCTCGTCGCCCTACTCCGATCGGGTCAAGGCGCAGTATCCGCGCGGAGCTGGGGCGCTGTTCACCTTTGCGGTCAAGGGTGGTTATGACGCCTGCATTAAACTGGTGAACGCATTGGAGATCTTCAGCCACGTTGCAAACCTCGGCGACGCGCGCTCACTGATCATTCACTCGGCGTCGACCACGCACCGCCAGTTGACCCCCGAACAGCAAGAGGCCGCGGGCGCAGGCCCCAACGTTGTGCGTGTGTCGATCGGGATCGAGGATGCCAACGACCTGATCGCCGATCTGGATCAGGCTTTGGCCAAAGCCAGCGCATAAAGCCATGAGCGGACACGACACCAACGCACTTGGTCAACCCATCGGACGGCCGGTCACGGGCGAGTTCCCTCGCCCGACGCCGCCTTATACCCCGATGGAGGGCCAGTATTGCTCGGTCGTGCCGATTGATGTGAACAGACATGCGCCCGGATTGTTCCGGGCGTTTGCCAATGATGCCGATCACCGGAACTGGACCTACCTGCCCTATGGGCCGTTTGAGTCTGAGCAGGAATTCGAAACCTGGGCGCGCGCGACCTGCATGGACGCCGACCCGATGTTTCATACGGTTCTGGATGCCAACGACGTACCCCTCGGCATGGCATCATACCTCAGGATCGAACCGGCCGCCGGTGTGATCGAGGTCGGACACATCCACTTCTCGCCTCTGCTGCAGCGCAAGCCGCAATCGACCGAGGTCATGTATCTGATGATGCGCCGTGTGTTCGATGAGTTGGGCTATCGCCGCTACGAATGGAAATGCGACGCGCTGAATGCGCCCTCTTGCAGTGCGGCCCAAAGGCTGGGCTTCACCTATGAGGGCACGTTCCGCCAAGCGACCCACTACAAGGGGCGCAATCGCGATACGGCATGGTATTCGATCCTCGACAGCGAATGGCCACGTATTCGAGATGCGTTTGAGGACTGGTTGTCCCAGGATAATTTTGACGAAACGGGCCAGCAACGAAAACCGCTGATGGCCCGCACGAGTGCTTGAGCCTATTCTGAAATCTCGAACTCCATCGTGACACTGACAGAAACCGAGATCTCTCCGCCGGCAACTGGCACTCCGCCTGCGTCGGCCATGGCCATGTTCCGCATCTCGGCCATCGGGCGCACACCGCCCCCACGTTCCGAGATTGTCTGAACTGGCCCCAACGTGACATTGGCGGCTTGGGCAAGTTGCTCGGCCTTTGCAGTTGCTTCGCTCACAGCTTTTGCACGGGCCTGAACCTCAATCGGTTCAGGGTCTTGCAGACCAAAGCTCAACCCGCTGAAATCGTTGGCCCCATCCTGAATGACCGCATCCATGACCTCACCCAGTTGCGTCAGATCACGCACCCGCACGAACACTCGGTTCGAGGCGACAAATCCGGTGATCTCAGGTGGTTCCCCGTTTTGCTGGTTTCGATTCGACCAGATGGGCGACAAAGACAGGTCACGGGTTTGCAAATCCCGCTCGTCGATGCCCATTTCACCCAACCGCGCAAGCACTTGCGCCACAGCGTCCGAGGTGGCTTTCATGGCCTCGGTTGCCTCGGGGTTTTGATGTGTCACACCCAGGGTGATCGTCGCCATATCGGGGGCAACCTGAACGGTTCCGGTGGCATCCACGTTGATGCGACGTTCTTCCGCATGTGCCAGCCCGGCGGTAGTTGCGGCCATCATCGCGGCCAGAAAAGCGAATGTCTTCAAGGTGATCCCTCCAACTTACTCTGCCTCAACATGGGTCCGAGGGGCATACACGCACAAGGGGAAGTCCCGGCTTTTTCTTTCCCTCGGCGGGTTCCTGCTTTAGTATCACCCTGCGAATACAAAGGTATTTGCGTTGATATGGTTAACTGTGGTTCCTCCGGATTATGAAACCCGCTTTTGCGCTGACCTTTTCTGCGACCGGAATTTCCCTTCAACACCATTCGGATGGTGAATGGTACGATATTGGCGAAGTGCCTTTGTCGGCCCCGGATCTGAGTGACCAGATCAAAGCCCTGCACGACAAGGCGTTTGCACTGGAAAACGACCTGAGCTGCAAACTGGTGCTGCCCGCAGATCAGGTGCGGTATCTTGCCCTGCCCACGGAAGGCCAAAGCGAAGATCAGATCGCGTCCGAAGTTCAAGCCGCAGTCGCCGAGGCTACGCCCTATGAGTTGGCCGATCTGTCCTACGACAGCGCAACCGAGGGGTCGACCACCTTTGTCGCCGCCGTCGCGCGCGAGACGCTGGATGAAGCGCAGGCCTTTGCCGCGCAGCACGGGTTCCTGCCGGTCACATATAGTGCAGCCACGACTGAGGCCGAATTTCCGCGCGAGCCTGTATTTGACCTGACCAGCGAGCCGCAGGTCGCTGCGCCTTCACCCGAGCCCGAGCTAGAAAGCCCCCCGGTTCACGCCATAGCGGATGACGCGGCGCCTACGGCGTTCCGCTCTCCCGAACCTGCTACGACCGCAATCTCGTTGCCTCCCGCATCGAACAAGGGACAACGTTGGGCGTTTCCCGCGATTGCCGCGCTGATCTGCGTTGGGGTAGGTGTATGGGCGTGGTCTCTGATCGGGGCAGGCCCAGACAACGACACGTCTACCGAAAACGATACGGCCGAACTGTCTGCACCGCAGTCTCAGGACGCTTCACCGCCTGATACGGATCCAGAGCCTGAAACCGAAATCGCGGTGGCACCGGCAGCGGAAGAAGTACCAGAACCTGAAGCCCAGCCAGAATTGTCCCCGACAGATGCGGCCATTCTCGAAGCGCTGAAAGTCGCGCCGACGCCTGTGGAGCAGATTGCACAGGACCCCGAGGCCCAAAGCGACGTCGAAGAGGTCGCGGGCACCCTAGTGGAGCCCCCCGAAGCGCCGATTACCCCGGCATTGATTTCCGAAGATGACCTCTACCTCGCGTCTATTCACAACTCGGATCTGTCCAGCGACGCGATCGCCCTGCCCGACCAAAGCAGTTTCGACACAGATGCCGCCTTTGAGCGCATTCCCGGCCCCGCAATCGCAGGCGCGCAATACGAGCTGGACGAACGCGGGTTGGTCGTACCGACCGCAGAAGGCGCGTTGTCGCCCGAAGGGGTCGTGGTCTATTTGGGTCGCCCCTCCAAAGTCCCGCCCGAAGTACCGGTGCGGTTCGAGGAAGAACCCGTGGTCGATGAGGTCAACCAGAGGCTGGCCGAACTCCGCCCCCGGTCCCGCCCCGGCAATCTGGTCGAGAATTTCGAACGCACGCAATTGGGTGGGCGCAGTCTTGAAGAGCTTGCGGTCGTACGACCCAAATTGCGGCCCGAAAGCCTACAGGTAGCGCCCGAGGTCGACGACACGCCCACCGCCTTGGCCGTTGTTCGCGTCCCGCGCCCCAAATTGCGGCCTGCGCGGGCCGTGGCCTCGGCCAGCGCGAGCGGATCAAATCTGGGATCCACCGCAGCAGTCGCGTCCAACAATGACGACGCCGGATCCTTCCAGCCGAAATCCGTGGCCCCGAAAATTCCGACAACGGCCTCGGTCGCGCGGCAGGCCACAATCGACAATGCCCTGAACCTGCGCAAGCTGAACCTGATCGGCGTCTACGGCACACCCGCAAATCGCCGTGCCCTCGTCCGGCTTCCGAGTGGTCGGTACAAAAAGCTCAAGATCGGAGACCGGATTGACGGCGGCAAGGTAATCGCCATCAGCGACAGCGAATTGCGGTATGAGAAGAAGGGTCGCAACCTGACTTTGAAAATGCCGCGTGGCTGAGGACCTGTATTTTCAGACAGTCAAAGCTGGGTACGAACACGCGGCCACCCACTTGATCCCGGCCTATGACAGCCTTTCTCCTACCGATGTCCTGCGCCCCGTTTTGGATCACTTGCCGGATACCGGGGCGAGCGTTCTGGACGTAGGCGCGGGCACTGGAACGGTGGCGCGATGGCTGGCCAAACGAGGCTGCGACGTGACGGCGATCGAGCCAGTCGACGCCTTTCGCAACCACGCGATGCGCGGTGATGGCGCGCTATCCGTCAAATGGCTTGATGCTTGTCTGCCCAGACCAAGCGCCCTGCCAGACGGTGCCGCATTCGACACCATTCTGGTCGTCGGCGTCCTGCACCATCTTCCCCCGCGCGATCAACACGCGGCGATCAGTGTTCTGTCTGAACGCTTGCGGCCGCAAGGGCAGATGATTTTGTCGCTCAGACATGGCCCTTGCCCGCCGGACCGACCCGGTTTTAAGATTTCGGACGACGCCATCGTTGATCAAGCTGTAAGCTCGGGCCTGCAGGTGCACCACAGGTCCCGAGCCAACTCGATACAACCAGCCAACCAGCGCGCTGGTGTGACATGGACTTGGCTTGTTTTCGGCACAGCCTAAGCCGCCGAAATCTCACCGCTTTCGATCTGCTCGCGTTCGATGGATTCGAACAGGGCCTGGAAGTTACCCTCACCGAACCCATCATCCCCTTTGCGCTGGATGAACTCGAAAAAGATCGGGCCGATCACGGTTTTTGAGAAGATCTGCAGCAGAATCCGTGTCTCACCCCCATCCACAACGCCTTCGCCGTCGATCAGAATGCCGTGCTTCATCATCCGATCCAGCGGCTCATCGTGGTCCGTTACACGGTCTTTGGACATGTCATAGTAGGATTGGTTCGGACCCGGCATGAACTTCAACCCGTTCTCGGCAATGGCGTCGGTCGAGGCATAGATGTCCTCGCTGCCCACCGCGATATGCTGAATGCCCTCGCCCTTGTACTTTTTGAGGTAAGAGACGATCTGACCCGTTTCGCCCCGATCCTCGTTGATGGGGATGCGGATGCGGCCACAGGGCGATGTCAGCGCGCGGCTATAGAGACCGGTGAACTTGCCCTGAATATCAAAGAACCGGATTTCACGGAAGTTGAACAGGTCGCCATAGAACTTGAACCACTTGTCCATATTGCCCCGGTAGACATTGTGGGTGAGGTGATCGAGATAGTAGAATCCCTCGCCGCGCGGTTTGGATTCCTTGATCCACGCAAATTCCTCATTGTAGGGCGAGGTATCGTAATACTGGTCGATGAAGTAGATCAGCGATCCGCCAATCCCCTTTATGGCCGGGACATTCATCGTCTTATCCGCACCGTCATACGGCTCTGCGCCTTTTGCGACGGCATGGTCGTAGGCTTTCTGCGCGTCCACAACGCGCCAGCCCATCGAGGGCGCACAGGGGCCGTGTTCCGCGACGAACTTGTCGGCATAGCTTTCGGGATCAGCGTTCAGGATATAGGTGACATCGCCCTGCTGCCACAGCTCGACCAGCGGTTTGATTTTGTGGCGGGCCACCAGATCGAAGCCCATTTTTGCGAACAGATCACGCAGCTCCTGCGGTTCGGGATGCGCGAACTCGACAAACTCAAACCCGTCGGTACCTGCCGGGTTTTCAGGGCTGATGACAGATTTCGGGGCGTTGTGCGGGAAAGGACCCATGGCGCGTCTCCTTCGAAAACAGGAATTTCTTTGCTGATTCCAAAATACGCCTTAAGCAGTGCTGTTTCCGCGCATTGTTTTCATGTAAACTTCATAAATACGCGCAATATACGCATGAATAACCTAAAATATGAGATCTTGCCGCATATGCTTGATGCAACCGATACACGCCTGCTCTCAGCGCTGCAAAAGAACGCGCATCTGACCGCGCATCAATTGGGTGAGCTGCTGAACCTCTCCCCCAGTCAGGCAGGCCGCCGCCGTCAGCGCCTTGAGACCGAGGGTTACATCACCGGCTACGCGGCCCGGTTGGATCCGCTGAAACTGGGCTTGCAGGTTCAGGGCTTCGTTCAGGTCCATCTTGGCACACACGGCCCCGATCAATCCGCCAGCTTTGCCCGGATGGTCGACACTCAGCCCGAGATCACAAGCGCTTGGACAATGACGGGCGAGGCGGACTACCTGCTTCACGTCTATTGTGACGATCTTTCTGCACTCAACAGCTTGCTTCACGAGGTGATCCTGCCGCATCCTGCAGTGGCACGGGTACAAAGTCAGATCGTGATGGACCAACTCAAACGCGACGCACCCCTGCCAACCTGAGCGGGCAACGAGGACATAGATGGACGATTTCCTTTACCAGGCTTCTATTTATCTGGCTGCGGCCGTGATTGCCGTGCCCTTGTCGGCGCGGTTGGGCCTTGGCTCGGTTCTTGGATACCTGGCGGCGGGCCTGATCATCGGCCCCGTCCTCGGCCTTGTTGGCGCCGAGACCGAAGACCTGCAACATGTCGCCGAGTTCGGCGTGGTCATGATGCTGTTCCTCATTGGACTCGAGTTGGAGCCGCGCGCCCTGTGGGATATGCGCGACAAGCTGTTGGGTCTTGGCGGGCTTCAGGTTCTGTTGTCTACCGCCGTGATTGCCGGTGTCGCGATGTACGCGAACCATCCTTGGTCCGTCGCACTGGCGGTCGGTTTGACCCTGTGTTTGTCCTCGACCGCGATCGTGCTGCAAACCCTGTCTGAGAAGGGCTTGATGCAAACGAACGGAGGCCGCGCGACGTTCTCAGTTCTGCTGACGCAGGACATTGCCGTCATCCCGATTCTGGCCCTGCTGCCGCTGCTCGCGCTGCCTGCCACGCCGCATATTGAGGCGGACGGCTCCATCGACCGCGGCGCAGAGCACTTGCATGACGCCGGGCATCACAGCCTGTCTCTGGTCGAAGGGCTGCCGGGCTGGGCTGTCACTCTGGTCACCATCGGCGCGATTGCCTTTGTCATTCTGGCCGGCGTCTACCTGACCCGGCCGCTGTTTCGGTTCATTCACGCAACCCGCCTGCGTGAGATGTATACCGCGCTGGCGCTGATGATCGTGGTCGGGATTTCGTTCCTGATGACACTGGTGGGCCTGTCCCCCGCCCTGGGGGCGTTTCTGGCGGGCGTGGTATTGGCCAGCTCGGAATTCCGTCATGAAATGGAAAGCGACCTTGAGCCGTTCAAGGGCCTGTTTCTGGGGCTGTTCTTCATTACGGTCGGAGCCGGGATCAACGTTGGCTATTTCTTCAACGACCCATTCGACTTGATCGGTCTGGCCCTGCTGGTCATCCTCGTTAAAGGCGTCATCCTCTATCTCGTTGGCAAGGCCTTCAAGCTCAAGGGCCGGGATCACTGGCTGTTCACCCTTGGACTGGCCCAAGCGGGTGAGTTCGGCTTTGTCCTTCTGGCGTTTTCGACGCAGCAGAATGTCATCCCGCCGGACCTGTCGCAAAAGTTGCTGATGATCATTGCGCTGACCATGCTGATCACCCCGCTTTTGTTCATCATCTACGACCTTCTGTCCCGCAAGATGGCCGACACCAGCGCTACGCCAGAACCCGATGAGATCGACGAAAAAGGCCCTGTAATCATCGCTGGGATCGGTCGGTTTGGTCAGATCGTCAACCGGCTGGTTCGCGCCAGCGGCTTCAAAACCGTTGTTCTGGACCACGATATCGAGACGATTCAGCTGATGCGCCGGTTTGGCGTCAAAGGCTTTCTGGGTGACCCGACTCGGCCAGAGCTGCTGCGCGCTGCGGGGCTTGAAAAAGCCTCGGTGCTGGTGGCCGCGATGGATGATCGAAAGACGGTGACCCGCTTGGTCGGATACGCCCGTCGCCAGCGCCCCGATCTGCATATCATCGCACGGGCGCATGATCGGACGCATGTGTATGAGCTGTATCAAGCCGGGGCCAATGACATCGTGCGCGAAATGTTCGACAGCTCTCTGCGCGCGGGCCGCTATGTGCTGGAGAATATCGGGCTGAGCGAATACGAGGCCGCGCAAGCCGAGCAGACCTTCTATCACCATGACAGGACGTCCGTGCGCGATTTGGCGGAGTTGTGGATTCCCGGCATGCCCACGTCCGAAAACACGAAATACATCGAACGCGCGCAAAAGCTTGAGAAGGATCTGGAAACCGCTTTGCTGGAACTGGCGGAGCAGCACGCCAAGGATTCCGCCTGACCGAAGCAATTAAAGCGTTTTGCGTTTTATCTGAGGTAAAGTTATCGAAATGCGTGTTCGACCATAGGAAGAGGCAGCGTATTTCGTTTCAAATCAAACGCAAAGCGACCTCGCCCCGGTCAGGCGCTTAGGTTACCCGTCCGAGACGCCCGCCTCGGCAAAGGTTGCCATGCCCGAGTGGCAGGCAACTGCACTTTTGAGAATGTTGATCGCAAGCGCACCGCCGGATCCCTCACCCAGACGCAGGCCGAGGCTCAGCAGCGGCTCCTTGCCCAGTTTTGACAGCATCGCAGCATGCGCGCCTTCTGCGCTTTGGTGCCCCGCAACGGTATGATCCAGAGCTGAGGGCGAGATACGCGCCAGACAGGCCGCGGCCGATGTACAGATGAAGCCATCCAGAATGACGGGAATGCGTAACATACGGGCCGCCGCAATCGCTCCGGCCATGGCCGCGATCTCGCGCCCGCCGAGGCAGCGCAAAACCTCCAACCCGTCTTCACTGCCATGCAGCGCAACACCTTCGGCGACCACGCGGGTCTTGTTTGCAAGGCCCGCATCGTCGACCCCTGTACCGCGTCCGGTCCAATCGGCGGCCTCACCTCCGAAAAGGGCGCAGGCGATGGCAGCAGCGGGCGTAGTGTTGCCGATCCCCATCTCGCCGACCACCAGCAGGTCGGACTTAGGATCCACAGCCTGCCAGCCAGTTTGCAGTGCGCTCAGCAACTCGGCTTCACTCATGGCCGGGGCTTGGGTGAAATCTGCCGTTGGATGATCCAGATCCAGCGCGTGGACATCCATCTTTGCGCCAGCCGCCTTGGCCAGCTGGTTGATCGCCGCGCCGCCATGTTCAAAATTCATCACCATCTGAACGGTCACTTCGGGCGGAAAGGCCGAAACGCCCTGCGCCGTGACCCCATGGTTGCCCGCAAAGACAATGACCTGAGGGGCCGCAACCTGCGGTCGCGCGTCCCCACGCCACGCCGCGTACCAGATCGCCAGATCCTCCAGCCGCCCCAGCGCGCCCGGAGGTTTGGTCAACTGACCGTTGCGTTCAGCCGCGCCATCCGCCGCCGCCATGTCCGGCCCTTCGGCGCCGGTCAACGCGTCGCGGAACGTGTTCAAATCATTCAGTTCAGGCAGCATCAAAGCCTCATTGCATCAGAGTGGTCCTGTGTGTTTAACCGAAGCACTGAAACCAACAAGGCCTCGAAAGGCGCTGAAGTGCAAAAAAACGACACCAATCCGGTTTCCGCATGGGATATCCCGCTGGCTCTGGTCCTGTTGACGCGCCTGCCCCTGCCCCGTTTGCCTGAGAAGGTCTTTGCCCGGCAGGCGCAGGCGGCTTGGGCCTTTCCGGTGGTCGGCCTGGTGATTGGTACATTGGCTTGCGTCATCGGGTGGCTTGCACTGACATTATCGGTTCCGCCTTTCGTGTGCGCCGTTTTACTCGTGGCGACCATGACCATGACAACGGGCGCAATGCATGAGGACGGGTTGGCCGATACGTTTGACGGCCTATGGGGCGGGTTCACGCGGGAACGCCGGATGGAGATCATGAAGGATAGCCACATCGGCACCTACGGCGTGCTGTCCCTGATTGCGTCGCAGCTGATGCGGGTGACAGCCGTCGCGACCCTTTTGTCAGCCGGTGCGTTTCTGGCGATCATTGCCGCCTGCGTGGTGTCACGCGCGTTCATGCCCTTGCTAATGGCTGCATTGCCCAATGCGCGTAAATCGGGTCTCAGCCATTCTGTTGGTGCTCCGCCAGTGGGTCCTGTCGCGGTTTCGCTCGCTCTGGCTGGCTTGACGGGAGTATTGCTGCTCGGTGGGCAGGTCATTTTGCCCGCCCTATGCGCCGCGCTCGTTGTGGGTGCTCTGGCCCTCGTGGCAAAGACCAAGATCGGCGGCCAGACCGGAGATATCCTAGGCGCTTCTCAGCAATTGGCTGAGATCACCTTTTTGATCGCAATGGCAGCGCAGCTTTAAGACACACCACCCGTCTCGATCCGTAGAGTGCAGCCGCAATGCTTGCAATGCACCGCGTCCGGATCATGCCGGAACAGCCCGCAGCTGGGGCATTTGTGGCGCACTTTCTGCGGCATAAAAATCGCCTGCGCGAGGCGCACGAACAAGGCAACTCCGACCACCATGATAAACACCGAAAACAGCTTGCCCCACGGCGTCGACAGGGTGATGTCGCCAAATCCCGTCGTTGTCAGGGTCGCCATGGTGAAATACAGCGCGTCAATATAGGGGTTCTTAGCATCTTCGGGGATGAAAAAGACAAGAACCGCTGTCGAAGTTGCGAACACAAAGACCAGCAGATTGATGGCTGCGATGACCGCATCTTCGTGTGTGCGGAAAAAGGTACTGTCGCGCCGCAAGTCCCAGAGCAGATGGTACGAGTGGATCAGCCGAAGGGCGCGCAGGATACGCAGGAACGCGAGATTGCCGGTTAAAAACGGGTCGAGGATCAGCGACACGATCACCACGATATCCGCCAGCGTGTAAATCTTGCGCAACAGCTTCCAACGATCTTTGGCGATCCACATTCTGGCCGAAAAATCCAGAAGGATCAGAAAGCCAACCACCCAACTGATCCCTGTCACCCATGGGCCATGCGGAAAATGCGCGGTGGCGACAAAGAAGATGATCGTGACCACATCGAACAGGATCAACCCATAGCGGAACCAGACCGAAATCGGGTCTTTGCCGATATAGAGGAACTTGACCGCCTTCTTCATGCCGAACCGGTATCTGCTTGCATCTACAGCAAAACTAACCGGTTTTCGCCAATCCACCAAACAACGAAAAAGGCCGCCCCGATGCCGGAGCGGCCTTGCTATTTCAATCGTCGCGCCCTCAAGCGGCGGCGGCGCGTGAGGTCAGAACATCATCGACCTGCTTGGCGGCAGAAATCTCTCCGTCTCCGGACACGGCGGCAACTTCGCGGGTCAGGCGCTCCAGCGCGGCTTCATACAGCTGACGTTCGGAATAGCTTTGCTCGCGCTGGTCATCGGTGCGGTGCAGGTCGCGAACCACTTCGGCGATCGAGATCAGATCACCCGAGTTGATCTTCTGTTCATATTCCTGCGCCCGGCGCGACCACATAGCCCGTTTGACCTTGGCCTTGCCCTTCAGCGTCTTCATCGCCTGAGAGATCACATCCGGCGAGCTGAGCGAACGCAGACCGGATTCGGTCACCTTGTTTGTCGGCACGCGAAGGGTCATCTTGTCTTTCTCAAATGAGATGACGAACAATTCGAGCGAAAATCCAGCGACGTCCTGCTCTTCGATCGAGATGATCTGACCCACACCATGGGCGGGGTAGACAACATAGTCGTTCGGGCGGAACTCAAGCTTTTTCGACTTCGACATTCAATTCATTCCTTGGTTTTGGACCGGGACGCGAACAACAAAAAAACCACGCTCGGTGCCTATTGTGGCCCCGGCAGGCGGTCTGTTTGTCGCAAATTCAGAACTCCAAAGCGAGCATACTTACGGAGTACATCCCAATCTCAGTCATCATGTAGGGATAGAGTATATCACAAAAATGAGACACTCAAAAGTTTCCCTAGGGGAATTTTTTTATAAACGGCCTGCAATCAAGGGATTAGTCTTTGAAGACCGCTTTTCTTTGCCATCCAAATGGGGTGCGAATCACTTACCCGCCTTCACCCGGAGCTTCGGAGAAATACTTCTCCATTTTGCCTTCCTCGCCATCGCGCTCTTCCGCCTCGGGCAACGGGTCTTTTTTGGTGACAATGACCGGCCACATTTCCGAGTATTTGCGGTTGAACTCGACCCACGTTTCCATGCCCGGCTCGGTGTCGGGACGGATTGCATCAGCCGGGCATTCGGGTTCACAGACACCGCAGTCGATGCATTCGTCGGGGTGGATGACCAGTGTGTTTTCACCTTCGTAGAAACAGTCCACAGGGCACACTTCCACACAGTCGGTGTATTTGCAGCCGATGCAGTTTTCGGTAACGACGTAGGTCATGTTCAGAATCCCATTCAGGTTTGGCGTCTAGCTAGTTCAGTCCGGGTTTGGCTTCAAGATGTGGGGCCGTTTGGCGTGCGAGAAAGATCAAGCGCGCGCCGATCTTTCTTGGTTGGGCGACCTTTTCCCTCATATGACGGGTTTTTGGGCGGTATGTCCTTCTTTTCCGTCATATCGAAGTACAATGTTTGCGCTTCGGGGGCCGGACCGCGGCGCTCGCCGAGTTTTTCAACGCGCACGACGCGGATGATTTTGCCCTGTGGAAAGGTCAGAACGTCGCCTGGGGCTACCGTCTGGGCAGGTTTCAGAACCCGGTTGCCGTTCAGCCTGACATGGCCGCTGCTGACCTGTTTCGCCGACAGGCTACGGGTCTTGAAGAACCGCGCCTGCCAGAGCCATTTGTCGATCCGCAGCTTGGCCTGATCCATGACGGATCAGTTGCCGCCCTTCAAACCCATCAGCGCTGCTGCAAACGGGTTGTCGGGGTCGATCGCCTTTTCCTTTTTCGGAGGCCGGGACGAGAAGGACTTTGCGCCCTGCGGCTTGCCGCCCTTCTTGCCTTGCGGCTTGCGACCGTCCTGAGGTTTCCCACGCGGCTTGCCTTTGCCCTGCCCCTGCTCGCGGCGCGGGCCGCGATTTTGCTGGCGCTGACGGCCCCATGTGAAGGTGTAGAACACCTCGACCTCGGGTTCGTCATTTGCGGGCTCGGCGGCCGGAGCCTCGGCTGCCGCCTCGGTGCTTTCGGTGGCCTCGGCTGACGCCTCGGCGGGTGCTCCGACCTCATCGGTCGGAACCTCAGCTACCGGGGTTTCTTCGGTGGCGGGTTGTTCTGCCGCTTCAATCGCAGGTGCCTCAGCCGGTACGGCTTTGACCTTTTCACGCTCGCCGCGTTCGGCCTTGTAGCCCAGACCCTGCATCAGGTCCGCGAACTGATCCAACGTCATGCCTGTGATCGAAAGCATGTCAGGTTTCGCTTCAAAGCCGCCCCGGCTGTCCTCAGAGCGCAGCATATCGGCCAGACGTTCCAGCATGTCGATGCGGATCGAGCGTTCGCCCGCATCGCGGTAGCCACACATCGTGTCATAGCCCTGCGGCGCATCCTTTGCGACCGGCACAGTGACCAGACCCGGAGGCGGTGCCTCGGGGAACTCCTGCAGACCACTGGACAGCGCCCACAGCACCAGACGCAAACGTGTCGGAGCGGGTTTCAGCAGCAGCGGCATGAAAATCGTGAACTGACCAAAACGAATGCCGTGCTTGCGCAGCGCGCCGCGAGCGTCCTGATCCAGATCCTTGACCTCTTGCGCGACCTGCGCGCGGGGCAGCACGCCCAGCGCCTCGACCATGCGGAAGGCAAAGCCCTTGGCCAGACCGGACAGTTCCTCGTCCCGCGACAGGTTCAGCAGCGGCTCAAAAAGCGCGGCCACTTTGCGGTCGATGAAGTGTTGCAAACGGCGCTGCACCTTCTGTTCGACGTCCGGTCCCGCGGCCTCATCCACGAAAACTTCGACCATCGGCTTGAGGGGCTCGGCCCCGGCAACCAGTTTGCCGACAGCGTATTCGCCCCACATCAGGCCGCCCTGATCAGTGAAATCAATTTCGGTATCGGGTGCATTGTAGAAACGATCGGCACGCAGATGGAATTGCGGCGCGAGGGCTTGCAGCGAGGCCGACTTGAGTGCTTTCGCCTCAGCCCCTTGCGCGCTTTTGTCCGGTGTAAACCGGAACCCTTCCAGACGACCGACGAATTCGCCTTCGACGGTCACTTCACCCTTGTCATTTACTTCGGCCAAAAGGGCCTCCTTCTGTTTGAGCCGGCGCAACAACACCGAGGTGCGCCGGTCCACAAATCTTTGAGTCAGACGATCATGCAGAGCGTCCGACAACCTGTCTTCTACAGTGCGCGTTTCCTCACGCCAATGCGATTCGTCACGGACCCAGCCGTTTCGTTGCGCAACATATGTCCAGGTGCGAATATAAGCCAACCTTTTGGACAGCGCATCAATATCTCCGTCCGTGCGGTCGATCCGGCGGATTTGCCGCGCCATGAAGTCGTCCGGGATCGCGCCGCGTTCGTGCAGGTGGCCGTAGATCACCTCGAGCAGATTGGCATGTTCCGAATGGCTAATGCCCCGAAAATCAGGAATTCGGCACACGTCCCATAGCAAACGGATCGACGGGCCATCGCTGGCGCGGGCTGCGACCTCAGTCACCTGGGACAGCGATTTCAACACGTTCAGGTCGTCTGCAGGGCGGGCCTTGGTCAGATGTTCATCATTCGGACTGACTTCTAGCGAGTCGATCAGCGCATCCACCGAGCCGAAGCGAAGGGCGGCATTCCGCCAGTTCAGCTTTTTCATCGGCGTAAAGCGGCTGTCCATGATGGCCTGCGCAACGCCTTCGTCCAACGGCGGGGCCTCGCCGGTCACTCCGAAGGTGCCATCCGACATGCCCCGGCCTGCCCTGCCCGCGATCTGGGCCAGCTCATTCGGGGCCAAGGGGCGCATCCGACGGCCGTCGAATTTGGTCAGGGACGAAAACGCCACGTGGTTCACATCCAGGTTCAGGCCCATCCCGATAGCATCGGTGGCCACCAGATAGTCGACCTCTCCATTTTGATACAGGTCGACCTGCGCGTTCCGCGTGCGCGGGCTGAGCGCGCCCATCACCACGGCCGCCCCACCCTTTTGACGCCGCAGCAGCTCGGCGATGGCATAGACGTTTTCGACCGAGAACCCGACAATGGCGCTGCGCGGGGGCATTCGGCTGATCTTTTTCGACCCCGAATACACCAGCTGAGACATCCTCTCGCGCCGGACAAACTGCGCCTCGGGCACCAGTGCCGCAATCGGGCCGCGCATGGTGTCGGACCCCATGAACAGCGTCTCGCTCGTTCCCCGCGACCGCAGCAGCCGGTCGGTGAAGACGTGTCCGCGTTCGGGATCCACGCAAAGCTGAATTTCATCAATCGCGACGAAATCGGCGCCCATGCCTTCGGGCATCGCCTCGACCGTGCAGACCCAATACTGCGTGCGCGGTGGTACGATCCGTTCCTCGCCCGTCACCAGCGCCACGACCGAGGGGCCGCGAATGGCGACGATCTTGTCGTAAACCTCACGCGCGAGCAGCCGCAGAGGCAGGCCGATAACACCGGTCCGGTACCCCAGCATGCGTTCGATCGCGTAGTGAGTTTTACCTGTGTTCGTTGGGCCAAGTACGGCCACTACTCGGGATGACCCGCTCACCTTTGCCCCCTGCGCCTTCCGACTTACAGCGCCTTGCCTTCAACCTGAGGCTTCAGCCGATTCACGGCATTGGTTACTTCTTCATGATGGGGATGTATAGCCAACGCGCGGGAATAGGCCTCAAGCGCCTGATCGGGTTTGCCGACCACCTCGAAGATCAGAGCCAGGCCGTAAATAGCCTGATAGTTGTTCGGGTTGAGGGTCAGCGCGTGTTCCAGATCAGCCGCTGCCATTCCAAACCGGTCGATGACGAAAAAGGCCGAGGCCCGCGCGTGCCATCCTTCGGCAAACTCGGGCGCGTGATCGGTCAACGCCGTAAGGTGTTCGATCGCGGCCTCGATATCGCCGTCATCCAGCGCTTCGCGCCCCCGCTCAAGCAAAAGATCCGCCGAGGCTGAGCCCGATTGCGACCAGAGCGCCTGCAACTGTCGATCCAGACCGACGGCTTGTTCTGGCGATGCCTGCGCAAGTTGCCGCAACAGCGCATCTTCGTCGCGGGAATCCGCTTGTTGCGCTCCACCACTGGTGGAAAACATGACTAGAACGGCAATTGCCGCGACGGTACCTTTGAGATTGTTGATTGCAATACGCATAACAATGGTCAGTGTAGCGTAGCGACCGGGGATGTCCATTCACGGCGCGTTAACAATATGAGGAAAAGCATGAGCGAGATTCTTGAAAAGGCTGCGGCCGCGCTGAACGAAAAGCTGGCCGGCGGTGGCTTTGATGCGTCCGCCAAGTTTGCAATCGCCGATCTGGGCGCAATTGTTCTGGACGGAGACGGCGCCCGCGTCAGTGATGACGACGCAGACGTGACACTCAGCGCGGATGCGGATACGTTCGAACAGATTCTCAGCGGCGATCTGAACCCGACCGGCGCGTTCATGTCCGGCAAGCTCAGCGTTGACGGTGACATGGGAATCGCCATGCAGCTTGCATCGGTTCTGGCCTGATGGAGTACTCGCCGGCCCCCTTCTATGATGACGTGGCCGGCGACCCTGCCGGCGGTACAGCCCATTGGCTCCACACCGCCGACGGCAAACGCATCCGTGTCGGGCATTGGCTGCCCGAGGATGCAAAGAACGGCACGGTCTTCCTGTTTCCGGGCCGTACCGAATATATCGAGAAATACGCGAGCACCGCAGGGGAATTCCTGAATCGCGGATTTGCCGCCCTCGCCGTCGACTGGCGCGGACAGGGCTTGGCCGAGCGCCTGCTGGACGAACCCCGCATCGGGCATGTCGATAAATTCACCGACTATCAGCATGACGTCGCAGTGGTGCTGGAGCTGGCTGAGACACTGGACCTTCCACGCCCGTGGTATGTGATCGGGCATTCGATGGGCGGTGCCATCGGCCTGCGCGCGGTCATCCAGAACGATTGTTTTGCTGCCTGTGCATTTACCGGGCCGATGTGGGGCATTTTCTTTGTCCCTATCATGAAGCCCCTCAGCCGTCTGACCGCCTATTGGGGCACGGCGCTTGGATTGGGGGAACGCACCCCGCCGACCACTTCTTTGACCAGCTATGTTCTGGCGGAACCGTTCGAGGGCAACTCGCTGACGCGTGACCCGGACATGTTCAAGATGATGCAGGATCAATTGAAGGCGCACCCCGAACTGGCCCTTGGAGCCCCGTCCAACCAGTGGTTGCGTGAGGCACTCAGCGAATGTGAATGGCTGATGGAGCAACCTGCGCCGGACACCGCGTGCCTGACCTATCTGGGCAGCCACGAGCAGATCGTTGACCGCAAGGCGATCCGCGCACGGATGGCCAACTGGCCCAATGGTCGCCTGGTCGAGATCCCCGATGGTGAGCATGAGGTGCTGATGGAGGCCCCCGAGGTTCGCAACCCGGTTATGGACGAGTTGACCGCGCATTTCCTGGCAAATCGCCCCTAGGACGTCCGCACGGCACTGATCTTGACTGGTGGCTTGTGATCCGGGCGCGCCAGCCCTAGATGTTTGGCAACAAAGCTAATCAGAGGTGTTCCATGCGCGACCTGCCCTTTCCCGTCCGTGATGCAAATGCAGTCGGCGGTTCCGATAACCTTGGCAACCTGCCCGAATGGGACCTGACCGACCTTTATGCCTCGGAAGAGGCGGCCGAGCTGACGCGGGATCTGGACTGGCTTGAGGGCGAATGCGCGTCATTCGCGGCGGACTACGAAGGCAAACTGGCCGATCTGGACGCCGAAGGCCTGCTGACCTGCGTGCATCGCAACGAGAAGATCAACGCCATCGCCGGTCGGATCATGTCCTTCGCCGGTCTGCGCTACTACCAACTGACCACTGACGCCGATCGCGCCAAATTCCTGTCGGACATGCAGGAAAAGATCACCGTCTTCACCACCCCTCTGGTGTTTTTCACGCTCGAGATCAACCGCATCGAAGACGACGTTCTGCAGGCGCATTTTGCGGCCAATGCTGATCTTGCGCGTTATGAGCCCGTCTTCCGCCGCATTCGCGCGATGAAACCCTATCAACTGTCTGACGAGCTTGAGAAATTCCTCCATGACCTGGGCGTTGTTGGTGACGCGTGGGAGCGTTTGTTCGACGAAACCATCGCGGGCCTGACCTTCACCGTCGACGGCGAAGAGCTGAACATCGAAGGCACCCTGAACCTGCTGACCGAACAGGACCGCAGCAAACGCGAGGCGGCCTCGCGCGAGTTAGCCTCAGTGTTTCAGGAGAACATCAAAACCTTCGCCCGCGTTCACAACACGCAGGCCAAGGAAAAGGAAATCGTCGACCGCTGGCGCAACATGCCAACCGCTCAGACCGGTCGCCACCTGTCGAACGACGTCGAGCCCGAAGTGGTCGAAGCCCTGCGCGAAGCAGTGGTCGCCGCCTACCCCAAGCTGAGCCACCGGTACTACGAACTCAAACGTAAATGGCTGGGTCTGGACGTGATGCAGGTCTGGGACCGCAACGCGCCGCTGCCCATGGAAGACACCCGCATCGTCGGCTGGGACGAGGCCGAAAAGACGGTTATGGATGCCTATAACGCGTTTGATCCGCGCATGGGTGAGATCGCCTCGCCCTTCTTCTCGCAAGGTTGGATCGACGCGGCGGTGAAGCCGGGCAAGGCACCGGGTGCGTTCGCCCATCCAACCGTCACCGATGTCCATCCTTACGTGATGCTCAACTATCTGGGCAAACCACGCGACGTGATGACCCTGGCACACGAACTTGGCCACGGTGTTCATCAGGTACTGGCGGCAGACCAGGGCGAGATGCTGTCCTCGACCCCGCTGACACTGGCCGAGACCGCTAGCGTGTTTGGTGAAATGCTGACTTTCCGCAAAATGCTGGACAAGGCCGAAACCAAGGAACAGCGCAAAGTCCTACTGGCTGGCAAGGTCGAAGACATGATCAACACGGTCGTCCGCCAGATCGCCTTCTACGATTTCGAATGCAAGCTGCACGCCGCCCGCCGCGAGGGCGAACTGACCCCGGATGACATCAACGCCCTGTGGATGAGCGTTCAGGCAGAAAGCCTTGGGCCGTCATTCGAGTTCATGGAAGGGTATGAAACGTTCTGGGCCTACATCCCCCATTTCGTGCATTCCCCCTTCTACGTCTACGCCTATGCGTTCGGAGACGGCCTCGTGAACGCGCTCTATTCTGTCTACGAGAGCGGTGCAGAGGGGTTCGAGGACAAGTATTTCGAGATGCTGCGCGCCGGTGGATCGAAACACCACAAAGACCTGCTCGCCCCGTTTGGCCTAGATGCCAGCGACCCCAAGTTCTGGGACAAAGGCCTGTCGATGATCTCGGGCTTCATAGACGAGTTGGAAGCGATGGAAGACTAACAAGAGCGCCCGGGCTGGCTACGGCCCGGGCCTTCACCTAAGGGCGTCAAACGCCTTTCAGGGCCTTCAGGCTCCGCTCTATGTCTTTGATCGCCACATCCAGATATTTTCCACGCCAATCGCCGCCATTGTAGCCCAGATACAGTTTCTCCCACTGTTTGTTCAGGCTTTCGATCTGCGGGACCAGCTTTTTCGCTTTCGCTGGGTCCGTTTTTACAGACTTATCGAACAGCTCGATCTGCGCGGCGAGTTTCTTGGCGACCTCCACCCGTTGATGCGCGGCCTTCACATCGACCTCAAGCGCCTTTCGGGTTGACGCAAACTTCTTGTTTGCAGAAGTGACCACCCCTTCGAACTGCGCGATGGCCTGATTCACGTCTTTGGCCAACGCTGGCTTACGGGCCCCGCCTCTGACATCGAATTTGACGTCCTCTTCAAACATAATCTCGGGCCGTTTCGGCAGCGGGCCACCAAATTTCAAAGCCGCCCAAGTATTGTCTCCGATTTTGCCATCAGCCGACAGCTTGGCCTTTTTCTGGAACGCGCGCGCTTGTTTTTCGGTCAGAGGACCAAAATCGCCGTCCTCTTCCAGCTTGGGTTTTGCGCCCGCTTTATTCAGCAGCTTCTGCGCCTCGGCGACGTCTTTTCCCTTGGAGCCCTTTTTCAAAACAGCCATCTGAATGCACCTTTTAAACCAATTTCGAACAGATCAATGCGGTTTAGGGTGCCTATTCTTGACGGTTTTGGCAAGTTTTTGGCCAAAACCGAGTGCAATCACTTCAACTGGCTGTCTTTTGAACCGCGCCGGTTGATGCCTGCCCGTTGCTGATACGTCCCGTCCCTGTCTTGCTGGCAGTCCAGACACAGCTTGACGCCGGGCAGCGCTTGGCGGCGTTTTTCGGGGATGGGTTCCTCGCATTCCGCGCAATGGGTCAGGCTTTCGCCTACGGGGCGTTTTTGCGCCTGCATGCGGGCCAGTTCGTCGGAAATCGACGCCTCGATCTGTTCGCTGACCGCACCATCGCGGGCCCAACCTCCGGCCATGATACCTCTCCCTTTTATGGATGCAGCACAGAATACGCGCGCCGGGCGACTGCTGGCAAGTCAGAGAGGAACGGCATCCGCAAACACGCGATCAATCATCTCTTGCGTCCCGCGCGAAAACTCCAGCGGGCAAGGATAAGCCGCCCCGTTGCGAACCGAGCGGCAGAAGGCCTCAACCTGCAGTTTGTAGTGATCGTCGCCGGGGAAGCGGGTCACCTGAACCTCAAGCCCCGGTCGATGCAGCTCGACCCGCGCCTCGCCGAACACCCGCGCGTTGAACGGAGCGGTCAGGCGGATGACACCGCCTTCGCCGTGAAACACCATCTCTTGATGCGGATGCATTCGGATCGAGACATAGGCCGAATAGGTAAAACCCGGAAATTGCGCGCGAATTTCGGTGAACGTGTCGATGCCGTCCTGCCAACGGATCGCGGACTGCACTTCAGACGGCTCCTGCCCTGTGGCGAACCGCGCGCTACCGATGACATATACCCCGATATCTCGCAGCCCGCCCCCGCCGGTTTCTGCGCGATTGCGAATGTTCGTGGTTTCCTCACGATTGTCGAAACTGAACGCGCCTGTCACATGGACCAGCTTGCCAATCGCACCATCGGCGATGAGTTTCTGTACGAACTGCCATTGAGGGTGATGCACGATCATATAGGCCTCAGCCGCCAGCAAACCTGTCTGATCGCGCTTTTCGATCAGCGCGTCGAACTCAGCTGCCTGCATCGTCATGGGCTTTTCACACAGCACATGTTTGCCCGCGTCGAGCGCCTTCAGGCTCCATTCGACATGCAGGTGATTTGGCAGAGGGATATAGACCGCCTCGATCTCGGGATCGTCCAGCAGCGCGTCGTAGCTATCATAGACCGTCAGATCCGGGCAGAAGGCCTGAAACGGCTCGGCCTTCACCGCGTTCGAAGTCGCAAGCCCCGCCAAACGTGCCCCGTCTGCCGCATGGATCGCCGGAGCCATATATTGCCGCGCAAATTTGGCGGCCCCCAGAACACCAAATTGAACCGGTTTCTGCATCGCTCTCTCCCTGATCAGGCCATTTAGATGTGACGCAGACTCAAGACGCAGGCGAGGCAAGTGTCAACACACGATGAAAGGAGGATGAGGTATCCGGCGCAGTGCGCTGATTACTATCGAAAAAAGCCCGCAAATATCTGCGGGCTGTGCGTTCCTTGGATCTAGCGGGTTGCAAGCATTCCCTTTTCACGGGCCAGATCGCGCATTTTCTTTTGAAGTTTCTCAAAAGCGCGGACCTCGATCTGACGAATACGCTCGCGGCTCACATTATATTGCGTGCTGAGCTCTTCCAAAGTCACCGGCTGATCCATCAAGCGGCGCTGGGTCAGGATGTCCTTCTCGCGGTCATTCAGCACCTCAAGCGCAGCGGCCAGCAACTCACGCCGAGCGTCCAGTTCATCACGAGCTTCGTAGTCACCCGCCTGATCGGCGTCTTCATCCTCAAGCCAGTCCTGCCATTGCATGGTGCCTTCGCCCTCGGACCCGACGGTCGCGTTCAGCGAAGCATCGCCACCCGACATACGGCGGTTCATGCTGATGACTTCTTCCTCGGTCACGCCAAGGTCATTGGCGATCTGAGTGACGTTTTCAGGGCGCAGGTCGCCCTCTTCCAGCGCACCAATACGGGCCTTGGCCTTGCGTAGGTTGAAGAACAGCTTTTTCTGCGCCGAGGTCGTGCCCAGCTTCACCAGCGACCAAGACCGCAGGATGTATTCCTGGATCGAGGCGCGAATCCACCACATTGCATAGGTCGCCAGACGGAAGCCCTTTTCCGGGTCGAACCGTTTGACCGCCTGCATCAGGCCCACATTGGCCTCGGAAATAACCTCGGCCTGCGGCAGACCGTAGCCGCGATAGCCCATGGCAATTTTGGCCGCCAGACGCAGATGCGACGTGACCATCTTATGAGCGGCCTCGGTGTCCTGCTCTTCGACCCAGCGCTTGGCCAGCATGTATTCTTCTTCCGGCTCCAGCAGAGGAAACTTGCGAATTTCCTGCATATAGCGGTTGAGGCCGCCCTCAGGCGTCGGCGCGGGGAGATTTGCGTAATTTGCCATTTTGATGTCCCTCCGACAAATGTTTAGCTCTTTAACATACGATATGGGTAAGGAACCCATCCCTTTCAAGAGGTACCGTTAACAGTTTGAAATTAAGCTTGGGTAAAGGAAAGCTAAGAATCTCTTACTCACAGGAGTTTGCGTATTATGACAGAGGGGTGCGCAGCGTTTCAATCAGGTCCTGCATGTCCTGCGGCAGATCCGCTTCAAATCGAAGGTTTTCGCCGGTTACCGGGTGTTCAAAGCCCAAAACGGCGGCATGTAACGCTTGACGCGGAAACACACGCACCGCCTCGGAGGTTGCCGCACTGAACGCTTTCGCTGCCAATTTACGTTTGCCGCCATAGACCGGATCGCCCACCAGACCATGACCTGCATGGGCCATATGCACGCGAATCTGATGGGTGCGCCCTGTTTCCAGCCAGCATTCGATCAATGCCAGCCCAGCCGGGGCACCGAATGTTTCAACCACACGCGCTCGCGTCACCGCGTGCCGCCCTCCGTGAAACAGAACCGCCTGTTTCTGACGGTCGGTCTTATGCCGAGCAAGCTGAGTGGTCAGGCGCATGATGTTGCCCGGCTCGAAACTGACACCTTTGACACCCCGCAAGCGCGGATCATTGGCATCCGGCACCCCGTAGCAAACCGCTCGGTAGTAGCGTTCAACACTATGCGCCTCGAATTGCGCCGCAAGCCCGTGGTGAGCTGCATCCGACTTGGCGACTACTAGAAGCCCACTGGTTTCCTTGTCGATCCGGTGGACAATGCCGGGTCGTTTAACCCCGCCAACCCCGGACAAGTCTGCCCCGCAATGATGAAGCAGCGCATTCACGAGCGTTCCACTCGGCGAGCCCGGCGCAGGATGCACGACCATCCCCGCAGGTTTGTTCACCACAATCAGGTTGTCATCCTCGAAGACCACGTCCAGCGGGATATCCTCGGGGCCGATATGGCTGTCTTCAGCCTCAGCGACCATGATGACCACCGTGGCGCCTTCCGCCACCTTGGCCTTCGGATCGCGCACCTCAGCGCCCTCGACCAGAACCGAGCCCTCTTCGATCAAACGCGCCAAACGGGTGCGTGACAGGTTTTCCTCGGCTGGCACATCCCGCGAAAGCGCCTTATCAAGGCGAGGCGGCGGAGCGGCCGCGATCTGAAACTCAACCTGTCGGGTGCCCATGACTGTCCCTTCCGAACCCCAAGAAGAACCGCAGGAAACGCCGCAGCTGAGGCTGCTTCGGCGCATGGTCATGCTACTGACCGCGGTGATGATTGGCGGGGTTCTAGTGACATTCGCACTGATTGTCATCCGGCTATCGGACCGAACCCCAACCCTGCCCGATCAGATCGAGCTGCCGGATGGCGCAAAAGCACAGGCTGTGACGATCGGGAACAACTGGTACGCCGTCGTCACTGACGACAACCGCATCCTGATCTTCGACAAAACCACCGCGAAACTGCGGCAAGAAATAGTGCTGGAACCCTAGGCGTTGGCTTGTTCGAAGACTTCCGCAAAGGTCTTTTGCAGGGCAGTATCCACATTTGCCATGGTCACCGGCAACCCCAAGTCAACCAGCGATGTCACCCCGTGCTCCCGAATGCCGCAGGGCACAATGCCCGAGAAATGGTCCAAGTCAGGCTCAACATTGATCGAGATGCCGTGAAAGCTGACCCATTTGCGCAGGCGCAGGCCGATAGCGGCGATCTTGTCTTCCGCGGGTTGTCCGGTGATTGTCAGCGGTTTGTCGTCTCGTTGCACCCACACACCAACGCGCCCGTCGCGAATCTCTCCTTTGACGTTGAACTCATCCAATGCGGCGATCACCCAGGTTTCGAGCTGTTTAACGAATAGGCGCACATCGCGGCCTCGCTTGTTCAAGTCGAGCATGACGTAGGCGACGCGCTGACCGGGGCCGTGATAGGTGTATTCCCCGCCGCGCTTGCTCTCATAGACAGGGAACCGGTCAGGGTCAGTCAGATCCTCGGGTCGCGCAGACGTCCCTGCCGTGTAAAGGGGCGGGTGTTCCAACAGCCAGACGCATTCATCGGCCTCGCCTGCCGCAATAGCCGCCACGCGCGCCTCCATAAAGGCGACGGCCTCTTGGTAGTCAGTCAGCCCGTCTGAGATCTTCCATTCCATGCTTGCCTCATACCGTGCCGGTCGGTTGGGGGAAAGAGGTCACGCGGCCTCTTCCAGGCATTGCTTGAGGACATTGGCGTATGTCTCGACCCCTTGCGCTCCTGTGGTCAGGTATTTCCCGGCGAACACCATCGAAGGCACGCCGGAGATCCCGCGACTGGTCCAGAATTGCTGTTTCTCCCGCACCGAGGCCTGATGATCCCCGGATGCCAAAGCCGCCCGCGCGGCTTGCGGGTCCAACCCTACCGCCTCAGCCGCGTCTGCCAGTACATCGATGTCAGAAGCATCCTTTTGATCCGTAAAATAAGCCTGGAAAAGCGCAAGCTTCAGGGGATGCTGCCGCCCTTGACCCTCGGCCCAGTCCAACAACTGATGCGCCTGGAACGTATTCACCATGCGGCTGTCGTCTGTGAAATTGAAAGCAAAGCCAAGCTCTGCCCCAATCGAGGTCAGCCTCTCGCGCGCCTGTGCGCTTTGTTCGGCGGTGCTGCCGTATTTCTCCATGATGTGTTCGCGCAGGTTCTGCCCCTCGGCTGGCATCTGCGGGTTCAGCTCGAACGGATGCCACCTGAGCCGCGCCAGCACGTTTTGCTGCTGCAACGCCTGATCAAGCTGTTTGAAGCCAACGATACACCAAGGGCATACGACATCAGAGACAACATCAATCTGAACAACGGGACGGGTATCCGGGGTGGTCATCGGGGGCTCCTACAGGGTGGTTGGCTGCTAAAGATATGAATGCCGGTGCTGAATTTAAACCGACGCGCTTTTGCCTCTTCACATCCGGGTTTTAAGGGTCTATACGCCGCGCTACCAAGTCATTGGCAGTGCGGTCGTGGCGGAATTGGTAGACGCGCAGCGTTGAGGTCGCTGTGGGGTAACTCCCGTGGAAGTTCGAGTCTTCTCGACCGCACCAACAAAAACAATAGCTTGGCTATTTACCCTCAATGCCGCGACTATTCTAAGCAACTGAAGAGCAGCTTTTCCTCGGTCTTTGACGGAACAGCATTACCGTGCCCAAGCTTTCTACCTTTTGCAAATGAGAACCACTTGTGCGCCAAGAAGGTTGTTTTGTTCGCCTCGAAAAGCGATCTTGTTTGGCAGGCTGAATGACTGGCAGCGCGTGGTAATAAGGTACATCAAGCGCCCCAAGACGTTCCTGTTCGCAATCGCATTCGTCGCACTCTTTTCCTATTGGCTATTGCTCTTGAGCCTAGCGCGTCAAATGCCCTGATCGAATCGCCGAGTCGCCCAAATCCACGTACAATCCCTACGCACGCGCCCCTCTGTTTCCAAGCTGCAGCCATAGGTCATTTCAACCCTGCAATATTCGACAGCAATTGTGGCCATTTAAGTAAAAGCTTAACCAAATTTCACTAAACCGGCATACATTCGCCCGGTTACAGAGTAACATTGTCCTACCAGTCTTGAGTGAGTGGTATGTTAACCGGTAACCCGGATCTGCTCCGGTGACCCGTGAAGTGTATGGGTACGAGTCTGCCGTTCCGACCCCAAATCGGAACGGCAATTTCGTTTCCTGACTATGCTTCAAGCGGTTCGGACGAGCCAATACACGATTTCATACAGCCGAGAAGCCTATAGCGCAGCCTTGATCTGTTCGGCGTGTTTGGCGATCTCTTCGAAATCCCCCATCTTTCCGGGCGCACGCAGGGCCTCGCCTTCATGCCGGGGCAGAATGTGGAAATGCAGGTGGAAGACCTCCTGCCCGCCTGCGGCTTCGTTGAACTGCTGAATGGTCACCCCACCGGCGTCAAACGCCCGCTTGGCAGCGCGGGCCAGTTTCTGAACGGTCGCCATAACGGCATTCAACTGCTCGGGAGTGGCGTCCAGCACATTGCGGCACGGGGTTTTCGGGATGACCAGCAGATGACCATCGGCGCGCGGCATGATGTCCATGAACGCCAGCGTCTCATCATCTTCGTATACGCGGGTCGAGGGGATTTCTCCGCGCAGGATTTTGGCGAAGATGTTCTCCGGATCATATGCTGACATGTCGGGCCTCTGAATTTGCAATGGGTTCAAAGGAGTTCTGCGGTTCGAACGTGCGTCGGTCAAGGCGGAACTCGGCCGATTCAGGCTGACGAACCTGCGTGACCTCTTGAAAGCTGGGATGAAATAGCCAGATTCGACCCATTGATGATCTGAATTCGCGGCGCAGCCCCCTGCCCGCGACAATTATTCTTGATCCAGATCAAACTCGGCCATTGAAGGCAACCTCAACGCAATCTAAAACCAGCAGTAATCCTGCGCACCGGAGAGGTCTGGTTGCGCGGCGTAGTTGCAACAGGAGGCACCTAAAATGGCAGACGCAGCCATTCATGGCCACGATCATGAAGACGAGCGCTCGTTCTTTCAGCGCTGGTTCATGTCGACCAACCACAAGGACATCGGGATTCTCTACCTGATCTTCTCGGCTATCGCCGGGTTCATCTCGGTGGCGATGACCGTTTACATGCGGCTTGAGCTGATGCACCCCGGTGTTCAGTACATGTGCCTGGAAGGCTTCATGGCCGATCCATGTACCCCCAACGGACACCTGTGGAACGTGATGATCACCTATCACGGTGTTCTGATGATGTTCTTCGTTGTCATCCCTGCCCTGTTTGGCGGATTTGGCAACTATTTCATGCCGTTGCAGATCGGCGCGCCGGATATGGCGTTCCCGCGGATGAACAACCTGTCCTTCTGGCTGTATGTCGCTGGTACCTCGCTGGGTGTGGCCTCGCTGCTGGCTCCAGGTGGGGGAACTTATCCCGATGGTTCGGTTCAACCCGGCTCGGGAGTTGGTTGGGTCCTCTACCCACCGCTGTCAACAACCGAAAGCGGCATGTCCATGGACCTTGCGATCTTTGCCGTGCACGTATCGGGTGCCTCCTCGATCCTCGGCGCGATCAACATGATCACCACCTTCCTGAACATGCGTGCCCCGGGCATGACCCTGTTCAAGGTGCCGCTGTTCAGCTGGTCGATCTTCGTCACCTCGTGGCTGATTCTGCTGTCGCTGCCGGTTCTGGCGGGCGCGATCACCATGCTGCTGATGGACCGCAACTTTGGCTTCACCTTCTTTGATCCGGCCGGTGGCGGCGATCCGATCCTGTATCAGCACATCCTATGGTTCTTCGGCCACCCGGAAGTGTATATCGTGATCCTGCCCGGTTTCGGCATCATCAGCCACGTGATTGCGACCTTCGCACGCAAGCCGATCTTCGGTTACCTGCCGATGGTCTGGGCGATCATCGCGATCGGTGTGCTGGGCTTCGTCGTGTGGGCGCACCACATGTACACCGTTGGCATGTCGCTTCGTCAGCAGGCCTACTTCATGCTGGCCACGATGGTCATCGCGGTTCCAACTGGTGTTAAGGTCTTCTCGTGGATTGCGACCATGTGGGGCGGCTCGATCGAGTTCAAGACACCGATGCTGTTCGCCTTCGGCTTCCTGTTCCTGTTCACCGTTGGTGGTGTGACCGGTGTGGTTCTGTCGCAGGCCGGTATCGACCGTGCCTATCACGACACCTACTACGTTGTGGCGCACTTCCACTATGTGATGAGCTTGGGTGCCGTCTTCGCGATCTTCGCTGGCGTCTACTTCTACTTCTCGAAGATGACCGGTCGTCAGTATTCCGAGTTCTGGGGCAAGATCCACTTCTGGATGTTCTTCATCGGCGCGAACCTGACCTTCTTCCCGCAGCACTTCCTGGGCCGCCAGGGCATGCCGCGCCGCTATATCGACTACCCTGAGGCGTTCGCTCAGTGGAACTTTGTTTCGTCGATCGGTGCATTCGTGTCCTTCGCTTCGTTCCTGCTGTTCTTCGGCATCGTGATCTACGCCCTGCTGCGTGGCGCGAAAGAGACACGTCCGAACCCGTGGAACGAATACGCGGATACACTGGAATGGACCCTGCCGACCCCGCCGCCCGAACACACGTTCGAGCAGCTGCCAAAGCAGGAAGACTGGGACAAAGGCCACGCGCACTAAGCCCCGGCTGAGAAACCAAGAAAACCCCGCCATCCCGGCGGGGTTTTTCTTTGCGCTCTCACCTTTTCTAACAACACATCGCCAGATCGGGCAAAATAGGCTATTCTGGTAAGGGAAACTCATCCGGCAATCCGGGGAGGGTCCAGATGCCCGAAATTGACTTTTGGTATTCGATCGGCAGCACATACAGCTTTCTGACGATCATGCGCCTTGATGATTGGTGCGCCGAAAACGATACCTCAGTGCGCTGGCGTCCGTTCAACGTGCGCAGCGTGATGTCCGAACAGCAGAACGTACCCTTCGCCGGCAAGCCTGTGAAATCTGCCTATATGTGGCGTGATATCGAGCGCCGGGCCGCCAAGTATCATATCCATGCCACGCTGCCTGCGCCTTACCCAATTTCGGACCTGCCTCTGGCCAATCAGATCGCTCTACTCGGGATGAGTGAAGGTTGGGGCAAGGATTTCACCCAGAACCTCTATCGGATCTGGTTCGAAGACGGTGTCGAAGCAGGCAGTGAGACCGCACTGTCCGAGGCCCTATTGCGGTGCCAGCAAGATCCCCGCCTTGTCCTTTCCCGCGCGCGCAGCCCTGATGCCGTTGCGGCGTTAGAGGCAGAGACCGAACACGCAAAACGCCTCGGGGTTTTTGGCGCGCCCAGCCTTGTCGTCAGGGGCGAGGTTTTCTGGGGCGATGACAGATTAGACGATGCGCTGTCCTGGGTCCGGGTTGGCCACGTGGTGTGATCTTTAACCTTAGACAGCACATAACTTTGCGCTAGTTTTCCACTATGCCCTATCAATGGAATCATACCTCGGACACCGAACAGGAATTGCGCCTCTGGCCGCATAACTCATTGCCCCCGCGCGGCGCGATGATCGTGATCCTGTCGGTCTTCACGTTCGGCCTTATTCCCATTCTGGCCATGCTGGGCTCGGTTGTCCTGTGGGGGTTGCTGCCCTTCCTGTTGCTGACAGTTCTGGGCCTGTGGCTCGCGATCCAGACGAACTACCGCGCGCGCAGCGCGGTCGAGATTCTGACCCTCAGCGGCTCACAGGCGCGACTGGTCCATCAGTCTCCGGGAAAACAGCGGCAGGAATGGTCTTGCAACAGGTATTGGGCGCGCCCCGAAATGCACGAAACCGGTGGGCCAGTGCCGCACTACGTGACCCTGATCGGAGCCGGTCGCGAAGTCGAAATTGGCGCGTTTCTGTCCGAGGATGAACGGATCACCCTCTATGACGACCTGATCGCAAAACTGCGCGGACCGGCCGCGCAGTAGAGGTTCAGCCTCAGCAGTCTCCGTTTGAGGCGGCGCACAGATGGTCTTTGACCATTGGGCCGACCTTACCGAAATCCATCTGACCGGTGTATCGCGTCTTCAACTCGCCCATCACCTTGCCCATATCGCGGATCGAGCCCGCGCCAGTCGCAGTGATAGCGGTCTGAATCGCTTTCGAGACCTCATCTTCATCCAGCTGCTTGGGCAGGAACTCCTCGATCACCGAGACTTCCAGCAATTCCCGTTCCGCCAGATCCAGACGTCCGCCCTCTTCATAGGCTCGGGCGCTTTCCTTGCGCTGCTTGGTCATTTTACCAAGAATTTCAAGAACCTCGGCATCACCGCAGCCCTTGGCCTCTTCGTTTTGCGAGCCGCGCGCGGCGATATCGCGATCCTTGATCGCAGCATTAATCAACCGCAGAGTCGACAGCCTCTCGGCCGCCTTGTCTTTCATCGCTTGCTTCAGGGCGGCATTCACCCGTGATCGCATGTCCATATGGTTTGTCCATCCCCATGACAAAGGAACCCCGAACATATCCAAACAAAAAGCGTGACACAACAGGGGGTGAATACCGCTAACCTATTGAAAAACAAAGATAGCCTAAAAAATGATCAGACTTGACCCGAACGTATAACCCCCTTAGGTATGCGCCGATTTACCTGCAGGAGAGTTGCGCCATGGCCCAGAACGCCCCGTCCAAGCCCACCGCATGTCTGGCTTTGGCCGACGGAACTTTGTTCTACGGAATGGGCTTCGGCGCCACCGGACAGACCGTGGCCGAGCTGTGCTTCAACACCGCCATGACCGGTTATCAAGAGATCATGACCGACCCCTCTTATGCCGGGCAGATCGTTACCTTCACCTTCCCGCATATCGGCAATGTCGGTGTGAACCCTGAAGACGATGAAACCGGTGATCCAGTAGCTGCGGGCATGGTCGTCAAATGGGACCCGACAGAGCCGTCAAACTGGCGCTCGGCTGAAGAGCTGAAGGGCTGGCTGGAGCGTCGTGGCCGTATCGCGATCGGTGGCATCGACACCCGCCGCCTTACCCGCGCAATCCGCCAGCAGGGTGCGCCGCATGTCGCATTGGCCCACGACCCCGAAGGTAACTTCGATATCGAAGCGCTGGTGTCCGCCGCACGCGGCTTTGCCGGGCTTGAAGGGATGGATCTCGCGAAAGACGTCACCTGCGCCCAAAGCTACCGCTGGGATGAGATGCGTTGGGCCTGGCCAGACGGCTATCAACGGCAAGAGGCCCCTGCCCACAAGGTTGTCGCCCTTGATTTCGGCGCCAAGCGCAACATCCTACGCTGCCTGGCGTCGGCCGGATGCGACGTGACCGTTCTGCCCGCAACCGCGACAGCGGCCGAGGTTCTGGCCCATGAGCCCGACGGCGTCTTTCTGTCCAACGGCCCCGGCGATCCGGCGGCTACAGGCGAATATGCCGTGCCGATGATCAAGGAGATACTCGACACCACCAAGCTGCCGGTTTTTGGCATTTGCCTTGGTCACCAGATGCTGGCCTTGGCGCTTGGCGGGCAGACCGTCAAGATGAACCACGGCCACCATGGCGCAAACCACCCGGTCAAGGATCTGGAAACCGGTAAGGTCGAGATCACCTCGATGAACCATGGCTTTGCGGTCGATGCGCAGTCGCTGCCCGACGGCGTTGTGGAAACGCACCGCTCGTTGTTTGACGGCTCCAACTGCGGCATCCGCATGACCGACCGCCCGGTGTATTCGGTTCAATACCACCCCGAGGCGTCCCCCGGACCGCAGGACAGTTTCTACCTGTTCGAGCGCTTTTCCAGCGCGATGGCGGATACAAAAGCACAGGCATAAACACCAAAATTCCTGTGTGTTTATCAGAGTTAACCGCGCGTTAACCTTAGTCGTTCAACCCTGACGCCAACAAAAGGCGTCGGGGTTTTTTCTTTTATGGTTGATTTGAACGCACAAAAAGCCGCTGCAACACATCCGATCCCGTCTTCTGAGCTTCGCAAACCCGTAGGTGCATGTCTGGTTGATGCCGGAGTGATCACGCAGGACCAGCTGGATCGTGCGCTGGACCTTCAGGCCCGTCAGAATGCTCCGCTCGGAGAAATTCTGGTGAGTGAAGGCTGGGCCAGCCGCAAAGATGTTCTGGCCGCTTTGTCCGCGCAAACCAACCTGCAGATCGCCGATCTGGTGCAAACCCCGCCTTCTGCTGAGCTAAGCGCTCTCAAACCCATGGAGTTCTGGCTGCGGCACAATGTGATCCCGTGGCTGCGGATCGGTCCGTTTCTGTTTGTCGCCACCGCGCGCCCGGATCGCTTTGCCACGGTGTCGGCCGAAATGGCGGGCTGCGACTTGACCATCGTACCGGTTGTCGCGGCCGCCGATCAGATCGACCGCTCGATTGCGCAGATCTTCTCGGATCAGTTGGCCGAAAACGCCGAGGCCCGCGTGACCGAAGATCAAAGCTGCCGCACCTGGACCGCCTGGAGTCGGACCCGCAGCGCGAGCATTGTGGCGCTGGCGCTACTGGCCTTCGTCTCGTTTCCGCTGACGGGGATGGCCGTTCTGGCGACGGCGGCAGTGGTGTCGCTTCTGCTGTTCATGATCATGAGGTTCTCGGGCCTCTTGGCTTTTGCCCACCAAAACTTGCGCCCACAGCCAGCCCCCTCCTCGCCGGTGACCGCTCTGCGGCAGCCCTGCGTGTCGATCATGGTACCTTTGTACAAAGAGCGCGAGATCGCAGGCGCGCTGATCCGGCGCCTGCAGCGCCTGACCTACCCCAAGGCGCTGCTGGATGTGATTTTGGTGCTGGAGGAAAAAGACGATGTCACGCGGGACACATTGTCAAAGGTCGACCTGCCCAGCTGGATCCGAACCATCGAAGTGCCCGAGTTGAACGGCCTGACCACCAAACCCCGCGCCATGAACTACGCTTTGGATTTCTGTCGCGGCGACATTCTGGGGGTCTGGGATGCCGAAGACGCCCCACAACCCGACCAGATTGAGCGGGTCGTTGATCATTTCACACAGGCTGCACCCGAAGTCGTCTGCCTGCAGGGTGCGCTGGACTACTATAACCCGCGCACCAATTGGCGCTCTCGCTGCTTTACCATCGAATACAACAGCTGGTTCCGTGTCATTCTTCCGGGGATCGCCAAACTGGGCTTCGTGGTTCCTCTGGGCGGCACGACCTTCTTCTTTCGCCGCGATAAACTGCTGGAGCTTGGCGGATGGGACGCCCATAACGTGACCGAGGACGCCGATCTGGGCGTGCGCCTCTGCCGCGCCGGCTACCGGACCGAGATCGTGAACACCACTACTTTTGAAGAGGCCAACTTTCGCGCCTGGCCTTGGGTCAAGCAACGCTCGCGCTGGCTCAAGGGGTTCATGGTCACCTATCTTGTCCATATGCGTGCGCCATTGCGCCTGCTGCGGGATCTGGGGCCGCTTAAATTCATCGGCATTCAGGCGTTTTTCATGGGTACGGTCGGGCAGTTTTTGCTGGCCCCTGTCCTGTGGATGTTCTGGCTGACCACGCTGGGGCTGAACAACCCGTTCCTCCAGGTGATCCCGATGCAGACCTTCAAAACCCTGATCTGGCTGTTTCTGGCCGCAGAAGCGTTAAACTTCATCATCGGCGTCATCGCCGTCTGGGCGAAAGAGCGGCGCTTTCTACTTCCGTGGGTGCCTACGATGATCCTATATTTCCCGCTCGGGGTCGTGGCGGCCTACAAAGCGCTGTGGGAACTGGCCGCCAAACCCTTCTTCTGGGACAAAACCCAACACGGGCAAGCATCTGAGGACCTACCGCTGCAGGACACCTAGCCGTCGCGCCGGATCGCGTCCTGCTTCAGACGGGTCATGAACGCGACCGAGATATGCTCTTTCAGCGCTTTCGCCGCGCCCTCTTCGTCCCGCGCGGCGATGGCTTCGACGATGCCCTTATGTTCGCTCTGCGCGATTTCACTGCGCCCTTGCGCCGCCAGAGACGTGGTTGCCATCAACGCCATGGTCCGATGCACAAGGTCCAGTTGCTGCACTAGATATCGGTTGTGCGAGGCCAGATGGATCTGCTCATGAAACCGTCGATTCGCCCGCGAAAGTGCCGCCGGATCATCGACCAGCGCATCATCCTCGGCCACCATCTCCTGCAATACGCGAATTTCTTCCTCGGTCGCATGTTTGGCCGCGAGGCTTGCGGCCAACCCCTCTAACTCGCGCCGCACGATGTAAAGTTCGGCCATTTGGTTGTGGTTCAGGGAAGCCACGATCAGCGATCGCCCGTCCCGTTCCAACAGAGACTGCGTTTCCAGACGTTGCAACGCCTCGCGAATGGGGGTGCGGGATACGCCGAACCGTTCGGCCAATTCGCTTTCAACCAGACGATCTCCGGGCTTGTAGATACCGACATCAATGGCGTCGAGTATCAGCGTATACGCGTCTTTGCTGGGGTGTCTGGATTGGGGCATGGGGCGATTGGTCTCCTCGTTCGAACCTGTCTATCCGTCCTAACCGCCTGCAATCAAGTGCGGCATTGAAAACCCGCCCGCAGCGCCCTACACCCAAGGCATGGTCAAACCGTCCTTCAGCCACGTCACGCAATGGGTGTTCGATCTGGACAACACCCTCTACCCGCCGCAGATGCGCCTGTTCGATCAGATCGAGGTGTTGATGACGGATTATGTCGTGCAAGCCATCGGTGTCGACCGGGCCGAGGCTGACCGGCTGCGGGGGCATTACTGGCGCGAGTACGGGACGACTCTGGCCGGTTTGATGGCCGAGCATAATCTGGATCCCGACCCTTACCTGCATGCGGTTCACCAAGTCGACCTGAGCCACATGGACGCGGACGCCGAACTGGCCGACCACATACGCGCGCTGCCCGGTCGCCGCATCGTCTACACCAATGGCAGCGCGCCTTATGCCGAGCGTGTCCTTGAGGCGCGTGGGCTGACCGGTCTGTTCGATGCCATCTACGGGGTCGAGCATGCCGGATATCGGCCCAAACCCGAAAAGGCCGCGTTCGAGGCGATCTTTGCGCAGGACGGAATCACAACCGAAACGGCCGCGATGTTCGAAGACGACCCGCGCAATCTGGCCGCCCCGCATGAGATGGGAATGCGCACGGTTCATGTCGCGCCCGACCCTCATGACGCCGATCATATCCACCACCACACCGACGATCTGACCGCCTTCCTCGCCCGCCTGCGATAGGCTGTCACACTGCGACGATCTGCATATTCTGCAGCTGCAAAATCATCCCTATATGCCGGGCTGCGACGAACAGAACGGAGACCCCGATGACCGCGACAATGATGCCGCAGCGCCTGCCGATTTGGCAGCGCCTCCTTTTTGCAATTCCCCTCTTTGGCCGGATGGCCCGCGACGTGGCCGATGGCCGCCCCGAAGATCTGGGCTATACCGCCGCTGCGATTGTCAGCATGTGGGGCTGTTCGGCATTGCTGTTTGGTCTGCCGGGCCTATACATCCCCGCATTGATGATGGTTCCGGTGATGTTTCTGGTCCTCATCCTGATTTCGCGGGGCTGACACGCGGGACAGGATGTCGCTTGGCGCAGAGGCATGAACCGAACTAGGTTTTGCCGGGAACGGAGAATGCGCCATGACTGACAGCTGTGATATCCTGATTTCCGGCGGCGGCATCGCTGGTCTGACCGCTGCCGCCGCATTCGGCGCCGCTGGGTTCAACGTGGTCTGCGTGGACCCAACACCGCCGATCACCGAACGCGACGTGGATGGATCCGACCTGCGGACCACAGCGTTTCTGCAACCCTCGCGCATTTTGCTGGAACAATGCGGAGTGTGGGACCGGCTGGACAGCCACGCCGCACCGCTGCAAGTTATGCGGATCGTTGATGCAGGCGGCGAAATTCCCGAACCGCGTGTTGTGCGGGACTTCAACGCCTCGGATATTTCCGAGCAACCTTTTGGCTGGAACCTGCCCAACTGGCTGCTGCGGCGCGAGATGGTCGCGCGCCTGTCGGAACTGCCCAATGTCGATTTCCGCCCCGGCACCGCGACGGTCAGCCTGTTCACTCGCACCGCCGAGGCCCGCGTGGGGCTGAGTGACGGCAGCCGTATCCGCTGCAAGCTGGTGATCGCCGCGGACGGGCGCAACTCACCGATGCGCGAAGCCGCCGGGATAGCCGTTCACACCACGCGTTACGGTCAAAAGGCCCTGGCCTTTGCCGTGACACACCCCATCGCGCATGAGAATGTCTCAACCGAGATTCACCGCTCTGGCGGGCCGTTCACGCTGGTGCCCTTGCCCGATTGGCAGGGTCAGCCGTCGTCGGCCATTGTCTGGATGGAGCGTGGTCCGCGCGCGGTCGAACTGCTGAACCTCGACGCCGAGGCTTTTGAGGCCGCGATGACAGAACGCTCCTGCGGGTTGTTCGGGCCTTTGAAGCTGGCTTCACGTCGCACGATCTGGCCGATCATCAGCCAATCCGCCGAACGATTGTCGGGCGAGCGTATTGCCCTGATGGCCGAAGCCGCCCATGTCGTGCCGCCCATCGGCGCGCAGGGTCTGAACATGTCATTGGGCGATCTGCGGACTCTGCTGGACCTTGCACAGGCCCGCCCCGATGGTCTGGGCGACACACAGATGCTTGAGGCCTACCACAAGGCCCGCCATGCAGAGATCGAGCTGCGCGTGAAAGGGATCGACCTTCTGAACCGCACCTCAATGCTTGAAGCGCGGCCCCTGAGGGACGCGCGCGCCATGGGCCTCAACGCGCTTTATTCCATGGCGCCAGTGCGCAAGACGTTGATGCAGATGGGCCTCGGCATGCGCTGAGGCCCAAGTGGCTTACAGAACCTGATCCAACACGCGCTTCAAACGCGCAATCGTGCCATCAACGTCATAGAGCTTATCAAGACCGAACAGACCCAACCGGAACGTGCTGAAACCGGCAGGCTCATCACATTGCAGAGGCACGCCAGCCGCGATCTGCATCCCCAAAGCGGCGAATTTCTTGCCGTTCTGAATCTCGGGATCGGCGGTATAGCTGACCACAACGCCCGGAGCGCCAAAGCCTTCAGCAGCGACCGAAACGATGCCCTTGTCCTTTAGCATCGCGCGCACGCCATTGCCTAAAGTCCATTGCGCCTCGCACAGTTTTTCAAAGCCGTAGTCCTGTGTCTCGGCCATCGTATCGCGGAATGCGCGCAGCGCGTCGGTTGGCATAGTCGCGTGATAGGCGTGACCGCCATCCTCATAGGCTTGCATGATTTGCCGCCACTTCTTGAGATCAATGGCAAAGCTGTCGGACTGAGTGTCCTGCAGCCGCGCCTCGGCCCGGTCCGAGAGCATGACCAGACCGGCACAAGGCGACGCGCTCCACCCTTTTTGCGGGGCCGAGATCAGCACGTCCACACCGGTTGCCTTCATGTCGACCCACACGCAGCCCGACGCAATGCAATCCAGAACCATCAGCGCGCCGACCTCATGCGCAGCTGCAGCCATGGCCGAGACATAGTCATCGGGAAGAATCACCCCGGCCGAGGTTTCCACATGCGGGGCAAACACCACATCCGGACGCTGTTCGCGGATCTTTGCAACCACATCGTCAATCGGTGCGGGTGTAAACGGCGACGGGCTGTCATTGCCGGTTTCACGCGCCTTCATCACAGTCACCGACCCAGTCAGCGCGCCGTTTTCGATAATCTGGCTCCAACGGTAGGAAAACCACCCGTTGCGCACCACCAAGACATTGGCATCACGGGCAAATTGACGGGCCACGGCCTCCATCCCATAGGTGCCACCACCGGGGATGATGGCAACGCCGTCCGCATTGTAGACCTGTTTCAGCATGCCCGAGATATCGCGCATCACCTGCTGAAAGCTTGCAGACATGTGATTCAGGGATCGGTCCGTGAACACAACCGAAAATTCTTCGAGGCCATTTGGGTCGATGGAATCCAGCAAGGCGGGCATTTTATGTCCTTTCGATCAATGTTGACGGCACCTTCAACACATTATCATTGCGGGTAAAGCGCATTTCCGACGAAAAGGTGACGCAAAGTCACCTTTGCTTTTTTAGTAAAAATTAACCCTCAAACGCACCAATATTTTAGTATTGACGCCAACTAGTGTCACATGCCCTTTACACTTCTGCGTGCTTCTGCCCAGATGCATACACTTTTAAAACGAAGGGAAATTAAAACCCGTGACTGCACATAAGCGGATCAGCTTTCAGAGTGTCCGAGATGAGGTAAAGCGCAGGATCGAAAGCCGAATTTGGCCTCAGGGATCATTGCTGCCTACCGAGACCCAACTGGCGGAAGAGTTCAATTGCGCCCGCGCGACCGTGAACCGCGCCCTGCGCGAACTGGCCGATCAGGGGGTCGTCGAACGCAAACGCAAAAGCGGAACCCGCGTCAAGAAAGAGCCCAGCAAACATGCCAAGCTGGAGTTTTCGCTGACCCGCCAGGTGGTTGAAAACCAGAACGCGACGTATCGTTACGCTCTGGTCGAGCGCAACGTTGTCACAAGCCCCGGCTGGCTGGCCTCGCAGCTGAGCGTCGCGCCAAATGCGCGTGTGCTGCACGTCATTTGCATGCACTACGCCGACAACAGGCCGTTTCAGCTGGAAGAGCGCTGGATCAACCTGGATACCGTCCCCGAAGTCGAAGAGGCCGACCTGAGCGACAATGGCCCACATGAATGGCTGCTGAATGCCGCACCGTTCACCGATGCCGAGGTCGCCTTTTGCGCCGTGTCCGCCGACAGCCGGTTGGCCGAGTTCATGGGCACCACCGCAGGCACATCGATGATTCAATTAGAGCGCACAACTTGGAAGGATGAAAAACCCCTGACCTTTGCGCGAATGACACATCATCCAGGCTTCTACATTCGCACCAAATACTGATCCGGTTCAGCCAATCGGTCCGGGCAAACGCTCTTCGCTGAGCAAGACATTCGCCTCGACATCGCCAGCACCGGGAAGGGTCATGATCCGTCGCCGCAGGACCCGTTCGAAATCCGACAAATCTCGTGCCACCACACGCAGACGGTAGTCGTATAGCCCCAGAACATGCTCGACCGTCTGTACCTCGGGGATGGCGCTGACGGCGCGCTCGAAATCCTCAAGGCTCACCTGCCCCTTGCGCGCCAGTTTGACTCCTAGGAAGACGGTGACGCCGAACCCCAAAGCCTCGGCATTCAGGCGTAGACGACGGCCCTTGATCACACCCGCCTCTTCCAGCCTTCGAATGCGCCGCCATGTGGCAGGCTGCGACAGGTCCAAGCGACGCCCGATCGCACCGGCACTTTGGGTTGCGTCCTGCACCAGAGCGCGCAGGATCTTGCGGTCGATTTCATCCAACTCGATCATACGGGCAGCACCTCGTCCCGTTTAAGGCGCGCGATGTGCATCAGGGCCTCGATGTCAGCGATATGCGGCAGGGTCAGAATGCGGTCCCGATAAACTACCTGATAGTGGGCCATGTCTCGCGCCAGCACCGACAGGCGCACATCCACGCGGCCAAGGAAGGTCTGAATTTCGATCACCTCGGCGACCTCGCGTGCGGCCGCGGTGAACTCGTCAAACGCCCGCGCCTGTGTCTTGTCCAGCGTGATCCGCAAAGAGACCTCAACCGCGTAGCCCAAAGCAGCCCAGTTGATCACGGCCTCTTGTCCTTCGATCACCCCTACCGCCTGCATCTTTTCGATCCGCCTCCAGCAAACGCCCGAACTGATACGGCACCGTTCGGCAAGTTCGGCCGTTGTCAGGCTTGGCTCCGCCTGAAAATGGCGCAATATCCGCCGATCAACATCATCAAGCATGATTTTTTCACGTTTCCACAATTCAGAGAATTATTCTTCATCTTTTTCGTAAATACTCAATCCCAACCCTATCGCCAATACCAAAGGCTCAGGCTAAAAGCACAGCAATCGAAACAGAAAGGACCAGCGAAATGCGCGTCTATTACGATCGCGATTGCGACATCAACCTGATCAAAGACAAAAAAGTGGCCATTCTGGGCTATGGCAGCCAAGGTCACGCGCACGCGCTGAACCTGCGCGACTCGGGTGCGAAGAACCTGGTCGTTGCCTTGCGCGAAGGGTCGCCCTCGGCCAAGAAAGCCGAAGGTGAAGGTCTGACGGTCATGGGTATCGCCGAAGCGGCAGCATGGTGCGATGTCATCATGTTCACCATGCCCGACGAACTGCAGGCTGAGACCTACAAGAAATACGTGCATGACAACATCAAGCCGGGCTCGGCTATTGCCTTCGCGCACGGCCTGAACGTCCACTTCGGCCTGATCGAGCCGAAAGAAGGCGTCGATGTCATCATGATGGCCCCTAAAGGCCCCGGCCACACCGTGCGTGGCGAATACACCAAAGGCGGCGGCGTGCCTTGCCTTGTTGCCGTCAACAACGACGCGACCGGCAAAGCACTGGAAATCGGTCTGTCCTACTGCTCGGCCATCGGTGGCGGCCGCTCGGGCATCATCGAAACCAACTTCCGTGAAGAATGCGAAACCGACCTGTTCGGCGAACAGGCCGTTCTGTGCGGTGGTCTGGTCGAGCTGATCCGCTGTGGCTTTGAAACTCTGGTCGAAGCGGGCTACGCGCCCGAGATGGCCTATTTCGAGTGTCTGCACGAAGTGAAGCTGATCGTTGACCTGATCTATGAAGGCGGCATCGCCGACATGGACTACTCGATCTCGAACACCGCCGAATACGGCCAGTACGTCACCGGCCCGCGTATCCTGAAGTACGACGAGACCAAAGCGCGTATGAAAGAGGTTCTGAACGACATCCAGCAGGGTAAATTCGTTCGTGACTTCATGCTGGAAAACGCTGTTGGCCAGCCGACCATCAAAGCGTCGCGCCGTGCCAATGACGAGCATATGATCGAGGAAACCGGTGCCAAACTGCGCGCCATGATGCCCTGGATCTCGGCAGGCAAAATGGTCGACAAAGAAAAGAACTAAGCCCGGCATCCGTCGGTGAAAGGGCGGCCCGTGTGGCCGCCCTTTTTCATTTGCACCCGCGCTAAACTCGCCCCATAAACGTCTGATCAAAAGCGATTTTCCCCCAACCCACAGGTTCTACTATGGTGTCCCAGCCCACAAATCAGGATTGGATAGGCGTCTTCTCGCTAGGCCTTATCTGGGGCGGTACATTCATGGTCGTGGCCATGGCGCTGGAGGGGTATGGCCCGATCACGGTTGCCACATCTCGCACCACGCTCGGCGCTTTGACGCTGCTTTTGCTGATGCGGATCACCGGACGTCGGTTTCCGACCCTCACCCCGGCACTTGGCGGCTCAATCATCCTGATCGGCCTGCTGTCCACGGCGATACCGTTCATACTGCTCAGTTGGGGGCAACAATTCGTGCCTTCGGCCTTTGCAGGCCTGTCGATGGCGGCCATCCCCTTGATGGTGTTGCCACTGGCGCATTTCTTCTCGGACGAACCGCTCAACCTGCGTCGATTTCTGGGGGTGTGCCTTGGGTTTTCCGGAGCATTGGTATTGATAGGTCCGGGGCTTTTGCAACTGGGCCAAGGAACCGAGCCACTTGCGCAGATGGCCTGTATCACAGCCGCCTTATGCTACGCGGTTTCCTCCATTCTGACGCGACGGTGCCCCCCGGTTGATCCGGTTGCACTGGCGGCCCTGACATTGCTGGTGGGAGCGGCGCTGCTGCTGCCGATCATGCTGATGACCGAGGGGTTGCCCGAATGGCAAGGCACCCGCCCTACTCTTGCGCTGATCGCACTGGGCCTGGTGCCGACAGCCTTGGCGAACCTCTTGCGTGTCTCGATCACGCGCAGCGCGGGGTCGGTATTTCTGACCCTCGTGAACTATCAGGTCCCCGTCTGGTCGATGGTTTTCGGAGCGTGGATTCTATCCGAGGCCCTGCCCCTGCGATTCTACATCGCACTGACCCTGATCCTGACGGGCATGGCTATCAGCCAGTGGTTCAGCCTGCGCAAAGCCCTGATCGGGCGCTAGGACGCCGCTGCCTCGACCTCGGCCACGATGCCATCAACCACCTGCGTCAACAGGGCAGCATCCTCGCATTCAGCCATGACACGGATCAGAGGCTCGGTCCCTGACTTGCGGATCAGCAGACGACCCTGCCCGTTCAGGCGCGCTTCGGCATCGGCAATCGCGGCTTGAACACTGGCGACCTCAAGCGGCAGTTGACCCTGCTGGTAGCGTACGTTTTTCAACAGCTGAGGGACCGTTTCAAACTGCTGCGCAAGCTCCGAGGCTTTGCGTCCGCTCAGAACCATCTCCGACAGGAAATGCAGCCCAGCCATCAGGCCGTCGCCAGTCGTCGCGTAGTCGCTCATGACGATATGGCCGGATTGTTCGCCGCCAAGGTTGAAGCCACCCTGGCGCATCCGTTCCACGACATAGCGATCGCCAACTGCCGTCCGCTCCAGCCGCAGGCCCTGCCCTTGCAGATGGCGCTCCAACCCGAGGTTAGACATGACCGTCGCCACCAAGGCACCACCACGCAGTTGCTCGGCCCGAGCCCAAGCCCCGGCCAACAGGGCCATCAGTTGATCGCCATCAGCAACCTTACCGTTTTCGTCAATCACGACGACCCGATCCGCATCTCCATCGAGGCAGATACCAACATCCGCGCCATGCGAGACAACGGTTTCCGCAGCCACGCGCGGCTTGGTCGAACCACATTCGAGATTGATATTCTTACCGTTGGGCGACACGCCCATCGGGATTACTTCGGCACCAAGCTCCCACAGGACCTCGGGCGCCGTGCGGTGGGCGGCACCATTGGCGCAGTCGATCACCACTTTCAAACCATCCAGACGCACATCGCGCGGAAGCGAGGATTTGACCCGCTCGCCATAACGGAATCGCGCATCATCAACCCGGCGGGCCCGCCCGATATTCTGGGCCTGAGCGGGGCTGACGCCCTCTTCGATCAAACGCTCAATCTCAAGCTCGGCCTGATCCGAGAGTTTATAGCCATCAGGCCCAAAGAACTTGATGCCGTTATCTTCCGCCGGATTGTGGCTGGCCGAGATCATAACTCCCAGATCCGCGCGCATGGATTGGGTCATCAGACCCACCGCAGGGGTCGGAACCGGTCCCAGCAGCAAAACGTTCATACCGGTCGAGGTCAAACCCGCCGTTAGCGCGTTTTCCAGCATGTAGCCAGACAGGCGCGTGTCCTTGCCGATGACCACGCGGTGAACGCCAGACGTGTCGCGGCGAAAATAGCGCCCGACCGCCGCACCTATGCGCAAGGCCATGTCTGCTGTCATCGGATGCGTATTGGCTGTGCCTCGCACACCATCAGTTCCGAACAGCTTGCGCATAGTTGACTCTCCGTAAAATCTGCCTGTGACCGGATTAACGGACGGCAGCCCATAGGCGCAAGGCCTGAGCTGTCTCGGCCACGTCATGGACCCGAATGATCTGCACGCCCTGGGACAATCCGTCCAGAGCAACCGCGATTGACCCCGGCGCGCGCGCGGTTTTTCGCGGCTCCTGCCCGATGGAGCCGATAAAGCCCTTGCGCGAGACGCCCAGTAGAATCGGGCAACCCAGCCCGTGGAACAGGCTTAAGTTGCGCAGGAGGACCAGATTGTGGTCCTCGGTCTTGCCGAAACCAATGCCGGGATCGACGATGATCAGATCCCGGTTCAAGCCCAACGCCTCAAGCCGTTCGATCTGGCCTGCTAGAAAATCATAGACGTCCAGCACCACGTTTTCATAGACCGGATTGTCCTGCATTGTCGCGGGATCGCCCTGCATATGCATGACACAGACCGGCGCGCCCAGCCCTGCGCAGAACGGCGCAAGCTCCGGGTCGAAGGTGAAGCCCGAGACATCATTGACCAGCCCCGCCCCGGCCTCGCAGGCCGCTTTCGCTACAGCGGTCTTGCGTGTGTCGATTGAGATCAGGGCGTTGGTCTCAGCCCGGATCGCTTCGATCACCGGGCGGGTCCGGGTGATCTCTTCGTCTGCGGGCACAAAATCTGCTCCGGGACGCGTGGATTCTCCGCCGATATCCAGAATCGTGGCACCGCGCGAGACCATCTCAAGGGCCCCTGCCCGCGCGGCCTCGACCGAACTGTGGATGCCACCGTCCGAGAAGCTGTCAGGCGTTGTGTTCAGGATGCCCATGATATGTGGACGCGCTATATCCAAACCGGACAGCGCCGCGCGCGGGCGGCTGAGGCGCTGTAGCACATCCGCGGGGATATCCGCTGCAGCTACGACCTGAGACGCTCCATCGCGCGAAAGCGCTTCGGCATGGGTGAACCACAGCGACTGCCCGGCCAAAGGCACGGCTCCATCCGGACGAGCAGTACCGTGCTGTACCAACGGTCGGTAGTAGCGGCTCACAATTGTGCCTGATCAATGGCCACGGCGCGCAGGGGCGTTTTCGGCTCTTTCGGCAATGCGCCTCCGATCACCATCATCTCGCTGGCCTCAAAGGTGGCGGCAAACCATGCCGCCAGCGCAACTGCGTCGGATGGCGCGGCAGAGGGGCCATCAACGGCATCCAGAACGATCTTTGACGGGGCCCAAACGCAAATCTGGCCGTTCTTCATCGCCCAATCCAGTTCGGTCCGGGTCGAAACGACCACGCAGCGATGATCGCGCGCGGCCAGAACCCACGCGTTCTGTTCGATCGACAAAAGGTCGATTCGGCGCTGGGTCATGGCGTGACCCGTCTGCGGTACTGGAAGGTCCGAGGCCCCAACACACAGGATCAAGGGACGCTGACGGTTTTCCAACTGATCGATCCAGCCGGTCAGGTTATCCGAGGCCATCGCCTCATTCGATAGATAAACAAGACGTGGATGCGGGCGTTCCTCTTCGACGACGTCGTGGTGCACGGCGTCCTTGCCGCGCACGATCTCGACCCCGAGCGCACCGGGGCCGCGATCCAGCTTTTCGATCCGAACAAAAACGCGAACTGCTTGCGGCTCCAGCAGGATACGTTCGGCCACGCGTTCGGCCAGTGTTTCCAACAGGTTCAGACGCTCGGCCGCCAGTTCATAGGCAATCGCCTCGGTCACGCGGTCATAGGACAGGATACGATCCACGTCGTCGTCGATATCCGAGGTCAGCGGGCGCACCTCGACCACGATATTGAAGCAGATACGCTGGGTCGTGCCGCGTTCTGCCTGAAAGGCACCGATCTCAACCTCGACAGTATGATCACGGAGCGAGATGCGATCCAAAGGCCCTCTGGGCGAAGTCGCCTCGGACCGTTCAGAGGGGTGCGCAAAAGCGAGGCGGATTTCAGAACTCATGGAGCAGGCCTTCTTGGGCTCGGTGAAACTTTCGCCCAATCTAGGCGTTTCGAGGGCCTATAGCATTCATACAAACGCCATTCCAACCGCTGATTTCGACGCTTTTTCTGCGTGCAATGGTATACGCTGCGCCTTGAATTCAAGACGCAGCGCCAGACCTGCCTCAGTTGCTCGCAGTGCGGTAATTGTGACGGTAGAAGATGTGAACACCAATCTGCGCCGTCTGTTTATAGACCCGCGCCCAGGACGGGCGGACCGCAGTGGTGTGATAGTGGGTCGCCCCTTCAGTCAGCTCTTTGGCAACACCATCCATCGCCGCGCGGGCGACTTTCGAGACACGCTCAAATGCTTTCTTCTCGTGGATCACTTCCTTGCGGCCATCACATGTATAGGTGAACTGGCACTGGTACTTTTTACCGGTCCCCTGACGGATCACACCGCAAAGGCTATCGGGAAAGCGGCTGCTTTTGACCCGGTTCAGGATGACCTCGGCCACGGCGAACTGGCCGCGCACGCTTTCACCACGGGCTTCAAAATACAGCGCCTCGGACAGGCATTTCCAGCCTTCATCCCCGGTCGCTTTTGGCTGTTGATCCAGCCAGTCCTTGGAATAGGACACTTTGATCGGTTCAGCCACTTTGCGCGGCTGGAACAATTTCAGATAGTCCCGAAAGCTCTGACCCGGCAACTCATTGCGGGCAACCAGTTCTTTCTTGGCGGTATCCGTGGCTTCCCTCTCAGAATAGGACGCACTCGGCAGCACGGTTGCTGCCAATGTGGCAACAGCCATTATGTAACGTAGCATCAGATAACCTCGCACAGGCACTTCACGCGCCAAACCCTCCCCCGGCGGGCGCGACGAGGCATTTAGCGCAGTCTTGCGCAAAGGTCCAGATCAGAGGCAAATACAAGTGGAAAATCGCTCGTAGGGAAAAACAATTCCGCCACAAGTTCGCTTATTGACCACTAATCATGGGGTTTCAGGCTGCTGTCAACCCCCAAGTCTGGACGAAATCGCCAGTTGAGCGGCAGCCAGCCGAGCGACCGGTACCCGGAACGGAGAACAGGACACGTAGTCAAAACCCAGATCGCGACAAATAGCGATTGATTCGGGGTTTCCGCCGTGTTCGCCGCAGACCGAAAGGGTCACATCGGGCTGTGCCGCGCGCCCCCTTTCAGACCCGAGCTTGAGCAATTCGCCAACCCCGTCCGCGTCCAGAACATGGAACGGGTCCTCGGTAAACACGCCCTGCCGAACATAGGCCGACATGAAACGCCCCGCGTCATCGCGTGACAGACCATAAGTCATCTGAGTCAAGTCATTGGTTCCGAAGCTTAAGAAAGCGGTGTTTGGTGCAATCTCTTCAGCGCGCAGGCAAGCACGTGGTGTTTCGACCATCACGCCGAGGCGGTATTCAAACTCTTGCCCCTTTTCCGCTGCGACAGCGGCCGCCACCGAGTCGATGCGGGACTTTACCAACTCGACCTCTCGCTTGGCCGAAACCAGAGGGATCATCACCTCGGGCACGACCGGCGCGCCGTTCTTGCGGGCCTCAAGCGTGGCTTCAAAAATCGCGCGAGCCTGCATGTCGTAGATTTCCGGGACCGTAACGCCCAGGCGAACGCCGCGCAGACCCAGCATCGGGTTGTATTCGGTCATTGCGGAGACGCGACGCTCCACATCCGAAACAGGCAGATCCAGTGCTTCGGCCAATTCGCGTTGGCCGCCGCGGGTGGTGGGCAGGAATTCGTGCAGCGGCGGGTCAAACAGGCGAATACAGACCGGTTGCCCCTCCATGATACGGAAAAGCTGCACAAAGTCGTCGCGCTGCATGGGCAGCAAACGCTCCAACACGGCCGCTCGACCGGATGAGGTCTGGGCAAAGATCATCTCGCGCATCACGATCAGGCGACCGGGGTCAAAGAACATATGCTCGGTCCGGCATAGGCCGATGCCCTGCGCCTGAAAATTCCGCGCGGTTTGCGCATCCGCAGGGGTATCGGCATTGGCGCGGATTTCGATGTCCCGCTCGGCATCCGCCCAGCCCATAAGAGTCTGGAAACAGTCGTCCAGCGCGGCCTCGAGCATCTCGGGCTGCCCCGCCAGAACCTGCCCCGAGCTTCCGTCGATCGTCAGAATGTCACCGGTCTTGAACACCCGTCCATCCGGGGTTGTCAGCATTTTCTTCTTGGTCTGGAACCGCATCTCGGACGCGCCGACGATACAGGGCAGACCCAAACCCCGCCCGATCACGGCGGCATGGCTGGTCATCCCGCCCTTTTCGGTCAGAACGGCAACGGCGGCATGCATACCCCGCACATCCTCGGGCGAGGTTTCACGGCGCACCAGTACACAGGCCTCACCCCGCGCGGCGCTGGCTTGCGCCTCGGCGGCCGTAAACACGATCTTGCCGGTCGATGCCCCCGGACTTGCGCCGATTGCGGTGGTCAGCACATCTCGCTCTGCTTCAGGATGGACCTGCCGGTGCAGCAGTTCGTTCAATGCATGAGGGTCCACGCGCATCACCGCCTCTTGCGGCGGGATGATACCGTCTTCAGCCAACCGCACCGCAATTCGCATCGCCGCGCGCGAGGTCCGCTGAACGCGCACACCGTCCAGAATATGCACATTGCCGTTCTGGATCACGAATTCGACCTGCATTTCCTCGCGCAGCTTCTCGCGCATCAAAGCGGCCTGAGCCTTCAGATCGGCAAAAGCACTGGGCGCCACTTCTTCCAGAGACGGCCCTCGCGGGTCTTTCTCAAGATACAGCGCCGAGACGTCTTCACCCAACGCATCCCGCCCCTGGCTCTGGCTCAGGTACCGTCCGGTGATCTGAGGCATACCGGTTGTCGGATCCACCAGTTGTAACACACCCGAGCCGCATTCGCCCTGCCCGACGCCCGGGATCATCTCTTGGATGACAAGCCCCAGCCCCGCATCGGCCGGAGCGCCCTTGGCCTGACGCAACAGGCGCGCTGAGGTGCCATCCCACGCCCGCGCCATCGAGCGCAGAACGCCAATCAGCTGCTCACCACGATCCTCGGGGAAAACCTCATCGGTCTCATCCTCATAGGCGTGCAGAGTGCGCTTGAGACCTACGACACCATCCTCGTCGATCTCGTCAAACACATCCGCATCCAGACGCGCCACATGGATCGCATAGCTTTGCACAAAGCGCAGATACATGGCTGCGGCAGGCTCATCACCCATCGAGTTCGACAGCTCGGCAAACCGCGCTTCGTTCATTCCGATATTCAGAACCGCGCCGGGGCCGCCCCAATCGGGGTCCTCGGAACTGGGGCGCACACACAACAAGGCCGTCGGCTCGAATTGCTCAAGGATTGCGGCCAGATCGGGGATTTGTCCCTCGGCGATGCGCTGCACTGCGTCAAACGACAACGCGACCGTGCGCGGCACCGGCATCTCCAACCGGACCAGACGTTGCAGGCACTTTGCCCGCCCCCCATGGGTGTGCGGGGCAACGGGTGCGGTGGGTGTGATGAGCGTGGTATGCGGATTATTCTGCACTGCGGCACCTTTTGGTTTCACCGCAGCATAGGCCCCTGCGCCGGTCACGCAAGGGTGATCTGGGCACGCAAATCCGCGCGCCCGGAGCTTTAGCCTTCGATCTTTGTCAGATCGGCAACGCTGGAACAGACCGAGCGGATCTGGCTGAGCAGGTTCAGACGGTTGCGACGCAGGATGTCATTGTCAGTGTTAACCTGCACATCCTCAAAGAACGCATCCACCGGCCCGCGCAGCGCGGCCATGGCCGCCATCGCAGTCGGGAAATCTTCGGCCTTGAGCGCCGGATCAATCTGCGCCTGCGCCGCATCAAGCGCCGCGAACAGAGCCTTTTCGCTGTCGGTCTCGGCGAATTTCACATCCGCTCCGTAGGAGTATTCGACCCCGTCCTTCTCTTCGGCCTGCGTCAGGATGTTGTTGGCGCGCTTGAACCCCTGCACGAGGTTTTCCCCATCCTCGGTCGCGATCACCGCGTTCAGTGCGCGAGCGCGTTTGACCAGCAGGTTGAGGTCGTCATTCCCCTCCATCGCTATACAGGCGTCGATGATGTCGTGGCGGATGCCCTCGTCGCGGAGGAAGACTTTGAGGCGGTCGTGGAAGAACTCCAATAACTCAGGAGCAGGTCTTACCACGTCGCGACCGCCTATCTTGGCAAGGACGAGCCCGGCACCGAGCACATTAACGCCACCAGAGAGGCTTGCTTCTTGCTTTTTCCTTTCGGCATGTTGCTCCGAATGGCGTTCGATTTGTATTGAAGCAAAATCTAACAAGCTAACCCGAATATCATTCTCCAAAGTCAACCGAATAACCCCCAACGCAGCACGTCGCAGCGCGAACGGGTCTTTCGAGCCGGTCGGTTTCTCATCAATGACCCAGAACCCGGTCAGCGTATCCAGCTTGTCGGCCAAAGCCACGGCCACCGAAACCGGCGCGGTGGGCACATCGTCGGACGGGCCAAGGGGCGAATAATGCTCTTCACTCGCTTGCCCCACCTCGGGCGGCAACTCGGCGGCCTCGGCATAGTAGCGGCCCATGAGGCCTTGCAGCTCAGGGAATTCGAACACCATCTCGGAGGACAGATCGGCCTTGCAGGCCTGTGCGGCCATCATCGCCAAGGCCGGAGTCGCCCCGACCGCCGGGGCCAGTTCATGCGCGAGGGCGGCGATACGTTCCACCCGTTCGCCCTGAGAGCCAAGCTTGGCGTGGAAAGTCACCGTGTTCAGACGCTCGACCCACGGCTCGAACCCGTCGGATTTGACGATGCGCAGGTCATTCTCCCAAAAGAACTTCGCATCCGCCAGACGGGCCGAGAGGACCTTCTGGTTCCCCGCCAGAATGGTCGCGCCATTGTCAGCGGTTTCGCGGTTGGCGACGGTGATGAAACGCTCGATCCGGCCGGTTTTGGGGTTCTTCACGGAAAAGAACTTCTGATGCTCTTTCATAGAGGTCTGCAGCACCTCGGGCGGCAGTTCCAGAAACTCCTCGTCGATCTGCCCCATCAGCACCACGGGCCATTCAACCAGACCAGCGACCTCGGCCAGCAAGCCTTTGTCATCGACAACTTCCAGACCGGCGGCAAAGGCCATGTTCTGGGCATCGTTCCAGATATGTTCGGCGCGTTCCTCGGGCGACAGGACCACAAAGGCACGTTTCAGCTTGGCGGCATAATCCTCGAACGAGGTGACGGCAAAGCGGTTCGGGGCCATGAACCGGTGGCCCTCGGTCGTGTCGCCAGAGGTGATGCCTTCGACCTCAAGCGGAACGACTTGCGCGCCGGCCTCATCGGTCAGAATGCACAGGATCGAGTGCAGAGGCCGCACCCACCGCATCGGGCCGGAACCCCAGCGCATCGACTTGGGCCATGGGAAGTTGCGGATCGTGGCCTCAAGCACTTCGGCCACGATCGCAGCCGCCGGGCGTCCGGGCTTTTCGATCTGGGCGAAATAGACCGCGCCTTTGGGGGTGTCGCGTTCCTCTAGCTGGTCGCGGGTCAGACCAGCGCCGCGCAGGAAGCCTTCGATGGCTTTGTCCGGCGCGCCGACCTTGGGACCTTTGCGTTCCTCGCGGATCGTGGGGCTCTCGGCCAGCAGGCCTTCGACCGCCAAGGTCAGACGGCGCGGCGTCGTCAGGGCGGCGGCGGAGGCATAGGTCAAACCGGCCTCGACCAAACCATCGGTGATCCGCTTTTTCAGGTCCTCAACCGCGCGGGTCTGCATACGCGCGGGGATCTCCTCGGAAAACAATTCGATCAGCAGGTCGGGCATTTTCGGTCCTTAGAAATTTACGATCGTCTGGATGACGATGGCATTGGCGATATCCACAAAGAATGCGGATACAAGGGGCAGCACGATAAAGGCAATAGGCGATGGACCATATCGCTTGGTTACCGCCGTCATATTCGCGATAGCGGTGGGGGTTGCGCCCAAGGCGAAGCCTCCGAACCCCGCAGCCAGCACCGCGGCCCGATAGTTTGAACCCATAACGGGGAACAAAATCCAGATGACAAACACAACGGTCAGCAGGGTTTGCGCGGTCATGATGACAACGATGGCCATCCCGAGTTCGGCGATGGTCCACAGTTGCAAGCTCATGAGAGACATTGCCAGGAACGCGCCCAGAGAGAACTCGGATATCAGCGCCAATGAGGGCGTCCGCGCAACAGGAGGGGCTTTGGGAAACAGCGCGGCCCGCAGGTTGGCAATGACGATCCCCATGATCAGGCAGGGCACGAACAATGGCAGCTTCAACCCGGCGGCTGCAATCACCTGATGCAGAAAGTAACCCGCAACAATCGCGACGTTGAGATACAACATCACCCGCATGATGGTCAGATGATCCACTTTCGCGGCGGCTTCGCTTGGCTTGTCGGGCAAACCAACCGTGTGTTCTTCTTCCGGCCGTTCAGGGGTGAGGTCTTTTCCCTCAACCAGGAACCGTGCAATGGGTCCCCCGACCAAAGCTGCCAGCACCAGACCCAGCGTCGCCACAGCGACGCCCAGTTCGGTCGCACCAACCAGTCCGGTGACTTCGCCAACTTCCGGAGCCCAGGCAATCGCCGTGCCGTGCCCACCGATCAAAGCGGCGGATCCGAACAGAACCCCGGCCTGCGCAGGGTAGCCAAAGACCACAGCCCCGGCCGCACCTACCCCATTTTGCAGAACGATCGTGACGAGGGTCAAAACCAACAACAGAAATAAAGGCTTGCCACCTGCTATCAGATCAGACAACCGCGCATTCAGCCCGATCCCTGCGAAGAACACCACCAGCAGGAAATCACGCGCGGCCAGGCCAAAACTCATCTCGATGCCGAAAACCAGGTACAGCATCAGCAAGAACACCGAGGCAAGCAGGCCCCCGGTCACCGGTTCGGGGATGTTGAACTGGCGCAGAACCGCCACCCTTGCGTTGATCTCGGCGCCGATGAGGTACACCGCAAATCCCATTGTCGCTGTTAGAAAATCGGGAATTTGCAGCATTTCCTCGATCACTGATCTGTCTCCTCCGGCCTCGGCGGACATTCCTCGCCAACGACAGTGCCGTCATAGGCTTTCTCACCACAATTGTTCAGTGCATGCCAGACATAGCCCTTTCCGTCCAGCGTGATGGCAACTATGCGGTCGACCCCGTAGTGGATATTCTTCGCGCTCATGAAGGCCTGCGCCTGCCCCGTCTTCAACGCTTCGGCCACGGCGACTGCATCATAGCAATCGAACCAACCCGGAGCGGTCAGGGGCTCGGCATTCTCGACCGGTATGAAGCCGGACAGCTGTTCCTTAGAGATATCCGTGTTGAAACAAGCCCGATACCGGATCGGAGAGCTATCGGCATCAATTGCCTGAAACGAAGAATAGGCAATTGGCTGCGGAGCCTCACCGCCCACGGGCAAGAGGGCGACGTCCTGTCCGGGCTTGGGTTCGACCTCATAGTAAAAGCCGTAGACTTGCAGGTAATACATGCCCGCCCCGGCAAGCACGGCCGAAAGCCCCAGAATGATCGCAAGCAATTTTCCCGTCATTGTCTTAGGCTGCCTCTTTCAAGTTCCTGAAAAATCGGACAGGTTTCGGGTGGAAACTGGAAACCACAAGGGTGTTTTCATGGAATCGACCCTCGCTGTTGGGTTCTTTGGTGCGCTGTTTGCGATCATGAACCCGATAACCAACCTGCCTGTGTTCCTGAGTGTTACGCAGGACCTGCCCCCTGCGGATCAACGCAAAGTCGCAGTTAAAACGGCGCTCTACTGCCTGGTCTTGGGCGGCGCGTTCGCGGCCATTGGCAGTCAGACGCTGAGCCTGTTCGGAATCAGCGTGGACCATCTGCGCGTCGCCGGAGGCTTGGTTGTGCTGATGATCGGCCTGAATATGCTGAACGGCAACGAAAGCACCTCGCATCACGGGACGGACGGCGAAAAAGAGGCCTATCCTGCGCCCGACACGGTCGCGTTCTACCCGCTGGCCTTTCCCATTCTGGTTGGTCCGGGCACGATCACGACCCTGATCCTGTACGCGCATCACGTCAACAAACCACTTGAAGCTGTTGTTTTTGCGGGTGTATTCCTGACAGTCGTTGCCTTGCTTCTGCTCACCTTCTGGAATGCCCCTTGGCTGTCCAAACGTCTTTCGAGCAACGCGCGCGTCATCATGAGCCGCTTCATGGGCATGATCCTGTCGGCCATCGCTATCGGCATGATTTCTGACGGCCTCAAGGCATTGCTGCCCGGATTGGCCTGAACGCTGCATCAGGCCTCGTACCCGGCGGCCTTGGTCAGGACAAACGCATCCGCACACTGCTTGGCCAGCGCCCGGACACGGCCTATATACGCCTGGCGTTCGGTTACCGAGATCACCCCGCGCGCGTCCAGCAGGTTGAATATGTGGCTGGCCTTAATGCACTGATCATAGGCCGGGTGCGCCATCACGATGCGCTTGCCTGACTTAGGATCATCATGCTCTTGCGCCAGAATGGTGGCGCATTCAGCCTCGGCCTCTTCGAAATGACGAAGCAGAACCTCAGTATTCGCCACATCAAAATTCCAACGGGCGTATTCCTCTTCGGTCTGCTTGAAGATATCACCGTATGTCAGCGGGCTTGGGGACTGAGGGTCGTTGAACGGCATGTCCATCACGTGGTCAATGCCCAGCACATACATCGCCAGACGCTCCAGACCATAAGTCAGCTCGCCGGAGACCGGCGCGCAGTCATGACCACCGACCTGCTGGAAATAGGTGAACTGACTGACTTCCATACCGTCGCACCAGACCTCCCACCCTAGGCCCCACGCGCCGAGGGTCGGGCTTTCCCAGTCGTCCTCGACAAAACGGATGTCGTGCAGCTCCATGTCGATGCCGATGGCCTCGAGGCTGCCCAGATACAGCTCTTGCAGGTTTGGCGGGCTGGGTTTGATCAGAACCTGATACTGATAGTAGTGCTGCAAACGGTTCGGGTTCTCACCATAGCGCCCATCGGTCGGACGGCGCGAGGGTTGGACATAAGCCGCGGCCCAAGCTTTGGACCCAAGAGCCCGCAAGGTGGTCGCCGGGTGGAACGTGCCAGCGCCCACCTCCATGTCATAAGGCTGCAGAATCGCACAGCCTTTCGAGGCCCAATAGGTCTGAAGCCGCAGGATGATCTCCTGAAAAGAACGAGGTGCGCTGGACTGATCGGTCATGACATTCCCTTTGGGCGCGCCTGCGCCCGGTTCCGATGGGTTTGGCCCTTCCTATGCAAGGGGCCGAGGGGCGTCAACGGGCCAATAGGTCCCTGCTGTATCTGCGCTGCCACACCGCAAATTCCCCGCATTCTCGCCATGGCTTTCGCCACCCGAAATCGGGTATTCTGAGCAAAAGCATCAAAACTGCATAAACGGGCAGAAAATGACACGAGTATTTACGGCAATTTTATTGTTTCTTTTGGTCGGCCTGCGCGCCGCAACCGCCCAGCAAGATCAGGGCGTCTGGGTTCAAGTCGAAGCGCAGCCATCCCTGCGTGAGGCGCAGGATCGTGCGCAGGTTTATGCCCGCGCGCTTCCCGACGTGAACGGCTTTCGCCTGGGCAGCGGTTGGTACGCCATTGTGATCGGCCCCTATCTGCGCAGCGACGCAGAACAGGTGCTGCGGGTTTACCGCGCCGAAGGACAAATTCCTCGCGACAGTTTCATCACCTTCTCAAGTTCCCTAGGCCAGCAGTACTGGCCGATCGGGGCGAATGTGTTGAACCGGGGCACCATTGCCCCGCCGGTAGAACCCGAACAACCCACTATTGACACGCTGTCAGGCGCAACCCCGCAGCCTTCGGATGAAACCCGTGCCCAGGCGCTTCAATCTGAGCGTTTGCTGACGTCGCAGGAACGCAAGGACCTGCAGACAGCCCTTCAGGCCGCGGGGTTCTATAACTCGACCATAGACGGAGCCTTCGGCCAAGGCACGCGCCGTTCCATGGCCGACTGGCAAAGCTTCAACGGATATGAGGCGACCGGCGTTCTGACCACTGTCCAACGCGCCGCATTGATTGAGGACTATAACGCGCCGCTAATCAGCGTCGGAATGGCACGATACACTGACGAGCAGGCCGGGATCACAGTTGGTCTGCCGCTGGAGGCCATCGCCTTTGATCGCTATGAGGCCCCTTTTGCGCATTTCCAAAGCACCTCTGACCTGAACGCACAGGCGCTGCTGATCAGTCAGGAGGGCGGCAAATCCACCCTGCGCGCGCTCTATGAGGTGATGCAGTCGCTGGAAATCGTGCCGCTGGACGGCCCGCGAGAGCTGCGCGGTGATCGCTTTACTCTGGAAGGGCGCGGCAAAGGCATCGTCTCTTACACCGAAGCGGCGCTGAAAGATGGCAAGATCAAAGGCTTCACGCTGGTCTGGCCCGAGGGTGATGAGGCTCGCCGCGCCCGTGTTCTGGCTGCGATGAAGGCCAGCTTTGCCACCACCGACGCGGTTCTGGATTCCAGCGCAGGCGCAGATGCTGAGCAGCGCGTCGATCTGGTCTCGGGTCTTCAGGTTCGCAAACCGCGCCTGTCCCGTTCAGGCTTCTTTGCGGATGCGTCCGGCACTGTCCTGACCGTATCCGAGGCCGCCGACAGCTGCAGCCGTGTGACGCTGGATGGCGATCAGGAGCTTCAAGTGGCCTGGACGGATGCCGATCTGGGCGTGTCTGTCCTGCGCCCGCGCAAGTCTTTGGCACCGATCAACGTGGCCGAGTTCCGCTCAGACCAGCCGCGTATTCAATCAGAGGTCGCGGTCTCAGGTTTCTCTTACGAAGGGGCTTTGGGGGCACCGACGCTGACCTTCGGCCAGATCGCGGACGTGCGCGGCCTGAACGGTGAATCCGTTGTAAAGCGCCTCGCTCTGGCTGCCCAACCGGGCGATGCCGGTGGTCCGGTCTTTGACGACAGCGGCAGCGTTGTCGGCATGCTTCTGCCCACCCCGTCCGAGGGTCGCACCCTGCCCGGCTCGGTCAGTCTGGCGGTTTCGACCCAAGGGCTGAATGATGTCCTGACGCAAGCGGGCATCTCGGGCCAAGCGGCGCAAGAGACGACCGAAATCTCACCCAATGAACTGAGCCGCCGCGCCAATGGGATGACTGTTCTGGTGCATTGCTGGGACTAACAATGCCCCAAAACTGAAAAAACCGCTGCGCATCTGCGCGGCGGCTTTCTCGTTTCTTGACTACAGAATGTCCGGCGTCACATAGATCAATGTCGGCCCCGAGGCCTGAAACGCGGCTTTGACCGCCTCCTGCATCTCATCCAGAGTTTTGGGCGCACTGGACAGCGCCCCGAACGCCTCGGCCAGTTTGCAGAAATCAGGATTACGCGCTACAACGGCGTTAGGTGCAATCTGACTGCGGACCATGCTGTCCTCTATCTCTTTCAGCTTGCCGTTGTCCCAGAGGATAATCGGCAACGGCAGGCCAAGCTCCACCGCCACGCCCAGTTCTTGCATCGTGTACTGGAACCCATAGTCCCCTGCGATCACCGCCGTTGGCCGCCCGCGCCGCGCCACTGCCCCACCGATGCCAGCGGGCAGAGCATAGCCCAAAGTGCCAAAGCCGGTCGGATGGTGCCAATGGTGGGGATAGGCCATGTCCCAGACCTCTTTCGCGGCATAGGCGAATTGGGTCATATCCGAATAGATCATGGTGTCGGCGGGCATCGCGGCGCGCAGCGCGTCTGCGACCGGAACGATACCTGGGCGCTCTGCATCAACCTCGGCCCGCCAGCGGGTGCGGGTCTCGGCAACTTCCTCAGCGTTCCAGCCTGCCGCAGGTTTGGCGCTTTCTGTAACGGCCCACAGAGCGCGGGCAAAGCTGGCGCTATCGGCCTGAATTTTGACAGCGGCGCGATGGCGGTCTGACAGCACCTCGGTGTCCAGATCGACGCGGACCAGATGCGCCGAATGACCAAGCTCTTCCCGCCAGAGATCAACCTCACCCAGCTCGGCCCCAACGGCGATCACCAGATCGGCTGAGGCGATCACCTCGGCGCTGCCGGGCCGAGGCAGCATCGCCCCGAAATCCAGCGGATAGTTCACACCGACCATTCCCCGCCCTGCGTAAGTCGTGAAACAGGCCGCACCCAGTTGGGTCAGGATTTGCCGCCATTCGTTCGATTTGCAGCCACCACCCAGAATGAACAAAGGCCGTTTGGAGATGTTCAGCAAGGACACAACCGGCGCAACATCCGGTGCAAACACCTTGGGGCGCAAGGCCGGTTGGTTCGGGAATGGCGCGGGATCGGCATCGCCCTCAAGCTGAGCAATCGGCACCTGTATGTGCTTTGGCCGCGGGCGCGAGAGTTCGAATTCCTCAAACGCGCGCTCGACCAGACCGTAGGCAGACCGAGCGGTGTTCGCTTGCGCCGACCAATCCGCAACCGTGCCCGCCGCCCCTTGCTGGTCCTTCATCTGATGCAACTGACCGCGCTGCGCCTGCGTCTCATCAAGACAGGATGACAGCACCAGCATCGGGACCGAGTCGCTATAGGCCTGCCCCATCGGCGTCATGATGTTGCACAGCCCGGGACCGGTGATGACATAGGCAACGCCCGGCTTACCTGTCGCCCGCGCGTAGCCATCGGCCATGAACCCGGCGCCCTGCTCGTGCCGAGCCAACACGTGTGTGATCCCGGCCTCTTCAATGCCGCGATACATTTCTTGGTTGTGGACGCCTGGAATGCCGAAAATCACATCCACGCCGCGATCCCTCAGCATATGGGAGATTTGCGCGCCAAGGGGTCTTTTCATCAGTCTCTCCAGAATTGGACGGTAAAGATTGCGTAGACGGCCAGCAACTCGAGCCGGCCGACCAGCATGCCTGCGGTCAACAACCATTTTGCGGTGTCGTTTAGACCGGCAAAATTACCCGCCGGGCCAATTTGGTTCCCTAGGCCCGGTCCGACATTGGCCAGCGCTGTCGCGGCACCTGAAACGGATGTGATGAAGTCCAGCCCGGTCAGCGCCAGCGCCCAGGACAAAATCCCCATCGACAGGACGAAGAACATGAAAAAGCTCATGACCGAGGTCAGAACGTCCCGGCTGACGGGCCTCCCGTCATAAAGCGGTACGAACACCCCATGCGGTGATCGAATGCGCCGGATCTGCGTTTTGATCGATGCAAACAGAAGCTGATAGCGGAACACCTTGATCGAACAGGCGGTCGATCCGGCGCAGCCTCCGATCAGACCGATCAGGAAGAACAGCATGATCGGGAAGCTGCCCCAGAGCATGTAGTCGACACTCGCATAGCCAGTGCCTGAGATGATTGAGGTGATGTTGAACAACGACTCGCGCAGGGCACTTTCCCAATGGTGCGGGAAGACCGAAGTCAGGAACACCGACATCACCACGACCAGTACCAGAATGGTTGCCAGAAAGGCGCGGATCTGACTGTCCCGCCATAGCGACGAGGTGTTGCCATTGGCCAGTTGCACATAGCGCACGAACGGCAATGCCGCGAGGATCATGAAGACCGAGGCCGCGTATTCCGCCGGGCCGCTGAAGGTTCCAAATGAGCTGTCGTAGTTCGAAAATCCGCCCGTTGCGATGGTCGTCATGGCGTGGACCGTCGCGTCAAAGAACCCCATCCCGACGGCCGCATAGACAAGGCCGCAGGCTAGCGTCAGAAACACATAGATTAATGAGATCTGGCCCGCGATCTCCTGTGCGCGGGGAAGGATTTTCCCCATGGTTTCAAACCCTTCCGAGCGGAAGATTTGCATACCACCGACCCGCAGCTCAGGCAGGAAAACCATAGCGACAACGATGATCCCGATGCCGCCCAGCCATTGCAGGATTCCTCGCCACAGCAGCAGGCCCTGCGGCAGGTCATCCAGACCCGAAATCACGGTCGATCCGGTGGTGGTCAGGCCTGACATCGCCTCAAAATAGGCGTCGACAAAGCGCAGCTCGGTCTCGCCAAACAGAAACGGAATTGCTCCGAACACCGGCAGCGCCACCCAGACACCCGAGGTCAGCAAAAAGGTCTGGCGGATGGTCAGACCTTCGCCCACGCCATTGGCGCAGCTCAGCGCAAGGACAACGCCGGTCAGTACGGTGATGATCGCGCTTTCAAGAAAGACATGCCACTCGCCTCGCCCCTCGATCATGTCGGCAAGCATAGGCAGCAGCATGGTCGCCCCCAGAATGGCGACCAGCATGCCAATCACATATCCGACCGGGCGAAGATCCATCATGACGCGCAGCGTTGGCGCGCCAGCCCGACCGTGTCAAGCAGATGACCCCGATTACTCGTCGGTTTTCGCAGCAACCTTTGGCATCGCCGGCGGTTTAGATGGCGCACGCGTCTTGCGAGGGGCCGGTTTAGGGGCCTCTGTCGTGGCTACAGCCGCTTTGGCCGGTGCACTTGGCGTCTTGGCGGCCGTTTTCGGCGCAGGCTTTGGGGTCGCCGGAGCTTTGGCCGGTGCCGCCTTTTTAGCCACGGTCTGTTTCGGAGTTGCCTTGGCCGCAGGTTTAGGTGTTGCGGACGCAGGGGCAGCCTTGGCCGCGGGTTTGGATGTCGCCGGTGTAGGCACTGCCTTGGCCGCTGGTTTTGTCTTTGCTGTTGCCGGGGTCGTCTTATCAGCCGTTTTGGGCTTTGCTACAGCCGGGGCTGCCTTAGCCGCAGGTTTAGGCGTCGCCGGTGCGGGGGCAGCTTTGGCGGCTTCTGGTTTCGTCGCCGTGCGTGGTTTAGCGGTGAATTTTGCAACCGGTTCCGCCTTGGGCTTCGATGCAGCGGGTTTGGGCTGCGCCTTCTTGGCAGTCGAGGCCCGCTTGGCCGGAGCAGGTTTTGCAGCCTGTTTGGCAACAGGTTTAGGTGCCGTCGCACGTTTTGCTGCAGGTTTGGCCGGCGCCGGCTCCGATGCTGTATTGCGCAGCGCGTGCAAGGGCGCCATCGGCAGTTCCATGGCCGACCGGGCCATGATCTGCATAATCTTCATCTGGCTGACCACGGCGTATCCAGCCACGCGCATTGCAGCCGCCTGCAGCTCCAACGGTTGGGAAATTGGGTTCATGACATGTCTCTCCTGTAAATGCGATGCAGCCGGAACTCTGAGAGAGGGATGCCCAGCCCGCGCCGATCACTCGGGCGGTTGGCGGGGTCTTGCAGTCCAAGGCGTCGCACGTCTCGGCTTCCTTCCGGGGGCGGCACACCCGTACAAACGGGCAAGCGGCAGCTGCATTCCCTGCCTTCATAGCCCAATTACTGCGCAAACGCAGCAAATTTCGCTGCATTGCGGCGAAAAAGCGCTGTTTAGAAGAAGACGCGGCTAAATTTTCCGCATCCCCGCAGGGTTAGCCCACGTGGAATAAGGTCGTGAACAGACGTGGATCAAGGCTGGAGGCCGCAAATGTAGGCCCTTCCGTCAGGATCGAGACCGCATCATGGCTGTGCAGGCTCTCCTGATGGCTGGCGATCACACGGAAATCGCCCACGTGATGATCGGCCAGCAGTTCCGCACAGAACAGGCGCGCAGCATCTTCGACAAAGATCGGATTGGCCGCGTTCAACTCGGCAAAAGCCTGTTCATCCTCACGCTTGACCATGACCTGCGTTTCGGTCGGGACGGCACGGCGGCACAGCTCGATCAGGTCTTCGAACCACAGGCAATCAGCGTCGCAATCCACCAGCACCGAAATCCGCGCGACCGAGCGCTGCGAGTGCGGCGTCGCCAACTGTCCGCGCTGCGACCGGGCATGCTCGCTCAGTTCCAGCGAGCAGGGGCAGGTCGAGGAATAGACATAGTCCAGATGCATGATCTTCTGGCGCACACCGTTCTGTTCGATCAGCTCCAGCGCGATGTCGTAATACTGGTAGCCCTCGAGGCCAGAGCGCAGGCTTTTAACCTTGGCCGGATAGGAAAAGCGCATCTGCAGGCGCGCGTCGAAACTGTCGAGATCAGTCAGATAGTCGCTCAGGGCCGCTTCCATCACCTCAAAGCTGAAGGTCCGCTCGGCATGTTTGTAGAAGGACCGCATGATGCGGGACATGTTGATGCCCTTCTTCTCGGCCTCAAGGCTCACCGTGCCGGTGACCGAAGTCTCAAGCGTCAGGTCATCCCCATCCTTGCGATGAAAACGGATCGGCAGGCGAAAGTTCGAGATGCCCACGTGCTGGATCTGCTGCTTGGCCCCCCGGATCAGGCTGGACGGGCCGTTTTGCAGGTCGGGCAATGTGGCCCGGTACGCCTCATCCGCGACAAAATCCTCGGGGTAGTCACGCGAAAGCGCGGGATAGTTCACCGCCGACATGCCGGGCACGAGACGCGCCAAGGACGGGTCCAGCTGGCTGATCTCGGCCGCAGGCGCGGTCTTGGCCCATTGCCGTAGCAATTTCAGCGCTTCAGCGGCCTGTTCCCGGTTTGGGGCGTCGTCAATGTCACGGGGGTGAACATTCATAGGCTGAGGTTCCTCGGTTGGCCGTCGAAATTAAGACGGCTGAAGTTCAGTATCCAGTTTAACCCGATACGGGCCAATTAACAGGATGGATCGAAAAAACCCAGCGTAAATCCGGCATTCTGCGCGCGGCAACGACACAGTTTACGCTAACCTCGGTGGATCAGAGAGGCAGGTTGCACCGCCCCTCTGTCTATAACGACACCTGCTAGCCCTGCGAAACGTCCAATGCGTGCTGGATATCGGCCAACAGATCGTTTGCATCCTCAAGACCAATGGACAGGCGGATCAGACCGGGTGTGATGCCCAGTTCATCTTTCTGTTCGTCGCTCAGACGTTGATGGGTTGTGGTTGCCGGATGGGTCGCGATGGATTTCGCATCCCCCAGATTGTTCGAGATCACCGGGATCGTCAGCGCATTGAGAAACGCAAAGGCTGCGTCCTTGCCGCCCTTGATGTCCAGCGACAGCACGGTTCCGCCCTTGCCCCCCAGCTGCGTCTGCACCAGAGCATTCTGCGCATGGGTTTTCAGGCCCGGATACAGCGTCCGCTCCAGCGCCGAGTGGCCTTCCAGCGCCTCGGCCACGGCCTGCGCTGTTGTGGCCTGCGCGTTGACCCGCAGGGCCATCGTTTCAAGACCCTTCAGCATGATCCACGCGCTGAACGGGCTGAGCGCGCCGCCGGTATGTTTCATGTAGGGTTCGACCGTGCCGCGGATGAACTCCTTGGTGCCAAGGATCACACCGCCCAGCGCCCGGCCCTGCCCGTCGATATGTTTGGTCGCCGAATAGATCACCACATCCGCGCCCTGTTCGACCGCGCGCGAGAACACCGGGGTCGAGAACACGTTATCCACCAGAACCAAAGCTCCGACCGAATGGGCCAGTTCCGCAACGGCAGCAATGTCGATCACCTCGAGCGTCGGGTTCGACATGGATTCGAAGAACACGGCCTTTGTGTCCGGGCGGATCGCCGCCTCCCACTGGTCAAGATCGGTGCCATCGACAAACGTCACCTCGACACCATAGCGGGTGAGGATGTTTTCCAGAATGAAGAGGCACGACCCGAACAGCGCCTTGGCCGAGACCACATGGTCCCCCGCCTTCAGCATTGAGGTCAACGCACCATTGACAGCTGCCATGCCGGACGCCGTGGCAAACGCATCCTCGGCCCCTTCCAGCGCGGCGATGCGCTGTTCGAACATCGACACAGTCGGGTTGCCGTAGCGGGCATAGATGAACTCATCCGGGCCACATTCCAAGAACCGGGCCTCGGCCTGTTCGGCAGTGTCATATACGAAGCCCTGGGTCAGGAAGATCGCTTCGCTCACCTCGTTGTACTGACTGCGACGGATGCCGCCATGGACGGCTTGGGTGCGTTTGGTCCAGTTCTCGCTCATGTCATTCCTTTCGGCCTCGATCCCCGAGGCGCATCAAAAAAACCCCAGACGCGGTCAAGCGAAAGGGGCCTTTCATCCTGACCTTTTAGCGGTGTTATTTAGCGTGGCCCGCAATCCGGTAACAAATCGCCACGTGGTGTTGTTGCCCTTACGCCGCAGTTGCGAATTCGTCAAGCCCGACACCTGCAACGTCACGGTTCTGTAATCGTTCATTCATGGAAACGTCATAGCGTCATGACAAAGCGGCACCACAACATCTTGTATGGGGCAGAGCTATGCCAGTAATCAGGATCAATGCTGTCAACGGACGTGCTGAGTTGCATGGTAGTTCCCGACCCTTGATCGAGGCTGTGCAAGAGGCCCAGAAATCCGACGGGCCAGTCATTATAATGACCCACGGATACAAGTATCGGCCCGACGATGCAGGTGCCTGCCCACACCGGCATATTCTGTCGCTGCATCCCAAGGCGATGCCCTGGTACAGCCCCAGCTGGCCACAACATCTGGGCTTTGGTAGCGGGTTTGAGGACGAAGGTCTTGCCATTGCCATTGGCTGGGACGCGCGGGGCCCGCTCTGGTCAGCGCAACGTCGTGCCGTTGAAGCGGGCAAGGTACTGGCCGAAGTCGTCCGCAAAGTACATCATTTGAACCCCAAGCGTCCGATCCATTTCATCGGCCATTCCATGGGTATCGAACTGGCGCTGGAGGCTCTGCATCACATTCCACCCGGCGCGCTCAGCCGGATCATTTCCCTCACCGGGGCTGCCTATCAATCCCGCGCCGTGGCGGCCCTGACCACACCTGCCGGGCGCGCGGCTGAATTCATCAACATCATCAGCCGCGAGAACGATCTATTCGACTTTCTTTATGAAACATTCATCCAGCCACCCCGTCGTGGTGATCTCAGCATTGGCGCGGGCCTGACGGCACCAAACTCGGTCACATTGCAGATCGATTGCCCAGACACGGTGGATCACCTGTCGGCGCTGATCTTCCCTCTCGCTGCGCCCGACCGGCGTATCTGCCATTGGTCCAGCTACACGCGTCCCGGCGTGCTGCGCGTCTACAACGCCTTGCTGCGCGACCCCGAGCGCCTCTGCCTGCAAAGGCTCAAACGCGGTATCCCCGAAAAACCGCACAGGCGCTGGTCACGGTTTTTTGCCCTACCCCGCCCACAGGGCCTCTTGCCGTTTGCTCAGAAAGCTTCATGATCCCCCCAGCTTGAGGAGACATCATGATCGACCTGTATTTCTGGCCCACCCCGAACGGTTGGAAAGCCTCCATCGCCCTGGAAGAGATGGAGCTGCCCTACACCACCCATCTGATCAATATCGGCAAGGGCGACCAGTTCGATCCGGAGTTTCTGAAGATCTCACCCAATAACCGCATGCCTGCCATAGTCGATCCGGACGGGCCTGATGGTTCGCCTATCACGGTGTTCGAAAGTGGCGCGATCCTGATGTATCTGGCCCGTAAAACCGGCCGGTTTTACGGCGCGACCGAACGGGACAGGGTTGCGGTAGAAGAGTGGCTGATGTGGCAGATGGGCGGCGTTGGCCCGATGGCGGGTCAGGCGCATCACTTCCTGAAATATGCCCCTAACCTGGAGCCTCCTCAGGACCTGCCCTATGCCAAAGACCGCTACCGAGCCGAAGTCGCCCGGCTTTACGGCGTGCTGGATCGGCGTCTGGCCGAGAACGAGTATGTCGCGGGTGATTTTTACTCGATCGCCGATATGTCTATCTGGGGCTGGGCGAGCCTTTGGGAGGGTCAGCAGCAGGTTCTGGACGACAAGCCTCACTTCGCCCGCTGGCTAGAGGCTGTGAGTGCCCGCCCGGGCGTGCAAGCCGGACGCGCCTTGTATGCAGAACTGCGCGGGGATCACAGCAGCAAGCAAGCGCAGAGTGTTCTGTTCAAGCGGTGAGGTAATGCGCATTCCCACCTGGAAGGTATTTCGCTAAAGCCGCCGCTGGATTGCAGACGAGCGTCCGGCAATCTATTATTTTATATATTTTTTTGCCACTGCACCTTTTCTCCGCTCAACTTAAGGTATAATCGATTCTTGCTGGCAGCAACGCCGCTTAAATACATTTCTCTGGAGATTTTGGATGAGTTGGAAATTCATCGTCCTTGGGGCGGGTTTAATTGTGTCTGCATGTACCGTTTCCCCATATGAATCCTGCATTCAGCAAGTGAGGTTTGCCTATAACGGTCAGATAGCAAGCGCCCAAAAAGAGATTAAGGCGGCGCACGCCAACCTCAGCAGAGGTTATAGTATAAAGAAGCACTCCTTCACTGAAACATACGTGGACAGATGTGTAAAAAACGGTGTTTTATATGCCTGCACAAAGGAACGAAAGAAAACGACCGAAGTTCCGATCCCAATCAACCGCGATGCCGAGGCGCAACGTCTGCGGCGAAATTCGGATCTACTTAAACAGCTGATTGAGACACGAGCTCGTGCGGCCGCACAGTGTAACGGCTTGCCGACCTCTTCTTGAAGCAACCCTAGAGGGTGTCACTGCTCGCCCTCTCCCCGCACCAGAACATCCAGCATTCCCGAGATATCCTCGATCTCTTCCGCAATTACATGGATCACGGTATCGGCCTTCTGCATTCGGCCCGTGACCCTCAGCAACCGCCCCGATATCACCGCGCGGCGGAATTGCTCGTAGATCTTGCGCCAGACCACGATGTTCACGATCCCCGTCTCATCCTCAAGCGTCAGAAAGATTACGCCTTTGGCGGTTCCGGGCCGTTGTCGCAGGATCACCAGACCCGCCACCGCCACCCGCGCGCCTTCGGGCGGCTGATCCAACCGGTTGGCAGGCAAACAGGCCGGCGGTCGGGGCCAGGTTCGGTTTGAAACATCAGGACAAGTCGCAGCAACAAGCATGAGAACAAAGATAGAACAACTGCTCAGAAAGTCCAGACGCGGCGCACAGAGTCGCAAATGAGGCTAGAAAGACCTAAATGCCTTGATTAAGGAAGAATTCGAACATCGCAAAAGGAAGACGCAAGCCATGGCAAAGATCACCTATGTCGAGCATAGCGGTACCGAACATACAGTCGACGTCGCCAATGGGCTGACCGTTATGGAAGGTGCCCGAGACAACAATATTCCCGGCATTGAGGCCGATTGCGGCGGCGCCTGCGCCTGCTCGACCTGCCACGTCTACATTCACCCCGACTGGGTCGAGAAAATCCCCGACAAGGACGACATGGAAGAGGACATGCTGGACTTTGCCTATGAGCCCGATCCGGCCCGCTCGCGTCTGACCTGCCAGATCAAGGTCACGGACGCACTGGACGGTCTGGTCGTGCAAATGCCGGAAAAACAGATCTGATGCCCTCCAAAGCGCCGCGTCCCCCCGTCTGCCGTTGGCACCATCGGGCACGCGGCGCGACACTGATGTTGTGCCTTTGGCTGGCGGGCGCAAGCTCTGCCGCAGCATCAGAAGAAATCATCGAAGCCCGATTTACCGAACCCACAACACGCTACGCCCATGGCGTATTGGGGGACGACTTGGAATACGGCGCCTTGGAACTCCGGGTCGAAACGCGCGGTTCAGACAGTGCGCAAACGTTGCGGACGATACGCCTGCCCCAAGATCGGGTTTTCGAAGACCTTTCCCCTCGACTGGTGGACATGGACTCGGACGGAAAGCCCGAAGTGATCGTGATCGAATCTCACGCGCAACTTGGCGCACAACTTGCAATCTACGACGCAAGCGGCACAAAGATCGCTGCCACCCCGCATATCGGAACGCGCTTCCGCTGGCTCGCCCCGATAGGAGCCGCTGATCTGGATGGCGATGGCTATACCGAGATCGCTTATATCGACCGCCCTCACCTCGCCAAAACCCTGCGCATCTGGCGCTACAAAGAGGGCGCGTTGGCCGAGATCGCCTCTCTGCCGGGTCTGACCAACCATCGCATCGGCGAAGACTATATCTCTGGTGGCCTGCGTGACTGCGGCAAGACGCCAGAACTGATCACAGCCAGCGCCGACTGGTCACGCATCATAAGCGTCGCCTACAACGGTGGATGGACCACGTCAGACCTCGGCCCCTTCACAGGCCGCCAAAGCCTGAACCAAGCCTTAGAGTGCTGATCCGCTCTTCATCTGGCTAAAAATATCCTGGGGATGAGGCCGCAGGCCGAGGGGGCAAAGCCCCCTGACCCACGTCAAAGTCAAAGCGCCCGCCACCCAATATCGCGGCGATAAAAGCCCTCGGGCCAATCCACTCCGTCAACCATTTCATAGACCCGATCCCGCGCTTCTTGCAAAGTCGCGCCTCGGGCGGTGACGTTCAGAACACGTCCGCCAACCGCTTGAATCTGACCTTCAACTGCCTTTGTCCCGGCGTGAAAAACCATGTTGCTGCTGTCTTCAGGAAGGTTATCCAAACCTTTGATAACCGAGCCTTTCTCATAATCACCCGGATACCCGTTGGCTGCCATAACAACGGTCATCGCATGATCATCGGCCCAGTTCACCCGCGTCTCGTCCAAGCGTCCTTCGGCTGCGGCATGCATCAGATCCATCGCTTGCGCCCCAAGACGCATCATCAAAACCTGACATTCGGGATCACCGAACCGGACGTTGTATTCCACCAAACGCGGCTGCCCGTCCTTGATCATCAAACCGGCATACAGAACCCCTTGGAACGGCGCGCCCCGGCGCTTCATCTCGGCCATGGTTGGGCGGATGATTTCATCCATCGCGCGCGCCTCAATCTCGGCGCTCAGAACCGGAGCCGGGGAGTAAGCCCCCATCCCACCGGTGTTCAGACCCGTATCCCCCTCGCCCACACGCTTGTGATCCTGCGCGGTGCCGATGGAAAGGATGTTCTCTCCATCGCACAGCACAAACAGCGAGGCCTCTTCGCCATCCATAAACTCTTCGATGACAACCTCGGCACCAGCCCCGCCGAACGCCCCGCCAAACATGTCGTCAATTGCGTCCAGAGCGGTCTGCTCATCCATCGCCACAATCACGCCCTTGCCCGCCGCCAGACCATCAGCCTTGACCACGATCGGAGCGCCCTGCTCTTGGATGTAAGCCTTGGCGGGCGCGGCTTTGGTGAACCGTGCATAGGCGGCAGTAGACGCGCCCGAGGCATCGCACACCTCTTTGGTGAAGCTCTTCGAGGCTTCCAACCGGGCCGCTTCGGCAGAGGGGCCAAACACCAGCACACCGGCTTCACGTAGCCGGTCGGCCACGCCAGCGGCCAGAGGGGCCTCGGGGCCGACGATCACGAAATCAATCGCGTTGGCCTCGGCGAAATTGACCACCGCACCGCCATTCTCGATATCCAGCGAAGCGCATTCGGCGATCTGGGCGATCCCGGCATTGCCCGGCGCAACGATCAGACGGTCGCATTTGGGGTTCTGCATCACCGCCCAGGCGAGGCTGTGTTCACGCCCACCGCTGCCGAGAATAAGAATGTTCATTGGGTCGTCTCCGATCTGCTTGGCCTCGCCTGCGCGGCGTTCTATGCTGGCAAGGCATTTGACACAAGGCGCTGAAATGTCCGACCTGCTTGACGACCCAATTCCCGGTCAAAACACCCCTGAATACTCGGTTTCCGAGATTTCTGGCGAGGTGAAGCGCACGCTAGAGGGCTCGTTCGGGCGAATCCGTGTACGCGGAGAGGTAGGGCGTGTGTTCAAGGCGCGCTCGGGTCATTTGTATTACGACATCAAGGACGACCGGAACGTTCTGGCCTGCACCACGTGGAAGGGTCAGATTTCCGGCCTGTCCGTTGTGCCCGAAGAAGGGTTGGAAGTCGTCGTCACCGGCCGCCTGACCGCATTCGGCGCGCAATCCAAATACAACATGAATGTCGATGAGGTTGCAGTCGCGGGCCAAGGCGCGCTGATGGCGCTGCTCGAAAAGCGCAAGAAACAGCTAGAGGCCGAAGGGCTGTTCGCGCCTGAGCGCAAGAAACCGCTGCCCTACCTGCCCCAGATCATCGGTGTCGTGACCTCTCCGTCCGGGGCGGTGATCCGCGATATTCTGCATCGTCTGCGCGACCGGTTCCCCCGCAAGGTTCTGATCTGGCCCGTTGCCGTACAGGGTGCAAACTGCGCCCCCGAGGTGACCCGCGCCATAGAAGGCTTCAACGCGCTGACGCCCGGTGGTGCGCTGCCGCGCCCCGATCTGATCATCGTTGCGCGCGGCGGCGGCTCAATCGAAGATCTGTGGGGGTTCAATGAGGAAAACGTAGCCCGCGCGGCGGCTGCATCAGAAATCCCGCTGATCTCAGCCGTAGGGCACGAGACGGACACGACGCTGATCGACTTTGTCTCCGACCGCCGCGCGCCGACGCCAACGGCCGCTGCGGAATTGGCTGTCCCCGTGCGGATGGAGTTGATGGCATGGACTAACGAACAGGGTGCGCGCCTATCGCGGGCCGCCAGTGATGCGGTTCAGCGCCGTGCGCAGCGACTGCGTGACGTGGCACGTGCGTTGCCACGCCCGGACAGCTTGTTGAACTCTCCACGGCAACGCCTTGATCTAATTGCAGAACGCCTGACACCCGCGCTAAATCGTGGGGTGCAAAACCGCCGCCTGCAACTGGTCGAGATGTCGGCGCATCTGCGCCCGTCGACTTTGCGAGGCGTCGTCTCCTCCCGTCAGGAACATCTACGTAACCTGTCTTCGCGCCTCTCCCTCCGCCCGATCCAGCGCGAGATTGAGCAACAACGCCAGTCTACCGCCCGACTGGCTGAGCGGCTGGACGCGGCCCAAACCGTCCGACTGGAGCGCCTGCGCCAGCAACTGAGCTCAACCGACCGCTTGCGTGAAACGCTCAGCTACAAGGCAACGCTGGCGCGGGGCTATGCGGTTGTCCGCGCCGAGGGTGACGTCGTGACGACCAAGGCGCAGGCCGGCAAACACGCGGTGCTTGAGATCGAATTCTCGGACGGTCGCCTGACGACCGGTCCATCTGGCCGCCCTGCCGCGAAAAAACCCAAACCCGACGCGCCGGATCAGGGATCGCTGTTCTAGAGGTTAAACCCCGACTTCAGGCCCCAGACACACCATCTCTTCCCCGAGGTCTTCCGCCTCATAGAGTTCGGTCGCCTGCGGGTCGCCTTCGAACTGCGCGATCAGCCCACCGCCCGAGCGAGTGAATACCCAGCATTGCGGGTCCAACCGGTCCTCGTAGACGAAACAGATCTGATCCTCGCGCTGATACCAGACGCCTTCTTTGCACTGTCCGTCCAAAAACGACCAGATCACGCGGCGGTTAGGCAGATACCGCTCGACTCCGTAAACCTGCCCTTCAAAGCCATAAAACAGGGTTTTGCCCCGCGTATACTCATCGAACTCGGCCCCAGACAGCGCCGTTTGCGCGCCCGCCGTCTGCGCCGACAGCGCCAATAGAATCACAAGATGCCTCAACATGAGGCCATAGTGTCAGATGCGGGCGGGCATGGCCAATCACCACGCCGGTATTCGCCTGCCCCCACGTCATTATTGTACCGCGTGCCTCCGCAAAGAACAGTGGTCTCGAACAAGACAGAGGGAACTGATGTGACAAACCTGCTATTCTGGCTCGCCGCCGCGTGCGCCTTGGCCTATTTGCCGCTATCCCCGCGCCCGGCAAGCGTGCTCCGCACCGTTCTGAAAACCGCGTCGGTTGCTTTCTTGGCCCTCATCGCCTTCCTCAGCGGAGGCGCGACTTTACTGGTTGTCGCCTTGGGCCTCTGCGCGGTTGGGGATGCTCTGCTGTCGCGAGAGTCCGACACCACCTTCATGGCGGGTATCGGCGCGTTTGCAACGGGCCATATCGCTTACATCGCACTATTCCTGACGCATCCCAGCAGCAACTTTGACCTCATTCTGGAACGTCCGGGATACTTCTGGTCACTCCTCATTCTGGGGATCGTTGCCGCCACTTTGCTCACCCCGCGCGCTGGAGAGCTAAGACTACCGGTTCTGCTCTACATCCCGATCATCCTCGGCATGGGAGTCGCAGTTCTGTCTTTGCCCGAGACCGGAATGCTGCGTTGGGCTTTACCGGCGGCACTGGCCTTCATCGCCTCGGATCTCGTGCTGGCGACCGAGAAGTTTCTACTGCCCCAAGACCACCCGGCGTTGAAGCTGACGCCCTATCTGGTCTGGCCGCTTTATTGGGCTGCGCAGGCTGGACTGCTGATCGCTTTCACCTGACCCTTTGCAACTCCGGTAAATCCACATTAGGTGGAGGGGAACACCTGCGGAGACCGAAAATGGCGTTTTTTTCAAAGCTGAAGGACAAGCTGTTCAAATCCTCGTCCCGTCTTGAGGAAGGGCTGGACGCCATTGTCGAAGACGGAGGTGAAGAAACCACCGCACCAGAGCCGGTGGCGCAGACGCCCGAACCCGCCCCGCAACCGCAGCCGCAACCGCAACCGCAACCGCAGGAACCTGCTCCTCAACCCGAGACTGCGCAAGAAAATCAGCCCGCATCCAGCGGATTGCTGGGTCGCCTGTTCAGCCGCACGGAAGCCAAGGCCGAAATCCGCCGGACCCTGGATGACGATATGCTGGAACAGCTCGAAGAGCTGCTGATCGCCTCGGACATGGGCGTCGACACGGCCCTGCGCGTCACTTCGAACATGGCCGAGGGGCGCTTTGGCCGCAAACTCTCGTCCCGAGAGATCAAGCAACTGCTGGCGCAGGAAGTGGCCCGCGTGATGGAGCCGGTGGCCCTCCCCCTGCCGATCTACCCCAAACGCCCGCAAGTGGTGCTGGTGGTTGGCGTCAACGGCTCTGGCAAGACCACGACCATCGGCAAACTGGCCAGCCAGTTCAAATCCGCGGGCAAGAAGGTCGTGATCGCCGCCGGAGATACCTTTCGCGCCGCCGCCGTGGAGCAACTTCAGGTCTGGGGTGACCGCGCTGGCGTCCCGGTTCTGACCGCGCCCGAAGGCTCGGACCCCGCCAGCCTTGCCTTTGACGCCCTGACCAAAGCGCAACAGGACGGCGCAGACCTACTGATGATCGACACCGCAGGCCGCCTGCAAAACCGCGCCGACCTGATGGAGGAACTGGCCAAGATCGTCCGCGTTATCCGCAAGGTCGATGAAACCGCGCCGCACAACACGCTGCTTGTGCTGGATGCGACCACGGGCCAGAACGCCCTCAGCCAGGTGGAAACCTTCCGCAAACTCGCCGATGTGTCGGGCCTTGTGATGACCAAACTGGACGGCACAGCAAAAGGCGGCGTGCTCGTCGCGCTGGCCGACAAGTTCGGCCTGCCGATCCACGCCATCGGCGTCGGAGAGCAAATAGACGACCTGGCCCCATTCGACCCCGAAGAATTCGCAGCGGCCCTGACCGGCCTCGACCAAAACTGATCCGCCTCTTCATCTGGCTGAAAATATCTTCGGGGGTCTGGGGGCAGACAGCCCCCAGCCTCACCACACGAGACAAGTTCTGACAATTGAGCGACTGGCTGATCTCACTCGAAGGCACCGAAGCGGGCCACAATCTCGCCCTTGGCCTGGCGTTGATGGCCGCCTTCCTGCACGCGGTCTTTGGAGCACTGCAAAAGGGCCGCCACGATCCGTGGCTGTCTCGTGGGGCCATCGACGCCTGCTATTGCCTGATGGCCATCCCCTTTGCCCTATTCGTCGTGCCATGGCCCGAACCCTATATGTGGCCCATTTTCGGCATCGTCTGGCTGATCCACATCACCTACAAGATCCTTCAGGCCTTGGCCTATACCAAAGGCTCCTACACGGTGGTCTACCCGGTCGTTCGCGGTACCGGCCCACTTTTCACTGTGATCGGAGCCTACCTTCTGTTCGGAGAAACCTTCACAGGCACGCAATGGTTCGGTGTGGCCGTCCTTCTGGCCGGCATCTTCGGGCTGGCTGCCTATAATTTCCGGTTTCTGGAAACCAATCGTGAGACTCTAGGCATCGCTCTTGCCCTGGCGATTGCCACCGGTCTCTTCGTAGCGCTCTACACGACCTATGACGCCTATGGCATCCGCGCCACCGTCGATCCGTTCACCTTTCTGGCCTGGTTCTTCATGATCGACGGATTCGCCATGCCGATCTACGGGTTCCTCAGATGGCGCGCCATGATCAACCGCCCCTCCCCCGGTCCGCTGATGCTGCGCGGGCTCGCAGGCGGCTTGATCGCGCCGCTTTCATTCGGGGCCATCATGCTAGCCACCCGATTAGACAAAGTCGGAGAAGCGGCTGTACTGCGGGAAACATCAACTGTATTTGCAGCCTTGATCGGGTGGCTGGTTTTGAAAGAAACCGTTGGCCCAAGACGCATCGCCCTGATGGCACTGATTGCATTGGGCGCTGTAATCGTTGAAATGGGCGGATGAACAGCAGGACACCACGATGACAGGCAAAAAAGAGATCAATCCGTTTCTGAAACAGGTGCTAGAGCTGGGCCCCCCGCTGGCCTTCTTCTTCATCTACCTGCGACTGCGTGATGATAGCTTTCTGATCGGCGGTATAGAGTATTCAGGCTTCATCATCGCAACCATCCTCTTTGTCCCGCTGATGCTGGCGGCAATGGGCATCTTGTGGTTCCTGACAGGCAAGCTCAGCCGGATGCAGATATTTACCGCCTTCATGGTGATCTTCTTCGGAGGCCTGACCGCCTGGTTCAACGATGAGCGGTTCTTCAAAATGAAGACCACGCTGGTCTACGGGTTCTTCTCGGTCATCCTTGGGATCGGGTTGCTGCAGGGCAAGTCCTACCTCGCCTACGTTCTGGACGAGATGCTGCCGATGAAGCACGAAGGCTGGATGATCCTGACCCGTCGCCTCTGTGCCTGCTTTGCCGTTCTGGCCATCGCCAATGAGATCGTCTGGCGCACCATGTCCACCGATCTTTGGGTCAAGATCGAAACCTTCGCCTTTCCCATCGCGCTGATGGCCTTCCTGATGTACCAGTTCCACCGTCTGCAAAGCTATCTGGAGGACCCTGATCGCCAATAGGTAACAAAAAGCCCCATTGGTATCACTTTGATATTCAATCAGGGAAACCGCTTGGCTTGTTGTCCTTGCTGTGAATAAATGCGTAACCACTCACCATCCTACTCCGGAGATCAGTACCCGAATGGCGGTATTCCCAAATAGCGGCTTCCTGTCCGATGCATCCGAAGGCCTGCGCGAGATGCTCTCGGCGTTGGCGACGGAAATCTCTTTGGATAAAAACGAAACCCTGTTCGATCAGGATGACGAAGGCGATGCGCTTTATGCCATCATCGAAGGGACGCTCGAAGTGTCCTTCCTGGCGATGAGCGGCCGAAAGCTGGCTTTGACGCTCATGCGCCCAGGCGAGGTTTTCGGTGAGATTGCCCTGTTCGACAGCGGCCCTCGCACTGCCACTGTTGCGGCGGCTGAACCTTCTCGGGTTCTGCGCGTGCGTCGCAGGGACGTGATGGAGCAAATCCGTCAGCACCCCGATCTTGCAGTTGATATGGTCCGTCTGGCCGGGTTGCGGATGCGGTCGATGAGTTCCCAGTTGAACGAGCAGGTCTTTCTGCCGATGCCGATTCGACTGGCGCGCAAACTGTTGCACCTGTCGTCTCTGCAGGACGATCCCACGGAACGCATTACCCTGTCACAAAGTGAATTGGCCGAATTCGTCGGGGCCACGCGTGAGGCCGTCTCGAAAACCATTTCGATCTGGAAACGCGACAATGTGGTCGAGGCATCGCGGGGCGGATTGCTGATCCACGACATCGAAGCTTTGCGCGCTTTGGCTGAATCAGACTTGATCTGACCCTTTGTGATCTTGTTCACAGACGACTCAGAAGACAGTGCCCTAAGGTAAACCTGTTACCGTAGGAGGTCAGTAATCATCCCCGATATCTGTCCACTGATCTCTCCCTGTACCTAAGCCATATGCCCAAAAGGCATATGGCTTATTTTCTTTCTGCTGGGCCTAATAGGACATGAAAAAAGGCCGGAGAAAACCCCGGCCCTTTTCGGTAGTTATGTGATGAGCTTAGTTTTCAAGGCTCAACGCGACAAAGCGCGGGTCGCCGCCGCGGCGTACCAACAGCAGCAGCGATTTGCGCCCGGCTTCGGTAGCTTCTTCAATACGCGCCTCAAGGTCGCTGATGGATTCGACCTTCTGCTGCCCGGCTTCGGTGATCAGATCACCTGCGCGCAGACCTTTCGCAAAGGCCTCCGAGGCTTCGTCAACCTCGGTCACGACCAGACCGTCCGCCTCTGCGTCCAGGCCCAGATCTTCACGCAGCGTATCTGTCAGCGGTGAAATGGTCAGGCCGAGAATGTCAGCGTTTTCTTCGGTTGGCGCATCCGGAGTATCTTCCTCACCCGCATCCGCACGCTCGGCATCCTCACGGCGCCCCAGAGTGACCAACACGGTCTGTGTACCTCCGTCGCGATGCACGACCACACGAACCGATTTGCCAACGGTCGTCTCACCGACCTGACGGACCAGACCGCGGGTATCTTCAACCTCGACCCCGTCAAAGCTGAGGATCACGTCCCCTGCTTTCAGACCGGCCTCTTTCGCAGGACCCTCAGGTACGTCGCTGATCAACGCACCGCCGGGTTTATCCAGCCCCATCGCCTCGGCCATATCCTCAGTTACGTCCTGAATCCGTACGCCCAGCCAACCCCGGCGGGTTTCGCCGAACTCACGCAGTTGGTCGACGACCTTGGTCACGACATTGGAGGCCATCGAAAAACCGATACCGATCGAGCCGCCGTTGGGCGACAGAATCGCGGTGTTCACGCCGATGACCTGACCGTCCATGTTGAACAGCGGACCACCCGAGTTGCCCCGGTTGATCGCCGCATCGGTCTGGATGTAGTCGTCATAGGACCCACTCAGCGCGCGATTGCGGGCCGAGACGATCCCCGCCGACACCGAGAACCCCTGCCCCAGCGGGTTGCCCATGGCAATCACCCAGTCGCCAACTCGCGCCGTGTCGCTGTCGCCGAACTGAACGTACTGCAGAGGCCCCGAAGCCTCCACTTTCAGCAGAGCAATATCGGTTTTCTCATCCGTGCCGATGACCTTGGCAGGCAGTTCCTTCACGGGCTGACCGTCACCGGGGAAGAATTCAATCAGAATCTCATCAGCCTCGGCGATGACGTGGTTATTTGTGACGATAAAGCCGTCTTCCGAGATCACGAACCCCGACCCCAGCGCATTACTGCGGCGCGGGCGGTCACCATTATCGCCGTTGCGATCCTGAAACTCGCGGAAGAAATCTTCGAACGGAGAGCCCTCGGGCACGATCCCCTGCGGTCCGGTCTGGCCTTCGATCAGGGTCGATGTGGTGATGTTGACCACCGCCGGGCTGATCTGTTCGGCCAGCGGCGCAAGGCTTTCCCCGCGTGCATAAGCAGCGACCGTCTGCGCTGCGATCAGAACCATCGCTCCGAAGGCCAGCCACATCAGTCGCATGAAACCAACACCATCGTCCCGCCGGACGGAAATACTGCGCGCTTGTGCCTGCACTTGGGAACTCCTTGTCGTCAAATTCATACAGACCACCCTAAGGCAGGCCTTCTTGACACCCAATGTAGTCGGTTTGATCACGCTCGCAACTGAGGATCGCGGGGAAATCACCGGCAAGTGAGTTCAGCGGGTCAAAACCCCAGCTGATAGGCGCCCCAAAGCAGCACCAGACCACTGACAACGCAGAGCAGCCCTGCCAAACGCCGCGCCTGTTCTGGCAGCGTGCGCAGCGCCTCTAACATACGTTCAATAAGCGAAGGGGCCAGCGCGTAGGCCAGCCCCTCGACAATCAGCACCAGCCCGAAGGCCAGAAGGATCATACCCATTACTGGGTCGCCTGCCCGGTGGGCGATTTCAGGTAGTTGAAGAACTCCGAATCCGGGCTGAGGACCATCGAGCTGTTCCCGCCCTGCAAGGCCCGCTCGTAGGCGGACAGTGAGCGGTAGAACTCAAAGAACTCGGGGTCTTTGCCAAAGGCTTCAGCGAAGATCGCGTTGCGTTCAGCGTCAGCCTCACCGCGGATGATCTCGGCCTCGCGGTTGGCATCCGAAACCAGTTCAACCACGGTCCGGTCGGCCTGCGCGCGGACACGCTGCGCGGCTTCGTTACCACGGGCGCGTTCGTCGGTCGCTTCACGTTCCCGCTCGGCTTTCATCCGATCAAAGGTCGCCTCAAGGTTCGCTTGCGGCAGGTCGGTTGCTTTCAGACGCACGTCGATGACGTTGACGCCCAGCGCGCGTGCCTCGGCAATTGCGCTGTTGCGGATCCGCAGCATCAGGGCCGCACGGTCAGAGCTGAGGATATCCCGCGAGGAGACCGAACCCAAAACTTCCCGGGTTTCCGCGCGAAGGATACGGTCAAGACGGTCCTCGGCCACCGGAATACCGCCAACACCAACGGCCTGACGGAACTGCTCCAGATCTGAAATCCGGTAGCGCGCGAAGGCATCAACCACCAGACGACGGTCATCAAGAGGTGTCACCTCAAGCGGTTGCACGTCGATCGAAAGGATGCGGTCATCATAGCGCACAACCTCTTGAATCAGAGGGATTTTAAACGCCAATCCGGGCTCTTCCTTGACCGCAACAACGCGACCAAACTGCAGAACCAGAGCGCGTTCACGCTCATCCACGATGAAGACCGAGGACAGAACACCGACAATCGCGAGGAAGACGACGGGTAGGATAAATGTCGTTTTACGCATCAGTTGCTCTCCGCTGCAGGGGTACGACGCAGTTCGTTCAACGGCAGGTACGGCACAACGCCCTGCCCCGAGCCGCCGGTGTTTTCGTCAAGGATGATCTTGTCCACGTCACCCAGAACCTGCTCCATGCGCTCCAGATACAGACGCTTGCGGGTTACATCCGGCGCTTTGGAATATTCCTCCAGAACCGCGCTGAAGCGGCTGGCCTCACCTTGGGCGCTGTTGATCTGTTGGGCGCGGTAGGCTTCGGCCTCTTCCAGAACCTGAGCGGCTTCACCACGCGCTTCCGCGAGAACACGGTTGGCATAGGCATCCGCCACATTCTGCAGACGATCCCGTTCCTGCGCAGCGGCCTGAACATCACGGAACGCGGCAATCACGTCCTGCGGCGGGTCAGCCTTGTCGAAGTTCACGCGGACGATGTTCACGCCCGAATCGTAGCTGTCCATTGTCGCCTGGATCAGTTCCTGCAGACGATCTGCAATGATACCACGATCTCTGTTCAGGATCGGAGCAAGTTCGCTTTGCGCGATAATCTCACGCATCGCCGACTCTGATACTGCCCGGATCGTTTGGCGCGGGTCGCGCAGGTTGAAGAGGAACTTGGCGGGGTCGTTGATATTCCAAACGACCTGATAGTCGATATCGACAACGTTTTCGTCACCGGTCAGCATCAGACCGTCATCGCTGCCACGCGCGCCGCCCATGTCTTCATTCTGTTCCCGTGTAACGGGGATGACTTCAGCAGTTACGAACGGCCAAGGTGCAAAGTTCAGACCGGGATTTCCAACAGCCGAGAATTCGCCAAGGAACAGTTCAACTGACTGTTCTTCCGGCTTGACGGTGTAAAAACTGGCCGCAGCCCAGAGGCCGATTGCGACCAATGCGCCAATCGCCAAGGTGCCCTTGGTAAAGATCGGACCACCGCCGCCACCGCCTGAACCGTTGCTCCCACGGCCACCGCCGCCACGACCGCCCATGAGGACGCGCAGCTGCTCTTGCCCTTTTTTCATCAGCTCATCGATTTCGGGGATCTGCGGGCTCTCCCCTTCGGGAGGCTTGCGCCCGTCACCGTTATTGCCCCGATTTCCTCCACCACCAGAGGAGCCTCCGCCCCCCCAGGGGCCACCGCTGTTGCCCGCCATATGTGTCTATTCCCTTGTGTTTGACCGTGTGATCACGGTGTTCCTTGTAACTTGGTTGCGCGCAGTTGCAAATCAAGCCGTGCGTACAGGTTGCCGCATTGTCACCAGTTCTTCGGCCATGACCGGGTGAACTGCAACCGTGCGGTCGAAATCTTCCTTGGTCGCACCCATTTTGACGGCAATGCCTGCCAGCTGGATCATCTCACCCGCGCCCGGCGCCACGATGTGACAACCCAACACCTTGCGCGTCGCCTGAGACACGATCAGCTTCATCAGAACCCTCTGAGTGCCACCGGCAAAGGATTTCTGCATCGGCTTGAACGAGGTCGCGTAGATTTCCACCGGCTCTTGTGCCGCCGCTTCTTCTTCGCTGAGGCCGACGGTGCCGAATTCGGGCTGGGTGAAAATCGCGGTCGGGATCAGTTCGTGATCCACAGGGGTCGGGTTGCCTTTGAAGACGGTCTCAACAAAGGCCATGCCTTCGCGGATCGCAACCGGGGTCAGGTTCACGCGGTCGGTCACATCACCAATCGCGTAGATCGAGGGCACGCCGGTTTGGCTATATTCATCCACGTCGATCTCTCCCTTGCGGCCACGTGCGACGCCCACGTCCTCCAGCCCCAGATTGTCCGTGTTCGGAGCGCGCCCGGTGGCATACATGACCACGTCGAAATGATCCTCGGTCCCGTCGGTGGCTTTGACGCGGATCTTGTCGCCCTCCTTCGTCATCTCAAGCACATTGGTGCCCAGACGCACGTCGATACCGTTCTGGCGCATCTCTTCACAGATCAGGCCCCGCGCCTCTTCGTCAAAGCCACGCAGGATCTGCGCACCGCGGTAAAACTGAGTAGTTTTGACGCCCAGCCCGTTCATGATCCCGGCAAATTCGCTGGCGATATAGCCGCCGCCGACGATCAGGATGCTTTCGGGCAGTTTCTCAAGGTGGAAGATTTCATTCGAGGTGATCGCCAGATCCGAGCCGGGGAAGTCCGGCACAACCGGACGGCCACCCGTCGCAATCAGGATATGCTTGGCGGTTTTGCGTGTGCCGTCGGCCAGTTCAACCGTATGCGGATCGACCACATGGGCGCGCTGATCAAAGCTCTCAACCCCGTTGTTTTTCAGGATGTTGCGGTAGATACCTTCCAGCCGATCCAGTTCCGTCACCAGCTTGTCGTGGAAGGTGTTCCAGTTGAACGCTCCGGGCTGAATGTCCCAGCCATAAGCCCGCGCGTCACCGACCATCCCTGAGTATTCGCTGGCGAAAACCATCAGTTTCTTGGGAACACAGCCACGGATAACGCAAGTGCCGCCGTACCGATCCTCTTCCGCCAGAGCCACTTTGGCACCGTTTTCACCCGCCGCTACGCGCGCCGCGCGGACCCCGCCCGAGCCTCCGCCGATTACGAAGAGATCATAGTCAAAGCTCATGCTGGGTTCCTTCATTCAGCTTGCAAAATTCTTTGGATATCTGGGCGCGAAAAGCGCCCTGCCAACCCCCAAAGGCGCAAATTTCGGTATATTTTGCCACGTCTTCGGGATGTCGCTTTCCACTCAGTCTGAAAAATCCGAAAACAGGTTGTCCTTGGCGCCCCCAAGGAACTGGTCCAACTCAACGGTTCCGGCATTGATATCGCGCAGCTCGACCCGACCATCGCCGTAGCCCACAACGACCTTGTCGCAGATATCTACGAACAGCCCGTTCTCGACGACACCCGGCACCTGGTTCAAAACCAGCGCCATCTGCCGGGCATTGCCGATCCGCTGCAGATGCAGGTCGAGGATATGGTTACCCTCATCGGTCACAAATGGGGCCTCACCATTCATGCGAAGGGCTGAATTGGTGCCAAGCACATCCATCGTATCCAGAACTTCTTCGATCAGCGTTCGAGTGGTCTGCCAGCCAAATGGGATCACCTCGACCGGCAGCGGGAATGCGCCGAGCGTTTCGACCTCTTTCCCGGCATCGGCGATCACCACCATCTGATCGCTGGCCGTTGCCACGATTTTTTCCTGCAGATGCGCGCCGCCACCGCCTTTGATGAGGTTCAGATCACCGTCGAACTCATCCGCGCCGTCAATCGTCAGGTCCAACCATCCGGCCTGATCCAGCGACACGACCTCGATCCCGACTTCACGCGCCAGTTGCGCGGTTCGGGTTGAGGTTGGTACGCCCTTGATGCGCAGGCCTTCTTGCTGGACACGCTCGCCCAGACGGCGAACAAGCCAGGCGGCGGTCGAACCGGTGCCCAGACCCACCCGCATTCCGTTTTCGACCATGTCGGCCGCGCGGTAGGCCGCAACGTATTTGGCTGTGTCGATTGGCGACAAATCCGCGGTCATTGGCAGTCTTCCCCAAATGCTCTGCAAGACTTATATGCAATGCTCCCCCCAACTTCGAGACCCAATTCACGTCGCCCGTATGTGAAAGATGTCGCTCAATTGCGCGTTTCCTATCGGAAACGTCGCAAACAAGGCTTTTCCGGTTTCGGTTGCTGTATATCTAGTCCGTATGATGACGCCCTATCGCCTGCACTATGCCCCTGATAACGCCTCGCTGGTGATCCGGCTGGTGCTGGACGAAATGAACCAGCCCTATGAGACGGTGCTGGTTGATCGTCGTCAGAACGCGCAAGACAGCACAGCCTACCGAGCGTTGAACCCGAACGGGCTGATCCCGGTTCTCGAAACCCCTCAGGGGCCGATATTCGAGACAGCAGCCATTCTGCTGTGGCTGGCCGACAGCCATGGGCAACTTGCGCCCACCTCGACCAGCCTTGACCGGGCCGCCTTTCTGAAATGGCTGTTTTTCGCGTCAAACACGCTCCACGCCGATCTGCGCATCCTGTTCTATGCCGAGAAATACATCGCCCCCGAACAGGCCGAGACCCTGCGGGCCGGGATACGCCCAAGGCTGCGCACTCATCTGAAAATTCTGGACGCGGTCGCTGCGCAAGCACCGGAATGGCTCAGCGCTGATCAGCCGTCAGTACTGACATACTATATCGCCTGCATGATGCGGTGGATGGCGCTCTACCCATCCAACGCTGACCGCAGCTGGTACCAACTGGCGGATACGCCCTATCTTCAGCGCATCCTGACACAGCTAGAGATGCGTCCCGCAACGCGAACGGCCATAGCCGCCGAAGGTCTTGGGGCCACGCCGTTCACCTCACCCATCTATGCCAACCCTCCTGAAGGCTCAGCTATCTGACATGTTCCTCTCTGTCTTCGATATGTTCAAAGTGGGCATCGGCCCGTCCTCATCCCACACCATGGGCCCCATGGTGGCCGCCGCGCGTTTTCTGGACGTGATGCGCGCATCGCCGTTTGAATTTGCCGGGCTGCGCGGCTCGCTACACGGTTCGCTGGCCTTTACCGGGGTGGGTCATGCCACCGACCGCGCCACCATTCTTGGCCTCGCCGGCTTCGTGCCGGACACATATGACAATGACAAGGCCGAGGCCACGCTGGCCGCAATTGCTGAGACGCACACGGTAACGCCCGAGGGGCTGCCGACGCTGGCCTTCAACCCCAAAACCGATCTGGTCTTTGACTACGACCACAACCTGCCCGGCCACGCCAACGGTATGATCCTGATGGCAACCGACGCGCAGGGCGATGTGATACTGAGGCAGGTCTTCTACTCGATCGGCGGCGGCTTTGTTCTGACCGAAGAGGAACTGGCCGCTGGCAAGGCCACCGACGAAGGCGCCCCGGTGCCCTTCCCCTTCAAATCCGCCGTCGAGATGTTGGAGATGGCAAAGTCCAGCGGCAAATCCATTGCTGAAATGAAACGTGCCAACGAAATCGCACGTGGCTGCGCGGATAGCTTTGCCAAGGGCTCTGCCCGGCTTTGGCAGGTCATGAACGACTGTATCGAGCGTGGATTGACCACCGATGGCATCCTGCCCGGCGGCCTCAGCGTCCGACGTCGCGCCAAGAGTATCTATGATGCGCTGATGGCCGAGCGCGGCATGAACCTGACCGCGCCGCACACCATCAACGATTGGATGAGCGTCTACGCCATGGCCGTGAATGAGGAAAACGCGGCTGGAGGTCAGGTGGTCACCGCGCCAACCAACGGCGCGGCAGGTGTTCTGCCTGCGGTGCTGCGTTATTACCTCGACCACGTGCCCGGCGCGTCCGAAAGCCATATCGAGGATTTCTTACTGACTGCAGCCGCCATTGGGGGGCTGGTGAAATTCAACGCCTCGATCTCTGGGGCTGAGGCTGGATGTCAGGCCGAAGTCGGCAGCGCCTCAGCGATGGCGGCGGCTGGTCTGTGCGCCGTCATGGGTGGCACACCCGAGCAGGTCGAGAACGCCGCCGAAATCGCGCTGGAGCATCATCTGGGTATGACCTGCGATCCGGTTGCAGGGCTGGTTCAAGTGCCATGCATCGAGCGCAACGGCCTTGGCGCGATCAAGGCCGTTTCGGCCGCGTCGCTTGCGTTGCGCGGGGATGGGCAGCATTTTGTACCTCTGGACGCTGTGATCGAGACAATGCGTCAGACCGGGCATGATATGCATGAGAAGTACAAAGAAACCTCATTGGGTGGTTTGGCCGTAAACGTCCCGAACTGCTGAGGTCAGACAGGAGGTGACGAAATGCGTGGACACTGTTTGTGTGGCAAAGTTGCGTATGAAGTTAGTCCTCCGGTCTTGTCCTGCGTCTCATGCCATTGCGACAGTTGCCGCCGCCAGTGCGCCGCTCCGATGACGACCTATTTCGGGGTGCGCGACGGCCAGTGGCGCTGGACCGGAGAAGAACCGAAGCGCTTCAACTCTTCGCCTGGGGTCGAACGGAGCTTCTGCCCACATTGCGGAACGCCGATCTCATTTCGGTCGACCAAGATGTCGGACGTTCTTCACCTCTATGTCGCGACGCTAGAGAGCCCCGAAGCCTTGCAGCCAACACTTCATGTCTCACATGAAGAGAAGTTGGAGTGGCTGAAACTGGGCGATGATTTGCCCACCTGCATCGGCCCGGACTACACCAAGGTTCAACCCCTTCCGAAGGCTTGAGAACAGAGCTTTTCTCGGCCTTGGGAAACCGCTAGCGTCGCGCCCATGACTCAGGATCGTCCCGTATTCGGCATCGTACTGATGCTTGGTTTCTGCGTACTTGCCCCGATGGGGGATGCGCTGGCAAAGCTGTTGGGGGAAACAACCCCGCTGGCGCTGTTGGTCTTCGTGCGTTTCGCTATTCAGGCGGCGATCCTTGTGCCCCTGGTCGCGATGACCGGCAGGCCATGGCGTATGCGGGGTCGTATTCTGCGACTGACTTTGATCCGCACGCTTTTGCACATCGCGGGCATCACCGCGATGTTCTCGGCATTGCAATTCCTGCCCCTTGCGGACGCGGTCGCCATCGCCTTCGTGATGCCCTTCATCATGCTGCTGCTCGGGAAATATATACTGAACGAAGAGGTCGGGCATCGCCGCCTTGCGGCCTGTATCGTCGGGTTCGCCGGAACCCTTCTGGTCATTCAACCCAGCTTTGCCGAAGTCGGGCTGCCCGCGCTTTTGCCCCTGATCGTCGCAGTTGTCTTTGCCTTGTTCATGCTGGTCACGCGCCAGATCGCCAAAGAGACCGACCCGATGTCGCTACAGGCCGTCTCGGGCGTGTTCGCCACAATCCTGCTACTGCCGCTTCTGATCTGGGGAACGCGGTCTAATATCTGGGAGCTGTCATTCACCCTCCCCTCGGGCAACGAACACTGGCTGCTTCTGTCGATCGGAGTGCTGGGGACCGTTGCCCATCTGTTTATGACATGGTCGCTGCGTTTTGCGCCCTCGGCCACGCTGGCACCGATGCAGTATCTTGAGATCCCCGTCGCCACCCTGATCGGCTGGCTGATCTTTCACGACCTACCAAACGGATTGGCCGCACTCGGCATCTTGATCACGATCGCAGCAGGCCTCTATGTTATTCTGCGCGAGAGGGCCACGGCGCGCTCTGCCCCGACTGAAACGCCTGCATAACCTGATCCAGAGCGCTGCGCGGTACCATCACCAACATTCCCGGACCGTCCATCTGAAGCTCAAGCTTTGAAATGACACGGTTCGAGGTGCCCACCTGCCCGCTTGGATCGAATTGAAGTCCCTCGATCGGCCACTCCAACCCACGGCTGCGTCCGGTGACTTGTTTCAGAGGAAAGAGAGAAACAACCGCGCCCGGTGTCAGATCCAACACGATGCTTGGCGGCACATGGAACACAACCTCATGCGCGCCGATCAGAATACAAGCTTTGTCCGGATACCGGACCAGAGTGTTCAAGACCGCCAATTGATGGTCTAGCCGCCCTCCCAGAAATCCTGCCCCCAACACCAAGGGGGCCTGCACGTTGCGCAGCGCCTTGTCGAAATCCGTGCTGTCCTGTTCCGCAATCGGAAAAAGGCGATCCTGGGGAATACGAGCTCTGATTTCCGAGGACAACGAATCGAAATCACCAATCACGGCATCCGGAATCCGTCCCGAATCAACCAGAACCGAGGCGCCGCCGTCTGCCGCGACCGCAAAAGTGACGCGATTCAGCACCAAATTCAGGTCTTCAGGACCGATCTGTCCCCCTCCAAACAGCCCGATTGGGCCATTTGAACGTACAATTGCCCCATTTTTCCTCAGATTGATCATTTTTCCCGGATTTGGACACATTGAGACCACAAAATGATAGGTTCATGCAGTTAGTTCCGAGTCGATCGGGCTGCCCCTGTCCGGGCGGATCGGCTCAGTTAGTTTGTAAAGGACGCATGTCTGATGGTACAGAACAACAAGGTATTGACCGTTTCCTATGGGACTTTTTCATGCACCTTGGAGGGGTTCGACGACTCTTTCGAGACCATGAAAGCCATAGCTGAATACTTCCGCGATCTTGCGGCAGAAGACAGATACTTTGGATCTGAACCCCCGCAACCAGACGCCGAAATGCTGACTCGGATTGCGCAGCGCGACAATGCGCAACAAGTCGAAGCACGCCCAAGCGATACCGGCCTGCTTCTGCGCGCCACGGAAACACCCCCCCGGACTGAAACACCCGCTTTCCCCGATGCGCCCCCCGCCCCCAAAGCGACCCTGCCACAGGAAGACGCCATGCCCCAATCGCCCGATCTGAATGTTGTCCAGCCGACCCCCTCTGCGACACCTGAAACAGACACTGCCGCATCTTTCTTCTCCGATGCTGCGCCGGTCGATGCCGACGCGGGCCCGGCGCCCGATAGCCTGGCCGCCAAACTGCAACGAATCCGCGCGGTCGTTTCCCATTCGGATGTGGATACGGACAACTATGCTGAGGAAGAGGTCGCCCCCCTAAAGGCCGACGCCCCCGCGCCGATGGACGCTGTCGCGGCCGCCTTTGCAGCAGGTTCGCTGAGCCCCGAAGATCTGGCCCCTCAGTCCCCGGCCCCTACCGAGGAACCTGCCGTCGAAGCCGTTGAAGAGGCACACGCGCCGGATGCCCCAGCCGTGGAATCGGCGCCGCTCGTTTTGCAAGATGAAACCCCATTGCAAGCCGAGAGTGAAGACGCCGTGGGAGAAGAGACCCCCGAGGTGATCTTCGCCGAATTCGACGAAGACGCCGAGACGGCGAGTGATGACAGCGATGAGGTTGAAAATATCCTCAGCCCTGCGGACGAAGCAGAAGACGACCAGCAAGGTGTTCTGACCGCTGAGGATGAAGAAAGCCTGTTCCTCGAGATTGACGAGATCGAAGAGGAAATGGATGCGCAGGCGACCACGGCGTCCTCGGATCTGGATCAGGATGTCTCACGCCTGATGGCAAAAGCAGATGAGCAGATGGACGACCCGACCGCGAGCGGTACGCGTGAAGCCTACTCTCATCTGCGCACGGCCGTAGCTGCAACCTCGGCGGAAGATGTGGCCAAGAAAGCGGCGGCTGATGAAGAGTATCGCGGCGATCTGGCCTCGGTCGTTAGCCCGCGCCGCCCGGATGATGTGCAGGTTACCAGCGAACGCCCTAATGCAGACATGGCGGCCCCTCTGAAGCTGGTCGCCGCGCAACGTATTGATGCGCCCAACGCGGATACAGGCCCGGTGACCCCCCGCCGTGTCACCTCGGATCAGTCCGAGGACGCGTCAGAGGAAAGCGGTTTCGCCCTGTTTGCACAGGATCAGGGCGCACAGTCCCTGTCCGACCTTCTCGAAGCGGCTGCGGCGTACTTGTCCTTTATCGAAGGACAGGAACAGTTCTCGCGCCCGCAATTGATGAACAAGGTCCGCTCGCTAAAACAGGATGAATTCAATCGCGAAGAAAGCCTGAAGTCCTTTGGGCAGCTTCTGCGCGACGGCAAGATCGAAAAGGCTGGCGGGGGGCGCTTTGCCGCCTCAAGTGACATCGGATTTCGCCCAGAAGGCGAACGCGCCGTAGGCTGATACACTTTATTTCGCTATCGAGCGTGGGTCGGAGATTTCTTCGACCCATTTTTTTGCGCTTACGTGACGGAATTTCGATGCGGACACGCATGTGGCTATGCTGCAGTGCAGAAAAATGGTATCGTCTTTGGTAAGGCAAGTGATCTTTCAGTTCGTGTTCAACTCAAGGCTCCGCCATGTATGAACTCCCTATTCGACGCCTCAGAGCATTCGACAAGCCCAAAATAGAAAGCCATTTCAAGAGTCTCGATGCAGAAGCACTGACATCCCGATTTGGCGTTCCCGTCAGCCCGGCCTTTGTTGAGACGTACCTCTCAGGCATATTCAATAATTCTGCGCTGGTATTTGGCGCGTTCCCCGATTCCTGCCTGCGCGGTGTCGGTGAATTACGCGCTGTTCCGGACAGCCCTAACCATGTCGCTGAACTGGCCTTCACCGTTGAAACCGTCTGGCAGGACCTGGGGATCGGCGATGCACTGCTGTCGCGGATCATAACAGCAGCCCGCAATCGAGGATTTCGCGAAGTCCATATGTTGTGTCTGGCCACCAATCACAAAATGCGCCGTCTGGCTGCAAAACACGAGGCAGAGTTGAAACTGACGACAGGACAGATTGAGGCGACGCTGACGGCACCCTGGCCCACCCCCTTCAGTGTCGCCGAAGAAATCTCGGCCGAGTATCATGCCATGGCCCGAGCGATCCTAAGCTGGCCGGGAAACGATCGACGAACCGGCTAGGGACTGACATAGACGCGAAGCGCCTTTACGATCAAATGCGCCAACAGAGCTGGACCGCCCGAAGCCGAAACTTCGGGCTTGCCCTCATCTCACTGTCTCCGTGTCGCGCTGAGAAATGACGCGAGCCTGTGACCCAAGCAGAGATACTGATCAGTCGGTTTTTTGGTCCGGGTCTTCTTTTCCGACACCTTTGAACACGAACTTGAATGGTAAAGCCCACAGAATGCCCAGCGCCACGTAAACCAGCAGCTCAAGCCAGATCGGAGGACGATCCAGCCAGTTCACCACCGTGACCACGGCGACAATATAGACAGGCAGGCCGATCACCAGAATGAACAGAGACCAACGCCTGCGCGCCTTGTAGCTAAGGCCGGGTGTCTTTTCGCCCGACATCAGTCTGCAAACGGGTCGGTCACCAGAATGGTGTCGTCCCGCTCCGGGCTGGTGGACAGCAGCGCCACTGGGCATTCGATCAGCTCTTCGACCCGGCGCACGTATTTGATCGCGTTTGCTGGCAGATCCGCCCAGCTGCGCGCGCCTTCGGTGGATTCGCTCCAACCTGGCATCTCTTCGTAGATGGGCGTGCAGCGCGCCTGCTGATCGGCAGCTGTCGGCAGATAGTCCAGACGCTCGCCATCCAACTCATAGCCGGTGCAGATCTTGAGCGTTTCGAACCCGTCCAGCACATCCAACTTGGTCAGAGAGATCCCATTCACTCCGCTCGTCGCGCAGGTCTGGCGCACCAGACAGGCATCGAACCAGCCGCAACGGCGCTGACGACCGGTGGTCGTGCCGAACTCATGGCCACGCTCGCCCAGTCGCTGACCATCGGCGTCCTCCAATTCGGTCGGGAACGGACCCTCACCTACACGGGTGGTGTAGGCTTTGACGATTCCCAGCACGAAGTCGATCGAGCCCGGCCCGATCCCCACACCGGTCGCCGCTTGACCGGCAATCACATTCGAGGACGTCACAAAAGGATAGGTGCCAAAGTCGATATCCAGCAGCGCACCCTGCGCGCCTTCGAAAAGGATACGTTTGCCCGCCTTGCGCTTTTCGTTGAGGACCTTCCAAACCGGAGCCGCAAAAGGCAGAATTTCCGCTGCAATTTCTTTCAGTTGCGCCAAGAGAGCATCGCGGTCAACAGGTTCAATCCCAAGACCTTTGCGCAAAGGATCGTGGTGCTGTAACGCCCGATCTACACGGGCTTCCAGCGTCGCCTCATCGGCGAGATCGGCTACACGAACCGAACGGCGTCCGACCTTGTCTTCGTAAGCCGGGCCAATCCCGCGCCCAGTTGTACCAATCTTGGTCCCTTTGCTGGCGGCTTCCTCGCGCGCGCGGTCCAGCTCACCATGGATCGGCAGAATCAGAGGGGTGTTCTCGGCAATCATCAGCGTCTCAGGCGTGATCTTAACGCCCTGAGCACGCACAGTCGCGATTTCTTTGACCAGATGCCACGGGTCCAGAACCACGCCATTGCCGATAACGCTCAACTTGCCGCCGCGTACAACGCCCGAGGGCAACGCGTGCAGTTTGTAAACCTCGCCATCAATAACCAGAGTGTGGCCGGCATTGTGCCCGCCCTGAAAACGCGCGATCACGTCCGCCCGCTCGCTGAGCCAGTCGACGATCTTGCCTTTTCCTTCGTCACCCCATTGGGCGCCGACAACAACCACGTTGGCCATATCCGGTCCTTTTCGCGAAAAGATATCAAACTCGGCTGATATAACGAGGCTCAGACGGTAGGGAAACCGATATTTCGCCGCATCTGCAAATCGCACTGTGCGCGATGCCTCCGGCGGGGATATTTTTAGCCAGATGAAGAACGGATCCCCTGCTTCATCTGGCCGAAAATATCCCGGGGGAGTCGCCAAAGGCGGCGGGGGCTGCGCCCCCACCTCGCTCTAGGGCAAGCGCACCGGTTTACCATGAGGCGTGGTCAGGTAAGCCTTTTCCCAAGCGCCCTGCAGCAAGGTGACCTCATCCTGGCCGGCATCCCCTTGTTCAGCCAACAGGGCCTCAAGGGTTTCAAGCCATGCGTGGAAGTAGTCATCCCCGCCATCCAGTTCTTTGTTCAGACCGTTCCGTTTCAACGTGTTCGAAAACCGATCTGCCCAGTCGGGCCAGTCAAAACGCCCCGCTTCGTTCAGCGCGACGGTGACTGCAAAGACCTGCGCATGCCAGGGTTCTAAGAACACAGGCTCTGGGGCGGTGGCCGTGATGCAGTTGCTCATGCAGGCTCCAGATAGGATTGCCACAGATCCAGCACCACCTCATCCTTGGCGTGTTCTGGATCGGCCCATAGCTCGGACGCCCGGAAAGATACGGCATAGAGAGGTTCTGGGGCTTCTCCCAGCCCGTGGGCATTGGAATCGGGTAGAACATGTGTGCCGTGCAGGCGAACGATCCTCCCTTGAGCCCCGGCGGCATAGCTCGGCAAACGCGTGTGCCCACCATCCACCAAACGGTTCGCGGAGGGTCGCACTGTTTGCACCATTTGCCCGACTTCGAACTGCGCCGCGATGTTCGAGTTGCGGTCCGCAGGGCCGCCTTTTGCCAATGCCGCTGCGACGGCTTGCGCTTTCAACATACGTTCTGCCAATGGATGATCCTCGACCGAGGTTTCGCCACGCAAGTCTTCGAGAGTCAGCACCCCTTTGGCGACCAACAGATCGGCCAGCCCAGAGATCCATTTCTCATAGTAGGAAAACCGGGTGTAGTCCTTCGGCGACAGCTGCTCACGCGCGTGGCGCGATGTGTCGATATTCCATTGTCCCAAAAAGCCCGAGGCCAGCGTCACTGCCAAAGCCCGCGCGTGCCAGTCTTCGGCAAAAATGGCGGCGTCTTCCGCTTCCGGGTTGATCGGGCCATCGCCAAACCGCCCTCCCATATCGTGAACGCGCGTCATGATGCCTCCTTGGGCAGGCCCGTGCCGATCATGCTGTCGCGGGTGACCAAAGCCGCGAGGTCCTCTTCGCCCAGCCCTTCTGTCCCCTCGGGGCGCATGGGCAGCACAAGATAGCGAATCTCGGCCGTGGAGTCCCAGACGCGTACCGCCGTATCCTCGGCTAGTGTCACACCGAATTCGGCCAGAACTCTGCGCGGCTCGCGCACGGCGCGGGCGCGATAGGCGTCGGATTTATACCAGCCGGGCGGAATACCCAGCAGCGGCCACGGGTAGCAACTGCAGAGCGTACAAACGACCATGTTGTGTTGCTCCGGCGTATTTTCGACCACCACCATATGCTCGCCCTGACGACCATAGTAGCCAAGCTCGGCCACGACCGGCGTTGCATCTTCAAGCAATGCGGCCTTGAAAGCAGGATCGCTCCAGGCCTTGGCGACAACGCGCGCGCCGTTCTGCGGGCCGATCTTGTTCTGGTAGGTGTCGATGATTTCATCCAGCGCCGCCGGGTCGATCAATCCCTTCCGGGTCAGAATCGTTTCGAGCGCTTTGACGCGCAGCGCGGGTTCGGGGGGCAGCAAGGCGTGCGGGTGGTCAGAATGGTCATGAGGCATGGCCGCAGGGTGCGCCAAGCCTGACCGATCTGTCCAGTCCCTTTGGCGTGATGTGCAACATCATCAACTGTGATGCCAACTCGTGACTTGCCCCCAGAACCAAACTTGCATAAGTACCACGCGATACACGCCACGCTGTACAGGACCACCATGGAAAACGTCGTTCTCATCATCCATCTTCTTCTGGCTTTGGGCCTGATCGCCGTCGTTCTGATGCAGCGGTCCGAGGGTGGCGGTCTTGGCATGGGTGGCGGTGGCGGCGGCGCCATGACAGGCCGTGCAGCCGCAACGGCCCTGGGCAAAGTGACCTGGATCCTGGCCGCCTGCTTTATCGTCACCTCGATCACCTTGACGATTCTGGCAGCGCAGAAGTCTTCGGGCAGCTCGGTCATCGACCGTTTGGGTGTTCCGGCCCCGGCCGCAACTGAAGAAAGCGCGCCTGCGGTTCCGTCCGCAGATGACCTGCTGCCTCCGGCGCAGGGCGACAATGCTCCGCTGATCCCGCAGGCCGACTAAGCCACAAAACCTAGAAACCTGAAAGAGAACTGCAACAGCATCTTGCGGTTCTCTTGCGCTATTGGCGCGAATCCTTTATACGTGAAGTCCCGTGATGCAGCGGTTTTTCGGAACCGTCGGGCAGCTGATTTTGACGTCTCACGGGAGCAGCCGAAAAAACATGGCGCGTTTTATTTTCATCACTGGTGGTGTGGTTTCGTCCTTGGGCAAAGGACTAGCTTCGGCGGCTCTGGGATCGCTGTTGCAGGCGCGGGGATACTCGGTGCGTCTGCGCAAGCTGGACCCCTATCTGAACGTCGACCCTGGCACCATGTCGCCTTTCGAGCATGGCGAAGTTTTCGTCACTGATGATGGCGCCGAAACCGATCTGGACCTTGGTCACTATGAACGCTTCACCGGTGTGGCCGCGCGCAAGACCGACTCGGTCAGCTCGGGGCGGATCTATTCCAACGTGTTGGAGAAAGAGCGCCGCGGAGATTACCTCGGCAAGACCATTCAGGTGATCCCGCACGTCACCAACGAGATCAAAGATTTCATCGCCATCGGTGAGGATGAGGTCGATTTCATGCTGTGTGAGATCGGCGGCACCGTGGGCGATATCGAAGGCCTGCCCTTCTTTGAAGCCATCCGTCAGTTCAGCCAGGACAAGCCGCGCGGGCAGTGTATCTTTATGCACCTGACGCTCCTGCCCTACATCAAGGCCTCGGGTGAGCTGAAAACCAAACCGACCCAACACTCGGTGAAAGAGCTGCGCTCGATCGGCCTGGCCCCCGATATTCTGGTCTGCCGGTCCGAAGGGCCGATCCCCACGAAAGAGCGCGAAAAGCTGGCCCTGTTCTGCAATGTACGCCCCGATAGCGTGATCGCGGCGCAGGACCTGTCCACCATCTACGACGCGCCTCTGGCCTATCATAAGGAAGGTTTGGATCAGGCGGTTCTGGACGCGTTCCAGATCAGCCCTGCCCCCAAGCCCGATCTGGCCAAATGGGAGGACGTTAGCGACCGTATCCACAACGCCGAAGGCGAGGTGAAGGTCGCGATTGTGGGCAAATACACCCAGCTGGAAGACGCCTATAAGTCGATTGCCGAGGCGCTGACCCATGGCGGCATGGCGAACCGCGTGAGGGTCAAGATCGAATGGGTCGATGCCGAGGTGTTCGACCACGAAGATGCCGCCCCCTATCTGGAAGGCTACCACGCCATCCTCGTCCCCGGCGGCTTTGGCGAACGTGGCACCGAAGGCAAGATCAAAGCTGCGCAGTACGCGCGCGAGCACAAGGTTCCGTATCTGGGCATCTGTCTTGGCATGCAGATGGCCGTGATCGAAGCCGCGCGAAATGCGGCTGGTATCGCCGAGGCGGGCTCGGAAGAGTTCGACCACGAGGCTGGCAAGAAACGGTTTGAGCCGGTGGTCTATCACCTCAAGGAATGGGTTCAGGGCAATCACAAAGTGGAACGCAAAGTGGGCGACGACAAGGGCGGCACCATGCGCCTTGGGGCCTATAACGCGGTTCTCGCCGAAGGGTCGAAAGTTGCAAATGTCTATGGCGGTACTCAGATCGAGGAACGCCACCGCCATCGCTATGAGGTCGATATCAAATATCGCGAGCAGCTTGAAAAAGCGGGCCTGAACTTCTCGGGCATGTCCCCCGATGGCCGCCTGCCCGAGATTGTCGAATGGTCGGATCACCCGTGGTTCATCGGCGTTCAGTATCACCCCGAGCTGAAATCCAAGCCGTTCGACCCACATCCCCTGTTCCGCGACTTCGTGCGCGCGGCCAAGGACAGCTCTCGACTGGTCTGATCCGGTCGCTGCAACGTGATGTACCGACACAATTAAGCGCTTAGGATTCCGGCGTCATGGGATTAACTGTTGAACGAGTTTCGACAGGAGATACCCATGACGACCCAAGCCCAACGTGCTGAAACCTTCACGCGCCTGCATGTCAAAGGCGACCCGGTCATCCTGTTCAACATCTGGGACGCTGGCAGCGCTGCCGCCGTGCGCGATGCAGGCGCGCAGGCGATCGCGACGGGTAGCGCTCCGGTCGCGATGGCGCAAGGCTATGCAGACGGTCAGCACATCCCGCTGGAGGCCGCGCTGGACAACGCAAAGCGTATCGTCAGCGCCGTTGATCTGCCCGTCACGCTGGACTTTGAAGGCGCCTATGCCGTCGATCCCACAGGCATCGCCGACAATACGGCACGGGCGTTGGATTGCGGTGTTGTTGGCTTCAATTTTGAGGATCAGATCGTCGGAGGAGACGGCCTTCACGCCATTCCCGATCAAGCCGCGCGAATCGAGGCGATGCGCAAGGCCTGCAACGCGGCCGGTATTCCCGCCTATATCAATGCCCGCACGGATATCTTCCTGAAAGCACCGGCTGACACGCATGATTCTACGATGCTTGAAGATGCCATAGCCCGCGCTTCGGCCTTCCAATCCGCAGGAGCCAGCGGGTTCTTTGCCCCGGGCCTGAAAGATGAAGCCATGATCCGACAGCTCTGTGAGGCCACCGAGTTGCCGGTCAACATCATCGCTCTGCCGGGAACACCAGACTCAGCGACTCTCGCCAAGCTGGGCGTGGCCCGGATCAGCTACGGCCCGGTGCCCTATCGCCAGATGATCGCATGGCTAACCGAACAGGCGCGAAAGGCCATCGGCTACGCCGAATAAGCGCAGCTTGCAATTTAGAAGCAAACTTCGCACCCTGCCCTAAACCAAAACGGGAGAGTTCCATGAGCAAAGGCTACTGGGTGGCCCATGTCGATGTCGATGATATGGAGACATACAAGAACTACATCGCAGCGAATGCAGAACCCTTCTCCGCCTATGGCGCCCGCTTTCTGGTGCGCGGCGGCTCGCGCGAGGTCAGAGAGGGCGCAGCGCGGGCAAGAACGGTTGTGATCGAGTTTCCCAGCTACGAACAGGCCCTCGCCTGTTACGAAAGCGAAGGCTATCAAAAGGCCAAAGCGCTGCGCGATCCTGTCTCGCTCGGCGATCTTGTGATCATTGAGGGCTATGACGGGTAGTCTCAACTTGGCGCGCCACAAAATATGGATTAGATTGGCCTCATGTTGAAAAAATTCTTCCAAGCGTTTCGACCGCCACAGACAGAACACCTGCCCGACCCCGACGCCGAACTGGCGCTGGGGGCATTGATGGTGCGTGTTGCACAGGCGGACCGGGACTACAAACTGGAAGAGATCAGCCTGATTGATCGCATTCTGGCCCGCCTCTATCAGCACAACGCGATCGAGGCCGCCAAAGTCCGCGCCACCTGCGAGAAACTTCATGCGGCGGCACCGGACACCGACACGTTCGGCAAGCTGATCCGCGAAACCACCGATCTGAACGAACGCCTCGCCGCGCTGGACGCGTTGTGGGAGGTCGTGCTGGCCGACGGCGACACGGATGAGGGTGAGGTCAAGATCGTCGAAGAGGCCCGCGTCGCGATGGGCCTCAGCTTCAATGACAGCAAATCCGCCCGTGAACGGGTGCAAAGTCGCTTGGAAGCTCATTAACCTGGCTCTATATCTGTTTCATGTTTCGTGATTTTCTGTCCCGGCTGACACAGCCTGACCCCGACCCTCTGGCCGAAGATGACGCCCGCTTGGCGCTGACGGCGCTTTTGGTGCGCATCGCCCGGTCCGACAACGACTATGCCGACTCGGAGATGGCCCGAATCGACAAGGTCTCGGTCGAACGCTATGGCCTTTCGCCCTTTGAGGCCGCAGGCCTGCGCGCCCGCGCCGAAGACCTTGAGGCCGAGGCCCCCGATACCGTCCGCTTCACCCGCGCCATTAAAGAGGCCGTCGCCTACGAGGATCGCCTGGCCGTTGTGCAGGCCATGTGGTCGGTCGCCCTTGCCGATGGGCAAAGGACCGGCGAAGAGGATTCGCTGCTGCGCCTTGTGGTTAGCCTATTGGGTGTCAGCGACGTGGATTCAGCCCTCGCCCGTCAGAAGGCCGCCAAAGCGTGACAGCGATGCTGGGCATGTATGACATGCCCGCCCTGCGCGCCTCTAACGATCGCTTCTGGGACCTGATCAGGACGCATTTGGGGTTCGGTCCCGCGAGTCTTGAGCGGTCCCGCGATTTCTGGGACATCTGGCGCGATCCCGATCTGATCTTTGCCCAAACCTGCGGCATGCCCTACCGAACGCAGCTTCATGACGCGGTGCAACTGATCGGCACGCCGGACTATGGTCTGCCCGGCTGCCCAGAGGGTTACTACAGATCTGTCTTTGTCGCCCGTGCCGATGATCCGCGTAGCCTGGCGGAGCTGACGGACGGGGTCTTTGCCTATAACGAACCCCTGTCTCAATCCGGCTGGTCTGCGCCGATTACGCATTTGTCCCGGATGGGGCTTTCACCGAAGCGCCTACAGCAAACCGGAGCGCATGCCAATTCGGCCCAATCCGTGGCCGAGGACATGAGCGATTTCGCCGCGCTCGACGCGCTGACCTGGGAACTTCTCAAGGCGCACACCGATCTGGGGGGCGCATTGCGCGACGTTGCCGAAACGGAACCGACCCCCGGGCTGCCCTATATCACGTCGAAATCGCAGGATGCGCCTCGGATCGCACGCGCGGTTCAGGCCGCCATTGATGATCTGGCGGATGAGGATCGAGGCAATCTGCGCATCCGTGGGTTGATCAAAATTCCCGCAAGCGCGTACCTCGCCATTCCAACTGCGGCTTCGCCCGAAGCACAGTTGCGCAGCAGCTAACCAATTTGATCACGACCTTTGGTCATTTTGATTGATTCCCCGCGCGAATCTGTGTTTTGCGCATTGCATTGCGCCGGATTTTCCGCCCTATTACCGCACCAACACCACTCATGACTGGAGCTTCCGTGACAGACGCCTCTGCCGTAATCGAGATCAAGGACCTTCACAAAAGCTTCGGCAATCTCGAGGTGCTCAAAGGCGTGGATATCACCGCGAAACGCGGCGATGTGGTCTCGCTCATCGGGTCCTCTGGCTCGGGGAAATCCACCTTACTGCGGTGCTGCAACCTTCTGGAAGACAGCCAGCAAGGGGAGATCACGTTCAAGGGCGAACCCGTCAAATGGAGCGGTTCGGGCAGTGCTCGCCGCCCCGCCGATCCCAAACAGGTCCTGCGCATTCGTACCAATCTGTCCATGGTGTTCCAGCAATTCAATCTGTGGGCGCACATGACCATTTTGCAAAATGTCATGGAGGCCCCGGTAACCGTTTTGGGCCGTGACAAGGCCGAAGTGGAAGACAGCGCGCGCAAATATCTGGAAAAGGTCGGCATCGGCGACAAATGCGATGTCTACCCGGCACAACTGTCCGGTGGTCAGCAACAACGCGCTGCCATCGCGCGCGGCCTGTGCATGGAGCCCGAAGCACTGCTGTTCGATGAACCCACCTCGGCACTCGACCCCGAGCTGGAGCAGGAAGTGATCAAAGTGATCAAGGATCTCGCCGCCGAGGGCCGGACGATGATCATCGTGACCCATGACATGAAGATGGCCGCCGATATCTCAAGCCACGTGGTGTTCCTGCATCAGGGCCGGATCGAAGAGGAAGGCAGCGCCGAAGACATCTTTACTGCGCCTGAATCCGAGCGGCTTCGGGGCTTTCTTTCCGCCACTCAGGCGGCATAAGTTTCAGAAACAGAACCAAACTGGGGAGTAACCAATGAAAAACCTGATTCTGTCCACCGCAGCACTGGCGCTGACCGCCGGCATCGCAATGGCCGACACCGTCCGAATGGGCACAGAGGGCGCCTACCCTCCGTACAACTTCATCAATGACGCCGGCGAAATCGACGGGTTCGAGCGTGAAGTGGGCGACGAGCTGTGCAAGCGCGCAAACCTGGACTGCGAGTGGGTCAAGAACGACTGGGACTCGATCATTCCGAACCTGGTCTCGGGTAACTACGACACCATCATCGCGGGCATGTCGATCACCGACGAGCGTGATGAAGTTATTGATTTCACTCAAAACTACTTCCCTCCGGCGGCGTCGGCCTATGTTGGCGCATCGGACGGGGTTGACGTAGGCGGCGGCATCGTTGCGGCACAGACTGCAACCATTCAAGCGGGTCACGTAGCTGAATCCGGCGCGACTCTGGTCGAATTCGCGACCCCCGAAGAAACCATCGCAGCCGTGCGTAACGGCGAAGCAGACGCCGTGTTTGCCGACAAGGACTTCCTTGTGCCGATCGTCGAAGAATCGGGCGGTGAGCTGGTATTTGTAGGGGATGACGTCCCGCTGGGCGGCGGTATCGGCCTGGGCATCCGTGAATCCGACGGCGAACTGCGCGGCAAGTTCGACGAAGCCATCACTTCGATGAAAGCGGATGGTTCGCTGAACGAACTGATCGTCAAATGGTTCGGCGAAGGCGTTCCGACCTACAACGCCGACGGCTCTGTCGTTTCCAACTGATCTGCACGAAAAGGTTCGGCGTCTTGAATGCGCCGAACCTGCCCCGGCCTCGCGCCGGAATTGACGTTCGAAAGACGCCACATGTTTTCCTATTGCGCTGATCCCGACACGCTGGGCACGTTCCGCTGGTTTTCGTGCTATTTGACCAACGGCGTGCATTGGTCGTTCTACCTGTCCTTCCTCAAGGTGCTTGGCCTGCTTGCCGTGACCGCTCCGGTCGCGCTGAGCTTCGGCTTTGCGGGCGCTATGGCAGCCAGGTCACATGTCGCGCCGCTCAGCTGGCTGGGTAAAGGGTACATCGCCATCGTGCGCGGCGTCCCGGACATCGCATTTTTTCTGTTTTTCGTCATCGCCCTGGATCAGGCCTTCGAGTGGACGCGCCACCAGGTCATGTGTCCCGAATGGACAGATCCGGTCCGTCAAGGCAATGATTTCATCGTCTGTCAGGCCGCCAAACTGCCCTTGGGCAGCGCCCCGGAATGGGTCCACGAGACCTATGGGTTCTTCTTGGCCGTTGTCACCTTTTCCATCGTTTTTGGCGCGTTTGCGGCCAACGTTCTGTTCGGCGGTATGCGCGCCGTGCCACATGCTCAGCTTGAAACGGCCGAGGCCTATGGCATGACCCGCCGCCAGACATTCTGGCGAATTCTGGTACCGCAGATGTGGGTCTACGCCCTGCCCGGCCTGTCCAACCTGTGGATGGTGCTTATAAAGGCCACCCCGCTTCTGTTCCTGCTGGGCATCGAAGACATCGTCTATTGGGCGCGTGAGTTGGGTGGCACCAAGACGTCACGCTTTACCGATTACCCCCATGGCGACTGGCGTATGTGGTATTTCCTGTTCCTGCTGATCTTCTACCTCGGCATGACCCGCATCTCGGAAATCGTGCTTGAAAAGCTGATGCGCCGCTTGTCCCACGGTCAGGCCACATCCGGCGGAGAGCTGCTGCGCAAGGAGACGACGGCATGAGCTGCATCCAGACGATCCAGGACTACGCCCTGCGCTCTGTCGGGCTTGGCGAACGCCTGCTACCAAAATCTGACTTTACCCTATGCGAACAGTTCACGCTGATTGGCTCGGGTATGATCTGGAATGTCTATTTCGGCATCATGGCCCTGGCGACTGGCTTTTTCCTGGCCACCGCGCTGGCCGTCGGCAAAGCATCTCCGAACAAATGGCTGCGCAAACCCTCGGAATGGTTCATCTTTCTGTTCAGAGGGTCTCCGCTGTTCATCCAGTTCTTTTTTGCCTATTTCTTCTTTCTGTCGCTGAAGAAACCCTATCCGATGTTCGACGCCCTGACGTCGGCCTGGTTGGGTGCGCTGATTGTACTGTTCCTCAACACAGCCGCTTATACGGGTGAGATCTTCTATGGCGCCCTCCGCTCGATCCCCAAGGGTGATATCGAGGCCGCAGATGCCTATGGCATGACCGGCTGGGCTCGCTTCCGCCGGATTGTCTGGCCGACCATGCTGCGACTGGCTTGGCCCGCCTACACTAACGAGGCAATCTTTCTGTTCCACGCGACAACGCTGGTCTTTTTCTCGGCCTTTCCGGCCTGGCAGCAGCGCGGAGACGCCCTGTATTACGCCAGCTATTTCGCGGATAAGACCTTCAACCCGTTCATCCCCTATCCGATTCTGGCCTTCTATTTCATCCTGCTGACGCTGGTCATCATCTGGGGCTTTGGTCTGGTCAACAAGCGACTGAACAGGCACCTGCCCGCTGCTCGGAAAAGCAAGATGAAGTTGCGGCTTAACCTGGCGCGCTGATCTCCAGCGCGCCTGAGCATCAAAATCTATCACTCTAAGCCGCGCTTCCAGCGCGGTTTTTTTGTTCGAAACTTAGGTAGATCGAGGGGAAATGGTACCGCCTCCCTGGCTTGAACAGGGGACCTCTGGATCCACAATCCAGCGCTCTAACCAACTGAGCTAAGGCGGCACTCGTGAGGGGCGATGTACCGAACACGCAACGGGAATGCAAGAGGATTAAAGCCTAATTTTCCAGCTTTGTTCGACAAGATCGACACCGAAAGAATGCACCGGCTTGCTGTCCACCAACTGCCATCCCGTGGACCGGTACAAGGCGCAGGCGGCCTTGTGGCTTTCATGGGTCCAGAGCTGCATTTGCTGGTATCCCGCTGCCTTGGCAAAGCCCATACAAGTGCCAAGAAGCCGCTTTCCCAGCCCCAGACCCCGCGCCTCGGGCACCAGAAGGAACAGGCGCAGTTTTGCGGTCTGCGCGTCGAGTTTGACGCAGAAGATGCTCCCCAATCTTTGGCCTTCTGCCTCGGCGATCCAACCCCTTTCGCACGAAGGGTCATGATCGGCAATAAATCCATCCAGAAAACGCGCGACCAGCGGGGCGAGGCTGTCATCAAACCCCTCATCGCGGGCATAGAGGGTTCCATGACGCTCAACCAGCCAAGGTGCATCCTGGGGCTGAAAAGCCCTGATCCTAACGTTCTCCATACCGTATCAGAGCGCAATGGCGGCTTGATTCTCAACCCCGTGCGCGCTAGCAGGAACGCTCAGTCCCCGGAGGCGCGTATGGGTATCAACACCGAACGAGACATTCAGGCCAACCTTCAGATCGGCCCCACCGATCAGGGTATGGTACGTCTGTTTATCGAGGCCGACGGCCTTGAGATTCCGATGGATTTCGATCCCGAGGAAGCCGAAGAGATCGCAGACGAGCTGCGTGCCGCCGCACAAGCTGCCCTGACCGTCAAAGGCTGAAGTGCGTCACAGCCGCGGGTCGCGCAACGCCTGCAATCGACGCGCGGCATCAGTGGCGAATTTCTGGATCATCTTTTTACGCCGGGCCGGAGGCAGTTTGTCCTCGGGTGCCATGCGAATGATCTCGGCATCATAAGCATCGGCGATGATCAGACCGGTTTCCTGAGGCAAAAGGTCCGTTGGGAATTCGGTATCGACAGCCCAAAAGAATCGATCGCACCACTCCAGATAGCCTTGCCACTTCGCATCTGACTGATAGTCGGCACGGCTGGATTTACACTCGATCACCCAAAGCTCGCCCTTTGGACCCAACCCCATCACATCAACGCGTAACCCTCGCGCCGGCACAAATTCTTCAACGGAAACAAAACCGTGGGCGGTTAGATGGCGCGCGACGCCGCGCGCAAGTTTCTGTCCGGGCTGCAAATCCAGTGTCATGTCCAGAATGTGAACAATTAGTGAACAAAAGTAAAGCCTTCACTCAGTGCTTGACATGATACCATATGGTATCTCATTAATATAATACCAAATGGTATCTTTACCGAGGCGACAAATGCAAACCCTTACCCAAAACGCGTTTCGTGCGCTGGCAGACCCAACCCGTCGGGACATCATCAAACTGCTTGCCTCTCAGGACATGACGATCGGGCAGTTGACGAACCGGTTCGACATGACGAGGGCTGCCGTCAAAAAGCACCTGACGGTCTTGTCTGATGGTGGGCTGATAACGGTGGAAGCCCGCGGCAGAGAACGCATCAACCGAATTGAACCACAGGGCATGGCCCCGGTCTTGGATTGGCTCAGCTACTTTGACCAGTTCTGGGACGACCGCCTCAACTCTCTTAAGGAAGCTATTGAAAGGAATAAAGAATGACGAATGCCGTATTGCAAAAGACGATTTTTCTACGGGCCGATCCAGATACTGTCTGGGCCTATCTGACTGAGCCCGAACGGCTGGCAGAGTGGTTTCACAAACCGGATTGCACGTTGACCAAAGGAAGCAAACTTCAAATGTTCGGGACCACAAGCGGCGACCTGCTGATCTGGGGCGAGGTACGGGAAGCACGTGCCCCTGAATATCTTGAGTACACATTCGCTGTGAAGCCGATGGGAGACGCGGTCAGTCTAGTCAGATGGACTCTGACCCCCGTCGCAGGCGGTACAAAGCTTAGCCTTCAACATGAAGGCCTGCCTCAGGGTGCGGATGCGTTCGGCCTGATCCTTGCGCTCGACAATGGCTGGGATGAGCATTTCGGCAAGATGCGCACGGCGTTGCACGAAACTGTTGATGCCTGACCCCTTGTGTAAACCCGCCGGACGCCCTACGTAGGCGCTTGGCGGGTTCTGCCCTTCTTGTGACTGGTAGCATTCTGGTGGCCTTAAGCAATTCCGAGGGGGCTGGCTCTGTTCAGGTCCTGGCCTGATTACCTGGCGCCCACCTGTACATACAGGTCCTCGGGAATCACACCGCACGGTTGACTGGTGGTCCCGCCACATTTTCCCTGAAATTCAGCGCTCTGCGCGGGCTTCCTGCTTGGCCAATGCGGGCTTGAAGCTGTCCGCCACAGGCGAGCCGCGACGTGGGCCGCCAGGTTTTTCTGCCATGCTCATGATCTTGTAGCCGAATTGGACGCCTGCAAACACGATCCCGTTCATGAACCAGATCATCGCAAGGGCGACCAGACCGATTTCAGAACTGGTAATCAAATGACGGAGGTTTGCCACGTTAAATGCCAGAAGCACCCCGACAAACACGGCCGAGATGACGAAACCCCAGGCGACTTGCGTGATATACAGGTGGATCAGTTTGGGCATGGCGAACCTCATTGCGCTATGACATTCAGGTTAGCGCATGTTTGGCTCGAGTAAAGGTGTCAGAATGCCTCGGGCTGTGCCTCACGGGCCATGTGATCCAGCACGGCGTTGACGAATTTCGGCTCTTTGCCTTCAGGGAAGAAGGCGCGTGCAACGTCGACGAACTCGGTGATGACCACTTTGGGCGGCGTGTCGCTTTGGGTCAGCTCGGCCCCGGCGGCGCGGAACAGCGCCCGCAGGGTTGGATCGATGCGCGAGATCGGCCATTTGGCGACCAGAGCACGGTCGGTCATCTGGTCGATCGGTGCCTGATAGTTCACCGCATTGTCGACCAGCGACCGGAAGACGCTGATATCGCCGTCCAGCATTTCTTCGCCCTCATAGACGGCACCGAACCGGTGATCCAGAAACTCATTCACGACCGCTTCGGTCGTCTGCCCCGATTGCTCCATCTGGAACAGCGCCTGCACGGCATAAAGCCGAGCGGCAGATTTCATCAGGCGTTTCTGGTTGGCCGGTTTCGGCGCGTCTGTCTTGGTCATGCTGTCGTGGATCCGTTGCTGTCGCCCGCCACAAGGATGGACTCGGACGGCGGCTTGAAACCCACGCCCTTTTTGGAAGAGCCCCACTTACGGCTGAGCGCGATCAGATGCAAGGCCGCAGCGGCTGCTCCGCCACCTTTATTCATCTTTTCGGGATTTGCGCGGACTTCGGCCTGATCGTCATTCTCGACGGTCAGGATACCGTTGCCGATGCAAAGCCCCTGCAAGCCCATCAATTGGATCGCACGGCTGGAATCGTTGCAGACGGTTTCATAATGCGTGGTCTCGCCGCGAATGACGCAGCCCAGCGCGACATAGCCGTCGAAATTGCACTGACGGTCGGCCATGGCGATGGCGGTTGGGATCTCAAGCGCGCCGGGAACTTCGACAACCTCACAGGTGCCGCCCGCCGCTTCGATCTCGACCTTCGCGCCCGCAATCAGATTGTCGGCAATCGCGCGATAGAACGGCGCCGCGACGATCAGTAGCTTTACCGGCTTGTCGAAGCTGGGTGTCGGCAGAATGCCATGTTTGTCTTGTTCAGCCATGATCAGTCTTCCTTCAGGATCGGACGGGTGCCAACGATGGACAGCCCAAATGCGTCCAGCCCCAGATATACGGTTTCGGGCGAGTCGGTCAGCAGGACCAGCTCTTGAATGCCCAGTTTAGAGAGTATCTGAGACCCCAGACCGGTTTGCTTGATCGTCCGCGGGCCTTCATCTTCGACCGCGTAGAGCGAGTTGCGCGGCTGACGGAACAGACAGACGACCCCCCGACCCTCTTCCGCGATCTTCTCCATTGCGCGTGGCAATTCACGAGAAGACTTCGGACCGAGGCCCAAGATATCCGGCGCTTCGTGCAGCGCGTGCGTGCGGGTCAGGACAGGCTCGGGCGTGGTGATGTCGCCTTTGATCATGACGACATGTTCGATGCCGTGAAGCTGATCGGTGAACAGGCGCATTTCCCATTCGCCGCCGTATTCCGACGAGACCATCTGACGCGAGGTTTCGACCACGAGGTTGTCATTGCGCGAGCGATAGGTGATCAGGTCGCTGATCGTACCGATCTTCATGTCATGGGTTTTGGCGAACTCGACCAGATCGGGCAGACGGGCCATGGTGCCGTCGGGTTTCATGATCTCACAGATCACGCCTGAGGGGTTCAACCCGGCCAGGCGCGAAATATCCACGGCAGCCTCGGTGTGGCCTGCGCGGACCAACACCCCACCCCGCTTGGCGCGCAAGGGGAAGATGTGGCCCGGTGTTGCGATATGGGCCATGGTGTTTTGTTCATTGATCGCCGTCGCCACGGTCAGCGCGCGATCTGCGGCGGAAATACCGGTCGACACGCCCTCACGCGCTTCGATAGAAACCGTAAACGCCGTTTCGTGGCGGGATGAGTTGTTCACCGCCATCATCGGAAGCGCCAGCGCTTCGACCCGTTCAGCCGTCATCGGCAGGCAGATCAAGCCGCGCCCATGGGTAGCCATGAAATTGATCGCCTCGGCATCGGCAAATTCTGCGGCAATGACCAGATCGCCTTCATTCTCGCGATCTTCATGATCAACGAGGATATACATCCGGCCCGCGCGGGCCTCTTCGATGATATCCTCAATCGGGCTGATCGCGTCGCGCAGCTGGGCCTCGACCGGGCCGGGGGTTTCAAAGCTCATGGGGCAGCCTTTCACAAGAGCATTTCTGCAAGGCGGGATAGACCACCCCGCATCCAAAAGCCAGAGCACAAACGGCCTGAGCGGGCTCAGACGCGACGTATTCTAACGCTCAGACGGTCTCGGCCAGGCGGGCGACGTAGCGGGCGAGAGTGTCGATTTCCAGATTCACCCGATCCCCCACGGCGACATCACCCCATGTGGTGACCTCTTTGGTGTGAGGGATGAAGTTGATGCCGAAATCGCACCCTTCGACATCATTTACCGTCAGAGACGTCCCGTTCAACGCAACCGAGCCTTTGGGAGCAATGAAGCGCGCCAAATCCTTGGGCGCGCGCAAGGTGACCCGCGTGCTGTCGCCTTCGTCGCGCAGATCGACAACTTCGGCAACGCCATCCACATGGCCCGACACGATGTGACCGCCAAGTTCGTCGCCAACTTTCAACGCACGCTCAAGGTTGACGCGCTTGCCCAGCGCCCAGCTGTTGAGGTTGGTTTTCGAGACGGTCTCGGCGCTGATCTGAACGTCATACCAATCATCGCCCAGCGCAATCACGGTCAGACAAACGCCATCGCTTGCAATCGATGCGCCAATGTCAATCGAGGCCGTGTCATAGCTCGTCTGGATACGCGCACGCAGGTCGCCTTGCTGGTCCAGCTCGGTCACTGTTCCGATATCGGTCACGATCCCTGTAAACATTCCGTCAACCCTCGCGTTCTACCCTGTCTCAGACTATCAGGGCCGAGGTAAGCTGATCCGCGCCGCCCGGCAAGCCCAACCTTGCCGAGAAACCCTCAGGCGGGCATAGTTTCGACAAGAATATTGGCTAAATCGCGCAGATGCACCACCCAGACCCACACGCTGACCCTCGGGTCTTTCTGTTCCTGCAAGGCCCGCATGGCCCGTTTTTCAACGCGTTGGGCCGGATGCTGCGTGCCTCGGGGGCGCAGACATGGCGTGTTGGCTTCAACGCGGGTGATCAGGCGTTCTGGTTCGACAGGAAAAGCTACATCCCCTATCGCGACGCGCCAGTACACTGGCCCGAAGTGCTACAGGCGCTGATCGCCGAGAAACAAGTGACAGACATCGTTCTCTACGGTGACACCCGCCCGATTCACGCCAACGCCGTCAGGATCGCCAAGACACGAGGCATCACCGTGCATGTGTTCGAGGAAGGCTACCTGCGCCCATGGTGGGTCACCTATGAGCGCGACGGCTCAAACGGCAATTCGCGGCTGATGTCTCTGGATCTGGACCAAATGGCGCAGGCCCTGTCGCATTCGGGCGGGCACGCGCCGCCGCCGCCGTCCCATTGGGGAGATATGCGCCAACACATTTTCTACGGCGCGCTCTACCACTGGTTCGTGCTGTTTCTGAACGGGCGCTATCGCAATTTCAGACCGCACCGTGCGCTGCCGGTTTCGAAAGAATTCCGCCTTTATTTCAAACGCCTTATGCTGATGCCCTTCCACCGGCTGCAACGAAGTCTGGCCACGGCGCGGGTACGTAGCGGGGCCTTTCCTTATCACCTTGTACTTTTGCAATTGGGGCATGACAGCTCGGTCCAGTCCCATTCAGACTATTCGGGAATGTGTGCTTTTTTAGAACAAATGATGGAGGGCTTCGCCAAGGGCGCCCCCGCACATCATCATCTGGTCATTAAGGAACATCCGCTTGAGAACCACCGCGAACCCCTCCGCCGCCGCGTTCGGGATTTGGCGGTCAGATTCGGGATAAATGGCCGGGTGCATTACGTCCCCGGCGGCAAACTGGCGAAACTGCTGGATGATGCCAGCTCGGCCGTGACCATCAACTCGACCGCCGGGCAGCAGGTGCTGTGGCGCGGCATCCCCCTGCGGATTTTTGGTCGCGCGGTCTATGACAAGCCGGAACTTGTGTCGCAACAGGAGGTTAGTCGTTTCTTCGCCGCCCCTGAGTTGCCCGATGTTGAGGCCTATCAGCTCTATCGACGGTTTCTGCTGGAAACCAGTCAGGTTCCGGGCGGCTACTACTCCAGACGCGGACGTCGGCAATTGCTGCGCCGCGCTGTCGATATGATGCTGAGGGCTGATGATCCCTATCAGGCCGCGCTGTCCGACGACGCGGCCCCAGAGCCACAGTTGAAAATCGTTGAGTAGACGCGGCCATCCTGCTCTGGAAGTTGTAGCGGTAAAAGAGTAGCTTTCCGAAAAACAAGCAGAACTGAGGTTATCGGCAGTGCATCGCTTTCCAATCCGTTGGGTACGGGGGGTCGCCCTTGTGACCTCGCTCGTCACTCTGAGTGCATGCCAGTTGCCCAAGGCGGGCCCTAACAAGAACGAGATTCTCGCGGGCTCCGTCAACAATGGCGGCAATGCGTTTGTGGTCGAAGTCGACGACCGCGTGTCGCGGGCCACATCGTCCGTGCCGCAGTTTGGATTCTCTTCCTCCTTTACCTCAGCCCCGTCGCTGACCGCAGATACCGTGCGCCCAGGGGACGTTTTGGGCCTGACGATCTGGGAAAACGTCGATGACGGGTTGCTGGCTGGCGAAACGGGGGCCTCGACCGCGCTGGAAGAGGTTCAGGTCGACAGCGAAGGCTTCATTTTCGTCCCCTACGCGGGCCGTTTGCGTGCCGCGGGTAATACTCCCGAAGAGTTGCGCGGGTTGATTACCGATGAGCTGGAAGAACAAACCCCCGACCCTCAGGTCGAAGTGCGCCGCCTGGCCGGAGACGGCTCGACCGTTTCACTGACCGGCACCATTGGCGCCCCTGGTATTTATCCAATCGAACGCCCCACCCGCACCCTGCTTGGCATGCTGTCTCAGGCCGGAGGGGTTTCAGTGGCCTCCGATATCGCTCTGGTCACCCTGATCCGGGGCGATCAACGCGGGACAGTCTGGTACGAGGACCTGTTCCGCAATCCCAAGCTGGATGTCGCGCTGCGCGGCGGCGACCGCATTCTGGTTGAGGAGGACAGCCGCTCATACATCGCGCTTGGCGCAACCGGTGGGCAATCGCGCGTCGCATTCGACAGTCAGGATCTGTCCGCACTTGAGGCTCTGGCTCAGGTTGGGGGGTTGGTATCCGTCTCATCCGATCCAACCGGCATTTTTATCCTGCGCCGCGAACGTCAGGACGTCGCGCGCCAGGTAATGGGGCGTCCGGATCTGCAGGGCGATCAGCGCATGATCTATCTGCTGAACCTGACCGCACCCAATGGCCTGTTCATTGCGCGTGATTTCGTGATCCGCGACGATGACACGATCTATGTGACCGAGGCACCCTATGCGCAGTGGACCAAGTCGATCTCTCTGATCGCCGGGGGCCTGACGCCGGTTGCAAATGTCGCCACCTTGACCGGCAACTAAACCATGACCCTTGGGGACCCCACCGCAACTGGCGCGGCGCGGTCCCGGGCGTTTGTCTACAATGGCGGGTTTCTGACCAACCGGCGCATCCGGCGCATTCTATCCCTTTCGGGATATGACATCCGGCTGGGCCTGCCCCGCCCCGAGGACACTGTAGCCATCTGGGGCAACAGCCCTACCGCCCATCGCGGGCGACGTATCGCTCAGAACCGGGGCACCCCTTTGCTGCGGGTCGAGGATGCCTTTCTACGATCTCTCCATCCCGGCCGCGAGGGCGAGCCGCCTCTGGGTCTGCTTCTGGATCGCTCGGGCCTGCACTTTGATCCGGCCCAACCGTCCGATCTGGAAACGCTTCTGGCGACACATCCGCTGGATGATACTGCACTTCTGAACCGCGCGCGTGGCGCGATTGAGCGCCTGAAGGAACTGAACCTCAGCAAATATTCCGCCTTTGACCCCGACGCGCCGATCCCCGACCCTGGCTATGTGCTGGTGATTGATCAGACGGTCGGCGATGCCTCAGTCACGGCCAGCCGAGGGGACCGCGCCCGGTTTCTTGAGATGTTGGTGATCGCGCAGGAAGAAAATCCCGGGATGCCGGTTCTGATCAAGACCCATCCCGAAACACTGGCTGGTCACCGCACCGGGCACTACACCGAACAGGACCTCTCGGATCGCGTTTCCTTCGTTGCGGAGAACATCAGCCCTTGGCCGCTGTTGGACGGTGCGGTCAGTGTCTATACGCTCTCGTCGCAAATGGGGTTCGAGGCCATTCTCGCCGGTCACAAACCCCGCGTTTTCGGGCAACCCTTCTATGCCGGCTGGGGTTTAACGCAGGACGAAGACCCCGTTCAACGCAGGCAACGCAATCTGACGCGCGCTCAATTGTTTGCTGCCGCGATGATGCTCTACCCCGTTTGGTATGATCCCTTTCGGAACCAGTTGTGTGAGCTAGAGGTCGTGCTGGATACGCTTGAGGCGCAGACCCGCGCGTGGCGGCAAGACCGTTTGGGATGGACCGCGTCGGGCATGCGGATGTGGAAGCGTAAGCATCTGCAAGCCATGTTTGGCCAGCACCAGAAGATTCGGTTTTTGCCGTCGCCACCTACCCCATCCGCCCGCCCCCATATGGTCTGGGCCAATCAATCCCGCGAGGCCGAGGGTAGTGTCACCCGTATCGAGGACGGCTTTCTCCGCTCACGCGGATTGGGAGCCCATCTTGTGCCACCCCTGTCGCTGGTGACGGATGATCTGGGGATCTACTACGACCCGACCCAAACCAGCCGCTTGGAAGAATGGATATCCAAGCGCGAGACCCTTCGTCCGGATCAGGAATACCGGGCCGAGCGTGTGATCTCGGCCCTCGTGTCCAAAGGGCTGAGCAAATACAACACCGGCGGCACTGCGCCGCCTCTGCCCAAAGGGCATCGCATTCTGGTGCCGGGGCAGGTCGAGGATGACGCCTCCATCCTGCTGGGCACCAGCACCGTCCGCACCAATCTGGACCTGCTGCGCGAGGTTCGGGCTGCCAATCCCGATGCCGTGGTGATTTACAAACCCCATCCGGATGTCGAAGCTGGCCTGCGTTCGGGCCGGATCGACACCGAGGGGTTGGCGGATGTGATCGCGACTGAGACCCACCCGTCAACCTTGCTGTCTGAGGTGCAGGAGGTCTGGACCATGACCTCGCTTTTAGGGTTCGAGGCGCTGCTGCGCGGCATTCCGGTGACAACTTTTGGCGCGCCCTTCTACGCTGGGTGGGGCCTGACCACCGACCTGGGCAGCGTCCCAGCCCGTCGCGGCGCACGCCCGTCCCTGCTGGGTTTGGTGCATGCGAGCCTGATCGACTATCCCCGCTATCTGGACCCGGTGACCGGCGTACCCTGCCCTGTGGAAACCGCCATCGAACGGCTGGCCCATGGGCAGCCCCCCAAACGCGGGCCGCTCAATCGCGCCTTGTCAAAGCTACAGGGTGCGTTTTCCACCCATGCCCATCTCTGGCGGCGCTAGATCGTTGCACGTGCCCAACGGTGTAATACGTCGCCACCGACCGGGCGCGCCTCGATCAACTCGAACCGAGGGGCGCTGTCCAGTTTTTCCAGCCCCAATGCGCCAATCGCCGAAAGGCCCTCGGCGCCGATGGTCAAGCCAGCAGTGAAACCGACAAGCTCATCGACCAGATCCTGCGCCAGCAGAGACGCCGCCAAAGCCGAGCCGCCTTCGCAAAAGACACTTGTCAGACCCTCCTGGCCCAGCTGCTGCAGCAGGTCGCGCGCATCAACCTGATGGTCGTGCAACGCACAAGGCAACAGCCGCGCGCCCAAGCCTTCCCACGTGCGGGCGCGCTCGGCGTCGGGATGCGGGCCATGACATAGCCAGACGGGCGTTTTTGAGGCCGTACGCGCCAGCTGGCCCATCAAGGGCAAGTCCAGATGGCGCGAGACAACCACGCGCACCGGCTGACGCTCTATCCCTAAATCCCGAACCGTCAGCGAGGGATCATCCGCGCGCGCCGTGCCAGCGCCGACCATGACGGCATCGTGCCGGGCGCGCATCGCGTGCACCTCGCGCCGCGCGGATGGTCCGGTGATCCACTGACTGTGTCCGGTGGACGTAGCTATCCGTCCGTCAAAACTGTTGGCCAGTTTCAACGTCACAAAAGGACGGCCCTGTTCGGTTTTCAGAAAGAACCCGGCCAGATCACGCTCGGCCTCTTGCGCCAGCACGCCGGTTTCAACCTCGATCCCGGCCTCGCGCAGCATGGCGAAGCCCTGCCCGGAAACCCGAGGATCGCTATCTTCGATCGCCGCAACAACGCGGGCCACACCGGCCGAGATCAACGCCCCGGCACAAGGGGGTGTCTTGCCGTAGTGGGCGCATGGCTCCAGCGAGACATAGGCCGTGGCCCCTTTTGCATGTGCGCGCGCTTGCGCCAAAGCCTCAGGCTCTGCATGGGGACGCCCGCCGGGTTGAGTCCACCCTCGCCCAACAATCCGCCCATCGCGCACGATAACGCACCCGACAGCCGGGTTGGGCCAGCACGACCCTTGTCCGCGCCGACCCAAAGACAAGGCCAGCGCCATAAATCGCTTATCTGTTTCGCTCACTCGTCCGTCGGAGGCTGCGGCGGGCGCAGTTCATGGACAAACTCCTCGAAATCATCGGCCGCCTGGAAATTCTTGTACACACTCGCAAAGCGAACATAGGCGACGGTGTCGATCCGCGCCAGAGCTTCCATGACGATCTCGCCAATTCTGTTGGACGGAATATCGGTGTCGCCCATGCTTTCCAGACGCCGTACAATGCCCGAGATCATCTGATCAATCCGTTCAGGATCAACCGGGCGCTTCTGCATCGAGATACGGATCGAACGTTCCAGCTTATCGCGGTCAAAGTCCTCGCGTTTTCCGTTGGTTTTGATCACCACCAGATCGCGCAGCTGGACCCGTTCATAGGTCGTAAAACGCCCTCCACAGGCCGGGCAAAACCGACGTCGGCGTATTGCAACGTGATCCTCTGCCGGGCGTGAATCTTTCACCTGAGTGTCGATATTTCCGCAAAACGGGCAGCGCATCCGCCGTCTCCTCGTCCCTAGCTGGCCTCTTTTGTAAGCACTTTGGCTTACTTATCCACAACTATAGGGCAGCCGCTAGGATTTGGGTAGTCGGAATTTTGCACCCCAAAATAAAGGGTCAGGACAGATGTGCCGCGACCAGCCGCCGATGCGGGGCGCGGCGGTGTTCAAACAGGTAAATCCCCTGCCAAGTTCCCAATACCATCTGCCCCTGACGGATGGGAATGGACAAGGACACCGGCATCATCGCCGCCTTGATATGGGCTGGCATGTCATCCGGCCCTTCGTAGGTATGGCGCAAGTAAGTCATTGAGGGATGATCAGACGGAGGCACAAGACGTTCAAAAAACGCATGCAAATCCGTCTGCACCTCGGGGTCTGCGTTCTCTTGCACCAGCAAAGAACAGGAGGTGTGCCTGACAAACAGCGTCAGGACACCATCCCGTTCAAACGAACTAAGCCAACCTGCAACCTGTGACGTGAACTCGTACAAGCCGGGCCCATCGGTCTGGAGCGCGAATTCCGTCTGCATTGCGCGTTCGACCTCTGGTCTTACCTGTTGAAAATCGGCCGGCGACCGCACCGCGCGTTTGCACTCTGTACGGACATGCTGGAACCAAATTTGAAGGGGCCACGTGAGCTGCCGGATTGCGCGGATGCATCAGCCGAAGGTGGCTTTAGCGAAAACTGCACGGCCGTTCTACGCCCGGTTGTCACACTAGGACCATAGCCCCGTAGCACATAGATTGGGTCCTGCCATCCCGCCCCAAGTCCACGGCGTGCAAAATCTGCAGCCGCGCACCAATATCCATCCGTATCATCCCTGCTACGGGGAACGACTTCGAAGTCGGTGCCATTGATTGCGTTAGTCTGGAATCCTAAATTCGCCGCATTAGCCGCCAAAGGAATACCAAGGGCAAACACCGCCAGTGCGGCGCAATACTTCAACTTATCCACCATACTCTTTCCTCACTTCCTGGACTTTTATACCTAGAGGTTAACACGCTCGCGGAAAGCAGACCTCACGATCATTTCAGCCCGCCAGTTTCTTTGTGAATGCAGCGTGAGCCGGCCGTGGTAGCGGATCACCCTCCAATCCGGGTATCGAGGCTGCCACATCTAACCGGAAGCGCCCCAGTCTGAGCGCGAGTTGAATTAGAGTATCCCGTCCACGCTCGATATCGCATTCGCCGACATATTCACCCTGGCTGCGGTGCAGGTCGTGCACGGATTGGGGCAGAACGCTCGGGCCTGTCAAAGCCTGAAGAAACGGATCCGTCATGCGTCAAACCCCTGCTCGGCAAAACGCTCAAGGAGAGCAGCATCCGGTATCATACAGGTTTCGTACCGACCGAATAGAACGTACCGGTTGCGGGCGATCGAGAAATACAGCGGGTCTTTCACAGCGCGTGGCAGAAACCGTACCAGCGAGAGAAAAGGCCAACCTCCCGGCAGTGCACGCATGGCTGCGGCAAAGGCATCAAGCCGCTGAAAAATCTTACCATCTACAATCACGAGGTTGGTCTCAAATTCTGCAGCAGACAGATTCAGCGCCTTGTACATCCTTTGACCAAGCGGAGACTGCGCTGTTGCGAACTCAAAGCGTCTGGCTTTGTCGCGTTTCAGCATGAACTGCAAAAAGCCTGAGCACAGCACGCATTCTCCGTCAAAGACGATCAGATTTCGCCCTTTGAACAGATCGGTTGTGTAAGTTTCTGCCATGGCGCCGCTACCTACCCAAGCTTGCCCAAAGAGCGTGTCATAAGGCCACCAGGTGGACAATGCGACAAGAAGGAGAAGTGTGCCGGGGAACCCAGTGACCGGTTGGTAAGACCGGCGGTGGCTCTGACCTCATCCCCAACAAGGTACTGACCCGGCAACGAAAAGGATATAGGCAGGAACGATTGACCGCGCTTGTGACATACTGCCAAATCCATTCGAATTTCTGACAGAAAAGCAGTATGCTGGAACGGCCCCGGTCCGGAGAAAGGAAGGCTTTGCTGCGATGGATGTGGATATTGAGCGCCTTCACCTTCTGCGCGAGGCGCTAGACGCGCAATTGGAAAAACCGAAAGCGTTGGAGGTGCTGGATCGCAGCGGAGTTGGTCCGAAGGACCTGCCGGAGGATGCGACCGCCTATTGCGCCCACAAAGAGGCGCTGTTTGTCCGCTATGCCTGCGATGCTCTGAACGATATCACCTTTGCGGCCAGTGTCGGGCTTGGCGTCACGTCCGCATCGACCTTGACGGCCTACATCAGCAAATACTCACGCGATCTGGAGCAGGTGATTGAAAACACGTCTCATTTCCACGACATAATCGACCCTGCCCTCGCCTTTAACCTGCGCGTTTCGGGGAATTTCGCCGCGCTAGAGGCCCGTTGGAAAGACGCCAGCTTTGCTCGCTATCACCGCCGGACCGAGTTCTTGATGTTTGCCGCCGTTGCCCGGATGCGCGACCTGACACAGACCGATCTCCGCCCTATCGAAATACGGTTCCAGCATGAGGTTGGGGATCATACCCATGCCTTCCAGCAACTGGCAGGTTTTCCGGTTGTCTTCGGTTCTGAAAGCCTCGAGATCGTCCTGTCTCCGTCCTCGCTGAACCTACCCGTCCCGACCTACGATCCCAGCCTGCGCGCCCATCTTCTGGAGCACGGGGAACGCGTTCTGGCCGAGCGTCGCGTGCCGCAGCAATCGACCCGCGCCAAGGTCGAAGGGTTGATCACCCGCTCACTGCCGGGCAAGATCCTCAGCGCGGATGATGTCGCGGCAAAACTCGGCATGAGCGCCCGCACCTTTGCCCGCCGGTTGCAAAATGAAGGCACCAGCTATCGCGATATCACCGAGGATTTGCGCTGTGATCTGGCACAAACCTTCATAACCAATGGAATGAACCTGTCTGAGATCGCTTTTTCTCTGGGCTACGCAGACCAATCCGCCTTTTCCACAGCGTTCAAGCGTTGGACCGGTCAACCGCCGAGCGCCTTCAAAACGCGGGTCGAACATCCGCTGACACTTGGAAGCCGGGGGTCATCAGCTTAACCGCCTCGCCCCGGCCCCGCCCCATGAGTGGACCACACAGATATAGAAACGGACACGCCACAACACGTGTGAAGTCGCGCCAATGTGTTTGGCGAATCTGCCAAAATGAACGGTGAAACGAAAAAAGGCGCCTCCGTCCGGGGCGCCTTTGATCTTACTGATCCAGGAAGGATCGCAGTTTCCGCGATCTGCTTGGGTGTTTCAGCTTCCGTAGGGCTTTCGCCTCGATCTGACGGATACGTTCGCGGGTCACGCTGAACTGCTGACCGACCTCTTCCAGAGTGTGGTCGGTGTTCATGCCGATGCCGAAACGCATCCGCAGAACCCGCTCCTCACGCGGGGTGAGTGAGGCCAGAACCCGTGTCGTGGTTTCCTTGAGGTTTTCCTGAATGGCGCTGTCCAGCGGCAGCACGGCATTCTTGTCCTCAATGAAATCACCCAGCTGGCTGTCTTCCTCGTCGCCGATAGGCGTCTCAAGGCTGATCGGCTCCTTGGCGATTTTCATCACCTTGCGCACTTTCTCAAGCGGCATCTGCAGCTTCTCGGCCAGTTCCTCTGGCGTCGGCTCGCGGCCGATTTCGTGCAGCATCTGACGACCGGTACGGACCAGCTTGTTGATCGTTTCGATCATGTGGACCGGGATACGGATGGTCCGCGCCTGATCCGCAATCGACCGCGTGATCGCCTGACGGATCCACCAGGTCGCATAGGTCGAGAACTTGTAGCCGCGGCGGTATTCGAACTTGTCCACCGCCTTCATCAGACCGATGTTACCTTCTTGAATAAGATCAAGGAATTGCAGACCACGGTTCGTGTATTTTTTGGCGATCGAGATCACCAGACGCAGGTTGGCTTCGACCATTTCCTTCTTGGCCTGCCGGGCTTCTTTCTCGCCCTTCTGAACCTGTTGAACGATGCGGCGGAATTCGCTGATATCCAGACCGACATACTGACCGACCTGAGCCATATCGCTGCGCAGCTCCTCAACCTTGTCGGTCGAGCGTTCGATGAACATCTGCCAGCCCCGGCCCGGCTTTTCAGCCATATCGGTCAGCCAGTTCGGGTCCAGCTCACGCCCGCGATAGGCGTCGATGAACTCCCGACGGTTGATCCGGGCCTGGTCGGCCAGTTTCACCATCGAGCTGTCCAGCGACATGATCCGGCGGTTGATGCCATAGAGCTGGTCGATCAGAGCCTCAATCCGGTTGTTGTGCAGGTGAAGACCGTTCACCAGTTCAACGATTTCGGAGCGCAACTTCTGATAGGTCTCTTCGTCTTTTGCGCTGAACGAACCATCCTCGTTCAAAGTAGCCGAAATCCGGCTGTCCTGCATCTCGGACAACATCGAGAAGTCGGTCGAAATGCGTTCAAGCGTGGTCAGAACCTGATCCTTGAGGGCGGCTTCCATCGCGGCCAGCGACATGTTGGCCTGATCGTCCTCGTCATCATCATCGTCATTGCTCAGCGGGTTGCCATCGGCATCCAGTTCAGGCCCGGTGTCTTTGGCAGGTTTGGCCGATTGCACGGCCGAGGTATCGACGACCGGCTCTTGCACGTCACCATCTTCGTCCATCTGGTTGCCAAAAGTGGTCTCCAGATCAATGACGTCGCGCAGAAGAATGTCTTCGGACAGAAGTTCGTCATGCCAGATGGTGATCGCCTGGAAGGTCAGAGGGCTTTCGCACAGACCCGCAATCATCGTGTTCCGGCCCGCTTCGATCCGCTTGGCGATAGCGATCTCGCCCTCGCGGCTCAGCAGTTCGACCGAACCCATCTCACGCAGATACATGCGGACGGGGTCGTCGGTACGGTCCAGCTTTTCGGTTGCGGTACCGGCCAGAGCCACCTCACGGTTGTTGTCCGTGGTGGTCAGTTCGGTCGAGCCTTTGTTTTCTTCTTCCTCGGCCTCTTCATCTTCGATGATGTTGATGCCCATCTCGGACAGCATCGACATAACGTCTTCGATCTGTTCCGAGCTGACCTGATCAGGCGGCAGAACCTGATTGAGCTGGTCGTAAGTGATGTAACCTTTCTCGCGGGCCTCGGCGATCATCTTCTTGACCTGGGCCTGGCTCATGTCCAGCGAGATTTCCTGTTCCTGCTCGTCTGACTTGCGATCTTCTGACGTGTCTTTGGCGGCCATTCAATGCTCCTGCAGGGATGGGTGATTCGTTTGATCCGAATCATTAGCGCGTGAAACTGATTCGGCCACCCGTTTACCTGTTTTTCTTTTCCAGTGCTTTACGAAAACATCACTTCAGCGACGTTTCCGTTCGAAATTGATCCCGGACATGATTGCCTTGAACGCATCCTTTTCGTCGCGATTGATTCGCGCGCCATTGTCGGCAATGTCGAAAACGGCCCTGTCCTCATTCTGACTGCGGCTTGTGCGGTTACGCTCTTCGGCGGCTTGCGCCAGCCGATAGGTCAGCGCCTCATCGGCCAGATCAGACAGTTCCTCTGCGGCTTCGGCAATCTCAGCATCCAACCCCCGGAGCGCTTTGATTTTCGCGAGTTCCTCGGCCAGTGTCATCTCGGCCTTTTCAACGTCGCCTGGTTTGAACACACAGGGGATCACTGCGACATGGCGAAGGCTCAGCAGATTTTCAAGGGGTTCGGCCCCCAAAGTTTCAACGATATGGTCCCTAAGGTTTTCTGGATCATCAATCGCATGGCGCAGAATAGCATGGCGCAGAGCAGCATGATCAGGATCGTGACAATCCATCTCTTCCAGCTGCGCCTCAAACTGGACCACGACCTGCGGGTTCAGAATCGCAATGGCCAGAATCGCGGCTTCACGCAGATGGATGTCCGCATTGTCCGAAGACGCCAGGAACGAGGCCCGCGCACCCGCGGTCGCAGGCTGTTTCTGCGGCTGCCACTTCCCTTTTGGTTGCCACGCACGGTTTTGTGACTGTCTCTGCGGCCGAAACAATTGCCAGCGCAGATCCTTGATCTCTTGCCCGTAATGGGACCGGATCGAGGGGTCACGGATCAGCTTGATCTTGTCGCGCAGCACCTTGTCGAGCGCAGCTTTGCGCTCAGGGCTGTCAAAAACCTTGCCCTCGGTCTCGCGTTGCCACAGCAGCTTGACCATTGGGATGGCCCCGTCCAATACGGCCTGAACAGCCCCTGCTCCGTCAGCCCGCAAAAGGTCGTCCGGGTCTTTACCTTCAGGCATCAGGGCAAAGCGCAGAGACTTTCCGGCCTCAAGTAGCGGCAAGGCCAGGTCAACGGCCCGCATCGCCGCGCGCAGGCCAGCGGTGTCGCCATCCAGCGCAATGATCGGCTCATTCGAAATCCGCCAGAGCAGCTGTAACTGGTGTTCCGTAATCGCCGTTCCAAGCGGAGCAACCGACGCGCCGAATCCAGCCTCGGCCAGCGCGATCACGTCCATATAGCCCTCGGCCACGATCAGCGGCTGCCCTTTCCCGGCCGCCTGCCGCGCAGGCCCGTGATTATATAGGCTGCGGCCTTTGTCGAATAACTCGGTCTCGGGTGAGTTCAGGTATTTGGCGTTGTCATTCGGGTCCATCGCCCTGCCGCCGAATGCAATACACCGGCCGCGCGGGTCGCGGATTGGGAACATGATCCGGTTGCGGAACGTGTCGTAAGGTTTCTTACCCTTGTTCGACGGCTTAGCCAGACCCGCCCCGAGGATCAGATCCTCGGCCACGTTCTTGCCGGTCAGATGGTCCCACAAAGCCTGCCAGCCGTCCGGGGCAAAACCGATCTCCCATCGCTCCAACGCCTTGGCGTCCAAACCCCTACGGGCCAGATAGTCGCGCGCCGCACCGCCTGCCCCGGTCTTGAGTTGCAGACGAAAGAACTGAACCGCCTGCTCCATCACCTCGGCCAGTTGCGTGCGGCGATCCTGCTTTTCCTGAGCTTTCGGGTCGCGCGCAGGCATGGGCATACCAGCTTCGCGCGCCAGAATTTCAACGGCCTCAATGAACGAGACATTCTCGGTTTCTTTGACGAAGGTGATCGCGTCACCTTTGGCATGGCAGCCAAAGCAGTAGTAGAAGCCCTTTTGGTCATCCACATGAAAAGACGCCGTTTTTTCGTGGTGAAACGGGCATGGCGCCCACATGTCCCCCTTGCCCTGATTGGATTTTCGCTGATCCCACATGACTTTACGCCCGACGACCTGAGACAGGCTCAGCCGGGTGCGCAACTCATCGAGAAATCCGGGGGGCAATGACATGGTTCAAACCTGCCAGAAATGAAAACGCGCGCCAAGGGGATGACGCGCGGTTGTCCACAGGGAATTTGCGGAGCTGTGGATTATTGCTGCAAACACAGCTCAAGCCACGCCGCACCAAGGTCCTTTTTGCGTACATCACGCATCTTTTGTTCGTAGACCCAGGGTGTGATCAACGGAATCGCCGCGTTATAGTTCTCGGGCCAAGTGGGGCTGGTTTCAGCCACGGCCTTCACAACATCGCGTTCTTTCACCTTGTCCAGACGCGCTTTCTGGATCGCGGCCACCACATCGGCCTGATACTGGCAGCTTTGTTCCTTGGTTTCGGCGGCGGCCAGAGGCGTTGCAAGCAAGGCTGCAGCGATGGCGATACGCAACATTGAGGTCTCCCGGATTCGTTTGTCTGCGCGCAGCTTACCCACCAGCACCGTTTTCGCAATCGACGCGCTGCATTCAGTTTGCGCACGGGGCAGAAAAGCCACCCCGTGCGCCAAGTGTCAAAGGCCTTTGGCCCTGTAGCTTTTGGCCACGCGATCAATTGCAACGATATAGGCCGCGGTGCGCAGATCCTCGACATCGTCGCGACTGTGCCAGACCTCGCGCATGGACTGGTAAGCAATCCGCATCGTGTCATCGAGGCCAGAGCGCACCAGCTCCAGCTCATCCGCGCCTTTGAGGTACTTGGCCTTGAAGTCCGGCGACATTGACCAGGCATCGCCCAGATAGCGATCCAACCGTTCAAGCTCGCTGACGATCAGCTCATGCCGCGCCTCTTCCTGACGGCGCTGCATGCGACCAAATCGAATGTGGCTGAGGTTCTTCACCCATTCGAAATACGAGACCGTCACACCGCCCGCGTTGGCATACATGTCAGGAATGATGACGGTGCCCTTCTTGCGCAGGACTTCATCTGCGCCCGCCGTCACCGGACCATTCGCGGCCTCGATGATCAGCGGAGCCTTGATCCTGTCGGCATTGTCCAGATTTATGACACCTTCCAGAGCGGCCGGGATGAGGATATCGCAATCTGCCTCAAGCACCGAGGAACCATTGGCTGAATGGGTCGCGTCCGGGTAGTCCTTTACGCCGCCATGTTTGACGATCCAGCTGCGCACAGCCTCAACGTCGATACCGTCCGGGTTGTACAGCGCACCGTCCCACTCGATGATACCGACAATGCGTGATCCATCTTCCTGAGCAAGGAACTTGGCCGCATGATAGCCCACATTGCCCAGCCCCTGAACGACAACGCGTTTGCCATCCAGCGTTCCGGACATACCGGCTTTGGCAATGTCTTCAGGGTGACGGAAGAACTCGCGTAGCGCATATTGGATGCCCCTACCCGTCGCCTCGACCCGCCCGGCGATGCCGCCTGCGTTCAACGGTTTGCCCGTCACACAAGCGCGCGCGTTGATGTCGGTGGTGTTCATCCGCGCGTATTGGTCGGCCATCCAGGCCATCTCGCGCTCACCCGTGCCCATGTCAGGGGCCGGAACGTTTTGCGAGGGGTTGATCAGATCGCGTTTGGCCAGCTCATAGGCGAAGCGCCGGGTGATCTGCTCCATCTCGTGTTCTTCGTATTTGCGCGGATCAATGCACAGCCCCCCTTTCGAGCCGCCAAACGGCGTCTCAACCAGGGCGCATTTGTAGGTCATCAGCGCAGCAAGCGCCTCAACCTCGTCCTGGTTCACCGCCAAGGCATAACGGATACCGCCTTTGACCGGCTCCATATGCTCGGAATGCACGGACCGGTAGCCGGTGAAAGTGTGAATCTCACCGCGCAGACGCACCCCGAAACGAACCGTGTAGGTGGCATTGCAGACCCGGATTTTCTGCTCCAGACCGGGCGGCAGATCCATCAGGGACGCCGCCCTGTTGAACATCAGATCCACACTTTCACGAAAGCTCGGTTCTTTGGTGCTGGTCATTAATTCCTCCGTACCGGTAAATGACGAACGTTATGACTTTTTGTCGCACCACTGGCGCGAAGCTGCAATCTTTTATGATGAAAATTTCATCACTTTATGAACGGGCGACAAAAACCCCTTGCTGAGTCGCCTCGGAAATTTTCGCGGCGCCAATTGTCGACGCAGTAGAAACAAAACCCTTGCCACCCCGTCAAATGCGGCAGTTTGCCGTTCAATCCCAGCAGCATAGTGGCAAAGTCGCCCAAATCTCGCCACGTTCGCCGACTAAATTCTTAAAGCTGATATGACCCGCCTTCCGTGCGCCGGATCACATGCAGGGATTAGATATGAGAAAACTGTTTAGGAATTCTGAATCCAGACGACTCGAGCAATCCAGCCGTTCCAACAAAGGTGCTGCGTCGTTCCTGCGCTCGGAGCGCGGGACGATGACCATCTTAACGCTGAGTTTGATCCTAATCATCTTCACGGTGAGTGGTTTTGCCGTCGACATGATGCGCTATGACCATGAAAGAGCGCGCCTTCAGTATTCGCTGGACCGCGCCGTTCTGGCCGCCGCGGACCTGCAGCAGGATCTTTGCCCCAAAGACGTTGTTCAGGACTACTTGGTCAAAGAAAATCTCGATGAGTTTCTGGACGGCGAGGTCAAGGTCACCCCAAAATCCTGCGATGATGATGGTAACAAGCTGATCGTCGGCAAACGCCGTGTTGAGGCAAGTGCAACGATGCCCGTAGGTATGCACTTTATGCAGTGGTGGGACGTCGATTCAATTGACGTCAACGTCGTCAGCGTCGCGGAAGAATCCATCGGCAACGTCGAAATCGCCATGGTTCTGGATGTTTCAGGCTCAATGAGAGGGTCGCGCCTGACCAATCTGAAAGGAGCGGCCAAGAGCTTTGTCACCAAAATGTATGAGAACACGAGTTCCGACAAACTCTCGATATCGATCATTCCCTACGCAACGCAGGTGGGTGTCCCTTCTGCTGTCATGAACCAGCTCACGACGGCCGGCTCCAACAGATTTGCCAATTGTATCGACTTTGAAGCCGAAGATCTGGCAGCCGGGTCGTTCGATCTTTCAAAGACTTACTATCAGTCGCTTTATTATTCTCGCTACGGCGGAGATCAGCGGCCCTCCGGTGGGTTCAGCTCACCGCGCATTGACGAACGGTGTCGCTCTGAAGCCAGCCGTCAACTTGTTGTTCACCAGAACAACGAGACCAACCTCCACACTTATATCGACTCGTTTTATGCGCGCGATAACACGTCGATCAATGTCGGCATGAAATGGGCCCTGACCTTGCTGGATGAAAACTTCCGTCCCGTCGTTAGCAATATGATCACGGCTGGTCAGGTGCCGGCTGATTTTGCGGGGCGCCCGGCCGATAGTGTTGGCAGTGATACGATGAAAGTCATCGTTTTGATGACCGATGGCGAGAATACCTCTCGCACATGGGTCGAGCCACCTTACAACAATGGACAATCGGGTATCTGGTGGAACGGAGACGAAGACGTCTATTCCGTCAACGTGAACCACTATGACGAAGACGAGGACAGCTTCAAATATGCATGGCTGGGTGTAGACAGAGCATACTGGGACAGTAGCCGGGGCAGATACTGGGTGCGCGACGAGTTTCAGGATCACGCTTTTGGCAACGGCGACTTCAATGTCTACCTTTGCAGAGGGAATTACTACAGCAGCGGCTATTGCGACAACCTCGACAGGAGCGAGGTTCGCCAGCTCGATGAAGATGGAAGTGCCCTATCTCTGACATGGCCCGCCTTGTGGGAGCGTACATCGCGTTACGAAATCTATCAGTTGCTGTATGATTCCGTCGGCTCGAGCGACGCATACAATTGGTACTACGCGGCGACTGAGACCGAAAACCGTTCTGCAAAAGACGATCAGGTCGAAGCGATGTGCGACTACGCGAAATCGGGTGCAAGAAACATCCTGATCTTCTCGGTCGCTTACGAAGCCACCACCAACGGTAGAAACCTCCTATGGTACTGCAAATCGGACGAAAACGCATATTTTGCACCTAAAGGGTCCGAGATTGGCGAAGTCTTCGACGATATCGCTGCCAGCATCCAGAATCTGAGGCTGACCCAATGATCCGACATTTGAACAAAGTACTGCGACGGTTTCGCCGCGAAGAAAAGGGGATGGCCACAATCGAATTTGTGATGTGGTTTCCCATCTTCATCATGACCACCTATACCGGCGTCGAATACGGGATTTTGGCGTGGAACCATGCCAACCTGGAGCGCGCCCTGGATTCCACAATCCAGGATGTGCGCATGAATCGGATTGATCTTTACGAAGGCGAAACTGGCTGGACGCACGATCTGATAAAGCGGATCATCTGCGAAGAGGCCGGTGCCATTCCAAAATGCGAGGAAAACCTTGCCGTTGAGATGACGAGGGTCAATCAATTCGACAGTAGCGCAGTCCTTTCTGGCGATTTTGACAAACCCTTTTGCGTCGATACCCCTGAAGAAATTCGCGGTAAAGACGACCAGATCTTTTCACCCGGAACAGCAAATGAGTTGATGATCATACGTGCTTGTGTGGAGGTATCGCCTTTGTTCATTGGCACAACGTTTGGCTACTTAGTTCGTCAAGATCCCGACGGCCAATATGAACTGCATGCAACGACGGTGTTTGTCCATGAACCTTAAATCACTCTTCAAAAAGCGCTTTGGCGATACTGCCGCGCGTTTTCTTCAGAAAGAAGATGGCGTCGTCAGCATCGAAGCAATTATGGTGTTTCCCCTACTCTTCTGGTCAGTCTTCACGGCCTATTCCTATTTCGACGGATATCGTCAGGGCGCCAGCAACCTGAAAGCAGCCTACGCCGTTGCCGATATCCTGTCCCGAGAGAAAGACACGGTAACGGATCAGTACATCACATCAATGTACGACCTGCAGAATTACATGATCGAGGAAGGCAACGGATTGTCGTTGCGGATCTCTTTCGTGCGCTGGGACACTGGCGACGAAAGCACGGACACTGATGATCGTCACTTTGTGGAATGGTCCTGCACACGCGGCGAAGGGCTAAAGCGTTGGTCCAACGCAACAGTTGAACAGGTTTCGGATCGCATTCCGATTATGGCAGACAATGCCACCATGATTTTGGTCGAGACAAGGCATCACTACGTGCGTCCGTTCAAGCTCGGGTTCGGCAGCAACAACTTCTTCATCGACAAGTTCATCTTCACGCAACCCCGCGGTTACACCTTCATCGAAGGTCCGGACTCGTGCAAGGACGCCAACAACGTGGATGATGGCGGGGGGAGTACCGAACATGACGACAGCACGCCGGAAGACACTGCAACGGTGGATCCAGTCACCGCTGTAACACCATAGCCGACAGTATTTCTGACATGAACTTGGCCTCGGCGGACGCTGTCATGCCGCCGACGCCAACCCGGCGGCCCAGCCGCCACCACAGGCCGGGGGCCCAGACATTGCTGGCCTTTTCGCGCGTTCGCACCAGAAAGCCATTGGATGGTTTGAACGCGAAAACACCTCGATCCACAGCTTCAATCTCTTCGACCCGCGCAATCACCTGCCCCGATCCGGTGCGCAGTTCCGATGCTGTCAGTTCGATCCTGTCCTGAGTGGCCATCCAAACGCGATAGGCCAGCCAAAGGGACGCTGCGCCAACCGCCAACAAAAACACCTGCCAGACGAGTTCAGGCGGAGAAGCCAGCGCCACGTAAATCACCAAAACACCTACGCTGCCCAGCATAGCAACACCGGCCACCCGTCTTGGGGATGATGCCTCGATCGTTGCCAGCACTTCGTCCTGCATGACTGCCTCCTGTCTGTCTGCTGTCTCGTGTATCCGCTTTGCGTAGAAATAAACAGGCCCTCCCCTGCCCTACATTTGCGCACATTCATGGTGCCTCTGCGCAAATTGACCACTCCCCGGCGGGGCATACATCCTGCACGCAGATCAAGGATGTTGCCATGTCCCTCAGACCCACATTGGAAACACGCAAGGCCGTACCGACGATGGAGGGTGCGGGCGTCAAGCTGCATCGCGCGTTTGGGTTTCAGGACCCGTCCGAATTGGACCCGTTTCTGTTGTTCGACGACTTCCGCAATGAGCGCCCGCAAGATTATCAGGCCGGCTTTCCCTGGCATCCTCATCGCGGGATCGAGACGATCACCTATGTGCTGTCCGGTACGGTCGAGCATTCGGACTCGCTAGGCAACAGCGGCACGCTCGGCGCGGGTGATGTGCAATGGATGACGGCGGGGTCGGGCATATTGCATCAGGAAATGCCGCACGGGAATACCTCGGGCCAGATGCACGGGTTTCAGCTCTGGGGCAACCTGCCCTCGGATCAGAAAATGACCGCTCCGCGCTATCAGGACGTTCAGGCGAAAGAGATCCCCGAAGTCATCGACGATGACGGCACCACAGTGCGCGTTATCGTGGGTGAGTTCTGGGGCAAAACCGGCCCGGTGGACGGCATTGCTGCAGATCCCCAATATCTGGACGTGCAAATTCCGGCCGGTGTCAAAAAGACCTTCAAGATTGATACCTACCGCCGCGCCTTTGCATATGTGTTCCAGGGCCAGGCGGCCTTTGCCGATGCGTCCCAGCCGACCGGAGTTTTGCTGGAAAAAGAAGTCGCCGGGCAAGAGGTAAATATCCGCGACATGTCCGGAGATCGCACTCTGGTGCGGTTCGGCACCGGTGATGAGATCACGGTTCAGGCCGGGCCCGAAGGTGTTCGCTTTCTGCTGATCTCGGGTGCTCCGATTGATGAGCCTGTGGCGTGGCACGGACCCATCGTTATGAACACGCGTGCCGAACTGGAACAGGCCTTTCGTGAGCTGCGCAATGGAACCTTCATTCGCCCTGCCCACTAAGGCCAAGCCTGACCCGATTATGGGTCAGGCGATCACTGCGCGGCGAACCATGTCCCAATAGATCTGCTCGACTTCGTCCAGCGATAGTCGCCCACCCGAGCGATACCAGGTCATCACACCATTCAGCATCGCAATCACCGCCAGCGTAGCGATCTTGGTGTCCGAGATCGCGAAGTGACCGGCTTTTTGGCCCTCACTCAAAATCCGCTCCAGAGAGTCCTCGTATGCGCGGCGCAGATCCTCGATCTCTGCGAAGTTGTCCGGCGTCAGGTTGCGCAACTCCATATAGGCGATAAAAACCTCGTCGGGGCGTTCCAGATGAAACCGAATGTGGAACCCGACAAAGCGGCGCAGAGCCTCTTGCGCGTCGCCGGTTTCACCAAGCGCATCATAGGCTTGCTGGAGCTCCTGCATGTGGTCGCGCATCAGGCGAAACAACAGGCTTTGCTTGTCAGGCGTGTAGTTATACAGCGCCCCGGCCTGAACGCCGACCTCTTTGGCGATCTGTCGCATCGAAACGGCGGCATAGCCATGGCGGGCAAAAAGACCCAACGCTGCCTTGCGGATGCGCGGGCCGGTTATGTCCGAATGTGATCCCTGTGTACGAGCCATGGACCGACACTATCTGAACGCATGTTCAGATAGAACCCCGCTTGAACAGATCGGATAAAAGAGGCATCACAAGACCAGCCTTTTGTGAAAGTACCCGTTATGAAGCGCCTGCCCGTTCTGGTTCTGATCCTGACCCTTGCCGGATGTACCAACTTCCCCGAGTTGGAGGGCAGCGAATCCCGCGCGGTCAAGACGGCACCTTTCCCCAAGCTTTTGCCCCTGCCGAACGTTCTGGGCGCGCCTGCCGATCCGGTCAGCGAAGCCTCAGCCGTTGAGCAGGACCTGACTGCCCGGAGCGAGGCTTTGGCAAAGAAAGCCGAAGCGCTGCAAAACGCGCAGGTCAACTAAAGATCGGCTTTTCCCAGCCCCGGCTGACGCGTGACGGATTGCACCCGTGCCCTGAACCGGCTAAGGCAGCGCTGAACGGGCAAAAGGCCCGAAATCAGACTGGTACGAGCGAAAGGAACCCACGGGATGACACAGGCGCTGCGGCTTGGAATTGCGGGCTTGGGAACTGTTGGCGTGGGTGTTGTCCGGATTGTCCGGCGTCATGCCGATCTGCTGCAGGCACGCACCGGACGCCCGATTGAAATCGTCGCCGTCTCGGCCCGTGATTCAAGCAAGGATCGGGGCGTGAACCTGTCGGACTATGCGTGGGAAACCGATCCCGTCGCTCTGGCAAAACGCGATGACGTGGACGTGTTTGTCGAATTGATGGGCGGTGAAAACGGCCCGGCCAAAGCCTCGGTCGAGGCGGCGCTGACCAGCGGCAAGGATGTTGTCACGGCCAACAAAGCTCTACTGGCCATCCATGGTCAGGAGCTGGCCGAAAAAGCCGAAGCCGCAGGCCGTGTGATCCGGTTCGAGGCCGCGGTCGCGGGAGGCATCCCTGTGATCAAATCCCTTACCGAAGGGCTGGCCGGGAATGAAATCACCCGCGTCATGGGCGTGATGAACGGCACCTGCAACTACATCCTGACCCGCATGCAATCGCAGGAAAAAGGCTATAACGCGCTGTTTGATGAATGCGCCGAACTGGGCTACCTCGAAGCGGATCCGAACCTGGATGTTGGGGGCATTGATGCGGCGCATAAACTGGCCCTGCTGTCCTCGATCGCGTTTGGCACGAAACCGAATTTCGATGGAATCGAGATTGAAGGCATCCAGCAGATCAGCCTCGACGATATCCATCAGGCCGATGACATGGGCTACCGGATCAAGCTGCTGGGTCTGGCTCAACGCACCGCACGCGGTCTGGAACAGCGTATGCAGCCCTGCCTCGTGCCCAGCGACTCGCCGCTGGGTCAGCTCGAAGGCGGCACCAATATGGTGGTGATTGAGGGCGACGCTGTTGAACAAGTGGTGCTGCGTGGCCCCGGAGCGGGCGAAGGCCCGACCGCAAGCGCGGTGATGGGCGATGTGTGCGATCTGGCACGTGGTCTGAAAATCTCGACCTTCGGACGCCCGGCGACCAGCCTTGAAGACGCCACCCCCGCGATCACAGGCCTGCCTGCGCCCTATTACCTGCGTCTGGGCTTGTTGGACAAACCCGGAGCGCTGGCCAAGGTTGCGGCCATTCTGGGCGATGCGGGCGTGTCGATTGACCGGATGCGCCAGTACGGCCATAGCGACAGCACAGCCCCCGTTCTGATTGTCACACACAAAACCACGCGGGCCACTCTGGACGTGGCGCTGGACGGGTTCCGCACAACCGATGTTGTCGCCGGTGAGCCTGTTGCGCTGCGCATCGAACAGGTCTGAACCCTTGCAGCCTGCGCCATCCGCAGGCTATGCCAGACGAAACGCCATTGCCTGCCAAAGGAATACAACGCATGAACGCTGCCAAAATCGACTTTAACGACCGCCTGCTGTCCTTGGGCCTAGCGCGGGTCGCGGAACAGGCCGCGCTTGCCTCAGCCTCGCTGGTGGGGCGCGGTGACGAGAAAGCCGCCGACCAGGCCGCCGTGAACGCCATGCGCGAACAGTTGAACCTGCTGGACATCGCAGGCGTTGTGGTCATCGGCGAAGGCGAGCGTGACGAAGCGCCGATGCTTTATATCGGTGAAGAGGTCGGCACAGGCGAAGGCCCCGGCGTGGATATCGCTCTGGACCCGCTGGAAGGCACAACGCTGACCGCGAAGGACATGCCCAATGCGCTGACCGTTATTGCCATGGGTCCGCGCGGCTCGATGCTGCATGCGCCGGATGTGTATATGGACAAGCTGGCTGTTGGCCCCGGCTACCCCGAAGGCGTTGTCTCGCTCGACATGAGCCCGCGCGAACGTGTTGAGGCACTGGCCAAGGCCAAGGGGTGCGAACCAGCCGATATTACCGTTTGCATCCTGGAGCGTCCGCGCCATGAGGCGATGATCGCCGAGGTGCGCGAAACCGGAGCCTCGATCCGTCTGATCACTGATGGCGATGTGGCGGGTGTCATGCACTGTGCCGAAAGCGAAACCACCGGCATCGACATGTATATGGGCCAGGGCGGCGCGCCCGAGGGCGTTCTGGCCGCTGCTGCTTTGAAATGTATGGGCGGTCAGATCTTTGGCCGCTTGCTGTTCCGCAACGATGACGAACGTGGCCGCGCCGCCAAGGCGGGCATCACCGATCTTGACCGTGTCTATGCACGTGACGAGATGGTGACGGCGGATGTGATCTTTGCCGCAACCGGCGTAACCGGTGGCTCTCTGCTGCCGCGCATCAAGCGTGAGCCGGGCTGGGTTGAAACCACCACCCTTCTGATGCGCTCGAAGACCGGATCGGTTCGCCGCATGTCCTACCGCACGCCGATGTGGTCGCACGACGAAGCCTAAGCGACTTGCGCCGATACCTTCGGCGAGAGTAGTTGTGAATAGATGAAGAGGCCGGGTCCAAATGGGTCCGGCCTTGGCATATGAGAGGCGCGATGATTTTTCTTGGGGTTGAGCAATCTTTGACAGGTCGGCGCTGGGTTGGGCCCTCGCCCGAAGTTGAGCGCGCGACTGAAATGTTGGTGCAGCAGGCTGGTTTGCCGCGTGCAGTGTGTCAGGTGTTGGCGCGGCGGGGCGTCCCTCCGATGGAGGCTGCCGGTTTTCTGGAGCCAAAGCTGAAAGAGCTTTTGCCCGACCCGCGCAGCATGAAAGATATGGAGACCGCTGCGACCCGGTTTTTGAAAGCGGTCCGTGAAAAGCAGCGGATCGCGGTTTTTGCGGATTATGATGTGGATGGGGGAAGTTCGGCGGCGTTGCTGCTGGTCTGGCTGCGTCAGATGGGTCTGCAGGCGACGCTCTATGTGCCAGACCGGATCGACGAAGGATATGGGCCGAACGTGCCTGCGATGCAATCGCTGGCAGCTTCGCATGATCTGATCATCTGCGTGGATTGCGGCACGCTGAGCCATGATCCGATCGCCGCTGCACAGGGCGCGGATGTGATTGTGCTGGATCACCATCTGGGCGGTGAGACCTTGCCGGATTGCGTGGCCGTGGTGAACCCGAACCGGCAGGATGAAAGCGGCGATCTGGGTTATCTATGTGCGGCAGGCGTTGTATTCCTGATGCTGGTCGAGGCTGGGCGGCAAATGCGGGAGGCTGGGGCCAAGGGACCGGATTTGGTGCCTCTGCTAGATCTGGTCGCGCTGGCGACTGTCGCCGATGTTGCCCCGTTGATCGAGGCGAACCGCGCTTTGGTCCGACAAGGTTTGAAGGTCATGGCAGGCCGTCAGCGCCCCGGCCTTGTGGCCCTGTCGGATGTCGCTCGTATGGATGCCGCGCCAAACAGCTATCACCTCGGGTTTCTGTTGGGACCTAGGGTGAACGCTGGGGGACGCATTGGACAGGCCGACCTTGGAGCGCGGCTGCTCAGCACCAACTCTTTGCACGAAGCGCAGGCTCTCTCCGAACGGCTAGACGCGCTGAACTCTGAACGGCGCGATATCGAAAATGCCGTACGCGCTGCGGCGCTTGACCAGGCGGAGGAGCGCGGTTTGGCCGCCCCCTTGGTCTGGGCTGCAGGCGAAGGTTGGCATCCCGGCGTCGTCGGTATCGTCGCCTCGCGCTTGAAAGAAAACGCCAATCGCCCGGCGATTGTGATCGGCTTTGACGGGGATGAAGGTAAAGGATCAGGGCGGTCGGTGTCGGGCGTTGATCTGGGGGCCTCGATCCAGCGACTGGCGGCTGAGGGGTTGTTGGTCAAAGGCGGCGGTCACAAGATGGCGGCCGGGCTGACCGTCATGCGCGATCAGTTGGAACCGGCCATGAAGCGCCTGTCAGAACTGCTGGAAAAACAAGGCGCAGGGCAAGGTGGTCCTGCAGACATGAAGCTCGACGGGGCATTGATGCCCGGCGCCGCAACCGTTGATCTGATCGAACAGATTGAGAAAGCCGGGCCTTTTGGGGCCAGCGCCCCTGCCCCGCGCTACGCCCTTCCTGACCTGCAGGTGCGTTTTGCCAAACGGGTCGGTGAGTCGCATCTGAAGCTCTCGCTTGCGGATGGCCTTGGCGGCGGGCTGGACGCGATCGCATTCGGAGCCTTTGACGGACCGATGGGCGAAAAGCTCACAAATCACGGCGGAGCGCGCTTTCATTTCGCCGGTCGGCTGGAGGTGAACACATGGAGTGGTCGCCAAAACGTACAGCTTCGTCTAGAGGACGCAGCCGAAGCGAAATAACTGGTTTCAAGGCAACGGCGGTACCGGTCAAAAAACTTTCGCATCCCTGCATTTTTCGGCTTGCGGGGGTCGGGGTGAAACCGTAAAAGGCCCTCCACAAGCTAGCGTGGCCCGTTCGTCTATCGGTTAGGACGCCAGGTTTTCAACCTGGAAAGAGGGGTTCGATTCCCCTACGGGCTACCATTTGCGCTTGTAAATACTGCCCCAGTGGCCCGTTCGTCTATCGGTTAGGACGCCAGGTTTTCAACCTGGAAAGAGGGGTTCGATTCCCCTACGGGCTGCCACTTCACCAGCATTCAATATATCGAAGATAATCAGAAGTCTGGCTCTATTGATGCGTTTCCAGTTGTGGTTGCTACAGCTCAATTCGTGCAAAACACTCTGGCAACCTTTCGTTCCAGATCCCCGAACCTCCGCTAGTTGTCTCGCTTTTCGACCATTGCGATCACAAAAAGATCGTTGAACCGAATGGCGAGCGCGGTGCCATGGTTAACCGGCACCTGCCTGGTGCTACCAGCCGCGACGGCCAAACAGGGAATGCAAGCGGTTCTGATCGGCAAACGGGTCGATCTCCTGCGCGCGTTCTAGGCCAGACACAACGCGGCCGACCAGAATCCAACTGATAGCGGCGAAGATGATGCCGCCGAAAGCCTGGCCCAAAAGAACTCCGGACGCTCCGGCCAGTGCCGATCCAATTGAGACGAAGACCCAAGTGCCCACAGTATGGCGGCCCCAGTTGATCCATGTGGAATAGACCGGGTGGCCCAGATTGTTGAAGCTGGCATTGGCGACGAAGATGACCCCGTTGAAGAATGACGCCAGCGCCAGCGGCCCGCAGAACAGGTAGATCAGCACGCGGGTCTCGCCCTCGGCCGCGAACAAATCCGCGATTGGTGCGCGCAAAAGGAAAAGGACCGCCGCCATCCCAAGGACGTAGATCGCCGTGAATTTGATACCGGCCAGAAAGGCCTCACGCACACGGGTGAACTGCTCGGCCCCATAATTCTGACCTACGATGGGTCCGATCGCACCCGACAGCGCAAAGATGACCGAGAACGCCACGGGTAGAAGCCGCCCGATCACGGCCATTCCGGCCACGGCATCCGTCCCGTACTCGGCGATTTCACGCACGACGATGGCATTGCCGATCGGCGTTGCCACATTGGTCAGCACGGCCGGGATCGCGATGGCCCGGACGGGTTTCAGATCGGATGCGACTTGCCGCAGCGATGGGCGGGCAAAGCCTCGGTGAACGCGCAGGGCGGGCCAAAGCGCGGCAACCAACATGCAGATCCGGGCCAGCACCGATGCGACGGCCGCACCCTCCAACCCCAAACCGACCCCAAAGATCAGGATCGGGTCGAGAACTGCGTTCACCACACCGCCATAGATCGTGGCCATCATGGATCGCCGGGCATCCCCATGAGCCCTCAGAACCGCCATTGCGACCATTGCAATCGCCATCACCCACATGGTCGGCAAAATGATCGAGACATAGCGTGTGGCGAGCCTTAACACCTCGCCCTCGGCCCCCAAAAGCGACAGCAACGCGCTGAGGTTCCAAAGCACCAGCACCGGGGTTATCAGCCCAACGCACAGACCCAGCGTTGCCACGCTGGAGGCATATTTTCGCGCCTCTTCCGGCCGCCCTGCCCCCAAGGCCCGTGCCGTTAACGCTCCGGCCGAGATCGACAGGCCGATATTGATTGCATTAGTGAAAAACAGCAGCGTTCCAGCATATCCCACCGCGGCAGCCAACGCGTCGTTCCCAAGCATCGAGATGAACACCATATCGACGAAATCGACCGCGAAGATCGCCATCAGACCGATGCTTGTCGTCAGAGACATGCGCGTGACATGTCGCATCAGGCTGCCACTCAGGAAAACGGCTTCGCCTTGGGATTGATTGGCCATGTTCTACCTGCTCTGCGACAGCGTTTGGGTTCTGTCACCTTCTCAGATGGCAGCGCAGCGTCAACTGTTTCGTTTCGCCCAAAAGGCGGGCCATTTTCGTGCAATCACCACCTAAACCGGTTTTGCAAGCCCTGAGCCGAAGCCGTGCTTGACAGAATCCAACCATCTCGTTCTGATACCAGCGTGAGCAAAAACACTGAATCAAACCAATGCATTGCCCGGATCACGCGCTGCTGTCAGCAACGCTCTCGGCATGGTTGCGTTCGGTCTGATGACCCCAAACGCCTGAAAGTCTGCCTCTCGTGACAGGACCCATGATGACTTATGTGCGGTTCATCGACCGCGCCAACCGGATGCTGGGTCGCGTGATCATGTATGGCATCTTCGTGATGATGGCGATCCTGCTCTATTCCTCGGTGTCCAAGACGTTCTTCGTGCCGTCCCTCTGGACGCTGGAAATGGCGCAGTTCGCGATGGTGGCTTATTACATGCTGGGCGGGCCTTACGCGATGCAGATGGGCGCGAATGTTCGGATGGATCTGCTCTATGGTGAATGGACGGACCGCAAGAAAAGCCAGATCGACGCGCTGACCGTGTTGTTTCTGATTACCTACCTCGGTTTTTTGCTCTGGGGTGGCTGGGACAGCCTGATGTATTCGTTCCAGTATGGTGGAGAACGCTCCTCCTCGGCCTGGCGGCCCTATATCTGGCCGATCAAGACCATCATGGTTATTGGCATCTTTCTGATGCTGCTTCAGGCGATATCGGAACTCTGCAAGGACATCCTGCGCCTCAAAGGCTTTGACATGGGCAAAAAGGATGATGAGCCCGTCCACATGGCCCCCGAAGACCTTGAAGGAGGGCATCGCGGGTGAGCTATGAACTGATTGCCGCGCTCATGTTCTCGACCATGATGCTGATGCTGCTGACCGGTCAGCGGGTCTTTGGCGCGATTGGCTTTGTCGCTGTGATCGCCGCCTTCTTCCTGTGGGGCGACCGCGGAGGATACGATCTCGGCTTTGCGGCGGCGATCAAAGTGATGCGATGGTATCCGCTGCTGACCCTGCCGATGTTCATCTTCATGGGCTACATCCTGTCTGAGTCGCGGATTGCCGATGACCTCTATCGGATGTTCCACGTCTGGATGGGCGGCCTGTCCGGGGGCCTCGCAATCGGGACCATCGGCCTCATGGTTCTGATCTCAGCCATGAACGGGCTGTCTGTGGCTGGTATGGCGATCGGAGCCACCATCGCCCTGCCCGAGCTGCTACGTCGCAACTATGACAAGCTGATGGTCACCGGCGTGATACAGGCCGGATCGTCTTTGGGCATTCTTGTCCCGCCCTCGGTTGTGTTGGTCCTCTATGCCATGATCGCGCGCCAACCCGTCGGACAACTCTGGCTGGCCGGCGTGATCCCCGGTCTGATGATGGCCACAATGTTCATCATCTATATCGCCATCCGCTGCCGCATAAATCCGGCACTTGGCCCCGTGATGAGCGAGGAAGAGCGCGCAGAGGTCACATGGGGCGAAAAAATGCGCCTGCTGGGCGCTGGCCTGCTGCCTCTGGGCATTTTCGCCGTGATGATGGTGCCCTTTGTCAACGGTTGGACATCGCTGGTGGAAAGTTCGGCCCTTGGTGCCATCGCGGCCTTTCTGGCGGCCGTTCTGAAGCGGCGCATGACATGGCAGGTCTTTGAAACCTCAATCAAGCAGACGCTGGGCATCACCTGCATGTTCATGTGGATCATCCTCGCCGCTCTCGCCTTTGGGGCCGTCTTCGATGGTCTGGGCGCGGTCAAAGCAATCGAGAATCTGTTTACCGTTCAACTCGGCCTGAACCCGTGGATCATCCTGATCCTGATGCAACTGAGCTTTCTGCTCATGGGGACGTTCCTTGATGACACGGCCATGCTGGTCATCGTGGCCCCACTTTACGTACCGCTGGTCGGCGCGCTTGGGTTTGACCTGATCTGGTACGGCGTGCTCTACACGATCACCTGCCAAATTGCTTATATGACACCGCCTTTCGGGTATAACCTGTTCCTGATGCGGGCGATGGCCCCGCCTGAGGTGACGATCAAAGACATTTACCGCTCAATCATCCCGTTTGTCTGCGTGATGGCTGTGGCACTGGGATTGGTGATGGCCTTCCCCGGCATTGCATTGTGGCTTCCGGGCATCGTCTACGGAAACTGAGCATACAAGAGAAGAAGCCGGATAAACCGGTTCGATTTCAACAAAAAGCACAGGAGAGGAAGACTATGACCACAACAAGACGCAGATTTTTACGCACTGCAGCTTTGGCCGCGCCTGCGACACTGGCAGCGCCCGCAATCGTCAAAGCGCAGGCCCCGATCAAATGGCGCTTTCAGACCTACGCAGGGGGTGCGTTGGGTGAGCATGTGACCAAACCGGCCATCGATTACATCAACGCCAACGCCAATGGCGAGCTTGAGATCGAGCTGTTCTATGCCGACCAGATCGTCCCTACCGGAGAGCTGTTCCAGGCGCTTCAGCGCGGCACAATCGACGGTGTGCATTCGGACGATGACTCGATGGCCTCACCCACGCCGCTGCGCGTGTTTGGAGGGTATTTCCCCTTCGCAACCAAGCACATCCTCGACGTTCCTGTCCTGTTTAACCAGTACGGTCTGGCTGATATCTGGCGCGACGAATACGCCAAGGTCGGTGTGCAATGGCTGTCCGCCGCAGGTCAGGACCCGTGCAACTTCAACACCAAAAAGGAAATCACCTCGGTCGCCGATCTGGATGGGTTGAAGCTCTATACCTTCCCGACCGCTGGTCGCTTCCTTGCCAAGTTCGGCGTGGTTCCGGTGAACATCCCCTATGAGGACGCCGAAGTCGCGGTTCAGACGGGCGAGCTGGATGGCATGGCCTGGTCTGGTATTACCGAAGACTACACGGTCGGCTGGGCTGATGTGACCGACTACTTCCTGACCAACAACATCTCGGGCGCGTGGATCGGATCGTGGTTCGCCAACCAAGAGCGTTGGAACGAGCTGCCGGATCACCTGAAATCTGTCGTGATGGCCGGGATCGAAGCCGGGCACACCTATCGGAACCAGTGGTACTGGGGTGGCGAAGCGGCGTTGCGGGCCAATGGTGACAAGCTGGAGTTGCGCTCGGTTCCACCCGGCGAATGGGCCGAGGTGGAGAACGCGGCCAAGGAGTTCTGGGACGAGATTGCTCAGGAAGGCGAAGTCCACCAGAAGATCATCGGCATCTTCCAAGAGTATAACAGCGTCATCAATCAGGCCGGCGTGCCTTACAACTTCGAATAAAGAAACGGGCGACCCCGCGCAAAGGGGTCGCCTTGCCAATTTTTCATCCACAGAAACCAACCGACATGCTAGAGGTCCTGAGACACCGAAGGTTCAGGGCAAGGGCAGAGCATGAAACTGGAATTCCACCACATCAACTTCGTCGCCGATGATGTTGATCGCATGCACGATTTCTACACCAACGTGCTGGGTTTGGATGATATCCCGCAGGACAATTTCCCGCGGACCGAGGCCGATGAGGACAACGGTTATGACGGCAAGATCCGCTTTGCAACCGAGGGCCACATGCAGATGCATCTGGCCGAACGCGCTTTTGACGTTGCCTTCAAAAACGGTCAGGTGATCAACCCGGTGGAACGCGGCCATATTGCCTTTCGTACCGATGACCTTCCTGCGTTCCTGAAGCTGCTGGACGAGCGCGGCATCCCCTATTCCGACTACGGCACCACCTTCGCAAAAGAATGGCATCAGGTCTTCTTTCAAGACCCCGAGGGCAACGTGATCGAGGTTCATCAACAGGTCGATCCGAGTGACTAAAAAAGGCCCACGCACTTAGATCGTGCAATGGGCCTTTGAAAGAGTAGCGGCGCAAACCGCCTAAACCTGACGGCTCAGACGAACCGGTTGACGTAGTTCTCGAGGATTTCCTGCTGACCGGAGCGAGGCTGCGGGTTGATATCCTCGGCCAAGACGCGGGCCGTGATCTCATCCAGACCAGAAGACAGCATGGATTGTGCAGTGTCCGACGACCAGCCCGCGTATCTATCCTCCAGCGCAGCCTCCAGCCCGCCATCTTCGATCATGGCGGCGGCCGCTTTCAAGCCGCGCGCGCAGATATCCATACCGCCCACATGCGCGGCGATCAGATCCTCGGCGTCGATCGACTGACGGCGGATCTTCGCGTCGAAATTGGTGCCGCCCGTGGTGAAGCCCCCGGCCTTGAGGATGTGATAGTAGGCCAAGGCGACTTCGGGTGTGTTGTTGGGGAACTGGTCCGTGTCCCAACCCGACTGATAGTCGTTGCGGTTCATATCGATAGAACCCAGCATGCCTTCAGCAACGGCAGTCGCGATCTCATGCTCAAAGCTGTGACCGGCCAGAATGGCGTGCCCCTGTTCGAGGTTCAGCTTGACCTCATCTTCAAGTCCGTATTTGCGAAGGAAACCGATGCAAGTTGCGGCGTCGTAGTCATACTGATGCTTGGACGGCTCCTGCGGCTTGGGTTCGACCAGAATGGCGCCCTTGAAGCCGATCTTGTGCTTGTACTCGACCACCATGTTCAGGAACCGGCCCATGTGATCAAGCTCAGCCCCCATATCGGTGTTGAGCAACGTCTCATAGCCTTCACGCCCGCCCCATAGGACGTAGTTCTCACCCCCCAGCTTGTGGGTCGCGTCGATGCAGGATTTCACCGTGGCGGCCGCAAAGGCAAACACGTCGGGATCAGGGTTCGTGCTGGCCCCACCCATCCAGCGGCGATGGCTGAACATGTTGGCGGTCCCCCAAAGCAGCTTGGTGCCCGAGACCTGCATTTTCTCACCAATATAGTCGGTGATCTCTTCCAGAGTTCTCAGGTTATCCGCATAGTTGCCCTGTTCAGGTCGGATATCCGCATCGTGCCAGCAGAAATAGGGCTGCCCGAGAATATCGAACATCTCGAACGCGATGTCGGCTTTCATCTTGGCCCGGCCCATATCATCCTGCGGATGCCAGGGGCGCTCAAGCGTGGGGCCACCAAACGGGTCGCCCCCTTCCCAGGCGAACGAGTGCCACCATGCGACGGCGAAACGCAGGTGATCCTCCATGCGTTTGCCCATGATGACTTCATCTGGATTGTAGTGACGGAAGGCGAGCGGGTTCTTGCTGTCTTCGCCTTCATACCGGATCTTTTCGATCTCTTGAAAGAAACCACTCGCCATTGTCTTCCCTCACTCAGTCTTTTCGCCGGGCTTTTTGCCCAGAATAATCATCGACAGCAGGTCATCATCGGTGACATCGGGGATGTCGACAGTTCCGACCAATTGACCGTTCTTCATGACCGAAGCCCGATCACACAGTTCCATCACAGCATGCACGTCGTGGTCGATCAGGAAAATCCCGATCCCCTGCGCCTTGAGCTTCTGGATCAGTTCCGCAACCATCTGGGTCTCATGCGGGCCCAATGCGGCTGTGGGTTCATCCATGATCAAGATACGCGCGTTGAAATACACCGCCCGGGCAATCGCCACCGACTGGCGCTGACCGCCAGACAGGGCCGAGACCGGGTCGTTGAACTTCTGGAAGTTCGGGTTCAGCTGACCCATGATCTTGCGGCACTCGGCCTCCATCGCGGCATCGTTGACCAAGCCCATCGGTGTCACCATCTCGCGCCCGAGAAATAGGTTCGAGCTGGCGTCGAGGTTGTCAGCCAAAGCGAGCGTCTGATAGATCGTCTCGATATTGTTGGCCCGCGCGTCCCGAGGGTTGTTGATCTCGACTTTTTCACCGTCGATCCGGATCTCACCGCTGTCCATCTGGTAGGCGCCGGACAGCACCTTGATCAGCGTGGACTTCCCTGCCCCGTTATGGCCCAGCAGGCCCACAACTTCGCCGGGGTAAAGGTCGACCGACACGTGATCCACCGCTTTGATGCCCCCGAAGGAAATCGAGATGTCGTTCATTTCGACCAGAGGTGGCTTGCCTGAACCGCGACCCGAGTTTGTGTTCTGCGTTTCTTCAGCTTGCATCATTTCGCCCCCAGACGTTTGCGATAGACGATGTCGATATAGACAGCCAGGACGAGCACAGCGCCGACGACGATGTTCTGGAACGGTGCGTCCACACCGACCATGGCCATCCCCGATTGCAGCGCCTGCATGATCAGGGCCCCCAGGATCGCACCATAGATGGTCCCCAGACCACCGGACAGGGCGGTCCCGCCAATTACGGCTGCAGCAATTACACGAAGCTCATCCAGCGTACCAATGTCGTTCGAGTGGTTGGCCAGACGGGCCGAAGCCACAACAGCGGACAGCGCGCACAAGAAACCCATCAAGGCAAAGATCTTAACAGTCATCATGCGCGTGTTGATACCCGAAAGCTCTGCCGCGTCGGGGTTGCCGCCGGTTGCAAAGATATAGCGGCCGAACCGGGTCTTGCGGGCCACGACAGTCAGTGTGACGGCCACCAGGATCAGGATCAGAACCGAGATCGGGATGCCGTAGCCGACGACCAGACCCTCGGGCATGATCTCACCACGCGCTTCGAACATACGCTCGAGCCGGCGTGTCGGGATGGCGTAGCTGTTGACGATGAAGACATAGCCCATGATCGCGATGCTGATGATCCCGGCCAGCGTTGTTTCAGCCCAGACGGGTTTGACCGGGAAACCATGTGCGGCCTTGGACCGACGCGCACTCCAGAGCGCCCAGATCGCAGCGGCTGTGGCGGCAAGGCCGAACAGAAGGCTGGCCGTTGTGCCAAGCGTTCCGTTGGTGCCGCCGAACATCAGGAACGTGCTGTCCAGCGGGCCAATGGTCTGGCCATCCGTCATGTACCAGGCGACGTTGCGCCAAACCAGAAACCCACCGAGGGTCACGATGAAGGCGGGAATTGTCAGGTACCCGATCATCCAGCCTTGAAAAGCCCCGATTAGGGTTCCAACCGCAAGCCCAACGACCAGAGTGATCGCCCAGGTGGCAGGGTTGTTCAGGCCCATGCCCAGCATGTTTGGCAAAAGCTCGGTCTGGGTCATGGCCATCACGGCGGAAGTCGTCGCCAGCAAGGCGCCGACAGACAGGTCGATGTGGCGCATCACAATGATGAACACCATGCCACAGGCCATGATCGCAACCGACACGGTCTGAATGGACAGGTTGAACAGGTTGCGAGAGGTCAGGAACCGCCCATCCGTGACGATATTGAACCCGATGCAAAGGACGATAAACGCGCCGATCATACCCAATAGTCGCATGTCCAGCTCAAGCTGCTGGAACAAGTTTTGCTTGCTTTTCTGGGGTACCGGCTGAGACGAAGTTTCGGTCATATCCGATCTTTCATGTTCAGCGATTGGGATCCCGGCCCGCCTATGCAGGCCGGGAATTATGTGTATTTAGTTACAGGGGGCTGGCCCGTTTTCCACGCCCTGGCACAGGTCTTCCAGCGGAATCCAGCCTGCGTCCACAACAACCGAGAGGTTGTCTTTTGTGATCGGAACGGGTGCCAGGAAGACCGAGGTCATCTCAGTGCCACCGGGTGACGTCCAGCTGACCGCGCCTTCAACATCTCCTGCAGCAGTGCCACCGCTCAGCGCGACTGCGATCTCGCCTGCGGCTTTGCCCAGCTCACGCGCGTCTTTCCAGACTGATACGGTTTGAGTGCCCAGCGCGACGCGGTTCAGCGCGGCATGGTCACCGTCCTGCCCCGAGACAGGGATACCTTCCATGCCCTGCGCCGTCAGCGCAGCAACAACACCACCAGCAGTACCATCATTCGACGCAACCACGGCGTCCACGTTGTTTTCGTTCGCCGTCAGGATCTGCTCCATGTTGCGCTGTGCGTTCGCAGGCAGCCAGCCATCGGTATAGGCTTCGCCGACGATTACAACGTCACCGCTGTCGACCGCGGCCTGTATGATCTCTTGCTGACCGCCGCGCAGGAAGTCCGCGTTCGGGTCGGTCGGAGATCCCTTGATCATGACGTAGTTGCCCTTTGGCATCGCTTCGAACACCGCGCGGGCCTGCATGCGGCCGACTTCGACGTTGTCGAATGTCAGGTAGAATGCACGGTCATCTTCGATCAGGCGGTCATATGCGATAACCGGGATACCCTCGTCCGCGGCCGCCTGAACAGCCGGGCCAATCGCCTGCGAGTCCTGCGCGAGGATGATCAGCGCGTCCACGCCCTGCGCGATCAGGCTTTCAATGTCCGCTAGCTGTTTGGCAGAAGACGACTGCGCATCGGCAGAGATATACTCGGCCCCACCGGCCTCGAGCGCGGATTTGATCGCGGCTTCGTCGGTCTTCCAACGCTCTTCCTGAAAGTTCGACCAGCTGACGCCAACGACGGTTTCAGCAAAGGCAGCCGTACCCATAAGGGCCGCTGCGACTGAAATGCTTAGGAATTTCTTCATGCTTTCCTCCCGTTTGATGAGTCCCTGCAATGTGATTCGAGGACTTCACATATTTGAGTAGCACATTTATTTCAGTCGGCAAAATATTTATGCTACCGCTAACATAAGAATCTGACTAAGGTGAATGCCAAGACGGGATTCGCGAGGGCAAGATGCTGAAAAACAAAGCCTCTTCTATCTCTACCGAGCAGCGGAACGTAACGCGGCTGCGCGTGCTGGAGCATATCCGCCGCAAGGGAGCGATCTCGCGCATTGATATTGCGGGTGCTTTGCAGACCAGCCCCGCCACCGTCACCACCGCAACGGCAGACCTGTTGTCTGCGGGGCTGATCCATGAGGTTGAAGGCGACCCTCAGTCTGGATCTCCTCGGCGCGGGCGGCCCCGTATTTTACTTAAGTTGAACGGTGGATCATTGCTGATCGCTGGGTTCAAAGTCACACGCCACTATGTCTCGGTTCTGATCGCAGATTTCGAAGGGCTTGAGATTGCGTCGATCAAATACCCGCTGGTCGAGGCCTGCATGACCCCGCTAGACTTTGCCCGAACCATCCGAAATGCGCTGGAAAGCGCCTGCGCGGCGGCGTCCGTTTCGATGTCAGACATCGCTGGGGTCTCGATCGGGATCGCGGGGCTGATCGATGCCGAGCACAACTTTGTCCATTGGTCCTCATCGATGTCGGAACGGAACGTGCCCCTCGGCCCGCTTCTTCTGCAGGAGCTCGACTGCCCTGTTTTCATTGAAAACGACGCCAATCTTGTTGCAAAGGCGGAACAATTGTTCGGACTGGGCAAAGGTCTGCGGAACTTCCTTGTCATCACGATAGAACACGGCGTCGGCCTAGGGATCGTCCTGAACGGCAAGCTCTACCGGGGTGAGCGCGGATGCGGGGCCGAATTTGGCCATACCAAAGTGCAACTGGATGGCGCGCTCTGCCAATGTGGCCAGCGCGGGTGTCTTGAAGCCTATGTCGGGGAATATGCCCTGATCCGAGAGGCCTCGATTGCCGGTCAGGATCGCGACCGGATCACCATTGCCGATCTGCATGACCACGCGCAGTCCGGTGACCAACATGCCTTGTCCGTGCTGGATCGGGCGGGGCAGGTATTCGGCATGGGCGTTTCGAACCTGATCAACCTGTTCGATCCCGAATGTATCATCATCTCGGGCAGTCAGGTCAGCTTTCAACACCTCTATTCCGACAGCGTGATGGAGCGGATACGCAAGGGGGTCGTCCACGTCGATGCCCCCCTGCCCGACATCAAAGTCAACCAGTGGGATGACACCATGTGGGCCAAAGGCGCCATTGCCTATGCCATCGAACAGGTCTCAACCTTGAAGATACGCGAGATGCCGACCCATGCATCGTGAGTGCGCCCTCCTACTGGCAAGCGCCACAGCTGTTGCGGCCGATCAGCCCGCACCAAGCTTTCAACAGATCGAGGTTGCCGAACATGTCTACGACGGCGGGTGGGAACATTTCGTGGGCGGAGGCGTTGCGGTGTTCGACTGCAACGGCGACAGCCTGCCCGACCTCTTCGCCGCAGGTGGATCAAACCCGTCGCAGCTGTTTCGCAACACCTCGGGCGGCGATCTCTCTTTCCGCGTCGACACGCCAGAGGCGCTGTCACTGACCGGAGTGACCGGGGCTTATCCACTGGATATCGACAGCGACGGCTTTCAGGATCTGGCGGTTCTGAGGGTTGGTGAGGATCTTTTGTTGCGAGGCCAACCCGACTGCCAGTTTACCCCTTTTGCCGATCTGAATTTTCAGTCGGATGATCATTGGACCACCGGTTTCTCGGCCACGTGGGAGGATGGCGAGACGCTGCCAACGCTGGCCTTCGGAACCTATGTCGACCGCTATGACCCCGAGGGTCCGTTCGAGACCTGCGGTCCGACGCTCCTCTATCGTCCCAAAGGATCAGGTTACGCCGCGCCGGTGCCACTCGAACCGGGCTATTGCTCTCTGTCGATCCTGTTTTCCGACTGGGCGCGCACGGGTCGGGCGGACCTGCGGGTCAGCAATGATCGCCACTACTATGTGCGCGGGGGGCAGGAGCAGCTCTGGGCGATGGAGGCTGAACCGCGGCTGTACACCGAGGACGACGGATGGCTGCCCTACTCGATCTGGGGAATGGGGATTGCTTCGCGCGATCTCACGGGTGACGGGTTCTCCGACGTCTACCTGACGTCGATGGGCGACCAGAAGTTTCAGGTGTTTGACCCATCCGAGGACAGCCCGACCTGGCGCGACGCGACCTATGAGAAAGGCACCACCGCGCACAGGCCGCATGTCGGCGGCGACGGGCGACCTTCGACGGGATGGCACGCGCAATTCGGAGACGCCAACAACGACGGGCTGGACGATATTTTCGTGACCAAGGGAAATGTCGAACAGATGCCTGTCGCGGCCTTGAACGACCCGAATAACCTGATGCTGCAACAGCCTGATGGCTCCTTTGTCGAAGCCGCCGCCAAGGCGGGTGTGGCCTCAATGGCCAAGTCGCGCGGCGGCGCTTTGGTTGATCTGAACAATGATGGCCAACTGGATTTGGTCGTCGTCAACCGAGGCGCGCCGTTGGAGGTTCACCAGAACACAACCACCGCTGGAAACTGGGTTCTTGTCGATGTTTCTCAGAACACCTCTAACCGTGCTGCGGTGGGCGGGTTTATCGAGATGCGAATGCCCTCCGGCTTTCAGACCCGCGAAATCACCATTGGCGGCGGCCATGCCGGGGGCACGTCAGGCCTGCATCATTTCGGATTGGGACAGGCTGAGGCAGTCGAGCTGCGGATGATCTGGCCGGATGGTTCCACAGGCGACTGGCAGGCGTATGACGCCAACCAGATCATCCGCCTCGATCACTGATCCACAGGCAGCCCGCTGGGAACGGTTTCGGGAACACCAAGCCTTAGGGCCGGGTCTTCAAGGGTGTTCAAAAAACTGAGGATCGCGTCGACCTCATCGTCGCTCAACGCAACCGGCTCCAGGCTATTGGCAGCAGCGATGGCCTCGGTCGTTTCAACCAAAGCCCGCTGATCATCGGCGCCCGGAAAATCGGGCAGACGTGCTTGTTCCAGCGAATACCGCTGCAGCGACCCTACAGGATCAAGGTGGTGACGCACCACATCCTCCAACTCGGCATAGGCACCGCTATGACCATAAGGCGCGGTCAGGGTCACGTTGCGCAGTGACGGTGTACGGAAGGCAAAGGCATCGTCGGCCTCTCCGGTCACCCGCATGCGACCATCGTCACGCACGTGACTTTCGAACCGCGCACCCTTCCCCGGCCCGATCTGAGGCATGGCGATGGCGTGGAAGCTATGGTCTGTCTGGAGCCATCCGGAATGGCAGGAACTACACCCCGCCTCGCCGTAAAACAGATCCAACCCTGCCTGCGCCTCGGGCGGCAGCTCGGCTTCTCCGCGCATCGCCTGATCAAAAAGGCTGTTGTCGGCCCGCCATTCGAAGGCAATGAAATCAGCTATGACGTTGGCAATCGTCGTAAAGGTGATCTCCTCCCCCGGCTGTGCGTCTTCGAACCGTGTCCGATATTCGGGAATGGCTGCGACACGCGCGGCGATCAGGTCCCAGGCCCCGCCCTCTTGCGTCAGCAGACCCAGGCGCACCGCTTTGCTGATTTCATTCTCGGAGTAATGCCCGGCCATCTCGTCCGGCGACAGAACCGGGAACATGGCCTGCGCCGCGAGGGCGGATTTGAACCCCGGCCGCATATGGGTTCCCAGCGGAGTGCGGATGCCGTTGGGGCGGCTCGCGTCAGCCTCAAGCCGCCCGTCATGGAAGAAGACCGTGAACTCGTCCGCGCCGAGGTTCCAAAGGCCTGGAGAATTACGAGGAATGCGCTGCTCTGGTCGGTTTTCGGGGTCCAGCGCACGTGTCACGCCCAGCCCGATGCCGCCCTCGCCCACACCCAGAGACAACCCGTCGGATGTGCCCAGGCGCGGATGGTGACATGACCCGCAGCTGATGTTGCGATTTCCCGACAGGATCGGATCGTAAAACAGCAACTGCCCCAGCTCGACAACGGTCAGATCGGGTTCGGCGAATTCGGGAGGTGGGCCAAGCTCTAGCGCCTGTGCGGCTGAGGCCAATCCCATCATTCCAATCGCCGAAATTACCCTCATGCCTAAGTCCCTGTGAGTTTGAGTGTAAGTGTCTGATGATAGGGCCGCTCAGGTGAAAAAACCATGCCGGGGAACGCGCTGATGTTGGGCGCGTTGGGATAGCCTGATGGTTCAAAACACAGACCCGCGCCCGCGTGAAACGGGGCCCCCAATGAACCGGCAGAATAGACCTGCGCCCCGGCCTGGTCGGAGAATACACGCAATCCAAGCCCATTTGCGGCGTCAATCGCCGCGATGGGCTGCTGCGCGTCACGATCGCTGTCGAACACGTAGAAATGATCGATGTTTTTGCCCGGGCGGCCCGGGTGCGTGAAATCTAGCGCCGTGTTTTGTACGTCTTGCAGGTTGCCGATTGGCACACCCTGCGCATCGGTCTCAAGCACATGCCCGGCATCTATTCGGAGGCTGAAGTCCTGAACGCCTACAGGACTGCCAAGCGTATAGTAGTTATGCTGCGCGATGCTGATCGGCGTTGGCCGGTCCGGCTGGGCCGTGATGGTATAGATCAGATTGGGAAAATTGAGCGAGACGTGCAGCACGAACCTGACCTCGCCCGGAAAGCCGCCTTCGCCATCGGGGGAAAGGTAACTCATCACCGCCTCACGATCCGAAAGCTGCTGCAGTGTCCAGATTTGGCGAGACAGGCCCTCGGTCCCGCCGTGCAGTGTATTGGCGCTCTCGTTCGGGTTCAGCCGGTATCGCGTGCCTTCAAGATCAAAGCCTGCACCCTTTATCCGGTTCGCCACCCGCCCGACTATTGCCCCATGATAAAAGGGATCGTTCAGATAGGCCTGAGGATCGCCATAGCCGAGGATCAACGGCGTATCGTCTATCCACCACCCTTGGGTGATCGCGCCATAGTTAAGGAGGCTGACGGACATGTCTTTGTCTTGCAACCGCACCTGTTCAATCTGCAAATCGCCTCCCCTTTTCCCCAGCGGGTCGCGCAGTGTCGCGACAACTCCGGTCCTATCCAAAGGCAAACTTGAAGACCGACCCAAGTTACTGCGCTCATATGACCGCCGAACAGGTCCCAACTCCACCCAAGGCGGCGGATGCCTTAGCGTTTACGTCTGAATGGCGGCTGCTCGCGCCTCAAGGTTAGCGCTATCATAGATATTGTTGAACGCCTAGACCAGATGAAAATTGCTTTTTTGTCCGCACTAAATGGCACTTACTTTCCTTGAGGCAGGGCACCCCAAACAGCGCGATCACGACCCCGCTGGTTGGCCAAGGATCACGTTTGCGCGGCCACATTCCGGGCGACCAGTTCCTTGTAGAGCGCGCGGATGCGCAATGTCATCGGGCCGGCCTTACCCTCTCCGATCTGTTTGCCGTCGATCTCTGCCACTGGGGTCTGCGCGCCGAAGGTGCCTGTCAGAAACGCCTCATCCGCACCATAGGCTTCGTAGAGAGAGTAGTTCTTTTCAAAAACCGGAATGTCATTGGCGCGGCACAGGTCGATCACCTTCTGCCGGGTCACCCCGTTCATGCAATAGTCCCCGGTCGAGGTCCAAACCTCACCCTTGCGTACGATGAAGAAGTTGCAGGCGTTGGTGGTGTTCACAAAGCCATGCGGGTCCAGCATCAGCCCCTCATCCGCGCCTGCCTGTTCCGCCTGCAAACAGGCGATGACACAGTTCAGTTTGGAGTGGCTGTTGAACTTCGCGTCCTGGCTAGTCGGCAACCCCCGCACCTGTGGCACTGTCGCCAAACGGATACCCCGCGCGGCCAGCGCCTCGGCGGGTTTGGAGTGTTCGACGATGGCCACAATCGTCGGCCCCCAGCGCGACAGCTTGGGATGCTGAAACGGCTTGGCCTTGCGGCCGCGCGTGATCATCAGCCGCGCGTGGGCATCGGTTGTCGCGCTATTGGCGGCGGCGGTGGCGTCCAGAATCTCGCGGATTTCCTCGCGCGTTTTTCCTATGTCCAGTGACACGGCCTTGCAGCTGTCAAACAACCGATCCATGTGTTCGTCAAAGAAGGCCCAGCATCCATCATAGAGCCGCAGCCCTTCCCACATGCCGTCCCCCAGCATGAACCCGGAATCATAGACCGAGACCTTGGCATCATCCTTTTGAACCAGCGCGCCATCGACCCAGATTTTCAGGTCATCGTTGCGGGCATCGTATTCCGCGTCGTGGGTTGAGAGTTCAGTTGTCATGCATCACCTTCCAGAACAAGTGCATCCGCCTTGAGCCGCTCATAATATGGCATCGCCGCATCGCAGACGGATTGAAGCGCAGGCGGCAAGGTCGGCAGCGCCCCCTCAGCGCCCGCAAACCCGGTTGAAGCATGCACGGCCGCGTACCAGTGGCTGGCCCAAACACCATCCGAAGGATGGCCGCCCGCAGGCCACGATAACATGGCCGGGTCAAAGGGCAGATCAATTGCCGCACATAGTTTCCGCAACATCTGTTCGGGCGCCTGGCGAATGTCATAGCTGTCGACGATCACCCCTGCCCCAGTTCGCGCACGGATCAGATCGTAGATCTCGGCCTGTTGTACAAAACCGATATCCTCAAGCGTCGGGTCTTCGCGTTTTGCGGCATAGCTGGCCAGCACACGCGCGGGGTGGCGGATCAGAAAGATATGTTTCAACCCATCCATCCAGGGCTGATCCAAGCCCCAAACCATATGCTGGGTCATGTGTTTCTGGTAGATATGCGCCTTACCTTCGGGCGGCTGCGCTGCGCAACCTTGCCCGACCTGAAGGGGGTCCGTTTCGCCCTCGGCGATGATCCGATCTCCCATCGGATGATCCAGCCCGGTCTCGGCCAGATAGGCCGCGTAGAACGGCTCATCCCAGACAGCGCAATCGGCGCGCGCGCCAAAGGCATACATCATCGCAGTGGACAGATTTCTGGGGCCAGACCAGCAGGCTATGTTCATTTCTTAAGACCCTTTAGTCAGGTTGACAGATGTTTTCTCGGGCGGACCGCAGCCCGAAGTTTTAGCATGTTCTGCGGTCACATAAGGACACAACTTCAAGTTCACGCACCCCCCTTCTGCTTGTCATCGCAACACCCCGATCTTGTCAACATCGAGTGTTCGTAGAGAGACGCAAACCGGTCTCAGGCAAACGCCAGTTTCATGTCGCAATTTTTCAGGTTGAATTTCGTTACAGATGTAACAATGCTGCAGCAACGACGGGATGATATCATGAAGCTCTATTCCTACTGGCGCTCGACCACTTCGTACCGGGTTCGCATCGCCTTGAATCTCAAGGGCCTCAGCTACGCCTACTGCCCGGTCGATCTGGTCGCCGGAGAGCAAAGCGAACCCGACTACTCCGCGCTCAACCCTGGCAAGGGTGTTCCGACCCTGGTTCTCGAAGACGGCACGGTCCTGACTCAGTCGCTCGCCATCATCGATTATCTGGAGGCCATAGCGCCAGAACCTCAGCTGCTGCCCGCCCAACCCCTGCTGCGCGCGCGCATCCAAGCCGCCGCGCACACCATCGCGATGGACATCCACCCGGTGAATAACCTGCGGGTTATGACCTACCTCAAATCTCAATTGGGAATGGACTCCGCCGGGCAGACCGCTTGGTTCCACCATTGGATGACCGAAGGATTTGCCGCCTATCAAGCGCTTTTGCCTGGCGGTACTCGGTTCAGTTTCGCAGATACCCCGACCCTCGCCGATATCTGCCTTGTCCCCCAGCTCTATAACGCGCATCGCTGGGGGGTGGACATGACACGCTTTCCGCGACTGCTGGAGATCGAAGAACACGCGCTGTCCCTTGCCGCTTTTGATCAGGCGCGCCCGGAAAACCAACCCGACGCGAGCTGACAAGTTTACGTAAGGGCAAGCGGATTATCGCCTAAACCTGTTTTAGCGCCCATAAAAGGCCAAGACGGGCCTTAGCAAACCTTGCCCAACAACTATCCCACGCTGTACGCTCGGAGGCTTATTCTACTAAAATTTGTTTTACCGGAGGTTTGAATGCGCTGGATCTTCCTCAATGGTCACAGCCTGGTTGGTGCGTCCGGAACGGTGAAAATACCGTCAGGCGGACTGTGCACTTTGGCTGCAATGCTGGTGTTGAATCATGGCCGACCCGTGGGCCGCGATCGGATCGAAGAAACACTTTGGGGTGAAGCAAGCCCGGAAAAAGCAAGGGACCGTCTGAACACGATGTTGTGGCGCCTGCGCAAACTGCTGCAAGCTGCGGGCGTGCAAGGTCACACGATCACCAACGGCCGGGATGCCCTCACATATGCCGCGCCCGAACCGTTCGATTGTGACGTGATCGCTTTGGGTGACATGGCCCGATCCGTCCTGCGCAACAACCTGACCACAACCGATGAGGCAGATGCAGCTTTGGCCTGTATCGACGACTGCAATACCGAGTTTCTGCCCTTCGCTCAGGATCACTGGAGCCTCGTCACGCGCGAGTCCCTCCGAAGCGCTCATCTGACGATCATCGAAGCTCTGCTGCGCTACATGCGCAAACAGGAACGCTGGGCCCGTGTTTCGGAACTGGCCGAGCGGCTGCTGCAGCTAGAACCAACGCTTGAGACCGGGCACCTCGAACTGATCGAGCTTCACGGGCAACGACACCAGTTCAGCGCGGCAAAGCGTCAGTATGACGTCATGCAGAAACTGGTCGATCCGGGGACAACTCTGGAAACGGCAAGCGCGTTGGATGCTTTGAAGATTGCGCGGAAGACCCGAAAATCCACCGTTGTCATGCGCCCTTCGATCAAGGCGGTCGAGTCCGCGATTGACCATATCGAAACGGCTCGGGACACGTTGCTGGGCAAGGCCTAGCCCTCCTAAACACCTGCCATATCAACACATTCTCAGGCCCCTGTTCCGCAGGGGCTTTTTTCGTGCCGCCCGCTGCCTTAATCCTGTGTGAGACGTGTTAGAGCCGTGTGAGACTAGGGTGAGAGCGCCCGGTCACGCTGGTCTCCATGACAGCCGAATCGTCTGATAGCGACAGAGCGCCGAGGCGAAACCGCCGATTTCTGGTTTCGATCTGGCAGCGACCGCAGTCCAGTGGCGACGCCGTTGAAGGCGCCATCTGGGAGGCCGACCCAAAGCTGCCCGGACGCATAGCCGAGCCAGCCCCGTTCCGGAAGCTGAGCGATCTGCCCGCGATCCTTCAGGCCTTTTTGGCAGATGAAGAGACGCGCCGATGATCCAGCTTCGCCCAACTCGTATGACCGTCACGGACCAGCGACCCACGCTCAGCTACCGCGTGGCCGTGAACGCACCGTCGATTGGTCGGCAGTTCTGGTTGGAGCTGGTCCTGGCGACGGACCCCGGGCTTTTCCTTCCCGAAGCGACCCGCGACCGTTCCGAGGCGAATTTCATCATCTTTTCGGGCCGATTTCCGGTTCATGGTGGCGACGCCATTGTCGAGATACCGCCCGGCAAGCTGATCAAACTCAAATCCGCCGACCGGATCTATGCCGCCGCCGCTCTGTTCGATGCGCGCCAGGACGGCAATCGCCTCGCCCTGTTTCGACCAGACGCCGAGGGCGTTTACGTCAGCGCGTCGCATTTCACAGGTGCCGGGCTTTATCGCCGGTTCGGTTTTGCCAACCGGACATCCTCGCAAACGGAAGAGGCGCCTCTGCACTGGGCCGGAGATCAGCCCGACCCGGAAACGCCCTCTTCTGCAACCCCACTTTCCCGTCCTGCCAACCTTCCAAGCGCGGGCCTTCCACGAAAGGGACCTGATCCAATGAACCAACAACCCAGCGGATTCATGCACCAATCCCACAATCAGGCACAGGCCCCCGCGCCTGTCACCTCGCAACCGGCGCAGCCTGCAATGGATTACGATGACGGCTTTGGCGCTCCTCCCCCTGCAGCCCCCCCTCCGGCCGCCGTGATGCCCGGGCAAGCGGCCCCGCAACCTATGCCGGTGATGCCGGGCGATGCAGCGCCCGCGCCCATGCCTGTGATGCCCGGACAGGCCGCGCCCGCCCCAATGCCGGTTATGCCGGGCCAAGCTGCACCTGCGCCGCAGCCGGTCATGCCGGGCCAAGCCGCCCCCGTGCCTCAGCCCGTTATGCCAGGCCAAGCCGCCCCAGCTCCAGCCGCTCCGGCAATGCCGCCTCAGAACGCGCCCGCCCAGCAAGCCGCCTATGCGCGCCCGTTCGACTATGTCCTGCCCGAGTTCGACAGCCTGAACCCGCTGGATATCATCAACAAGCTGCGCGAGGCGTGGTCGCGCTACGAATCCTTTACAGCCGGGGTCAATGACACGCGGGCCTTCCCGTTTTCGGCCATCGCGTTGCTTGAGATGGAGGCGCGGGCCAAGTCGGGCAATCACACCGCGTCTTTCACCGGAACCGGGTTCTACATTGCACCGAACCTGATCCTGACCAACGCGCATAACTACGCGGAAAGCCGCAGATACAACATGGCCCATACCGGCAAGGTCTATGCGGCCATGAATTCAAGCGACGGAACCCTGAACGCACGCGATGCGATCAGTGTCGAGACAATCACGCCCGCCTCGGATGTGACGCTCCACCCGCTCTATGACGGCTCTGACAGCGACACCAGCATGGGGCATGACCTTGCCATTGTTCGCGTCGCAAACGCGGCCCCGAACGGCCAGTACTTCCAGATTGCCAATTTCAGCCCCTCCCAGGATCTGCAAATTGCCGTCTGCGGCTACGGCGCCTCAAGCAGCGCACAACGCGACAACGACATTGACTGGCAGGACCTGCTGCCGACGGCGCAGGCTGACTATCGCCAGCGTATGGATGCCGATATCATCCGCGAGATCGCCCATGGTGGGGAATGCATCCTCTACAATCTGCAAACACTCTCGGGCAATTCGGGGTCGCCGGTCTTCATCCAGGGCGATGGATCTGACACCGGCGCGATGCCCGTTGTTGGCGTTCATTCCTCGCGTGTTCCGGGCAACCAGTTCCGCAATCGCGGCGTCTGGTTGACGCCAGCCAAACGCGACTGGGCCCTGTCCGGAGGCACCACCCCTGTGGCGTCCTCACAAGGCTACTATCCATCTCATCCGCACCGCCCCCAATACGGCCACGCAATGACCGGAGGTGCGGGCGCTGCCGCCGCCGTCGCGGGTGTCGAGATACTGGCCGCCGCCGGGATCGCCGCCTTCCAAAGTTCATCCGGCGACATCACCTGGAACCTGTCGAACATGGCGGGCTGGTTGCCAGCCGGAGGCCACCCGACGCCGGATATCCCGGTCCCTCGGGATCAGCTGCGGCAAACCAACCTCGAGGTCGCCTCGCCCGTCTACGATGGCGGTGTGCGGACAATGTATGCTCATTTCAACATGCGGTTCTTGCATGATGGAACAGGCGTTGGCGGCATCGTGATCGAACCCGCGCCACATGTCCTGAACGATGCTATGGGCGGCGCGCTGCGGATCGACATGCATATTGAGCCGCTGCTGGAGACCGCCAATTCCACCCGGCAGACAGGTGTAAACGTCGCCGTTGTCAAGGTGACGATGATCTACAACTTCAACTGGACCTTCACCGAAGACACCGTGATCGTGGACTATCGCCTCTATGGCGACGGCACCTACGAATCCTCGGTACGTGGGGGGCGGGCCAAGCTGGACGACACCGATACGTCCTACGCGCCGCACCGGAGGTAAGCAGATGTCGTATGTCACCTCGCATACCCTCCGCTGTCATCTGCCGCCCGGAAGGGCACGGCATGACCCCGGTCTTGCGCACCAGATGTCCGCCCCGGCCAGAGGTGCCACGCGCACCCTGCCGCCCACCTATCAGCGCGCCGGCACTGCCGCTGCACCTGCCACGTCGCTGGCCGCCAACGGCATCAGGCGGCATCTGCCCGCCCCTGTCTCGCGCGCCATGACACAGGCAGCGATCGGAGGGCACCCCCTCCCCGAGGGTAGGCCCGGCTCTGCAATGACAGACACCCAGCAGGATACGGTGGTCACCGACCCCACCGTAGCGCAGAGCCGGGCCAGCGACATCCCTGTACCCGCCCTTCTGAAGATCGTTGAGCGTACGGCCGTCGGTATCTCGGGCCAGGCGGGCTATGCCTTTGCCGGGGCCGAACCCGATGGCCCGGGGCTGAGGTTTGGCCTGCTGGGGCTGCGGCTCGATACCGGAGACATGGGCGACATGCTCCGGCTGGCGCTGGCGCGTGATGCGGAGTTGTCCGGTCTGCTGGGCGATGCCGCGTCCGAGATTCTGGACCGGGTTCTAGGTGCCGATCCATTGGCGCGCATGCGTCCCATGCAAGACGGCAAAGGCCTTTGGGACGCGCCTTACAAGACGCTTCTGTCCGCATTGGGCCAGCACCCGGCTGCAAAAGCCGCACAAAACCGCTTTGCCGTCGAGGCGCTCTTGATACCCGCCATCGACCTTCTGACCGGTAACGAGGCCCCCATCACTGGCCCGCTGCTGGCAAAAACCCTGTCCGCGATCGCCGCCCTTGGGCAAGAGGCCGGTTTGGCCGCCGTCGCCTCCGCAGGCTCCGTCGACACAACAGCGGCCCTCCTGGCGGCCTGCCCAGCCTGTGCCGAGCATTTCGCGGCCCTCGACCGTGACGCCATTTTGGCAAACTGGACACCCGGAGCAGCCTGATGATGACCCCTCGCGCCATGCCGGAAGATGCTGCAACGGCCCTAAAGGCCGCCCACGCAGCCCTGCCCCATGCCGCAGCTTTTCAAGCCATGCCATCAGCGGATCGCACCGCTCTGCAAACCAACCTCAGCCGCGTCCGGCAGGCGCTGGTGGCCCGACCACAAAACCTGACGCACCCGGCCGATCCCTATGACAGGGATGTTCTGGCGGGCGCGATGATCGGCCCGCAAACCGGCTATAGCCGGTTTGGCACGCAGCCCGATGCGCCCCCCGCACCAGACGAACCGACCCAGCCGCAATCATTGCTCCGCACGATCAACGACATGCCTGCCGCGACCGGCGCAATGATGGATGAGATCGGGTTCGCCGACTTCGTCGCCTCGCTGATCCACGGCACCTTTGATGCCATAGTCGACAGCTCAATCCGGCAGATGGAGGCGTTTGCCGATCTCGTCTCCTCGCTGTCGAAAACCGTTGATGATTTCAGCCGGGACAACGTCACCGACAATCAGGTCAAAGATTGGCTGATCGACCGCTACCCCGCCGATCTGCAACTGATCCTGCCCACGGCTTCGGGCGAGGTTCCCCGCGTGATGCCGCGCACGGCGGACGACGACTGGGGCGCAAGCCCCCCTTGGCTGGGTGAGTTCGATCTGGCCGGAGAAACCCTCAGCGAAGAACTGATCGAGACCCGCCTTGTACCCGCCGCCCGCAATCGGCTGGGCGAGGATCGTATGCGCTCACTCGCCTCTATGGCTCTGATGGGCCTACATAAAGTCAAGGTTGAGCGCGGCGAGATCAATGCCAGCGTCCGCATCCGCGCCAAGGCCCGCGACGCGGCGCGGGTTGGCTTTGCGCAGGATCAGGATCCGCAGGGCTCCAGCTGGTCTGGCCGGTCCGGTTTTTCTGCGCCCGTTGCGCAGGCCATGGTGTCGACCTCGGTGAACGCTCAATCGGATGCCGCCATTCAGGCCGAGTTGAAAGGCGAAGTGCGCGTCGTATTCGCGTCGGAAACCGTACCGCTGGAGTCCTTCATCTCGGACGCACAGCGCGTTCTGCTGGAACGCACGGCACGGCAATCGCAACCGGCTGCAGCCTCGCCGCAGGCCTCTGTCGCGATTGACCAAACGCCGGCGCAGTCTCAGCCGCAACCACCCGCAATGCCTGAGCCTGAACCCCAGCCACCCGCAGGAGGCAGCGCATGACCCAGGATCTGTCCCAAACGCTGACGCAGCTTCTGCAGGATCTGACCCGGTTGGACGACCTGCGACTGCGCGGGCTGCGCCGGGTCGAGGCTGATCTGCCGATGGAATTCGGGCTCGTGCCGGTTCAGGGCGGCGTGACGTTCAGAACGCTGCCCCCCACCGCCACACAGTCGAGGGATCTGGCCGTGCCAACCGGTGCGCTCAGCTTTTCCGTTGACGTCTCGGAAACAGGAGGTCGCGATGATTGACGCCGAAGGTGCCCTGCCCCTCGAAGACCTGCTGAACGCAATCTCGGCCCAGTTGGATCGCGCGCAGGCGGCGCTGGCTTTGAAGACCGAATCCACGGGGCTGACCTTTGCGGTCAAGGAACTGGGCCTCGATCTGAAGGCCGATATCGGCATCCAGGACGCGGCGATCATGGTGCGCCCTGCCGCGCCGGGTGAGCGGGACGTGTCGACCCTGAAGCTCAGCTTTACGACGGTCACGCGGCAGATGCTGGAAGAACACGCCGTCGAGATGCAGGCCGAAGAGCCCGATATTTCTGACGCGATGGACGATCTGTCGGATGAAGAGATCCGCCGGCTGGAATGGATCGGCGTGCGCAACCTCAACGATCTGGATGCAGCGCAATCCAAAGGCGGCGCGGCAAGCATCCGCAAGCTCTCGCGCCTGCCAGCGGCGCGGTTGAAGCAGGCGCTGGATCTGGCCGGACAACGGCGCGTTCAGCGTGTCACCCGCCTAGGACGCGACGACGTAGGACGGATGCGTCTAGCCGTACAGGGCCGCAACCTCGCCCGAGGCGGCCTGCCCATGGCCAGCCTCGCCGGTACGCGCGCTGAAATCATCGACGAAGGGGCCCAAGGCCTTGTGGTGGCCGCGCCCATGACTGCGACGGCCTCGGCCCTGACCCTGCAATGGCCGGACGGCACAACCTCGGACACTCCGATATCGGAGGGCGCGTCATGACCGGCTGGCTGATGATGCCCTGGGCGCCCGAAGCGCGTCTCTATTGCGCGCCGAAGCGGTTGCTGTTCACCCTGGCCTTGGGCGAAGACCCCGACCTGCCCAGCCGCGCGCCGGTACTGGCCGGAATGGCTCAACCCGCGCAGAAAACCGGGCATGGCGCGCTGGACCGCATTCTGGGTGTCTTTGGCGGCAATGTCCGCCTTGCTCGCCTGCACAGCCCGGCCAATCAGGCGAGCGGGTTTGACCTGACAGAACACGCCAGCGGCATGAGCCGGACCTATGTGGCCAGCTTTTCGGACTACAGCCGCATTGATCAGGCGGCAGACGCGTTGCGGCAATTGGCGGTCGTGACCTCGGCCAGCGCGGATTACTTCGTTGTCAGCTCTGACGCGCACTTGACCGGCACGTCGACCGAGGCCCCCGAGTCCTGGCCATGGGACATGATTGGCGCCAACCGAAGGGCCTCGGCCGAATTCGGCGACCCGGCCATAACCACGGCGGTTCTGGATACCGGGGCCGCGCGGCGTCATGCCGAAATCTCAGGGCGGTTGTCTTCCGGTTTCGACACGGTGAATTTCGCCGGGGCCGAACTGGCGCAAGGGCTGTCTCTGGTAGGCGACTACGGCACACGGGACACGGACCCGGACGAGTCCAACAACCCCCATGGGACGGCCTGTCTGGCCCTGATTGGCGGTAACGGGCGCGGCATGCCGCAAGGGCTGGCGACGCAGACCTCGCTTATGCCGGTGCGCGTTCTGGCTTCGGCCCGGACACCGCGACGCGGTAACACGGACAACATCGTCGGGGTCGGCGCACTATCGGATATCGACTGCGGCATCAAACGCGCGGTCGATTTGGGGGCGAAGGTTCTGAATTGCTCTTTCGGCACTGCGGAAAGCGCGATCAGCCCCGGTGATCCCATGCCGCATGCCGACACAACGGCCTATGCCCTGGCGCGTGGGACGATCGTAGTTGCCGCCTCGGGCAATTCAGGCAAGCGCGAGCGTTACCACCCCTCCGCTGCCGAGGGCGTGATCTCGGTCGGCTCGGTCGGACCGGACGGCAAGCCCTCGCAGTTTTCGACCACGGGCGACCACGTGGCTCTGTCCGCCCCCGGAGAGGCCATTCGAACGCCGCATATCGAGGGCTACCAATTGTCGACAGGGACCAGCTTTGCCGCGCCCTTTGTTGCCGGTGCCGCGGCCCTTCTGGTCGCACGCGCGCGCCGTGGGGCGCAACCGATCGACGGGCCTAAGGCTCGCGAAATCCTGACCGCAACCGCTCGTCCCTTTGACAGACCAACGCGCGGCAGCGGCGCGGGCATTCTCAACCTGCCAGCCGCGCTTGCAGCCGTCGACCGGCTGTCCGCGCATGCATCCACCCTGGGCAAGACGCCCCTGCACTGAAAGGACCGAAAATGGAAGGTTCGAAATTTGACAAGGCAGTCGCCCGATATCGCGCGCATCTGACCGACATTTTCCGGGTCACCGTGGATGAGCCTCTGCTGGCCGCCATCACCAAATGGCAGGGCCCGAACAACTACATAGCCGACAACGCAAGGGTCAGCACAACCGACCCAGACGAGATGGCGCGCCTGTCGGCAAGCCTGACGAAACGTCTGGACCTGGCCGAGGACGACGACGGTCTGTCCGACCAGATCAGCACGGTTCTGGCAGGCTATGGCACGTCGAACCGGGACAAGTTCCGGGTCGTTATCGCCTACATGATCACCACACAGCTCGGCAAACGCGACGCTTTTGTCGACCCCGCAAGTGAAGATTCCAGCTCAGACCCGAATGACGCGTCGACCGGGAATGGCGGTTCGGATGGCCAAAACAATGGCCAGGACGACGGCGCAAACCATGAAGGAGACCAGAAAATGCCCATCGTATTCATTGACGCCCGCGACTCCGAACGACGCGACACGCGCCGTCTGGACAAGATGTGGAAGGACTTGCAGGCCCGCAAGGAAAAGAACGCCAACCTCAGCAAGGATGAGGAAACGACGCTTGAACTTCTGACGCAGCTTCTGGAGGACCCGCCGAATTTCGCCCTTGAAAACACCTATGTCACGCTGCGCCAGGAACTGTCCAACGTGCTGGTGACGAAAGCGTTCCCACGGCTGAAGGACGGCATGATCGACGAGGCGTCGATTGACGATATCACCCGCGAGGCCCTGCTGGTCGCCGCTGTCTGGGGCGCCGTCGAATCCGAGGGGATCGTCACGCCCGGCATTGAAGACGGCAGTCTGATCCTGAACGACAACGGCGTCATCACCGGCATCAAGCTTGAGAAACCGACCGCGCGGTTCGGGCGGGTCATGACCTCGGCCGTGGCGCAAGTGAACAGCCATTTGGATCTGTTCCGTGCCGTTCTTCAGGTCATGGCCGAGGCCCCCGATGTGAACACCACCGGCCAGCTGAGGGCGAAGGACTGGCTGGCCGTGACGCGCAACCTGATTGCCTCGGGCGTCGAATTCGGCATGCCCGGCCTGCAGGGCCGCATCCGTGCCGCCATCGAAGACCGGCTATCCCCTACGCGTGAAAAGGTCACCGCCACGGCCGAGATCATCATTCCCGACCTCGAACAACACACCGCGCAAGAGGTGCAACAGGTCAATCTGGAAGCCGCACAGGCGCTGTATTTTGCGGCAATGATGGACGAAGCCCGCGTCTTCGACTGCGTTGATAAACTGGCCGAACTGTTCCAGATCGGTGCTGTTCCGCTGGAACGCAGCTCGGTCAGCGAGTTCCTCTATCGTTACATCCGGCAGACCCCGGAACGCATTTCTGCCTATGAACGCCGCAACCACTTTGCCCGTGTGTTCGGCGCAGCGGTAGGCGACCCGGATGCCGCCGGTGCCCTGTTCCGCAACTTCGACGACCTCTGGCTGCGCTTCGTCTCGGCCGTATCGGACTGGTTCCGCAAGCAACAGGTCGAGTCCCTGATCGCCAGCAAAGGGTCCTTTGTCCCCAGTCAGGAGCAAATCCGGAAATCCGGCCTCGATCTGGCGGCCAACCTGTCGCTCTATTGCTATGGCGGTACGTGGTTCGTGGCCTCCGAGTTGCAGAAGGATATCTCGAACTATGTCGATCTGTTGTCGTCGCCCGAGATCAAGCATCTCTATGGTGCGCGCGATATGTGGCAGGTGATCGACCAGATCTCGACGCTGGAGTTCGGACGCCCCGTCAACACGATCCGCGCCCGGACCATGGCGAATGCCGGTGCCACGATCATTGCATGGCTCGAGAAGAAATCGGATGCGCTCAGCCAGGTTGGCTCGATCCTGTTGAACCCGGTGGAAATCTCGAACCCGCCGCGCCGTACCGCATCGAACGCAATCAACGACCCATCGGATTTCGACCTGCTGACAGCCTGCGAGCAATGGCTGGCCGTGGAAGGCGTGGCCGAGGATATCGTCGAAGTGAAATCCGGGGCGTCGCCCTCTGCCGTGACGCAAACCGCGCCGGTTCGTATCCCGCCTGCTGCGCAGAACATTCTGGGCGCGTTCGGGTTTTCCCATCAGGACGACCCATCGGGCCACGCAAATGGGCACTACGCAAACGGCCGTATGAACTGAATGCCCAGCCCTGAGAAGGAGATGATCTCATGAGACCTCTAGTTTCCGATCAGGTCGGCAAAACCCTGAGCCACGCGGCACACCGGCTTGGCACCGCCAATCCGATGCGTCTGATCGGGGGTGCCGTTCAAGACGCGTTCAGCATGTCGGTGGGCGACGACCGGTACCGCCACAACTCGCTCAGCCCGGGTGTGCCCGCGTTGGAGGCGTCGTTCAACGAGACCGAACCCTATGGCCTGCGGTTCACAATGGAGCCGCTGGACCCCGGCGCCTCGGCAGCGATGAAACGGGCCGAGGCCTCGCGCCAGGTACGTCGCTGGATCTTGCCGATGTTCGGGCGTGACGCCCTGTATTGGTTCGACCGCGTATCCGAGGATTTCCGCGGCACCTCCGGCGGTGGCGGTCTGCGCTTTGGCGGCTGGTTTGGCGGTAGTCTGGACCGCGACGGGCTGTACAACTCGCGCGCCTACTATGAGTTGAACGACCAGCAGCTTACTGAGCTTCCGCAGCCCCTGAAGCAGTATATCGAAACCGCGCGAGGGTATTTCCCAAGGCTACAACCCCTGTTCGCGACGATCTCCGTGCGGCAGCGCAGTGGCCGGGAATGGGCGACCTTCCGGGTCATGGGGGCGCTACAGATCGAGGCGCTGCGCCCGATGCTCTCGGGCCTTGGGCTTGAGGCCAAAATGGCGCAACTGACGCGCCTGTTCGGCCTTGCCCTCGGCGGCGCGTTCGAGGCCCCCGATGGCGGGGTGCTGATCGGCATCACCGCAGGTCCGGACGGCCCCGAGCTGACCGTGGACCTGCTGCTGGCCGCGATCCCCGAAATACCCGACAGCTTTGTCGAGCTTCTGCGCCTCGGTCTGGCCGAACGACCCAGACACCTGCGCGCGCTCGACACCTGGATTGATGCATTCACACCGCAAGGGGCACAGACACCCGGCGATTTCTCGGTGCTTTCGATCCACCTGAAAAACTCCGCACCTGCACAGATTTCCCTGCATCTCAGGCCCATGGGGTTCGAGATCGCGGATGAGATCGCCTGAGGCCTTACCGCCTGCATCGCGGACGGAACCGATTGGAGAAGGATATGAACGCGCAAACGCCAGCCGTCCCAGCACATGCCCATACACCGCAGCCCGAGGATATCACCTCGCTCAATGAAACGCGGGTCAAGGTCAGGAACATGCTGATGCGCAGCCCGGCCTTTCTGGCGCTGCCACCTGAGGAACGCAGACGCGTCGCCTATGACACGGTGAATGTGTTCCACTTCCTCGGAGATGACGCGCCTGTCAGCGCCATGACCGACCCGATGGCCACCGCGCAGTCCATGGCTCCGGCCATGGCGATGAACCGTGGGCGAAGCGGCGTGAATACAGGTGCGGCGGCCGGGCGCGTACCGGTCACAAACGTTCAGCACACTTCTGCCGAGCCACCCGAGGGCGAATTCCGCGCAGGCGCCGCCCGCGAAGGGGCCGCCGTTGCGGGTGCGTTGCTGCAATCCGTCAATTTCGTCGAATTCGTCGGCGGTCTGATCCAGAACGTCTATGTCGCCATTGTCGATGCCTCGATCAAACAGATGCAGGCCTATGGCGAGATGGTCGCCTCGGTCTCGAAATCCGTGGATGAGTTCAAGCGCGACAACATCACTGCAAATCAGGGGCGGGACTACCTGACCGATCAATTCCCTGACCTGTTCGATATCTCGACCGAGGCGGATTTCTTTGGCGAAGGCGGCGGCGAGCCGCGCGTTGTCCTGCGGGACGGTGTTGATGAGCGCGAAGCGGCAGAACGCGTCGGGCGCGATCTGAACCTGACCGGAGATCAGGCTCCGCGCGCATTGGACAGCGACACGCTGGAACAGATCATCGTACCCGCTGCACAGATGCAGCTTGCCCTGTCCAGACATCGCCTTCTGGCTACTATGATGTTGATGGGGTTGCAGAAAATCGTGGTCACCGATGGCCGGATCAGTGCGAAGGTGATGTATAGCTTCAAATCGAAGGACGTGTCGCAGATGAAAAAGCGGGCACAGGAATTCGACTACGGCGACCAGATGAAAACCACGCGCCGAGGGGCATGGGACCGGGGCGATGATGGTACGAGCTACGAATCCAGCGGCTCCGGAAAGGATCGCGAAACCAGCTACAATCGCGGCAAACGCTGGTCGAAGGGTCACTACCAATCCGTGCAGGAGCCAGTGATCGAGATGCAAAGCGTGACCACCGAACAGACAAACGCCGCGTTGCAGACACAGGCGCAACTGGCTGGCTCGGTGGATATCAACTTCAAATCCGAGACGGTCGATCTGAACCGCATCGCGGATTCTATTCAGATGAACCAGATCCAGGATGCCGCCGGAATGATGCAGGCGGCGCAACCGGTTGCCGGATCACCCGGAACCGCCGCCGTTCAGCAACCTGCGCCCCAAGGTCAGCCTCAACCCACGACGCCCACACAGTAAGCGGGGCAGCCAATGGAACACCCACAACCCGCCACCCCGATAGACCGCGAGACACTGGATACCACGCGGATCAAGGTCCGTGAAATCCTCGGCCAGTCGCCAGCCTTTCAGGCCTTGCCGCCCGACGAACGCGCGGCCATTGCGCATGACATGGTGCGGGTGGGCAGTTACATGGCGAATCCGGACGGGTTGTTGAAAGACGCACCGGCGCGGCCTGAACCTCTGGCGCAGGCGCAATCCGGGACACGCCCCTCTACCCGAGGAGTCCGTGATGCCTCGCGCCGCGCTTCAGGAGACCACGGCTTCGCGGGTGAGGATTTTGAGGGCGGCGCAATCCGCCAAGGCACCGAGCAGTTCGGGGAACTTATTGGAAAAGTTGACTTTCCTCAATTCGTGGGCGGGCTGGTCCAAAATGTCTTTCAGGCGATCGTCACCTCGTCGATCGAGCAAATGCGCGCCTATGCCGAGATGCTGAAAAGCGTCTCGCAATCGGTTGATGATTTCGCCCGCGAGAATATCACCGAAAATAACGCCCGCGACTGGCTGACTGATACTTATCCCGACCTGTTCGATGTCTCGGTCGGCGGAGACGAGTTCTCGTTTGACGATGGCGGTGGCGGCCAACCCCGCCTCGTCACACGCGGCGAAGAGGTTGAGGGGCGCCTTGCCACTGTCTCAACCGATCTGGAACTGGACAAACCGGTCACCGATCTGTCCGACCCCGAAAGCGAGGCCAAGCTCGTGCGGGGCGCGCGGCTTGCGATGGCGAAAAGCCGAATGCAATTGCTTGCGTCGATGGTGGTCCTTGGCATCAGCAGGATCGTGGTGACCGATGGTTCGATCCGCGCCAAGGTCGTGTTCGGGATGCGCGCCTCAGATATCGCCCGGCGGCGGTCGAAGGCGTCGCTCTATGACCGGCAGAGCTCTCGCAATAAAAACGTCAGCGGGGCGGCGTTCGGGTTCTTTGGCATCGGCGGCGGGTCTGTGAACGTCAACGAGCAGAGCCACATGACCACAGTCGGATCTTCGCTGGACGAAAGCTCCTCCAGTTCGGCCGCGCTGAAGGCGCAGCTTTCGGGGGATGTGCGGGTGAACTTCAAATCGGATTTCCTGCCGATGGAGAAACTCGCCACGCCCGAGATGATGGCCGCCATTCAGGGCAATGCGATGCCACAGCAGCCGCCTCATCTGGCCAATTCCGAAACCCCGACCCCGCCGACTGACCAGAACCAGACCAGCACACAAGGATGAACGCGGGCATGAACGCGCATGCCACATATCCTGACGACCGCAGCGACGCCCAGCACATCCATCAGTTGGGCGCCTACGCGCAGCAATGCCTTGGCCGGTCCTCGCCTGCACTGGTTGCGCTTGCCCTGATCGACCTGCCGGTCTTGCCTGACGTCCAGATCGCCGACGCGCGCGACGGAGAGATCCTGCATGCTGTGGCCCCACTCTATTTCGCGATGGAGGTCGAAATGACCGGCCTCACCGCTGCCTTGTCACGGGTTGCGGGCTATTACGCATCCGGAGGGCTGCGCCTGCCCCGCGGCCCGGTTGCCAGCAAATTGATATCTCATCACCGGGAATACGAAACTCGCAGGCCCTCCGATGACCGATACGCCGCCTATCTCAGGCTGTTTGGCAACGCCCCAGAAGGTGCAGTTCCCTTTGCTATGCAAGGCGGTGTGAACGGCGCTTTCGACGAAGACATGCTGCAGCTGGCCGAGGCCTTGCACCGCTATGCCTCCTTGCCTGCTACCGATCTTTCGCCAACCGTGGCCCGGCGCGAAATTGCCCGTGCGGCCCGCAGTTTGGCGATGACGCTATTGGCCCATGCGGGCGGCGCGACCCACTACCTTGCCGACGAAGCCCTGGCTTTGATCCAGCGCGCAACGGACATCTTCGGGGATCGCAGCTTGCAGACCGCCTTGGGCAGCGCGCGGTTTTGGGATGCCGTTTCGGCCAGTCTGTCTACGGGTCATGGTCGGCCCGGTTTTCGCGATCCATCCTTGACGGCAACGGCACGGCAGCATCTGGCGCGCGGTCGGGCGGGCATGATCTTGATCGAATGGGTGGCAAGTCAGTTAAGCGAACTGGGCGGTGTCTCGCAGCTGCGCCTGGATCGGTCCGATCCTGTTCTGACCGAAGGCACGCGTTGGCTTGAGGCGACGCTTGACCTGCTGTCCCAGGCCGAGGCGATGCACCATGGTCTCTGACACCGCACGCCCCGAACAACGCAACAGCGTCCGCGCCGCTGTGCGTGGCTTGCTGGAGTCGAACCCCGCCTACGCCAATATCCCCGAGCCGGACCGCAAACGCCTCGCCCAAAACCTTGTTCAACTGACCGAAACCTCGTTGGAGCTGCTACGCGAGGAAGCCGCCACCGCGCCCCGCCCTGATCCTCCGCTGGCGACGGCCATGTCCGAACCCTTTGATCCTGCTGCCAATCGCCAGCTTTCGGACGTCGCGCAAGCCACTTTGGAGGGAATTGCCTTCCCTCGATTCGTGACCGAACTCGTGAACGGAGTTTTTCGCGGGCTGATTGATGCAAATGCCCAGCAACTACAGGCTTATGTCGAGATGATCTCGGGCGTTACGGCGGCCTCGGCAGACAGTCCGGCCGCCACCGGGCCGGATCAGGCGCGGGTTTGGCTGGTGCAACAGTTCCCGGATGCCTATGAGCTGGGCACCTCGCAAGACGACTGGGGCAACGAAGAGGAAAACGGTTCCACAGTCGTGCGGCTGCGCGAAGGGCGGGACGGACCCCCAAGGGAAGAGGTCGCGGCGTTGCTGGAACTGGCGGGCGAAGAGGCTGAGGGCTTTGACACCGAAGAGCCTGAAGAGGGGTTATTGGGGCGCGTTCGCGCCTATCTGTCGCGGAAGAAACAGAAGGTGATCGCCTCGCTTCTGACGCTGGGAATGAACCGTCTGGTGATTGATCACGGCAAGATCAAGGCCGGCATGAATTTCTCAATCGATGCGCGTTCGGCGGCCGAAGAAAACCGCGCGAGACGGTTTGAGATGAAGCACACCTCGACCATGGGCGGTTCGGTGGGGTTTGGTCCGTGGTCGGTCAATGCCTCGATGACCAATTCGATTGGGATCGTGAACACCAATCAAAGCCACCGCAGCGAGGAAATGAACCAGAACGTCAATATGAACGCGGATGTCGAGCTGCATTTCCACTCGGACTATCTGCCGCTGAACCAGCTGGCAGCGGCGGACAGTGTCAATCGCATTCGCGCCGTTAGCCTGAATCCCAACGCTCCGGCGCAGACGCGCGCGCCACGGCAACCCTCGGCGGCTCAGGTCGCGGCGCGTTCGGTGGTGAATACGCCGATCCAACATGCAGAAACGCGCGATCCACCGCAGATCCAGCAGCATCCCACAGGCAATCGGGATCAGGGCAGCAACGCCTCTCAGGGAGCGTCATCGGGCAGTGATCAGCCCTCGACGACGGATCGTCAGACGCCGACGGGCACTGATGCTACCCAAAGATCGGCGTGACGACCTGAAACCCAAGTTCCTGTATCTTAGAGAACTCGCTTGTTCCTGCGAACACAACGCAACCAGAATTACGCCCTGGACACCCCGTTTCTCGCAGCCACGAAATCGACAAGATGCGGAATATAGTCGTTCGGTCCATCACCTCCAGCAGAAAGCGCCATGGCAAAACTATTTTTTGCGGCGTTTCCGATTGGATTGGACAGCCCCACTTCATCCGCCATGGCTTCGAGATAACGTAGATCTTTCAGAGCATTGGATAGCGTGAACTTGTGGGACTCTCGATTGCCTTCAACGGCGTACCCCATGAAAGTCTGGTAAAACCCGCAGTCCATCCTGCTGCCACGAATAACCGAGTCGAATTCCTTGGTGGAAATTCCGACTTTTTCTGACAGTGCCAACGCTTCCGAATAAAGCGCCGCATACCCCAGCGAAAGAAAGTTATTCAAAAGCTTCATTTTGTGCCCTGCAGCACATGGGCCAATGTGAACAATGGTCTTTGCCCAAGCTGAGATAACAGGCTTCAACCGCTCAAAAACACCTAGGTCAGCACCGACCATGGTCGACAGCTCTCCGCTCTGTGCTTGAACGGGCGTCCCGCCCAACGGCGCGTCTGCCATGTGATGACCGGCCTGCGCCAACTTATTAGCCAGTGCCAAAGTGGAATTCGGGTCAGACGTGGAACAATCCACAATGACGCTACCGGCCTGCAGGGTTGGCATCATGGCGTCCACGATTGCCTCGACCTGAGGCGAACCGGGCGCACAAATATGGACAACCGAGGACACCGCTGCAAGCTCCGCGAGGTTTTTCGCCTCTGTCGCGCCCTGAGCGACTAGGTCATCGACAGGGCCACGGTTTCGATGAGTAACCACATTAACTGCGAAGCCTGCTTTTAGCAGATTTTCGGCCATACCCTGACCCATCAGGCCAACACCAACAAATCCGATTGTTTCTTTGCTCATCGGGGTCTCCATTTAAAGAACTATTGAGAGGTAGTTTGGACTAGCACGGACTGAAAGCGCAGTGACGGCTTAACTCTGTTTCGCAAACCAAGCGGCGGATCGCAGCGAAGGACCGCTTTTAGATCTTTTCGGCAGATGCTGCGCTTGAGCCAGATATTCGTTGTGGGCTCGAGACGGCCGCTCTCTGCAATTGGGTTCAATCTCTGCAGAACAAGAGATACAATTGAATGTGAGTGAACATTGCATGGCATTTGATAATTCAATCAGAGACCGCTTTACGCAACACTGGTTCGATGACATTCACAGTTTGTTGTTCCTGAGTGTTCAACTACGGACAGCACGTACTTCGACTTATTGGCAGCTTACCGTGCTGCTTTCCGAAATGTCTGCCTCGTGCCCACTGCTAGATTTTACTCCAACTTGACCCAAGCCGCATTCCTCGAAGAGCTTTGAACGCACGCGGCTACAAACTTAACGCCATTGAGTCCATCATGAACCGTTGGATAGACGACCGTAGGGTCAGGTGAACTCCCATTTCGGAAAGCTTGGATCGCCTCAGCAGCCTCTCCATAGATATTGGCGAAACCTTCAAGATATCCCTCGGGATGGCCCGGAGGGACCCTGCTCAAACGATTGGCAGCGTCACCAGTTCCGGCTCCATTTCGGGTGATCAGGCGCTTGGGTTCGTTGTATGGTGTGAACCAAAGGTAGTTGGGATCTTCTTGGGCCCACTCCAGCCCACCTTTTTCGCCGTAGACCCGCAACCGAAGTGCGTTTTCATTTCCGGGAGCCACCTGAGAAGACCACAGCATACCTCGCGCTCCTCCCTCGAAGCGAAGCAAGACGTGGGCGTTGTCATCGACTTTGCGCCCCGGCACAAAGGCCTGCAAGTCCGCCGCCAGGCTTTCCGCTGTCAGCCCGGTTACAAAGCAGGCAAGGTTGTAGGCATGGGTTCCGATGTCACCGGTCGATCCGCCCGCGCCCGAGCGTTCGGGATCAGTTCGCCACTCAGCCTGTTTGAAATCCTGCTGCTCGGTCAGCCAGTCCTGCGGGTATTCAACCTGAACCACGCGGATCTTGCCAATATCGCCGTTGGCAACCATTTCGCGCGCCTGCCGAACCATCGGATAACCCGTGTAATTGTGGGTCAAAATGAATAGGGCATTCGCGCTTTCTGCTGCTTTGACCAGCTTTTTTGCATCGGCAAGGGTCGAGGTGAGTGGCTTGTCACAAATGACATGAATACCGCGTTTCAGGAACTCGCGCGCGGCAGCATAGTGGACGTGATTTGGCGTGACGATTGAGACCGCCTCGATTCCGGATTTCAGCCGTGCTTCGCGGATCGCCATTTGTTTGAAGTCTTCATAGACCCGTTCGAGCCCCAATGCCTGACCACTTTCCAGAGATTTCTCTGGCGTCGAAGACAAGGCACCGGCAACCAACTCGAACTTGTCGTCCAATCGCGCGGCTATGCGATGAACGCCGCCGATGAAGGCGTCGTTTCCGCCGCCAACCATGCCAAGCCGTATGCGTCCCGAGGTTTCTTCACTGCGTCCCGTAACCATCACTCAATCCCCAGCATTTTACGATTGGCGGCTTCGTCGGCGCCACCGTCGGCGAAATCATCAAAGGCTTTCTCGGTCACACGTATGATGTGATCTGATACGAATTGAGCGCCTTCGCGCGCGCCATCCTCGGGGTGTTTGAGGCAGCATTCCCATTCGACCACAGCCCAGCCATCAAAGTCATTCGCGGCCATTTTTGAGAAGACCGCACCGAAGTCCACTTGGCCATCACCAAGCGACCGGAACCGCCCGGCCCGATCAACCCAGCTTTGATATCCGGAATAAACACCCTGCCTCCCGGTCGGGTTGAACTCGGCGTCTTTCACATGGAACATCCGGATCCGATCTTTGTAGATGTCGATATTGTCCAGATAGTCGAGGCATTGCAGCACGTAGTGCGACGGGTCGTATAGCATGCAGGCCCGCGGGTGATTTCCCGTCCGTTCCAGAAACATCTCATACGTCACACCATCGTGGAGGTCCTCTCCGGGATGGATTTCATAGCAAACATCAACGCCGCAGTCTTCGGCGTGATTTAGGATGGGCATCCACCGGCGCGCAAGCTCATCAAAAGCCGTTTCAATCAAACCGGCAGGGCGTTGCGGCCAAGGATAGACATAGGGCCATGCCAGCGCGCCAGAGAATGTTGCATGTGCGGAAATACCCAGGTTTTTTGACGCTGACAGAGCCTTTTTGACCTGATCCACTGCCCATTCTTGCCGGGCTTTCGGGTTCCCGCGAACGCTTTCGGCAGCAAAGCCATCAAACGCGCTGTCATAGGCTGGGTGAACGGCCACAAGCTGGCCCTGAAGATGCGTTGAAAGTTCGGTGACTTCGACGCCATTCTCCATGGCTTTGCCTTTGAAGTCATCGCAATAGCCGGTGCTGGACGCGGCCTGTTCAAGGTCGAACAACCGGCCGTCCCAACTGGGGACCTGAACGCCTTTGTATCCACAATCAGCCGCCCATTTGGTGATCGCGTCCCACGAATTGAACGGTGCTTCGTCCCCCGCAAATTGCGCAAGAAACAAAGCTGGACCTTTGATCGTCTTCATAAAATTTCCTCCCCAAAACCTAAGCCTCTACGGCGGTAAATTATCCTTCAGATAGATGTCGATACGGATACGTTCCTGCGCTTTGTTGAATGGAACCTTGTCCTTAGTAGCGCGCAAAAGACGGACGGCAGAACGAACAATATGCCCGGTGTCTTGCGAGATTAAGGCGTCAAATGTGCCAAGCCTAAGCGCCTCACGACTGAGCGGAGTAAGCTCATGCGCTATGATCACCAGATCTTTGCTGAACCTGTTCTCTGAAAGAAATTGTATCAGGCCGGCATTGCCCGCTGCTGACGAGTATATTCCGACCAGATCCGGATAGGTTTCAAAGATCTCGGGCATCATCTTGTAAATCAGATCAGGGTCATCCCGGCCTTCGACAGACGCCACAACTTGGAGGTGCGGAAATTCCTCGGCCACGATAATGTCAAAGCCTTGGCGACGCTCGAGATGGTCACGTGCTAAACGGGATCCTGTAAGAACCAAGACCTTGCCGTCGCGATGCACAAATCGCCCCATCAGCTGAGCGGCGGTTCGTCCTGCCGAAACGTTATCGATACCCACAAAGTGGTCTCGCTCAGAACTCGGCAAGTCAGACACCAAGGCGACCACCGGAACGCCTTTGTCCCTGAGCCTTTTAACAGCATCCCGAACAGAAGGTGTTTCGGGCCCGAAAACGGCAACCCCATCAACATCCAAACTGTCGACGGCATCCAGAATGTTGACGATATCTTGCGGCTCAAACGGAGCGACCTTCTTAATCGCAATGCGGGTCCGCTCGATAAATTGGTCACGGGATTGTTCTGCGATCTGACTGCTGATTGCCTCCACAAACTCGTTGTCAGTGTCCGGCAGAACAAAGAGGAAGTTGTAAACTCGGTTTCGCGCAAGGTTGGCCGCGGCCGTGTCGCGCACATAGCCCAGCTCATCAATTGCCTTTTGTACTTTCTGTACGGTTACGGCCCGCACGCCGGGGCGTCTGTTCAAGACCCGGTCAACAGTCGCGAGACTGACACCCGCGACGCGCGCGAGGTCGTTGACGGTTGGCTTTTTCACCAATTCTATTTTTCGTTTTTGGTCTTTCACGTGTTCTTCAGCCCTCAACCTCCCGTGCCAAGCCTTCAAACAACAAAGCAACAGCCTCAGCACCGGGATCGTTATGTCCAACTAGGTTTTCTTCGGGAACATAGGCTGCCCGGCCTGCCTTCGCACGACGAATATTTGCGGTGTTGTTCGCGCCTTCGCGGGCAGCCTCGGCCGCATGCGTCAGACCAGATGGCAACGCGGCAAGCGCCGGTGCCAGGGCGTCAATCATTGTCCGGTCACCGACCTTGGCACCCCCAACCTGGCTGACACGGTTTAGGCCCTCGACTAGGGATTTAGGCACGGAGGCCCCGCTTGCACAGGCATCCCCGGCCGCGTTGAAAAAGATCGCAAGAATCACACCGGACGACCCACCCATTGTCTGGCTTAATTCATTGCCCAACGCCGGAAACAGTTGCGTCAAATCAGCAAGAGGCATGCGATTAAGGCTACCTTGCAACGCTCTTGCGGCAGTCGCCAATGTGCTTCCTGTATCGCCATCTCCGGATTTCGCGTCCAGCTCGTTCAGGGTTTTCTCGGCGTTGATCAGCAGCTCAGACAACCGGGTGATCGTTTCCTTTGTTGCGGGATTGTTCGAAGGAATTGGATCGATTGGGGTCAGGCCATCAGGCAATGGCGCAACTTTGATCGGGTCGATGGAATTGACCCCGGGCCATGCGGCCAGATCGACGGGAGCTTCAAGGGCTGACAAATCGTCCTGATCCACGGGCAGAATGGAAACCGAAAACCCGTGCATATCCAACGACGTCATCATCGGTGCCGGGCCAATGATATGGTGGGCGATACCAGTTTCGGACAACGCGTGCGTGAGGACAGCCATTTCTAGCGGAGTCGTTGAACCCAGGTTGTTGACCAATGCCACGCAATCCCCAGACCCAACCCTTTGCTTCAGCTTCTCCACCACTGTGGACATGGCTGATACCGCATTTGAGAACTCGACTTGCTGTACGCCGGGCTCACCATGGATACCCAAGCCGAGCTCTGCTTTCCCGGGTGCGATCCGGTCTTCTTTTGGAGATCCCGGAACGGTACAGGTGTCCAGGCTCATACCGATGCTGACAACCTTTGCTATGGTGCGTCTCGCAGCGGCTGCGACAGTGTCCAAATCGGCACCGCTTTCGGCAAGCGCTCCGGCGATTTTGTGAACGAACAACGTACCCGCCACGCCACGTGGTTGCGGAAGATCGGGCAGGGCGATGTCATCGTCGACGACGACCATTTCAACCTTGCGACCCAAAGCGCGGGCGCGTTCCGCCGCCAGTCCAAAGTTCAACCGGTCGCCTGTGTAATTCTTGACAATTAGCAAGCACCCAGCCTCACCCGTGACCGCAAGAATGCCGGCCAAAACCGCCTCCACCGAGGGCGAGGCGAACACTTCACCGCAAACCGCTGCCGTCAACATACCAGCGCCAACGAAACCGGCATGGGCGGGCTCGTGACCAGACCCTCCTCCGGACACCAGGGCGACCTTCGACTTGTCCCAATCCGACCGGTATACAACCTTGATATGCGGATAGCCGTCCAGCCGGGTTAGCTGCCCGCCAGAGGACGCCAGAAGGCCGTCTATCGCCTCTGTCACCAGGGTTTCTTTTGTGTTGAGGAACTGGGCCATGCTTTTGCTCCTTAATTCACGCGCGCGCCGGACGCGTCAAAATACAACGGGTTGTGAGGGCGGATTTTTATAATCTTTCCAGATGGGTAGTCCTGATGGACATCAATCAGGGTTACAACCGGGTGTCCATTCAGGTCTAGGTGCAGCCGTGTTTGATCTCCCAGATGCTCGGCGCGTATCACACGCGCCTCGCTGCCTTCGCCTTCGATGATGTTTTCCGGGCGAAGACCAATCTGTGGGCCTTTGTGATCGCCTCCGAACAGTTCGGACGGCAGGATGTTTATCCTTGGCAGTCCCAACCGGCTGGCAACGTAAACACTACCGGGATTTTCATAGATATCCCGGGGTGTTCCGTATTGAACCAGCCTGCCGTTTTCCAAAACGCCGATATGCGTCGCCATTGTCATGGCTTCGACCTGATCGTGGGTCACGTAGAGCAAGGTTGACCCCAGATCGGCTTGAATCCTTTTCAACTCGACCCGCAAATCCGCCCGTAGCTTAGCGTCCAAAGAGCTGAGCGGTTCGTCCATCAGGAAGATCTGGGGATCGCGCACCAGCGCCCGTCCGATCGACACACGCTGCATTTCGCCGCCAGACAATTCGGTGGCTTTGTTGTCCAGTTTGTGCGGGATCTGGAGGATTTCCGAGACTTCGTTGACCTTCCTTGCGATCTCATCCTCTGGCGTCTTCAGGATCGGCGACCGCAGCGGGAAAGATAGGTTCTCACGCACTGTCATATGCGGGTACAGCGAGTATTGCTGGAAGACCATCGCCACATCGCGCTGGGCGGGCGTATCTATTCCAACGTCGCGCCCGGCAATGCGCACCGTTCCTGAATCCAGTTTCTCAAGCCCGGATATCAATCTCAGCGTCGTTGTTTTTCCCGCACCTGTCGGGCCTAGCAACACCACAAAGGCGCCGTTGGGGATCGTCATTGAGATATCATCCACCGCTTTGACGTTGCCAAATGACTTCGAGATATTCTCCAACACGACTTCAGCCATTGCTTAATACCTCGTCGTTCAGAGCGGACCTCAACGCGCGCCCGGTAGATTTTTCAAACAGGGTTACTGCTGGGGAGCGGAACTCCAATCCCACTGTCTCGCCGGGATTAACGGTCTCGCGGGCATCAATGCGGGCCTTCAGCTCTCCATTGGGGCTTTGCAGCGTTAAGATCTGGGTGGTTCCTAAGTATTCTGCGGCCAGGACCTTGGCCCTGTACGCGCTCGCATCCGACAGAAAAACATGCTCGGGGCGAACACCGAAAACCAAGTCACCTTCTGCCCCTTCCATCAGTTTGGGCACGGCTTCGTCATGGCCATTCAATCGAACCATTTCCGAGCCAGGCGCGACCTTTCCTTGAAACGGCAGGAAGTTCATCGAAGGAGACCCGATAAAGTCCGCAACGAACATCGTAGCTGGTTTGTCGTAGATTTCCTGCGGCGTGCCGAATTGCTCAATCACAGCATTATTCATCACCACGATCTTATCGCCCATTTGCATGGCCTCCAGCTGATCATGCGTAACGTACACAGTGGTTGCGCCCATGCGATCATGAAGCGCGCGCAGTTCTTCGGCCATGTGTTCCCGAAACTCGGCATCCAAGGCACCAAGAGGTTCGTCCATCATGAACGCCTTGGGTTCGCGAACAATCGCGCGCCCCAACGCCACGCGCTGCCTGTCGCCGCCTGACAACCCACCTACGGGGCTATCGAGGATGTCGTTGATCCCCAGAATTCCTGCGACTTCCTCGACTTTGGCCTTTACGGCGGCTCGCGGCATGCCCTGCGATATAAGGGGGTAGCTGATATTCTTACGCACGTTCATGTGGGGATACAGCGCGAACATCTGGAACACGAAGGCAATGTCTCGCTCTGATGGCGGCCGCTGGCTGATCTCTTCGCCGTCCAGATAGATTTCGCCCGAAGTTGGAAGCTCCAACCCCGCGATCATCCGCAAGGTCGTGGTTTTCCCGCAACCGGACGGGCCCAGCAACATGAAAAACTCGCCGTCCTCAATCGTGAACGAGCTTTCGCGGACAGCCGTGAAATCGCCGAACATCTTCTTTACGTTTTTAACTACGATCTGGGCCATTTCTACTCCGGGAAATGGCTGACGATGATGAACATGACGGTTCCGATCAGCGTGACGATGAAAGAGTAGGTGAAAGCCCAAAGGACAAAGGGTTGCATCAGCATGAAGACACCCAGTGCGATAAGGATGGTTGCGACCATCTCCCATGGGCCGCGGCGGAGCCGTAGTAATCCGGTAAGAAATTCGCTCATTTGCGTACGGCTCCGAATGTGATCCCACGCAGCAAGTGTTTGCGCATCAGGATGGTGAAAATCATGACGGGGATCAGGAAGATCGTGGCACCTGCCGCCACAGCAGGCCAGTCCAAGCCGCCAATACCGATAATGGTCGGAATGAACGGAGGTGCAGTCTGCGCATTCGCGGATGTCAGCAGCACGGCAAACGCGTATTCATTCCAGGCGAAGATCAGGCAGAAGATCGCAGTTGACGCGATGCCTGTGGCGGCTTGCGGCAGCACCACTTTGTAGAAGGCCTGAAACCTCGTGTAGCCATCTATGAGGGCGGCCTCTTCGTACTCTCTTGGGATTTCGTCGATGAAACCCTTTAGCAACCAAACCGCCAGGGAGATATTTACCCCCGTATAGAGCAGGATCATTCCCAGATGCGTATCGCTCAGCCCAAGGTTTCTGAACATGAGGAAGATCGGGATTGCAACAGCCACCGGGGGCATCATCCTCGTACTCAGGATGAAGAACAGAAGGTCATCCTTTAGCGGTACTTTAAATCGGCTGAACGCGTAGGCGGCCAGCGTACCAAGGAAGATACTCAAGAAGGTCGAGCCAAATCCGATGATAACCGAATTCATAAAGCGCTCGCCGAACTTTGATGGCCCGACAATCACCATGTCGTACTGGCGGACAATCTCATCAGCCCAGTTCTGCGGTGGGTTCGCTTCTAGAAACTCCTGCGTTTGCCGCGTGCGCGTGGTAAAAAGATTGACGTAGCCTTCAAGAGTTGGGTCAAAGACCACTTTGGGCGGATAGCTGATCGCATCGGCCGGGGACTTGAAGCCAGTCAGCAAGATCCACACCAGCGGGATCATTGTGATCAGCGCATAGGTGATGACCAAGAAGCCTGCGATCCATTTGGACCGGTTCGAAGGTTCGGTGACGGAAAAACTGCTCATCTCTGTTTCACCTTGTTCAGGGCTTTGACGTAGATCGACGCAAGGCCGAACACGGTGACGAAAAGGATGATCGCATAGGCCGAGGCATAGCCCGTACGCCATTTCTCAAAGGCTTCGCGTTTCAGGTTTATCGAAGTAAGCTCCGTAACAGACCCCGGCCCTCCGCCGGTGAGCTGAACCACCAGGTCGAACATCTTGAAGTTCTCGATCCCTCGAAACAGCACAGCGAGCATCAGGAACGGCAGCACCATCGGGATGGTAATCGTAAAGAACTGCCGCAACTTGCTGGCCCTGTCGATCTCGGCTGCCTCGTAGATGTAGTCGGGAATGCTGCGCAGCCCGGCCAGACAGATCAGCATCACGAAAGGGGTCCACATCCAGGTGTCAACGATCACAATCGCCCACGGGGCTAACGTGACTGATCCCAGCATTTCAAAGCTCGATGGATCCTTGCCGGTAAACCAGGACACGATGTAGTTAAACAGGCCGATCTGAGGTTGATACAGGAACTTCCAGAAGTTTCCGACAACGGCCGGAGACAGCATCATCGGCAACACGATAATTGTGGTCCAAAGATCGTTGCCCTTGAATTTCTTGTTGATCAACCACGCCAGAGCAAACCCGATCAGAACCTGGAAAAAGATCGTCCAGAACAGGAAATGAGCCGTTGCCTGCATATTCAGCCAAGTGTCCGAGTCTGTCAGTATACGCTCGTAATTCCTGAGTCCGACATCTTTGACTTCACGCCCGATCCGGTTGGCCTTGTAGTTGGTAAAGCTCAGTTGGATGGTCCAGATCAACGGAAAGATGTTGATCGCCAGCAATAGAAAAATCGTTGGGGAGATGAATATCCAGGCGATCGCGCGGTCGGATAATCCCCGGATTTTTCGCGCAACTCGCTCGGGCGTTGCCTGCGCAACGCGATCTACGGTCCTGTCAGACATCTCTTTGCCAGTTCTTGTTGGTTTAGGACTCACGGGTGAAGGTGGAGCGGGATTGCACCCGCTCCGGCCTGTGTCCGGATTACAGCTTGCCTTCGTCTTCGAAGACTTCCGTCCAATCTTCGATTAGAAGATCCAACGCTTCCTGAGCTGTACCTTGGTCGGCAACCACGTAGTCGTGGATGCGTTTCTGCATTGCCAGCAGAAGTTCCGCGTAAGCAGGCTCTTGCCAGAAATCCTGCACACCGCCCATTGCTTCCAGGAAGTCTCCGGCAAACGGTTGACTGTCCACGAAACCGGGATCTTCCAGCACCGAGTTGTGCGCCGAGTAGCCGCCCAGTTCCCACCATTTGGCCTGCACTTCTGGCTGCGCGAACCACTTGATGTACTCAAGTGCGGCGTCCTGCTTGTCGGAGTAGCTGACAACAGAGATACCTTGTCCGCCCAGTGTCGAACCAGCCTGATTTTGGGGTGGGTTCACGAAGAAGTCGATCTTGTCACCGCCGGTATTGGGGTCGGCATAGAGACCTGGAAAGAACGCAAACCAGTTCATGGCCATGGCGACCTGACCGGACTTAAAGGCGTCCAAGCTCTCACCCATGTAGGAGTTGGTATATCCCGGAGGCGTCGCCGTTTCGTAGAATTCCTTGTAGAACTCCAGAGCTTCAACTGCTTCGGGTGAGTTTACCGCGCCTTCCATGTCATATGAGCCCGGGGTGTTTTCGTATTTGAAGCCCCAAGGATACAGCGCTCCGGTCACACCCATGGTGATCCCCTCCGAGCCGCGCTCGGTAAAGATTGCTGCCCCATAGACGGTCTTGCCGTCGATCTCACGACCTTGGAAGAACTGAGCGATCTGCAGCAGCTCTTTCTGAGACTGAGGTTCACGCAGGTCCTGACCCGTAGCCTCTTTGTAAGCGGCCTGGATGTCTGGGTTCTCGAACCAATCCTTGCGATAGAACCAGCCGTTTGCATCGCCCATCGCAGGCAGCGCGTAGTAGTTTGGTGTGCCCTTAGGCCATGTCGAGTAAGCGTAGACAGTGGCCGGCGCGAAATCGTCCATGCTGATGCCTTCAGCATCGAAGAACTCGTTCAGCTGGACATAATGACCATTCTCAGCGCCCCCGCCGATCCATTGGCTGTCACCAATCAGCAGGTCGCAAAGCTTCCCCCCCGAGTTCAACTCGTTCAGCATCCGGTCCGCAAAATTTGGCCAGGGAACAAACTCGAAGTTCATTGTGTGGCCGGATTCTGCTTCGAATTCTTTTGATAGCTCAACAAGCGCGTTGGCCGGGTCCCATGCAGCCCAACATAGCGTCAGATCTTCAGCATTTGCCTTGGTAGAAAGAGTAGTAGCGGCAAGGACTATTGCGCTGGCCGAGGCCAGTTTTGTGTAAGTCATCCATTCCTCCCTTTTTGCGCCGTCAATCGAGGATGTGCGAATCGCGGCATACTTAGAAGGCTATTTGAGGTACGCACCTCAAGTCCAGAATTTTTTGAGGTTCGTACCTCAGACTAACAAAGAAGGTCGTCAATTTCGCTTTTTAGCCATTGTTTTCAAATGAACTTTTTGGTTTGCGAAGATGCGCATGTATATTCAGCAGTGAGGAAGGAATGGCCATACCGATCAAAATCAACGCGGCTGACAAACCCTGCCATCATACCGCCAACGGGTTTAGCGAACCCGCAGTTGCAAGCATTTGCGTCTGATCTCCGCAGCAAACAACGGACCAAGCCTGTTCCATCAACTCCGGACGGTTTCGTGTCTCATGTCGATGGCTCACTCGTGCAACAGATTTTCTACACTTCGAAGCGAGAGCGGCAAGTGAATGTATAGCGTCACCCTAGGCGGATGATCTCGGGACTGGATACGAAGTGATTGAAAAAGACAGGTCTGGTTTTGGTAAAAGCTGCGCAACCGCCCTGCCCCGCTTTACCAAAGTTCTTCTGACAAAACCTCTCGACAAAGGCTGGTATAGTCTTTTGCTATACCATGTCCTTCGTAGTTTGCCTCAATACCAAGCGCGTTGTAGTTCGCGCGTGTTGCGCAGGCGCGACACCATCCTGCAACCACAGCAAAACAGTGTCCGCAACTTGTTCTCCAAACTCAGAGACGCCACAATGTACTGTAGACAAAGCTGGCCAGCATTCTGATGCTTCCTTGATGTCGTCGAAACCGACAATCTGAAACTCCGTTCCAATCTTGGCCTGAGTTTCATGGCAGGCATTGATCATCCCAAAAGCAACGAGATCATTGAAACAAACTGCGGCATCGCACGCAGGATGCTCTTTGAAGAGGCGGACTGTTGCTTCATGTCCAAACGATCGGCTGGATTCCCCAGTTTTTACAATAGGCTGCAAGTGGTTGTCTTTCATCGCACTGATATAGCCGGACAGCCTTTCCTGAGTGACTTCGGCACCATCCAGACCACCGACAAAGGCGATGTTTCGCGCGCCCGTTTCGATCAGGTACTGCGTGGCCGCCCGTCCACCCTCTGCGTAGTCAGGAGCGATAAATGGAAATCTGCCCGTTTCGCTTTCAACCTGTCGCAAGACTTGCATCAATGGAATGCCAGCTCGCTTTACCGCGGAGAGGGTGTTTGTGACATCGCCATAGGCGGGCGACAGGATCAAGGCCGAAACACCATGCTCAAGCATAGCGCCCACCACCTGATCCTGAAGTTCAGGGTCTTCGTTCGTGTTAGCCAAGACGACCGCGTAGCCTCGGGACCCCAACGCCATCTGCAACGAAGTCGCAAACTCGGTGAAAAACGGGTTAGTTAGGTCGTTGATCACCAAACCTATTAGCGCCGTTCCTGTGGATCGCAGATTTGCCGCCGATCGATTGTAGACATACCCAATCTCTTTCATCGCGGTATGGACGAGCTTGCGTGTCTCCGGCCTCACCTGCGTGCTGCCTTGCAACACAAGGCTTACCGTCGACTTTGAAACGCCCGCCGAGTTGGCGACATCTATGATCGTGGGTCTTCGCATTCAGGCTATTGTTCAACTCCATGCAAGCTGAGAAGCGTGGTCATCCGTGCTTTAGCCAGTTCAGGATCCGAGAGCAAACCGGCCTGATCCGCCAATCTGAACACTTGCGCGTAGTGGCAGATGTCACGGCTGGATTGGAACCCACCCGGCATGATGAAATGGGACTGGGCTCCGTTCAGCCATGCAAGATAGGCAATCCCGGCTTTGTAGAACCGCGTCGGAGCCTTAAATATCTCTCGACTGAGGGGAACGGTCGGTGCGAACAGCGCGTTGTAGCGATCCATGTCGCCCATAGCCAATGCTTCAAGCGCCTGGCTGGCGGCGGGGGCGATCGCAGCGAAAATGCCAAGCAGAGCATGGGAAAAATGCGTTCCATCCCCGGCAATAAGATCCGCGTAGTTGAAATCGTCACCGGTGTAGAGGCGCACGCCGTCCGGCAACCTCGCGCGGAAGGCTTCTTCATGTGCCTGATCCAGCAGGGATATTTTTATCCCATCAACCTTGGCAGGATTTTCGTTGATCAGGGACAGCACAAAATCGCTGGCCGCGTCGATATCCGTGCTCCCCCAATAACCCGTCAATGCAGGATCGAACATATCGCCCAGCCAGTGCAGGATTACAGGCTCCGCAGCCCCATCGATAAGCGCGCGGTATACATCATGGTAGGTGTCCGGGCCCGCGTTGATCGCTGGAAAGGCGCGTGACGCCATCAGGATCAATTGCCCTCCCGCGGCTTCGATCGCCTCGGCTTGATGCTCGTAGGCTGACAGGATTTCACCTGCTGTGTTCAACGCGCTTAGAGGCAAGTGATCAGTCCCTGCCCCACAAGCCACGCGAGGCGACAACGGATGGGCCTGCGCAGCCTTCATTGTGCGCTGGATCAACTCCAACGCTGTCTCCCAATCGACACCCATACCCCGTTGTGCGGTATCCATGGCTTCGGCCAGGCCCAGCCCTTGATCCCAGAGCCCCTGACGAAAGCGCAGCGTCGCTTCCCAATCAACGGTGGGGCGCCCATCCCAGGGGTTACGTTCTGCCAGCGGGTCTGAAACCACATGAGCCGCGGCAAAAGCCGTACGTGTCAGAGGCACTTGCGGCGCGCGCGGCACTAGCGGCGTTCCAGTCAGCGCATAGGGTTCCAACTGCCCATCAGGGTTTGGCAAAATCAATTTCATTGTCTCAAACCTCCAAATCCAGAACCAGAATGCCGTCGATACCACCCACGGCATTCTCAACCAGCTGCGCGCCCAGCGCCTTGTGCGTTTCGTTGTTCTGATAGGCCTCCAGCGCGGCCCAATCGTCGAAATCGATCACGAACCCATGCATGTATCCGCGTTCAATCTGCTCGGGGCTCTCGCTTCGCCCCCCGGTGAACGCGCTGGCTCCGGGAAGGGCCTTGGACACGTCTGCTAGGCCTTTGTAGATGGCTCCGATTGTCTCTTCTGTCACGTCGACGCGAAATTTGGTCAGTACGATGTGGCGGATCATTTTTAGAAACCCTGGTCTTGTTTGATCATGTCGGCAGCTTTTTCCCCGATCATGATTGTAGGTGCATTGGTGTTCGAAGAATTGACCGTCGGCATAACCGACGCATCCGCGACGCGAAGCCCTTCGATCCCATTGAATCGCAGGCGCGGGTCCAGAACGGCTTCGGCATCGCTGCCCATACGGCAGGTGCCAGCGCAGTGGTGCGATGTTTTGGAATGTACGCAGATAAAATCGAAATACTCCTGCTCGGTCCGCACGTCCGGGCCCGGCAAACGTTCGGCCAGGATGTACGGCTTCAGCGCATCCTGTGCGAGGATGTTCTGCACCAGCTTCAGCCCACGAATGGACATCTCGCGATCGTAAGGATCCGCCAGATAGTTGGGATCAATAAGCGGCATCTCCGCGGGGTCTGAACTTTGCAACCGGACGGTTCCGCGTGACCTGGGGCGCAGGAAACAGGCGTTCAGTGTCACCCCACCGTTGGGCATCGCCTCGACCCCTGCTTCAATGCCGGTACCAAGCCCCAGATGCATCTGAAGATCCGGTGAACGCGCATCCGGGTCTGCGTACCAGAACCCACCCGTTTCGAACAAGCTGGACGCGACCGGTCCCTTGCGGGTGAAAAGGTATTGAAGGCCTGCGAATGCTGAAAGGTGCAGCTTAGCGAAACGGTCATAGGTGTGCGGGCCGGTCACTTCGCAGATCGAGTACAAATCCAAATGGTCTTGCAGGTTCGCGCCGACCTGAGGTTGATGATAAACCGCGTCGATACCAAGACCGTCCAAATGATCCGCTGGGCCGATACCCGACAGTTGCAACAAGCGTGGCGAACCGATGGCACCTGAGGACAGAATGACCTCTTTCGCGGCCAGGATCTTGTCCCCGTTCGTCATCTCGACACCAGTCGCCCTGCCCTTGCCCACCATAATGCGGCGGACCTGTGCGCCGGTGCGCACCGTCAGGTTCGGTCGGCTGCGGTTTGGCGCGATAAACGCCATCGCGGCAGATGAGCGTCGCGCATTGCGCTGGGTCAGCTGATAGTACCCCGCGCCATCCTGCTTCGCCCCATTCACATCGCGCGTTTCGGGAATCCCCACTTCCCCTGCGGCCTTGATGTACGCATCGCAGATTGGCAAAGGTGCTGCGGGCATGGACACGCCCAGTGGTCCGCCCTTGCCGTGAAATTCGTCGTCGTAGGTGTCGTTGTCCTCGGATTTTTTGAAATAGGGCAGCACGTCGGCATAGCTCCAACCCTCGCACCCCATCTGTCTCCAGTCATCGTAATCCTGTGCTGCACCCCGCGTGTAGATTTGCGCGTTGATCGCAGACCCCCCGCCGATCACCTTGGCCTGGGTGTAGTTAAAGACCTTGTTCTGCATGTGCTTTTGCGGAACCGTGGACCAGCCCCAGCTGCCGATACCCTTGGTCATCTTCGCGAACCCGGCGGGCAGGTGAAAGAACGGGTGACGGTCGGTGGAGCCGGCCTCTAGCAACAGCACATGCGCCGAGGGTTCTTCGGAAAGACGCGCAGCGATCACCGAGCCTGCCGAGCCGCCCCCAATGACAATGAAATCATATCCTTCAGACATTCTTATGCGCCCTGACTTACAGACGTGAAATCGACAAGCCGCCATCCACCGGGATGGCGGCGCCGTTCGCAAAGTGCATCTGCCCCTGAACCAGCGGGACGACAACGGATCCAATGTCTTCGGGCGCACCCCAGCGTGCCGCGGGAACAAGACCGCCTTCGATGCGGTCGGTGTACTTGTCGCGCAGGCCAGCCGTCATCTCCGTCGCGATGATGCCTGGTCGCAGCTCAAAGACGCCGATGCCTTCGGGGGCCATACGTACTGCGAACAACTGAGCCATCATCGCTGCGGCCGCCTTGGACACGCAGTACTCGGCGCGTTCGATCGACACCATTGTCGCGCTGACAGAGGTGACAAAGGTGATTGATCGATAGGTATCTTGCGGCTGTTCTAACATGCGCCGAGCCACTTCTTGCGCCAGAAAAAACGCGCCACGCAGGTTGATGTTCTGCACGAAATCCCAGTTCTCAGGCTTCAGATCCAGCATGTCGCCGCGCACCGGTGCCCCAACCCCTGCGTTGTTTATCAACGCGGTGATCGGTCCCAAATCAGCTTGGATCTGATCCAGTAGCGCCGGAACGTGATCAATGTCGGACACATCGTGCTGCACATAGATTGCGTTTGGGCCAAGCTCTGCCAAAGCCGCCTGAACAACCGGTTTGTCGGGTGCCGAGCGAGAGGCTATTGCGACCTTGTACCCCGCCGCGATCAAGGCACGCGCCACCCCGAGACCAATGCCCTGTTGTCCTCCGGTCACCAATGCAGTTCCGGTCATGCAGCGAACTCCGTTTCAATAATGTGACGACCTGCACGGAGTGCGAGTGCGGCTATCGTGAGGGCCGGGTTCACCGCTGCAGAAGTCGGAAGAACTGACGCGTCGACGATGAAAAGGTTCTTATGGTCGTGGCTACGACAGAACGTGTCGACGACACTGCTTGACGGATCATTGCCCATCCGCGCTGTGCCGCATTGATGTGACGGAGTGCGCCGATCAAATGGTCGCGACAATACAACAGGAAACCCGGCCTGCTTCAGATGCGCCTTTAGCCGCGCAACTAGGGCCTCGTGCGCAGCCCAATTCGAGCGTTTCCAATCCAGCTTGATCTGGCCACCTTCGACCGTCACCCGGCTTTCTGGGTTCGGCAGGTCCTCCGACATAGCATAGAAATCAAAGCTGCGATTGGCGATCAGTGCTGCAATTGGAGCCGGTAGATGGGTTTGCGACGCAAGGATCGGCCCAGTGATCTTTCCCAACATCTGAATGTTGCCCAAAGGCAAACCACCCTGCCCGTCGCTGTTATAATAGTCGTTGAACATTAATGTCTTTTGATAGAGAGCTCTATTGCGACGCAGTGGATGAAGGGCCAGCACCGCCGAGCAATTGTGGTTCATGAAGTTACGCCCGACCTGATCGGACCGATTGGCAAAACCGGTTGGAAAATTGTCGTTCGCGGACTGCAGCAACAGGACTGAGGACTGTACCGCACCTGCCGCAAGCACGATTACCGGCGCACTAAGGGCACCGTGGCCATCAACCTCGACGCTTGTGACGCGACCAACGGCATCAACCTTCAGTTTAAGGACACGCGCGTTAGTTAAAAGTTCGACATTCTCGTGCTTCAATGCTTCGGCAAGCGCACAAGTTTCGGCATCCATTTTGCCACCGCATGTATTGGGAAACGCATCCCAAGTTGTTTGCCCAGCCTCGAGCCAGGTCTCAATTTCCACGCCCAAAGGCACTGAGGATGGCGTCAGGCCTGCTTGGCTTAGCCGCGTCCTCAGGTCTGCAATATCAACCTCATCCGACACAGGTGGGTGTGGGTAACCCCCACTGTGCGGTGGCTCGGTGGGATCTTCTTTGGTGGTCCCACGTACGTCGTAAAGCTGTTCCGCGGCGGTATAATCTGTCTCCAGCTCTTCGTAGGGCATGGGCCAGCCGTGAGAGTAGCCCCCCATAAGCTGACGCGGCTCAAAATCCTCTTTCCGATAACGTATCAAAGCTGCGCCGTAGAACTTGGAATTGCCGCCAACGCAGTAGTAGTTTCCCGGGTTGAAAAGCTTGCCTGCTCCATCCACCCATGTTTCATCGGGGCGGAAGTGCCCACTAGCAAAGATCGCCCTTGGGTCTCGATCCTGAGGTGAGGGCTGCAATCTCTCACCTCGTTCAAGGATCAGAATGCGACGACCGGACGGGGCCAACGCCGCAGCCAGCGTTGCCCCCCCGATACCCGACCCGATGATTATGACGTCAGCCCGATTCATGGAAGGATCCGCATCTCGCTTTCGGGATCAAAAGCCACGGCCTTTTCCATGTTTACTGCAAAGTTGAAATCCTGCCCCGGTGCGACCTCTGCATCCGAACGCATACGCGCGATCACATCTCGCCCGCCCAATTGCATCGAGACAAAGGTGTCCGATCCAGCGGGTTCCGTCACCACGATACGGTTGGTCATCTGCGCGATGTTCGACGACTTTCGATCCGCGCCATCCATATCGGTGATTGTCTCAGGACGGATTCCCAACAAGATCTCGCGCCCATCCCATGCGGCTAGGTTGTCCTGGCTGAACGGAAGTTGCGCCATGGATCCGTCGTGAACGGCGACCTCTGCATGGGGGCGGCCATTCAAAACCCTAACCTTGGCCGGAACCACATTCATTGCCGGCGAGCCCATGAAAGTTGCGACGAAGATATTCGCAGGCGTGTCATAGATTTCCTGCGGCGTGCCCAGCTGCTGGACATAGCCGCCGTTCATCACGGCAATGCGGCTTGAAAGCGTCATTGCCTCGATCTGGTCATGCGTTACGTAGACGATGGTGGTCCCGAGGTTCTGATGCAGCTTCTTGATCTCGGTTCGCATATCAACGCGCAGCTTGGCATCGAGGTTCGAGAGTGGTTCATCGAACAGAAAGACATCCGGGTTTCGCACCAGCGCGCGACCCATTGCAACCCGCTGACGCTGACCGCCGGACAACTGCCCGGGCTTGCGATCCAGCAACTGCTCGATCTGCAAGAGCTTGGCAACTTCTTGCATCGCTTTGTCGCGTTCAGGCTTAGGCACCCCGTGCATCTCAAGCCCGAAAGTGATGTTCTGCCCGACCGTCATATTGGGATACAAAGCATAGCTTTGGAAAACCATGGCAATGTTGCGGTTGGACGGGTGCACCCCATTCATCACCTGGTCCTTGATGCGGATTTCGCCGCTTGTGATCTCTTCCAGCCCCGCAATCATGTTCAGCAGAGTGGATTTGCCACAGCCCGAAGGACCGACCAGCACCAGGAACTCACCCTCCTGCACCGAAATATCCACTTTGTGCAGAACCTCGACCGCCCCGTAGGATTTAGTCGCGTTGTCTATGTCTAGAAAACCCATGAGGTCTTATCCTTTCACCGAACCCGCCATCAGGCCGCGGACGAAGTATCGACCGGCCACGATGTAGACGAGCAGAGTTGGCATGGCCGCCAGAATGGCGCCTGCGAAATGAACGTTGTATTCCTTCACGCCGGTGGACGACTGCACCAGATTGTTCAGTGCCACCGTCATCGGCTGGCTGTTGGCATCGGCAAAGGACGCGCCGAACAGGAAGTCATTCCAAATATTGGTGAACTGCCAGATGATCGAAACCACGGCGATCGGCCCGGAACTGGGCAGAAGTATGCGCCAGAAAATCTGAAAGAACCCAGCGCCATCAATCTGCGCCGCCCGGATCAGCTCGGTAGGGAACACCGCGTAATAGTTGCGGAAGTACAGCGTGGTGAAGCCAATCCCGTAGACCACGTGCACCAGTGCCAGACCCCATGTTGTGCCCGCCAGCCCGATTATACCCAGCATCCGCGCCATTGGGATCAGAACAATCTGGAACGGGATGAAGCAGGCGAACAGCATAAGACCGAATAAGATGGTGTCGTACTTGAAGCGCCACTTGGTCAGCACATAGCCATTCAACGCTCCGAGGATGGTCGAGACGATCACCGCCGGAACCACCATCTTGATCGAGTTCCAGAAGTAGGGCTTCAGCCCTGTCGGATCGACGCCGATCTGCGCTGAAGACCACGCCTTGAGCCACGGCTCAATCGTGAAGACCTGCGGCAGGTTCATCATGCCGCCGCCGGTGATCTCTTCCAAAGGCTTCACCGAGTTCACCAGCATGACATAGAGCGGCAGCAGGTAGAACAGACCGAACAGCAACAGCACCAGATAGATCAGCGTGCGCGTAACGCGGCCCGTGCGGATTGCGGTATCCTGAGTTGCTTGAGACATCAGCGTTTCTCCCGCAATTCGGCGTAAAGATAGGGGATCATGATCGCCGCAATGGTCATCAGCATGATCGTGGCCGACGCCGCACCGATCCCCATCTGGTTTCGCGTGAACGTGTAGGAATACATGAAGGTTGCGGGCAGTTCGGTGGCACGACCGGGCCCACCCCCGGTCAGGGCGATGACAAGGTCAAAGGTCTTAATCGCCAAGTGGCTGAGGATCACGAAGGCCGACAAGAAGGCTGGTCGCAGTTGCGGAATGATGATCCGGCGATAGAGGTTCCAGTTCGAGGCGCCATCCATTTGAGCAGCACGCAGGATTTCATTGTCGATTCCACGCAGGCCAGCCAAGAACATCGCCATCACGAAGCCGCTCGTCTGCCAGACGGCCGCCAGAACCACCGTGTAGATGGCGTAATCACGGTTTTTTATCCAGTCGAACTCGAAGCTTGTCCAGCCCCATGTATGCATGACGTTTTCCAAGCCGATGCCAGGGTCAAGGAACCACTTCCAGGCGGTGCCGGTGACGATGAAGCTCAGAGCCATAGGATAGAGGTAGATGGGACGCAGCAGCCCTTCTCCCCGGATTTTCTGATCAAGGAAGATCGCCAGACCCAGGCCGATACAGGTGCAGATCACGATATAGAGGCTCGCGAAAATCCCCATATTGATCAACGAGGTTTCCCAATGGCTCAGCCGCCACAATTTGTCGTAGTTTTCCCATCCGACCCATCCAAAGGACGGCAGGATGCGACTGTCGGTGAATGACAGGTAGACCGAAAACAGAATGAACCCGTAGACAAAGACCAACATCATCGCCAGCGACGGTGACAGGACCAGCTTGGGTATCCAGTTCTGAAGGCGTGTCTTAAAATCCGCGTCGGCTGAAGCAGCCATGGCGCGCCCTCCTCGTTCGAGTCGTGTTAAATCGGAGCTTTTGCGCCCGCTTGGTGACAGGGCGGCCAGACCGCCGCCCCATCGGGAGGATCACTTATGGATCACTTGGCGATTGAAACGGCATCAACCAGTTCGGTCACGGCATCTTCGCTGCCGTACTCGCCGTTAAAGTGAGCGGTCACAACGTCATAGACGGCGTTCTTGACTGACGCAGGCGCAGCATGTCCGTGTGCCATCGAGCCGAACAGGTTGCCTGACGAAGCCGCGGCAGCCAAATCTTTCATGCCCTGCTGACCACACGCATCCAGATCGCTGCCGTCCACGTCTGTCCGCGCAGGCACCGAGCCCTTCACCTTGTTGAAGGCAATCTGGAAGGACGGCGACAGGATCGCGCTGGCCAGCGCGGCTTGCTCGGCCGATACCGTACCGCCCTGGTCAAACATCATGAACTGGTCAGCGTTGAAGGTGACTTGATCCTGAGTACCCGGGAAGCGGAAGCACAGAAAGTCCTCACCCGGCACTTTGCCGGCGTTCAGGAATTCGCCTTTGGCCCAATCACCCATCATCTGGAAGCCGGCCTCACCGTTGATGACCATTGCTGTCGCCAGGTTCCAATCACGACCCGAGAAATTCTCATCCACGTTGTCGCGGATAAAGGCCATACGGTCGAACGCTTCTTTCATCGCGTCGCCACCCAGTGTTTCCTCGTCCAGGTCGATGAAGGCCGCTTTGTAACCGTCAGGCCCCAGCGTCGACATCGCGATAGCATCGAACACAGTCGCATCTTGCCAGGCCTGACCACCATGCGCGATCGGAGTGACGCCAGCAGCTTTCAACGCCTCAACCGCTGCGACGAATTCGTCCCAGTTGGTGGGCTGTGCAATACCGTTGGCGTCCAGCACCGCTTTATTGGCCCAGACCCAGTTGGTCGAGTGTACGTTCACAGGGGCCGAGACCCATTTGCCGTCGTGCTTGGCGAAGGCTTTCAGCGCATCTGGGACGACGTCATCCCAACCTTCCTGGGCTGCCACTTCGTTCAGGTCGGCCAGCGCGCCCTGATCGGCCCAGTCCAGAATGTCAAAGCCCAGAGCCTGAACTGCTGTTGGAGCGTTACCTGCGGTGACGCGTGCGCGCAGAACGGTCATCGCCTGCTCACCACCGCCACCTGCAACAGGCATGTCGGTCCATCCAATGCCCTGTCCGGACAGGTCGTCCTTGAGAACGTTTAGTGCTGCGGCCTCACCGCCAGACGTCCACCAATGCAGAACTTCCACGTCTTCAGCGTGCGCAAGGCTGGTCGTGCACAGTAGACCTGCTACAAACAGCGATTTTGTCTTCATAAATTTACGCATTCTTGTTTCCTCCCTTAATGCGTTATTCTCACTCGGGACCAATCTGGTACCCGGTCTTAGTCTTGCGGAACCCATGGCGCCCGGCTGCTGCCGATACGCATGACCACTGATTTCACTTCGAAGAATTCCTCGAACCCATATCGTCCGATTTCCCGCCCCTGCCCGGATTGTTTGACCCCACCGAAAGCGACCTCGGGGAACCCGTCCATCCAGGTATTGGTCCAAACCGTTCCCGCTTGTGCTCGGCGGGCAAACTCTAGGCAGGTGTGAACGTTCTCGCTCCAGACCCCTGCCGACAGACCGTAAGCGCTATCATTCGTCAGCGCGATGGCTTCGTCCAGTGTTTTGAAAGTCAAAACAGAAAGAACAGGCCCGAATACTTCATCGCGGGCAACGGGCATGTCAGGCGAGACGTCAGAAATCACCGTCGGCTGATAGAACTGAGCGCCGAGGCCTTCGACCTCAAGCGGCTCACCACCCAGATCAATAGTCGCACCGGAAGCCTGCGCCTGTTTGACATACGCGTCGATTTTTGAGTTGTGCTCGGACGTTACGATAGCCCCAACTTGCGTTGTCGGGTCCAAAGGATCGCCGAATTTGACTTTGCGCGACAGGGCGACGACACGCTCGCGGAATTCATCGGCGATGTCCTCGTGCACAATGATGCGACTACTTGAATTGCAGCACTGGCCAACATTGAAATAGACACCGAACACAACCGCATCAGCGGCTGCATTCAGATCGGCTTCGGGAAAGATGACCTGAGGGTTCTTGCCCCCAAGCTCAAGCGCAACTTTCTTGAGTGTTTCCGATGCTACTGCGCTGATCGTCTTGCCCACAGCCGTTGAGCCCGTAAAGCTGATCATGTCCACGCTGTCATGGCTCGACATCACACTGCCAACGGGAACTCCGTAACCCAGAACGATATTGCATACACCGGCGGGCAATCCGGCTTCGATCAACAATTCGCCCAGCATCAAGGTTGTCGACGGTGTCATCTCAGACGGTTTCACAACAACGGTGCAACCTGCCGCCAACGCGAAGGGCAGTTTCTGACTGAGAATCCAGAACGGAAAATTCCAAGGCGTGATGATGGATACGACACCGATGGGTTCCTTCAGCACGACACCCATCATATCTGCGCCAAGAGTGTTGTGGCTGTCGCCGTGCGTGCTGCGTGCCAATGAGGCCGCATAGCGCCAAAGGTCTGCTGCACCGCCGACCTCACCCTTGGATTGGCTGATCGGCTTACCGCTTTCCAGCGTTTCGGTCAGTGCGATCCGGTCGACATTTTGCTCAATCAGGTCGGCAACCTTCATTAAAACGGTGGCCCGTTCTTTGCCCGATGCCCGGCTCCAAACACCGCTGTCGAACGCCTTGCGCGCCGCCTGGATCGCAGCCTCGGCTTCAGTCTCGCCACCCAAGGCCGAACGACTGACGATGTGCCCGTGCGAGGGCGAGCGCCGTTCGAACGTCTTACCCGACGCACTATTCTGCCACCTGCCATCGATGAGATGCCGACCTTCGAACAACGGCGGAAGCTCGAACGGGATAGCAGGGTTGATGGTGATGTCTTTCATATTGTCAAAGGCCCGAAAATGTGGGGTTACGTTTTTCCATGAACGCTGCGACGCCTTCTTCGCGGTCCGCTGAGGCGGCAATTGCTGCGCTACCAAGGGCTTCGACCACGGCATGAGTGTCTTCACCGACCGCTGCATGGATCATGTTTTTTGAGATTTCGGTGGCGCGAGGCGAAAGGTCGCTAAGTTCGGCGGTGATCTCAAGCGCGCGCGCCAGTACGTCGTCAGCCACCTCGGTCGCATAGCCTAAGGCCAACGCGCGGTCGGCACCGATACGGCGCCCGAAGAGTGCCATTTCCTTCACCGAAGCTTCGGGGATCAGACGAGTCAACCGCTGTGTCCCGGACCAGCCGGGCACAATCCCGACCCGAGCTTCGGGCAAAGCCAACGTGGACCGCGGGGTCATCAGGCGCAAATCGCAACAACTGGCCAGCTCTAGCCCGCCGCCGAACGCGTGGCCGTTGATCGCAGCAATTGTCGGTTTGCTGATCCGCGCCAAGCGATCAAAGATACGATGTCCGTCACGGACCCAATGGCGGGCGAATTCGGCGGGGCTCAGACCGTCCCAAGCACCGATATCAGCACCGCAACAAAACGCTTTTTCCCCTGCGCCAGTCAGAACCAGCGCACGAACGGACGCGTCACGCTCGACCTCTGTCAGGCCAGTTTCCAGCGCGTGCAGCATATCTACAGTTAGCGCATTGAGCTTGGCCTCGTTGTCCAAAGTCAGGACGGCGGTTGCACCCTCGATGTGAATGCGAAGCTTGCTCACAGTGTCATCCCCGTCGGGCCGACTGCGAATAGCGACTTGGACATTTGAACCGCGTTTTCCGCGACTTTGACGCGACCGCCTGAAGCTTCTACAATATCGCGCTGCGCCTCAATGCCGGGCATGATTTCCGTCGCGACCAGCCCCTGATCCGTCAGGCGTATGACGCAACGCTCAGTCACATAGAGCACATCTTGACCGGTTTCACGGGCACGGCGGCCCGAGAATGTGACATGCTCGACCTGATCCACCATCTTGGTGAATTTTCCTGGGGCATTCACTTGAATCCCGTCATCTGTCAGGTCGATCTTGGCACCGGCTTCGAACCAGCCCGAGAACACGATCTTTTTGGCCCGCGCGGTAATATCGACAAAACCACCGCATCCTGCCGTTAGGTAGGGCTTCTTACCAAGTTTGGAGACGTTCACATTGCCTTCTACATCGACCTCTAGGAACGAGAGGAACGACATGTCGAACCCGCCGCCCTGGAAATAGATGAATTGCTGTGGTGACGGAACGAAAGCGTGTGCGTTGGATGCGCACCCAAAAGCAAAGCCGGTCAGTGGGACGCCGCCAACGGCCCCCTGCTCGATCGCCCATGTCACCGCCTGAGGATGGCCCTCCTCCAACAAAACACGCGGGACCATTGCGCTGATGCCAAAGCCCAAGTTGGCACTCATGCCGCTGCGCAGTTCTTGGGCGGCGCGGCGCGCGATGACCTTTTCGACACCATGCTCGGCCAGCGAAAAGCTGCCCCAAGGGCGCATAATCTGGCCAGAGATCGCAGGGTCATAGGGCGTCTCTGTCGTTTGCATCTGCTCTGGGTCTTCAACGATCAGGTCGACTAGATGCCCCGGCACGCGCACGTCATGGGGGCGCAAGCTACCCGCGGCAGTCACACGTTGAACCTGTGCGATCACGAGCCCACCGTGGTTGCGTACGCAAATCGCTTGCTCCAACCCGCCCAGATAGGCACCTTCATGTTCATAGGTCAGGTTGCCAAACTCATCCGCCGTGGTTGCGCGCAAAACGCACACGTTCGGGTTGATATTTGGGAAGTGCAGCCAAGTCTGACCGTCGAATTCCTTTCGGTTAACGATTGGAGCCGCCGCACCACGCGCGTTCATCGCGCATCCTTCCCGAACAGGATCCACGAAAGTCTCAAGCCCGACCTGTGTGAGAACACCGGGTCGATGCGCTGCGGCTTCGCGATGCATATCGAACAGAATTCCCGATGGCACGTTGTATGCGGCCACTCGGTCTTCGACGATCATCTTCCAGATTTCCGGCATCTCAAGGCTGGAAGGGCCCGACGGGTATGAACCGGCGAGAACGCGGCTTAGCAGTCCATCCTGCGCCAGATAATCCATTCCCTTCACGCCATACATATCCCCGGCGGCGATTGGGTGCAGCGTTGTAATGTTGCGCGGATGCGCTTCAGAGCGATACCGCTCTCCGAGTGCCTTCAGCACAAGGTCGGGGCACCCCAGCGCAGAGGACGACGATACGGTGACAACCGCATTGTCTGGGATACGAGAAACGGCCTCGGAAACGGAAACAAGCTTGGTCATCAGAAACCGCCATAATCTATGTTGATACGTTCACCCGACGCTGCGGCCTCACGAACGCTCAGAGCGATTGACAGCGATTTCACGCCATCAGGTCCGTCGGCAGCAGGACGGCCTTGTCCCGCCGCTGCGGCGACAAATTCCGAAACGCCGTGAACGTATAGAGAGTGGTCCGAAAAGGGGATTTCTTCACTTCCGGCTTCAGTCACCAGCTGTATTGCCCCAACCGGGCGCTGCGTCATGATGCCATCCGCAAAAATCGAACCCTCGGTTCCATGCACCTGCAGGCCAGACCCGGCAAAGGGGTGCGTAAAGCTCTCGTGCGTCATGACCATCGCGCCCGAAGGCATCGTCCACACGGACATGCACGAGTCCTCGACCCCCTGCCCCATCCCGGAACTGGCCATTTGCGCAACGACAGACACCGGGTCTTCATTGAGCAGGAAGCGGGTGACATCCGCGTCATGAACAACGATGTCAGGGATCACACCACCGCCAGCATCGGCAGAGTTGATACGCCACCCCTGCAAGTTCTCGGGCAAATGCACCGCGTGATGGATGCGCAACGAAAGAACCTCGCCGACGCGCCCGTCTGCGATCAGGTTACGAATGGCACGATGACTGCCAGAGCATCGCAGGTGGTGGTTAGTACCAAAAGTCACGCCAGCCGCGTCGGCCGCGCGCACCATTTCGACAGCTTCCGCCTGCGTCATCCCAAGCGGCTTTTCACATAGAACATGCTTGCCAGCCGCGATGGCAGCCATCGCCTGACCATGGTGCTTCTCATTTGTGGAGGAAATGTAGACGGCTTTCACGCCATCGTCGGACAGCGCCGCGTTCAGGTCTGTGGTTGCATTGGGAATACTGTGCTCCTTAGCCCAGGTTTGCACCCGGTCAGGGGAATTACTGACGACCCAGGTCACGTCGTTGTCTGCCTGCTGACGCACCGCGTCCAACATATATTGCGAAGCTATAGTGCTCGCTCCGACAAATGCCCAGTTCATCTGATTTCCCCGCAATTGGAACGTTCCAAAACATCTAATGGAACGTTCCAAATTTGACAAGAAAAAACTCTGTGCGCACCATAAAGGCAAGAAAATATGGCTAAAAACGCGACGCTTGCAGCCTCATCCAAAACAATCACAGGGAATCGAAGGGATTCACGGCGTGCCTACACTCTGACTGAGTCGCAGAAATTCGCCTCGCGCTACTAACATCAACGCGTCAGAGCGACCCCTTCCACGGTCACCCTGTGCATAAGACGTCGAAACCCATGGTAGTCGTTGATCGCTTTGTGCCACGTCGCTCTGTTATCCCAAATGGCGATGTCGCCTACCTGCCAACGCAGGCGACATTGGAATTCAGGCTGCTTGCAGTGATCGTAAATCATGCCCAGCACCGCGGCAGACTCATCCGCGCTCAAGCCTTTGATTTCGGTCGTGAACACAGGATTGACGAACAACCCGCGCCTACCGCTGAGAGGATGCGTGATGACAACGGGGTGTAAAGTGTCTTGCGTGGCAGCTTCGGCGTTCCCCAACCGGCCGCTTTTCGCGGCTTCTGTGTCCACGATGCTGGCCCCGAAGACATGGCGAGAGGAATGCACCGCCCACAAATCATCTAAGAAACCACGCATTGTGGGCGACAAAGCTTCGTAGGCGGCAGCCATCGACACAAACAACGTGTCGCCACCATGGGGCGGAACCTCAAGGGCGTGCAGGATCGAGCCCATAGCAGGCTCCTGATCATAAGAGTGGTCAGTATGCCACCCCTCTCCCACAGCCTCTTTCTGATCCTTCTCTTTCAACACCGTGGCAATCTCAGGATGGCCGTCCACCGGTTTGAAAAATCGGTTCACATTGATTGGGCCGAACCTTCTCGCAAAGGTCAGATGCTCTTGCGGGCTAACACTTTGACCCCTCAGTGCGATAACGGAATACTCTACGAAGGCTGACTTAATTGCGTCGAATTGATCTTCACGCCGGATGTCCGCCCCGACGATTTCCGCACCCAATCCACCGGTGAGAGGTTTTACTTCCATGCGCCTTCCTCCCTGCTTCGCTCAGCCTAAAAGACGAGAAATATCACTTCATAGCAATCGGCTTCGCTTCATACAGCTCCAATGGAAGATCGTCCGGGTCGGTGAAGAAAGTGAACCGATGGCCGGTATATTCATCGACACGGATATCTTCGACGAGGACACCTTTCTGTTCCAGGCTGTTTTTCTGCGCCTCGATATCATCCACAACAAACGCAAGATGCCGCAGACCTCGTGCTTCGGGACGAGACATGCGTTTGGGCGGGTTGGCAAAGGAAAACAGTTCAATCTGAGAGCCGTCCGGCAACGCCAAATCCAGCTTCCAAGATTGCCGCTCAGCCCTGAAATTCTCCGCAACAATTCTTAAACCTAGCGTCTCTGAGTAAAACGCCTTGGACCGTTCATAGTCCGAACAAATGACGGCTGCATGGTGGATTGATTTCAAGCTACCCACAGACTCTTTTCCGCATATTATCAGTGTTTTAAATCCAATTCTTGAGGCAAATTTTCACTCCACTTTCGAAGCTCTTCAAGAAAACCAAGAGCTGTCCGGCCAAACTCAGTAATCGAATATTGCACGGAAACAGGAGCTGTATCCATTATCTGTCGGCGAACCAGACCCTGCGCCTCAAGTTGACGCAATCTTTCGGTGATCATCTTTTTGCTTGCCCCGCCGATCATGCGCGAAAGATCGTTGAAACGAACAGGTCCATCCCTAAGATGCCACAAGATCGAACCTGTCCACTTTCCACCAATGATTCGCATACCACGCTCGATTGCACATGGCTCATGACACGCCTCTGAGACATGTCGGCGCCCTTTGGCATCCTCATTAACTCGCGCCCGCATCATCGTCCTTTCGCTCAGACAGCTAGGTTACCAAAAGTATACTAGTTGATTTCTCATACCTACACTCTCAAATGCTATTTGAACCCGCTGAAAGTCAAGGGTTCAAAGATTGCACAAATAGGATATGGACATGAGCAAAATCCTGATCTTGAACGGCACTCAGCCCTACGAATTCGCCCCCGGACAGTTGAACGCCAGCCTTGCCGACCGGGCGCGCGGTATGCTGACGGCAATGGGCCACGAAGTTCGCGTGACCACCGTCGCCGACGGCTATGACGCGAATGCTGAGGTTGAGGCGCACCTCTGGGCCGATACAGTCATCATGCAGTTCCCGGTGAACTGGATGGGTGTTCCGTGGATCTTCAAGAAATACATGGATGAGGTTTATACGGCCGGCATGGACGGTCGTATGTGCGCAGGCGACGGTCGAACGACTGACTCACCCAAGGCCAATTACGGCACCGGCGGCACGCTAAATGACAAGAAATACATGCTGTCAGTTACCTTCAACGCCCCGAAAGAAGCGTTCGATGATGCGTCCGAGCCTTTTTTTGCGGGTGCCAGCGTCGACGACCTACTAGCACCTATGCACTTGAACGCAAAGTTCTTTGCCATGCAGCCCCTTCCGACTTTTGCTGCATTTGATGTTATGAAGAACCCGGAAATCGAGGCCGATTTCGCTCGATTTGACGTACATCTGAAAACCACATTTACCGAGGTTGAACATGTCCCAGCCTGATATCCATCTTTTCACTGCGGGAACGATGAACGGGTACAAACCGGTTATCTTTCTAGAGGAGGCAGGTGTCCCTTACGACCTGACTCACATCAACTTTTCCAAGCAGGAACAAAAGGCGCCGGTTTATCTGGCGCTGAACCCTAACGGAAAGATCCCAACAATCGAGGATCGTTCGGAGGGGCGCGCCATCTTCGAATCTGGTGCGATCCTATGGCATCTGGCCGAAAAATACGGAAAGTTCTTGCCTTCGGAACCAGAAAAACGGTCCGAGGTGATGCAGTGGCTTCTGTTTCAAGTCGGCCATGTAGGCCCCATGATGGGACAGGCAATGTATTTCCAGCACATTGCAGCGCCCAATGGCCATAACGAGCCCTTTTCAATCAGCAGATACGTGGACGAAAGCCGCCGCTTGATGGAGGTGATGAATACACGTCTGGACGGGCGTGAATGGATCGCTGCGGACGAATACACCATTGCCGACATGATGCTGTACCCGTGGGCGCGTGCTCATGTCTGGGCACGGGTGGATGTATCGGACCTGCCGTATCTGAACGCATGGTTCGACCGCATTGATGCCCGGCCCGCCGTGCAGCGGGCGTTGACCATTCCCAAGGCCAACCCTCAGTTCTGGGACGCCGACGCAGATGCCAGCGCCTTTGCCAAGGAAAACGCAGCGCGGTTTTCGAGCGATGTGAAAGGAAGCTGAAGCGGTGAATGCCGGGCATTTCCGGCATGATCACCACACGAACGGACAGGAAATTCCAGTGCGCCCTCGCTGAACAACCGTTGCAGGGTTGCAAGGCGAGGGTCTCCACGACAACCTTCATCCTATAGAAAAACACTCAATCGGGGTGGTCGCTTGCCGACCACTACAACCTTGGAATTTTGAAGGGTCCCTAATTTATGGCACTGCATAACCACCCCATGTGGCGGAAGCCGCAACATCATCCAGACCTCGATCACACTCACGACCACGTCCACTGGGCCGAGTTGTTCTATGACCTGATCCATGTTGTGACGATCTTCCTTCTTGGGAACTACCTGTCACACCACCTCGATCTGAGTGGGTTTCTTGTTTTCGCCGGGGTCTTCATCACGCTCTGGTACGCGTGGGGTGAGCTCAGTATTTTCAACTCGATCTACGTCAGCACCGATTTCTGGCATCGCCTGATCATGGCCGTGATGATCTGTACGGTGATGTTCATGGCCGCCGCCATCCCCGCCATCGACGGCAAGGGCTGGGTTTTCTTCGCGTTGGGGTTTGCCGCGAACAGAGCCATGATCGCCGCGCTATATTTCCGTGCTCAGCGAACCAATTCCTCGGGCGTTTCGATGTCGGCGGCACAGATCCGCAACTTCTCGGCCTTTGCAGTGATCTTTGCCACTACGGCGTTTCTGCCTAAACCGCTTGCCTATTGGGCATTTGCTGCCGCGATGGTTGCCACGCAGGCGATGTACATGATCCCCGGCGTCACTGTCCTGCGCTTTGAACGGTTCGTCCCGCGCCTCGGTCATATGGCAGAGCGGTTTGCCTTGTTGACGCTGATCGTTTTAGGTGAAGGGTTCTTCAAACTGGTCGTCACACTGTCTGAGAAAGGCATCTACAAAGTTTCACCCGACGTGCTCGTCAACTTTGTAATTGGCGGCGTTTCGATGTTCGTGATGTGTTGGATCTATTTTGACTTCGTTGGCAACGCCAAACCCAAAGACAAAGAGGTTTCGACCTTGGTGATCTGGTGGCTTGCTCATCTGGTCTTGATGTTGTGTGGCGTAATGGTCGGCGTGGCCCTTGCGGCCGAGGTTAAGGTCGGGTTTTGGGAGCCTTACCCAACAGAATATGCCGCCATTGGCTGTTTCGGCCTTGCAGGCTACATCGCCATGCTTTGGGTACTTCAGAACGTCATTGAACACCGTGTGGCCTCAGATTTCGGGCGCTGGGATGTGCGGGTGTTTGGGATCGTTCTGGCAATCGCCTGTTTCTATGTTGTCCCGCATGTCCCATCGTTGGTTGGCAATCTGATTTGGGGCACGGCGTTGTTGTCGCAAATCGCGTTTCCCTTGATGCGCGCAAGAGCGAAGCTTCGCCATGACTGAAGCGGTCACAGCTGCAAACTACCTGAGAAAAAGAGTGTACTGGTGGCTCGAGCGCCCAGACCGTGCTGCGACCGGCCCTTGGGTCCTTGAGCTAGCTCTTATCGCTCTGATCACGCTGAATGTGGCCGCCGTTATCCTTGAAACGGTCGATTCAATCTATGACCGCTGGGGGTTCGCACTCAACTTGTTCGAAAGTCTTTCATTGTTCGTTTTCGTAGTGGAGTACGCGGCTAGGCTTTGGGTTGCGACAGAAAACCCGAACTACAAGTCGCGCGCTTCCTGGGCCGTTTCTCCCATCGCTATCATCGACCTATTGGCCATACTCCCAGCGCTGCTTTACCTACTCTTTCCGGTTGACCTGCGGCTGCTAAGAACCTTCCGTATGTTGCGCTTGCTCAAACTCACAAGGTACTCACCCGCGCTCGGCATGCTGCTTGCGGTGTTCGAGGAAGAAGCGGGCGCCTTTTTTGCGGGTTTCTTCATCCTGATGGTGATGCTGATCTTTGCTGCAAGTGGCGCTTGGCTCGCAGAACACGAAGCGCAACCAGAAGCCTTTGGCTCAATCCCGGCAGCGATGTGGTGGGCGATGGCTACACTGACAACCGTCGGCTATGGCGACGTGACGCCCGTGACAGTCGCAGGAAAGATATTTGGCGCTGCGATCACGGTGATTGGCATTGGTATGGCTGCATTGCCAGCAGGGATCATCGCAAGTGGGCTAAACGATCAATTGCATCGACGACGCTCCAGACTTGAGCAAGAATTTCGAACGGCCTTGGAAGATGGCGATATCTGCGAAGCAGACGAAGCGGATATTGAAGCTGTTCGCAAGCAGTTGGGTTTATCGCGTCGATCTGCCGAGCAGATCCGAGATCGCGTCCATGCCGAAACGATATCAGCAGTCAAACGTTGCCCAACATGTGGTCAAACAACAATACACGAAACCAAGGCGTAACACTCGTGCGGTGTTTCAATTAAGTCCATATTCAGAAAGCACAATGGAGTGCCGCAAGAAGCCAATACTGGATCCCTTTGTGCGCGGCGCTGGATCGTGCGCGTACCGTCAAGAGATAGAAAAACCGCCAGGGCGCTCCGCTGCGCACCGATTTCGAGTTAGGTAGCGCTGATGTCGTCACACCAAACCAGGCTCGAGAAAGAGCCCTCGAATATCGACGCATAGCAAAGTACAGACTGAACCCTAGACTCAACGCCCAGCGCGAAATCCCGACCTTCGAAGAGTTCAGCCGACAGGTCCACATCGACAGCCTGCCGATATGGAAGAATGCCACGCATGGACAGCAATGGCTCAACACTTTGCGCGACTACCCTCCGAGAACTAACTCCTTCCAATTGTGCGCATCATTTGGCGGAAGAAGAGCGACGGAGCTAGCCGGTTCATGGCGTTCGATAGAGTTGCAACGCGACCAACGGGCACAAATGCTTTTCGGTTTTGACAACCGCGGAGAATGATCTGGGCTGCGTCTTGTGGCGTCATATAGTCAACACCGTCAGTTGCGGATCCCGGACGGGCGAATCCCTTAGCATCTCTTTCGGTTTGCCCGATGTTCGTTGCAACAAAGGAAGGTGCAGCAATAGTAACGGACACCCCATGGTGGGTTTCCTCGGCTCTAAGAGACTTAAAAAAACCTTCCATTGCATGCTTGCTAGCGGCGTAGGCAGTTCTATGGAAAAGCGGCGCAAATCCGGCGACTGATGAGATCGCCAGGTGCGTTCCCTTGGATTTTCTTAGTGCAAATAGGAAATGCCGAGCGCACTCAACCGCTGAAAAATAGTTGATCTCAAAAAGGTCGCGATGTGAGTTCAAGTCACTGTCGGCAAACGCCGAGATTTGTGTGACCCCTGCGTTGTAAATAACCATGTCAATTGAAGGCCTTTCCTTCAAAATCTGAGCGCATACATCTGCACACTGCTTAGGTTTTGTCAGGTCACAAGCGTAGAGGCTAAGATCTTTCTCATCCACCAAAGCGTCGAGGCGTGGGCCTGGAAGGTCAATGATTACGGTATGCCAACCTTGTTCTCGCAATGCTTCAGATAAAGCTTGCCCCAGGCCGCCAGCACCACCAGTTATGACTGCAGTTTTTTTCACTTCGCGTGCTCCCACCAGAGCTCAAATGCTTCAGCGCTTGAGTGTTTGGGGTGATAGCCGAACTTCACCTTAAGTGCCGTGTTGTCCAGCACAGGCCGAAACTGCAAAAAGCGAACTTGTTCAGGACCATAGCGAGAAAGACCAACGGGCCGAGCCACGGCCAGTGCCATCTTGACCAGTTTTGGCGGCAACCAGCGCACAGTCTTGCCCATGGCCTCGGCGATTTGGGAAACAGTAAGCGCACCGTCGCCAGAGACGTTGAAAATTCCCGCAGGCCCGTTTGTCGATGCGCGCAGCAGTATTTCTGCCAGGTCTTTGTCCCATATGAAGACAAAGGGGCTCTCCGAACCTTTCAGCCCAAGTAGGCGGGGCTTTTGGAACAGAGACGTTATCTGGTTCTCGATATGGTTCCCGAGAACTGTCCCAACCCTCAATACGACTTGCTCTAATTCCGGGGCTGTTTTTCTCGAGTCTGCCAGCATCTCCTCAACCAGTCTTTTGTGCCAAGAATACGCGAATTCCCGATTGCCGCGAATTGCGTCCTTTTCTCGCAATAGCGCAGGATTGTCGGCGTGATAGCCATAGGCCGCGCCAGAGGACGTAACGACCAGTCGCTGTACTCCTGCGGAGATGGAGGCATCAAGAACTTTCCGCGTACCTTCAACATCGACCTGGTACTCGAGGTCCCGCGTTGTGTCTGGCCCGGGGGTTACAATCGAAGCAAGATGCACGACGGTGTCGGGGCATTCTGACATGATGACGTCGTGTGGGTCGCTACTGGTCACATCCATCTTTATAAACCGCGCGTTTGGCGGCAAATTCACAGGTTCTCGGATATCCGTAGCTATGACGGCATAATTGTCCTTCTGCGCCAGACGACTTAGCAGCGCTGTTCCGACTGCACCTGCAGCGCCAGTGATGAGAAGGCGTTTCATGCCGGAAGCTCCCGCTTTGCGAAGAAGCCCGCAAGAACCAATCCAGAAATCGCGTGCCATATGCCCCACAAAGCAGCGGCAACAGCCATTCCGCCCATCCCTCCAAAAAAGGCGAAGATCAGGATGAGCCCCAGTCCTGAATTCTGAATACCTGTTTCGATGGTAACTGAACGGCGATCCCGCTCGGACAACCCTGTGATCGTCGCCGTTGTATACCCGCCGAGGAATGCCAGCGTATTGTGGACAATAACGAGACCTATGACAGCTCCGGCGACCTGAAGGAAGTTCGCCCAATTGGCAGCCAGCGCGAGCACAATGAAGGCAATAAAGATAGCCATTGAGAGCCATTGCATTGGGCGGCGGATGCGATCAGCCAATTGTTTTAACCGCGCGTTTACTAGCATCCCGAGGACCAATGGTAGGATCAGCATGAACCCGACCGTTGTTGCGACGGCGACCGGGTCAATTTCAGTGCGCTGCAAGATTTCGCGTGTCGGGCCATATAGGCTACCCCAAAATGCAATGTTTGCCGGTGTGACAACGATGGCTCCGACCGTCGCAAAAGCGGTCATTGAAACCGATAGCGCCACATTCCCTTTCGCCCGATGGGTCATGAAATTTGATATGTTCCCACCAGGGCACGCAGCAACGAGGATAAGGCCCATCGCTACAGATGGCATCGGTCGCAGTGCGACAATCATAAGAAGAGTAAGCGCTGGAAGTACCAGAAACTGCGATGCAAGACCGACAATGAGGGGCTTGGGTGCACCTGCAATGCGCCGAAAATCATCCGTACGTAAATCCAGCGCGATCGAGAACATGACGATCGCTAGGATGGCATTGAGAACTCTAAGATTTCCGGCATCAAAATTCAGAACGACCTGATCTATTCCGTTCATGCTCGGGCCGCCTTGAGTGCCGCGATTTGACCCGTTACCTCCCTCCTATAGGTCGCTTTGTCCACGTAGTAGGCCATGCGCGGAAGGTCGATGTAGTTCATACCTCCTGTTGCTCTCTCATACCCATCGGACTTGGTAGAGCGGATTGCCTGCGCCGCGGAGTTGCCTGACCGCAATCCGGCGATGTAGCGAGCGACCATTTCGGCTTGCTCATGACGTCCTTGCCAGCCCAATCCCGACGCTTCGACCATGCCAAGAACAAACAGGTCATCTCGTTCAGGGTGCATGCAATTGAGGTAGAGGTGAGGTGCGGAACCTTTCCAATTCAGATGTTTCTGGTCGATGAACGGGTAGTGCAGCTTATACCCGGTCGCGGCCAGTATCATGTCATATTCAGCCGAGGTCCCATCGCGGAAATGAACGGTTTTGCCGTCCAAACGCTCAATATCCGGACGGACCATCAGGTCGCCATGACCCGCGTGGAACAGAATGAGGGAATTGACCACAGGATGCGACTCGTAGAGAGCATAATCCGGTTTCGGAAATCCGTATTTTTGCGGATCACCGACAAACCACTTCAGGATCGCGCCATCGACTTTTCGCTTCAACCACATGGGCAGGCGGATCTTACCCCCCATGGTGTCGGCGGGGACTCCGAAGACATATTTGGGAACAAAGTAGTACCCGCGGCGCACAGAGAGGTCGCAAGAAACGCCGTGGTGAATGGCATCGACTGCGATGTCGCAACCGGAGTTGCCCGCACCAACAACCAGAACGCGCTTACCGGCAAATTGGGTGGGATAGCGGTACTCGGACGCATGGATGAGCTCACCTGTGAATTCACCCTGGAAATCCGGCATGTTCGGTTCCGACAGCGTACCGTTGGCAATCATTAACCCTGCGAAGTTTTGGATATGATGGGTGCCGGTATTGTCTCGCCAGGTTATTTCCCATCCGCCGCGTTCCAATGGTTCGGTCTTCAGAACTTCGGCTCCGAAATGAAAGTTCTGATACAGGTCAAACGCTTTTGCGAAGTCTTGGAAATAGGTCTTCATTTCGCGATGTGACGGATATTCTGCCGTATCCTCCAGCATCGGGAAATCGGTGAATTCCGTCATGCGCTTGGAAGAAATGAGATGGGCGGTCTCGTACATCGTGGACCGAGGTGCATCGATGTTCCACAGACCACCCACATCATCGGCCAGTTCAAATCCTTGAAATGGCACTCCCTGCTCGACAAGCGTCTTTGCCATTGCAAGGCCCATTGGCCCCGCACCGATCAAAGCAAAACACTCTTCGGGGCGGGCCTTTGCCTCAACCAGCTGGCCCGCTCTCACCTGCGCCTGTTCCATTCGCGTCTCCTCCTGCGACAGTGTTTATCTTGAACGAACGTTCTAAATAAGGCAAACTGGTTTTTGAGATGCCACAACATGCTGTAAAAGAAAGAAAAAGAGCTCCGTCGCAGCGATCCGTCGCAGCGAGAGAACGAATCTTCGATGCTGCAGAACAAGTTTTTGCTGAGAGGGGATTCGAGGGCGCTTCAATTCGAGACATTGCTGAACGCGCAGGTGTTCGAAAGGCCAATGTAAATTTTCACGGGGGTCCTAAAGAAGAGTTGTTCGAGCGTATAGTGGCGCGTCGAGCTTCTGAACTCTCTGAAGAACGCATCTCTAGAATTGAATTGTTGGACGCACAGTCGGACTGGAGTGTCGGTGATTTGTTGTCAGCCTTCATGCTGCCGCTCGTTTCGCGAGCCTTCAGCGAAGATCCTCAGTGGCTTGCTTATGCACGAATAGTGGCGATTGTCTCAGCTGATACGCGGTGGAGAGATTTGGCTCAAACCCACTTTGATCCGGTGGCCATGAGGGTTGTAGAAAAGCTGTGCTCAAAACACCCTGAGGCTAGTCCAGAACGAGTTGCGGGTGCGTTGGTGTTTGCCGTGTCTTCAATGCTCGCTCTGTGTACGTCGCAGTGGCGAATTTTGGCCCTAAGCGGAAACATTGGCCAGGCGGATCGCGAGAGCATGACCTTGAACCTTTTGAGTTTCTGTGAGGCAGGCTTAATCGGCAGTTTGCAGAAAGCGGAGTGATTGACAGCAGCGCGTCGGTCTCGCTAGAAGATCTGGCTAAGGCCTCACAACCTTTGATAACAAGTCGCGCGGGTAAGGTTGCCGAGACGAAGACTCTGGGGCAGTCTTTTCAGTACAACTTGTGTTGAGGCGGCTGGGGCTTTCTAAGCTTCTATCCATGAAAAGATGATCGCCGCTCAATGTGCTGTAAACCTATTCTCGGATTACTCGTCTGACAGCGCCGCCACCCATACCGGTCACACTTCAGTTGTGTTCTCAGCCGGTCATTAAAGCGGAATTAAGTACATTTGAACCCGTTTCCCACAATCCGAGTTAAACACTTGGTCCGAAGATGGACCACCCTGTGGCGCGTACCAGTTCTTGAAATGCAATTGTTGCCAAATAGGAATTGCCTTTTTGATCGAGCCCGGGGCTCCAGGCGACAACAGATGCGATACCAGGTACAATGCACAGGATTCCGCCGCCAACACCGCTTTTCGCTGGAAGGCCAACGCGGAAGGCAAATTCGCCCGAAGCATCGTAGGATCCACACATCATCATGAGCGCAGTAACTCTTCTTGCTCTTTGCGCTGATAATACTGTGGCGCCGGTGGCCGGATTTTGACCCGCCGCCGCAAGAAAACGACCTGCTAGCGCCAACTGTTCGCAAGACATGGCGATGCTACACTGGCGAAAGTAGAGCGACAGAACCTCCTCTACGGGAGACTTAAGGTTTCCTTCCGCCTGCATAAAATGGGCAAGCGCACGATTTCTGGAACCGGTTCGGATCTCTGAATCTGCAACCGAGACATCAACCTCAACCGAGTTGTCTTCTGCAAGCTCTCGGCACAACGCTAAGAGGTCGTTGATTGCGTCGTCAGCAGAACGGTTTTCGAGCAGAACATCGGCCACTACGATCGCTCCGGGGTTGATAAACGGGTTCCTCGGGATTCCGCGCTCGTGTTCGAGCTGAACGATTGAATTGAACGGATCGCCGGAAGGTTCTCGGCCAACTCTCTGCCACAAGGTGGCGCCAACCCGTTGCAGTGCCAAAGTAAGCGAGAACACTTTTGAGATACTCTGGATTGAAAACAACGTGTTCGCGTCCCCAGCAGACACGAGCGGACCGTTGATGGGTGCAACGGCAATACCGAATTGGTTCAAATCAACTGTGGCGAGTTCTGGAATATACTGTGCTACCTTCCCCCTTTCGGACATGCCGGCAATGCGATCTGCGATATCGTCCAAGACTTCCTGAAGCCTTTCGCTTTCAATGGTTTTGAGTGTCGGCATGGGTCTCCTCCGTCCAGACAGTGTGATCTACGCCCTTACTCAGTTCGGGAAATTTGCTTGCGACAAAGCGAGGTTCAAGGTTCTGTCGGCGTTGCGAGAAATAATCCACCGTTAGTTTGTAGACGGTTCCAGAGAGCAGCACTATCGCCACCAAATTGATGGTCGCCATTATTCCCATGGCCGCATCCGCGAAATTGAACACTGTCGCGACAGCTTGCACAGCGCCCCAGACAACCATTGAAAGGCAACTCAATCGCAAGATGTAAATCGGCAATTTGCCTTCCAGTTTTAGGAACGTCATCGCGTTTTCGGCATATGAGTAGTTGCCAAGTATGGATGTGAAGCCAAAGAAGACGATGGCAATCGCGATAAAATGGCGGCCGATTTCGCCGAGATGGACCGCCGCCGCGTCTTGAGTCAGTCGCATTCCGGTAGGTCCATCAATTTCGATCGCGCCCGACAGAAGAATAAGCAGTGCAGTTGCCGTTGCGACCAAAATCGTGTCCACAAAACACCCAAATGCCTGGACGAAACCTTGGCTGGAAGGGTGATGAGGATCAGGTGTTGCAACTGCTGCAATGTTTGGTGCTGAGCCCATGCCCGCTTCGTTGGAGAAAAGTCCCCGTTTGATGCCGTTAAGCGCAGCAGCCATGACGCCTCCTGTCACGCCTCCAGCAGCTTCCTGCAGGCCAAATGCACCCGCAACAATCGACCACAACATAGCGGGTACTTCGGAAATGTTCAGGACTACGACAACACCTGCAAGCAAAAGGTAGAGACCAGCCATGAGCGGTACAACGATCTCTGCAAACTTTGCGATGGTTCTTATTCCGCCGAATATGACCACCGCTGCGGCTGCGGCCAGCGCTATGCCAACGACCAATTTATTTAACCCGAACGCGCCCTCGAAAGCCTCAGCAATCGAGTTGGATTGGACCGCGACAAAAACCAAACCAAAGCTGACAATCAAGCAGATCGAGAAAATGACCCCAGCCCAAGGAGCGTTCAAGGCGTTGGCCATGTAGAACGCGGGACCTCCTCTGAACCTTCCGTTGGAAGATGTGACTTTGTAGAGTTGGGCCAAAGTACTTTCGGAATAGGCGGTGGCCATTCCAACCAATGCCACGATCCACATCCAAAAGATTGCGCCTGGACCTCCCAAGGTCAGAGCCACGGCTACGCCAGCAAGGTTTCCAGTGCCGACGCGAGAAGCCAGACTTACTGTCAGCGCTTGAAAAGGAGTAATACCTCTTTTGTCCGTGCTCTTCGCAGACGTCAGGACGCGCAACATTTCCCCAAAATGGAGAAACTGAAGCGCACCAAGACGAATTGAAAAAAAGATACCGGTTCCAAGAAGACCGTAGATCAATACGTAGTTCCAAAGAACCGTGTTTATGCCGTTAACCAATATTTCCAAAGCGCGCCCCTTGAGAATTCAAGCACTTCCAGGAAGGCAAATAGGTCTGCCTGTTTTTTCATCATGCACGAATATGCGACGGCTGTCAGGATTATGCTGCGAAGATTCTCTGAGCGTTTGGTGCACGGGTCATTGAAGTTGTGCCACAAACACATGACAACACGAGCGTTGACGGTGCACATGGCGGGGTCTGTGCCGTAGAGATTTGAATTGTACTGACCGAAACGTCCTTAGGGACAAAGACGATCTTCTTCGCCTCGCCGCACGTGAACGGACATTTGTACAGCCGCAGCGTATGACAGCTGTGCGGTCCTTGCTGTAAGCTCCGTCAGGCCTAAATCTCACGCATGGTGCGAACGACAGCAATGCGGACTTGGCAGCCGGTGCTAACTCTTCTTTAGGCTTTCCGCGGGGAGCCAATCGACGGCCCGAGTTCCGGCTCATAGTTCTCGGGACGGAACCCCTCCCCGGTTCCCGCAGAATAGATTTCCATGGCTTCAACCAAAGTTAAATAGGTTGCCTTGTTTTCGTGAATGAATGTGCCTTCGTGAAGATAGACGCAGGTAATTCCCCAATCGTTGATTGGATTATTCTCAATCCGGCAAACCACAATCAAACAGTCGCTGTGTCGGTCCCGGCAGCCATCAACAAAAAACGACTTTCCGTGTTCGTTCGCTGCAAAAACCGTCCCGAACGAAAGCGCCCGAAAGTAATCCATAAGTGTGTGATTTTTCCCCGGCTCAGGACAGCACGGAAACTCTGACGGTGTCCGCCAGTTCAGTTGTGCGGCACCTTCAGTCAGAGACGGAGTAATCTCGGGCAACTTGGGTGGTTCGACCCGTTTGCGGTGTTCAAACAGCCACTCACCCAGACCTGCGCCCGAAGGCGATGTTGAGCTTGCCGCCCAGTTCTCAAGTTTCCGCTTGCTCTCTGCGGCCTCTGATGCCGATACCGTGCGCATCCAATCATATTGGTTCGGAAGTGGCTTATGTTTCGGCTTCGAGGGATCGGCAAAGAACTCTTCAACAGAACCGTATGCCTCAAGAACCCGCTTAAGTGTGATCGGGTTCAGCAAGATGTTCTCAAGTCTCGTGATCCAGCGGAGGTTCTCTGGGCGGTTGTTCATTCGGTTGGTGTCAATGTGATCGACAATGTGCTGGCTGGTTGGTGGCTCGCCATGAAAGGCCGTTGCGACGATCCGGTGAACTTTGTGGCTCCCGAAATTCGCGTATCCTGAGTGGGCGTCTTTGGTGCCGAAGGTCCAGAAGTTGTCGAGCTTACGGTGCCGTCCGCCGGAGCGCTTCTTGCGAAGAATCGCACCGTTGTCCCGAACGTCGTAAACGTCCCCTTTGAAGGTGCAGGTTCGGGTCTCTTTGAACGTATTGACGAAAAGGTCTGACATTTTTCACCTCTAGTTTGGACAGCCGGAGGCCGCGCACAGACTTCGCCTGTGCCTTGGCAGTGCTGTTTTTTTAGGGTTGATCGGTTAGTTTACGTTGGGAGTGTCTGCGAAGACCAAGCTAACCGGGGTTGTAGGTCCGTTGCATGGGTCCAAAGCCCATTCATGGACTTCCCAAGCTGCGTTTCGGTAGGGGCCAACAAATCCACCTTTGGATTTTCCAACCTTCTGCCAAACTTTGCCGACTGGTGAGGCGCGAAGCTGTTCGTTGGTGCGATAGATGTAGAAAACTCCTATGCCAGCACGGGCTTCTAGCTTCATCGCTTTCACGATGTTTCGGTAGTCTTTGAACAACTGGAATAGTGCGATCTTAGTGTCTTGCGGAAAGGATTTCCGGCCTGCGAGAATGTCTCGCGCGAACCGATCAGAGAACCCTCCGATTTCGGCTACGTCTCTCGCCGTTAAGCCAAGATAAGAACACATCGTTGCGTAAGCCGCGTCGTGGCGGTGCTGTCCATCCATCTTCTTCTCTCCTGAGTGGCGCGGCCAGTTGCCGTCTACCGGTGAATGATTTAGTTCCGTTTTCGGAACAAGATATTGATGGTTCCGAAAACGGAACCTGTCAACTAGTTTCTGAAAACAAATCACATTGGTGATCAAGCCGATTAACGGCGCTTGGCCGCCGCTCCTCACACTATCGAATTGATCGGTAGCTCAGGGCTCGATGCAGACGTTCAACGTACTGCGGCTGCGGGAATTTGACGGAGTGTCTGGATTGCAGGCGCAGGAGCCGTTCTGGCAATGTCCGAATTGCTCAGTTCATAGATCGGTAACCCCTGCTTGGACGGGGCGCTCCAAATAGGTGGACAGCGCTACGTAACTCTTGGTCGAGACTACTTCCGGGAGCGCGTAGAGTCGTGCGAGCAGTGCTTCCATGGCCTGCGTACTTTCCATCCGTACCTTCAAGATCATGCAGGTATCACCGGTGACGGAATGGATTTCTTCAACTTCGGGAAGCTCTGTGATCTGCATAAGGTCCTCGCTCTTTCCCCATCCTGTTGTGTTGACGTGAATGAATGCCAAAAACCGCTTTCCAGTCATTGTTGGGTCAAGCTGGGCCGACACCGACTTGATCCGCCCGCTGGACTTGTAGCGCTTTACACGCTCATGCACGGCGGGTGCAGAAAGTCCGACGGCCTTGCCCAAATCACTATAGCTCTGTTTAGCGTCTTTGCTCAGGAGGCTTAATAGGTTTCGGTCAATCCTATCCAAGCCATATCTGTCTTTAGACATTCTCCGAACCTCATTCGATTTTTTTTGATTTCTCAGAATACAGTACCGCCATGCCGAATAATCGTCTACTGGAATGACTTCGAAAGGTGCGCGATATGAATCCAGTTTGGCTCCTGATGCTCGGTATCAGTATTGTCGGATCAAACTCCTTGGTCCTCAGTCCAATCGCATCAGATGTCGCGATGTCCTTGCCGCGCAGTTCCGCAACTGATGTTATGTTGGCTTCGGCGGTGTATGGCGCGGCAACAGCCATCAGCGCCCTCATACTTGCGCCGAAGGCCGATCAGATTGGTCTCCGACGGGCCCTGTTCCTAGCGCTTGTGGGGTTGTGTTTTGCTATGGCAATCTGCGCATCAGCTCCAGCGCTATGGGTTCTGATTGCCGGTCAGGCATTGGCCGGATTGGCAGCGGGGCTTGCGTTGCCAGCAATCTATGGTTTGGCGGCTGAGATTGCACCAACGGGACGAGAGAGCGAAACTCTCGGAAAAGTTCTGACGGGTTGGACACTCAGCCTCGTTGCAGGGGTAAGCATATCTGCCGTCCTCACCGACTTCATGCATTGGCGCGCGGTTTACATGCTCTTGGGCACTGCCGCTCTCTTCTTGCTGATCGCTTTGAAACGCAACAGTACTTCGGAGCCCCGTTCAGTTGGCAACGTCACCTCACCATTGAAGGCCTTGCGGATTGAGGGTTTGCCACCGATCCTATTTGCCGTGGCCTGCTACATGGCCGCATTCTATGGGCTCTATGCGTATCTCGGTCCCCATCTGACCCAAGGTCTTGGAGTCGCGACCGGCATCGCTGGTCTTGCGGCGTTATCTTATGGTGTCGGCTTTGGCGTCGTCGCACCGTTAGATCGCTTGATCGACAGGCATGGCGCGCCGAAATCCGCTCCCGTCATATTCGCCCTATTGCTTTGCGCATACATCGGGCTTTCCTTGCTTGCACCGTTCGGCATGGCGCTCATCGCTTTCTGTTTCGCGTGGGGTGCTGCAAACCATCTTGGATTGAACATACTCGTAGGCCAGTTGACGGCTCTCTCTCCGCAGCAACGCGCGACCATACTTGGCCTCTACAGTGCGGTTACCTATGCGGCGATGTTTGTTGGCACTACGGTGTTCAAAATCGTTTACGAACTGTTTGGCTTTTCGGTCATTGCACTACTATCCGCTGCTTGCATCGCGCCCGCTTTATTCAGCGCAGTCCGAAGACAAAACCACGTCTCGAAAGCGGACATTCATCGCAATGCAAAGAACGGCTAGGTTCTGGACCCATAAATTTGGTTGCTGCCATCTCGGCTGTGTGATTCAAGCCCCAGAATTTCAAGGGTGTATCATGAGCAATTCATTCTGGTTGACCGACGAACAGATGTCGCGGCTTCGGCCATACTTTCCGAAGAGCCACGGCAAGCCGAGCGCTGATGACCGACGTGTACTGAGCGGGATTGTTTTCTTCAATCGCAAGGGATTAAGTTGGTGGGAAGCGCCTCGCAAACATGGGTCGCCAAAGACGCTCTACAATCGTTGGAAACGATGGAGCGATTTGGGTGTATTAGCTCGGATCATGAGCGGGCTGGCTACTGAAGGCACGGACCACAAGAAGATCATGATTTGCGCAACATCCCTCAAAGCGCACCCCACGGCCTCCAGCCCGCGGCTAAAATAAGGGGGGCGCGGCAGACTGATCGGACACACCAAGGGCGGTAAGAACAAGAAACTGTATGTAATTTCTGACAGCTTCGGACGTCCCATCCGCTTCTTCATATCCGCTGGGCAGGTCAGCGATTATACAGAAGCCAGGGCACTAGTGAACAGTCTACCATCGGCTGATTGGTTGCTGGGTGATTGCGGGTATGATGCGGACTGGTTCCGCGAAGCTCTGATAAACAAGGGAAAAAGGCCTTGCATCCCTGGTTGAAAATCACGCGACAATCCCGTCCGGTACGACAAGCGGCGCTATAAACGCCGTAACCGCATCGAGATCATGTTCGGGCGCCTGAAGGATTGGCGGCGGGTTGCCACCCGATATGACAGATGCCCAAAGGTCTTCCTATCAGCAATCGCACCCGCGGCTACCATCTTGTTCTGGCTGCAAATCAATGAGCCTGGAGCCCAAGCGAAGTGACGAGTATCAGACCCGTTTTGCGAAAAGTCCCTGTAAATTGCCGGGCATCGGGGAAATCCAGCCCAAAGCGACCCCGCTAAAATGCGATACTGAGACTGGCGCCTGAATTTTCCTCTCAATGTAAAGTCTGCTCCGTCTCTAATTGAAAGCGCATGCGCCAACGCGCGGGAATTGCGGCACAATTCCGGGTCAGAAAATACAACTGAAGTGAGACAGGTATGAGTGGCGGGGAGACAGGGATTCGAACCCTGGGGACGCTCTCACGCCCAACGGTTTTCAAGACCGCCGCATTCGACCACTCTGCCACCTCCCCGTCGAATGCAGGGTCTAAGGCCAACTGAAATCAGAGGCAAGTCGAAATCGGGAAATCTTGCCGAAGCCCAAGCAGCGGACTTTCCATAGAACCACACCCACGTTATGATCCGCATGAAAGACCGCAGCAGACTGGCGCGAAGAACCGGCTGGCTGACGGTGGGGCTCGGGGAACGAGGCCCCTTCAGGCAAGGGATGACAAAATGAAGCGAGCGACTGAGATCCGCCCAGGGCCAAAACGGCTGGCGTGCTTGGCTGTAGCCTTGGTGGTGTTGTCGGGTTGCGAGGAAACGCTGGCAACCGCAGAAAAACCCGACGAAAATACCAGCAAGAACGAACTTTTCCCGCAATCCTCCGGCGACACACAGCGCGATGTCGAAGCACCGGACGTGTTCCAATTGACCGAGGCCGGATTGTGGGACGGTCGCCCCTCGCTGGGCGGGATCTGGGTGGCCCACCCTGATGTGACTCAGCCCGAACGGGTGATCATCAAAAACGCCACGAACAACAAATCGGTGACCGGCGCTTTGTTCAGGCGGGAGCGCAACCTGCCCGGCCCCGCCTTGCAGGTATCATCTGCAGCGGCGGAGCAATTGGGTATCCTTGCTGGCGCGCCGACCAAGATCAACGTGGTGGCCTTGCGGCGAGAAACCGTTGAGGTCGCGCCCGAGCCCGAGGTCGCTGAGGCCGAGACCGCGCCCGAAGCAAGCACCGAGCCCGCCGCCGCCAGTGACGTGGCCGAGATTGATGCATCCGAGGCCACCTCTGAGACGGAAAAACCGGCTAAGCGCAAATGGTGGCAGAAAAAAGCCCCTGCCGCAGCGGCGACTGCAGGCGTTGTGGGCGCAGCCGCTGTTGCCTCAGACGCAGCCCAGGATGGGGCCGAGGCCGCCGTCGCTAATGACGTAGCCGAGGTTGACGCATCCGACGCCACTTCTGAGACGGAAAAACCGGCCAAGCGCAAATGGTGGCAGAAGAAAGAGCCCGCCGCAGCGGAGACCGCAGGCACTGTAGGCGCAGCCGCTGTTGCCTCGGACGCAGCCGAGACCGACGTCGAGGCGACCGTAGAGACACCGAGCGCTGCCGCAGCGGCGGCCAGCACAGCTCCGGCTTTGACTGATGCGCCGGTGGTTGCGCCTGCCGAAAAACCGGCCAAACGCAAGTGGTGGCAGAAAAAAGACCCCAACGCGATCACCGAAACTACGCTTGACCCGATCGAAGGGGCCGCAGCCGCTATCGACGCCGCGGAGCCGACGCCTGTCGCCGCAACGGCCGCCACGACATCGTCTCTTTCGAAACCCTTTGTTCAGGTTGGTACGTTTGGTGTTCAGTCCAATGCCAACAGCGCCGCCGCCAAAATCCGCAGAAACGGCATGTCGGCAGAGGTGCGAGAGTTGAAGACCGAAGACAACACCGTCTGGCGCGTGCTGGTCGGACCCGCCGCCACCCGCGCCGAGCGCAAGGCCATCCAGAACGACGTGAAGGATCTGGGCTTTGGCGATGCGTTCACCGTGGCCAACTGAGAACAGGAGGCACCTTATGCTATCCGCATTGCGAACATCCGTTTTCACCCTCGGGATGGCTGTTCTGGCCCTGCCCGCCCACGCGTTCGATACCTCGGCGCGCGCGGCATATGTGATGGATCAGACCACAGGTACCGTGCTTCTTTCCAAAGACGCCGATCAGCCGCTTCCGCCCGCATCCATGTCCAAGCTCATGACGCTTTACGTCGCGTTCGAAGCGCTGCGGGATGGGCGTTTGACGCTGCAGGAAACCCTGCCTGTCTCGGAACATGCCATGAGCTATGGTGGCTCGACCATGTTCTTGAACACGCAGGACCGTGTGACTGTCGAGGATCTGATACGCGGTATCATCGTACTGTCCGGCAATGATGCCTGCGTGGTAATTGCCGAGGCGCTCAGCCCTGATGGGACCGAGGCCGGATTTGCCCGCTATATGACCCAGCGCGCGCAGCAGATGGGGATGAACAACTCGAACTTTGCCAATTCCAACGGATGGCCCGCTGCCGGGCATTTGATGTCCGTGCATGATCTGGCCGTTCTCGCGGATCGGCTGATCACGGATTTCCCCGAATATTACCCTCTGTTCGCTGAAGAAGAATTCGAGTTTGACGGGCGCGCGCCTTCGAACAAGCGCAACCGCAACCCGCTGCTACGGCTGAACATTGGGGCCGACGGCCTGAAAACCGGCCATACACAAGAGGCCGGCTACGGCCTTGTCGGATCAGCCAAACAAGGCGACCGCCGTGTGATCTTCGTTCTCACTGGCCTAGACAGTACCGCTCAGCGGGCAGAGGAGGCTGAGTCCGTGGTTAACTGGTCGTTTCGAAATTTTGTCGAGAGGACAGTTGCCACCGAAGAAGCGCCGATAGCCGAAGCCAAGCTTTGGATGGGTGAGAAAAAGACCGTGGGTCTGGTGCCCGACGGCGACCTAAATGTTTTGTTCCCGGTTCTGGGCACCCAGAATATCGAGGCCGAGGTTGTCTATGACGGCCCCATCAACGCACCTGTTGCCAAAGGCCAGAAACTGGCCGAGCTGGTGATCAAGCCCGAAGGTCTGCCCGAAATCCGACGCCCTCTGTTCGCCGCCGAGGATGTCCCGTCGGGCGGTTTCATGGTGCGCATGATGACGGTCGGCGGCATTGTCTTGAAAGACGTTATCAACAACCCGCTGGAGTCGATGTGACGCAACGCGGGTTATTCCTGACCTTTGAAGGCATAGACGGATCAGGCAAATCAACTCAGGCCCGGATGCTGGCCGAGTCCTTGCGCAATGCGGGCCATCAGGTCGTTCTGACGCGCGAACCCGGCGGGTCGCCGGGGGCAGAAGAAATCCGCCGCCTCGTGCTGGAAGGCGACCCTGACCGTTGGTCGGCGGAAACCGAGCTGTTGCTGTTCACCGCCGCCCGCCGCGATCATCTGGAGCGGACAATCGAACCGGCCTTGGATGCGGGAAAAGTGGTGATCTGCGACCGCTTCGCCGACAGCACAAGGATGTATCAGGGGCTGTCTCGGGGGAATCTGCGGGCGGTGGTCGACCAACTCCATGACCTGATGATCGGGCGCGAGCCGGACATGACCCTGCTGATCGACATGGACCCGGACACCGGCCTGTCCCGCGCCAAAGGGCGACAGGGCACCGAGGAGCGGTTCGAAGATTTCGGCCCTGCCCTGCAAAAACAGATGCGCGCCGGGTTTCTGGCGCTGGCCGATGAGTTTTCCGACCGGTTTCGCGTCATCGATGGCAATCGCGACATGGACAGTGTCGCACATGATGTGAGAGATATCGTCGAGGCAGCTTTGCGATAGACGATGAGCGACGACATCCCAACCCCAGATCAGGCGCCCAGAGCGCCGCATCCGCGTGAGACCGCGCAGCTGTTCGGGCAGGACACGGCCGAGCAAGCCTTTCTGAACGCCTACAACTCGGACCGGCTGCACCATGGTTGGCTTCTGACCGGCCCGCGTGGGGTCGGCAAGGCCACGTTAGCATGGCGGATCGCGCGGTTTCTGCTCGCCACCCCTCCGGCGGATGACGGAGGGCTGTTTGGCGCGCCTCCGCCCCCGGAGACTCTAGAGATCGACCCGGACCACCCGGTGTCGCATCGCATATCTGCTGGTGCTGAACCGGGGCTGGCGGCGATCACCCGGTCGTTGAACGATCAGGGGCGTCTCCGGAATGAGATCGTGGTGGATGACATCCGCAAGCTGGGCAAGTTCTTCGGCCTATCCTCGGCAGATGGCGGGCGGCGTGTGGTCATTGTAGACGCGGCTGATGAGATGAATGTCAGTGCTGCGAATGCCCTTCTGAAAATGCTGGAGGAGCCACCGGCGCGCACCACGTTGCTGCTGATCTCGCACCAACCCTCGCGCCTGTTGCCGACGATCCGGTCACGTTGCCGAACCTTGCGTCTCTCACCGCTGGATCCTGAGGATATGCAGGCCGCTTTGACGCAGACCGGGGCGGAGGTTCCCAGCCAAACCGATCACCTTGCCGCTCTGGCCGCTGGGTCGGTGGGCGACGCGGTTCGTCTCATCAATCTGGGCGGGCTTGAAATCTATGCCGAATTGATCGCCATTCTGGGCACCTTGCCCCGAATGGACCGTCAGCGCGCCCTTAAGCTGGCCGAAGCCGCCGCCCAGCGCGGCGCGGCCGAACGTTTCGAGCTGTTGCTGACCCTGATCGACGTGGCACTATCTCGTCTGGCAATGACCGGCGCAACAGGCGCAGCCCCCTTACCGGAAGCCGCCCCCAACGAGGCGGAAACTCTGACCCGGCTTTCGGCCTCACCTCATCAGGCCCGCAACTGGGCCGAGGTGGCGGCAACGATCACCGCCCGAGCACGTCATGGTCAGGCGGTGAACCTTGACCCTGCCGCGTTGGTCCTAGATACGATGTTCAAGATACAAGAAACCTCCGGTCAGAGCAGATGAGCAACATCCCCCAGATCACCGATAGCCATTGCCATCTGGACTTCCCCGATTTCGAGGGGCAATTGGACCAGATCATCGCCAATGCAGCCGAGGCCGGTGTGACCCGCATGGTCACCATCTGCACCCGCCTGCGCAATGAACCCAGCGTGCGCGCCATCGCCGAGGCTCATGCACCGATCTTCTATGCCGCCGGCACCCACCCGATGAGCGCGGCGGACGAGCCGATGGCCACGGTCGATGAACTGGTCGCACTGGCACAGCATCCGAAATTCGTCGGCATCGGCGAGACCGGGCTGGACTATCACTACACTGCCGACAGCGCCGAGGTACAAAAGCAGTCTCTGCGCATTCATATCGAGGCGGCCCAACGCACCGGCCTGCCTCTGATCATCCACGCCCGCGCAGCCGATGACGATATGGCGCGCATTCTGGCCGAGGAATACCGCAACGCGCCCTATTCCTGCGTGATGCACTGTTTCTCATCCTCGGCAGAGCTGGCAAAAGCTGCCCTTGACCTAGGGTTCTACCTGTCGATGTCCGGGATCGCTGCATTCCCCAAAAGTCAGGAGCTGCGCGATATCTTCGCGACCGCCCCCGCTGATCGCATTCTGGTCGAAACCGACGCCCCTTATCTTGCGCCGCCCCCATACCGGGGCAAACGCAATGAACCCGCCTATACCGCTCACACTGCCCGCAAAGGGGCCGAGGTGTTCGGCATGGACTACGCAGATTTCGCCGCCCAGACACAGCTAAACTTTGACCGCCTGTTCTCAAAAGCGGCACAGTATAAGGCTGCCGCATGACACAGCTGCGCTGCACCATTCTGGGCTGCGGGTCTTCGGGCGGCGTGCCGCGCCTTGGTGGGCATTGGGGCGATTGCGACCCCGAAAACCCAAGAAATATCCGCCGTCGCTGCTCGATGTTGGTCGAAAGAGATGGGCCGGAAGGCACAACTACGGTCCTGATCGACACCTCGCCGGATATGCGCAGCCAGTTGCTGGATACCGGAACCGGGCGGCTGGACGGGGTGGTCTATACCCATTCTCACGCCGATCATGTGCACGGCCTTGATGATCTGAGAATGATCGTTTTCAACATGAAAACCCGTGTAACCGTCTGGGCGGATGGCGACACTCAGAACGCCCTGCTGGGACGGTTCGGATATGCGTTTATCCAACCCGAGGGCTCTCCGTACCCGCCGATTCTGGAGCTGAAATCCATTGACGGCCCGTTCGAGATCGATGGTCCCGGAGGTCCGATCCCATTGCGCCCCTTCCGCGTGAACCATGGGTCAATCGACGCGCTGGGGTTTCGGATGGGCAATCTCGCCTATCTGCCCGACGTCGCCGAAATCTATGACGATGCCTGGGTTGAGATGGAAGGCCTGGATTGTCTCGTCATCGACGCCCTGCGTCGTACGCCGCACCCTACCCATGCGCATCTGGAAAAAACCCTGGGGTGGATTGAGAAACTGCAGCCCAAACGCGCCGTCCTGACCAATATGCATATCGACCTGGACTATGCGACGGTCGAGGCCGAAACCGCCGATCACATCACCCCCGCCTATGACGGGATGGTGATCGAGCAAGCGCTGTAAGGCCCTGCCGTTTGTGGCACACATATCGCCAGCACCGGGGGCGATATGCTTCAAAGCCTGATTGACGTTATCCTACCGGTCTTTCTGGTGATTGGCGCAGGCTACGCGGCAACCCGTTCGGGCTATTTCAAAGAGATGCATGTCGACGGTTTGATGCGCTTTACGCAGGGCTTTGCTATTCCCTGCCTACTGTTTCTTGCCATTGCCCATCTGGATCTCAGTGCCAGTTTCGACCCTCGGCTTCTGGTCAGTTTCTATTCTGCAGCCGCACTTTGTTTTACTGCAGGACTGTTCGGGGCACGGCTGATCTTTGGCCGTGATTGGGAAGACTGCGTCGCCATCGGCTTTTGCTGCCTGTTCTCGAACTCGGTCCTTCTGGGCCTGCCCATTACCGAACGCGCCTATGGCCCAGAAAGCCTGACGGGCAATTACGCCATCATCGCCTTCCACTCACCGTTCTGCTACGGCGTCGGGATCACTGTGATGGAGATCGTGCGCAATCGCGGCCATGGTGGCACAAAAATGGTGCGCTCGGTTCTGTCTGCGATGTTCAAGAACGCGTTGATCCTAGGCATCGCGCTAGGTTTCGTGGTCAATCTGTCCGGGCTGGTCATTCCGCAAGTGGTGGATGAGGCGCTGGAACTGGTGACCCGCGCCGCCCTGCCCGGCGCGTTGTTCGCGCTGGGCGGCGTGCTCGTGAAATACAAACCCGAAGGCGATCTTCGCACGATCGCCTATGTTTGCGGGATTTCTCTGATGTTGCACCCAAGCTTAGTTTGGCTGTTCGGAACAACCACAGGGCTGCCGCAGGACCTTTTCCGCTCCGGAGTGCTGAACGCAGCGATGGCCCCAGGTTTCAACGCCTATATTTTCGCCAACATGTACGGGCGCGCCAAACGGGTCGCGGCCTCGTCAGTGCTGATCGGAACCGCCGCCTCGATCCTAACCGTCTGGCTTTGGCTGACACTTTTGGGCTAACACCCGCCTTGACATAGAGAACCGGCGACACACTTACCGCTCAGGAACAGGAGCCCGGAATGCCGCACGCCATCATCGTTGCCCATGGTCAGCCCTCAGATCCGGAACCAGCTGAGGCATCGCTGGCCACGTTCGCCGCTGAGGTGAACGCGCTTGCGGCCGATGTGTCGGTCCATTCTGCCACGCTGGCCAATTCCGACGCACTTGAAGAGGTGATGGACAGCCTGCCCCACGACACGGTAATTTACCCTTTGTTCATGGCCAAGGGATGGTTTGTGACCAGCGCCTTGCCCAAACGTATCGGGGATCGCAACTTGCGAATTTTGAGCCCGTTGGGAACGGACCCCATGCTTCCCGATCTTGTCAGCGACGCGTTGAAATCGGCCCTGAAGGAAAACGACTGGAGCGCAACTGCTTCCGATCTGATCGTCGCCGCGCACGGCTCAGGCCGCAGTAGAAACCCATCGGCCGTCGCGAATGACTTTGCCGAGCAACTGTCGCAGAGAATGACGTTCCGCTCGATCCGCGTCGGATTTGTCGAAGAACCCCCGTCGATTTCCGATGCTGCCAACGGAGTGTCAGATCAGTCGCTTTGCCTACCCTTCTTCGCCTGTCGCGGAGGACACGTGCTGGAAGATGTCCCAGAAGAGTTGAACAAGGCGCGTTTCCGAGGCATCGTTCTGCCAGTGATCGGCGAATTGCCCCCGATAAAGCGCCAAATCGCGGACACTCTGCAAGCGGCGTTTTCCGCAGCCTGATCTCAGGACTGCGCCTTGAGCAGCGTGGAATACAGACGGTGGCAGGATCGACCCTCTCGCTTGGCTTGATACAGCGCGAGGTCCGAGGCCTGCAGAACATCTTCGGCCCTCGGGCTGTCAAAATGCGTTGACAAGGCGGTGCCGATACTTGCGGAGATACGGCAATCCTTGTCCTGAAACCTCATCGGTTGGTTCAGTCTTTCGATCAACCGGTCTGCAATCGCCGAAAGCCGGTCCGTGTTGGACAGGCCTTGGAAGATAACAACGAACTCGTCCCCGCCGATTCGCGCCACCGTGTCGTCGTCTCGGGTTTCTTCGATCATGATCCGCGCGGCCTGCTGCAAAACGAAATCCCCGGCAGCATGTCCCAGACGGTCATTCACGGATTTGAAATAGTCCAGATCAATATGCATCACCGCAAACGGCGCGTTCGAAGCGATCATCTGTCCTAGAAGGCTGTCCATGGCGCGCCGGTTTTTTACTCCGGTCAGGGTGTCGGTATAGGCCTGCTCCTCAGCCGCGAGCATTGCGCCCTGCAGCCTGAGGTTCAGCGACCGAGACGCATCCATGGCGGCCGATTTCGCCTCAACCAGATAGAGCAGCTCGATCGCCAGATCAGTGCCGGAAAAATCAGCGCTGGTCAGGGCATAGTCGCGCACCGCGTCGAGGATCGAGATACCGAAGGACAGGTTGATAACCGCCCCTTCCCCGCCCGGCAGCGGGGCGACCAGCCCCTTGAGGGCCGTGCGCGGCTCATCATGAAACCTAAGGTGCAGATTCGCCCCGGCCATGGCCATAAGTGCAGGTATGGTTGTCACCGTGCGGGGACGAACCATTTCGAAAATATCTAGAAAACTTTGCCCCTCCATCACGCAGTCGGGGCGCAGCTTCTGCAAAGTCGGGCCGACGCGGAGGATGTGACCGTTCTGATCGACCAGCAGAAACATCGGACACAGGGTTTTCAGCAGTTCTGCCAGATCATCCATCCGCGTCATGCGCCCCGCGCCCCCAAATCGAATTGCCGCCCCTCAGCAAATGCGCTTTCGACAAGCAGGATTGAGATTACCTCAGCCTCGCCCTGCTGACCTTCATGCGACAACATCACCAAGGCGCCGTAGTCATCAGCCATCGCACGTAAAACACCGACCATTGCGCTGGCATATCCGGGCAGCCCGGGCCCGCAGATGAGTTGGAATTCAGTCTGCGAAAGCTCTTGTAATTCGAGGACAGGAAGAGACAGGTCGGACACGGCCAGTCGGACCCGATCCGCCAGATCGTCAAGGGAATGGAGGAATTCGACGTATGTCACACCGCCAAACCTCAAAAGGCGACGCAGTGCTTCGGTATTGGGATGCGAGACCAGGTAGGTTCCCACGTCTTCCATAATCTCGGGTCGCGGCCGGGCGAGTTCCGTACTGAGCGCATCCAGCAGAGAGGTCGTAATCGCGTCATCGTAGGTCAACATGGCCTCAAACTCGGAAAACCCCAATCCGGCCGAATCTGTTACGCGCTGCCAACACGGCCGCCCGTAGGTTGCGCATACAAACGACTGTATCGCCCGATTGATCAGACCATGCATCAGATGCCTCAGATTGGTTGCACCCGTACTGTGGCCTGACAATCCTTAACAAATAGCCAAGAACCGCTGCTGATCAGCGGAAAGACCTCTTAGTATCATAGCGATATCAAAAATCCGTCGGTGCCCCACCTTCGGCTTTGCGGCGGGTGACGAACTCAGCAAGCTCCTCGCGAATACCCTCGTCCAGAGCGGGGGCCTCGAAGCTTCCGATGATCTCTTTGAACATGTGATGTGCGCGTTCTGCAGTCCAGATACCGCCCGCGATCTCCCATCCTTCGTAGTTCTTCCAGTCGCTCAGAAACGGTTGATAGAAGGCGGTCGTGTAGCGGTCCTGAGTGTGCTGAATGCCAAAGAAATGCCCGTCATTCCCGACCGCACGGATCGCGTCCAGGGCGATCTCATCCGGGCCGGTCGCTATGAGATCAGGATTCATATACCTCTGAATTTGCTGAAGGATTTCGCAATCCATGATGAACTTTTCAGGGCTTGCGATCAACCCGCCCTCAAGCCACCCCGCTGCGTGATAGACCATGTTGGTCCCCGACTGCACCGACGCCCAGAGCGAGTTTGACGTCTCCCACACCGACTGCCCATCTGGCACATTCGCCGCACAGACGCCCGATGATCGCATCGGCAGACCGTAGAAGCGTGCCATCTGGCCGGTCATCTGAGTGGCCCGCATATACTCTGGCGTCCCAAAAGCCGGGGCCCCGGATTTCATATCCACGTTCGAGGTGAAGGTTCCAATCACGCAGGGGATCCCCGGACGAACATATTGGAACAGAGCGATAGCACAGAGCGCCTCGGCCAGAGATTGCGCCACGGCGCCAGCGATAGTGACGGGGGCCATCGCTCCGGCCAAAGTAAACGGCGTGACAACAATCGCCTGACCGCGCCGCGCCAGACGCAGGCAGCCGTCAATCATCGGATGGTCGTGCTTCAGCGGCGAGGTCGAGTTGATGTTGGTATACATCCGCGGCGTGGCCTCGAACTCTTCATGACTCAGCCCGCCCGCGATGCGGACCATCTCCATCACGTCTTCGACCCGCTCTTTACCCAGCGAATAGGCGTGCATCGCCTTATCCGTCAGGGTCAGCTTGTCATAGAGCACATCGAGGTGGCGGATGCTGGCGTGAATATCGACCGGCTCTACCGGGTAGCCTCCGGCAAAATGGATGCAGTTGAAATACTGTGTCAGCTTCAGCAGATTGCGGCACATCTCGCGGTTGCCGGGCACCTTGGTTCCGATTTCCATATCCCAGTAGTTCGGAGGCGAGGAGACGTTGCCAAACAGGATGTTCCGCCCACCAATCTCGATCTTCCGGTCGGGATTGCGCGGCGTGATCGTGAAACGGCTCGGGGCTTTTGCCACCATCTCCATCACGAAATCGCGGCCCATCCGCACGTTGTCACCGTCTATCGTACAGCCCGCCTCACGCAGGATGCCGATGGCTTCTTCGTTGTAGAACTCGACCCCGATCTCTTCGAGAATTCGCATGGCGCCGTCGTGGATAGCCTCGATCCCGCCCTGATCCAGAGGCTCGGTCGGTGCATCAATATTGACCGGAGGGTTCCACGGCATCTGATCAATAGCCGCACTTCCCCTGCGCTCCGCAGCGCCCGCGCGCCCTCCGCTACGACGTCTGCGCGATTTGGTTCCGGCCATGTTCGCCTCCCTGCCAGGTGCCTGCTTTTAAGCAAGCCCGGGAAAGCGGTAACAGGCCGTTCCATCTGCGACAGATTTTGTCGTTTACGAGCCTTGAACCGCCGTAAACGGGTTCTGCAGATCTAGTTATCCGCCAACCAAGCCGGGATATGACCAATATCGGGCAAGACCACATCCGCCATCGGCGCCAGAACGTCGGCTTTGGCGAGACCGGTGAGGACTCCGATCGTGGTCATCCCTGCCGCCCGCCCGGCCTGCAGGTCGTGCAGGCTGTCGCCGACCATTGCAATGCGATCCGGCTGCACGCCGATATGCGCAGCAAACGCCAGCAATTGGCCGGGGCCGGGCTTGAACCCATGGCCGCTGTCATAACCGGCGATAAAGTCGAAATGGTCTTTGACGCCCACCGACTCCAGATGCTGAAGCGCCGGGTGCTCGCTGTCGTTTGTGGCAACCCCCAGCTTGAGGCCGGCCTGTTTCAACGCATCCAGAAACGGCCCCAACGGCACCGCCTGCGCTTGCGGCGCGGCTGCGGCCTCGGCATTCATCAACTCGATCAAGGCGTCACGCGGCATGCCATCGACATGCGGCAACAAGGCGTCTGCGATTTCCTCAACGGTTCCCGCAATCACGACGCTATCAGGAGAATAGGTCTCGGTCTCAAGGTCGAAGCCGATGATCCGACCCAGTTCCGCCGCACGGTCCGAGTCATTCTCGGCCACGCGCAACAACATGGTCCGTCCGAACGTGCCCCAGGTGTTGGCGAAGTCAAACAACGTGCCGTCCTTGTCGAACACGATCGCATCAATTGGCATGAAAAGCTCCTGCAGAATATCAGGTCCAGTGAACGTCGGAACCACCCGACAACACCGCTTGCGCCTGAGCGGGTTGGTCATACGGCACCGCCGCCGCGTCACAAAATGCCATGATCCACGAATCGTCAAGCATCAGGAAATCCAGAACCGAGGCCAGAAACTCGGGTTCACCTGCCCTGTCGCGTAGATCATTTGCAGCGGCGCCGGTAGAACCCAGGAAAATGGGCAAAAGCTCCTCATTCCCGACCAACCATCCGAGGGCATTCAGAGCAAGAGTTTGGGCGGAATCTTCGGAAATCGACATAAACTGGCCTCAGTCCCCTGTCTTGGAAAGGGTTTGTTAACCAGACTCATAAACACTTTGTTCACGCATGCAATCAATGGTGAGCAACTATGTCCGTGCAGGGAACCATCCTTGTTTTAGATGGGGTATCCACAAACCGCATCATGCTGAAGGTTCAGCTGACGGCGGCGTGGTACCACGTGGTGCAAGGTGAGAAATTGGAAGGCCTCGCCGCGCTCTTGCGGCGTGTGCGGCCTGATCTGGTGCTGACCGCGCAAACGCTGCCCGACGGCACGGCGGCGGATGTCAAAAGCCTGATTGCGAAGAATCCGGCCTTGGGCGACGTGCCCGTCGTGGCCCTGACCGCCCAGAATGACAAGCAAGCTCGATTGCGGGCTTTGGCGGATGGTCTGGATGATGTTCTGACCCACCCGTTCAAGGACACACTGCTGCTGGCCCGCATCCGCAGCCTTTTGCGCGCGCGCGCCGACACGCAGGACCTGCAATTGCGCGAGGACCCACAGTCTCTTGGCCTGGCCGAGCCGGATACGCCGCTCATTACTGCCCCCCAAAGGGCCCGCGTTGCGGTATTGGCGCAAACGCCACGCAACGGCGCGCTTTGGCAAAAGGCGCTTTCCGGGCAGTCCCGCTACGCCCTGACCTCGCACCACCAATCGGATCTTCAGGCCTTGCTCTCTGGCCCGATCCCGGATGCAATCGTGGTCGAGCTGGATGCAGACCGATCCGCGCTGAACATCCTGGCTGACCTCAGATCGCGCGGGGCCACGCGCCATACGGTTCTGATCGGGGTGTTGAGCGACAACAACGCCACCCGCGCGTCCGAGGCGCTGGATCGAGGGGCAGATGCCGTCTGTCTCGGCGGGTTCTGCGCAGATGAGATTGTTTTGCGGCTGGACAACCAGATTGCCCGCAAAAGCCGGATGGACAGGATGCGCGATTCGCTGAAGAAAGGGATCGCCGAGTCGTGGATCGACCCTCTGACCGGGTTGCAGAACCGCCGCTATGCCATGCGCGCCATCCAGCAAATTGCGCAGCAATCGGCACAGACCGGGCGCGGTTTTGCCCTGATGCTGGCCGATCTGGATCATTTCAAGGCGATCAATGACGAATACGGTCACGCCAGTGGGGATTGCGTGCTGACCCAAGCGGCGGCGCGGATGCAACAAGTCGTCGGCAAGGCCGGGTTCGTCGCACGTATCGGCGGGGAAGAGTTCATGATCGCCATTCCGAACATCTCGCGCGCCAAGGCTCTGACGATGGCAAGCACCCTGTGCGAGGCGATCTGCGCAGTACCTTTCCGCCTGCCCGATCAGCGCACACCGATTGCCGTAACCATAAGTGTGGGCCTGAAAATGTCTGCTCCGGCCTACCTTTCACAAGACGAGGCCGAACCCGTCGAGCAGTTGATCAAATCCGCAGACAAAGCGCTCTACGCGGCGAAACAGGCCGGCCGCAACCAAGTGCAGATCAGGCAGAGCGCTGCCTGATCGCCTCAGTGCTTTTTGTTGTGACCGCGCGGGCCGCGTTTGACGACTTCTTCCAGACGGGTCGCGTAGGTCTGACGCTCCTCGTCGCTCATCTGCGTGACCAGAACCAACCATTTCTCTTGCAGCGCAGCCTGCAAGTCCGCGGTCGCCTGAGCCTGCTGCTGCAGCAAGAGTGTGACAGTTTCGGGATCAAAGGGAACGGCCCGCAGCGCCTCGGTCACGACCATGAAGTCCTGAGATCGCCCCTTGGCCCCTTTGCCGTGCAGGCCGGAGAGCTCTCCCCTCAGGGCTTTGCGGTCCTCCTTCGGCAAAGCGCGGTACAATGCGGGTCCAAAACCCGGCGGTGCCTTGGCGTGATCGCTGTTCTTTAGCCGCAATACGCTGCCGACCGCGACCCCGATGATCAACAGGTTGATCGCTAGTGACAGAGACAGAACGATCGGCATCCAACGGCGTTTCGGTTTTGGATCAGTGTTCATTCCGTGCTCTCCAGAAAACTGGTGTCAAATCCAAGGTCGGCCGCCAGAACGCTGCCATCCGTCGCGCCGAACAGGCCGGCCGTATCCGGCAGAACGGCAGGCGCAAAAAACCCGATGAAGACCCCGGTGACGCTGGCGGCAGCCAGACCGCTAAAGCCCTGCCATCCCCCGATATTGTCCAGAATGCGTGACCAATGGGACCGTTCAGGGCGCGCGTGTTTCACCAACCGCCCCAGCCGAGTGGTCTCAGCGTCTGTCTGGATACGCACGGCAAGATCATCCGGCAACTCGGATCGGTCCTTGCGCGCCTGAGCAAACAGATTTTCCAGTTCCATGTCGTCATCAGCCATCGTCATACCCCAGTTCTTCCCGCCGTCCGGCCAATATGGCCGACAAAGCCCGCTTTCCACGCGCGGTCAAGCTCTCGACCGCTTCTACCGAGAGACCCATGACCCCGGCAATCTCGGGGTTGGACAGCTCCTCAATATGCCTCAACACGACGGCTTGTCGCTGTCGGTCAGGCAATTGCATAAGCGCAACCTGCAACGCGTCATGGCGCGCCGTATCCTGCATTTTCTCAACCACGCTGGCCGCGTTGTCGGGCGGCTCAGCCTCTTCGGGGAGCTGCTCGGGTGTCTTTTTGCGCTTGCGGTCCAGACACAGGTTCAGCGTGACCCGATAGAGCCAGGTCGACACTTTGGCCGTGCCCGGCACCCATTTCGGAGCCATCTGCCACAGCCGCATCATGGCATCCTGCGTCACATCCTCGGCCTCGGCCCGGTTGCCCAACATGCGCAGAGAGACTGAGTAGCAACGCGGGCCCAGCCGGTCCGTCAGGATCCGCGCCGCACCGGCATCGCCATCGGCAAACATCCTCAGCAACCTATCGTCACCGAGGTCGTCCGCGACGCACCCCGCGCCGCGAACGTCTTGAGGGTGGGAGGTCAGATCCTCCATCCTGCATCAGCTATCGTCAGCGTCCGATTTATGGCGCTTTTTGTGATGTTTGCCCATCTTGTCTTTTGCATCGGCAAATTCCTGTTCCGAGATACCGCCGCTGCTATCCGCGTCGATCCGATCAAACATCTTGTCAGCCCGGCGCGGTTTGGGCAACTCATCGGTGCTGAGAACCCCATCGCCATTCGCGTCATGTTTCTCGAACATTTTGGCCACCTTGTCGTTGGCCTTCTGTTGGGCTGCGGCCTGCATCTCCTCAAGGCTTATCTGTCCGTCGCCGTCAGTATCCGCCTTTGTGAAGCGTTGCGCGCGATGGGCCTGCATCTCTTCTTTTGTGATCTGGCCGTCTGCATTGGCGTCCAGTTCCTGAAACGAGACGGGCTCACGATCCTTTGGGCCTGCTGCCAGTGCCGATGTACCTGTGATCGCCACTGCCGACAGAACGATGGCCGGGATGAATTTCGAGTTCTTCATATCGGTTTCCCCATATTGGCGCGACCTGATTGCCGCTGCTCATACCCATTCAAACGCGGCACCATCGGGTTTCCGTCGAAAAAAGTTTATCGAAGGATCAGCGGGTCACGAACTCTTGCCCTACCCAAGCGATGCAAAGCGACGCACCCCCCTTTTCTATTGCGCCAAACAGGCCCATTATCCGCAAAAGATAAATGCGCGAGTTACATTATCATGGATCAGACGATCACCCCCGAAGTGGAAGAAGAGCGCGAAACATGGCCTGCTTTGGTCAAAGGCTTTCGTTGTAAATGCCCAAAATGTGGCGAAGGCAAGCTGCTGCACAGCTACCTCAAGGTGAACGACAGCTGCTCGAATTGCGGGCAAGAGCTGTTTCACCACCGCGCAGATGACGGCCCCGCCTATCTGACGATTCTGCTGGTTGGGCACCTGCTGGCCCCTGCTCTGCACGTCTCATATGTACATTGGCGCCCGGATCCGTGGACCATGGCCATCGGGTTCTCCATCGGCTGCATAGCTTTGTCGCTGTTCCTGCTGCCCCGCCTGAAGGGGGCTGTCGTGGCTTATCAATGGGCGCGGCGCATGCATGGGTTCGAGAAAGCCGCGTGACCGTCGACAAGACCGCCATCCGCAACGCAGCCACCGTCATCGTTCTGCGGGACCGTTTTACCGCGCCCTCGATCCTGATGGGGCAACGCGGGGCCAAAGCGGCGTTCATGCCGAACAAATTCGTGTTTCCCGGCGGCGCGGTCGACCCCGAGGATTCAAGCATCCCACTGGCCGCCCCGCTGCCCCAACTCTGCTATGATCGCTTGGCCGAGCAGGCCGAGGCTGACCTGCAGCAGGCACTTGCCGTAGCAGCCATTCGAGAGTTGTGGGAGGAAACCGGGATGGTCCTTGGCCAACCCGGTGAATGGGACGGCGACGCTCCGGCCGATTGGGCCAGCTTTGCGGCTTTGGGCTTCAAACCCTCGGCCGAGGCGCTGCAGTTCGTGTTCCGCGCGGTTACCCCTCCGGGTCGGCCCAGACGGTTTGATGCGCGGTTCTTTCTGGTCGATGCGCAGGCAATTCAAGGCGATCTGGACGATTTCAGCCGCGCCTCGGATGAGCTGTCGCACCTGCAATGGGTCAAACTGGACGAGGTTCGAAACTTCGACCTGCCCTTCATCACCGAGGTCGTGCTGGCCGAGATCACGGCGCGGGTCACCGACCCGACACCGCCATCTTCTGTCCCGTTCTATCTCAACAATGATGAGGCCAGCCTGTTCCAAAGGCTCAGGGGCTATCCCATGCCCGAGGTTGACTGACCCCAACCTTACTTCATGCGGCTGATCACAACCGTGACTTCGGGCTTTTTGCCGATCTCAGCTTTGGCCGTCTGACGCACGATCCGGCGCATGGCCTCTTCCAGCTTGTCATCGTCGCGCAGGGTCTTGGCCTCGGCCCGCATCAGGAACTGGTTCAGGTCTTCCTCAAGCACCTCAACCAGCGCCGCGCGAGAGGTTCCGATCTCCGGCAGGCCCATCGTATCACACCATGGCTCACCCAGAGGCTCGTCCTCTTCATCCAGAATGACGGTTACGGTCACGTGGCCGTTCAGCGCCATGCGGATACGGTCGCGCACAACCCCGTCCAACGCTCCGACCTTGACCGTGCCATCCAGATAGGTCCGCCCGGTTTCGACATAGTCGACAACTTTGGGCGCATTGCCGGTCAAATCCAGCATGGTGCCGTTGACGGCCAGAATACCCGTGCGTCCACCAGCCTCGGCCAGTTTGGCATGTTCGCGCAGGTGGCGATGTTCGCCATGCATCGGGATCACCATTTGAGGGTCAATCAACCCGTGGACTTTCTCAAGATCAGGCCGGTTGGCATGGCCCGAAACGTGATAAAGGCCCGAGCTGTCATCCACCACATCCACGCCCTTTTCGCTGAGCTGATTGATGATGAAAATCACACCACGCTCATTGCCGGGAATGGTTTTCGAGGAGAACAGGAACAGGTCGCCCTCTTTCAACTCGATACCGCGGTACTTGCCACGCGCCAGCTGCGCGCTGGCGGCGCGGCGTTCGCCCTGACTGCCGGTCACAATCAGCATCAGGTTCTGACGCGGAAGCTCTACAGCCTCTTCGGCGCTGATCACTTTGGGGAAATCCGACAGGATGCCGGTTTCCGTTGCAGCCTCGATCATCCGGCGCATGGCCCTACCCAACAGCACGACCGAGCGCCCGGCCCGCTGGCCAGCCTCCGCCAAGGTCTTAACCCGCGCCACGTTCGAGGCGAATGTGGTCGCCACAACCATACCTTCGGCGCTTTCGACCAGCTTGGTGATCTCGGGTCCGACCTCGGACTCTGAGCGTCCGGGGTGGCTCGAGAACACATTGGTGCTGTCACAGACCAAGGCCTTCACACCGGATTTGGCGACATCGGCCCAGAGATCGGGATCAAACGGTTCGCCCACCACCGGGTTTAAGTCCAGCTTGAAGTCCCCCGAATGCACGATCCGCCCTTCGGGCGTGTCGATCACCAGTGCGGCGCTTTCGGGGATCGAGTGCGAAACCGGCAGGAAGCCAACAGTGAATGGTCCGGCCGAGACCTGCTCGGGCCAAGCCGAGGCAGTACGCACAGCATCTTCAGGGTGGCCATGTTCTTCCATCTTCCGACGGGCAATATTCGCGGTGAAGGCGCGCGCATAGATCGGAGCCCCCAGCGCCTCATAGCAATGCGCCACGGCGCCCACGTGGTCTTCGTGCGCGTGGGTGACAAAAACCGCCTCTAGCCGGTCGGCGCGTTCCTGTAGCCATGAGATATCGGCATGGATCAGGTCCACACCCGGTGTTGTGTCCATATCGGGGAAGGTCACACCCAGATCGACGAGGATCAGACGTTCCTTGCCCGGCGCACCATAGCCGTACACATAGGCGTTCATGCCGATTTCACCGGCCCCGCCTAACGGCAGGTAGATCAGTCTTTCGCTGCTCATGTTGAGCCATTTTCCTTGTTATAGCGATGGATCACGGTCAGCCCGTGCATCGTCAGATCATCTTCGATTGCGTCGAACCCCACGTCGGCCTGATCGAACAAGGGTGCAAGCCCTCCGGTTCCAACGACTTTCATCGGCATTCCGTATTCGGTCTTGATGCGGGCGATCAGCCCCTCAATCAGACCGGAATAGCCCCAATACACGCCCGATTGGATGCAGCCAACCGTATTCGTTCCAATCACCTTGTCCGGGCGGGTGATGTCGATGTGCGGCAGAGCGGCGGCCCCTTGGTGCAGGGCCTCAAGGCTCAGGTTCACGCCCGGCGCGATGACGCCTCCGACATAGGCCCCATCAGAGGCGACGACGTCAAAGTTTGTCGCCGTCCCAAAATCGACAACCACAACGTCTCCGCCATGACGGTCAAAGGCCCCCACCGCATTGGCGAGGCGATCAGGACCCGGCACCGTGCCTTCGTCAATGCGCGGTGCGACCGGCAGCAGGCAATCCGGCTTGCCCACAACCAGCGGACGGCAGCCAAAGAACCGATCCGCAAAGATACGCAGGTTGAACACCACGCGCGGCACAGTCGAGGCGATGATCACGTCCGTAATGTCAGCCTCGATCCCGTAGTGTTTCACCAGCGTAGAATACCAGGTGAAATAGGCATCCGCCGTGCGTGAATGATGGGTCGAGGTGCGCAGGGTACACAGAAAACTCTCACCATCCCAGATCGAGAAAACGGTATTTGTATTGCCGCAATCGATGGCCAGAAGCATCTGAGCCCCCTTCAGAAAAACACGTCCGCCGCAGGAATGCTTACACGGCCTTTGGCGGTGTTTAGGACAAGGTTGCCCCCCGCGTCTACCGTTTCGAAGGTACCAACCGTTTCCGACGTGGCGGTACGGGCGGTAATGACCTCACCCAACCGCGCTGCGCGGGCCAACCATGCCGTGCGGATCGGTTCAAAGCCGTAGGTGACGAATTGGGTTTCATAGCCGGCATAGGCGATGGCGAGTTCGGTCAGAAAATCCTCGGGCGTGACATGCGCGCCTGTTTCCGACAGCAAAGAGACCGGTCGAACCGCCCCCGGCTCAACGGCATCCGCGCCGGGCGCTTCGGTCAGATTGACACCGATCCCAATCGACAGATGAGACACTCCGCGCCCCTGCCCCGTGCTCTCTAGAAGAATACCCGCAAGCTTGCCGCCGTTCAGCAGCACGTCATTGGGCCATTTCAGCGACAAGCCTGAGGCTCTGCCCGTCACAGCGACACAGGCATCGAACAAGGCCAAAGCTGCCACGAAGCTGCGCAGAGCCGCACTCTCCGGATCACCCTGAGGGCGCATCAGAAGGGTCGAGGCCAAATTGCCCTTGGGATTGGCCCAAGCCCGCCCTCGCCTGCCGCGCGCTGCGGTCTGGTGATGTGCCATGATCCACACGGGGCCTTGCGCCGTGGGTGCAAGACGCGCGGCTTCGTTCAGCGTGCTATCCACCTCTTGCAAGATGTGTAGGCCGTACCCGTCGGGCCAACTGCTCATGTCAGTAAGGCCCACTTGCGGGGTTGCGCAGCTGCATCCTCTTGGTGGTTTTCATCAGTTGACAAGCGTCGCAGCGGCAGCGGCTGCTGCGCCCTCGACACCAAACTGGTAGAACACACCGATCAGCATCAAAGCCGCCGATCCCATCAAGGCCACCCACAAGACAGGGGTTGAGCGGGTTTCGATGGGGTCTTCATTCTCGGCGCCGAAATACATGTAGAAGACGATCCGCAGATAGTAGAACGCACCGATGACCGAGGCGATGGCCGACACGATCACCAATCCGGTCAGACCCGCGCTGACACCCGCCTGCCAAACACCGAACTTGGCAAAGAACCCAAGCATGGGCGGCACACCCGCCAAGCTGAACATCAGGATTAGAACGGCCAGAGCCTTACCCGGATCGCGCTTGGAATACTGGCGCAAGGCGTCGATGTCTGTGACGGGTTTGCCGTCCCGCTCCATCATCAGGATGAAGGCGAAGGTGCCGATGTTCATCGTCACGTAGATCGCCAGATACATCAGCATGGCTTTCACGCCCAACTCAGTTCCTGCAGCCAAACCGATCAGCGCATAGCCCATATGGGCGATCGAAGAAAACGCCATCAGACGTTTGATGTCGCGCTGGCCAATGGCGGCAACCGCGCCGAGCAGCATGGACAGAACCGACAGCAACACGATCACCTGCTGCCAATCCTCTACAATGCCTCCAAACGCGTCATGCAGAAGCCGTGCAAACAGCGCCATGGCAGCCACTTTCGGAGCGGTCGCAAAGAAGGCTGTGATCGGCGTCGGAGACCCTTCGTACACATCCGGGGTCCACATGTGGAAGGGCACGGCCGAAACCTTGAAGGCCAGACCCGAGATCAGGAAGATCAGACCGAAGAGCAGACCGACCGAGACGTCTCCCGCCTGAACGGTGGCGATGATGCCCGAGAACAGCGTGGTGCCGGTGAACCCGTAAACCAACGACGCGCCATAGAGCAGCAGGCCCGAGCTAAGCGCACCCAGAACGAAATACTTCAGACCGGCCTCAGTAGATTTCGCACTGTCCCGGCGCAGCGCTGCCACGACATAGAGGGCCAGCGATTGAAGCTCCAACCCCATGTAAAGCGACATCAGATCGCCCGCGCTGACCATCATCATCATCCCAACCGCAGCCAATGCGACCAGCACAGGGTATTCAAACCGCAGCAGGTTGCGGCGGGCCATGTAGTCCTGGCTCATGACCAGAACGGCAGCGGCGGAAAGTAAGATGGCAACTTTGGAAAACCGCGCAAAGCCGTCATCCACGAACATTCCATTGAACGCCACGTTGGTCCCGTCACCGTTGCTTGAGATCCAAATCGCCAGAAGCGCCATCAGACCCGCCGTGGACCAAACCAATGCCGGAGCCAGCTCGTCCTTCTTTGTGTAAACGGCCCCGATCAGAGCAGCCATCGCATATACGGCCAGAACGATCTCTGGCAGGATTATTGTCAGATCAGCTTGGATCATGTCTCCAAAGCTCCCTTAATGCGAAGCGGCCGTCTGGGTCGCAGCTTCAGCCGCGGCCAGAGCCGTGTCATAGTTCGAAATCAATGCAGCGGTCGAGTTGCCGATCACATCGGTCACCAGCGACGGGTAGACGCCCAGCAGGATGGTCATCACGATGAGCGGCGCAAAGATCAGCCGCTCACGCGAGCTCATGTCGGTCATCGCCTTGAGGCTTTCCTTGATCAGATCGCCGAACACGACCCGACGGTAAAGCCATAGCGCATACCCGGCCGAGAAGATCACGCCGGTCGCGGCCACTGCGGTTACCCATGTGTTGACCTGGAACGCGCCCATCAGGGTCAGGAATTCACCGATGAAGCCCGAGGTGCCCGGCAGGCCAACGTTGGCCATGGTGAACAGCATGAAGACCAACGCATAGGCGGGCATCCGGATCACCAGACCTCCGTACGCGTCGATATCGCGGGTGTGCATCCGGTCGTAAATCACGCCGACACACAAGAACAAGGCGGCCGAGATAAACCCGTGGCTGAGCATCTGGAAGATCGCGCCATCAATGCCCTGCTGGTTCGCCGCAAAAATCCCCATGGTCACAAAGCCCATATGCGCGACCGAGGAATAGGCGATCAGCTTCTTCATATCCTCCTGCACGAGCGCCACAAGCGAGGTGTAAACAACGGCAATCGCCGACATCCACAGCACCAGATCGGTCATCACCGCCGAGCCAACCGGGAACATCGGCAGGCTGAACCGCAGGAAGCCATAACCGCCCATTTTCAACAGGATCGCCGCCAGCACAACCGAGCCTGCTGTCGGGGCCTGCACGTGCGCATCCGGAAGCCAGGTATGCACCGGCCACATCGGCATTTTCACAGCGAAGGAGGCAAAGAAGGCCAAGAACATCAGCGTCTGCATCCCGCCGACGACGTAGATGCCCAACACACTAAAGCTTTCGGACGAGAACTGATGGGTCATCAGCGCCTCGATGTCTGTAGTGCCAGCATCCGCGTACATCGCAACCATCGCCACCAACATCAGCACCGAGCCGAGGAAGGTGTAGAGGAAGAACTTAAAGCTCGCGTAGATGCGATCCTTGCCGCCCCAGATGCCGATGATCAGGAACATCGGGATCAGGCCTGCCTCGAAGAACAGGTAGAACAGCACCAAATCCAGCGCCATGAACACGCCAAGCATCAGCGTTTCCAGCAGCAGGAAGGCGATCATGTATTCCTTGACCCGTTCGGTCACGTTCCAGCTGGCCAGAATGGTCAGGGGCATGATGAAGGTGGTCAGCAATACGAACAGCACGCTGATGCCATCGACGCCCATCTTGTACTTCAGACCCATCAGCCACTCACCCTCTTCCACCATCTGGAAGCCGGTGTTCGAGGGATCAAAGCCCGTGTAGATACCAATCGACACAAGGAAGGTTACCGTGGTCGCAAGCAGCGCCACCCATTTGGCATTCCGCTGCGCCGCCGCATCATTTCCGTGCAGGAACAGCGCCAGAATACCCGCAGCAATAGCCGGGATGAAGGTCACGATCGAGAGGATATTGTCCATTACTGCGCCCCTCCGCCGATCGACATCCAGGTCACAAGGGCCGCGATGCCCAGCACCATCCAGAAGGCGTAGGTAAAGATGTACCCGGTCTGCGCCTTGCCTGCGAGGCGGGTGAAGAAGGGAACAACGCCCATTGCTACTCCGTTCAGGAAGCCATCAATTGTGTTGCCATCGCCGCGCTTCCACAGAAGGCGGCCAAGGGCCAGAGTGGGTTTTACAAAGATCGCATCATAAATCTCGTCAAAGTACCATTTGTTCAGCAGGAACAGGTACAACGGACGCTGGTTTGCAGCCAGACGCGCGGGCAGCGACGTGTTCACGATGTAGAACCAGTAGGCCACGACAAACCCAAGCAGCATCGCCACGAAAGGCGAGACCTTAACCCATTTCGGGACGGCATGGGCGTCATCCAGCACGGTATTGTCCGGTGCGATATACAAAGCGCCCTCACCCGGTTCGCCCGCGAAGACGTAGTGATGATCTCCGTGGGCGTCTTTCTTGCCATGTGTCTCATCCGCATGGTCATCCCCGTGCGCCTCATCCGAGTGAGCATCGGCATGATCGTCACCGTGATGCTCTTCGGCGGTACCATCGGCGACATGCTCGGCATGGGTCGCATCGTCATGACCTTCACCATGCGCCGAGGCCTCGGCCACCGGGATCCCGTAGAACTTCCCGACCTTGTCCGTGTGACCGAAGAAGTTGCCGTACCAGATCATCCCCGCAAAAACCGCGCCCAGCGACAGAACGCCCAGAGGAATCAGCATCACCTTCGGGCTTTCATGGGCGTGATCATGCGTATGCTTGTCACCGCGCGGTGTGCCGTAGAAGGTCAGGAAAATCAAACGCCAGCTGTAGAACGAGGTGAAAACAGCCGCGATCACCAGCATCCAGAAGGCATATCCCGTGCCGCCCGCAAAGGCGCTTTCAATGATCGCGTCCTTGGACAGGAACCCGGCAAAGCCGAAGGTGGTCAGCGGGATACCGACACCCGTGATGGCCAGCGTTCCGATCATCATCGCCCAGAACGTATAGGGGATCTTATTCCGCAGCCCGCCATATTCGGTCATTTCCTGCTCGTGATGCATCGCATGGATTACCGAACCGGCCCCGAGGAACAAAAGCGCCTTGAAGAACGCGTGCGTCAGCAGGTGGAACATCGCCGCCGAGTACATGCCGACGCCTGCGGCCACGAACATGTAGCCCAGCTGCGAACAGGTCGAATAAGCGATGACGCGTTTGATGTCGGTCTGAACCAATCCCACGGTCGCCGCAAAAAACGCGGTCGAGGCACCAAGGAAGGTGATGAACCCGGTCGCACCCGGCGCGAACTCCATCAGCGGCGACATGCGGCAGACAAGGAAGACACCCGCCGTCACCATGGTCGCGGCGTGGATAAGGGCCGATACAGGCGTCGGACCTTCCATCGCATCGGGCAACCATGTGTGCAGGATCAACTGCGCCGATTTACCCATCGCGCCGATGAACAGAAGGACACAGATCACCTCAATCGCGTTCCACTCACCCCAGAGGAAGCTGAGTTGAATTTCCGACAGGTCAGAGGCCGAGGCAAAGATATCCGAGAAGTTGATGCTGTCAGTCAGGAAGAAGATCGCGAAAATCCCCAGCGCAAAGCCGAAATCGCCAACCCGGTTGACGATAAACGCCTTCATGGCCGCCGCATTGGCGCTGGACTTGCGATAATAGAAACCGATCAGCAGGTATGAGGCAACGCCCACGCCCTCCCAGCCGAAGAACATCTGCACCAGGTTGTCAGCAGTCACCAGCATCAGCATCGCGAAGGTGAAGAAGGAGAGATAGGCAAAGAAGCGCGGCTTATAGCTTTCACCCTCCCGCCATTGCGGGTCGTGATCCATGTAGCCGAAGGAATAGAGGTGCACGAGCGCCGAGACCGTCGTCACCACGATCAGCATGATCGCGGTCAGGCGGTCCAGACGAATGGCCCAACTTGTTGAAAGCGAGCCGCTCTCGATCCAGCGCAGGATTTCGATCTGTTGGGTCTGACCATCGAAAGCCAGGAACACGATCCACGACAGCAGACAGGCCAGAAACAGCAGGCCCGTCGCAGTCCACATGGCGGCTTTCTCACCGATGAACCGCCAGCCGAACCCGCAGATCAGAGCGCCCACAAGCGGGGCAAAGAGGATGGTGGTTTCCATAGTTCTCTCAGCCCTTCATCATATTGACGTCTTCAACCGCGATGGTGCCACGGTTGCGGAAGAAGCAGACCAGTATGGCCAGACCAATCGCCGCCTCCGCCGCCGCAACGGTCAGCACGAACAGCGTGAACACCTGCCCGACCAGATCGCCGAGAAAGCTGGAAAACGCCACAAGGTTGATATTCACTGCCAGCAGCATCAACTCGATGCTCATCAGCAGGATGATGACATTCTTGCGGTTCAGGAAGAGACCAAAGATGCCGATGACGAACAGCGTCGCCGCGACCGTAAGATAGTGTTCAAGTCCGATCATCTTCTTAAAGTCCCTGCCCCGGTTTCACGTCCTTCAACTCCATCGCCTTGGCCGGGTCGCGCATCATCTGGCCGACGATGTCCTGACGCTTAATGTCCTGACGGTGGCGCAAAGTCAGCACGATGGCGCCGATCATCGCCACCAGCAGGATCAAGCCCGCAAGCTGGAACAGAAGGAAATATTGATCGTAAAGAATGACACCCAGCGCCTCGGTATTGTGACGGTCGCTCGGCACCGGCTGCGCCAGATTAGCCTCAACGCCTTGCGCGCTGTCCCACGCTCCGAACGCCATGATGAACTGCATCAGGATCACCAGACCAATCAACAGAGCCAGCGGCATGTACCGCGCCATCTCGGCCTTGAGCTCGGCAAAGTCCACGTCCAGCATCATCACCACGAACAGGAACAGCACCGCGACCGCGCCCACGTAGACGATGATCAACAGCATCGCCACGAATTCGGCACCCAGCAGTACGAACAGCCCCGCCGACGACAGGAAAGACAGGATCAGCCACAGCACCGAATGCACCGGCTGACGGCTGATCACCGTGAACAGCCCGCCGGTGATGGTGCTGATGGCAAACAGGTAGAAGGCAAAGACGGTCATTGATCCTCATCCTCGTTGTCGCCCAGAACCTCTTGCGCCAGATCCAGCGCGCGGGTCATGGCCGGGATGCCAGCAAAGACCGACATCTGACCGATCGTTTCCACGATCTCTTGTTTCTTTGCGCCCGCCTCAAGCGCATGGCGCACGGTCTGACGCACGGCCGAGTCCGCCTGAGCGCCCTGACAGGTCAGCCCGGCCAGCGTCAGCAGTAGACGCGTCTTGGCATCCAACCCGTCCTTATTGACGGTGTTGCCGAACATCATCTCCATGACCTCTTTGGGCATGGTCGGCCACAGGTTCTCGAACCCTTTGGGAGAGAAATTCTCCATCGCCGGGTTCATCGCCTTGGCCATGTCCTGCGCCTGCTTCATCATCAGCTCAAACGGGTTTGTCGGCGTGTCACTCATCTGTACGGCGCGTCCATTTCCAGATTGCGGGCGATTTCGGCTTCCCAGCGTTCACCGTTGTCGAGCAGTTTTTCCTTGTCGTAAAAGAGCTCTTCGCGGGTTTCCGTTGCGAATTCGAAGTTCGGGCCTTCGACAATTGCATCGACCGGGCAGGCTTCTTGGCAGAAACCGCAATAGATGCATTTGGTCATGTCGATGTCATAGCGCGTGGTGCGGCGGGAGCCGTCTTCGCGCGGTTCGGCGTCGATGGTGATGGCTTGCGCCGGGCAAATCGCCTCGCAGAGCTTACAGGCGATGCAGCGTTCCTCGCCGTTTGGATATCGGCGCAGGGCATGTTCTCCGCGGAACCGAGGCGACAGAGGGCCTTTTTCATGCGGATAATTCACGGTGGCCTTGGGCGCGAAGAAATACTTCAGCCCCAGCTTCATGCCGACCCAGAAGTCTTGCAGCAGGAAGTATTTGGCAGCGCGGGTGTAGTCGATTTGGGTCATATCAGCCTCCTACGCTCCAACGCGCGAATGCGCCCCAGAACCATTCGAATTTTGCCGCAAAGGCTACAAACACCACCCAGGCCAGCGAGAACGGCAGGAACACTTTCCAGCCCAGCCGCATCAGCTGGTCATAGCGGTAGCGCGGTGTGATCGCCTTAACCATCGCGAAGAGGAAGAAGAAGAATGCCATCTTCGCGACCATCCATAGCACACCGTCAGGCAGGCCAGGGATCGGCGACAGCCAGCCGCCGAAGAACAGCAGCGTGGTCAGGGCGCACATCAGGAAGATGGCGATGTATTCGCCTGCCATGAACAGCAGGAAGGGCGTGGCCGAGTATTCGACCTGATAGCCTGCGACCAATTCCGATTCCGCCTCGGGCAAGTCGAAGGGCGGGCGGTTGGTCTCGGCCAGCGCCGAGATGAAGAATAGGAAGACCATCGGGAAATGCGGCAGCCAGTACCAGCTGAAGAAACCGAACGAGCCATCCTGTGCGCGGACGATGTCGCCAAAGTTCATCGAACCCGTCGAGATAATCACGCCGATGATGATCAGGCCGATCGACACCTCGTAAGAGATCATCTGCGCCGCAGAGCGCAACGAGCCGAGGAACGGGTACTTTGAGTTCGACGCCCAACCGCCCATAATCACGCCATAAACCTCCAACGAGGATACGGCGAAGACATAGAGGATCGCCACATTCAGATCTGACAGCACCCAGCCGTCGTTGAACGGGATCACGGCCCAAGCGATCATTGCCAGTACGAAAGACGTCAGCGGCGCCAAGATGAACACGGTACGGTCCGCGCCTGCCGGGATGACGACCTCTTTGACCACATATTTCAGCGCGTCGGCCACTGTTTGCAATAGACCGTAAGCACCTACCACATTGGGGCCCCGGCGCATCTGAACAGCGGCCCAGATCTTGCGGTCACCATAGACAAGGAACAACAGCGAGATCATCACAAAGGCCACAACGGCAAGCACCTGCGCCAGGACGATCAGGGCGATGCCGCCCGGTGTGTTAAAGAAATCAGCCATTGGTCCTCACACCGTGGGTCGTCGGGGATATCTCTGCGGGACGGATCATTCTGCAGCCATCCTGTCTGTGTTTTTCGCCTGCGCCGACAGCTCGGCCATCAGTTGCGAGGCGCGCGCGATCGGGTTGGTCAGGTAGAAATCCTTGACCGCATTGCGGAAACTCGCCTTGCCCAGCACGCCAGCCTCAAGCGGCTGCACTTCGTTCTCGATCACCTCGTCGATGCGCGCCAGATGCGGCACCGCCTCGATCAACGCGGTCCGCAATTGCGCCAAGGAATCGAAGGGCAGCGTCGCCCCCAACTCGGCAGAGAGCGCACGCAAGATGGCCCAGTTTTCTTTGGCCTCACCCGGTGCAAAGCCCGCACGCATGGCCAACTGAGGACGGCCTTCGGTGTTCACGAACAACCCGTTTTCCTCGGTATAGGCGGCGGCGGGCAGGATCACATCAGCGCGGTGCGCGCCACGGTCGCCATGGCTGCCCTGATAGATCACGAATGCGCCGTCTCCGATTTCGACCTCATCCGCGCCGAGGTTATAGATCACATCAGCCGCGCTGATCGCGTCCATACCGTCTGCGTTGGTGGCATCCACATCCATCGCGCCCACACGCGCGGCGGCAGTATGCAGGATGATCAGCCCACTTTCGGTATTGTTTGCAACGGTTTGCGCGGCGGCCAGAACGGCGGCGCCATCGGCCTCTTGCAGCGCGCCCTGACCGACAATGACCAAAGAGCGTTTTGCTTTGATCTCATCATCGCCGCCCATGTCGACAACCTTTTGCAAAGCTGCGCGGTCATCACCCATGTGGTGGTATTCATAGGTCAGATCGGCCGCCGGGCCGACCAGAGCAACCTCGGCCCCATGCGCCCAGGCTTTGCGGATGCGGGCGTTCAGAACAGGAGCCTCATCGCGCGGATTGGTGCCGATCAGCAAAATACGCTCGGCCATGTCGATATCTTCGATCGCGGCGATCCCGGCATAGGCCCCACGGTTGCCCGCAGGCAGCTTGGCCCCGTCCGTACGGCATTCGACAACGCCGCCCTGCCCTTCGATCATCTGCTTCAGTGCAAAGATCGCCTCAACCGGGGCTAGATCACCAATGAGACCCGCCGGTTTTTCGGCCCCTTTCAGCGCTTCAGCGGCTTTGGTCAGCGCCTCAGGCCATGAGGCCGGGCGCAGCTTGCCGTTTTCGCGCACATACGGACGGTCCAGACGCTGACGGCGCAACCCGTCCCAGACGAACCGGGTTTTGTCGCTGATCCATTCCTCGTTCACGCCATCATGGTTGCGCGGCAGGAACCGCATCACTTCACGTCCTTTGGTATCCACGCGGATGTTCGACCCCAAGGCATCCATCACGTCAATGCTCTCGGTCTTGGTCAATTCCCACGGGCGCGCGGTGAAGGCATAGGGTTTCGAGGTCAGCGCCCCCACGGGACAAAGATCAATGATGTTGCCCTGCAGGTTCGAGTGCAGCGTCTGGTTCAGATAGGAAGTAATCTCTGCATCCTCGCCTCGCCCTGTCTGACCCATCTGAGTGATGCCGGCGACCTCGGTAGTGAAGCGCACACAGCGGGTGCAACTGATGCAACGGGTCATCGCGGTGCCGACCAACGGCCCCAAATCCAGATCATCTACGGCGCGCTTGGCTTCCTTAAAACGCGAACCCGAAACACCATAGGCCATGGCCTGATCCTGCAGGTCGCACTCACCCCCCTGATCGCAGATCGGGCAATCCAGAGGGTGGTTGATCAGCAAAAACTCCATCACCCCTTCGCGGGCCTTTTTGACCATGGGTGAGTTCGTCTTGACCTGTGGCGGCTGCCCCTCCGGCCCGGGACGCAGATCACGCACCTGCATCGCGCAGGAGGCTGCAGGTTTCGGAGGGCCGCCCACGACCTCAACCAGACACATCCGGCAGTTCCCCGCAATCGACAGACGTTCGTGATAGCAGAAGCGTGGCACCTCGACCCCGGCCTCTTCACAGGCCTGGATCAGGGTCATGGCACCATCGACTTCGATTTCCTGCCCGTCGATATTGATCTTGCGGAGGTCAGACATCGTCAGTTCGCCCTCAAATAAACGCCGATGGCGCTGTTTCTGTCGATTTCCTTCCGCCCCAACGTGCAGAAGGAATTCGGGTTCTCGTAGGTCACGCCGTTGGAGGCCAGATAAGCCTCACCCTTGGCGCGCATCCGGTCTTTTTCGGCATCGGATTCGACATAGTCCCGGATCTCTTGGTCCGAGTAGCCAAGGCTGTTCGCCTCGGACCGCAGCCCCCACATCACGTTGATCGCCTTCAGCTTTCGCCCACTGATCGAGGGGCAATAATCTGAGATCTCTTTCGCGACTGCGATGTAATACAGCTCATTGTCGATCTGTTTCACCTCACGCAAAGGCGGCTTGGCCTCGGCGATCGCGGGGATCATCAGCGCAAGACCGATGGCAAATTTTTTCGCATAAGACATGGCAGGTCCTTTCATCTTGGATCGACCAAGATGGGTGTCGCCCTGTCTGCTATGCAATAACAGACCGCTGGCCCTGCCGTGATATGCGGAAAATAGCCTCATGGTCTCTGGCAGGTTCCCGCAAGAGTCAGTTTATCGTCGCTGATGCGCAGGTTCTGCGGTTCGGTATCCGGGCCAACCTTCCAAACAATACGCGAAGAGCCGAAGTTCTGGATGCAGAATTTGGTACCTTCGAAACGCCCTGCCTCACGCGCGCCGTCAATCGAAGCGGAGGCGTTTCTTACCACGACAGTGAATTCAGTGGGGGTTTTGCGTTTGTCGACCGATTTGGCCTTGGCACGAAAATACTGGCCGTCAAACAGTACACGGTCCTCGGACGAGGCGGCGGCGCAGGCCGAGATCAGCACAAGCCCCGCCAGGCCAGCAAAGGTTGAGAATTTCATTGTCTTCACTTTGTTTATTCCTGTCAGATGGCTGGCATCTGGGCGGCTGCGCGCGCGATCAGAATGGTGTGTCATCCCGCTCACTCCGCTGCGACCTGAGCACAACGATTGTCGCGCCACTTGCTTGCTTGTTTCAAATCCGCCCATCCAAAGGCGTGTTCACTTGGACCTTTCTGGCGCAGACGCTCTAACCGCGCCATGGCTTCATCCAGATCTGGCTGGTGTCCTGCGGGCACCCACCACATGACGAAATGCTGATCCCCCAGCAGTTCAAACCACTCCTGACGGCGGTCGTAGAACTGTTTATGTATGGTGCCCCAGACAAATGTCTCAAGGCTCGCGACGTCTTCCCAAACCGTCAGGTTGGCGACAAATTGAGGATCACCCCCAATCGCGTTTTCCGTATTCCCGGTTCCCGGCTCGCCCGAGCCTTCCATCATCCATACAAAGCCCGGCATCCGCTTGCCCAGGCCGTTGACCTTGTCGAGATTGGCCATGAACTCAGCCACCCGAGGGTCATCCGTCGGGGCCAGCAGGCGGCCAATATTCAGTTCGGCCAGATGATATCCGTCGGGCTGCCTGATCATTCCGCTGCCATAGCCCCCATGCGGCCTGATTTCTGCGCCTTAATGCGGTCCTCGATCTCTTCGCGGAAGTTGCGGATCAGGCCCTGGATCGGCCAGGCCGCGGCATCGCCCAACGCGCAGATCGTGTGGCCTTCGACCTGCTTGGTCACGTCAAACAGCATGTCGATCTCTTCCAGTTCGGCCTCGCCGCGCACAAGGCGGTCCATCACGCGCATCATCCAGCCGGTGCCTTCGCGGCAGGGCGTACACTGGCCGCAGCTTTCATGCTTGTAGAATTTCGACAGCCTCCAGATCGCCTTGATGATGTCGGTGGACTTGTCCATCACGATCACCGCCGCCGTCCCAAGGCCCGAGCCGAGCTCACCGCGCAGATAGTCAAAATCCATGATCGCATCGCGCATGTTTTCACCGCGCACGCACGGAACAGACGATCCACCCGGAATCACCGCGAGCAGGTTGTCCCAGCCGCCGCGAATGCCTCCGCAATGGGTTTCGATCAGCTGCTCGAACGGGATCGACATCGCCTCTTCAACGACGCAGGGGTTGTTCACATGGCCCGAGATCGCAAACAGCTTGGTGCCGGCGTTGTTCTGACGACCAAAGCCTGCGAACCAGTCCGCGCCCCGGCGCAAGATGGTCGGCACAACGGCGATGGACTCCACGTTATTCACCGTGGTCGGGCAGCCATAGAGGCCCGCGCCAGCCGGGAATGGGGGCTTCATGCGCGGCATACCCTTTTTGCCCTCAAGGCTTTCGATCAGCGCTGTTTCTTCACCGCAGATGTAAGCGCCCGCGCCGTGATGCAGGAAGATGTCGAAATCCCATCCCGAGCCGGCCGCGTTCTTACCCAATAGCCCGGCGTCATAGGCCTCATCAATCGCGGCCTGCAGCGCCTCGCGTTCGCGGATGTATTCGCCGCGCAGGTAGATATAGCAGGTATGCGCATTCATCGCGAAAGAGGCAATCAGGCAGCCTTCGATCAGCGTATGCGGATCGTGGCGCATAATCTCACGGTCTTTGCAGGTGCCCGGCTCAGATTCATCCGCATTCACGACCAGATAAGACGGGCGGCCATCGCTTTCCTTGGGCATGAACGACCATTTCAGACCAGTTGGGAAGCCCGCGCCACCGCGCCCACGAAGCCCTGAGTCTTTCATCGTCTGGATGATCCAATCCCGACCCTTTTCGATCAGGCCAGCGGTGCCATCCCAATGACCTCGGGCTTGCGCGCCGCGCAGAGTACGCTCGTGCATCCCGTAGATGTTGGTAAAGATCCGGTCCTGATCCTTCAGCATCGCGTGTTACCCTTGGCTATCCTGACGCATGCGCCAGAGTTGAAATATGTTGACGCCTGCATAGATGAAGCCAGCCAAAGCGGCGAAATCAAATAGCAGTGCATAACGCCCCGGCATTCCAATCGCGGGGCCGATGAACAAGGTCATGCCAAGCCAAACCACCATCGTCACCGCGATGACGATGCCGATGTGGCGGCCCTTGCGGGCTATGGCTTGCTCTTTGTCCTTGTCCATCTCGTCCTTATGGCCCTTGCAGGGGCGTTTAGTCTTCGTAAGTGCCATCTTCCTTGGCACGTTTGGCGAATTCGGTCTCATCCCCAACGGCCAGCTTGGCCGCTTGTTCAATCCAGCCATCGCGTTCGATCCGGCCCTTGAACTTCAGGCGCGCATCCACCCAGGCCACGTGCTCAGGCGTCCAAGCCGCGATCTGATCATAGTGGAAAAAGCCCAGCTCGTTCAGCGTCTCTTCCAGCTTCGGCCCCACGCCTTTCAGCATCTTGAAGTCATCTGGCAGTCCCCCACGCGCCTCGGTCAGCGTTCGGGGTTTATCTTCCTCGACTTCTTTCGCCTTGGCTTCAGCGGCCTGTTTCACGGCAGGTTTCGGTGGCTCTGGCGCTTTTGGCGGTTTCGCCGCCGCCGATGCCCCAGCCTGTTTACCGTCTTTCCCCAACCAAGGCGTGAGGATCGGAACCTCAGTCCCGTCGATCCGCTTGACCGTATCGCCCAGTTCGGCCGCCAAGGCCACGCTGGCATTGTGTTCCGGCTTTCCAGCCTCATGTTCGGTCAGGCTGCTGAGGCCTTTCAAAGGCTCGGCCGCATATCGCCCGTTCTGAGGGCCGGGCGTAGGCACCTTCCCCGCCGCCAGATCGTCAATGATCTTGCCAAAACTCTCGGCGGTCAGGTCTTCATAGTAATCCTTGCCGATCTGCGCCATCGGAGCATTCGTACAGGACCCAAGGCATTCGACCTCTTCCCAGCTCAGCTTGCCATCAGCGGATAGCGCATGCGGCTTGGCCGCGATCTTGTCCTTGCAGACCGCAATCAGATCCTCGGCACCGCAAATCATGCAGGAGGTCGTGCCACACACCTGAATATGCGCCACCGAGCCGACCGGCTGCAGTTGGAACATGAAGTAGAACGAGGCGACCTCGAGCACACGGATATAGGCCATGCCCAGCATGTCGGCGACAGATTCAATCGCCGGGCGGGACAGCCAACCCTCCTGCTCCTGCGCGCGCCACAGCAGAGGGATCACCGCACTGGCCTGACGCCCCTCGGGGTATTTGGTAATTTGCGCTTCGGCCCATTGCTGGTTTGCAACGGTGAAGGCAAAGCTTTTGGGTTGTTCGGGGTGTAGCCTACGAAGCATCGGCCTCATCCAGTATTTCGATGTAACAAGAGTCTTTGGAGGCTCTGACGGCTAAGGTTACCCCTAGAGCACTAAATTCCGGGGACAAATAGTCACCCGATATCTGGGGCCTCTTACATTTGAGATCGGACACATACTCAACCTCCAATGGACGCAGCAATATGTTGAATGTCGAAACAGTCAAAATTGATGCGTCCAAATGCTGCTTGGCGCTCGTGGGTGGCCCCTCTTCGTAATTGGAGAAAGCAGCGCAATACTCACTATCATCCAAAGGCAACAAACAATACTCGAGGTTACTTGCCATTTTCGGAAGTATAGTTTGCCAAGTGTCATAAAACTGCTGACGTTCCGCATCCGTCACTTCAGCGGCTGAAATTGATGCCAATCCAAGGATTGTTCCTATGAAGAAAGGCAACCTCACCGATCAATCTCCCCAAACACCACATCCATAGTGCCAATGATCGCCGCAACGTCAGCCAGCTGATGCCCTCCGGCGACGTGATCCATGGCTTGCAGATGCAGGAAACCCGGCGCGCGCAGTTTGGCGCGGTAAGGCTTGTTGGTGCCGTCGGCGACCAGATAGACGCCGAATTCGCCTTTGGGGGCCTCGACGGCGGCGTAGACTTCGCCTGCGGGGACGTGGAAGCCTTCGGTATACAGTTTGAAGTGATGGATCAGGCTCTCCATCGAGGTCTTCATGTCCGAGCGTTTCGGCGGGGTGATCTTGCCACGTGCCAGTACGTCGCCCGGGCATTCGCGGATTTTGGCGATGGCCTGACGGATGATCAGCAGCGACTGGCGCATCTCTTCCATGCGGCAGAGATAGCGGTCGTAGCAGTCGCCATTCTTGCCGACGGGGATCTGGAACTCGAACTCGTCGTAGCATTCGTAGGGCTGCGCGCGGCGCAAATCCCACGCGAGGCCTGAGCCACGGACCATCACGCCCGAGAAGCCGTATTTCTGAATGTCATCCTCGGTCACCACACCGATATCGGCGTTGCGCTGCTTGAAGATGCGGTTTTCGGTCAACAACCCGTCAATGTCGTCGAGAACAGCGGGGAATTCGTGGCTCCATGCCTCGATATCGTCCAGCAGTTCGGGCGGCAGGTCCTGATGGACGCCGCCGGGGCGGAAATAGGCGGCGTGCAGGCGGGCGCCACAGGCGCGCTCATAGAACACCATCAGCTTTTCGCGTTCTTCAAAACCCCACAGCGGCGGGGTCAGAGCGCCCACATCCATCGCCTGTGTGGTCACGTTCAGCAGGTGGTTCAGGATGCGCCCGATCTCGGAATACAGAACCCGGATCAGCGAGCCGCGGCGTGGCACTTCAACCCCAGTCAATTTCTCAATCGCCAGACACCAGGCATGCTCCTGGTTCATCGGCGCCACGTAATCCAGACGGTCGAAATACGGCAAGTTCTGCAGATACGTCCGGCTTTCCATCAGCTTTTCGGTGCCACGGTGCAGCAGACCGATATGCGGATCGCAGCGTTCGACGATTTCTCCGTCCAGCTCAAGCACCAAACGCAAAACGCCATGCGCTGCAGGGTGTTGCGGGCCGAAGTTGATGTTGAAATTGCGGATTTTCTGCTCGCCGCTCAGCGCGTCCGTGCTGCCGTCATCATATCTTGAGCCGTCCATCATGAGACCTCAGAATATCGACGCTCTGCACGAGCGATAGTTGAAAAAATTAGCGCTACAGGACCAATCATTGGCAATAAGAAGAGCGCCACGCGGCGTGCTGGAACCTTTTGGATTCGAGCCACGATCAACAGTGGTGCGAGCAAAAAACCATACGCGCCCAATCCCACCGATATCACGGTCAAAAAATCGACAAATGACACTTCGACAAAACCCATCAGCTGCGCCCCCGCTTTTTCTTTGCGTCCGCGCGCACCCGGACTTTCTCGGCCTCAGCCGCCTTGGCTGCGGCGCCGGCAAGCAGCACCCCAAGAGCGCCCAAAATGATCAGTTCCCCCAGCATCTCAGCGACGCTCCATCTCTTGCAGCTTCATGGCCATGATCCACAGCAGGATCAACGTTCCAATCGGAATGACACAGGCAAACGCCCAGAACTTCTCGATCCCGAAATGCGGCAGCAGTTTCAGCATCGGGATGATCGTGGCGATCGTGAAAGCGATCCAGATCAGGAACTCCATGGCTTACGACTCCTGTTTTTCATCCCCCGGAAGAATGTAGTTGGCACCTTCCCATGGGGACATGAAATCAAACTGACGGTATTCCTGCACGAGGCTGACGGGTTCATAAACCACGCGTTTCTGCGCCTCGTCATAACGAACCTCGGTATAGCCGGTGGTCGGGAAATCCTTGCGTAACGGATAGCCGCGGAACCCGTAATCGGTCAGGATGCGCCGCAGGTCCGGATGGCCCGAGAACAGGATGCCGAACATGTCGAATACCTCACGCTCGAACCAGTTGGCCGAGGGATGGGTATCGACGATCGAGGGCACCATGTCTTCTTCGCGGATCGAAACCCGCAGACGAATGCGCTGGTTCTGGTACATCGACAGGAAGTGATAGACTACGTCGAACCGCTTGGCGCGTTCGGGGTAATCCACGCCTGTGATATCGACCAGAGTCGAGAACTGGCAAGAGCGGTCGCTTTTGAGGAATTCGATGAACTCCACAAGGTTTGACGGCGCCACATCCACGTTCAGCTCACCATGGGTGACGTCCCAAGACAACACACAGTCGGACCGTTTCAGTTCCAGATGCGTACCGAGTTCTTTGAGTGCTTCACTCATGTTCCGCACCTCCGTCATCACCATAGTCAAACCCGCCAAAAACCGACGCACCTCTGATTGCTTCTAGCGGATAGACTTCTTTCTTAGGCGTGCCATTGCCGAGTTGCCATGCGCATTCCACCTGATTGTCAGAAACACTAACAACGGTCATTTTGGCCCCTCCGCTCTTTAGTTCCACGACATCACCGACTTCAATCATAGCAACCTCAGCGCACGATCGTGCCGGTGCGGCGGATTTTGCGTTGCAGCTGCATCAGACCGTACAGCAGCGCCTCAGCGGTCGGAGGGCAGCCGGGGACGTAGATATCCACCGGAACGATACGGTCACAGCCGCGCACGACGGAATAGGAATAGTGATAATAGCCGCCGCCATTGGCGCAGGACCCCATCGAGATCACATAGCGCGGCTCGGGCATCTGGTCATAGACCTTGCGCAGCGCCGGAGCCATCTTGTTGGTCAGCGTACCGGCCACGATCATCACGTCGGACTGGCGTGGGGACGCACGCGGCGCGATGCCAAACCGTTCCGCGTCATAGCGCGGCATCGAGGTGTGCATCATCTCGACCGCGCAACAGGCCAAACCAAAGGTCATCCAATGCAAAGACCCGGTCCGCGCCCAATTGATGATGTCTTCGGTCGAGGTCAGCAGGAAGCCTTTGTCCTGCAGCTCGGCATTGAGGGCCTGGGTGGCGACTTCTTTGTCGACGCCGGCGGTATTTGCACCCGTCATCACTCCCATTCCAAGGCCCCCTTCTTCCATTCATAGGCAAAGCCGATGGTCAAAACGCCCAAGAAGACCATCATCGACCAGAACCCTACATCGCTGATGTCCTTAAAGCCCACGGCCCAAGGGAACAGGAACGCAATCTCTAGGTCGAAAATGATGAAAAGGATCGAAACCAGATAGAAGCGCACATCGAACTTCATCCGAGCGTCATCAAACGCGTTGAAGCCGCATTCATAGGCGCTGACTTTTTCGGGATCGGGGTTGCGAACTGCCAGAACGACAGCTGCCAGAATCAGGACAATTCCCAGGCCGATGGCTACGGCCAGAAACACCAGAATAGGGAGATACTCCCGCAGCAGGTCTTCCACGTCTAGCTCCTTTCCTGCGCATCCCCTTTCGGAGGGCGCCGTCAATTGGCGTGTTGACTCGACTTTCTCTAGCCCCACGCGGTCAGAGGGTCAACCGAACACAAGCGCGCACCACGTCATTCATCCCCTTGACAGACCTTCGGGAATCACCCCGATTTCGCCTCAGCGGACAATAGACGCCCCAAGTTAATCTTTGTTGTTCCACTTGGGGTTACGTTTTTCAAAGAATGCTTCGATGCCTTCGCGTGCTTCCGGCGTTTCCCATCGGGCGACCAACGCTTGGATGGTATGGTCAATCACACTGTCGTCAAGACGCGGGCCGAGGTTTTGAACCAAGGCCTTAGCGGATGCCACAGCCCCCGGCGCGCAGGACAGGTAGGGGGTGAGTTCATCCTCGACAGCGCGCATCAGTTGATCGGCTGGCACCACTTTTGCCAACAGGCCAAGCTCCACAGCCTCGGCGGCATCAAACAGACGCGCCGACATGAAAACGCGCCGCGCACGCGCCTCCCCCATCCGCGCGATCACGTATGGCCCAATCGTCGCTGGGATCAGGCCCAGTCGGGTCTCGGTCAGGCCCATTTTCAGGGTGTCAACGCCCACTGCCACATCGCAGACCGAAGCCAGACCGACGCCGCCGCCAAACGCGTTGCCTTGCAATGCACCAATCAAAGGTTTGGGCATCTCGTTCAGCGCCTTCAGCATTTCCGCCAACTTGCGCGCCTCGGTGAATCGGGTCTCGGCATCCGCAGCCATCTGATCGCGCATCCACCCCAGATCGCCCCCGGCGCAGAAACTCTTGCCAGAGCCGGTCAGCACAACAACGCGCACCGCCTCATCGCGCCCGAGCTGCTCCGCTGCCTGCGTCAATTCGCTGATCATCAGCGCCGACATGGCGTTGTGCTTTTCAGCGCGCGACAGGGTCAGCGTCGCAACGCCTCGGTTATCTGTGACGACCGCAATCGTTTCAAACATGTCAGCCTCTCATTGCCTGCGCCATCTGCGCGGCTTCGTCCAGAACTGCTGCGTCCAGACCGGTCTCATATCCCAGCCGCTCCAGATGGGCGGCGACGGCTTCGGTCGCGACATTGCCAGCCGCGCCGGGTGCATAGGGGCATCCGCCCAAGCCACCGACCGCAGAGTCAAACACCCGCACGCCCAGCGCCAGCGAGGCATCAATATTGTCCATGGCTCGCCCGTTGGTGTTGTGGAAATGGCCCGCAAGCCGGGTAACGGGCACCCTGTCGCGCACCGCCAGCAGCATATGCGCGATCTTGTCCGGGGTTCCCTGCCCGATCGTGTCGCCCAGCGAAATCTCATAGCACCCATGCGCGAACAGAGCGTCCGCGACCTCAGCCACTTTTTCCGGCGGAGTCGGACCGTCATATGGGCAATCGGTCACGCATGAGACATAGCCCCGGACCGGCAAGTCGATATGGCGCGCGGCCTCAAGGATCGGCGCGAACCGTTCAATGGATTCCGCGATGGTCGCGTTGATATTGGCTTTCGAGAACCCCTCGGAGGCTGATGCAAACACTGCGATCTCATCCGCTTTGGCCGCCAGCGCGTCTTCATAGCCGCGCAAGTTCGGCGTCAACGCCGCATAACGCACGCCCTCGGCCCGTTTGATTCCAGCCAGAACCGCGCCGCTTCCCGCCATCTGGGGCACCCATTTAGGGGACACAAAACTGGCCACCTCAATTCGGTTGAACCCGGCGCGGCTAAGGCAATCGACCAACGCCACCTTCTCGGCCACTGGAATCTCGCGCTGTTCGTTCTGAAGTCCATCCCTTGGCCCGACCTCGAATATCTCGACCCGCTCTTTCATCAGCGCATCCCTCCCCGGCTTCTTTTCGTTTTACATTTGGATGGCTCGACTGTGCCACGCAATGCACGGCCCGAACAGATCAATCCTCAGCCAATCGAACCAGCGCCGCGCCGGCCTCGACCTGCGCACCTGCGTCGGCCAACACCTCAGCCACCACACCGTCGCGCGCCGCAAGCAGTGAATGCTCCATCTTCATGGCTTCCAGAATCGCCAGCCGGTCACCCTCTTTCACCGCCTGCCCCGCCGAGGCAAATACGGCCTTGACCAGACCCGGCATCGGCGCCTCGATCACGTTGGTATCTCCTGCAGCGCTGGCATCGCGATCCAAGGGATCAACGATTTCGAACACCTGCCCATAGTCTTCAAACACCGTGACCTGAGAACCAGCGACGGCGACATGGGGCATGCGCTGTCCATCAATGGTCCAGCCACCATTGCGCTGCGCAATCACCTGCGCGCCATTCACAGTCCAGACCTGCCGGTGCGGGCCTTCCACCTGAACATCCAGATCAAGAACCTCACCGTCGCGCATCAGCTGCACGGCCCGGTGCAACGGCCCCCACAGGGTTAAGCCAGTCTCTGAGGTCGTCTCTGTCAGCCCCAGCGCTGTCATCGCCGCGGCCACCACGGAAGCATTGACCGCGTCCGTCGTCTGGACCAAATGCTCCAGATCGCGCCCGATCAGACCCGTATCCACATCGCCCGAGGCAAACCCACCATGGCGTGTCAGAGCGCCAAGGAAGGCCAGATTGGTAACCGTCCCGGCAACCTCGGTTTGACGCAGGGCGCGATGCAGGCTCTCAAGCGCGACCGCGCGGGTCGGACCATGCACGACGACCTTGGCGATCATCGGATCATACCAGGGGCTGATCGTATCCCCCGCCCGCACGCCACTATCCGCGCGGCACTCAGGCGGAAATCGCAGATGGGTCAAGGTTCCCGTTGCGGGCAAAAAGCCCTTGGGCACATCCTCGGCATAGAGCCGCGCCTCAAACGCGTGACCATTGATCGACAGGTCGTTCTGCTGCCTCGGTAAGCTTTCACCCGCTGCTACGCGCAACTGCCATTCGACCAGGTCCACACCCGTAATCGCCTCGGTCACAGGATGTTCAACCTGCAGGCGCGTGTTCATCTCCATGAACCAGAAGCGATCCGGCCGCAGCCCGTCGGACGCGTCGACAATGAACTCAACCGTCCCGGCACCTTTGTAGCCGATCGCCTCTGCCGCACGTACACCGGCCTGCCCCATCGCCTCGCGCATCTCGGGCGTCATACCGGGGGCCGGCGCCTCTTCAATCACCTTCTGATGTCGCCGTTGAAGCGAACAGTCCCGTTCAAACAGATGCACCGCATGGGTACCATCGCCAAAGACCTGAACCTCGATATGCCGAGGTTTGGCTACGAATTTCTCGACCAGAACCGCATCGTTGCCAAAGGCGGTCTTTGCCTCACCGCGCGCGCTGTCCAAGGCGTCCGAGAACGCTTCGGAAGTCTCAACCAACCGCATACCTTTGCCGCCGCCGCCCGCAACCGCCTTGATCAGAACGGGGTAGCCGATGGCCGCTGCTGCCTCGGCCAGATGAGCGGGGTCCTGATTGTCACCATGATATCCGGGCACAACGGGGACGCCTGCGTCCTCCATCAAAGCCTTGGCTGCATCCTTAAGACCCATCTTGCGGATCGCATCCGCCGATGGGCCGATGAATGTCAGCCCTGCAGCCTCAACCGCATCCACGAAATCCGGGTTCTCGGACAGAAACCCATAGCCGGGATGGATCGCCTGCGCCCCGGTCTCGAGCGCCGCCTGGATGATCACATCTCCCTTCAGATAGCTTTCAGCCGGAGCGGCCGCGCCGATATGCACCGCCTCATCTGCCATCTGCACATGCTTCGCCGAGGCATCCGCATCCGAATAGACGGCCACACAGGACACACCCATTTTCTGAGCGGTTTCGACAACACGACAGGCGATCTCACCCCGGTTTGCGATTAGGATTTTACTGAACATGACAAACCGCCTCTTCGAAGATAGAACCAGACGAGCATTCGGTGCTTAGGCTCCAAGAGGATGCAGTGCATTCGAAAGCTTCATCACGGAAATAGAACAGAAAGTTTCTCGCAAGGTCAGACCTGGCCGAAATTATGGTCCAAGGTGTTTCGTCGAGACTTTCTATAAAGTCGCCATCCACCTCGTAAAACTCTCCCCAAGCTGGCGCCACTTTGCTGAATCTGCACTGCCCACCGAACCACCCGTGATCATTGATCGACGTGAAACGAAATCGCTGGCAACCAGCAAACCGGATAAACAGATGCCCTCGCGCCAGATGCGATGGATTCAACCACTCATTTGGGCAAAACCGCAACCAGAGATCGCCACCTGCTCTTGCAGCTACCGGCATCGGCGCATTCGGATCCGCGTTCCAATCCTCGTTCAATTTCGTGAAATGTGTGTCCATTGGGAAATCACATCCTGAACACGCCGAAACGTGTTTCCTCGATCGGGGCGTTCAGAGCGGCGCTCAATGACAACGCCAAGACATCGCGGGATTTGCGTGGGTCGATGATGCCGTCATCCCACAACCGAGCAGAGGCATAGAGCGGATGAGACTGCTCCTCGAACATGTCCAAGGTCGGGCGCTTGAATTCGGCCTCTTCCTCGGCAGACCATGTCCCGCCCTGCCGCTCGATCCCGTCGCGCTTGACGGTAGCCAGAACGCCCGCCGCCTGCTCTCCGCCCATCACGGAAATCCGTGAGTTCGGCCAGGTCCACAGGAACCGAGGCTGATAGGCCCGACCCGCCATGCCATAGTTCCCGGCCCCGAAGGACCCTCCGACCAGCATCGTGATCTTCGGCACCGAGGTTGTCGCCACCGCCGTCACCATCTTGGCGCCATGCCGCGCGATGCCTTCGTTCTCGTATTTGCGACCGACCATAAAGCCGGTGATATTCTGCAGGAACACCAGTGGGATACGACGCTGAGAACATAGCTCAACAAAATGCGCGCCCTTCTGCGCGGCCTCGGAAAACAGCACGCCATTATTGGCGATGATTCCAACCGGGCAGCCTTTGACATGGGCAAAGCCGGTCACCAGCGTTTCCCCGAACCGCGGCTTGAACTCATCGAACCGAGAGCCATCAACCAGACGCGCGATCACCTCGCGGATGTCGTAGGGCGTGCGCAGATCAGCCGGAACAACACCGAGGATTTCCTCAGGGTCATATGCTGGGTCTTCTGGGCTGGCCCAATCTACCGTCTGCGGTTTGCTCAGGTTCAGCGACCCAACAGCCCGACGTGCCAAAGCCAGCGCGTGGGCGTCATCCTCGGCCAGATAATCCGCCACGCCGGACAGGCGCGTATGGACATCACCTCCGCCCAGATCTTCGGAACTCACAACCTCGCCGGTCGCCGCCTTGACCAAGGGCGGCCCGGCGAGAAAGATCGTGCCCTGTTCTTTCACGATGATCGTCACGTCGGACATGGCAGGCACATAGGCCCCACCCGCCGTACAAGAGCCCATCACCACGGCGATCTGAGCGATCCCCTTCGCGCTCATCCGCGCTTGGTTATAAAAGATGCGGCCAAAGTGGTCGCGGTCGGGGAAGACCTCATCCTGATTGGGCAGGTTCGCCCCGCCGCTGTCGACCAGATAGATACAGGGCAGATGGTTTTCCTCGGCGATCTCCTGCGCGCGGAGGTGTTTTTTGACGGTCATCGGATAGTAAGTGCCGCCCTTCACGGTGGCGTCGTTGCACACCACCATGACCTCACGCCCCTGTACCCGGCCAATCCCCGCGATCACCCCGGCACAAGGCGCGGCATCGCCATACATCCCATGAGCCGCCGTCGCGCCGATCTCCAGAAACGGAGACCCTGGATCGAGCAGATTCGCCACCCTGCGTCTGGGAAGCATCTTGCCCCGAGAGACATGCCGCGCGCGAGATTTCTCGCCACCGCCCATTCGAGCGGCTTCTGCGGCGGATGAAACTTGCGCCAGCGCGTCGAGATGGGCTGCGCGGTTTGTTTTGAAGCCCTCGGAGTTGGGCATGGCTTTGGATGTGAATTTCATAGGACCTCCACCGAGAACACTTTACGGAAGAAACGGGCGCGCAAAAGAACGAGCAAAAACGTGCCGAAAACCAATAAGCTCAAGGTCCCTGCGATTATCCGCAAGTCACCACCAGACCCGATAGTGAGCACCAACAAAAGTGCCAGAGAGAAAAACAAAGAAAGACCAAGCACTAGGGGAAGAACTATCCCCATCAGAATTGCTGAAATGCTGTATCGCCACCGCAAACGAATGTTCGATCGACAATTTGAACACTGACAACTTTCGTTGATCACGTATCCAGTCACTCCTCCGCGAACTGTCGTCAACAACGCAAACGCGGGCTGCATTTCATTGCACTTTGGGCAGCGAAATCCGGAGATTCTCGAAAAAAGGGTCAAGACACTTCCCCCGCCGCCCGCGCCTTCAACTCCTTCCGGATCACCTTCCCTGTCACCGTCATCGGCAACTCGTCCAGAAACGCCACCTCGCGCGGATAGGAGTACTGCGCCAGACGGTCCTTGACCCAGTCCTGCAACTCCGGCCCTGAGGCCTCGACCCCCGGTTTTAACACAACATAGGCCTTCACGATCTCGGTCCGCAGCGGGTCGGGCTTGCCGACCACGCCGACCGTTGCCACCGCCGGGTGGGTCAACAGGCAATCCTCGATCTCAGCCGGGCCGATGCGATATCCGGCTGAGGTGATCACGTCATCATCGCGGCCGACGAAGCGCAGATACTCGCCCTCCCAAACTCCTCGGTCTCCGGTGATCAGCCAATCGCCCCGGAACTTCTCAGCCGTGGCCTCGGGCCGGTTCCAGTATTCCAGTAGCATCGAGGCCGAGCCGCGCCGGATGGCCACATCGCCCTCGTCCCTCGTGGGCGTGCCGTCCTCATCAATCACCGCGACCTCATGGCCTGGTACCGGTTTGCCGATACAGCCGGGACGCACCGGGAAATCCTCGGCGCAGGACGAGACGACCATGTTGCATTCGGTCTGGCCGTAGAACTCGTTGATCGTCAGTCCAAAGGCCTGTTGCCCCCAAGCCAGCATCTCGGCGCCCAGAGGCTCACCTCCTGACGCGACCGAACGCAGCCCGGGGATGCTCTGATCCGCCGCTTTCAGCATCCGCAGCGCGGTCGGCGGGAAGAACACATTGCGCACGCCGCCGCGCGCGATCACATCGGCGCAGGCCTCGGGGGTGAATTTGTCCAGCCGTGAGGCCACCACCGGGATGCCCAGCGCGAGGCCCGGCATCAGGACATCGAACAGCCCTCCAATCCAGGCCCAATCCGCCGGGGTCCAGAGGCAATCCCCCGCGCGCAGGTGATTATGACTGATCGAAACGCCGGGCAGATGGCCGGTCAGCACGCGGTGCCCGTGCAAAGCCCCCTTTGGGCTGCCAGTTGTGCCCGACGTATAGATCAGCACGGCGGGGTCTTCGGGGCCGGTATTCGCAAAGGGCAGCTCTGGGCCGGGATGGGCAACCTCAGCGGCGATCACCGGCTCGGCCAGATCACCCAGCAGCTCGGCGCCCTCGGCATCCGTCAGAACGATCCCTGCCCCGGCATCCGCCACGCGGGAGCGCAGCGCGTCCTGTTTGAAAAGCTTGAACAGAGGCACCGAGATCGCGCCGATCTTCCAGATCGCCAGATGCGCCGCCGCACACCACGGAGACTGGCTGAGCAAAACGCCAACCCGTTCACCGGTCTGAACCTTGGGCAAGAGCGCCCGCGCAAGCCCATCGGCCATCTCGTGCAGTTGACCGTAAGTGACCGGCCTCTCTTCGCCCTCAGTTAGATCGACCAAGGCGACCTGCTCGGGCGGATGGGTCAGACACTGGCGCGCCATGTTCAGCCGATCGGGTACATCCCAGCCACCCGCCGAGCGCAAACCCGGTATGCGCAGATCGCCTGACATCAAAATTTTCCTTTATTTTCTGGGCCTGCAGTTATGTCACACTTGCCGGGTGCGCTCACGCAAATTTGACCCAGATCAGAGAGTGCAGGCAGCGCCCGTGCAAAACAGCGGTCATCAACTGAACCAAAGGCAGAACAATGACCAATAAACTCGCCGCTTTGACCCTCTCCACCGCGCTGGTCGCGCTGGCTGGCCCCGCACTCGCCCAATCGCAAGGTGACTGGACCGTTGGTTTCGGTGTCGGCTACCTGGACCCGAAATCCGACAACGGCACTCTGGCAGGCGCGGACGCCACCATTGACGCCGACACCCGCCCGATCTTCACCGCCGAGTATTTCGTCCGTGACAATCTGGGTATCGAACTGCTGGCCGCGACCCCGTTCAAGCACAACATCTCGCTGAACGGCGTCGAGACCTCTTCGGTCAAGCACCTTCCGCCCACCTTGTCGCTGAACTACCACTTCCCGACCAACAGCGCGTGGAAGCCTTATGTTGGTGCCGGTCTGAACTACACCATCTTCTTCGACGAAAGCCTGGACGGTCTTGAAATCGACAACTCGTTCGGTGTCTCGCTGCAGGCCGGTCTGGACTATATGGTCAGCGACGCTGGCGCGATCCGCCTGAACGTGCGCTGGTTCGACATCGACTCGGACGTCAAACTGAACGGTTCCGACATCGGTACAGCCGAAATCGACCCTTACCTGATTGGCGTATCCTACGTCCATCGCTTCTGATCCTTTGATCGAAACGCCCCGCAGTTCCCTCGGCTGCGGGGCGCTTTCTTACCCCAGCATTTCGCTCATCATTTCGCGACCAATCAGCATGCGGCGGATTTCGCTGGTCCCGGCCCCGATCTCCATCAGCTTGGCATCCCGGAAGATCCGGCTGACCGGAGCGTCTGACAGGAACCCGGCCCCGCCCATCGCCTGTACGGCCTGATGCGCCTGCGTCATCGCCGCCTCGGACGCGTATAGACAGCACGCCGCCGCGTCCTGACGAGTCACGTCCCCCCGGTCGCACGCCTTGGCGACCTCGTATACGTAAGCACGGGCCGAGTTCATCGCGGTGTACATGTCCGCGATCTTGCCCTGCATCAGTTGGAACATGCCGATAGGTTTGCCGAACTGTTTGCGCTCGGCCAGATAGGGCATGATTTCATCCAGACATGCGGCCATGATGCCGGTTCCGATCCCGGCCAACACGACTCGTTCGTAGTCGAGCCCGGACATCAGAACGGCAACCCCCTTGCCCTCTTCGCCCAGAACATTCTCGAACGGCACTTCGACATCTTCAAAGATCAACTCGGCGGTGTTGGACCCGCGCATCCCAAGCTTGTCGAAATGGGGCGAGGTCGAGAAACCCGTCATCTCTTTCTCGATCAGAAACGCGGTGATCCCTTTCGATCCCGCATCCGGGTCGGTCTTGGCGTAGACGACCAGAGTATCCGCGTCCGGCCCATTGGTGATCCAATACTTGTTCCCGTTCAGGCGGTAGTGATCATTGCGCTTCTCGGCGCGCAGCTTCATCGACACCACATCCGACCCGGCCGAGGGTTCGGACATCGCCAGCGCGCCCACATGCTCGCCCGAGATCAGGCGCGGCAGGTATTTCTGCTTTTGCTCTTCCGTGCCGTTCAGCTTGATCTGGTTCACGCAGAGGTTCGAATGCGCGCCATAGGACAGCGAGACCGAGGCCGAAGCCCGCGCGATTTCTTCAATCGCGACAGTATGCGCCAGATAGGACATGCCGGCGCCGCCATATTCCTCTGGCACGGTCACGCCCAAAAGGCCCAGCGCACCCATCTCGGTCCAAAGCTCATTGGGGAACGCGTTCGACGCATCGACCTCGGCGGCCATCGGCTTGACCCGTTCCTGCGCCCAACGATGCACCATCTCGCGCAGCGCATTCACGTCTTCGCCCAGATCGAATTGCATACTCGCCATGAACATTGACGCTCTCCTCTCAGCATTAATGAACAAGTGTTCAATAACTGGATACCAGCGAATCTGCGGCGGGTCAATCATTCCGGGCACGCCGGTTCCAACACGCAAAACGCCGCCCGAACCAGGGCGGCGTTTTTCAAATAATCAAGCGTGCGCTGCAGGCGCACTCAATTGGATCACGATTGGTAGACGGCTCCGACTTCGGCCCTGATGATACGGGCGATCAGCTGGCAGTCTTCCAGCGAAAAGGTCAGGGGCACGCGCATATCCATGATCCCCGCCAGAACCCGGTCCGAGGCAGGCATCCGCTCACTCTCAGCATAGCGCCAACTGTCATAACGTGAGGTAAACCCGGTGGGTTCGGCACCGCCGAACCATTTCAACTCCACCCCGCGACTAGCGCAGCGGCTGATCACCTCGGCGATCCGTTCCGGCAGCCAGTCGAGCAGTAGGAACTGGATCGAGGATCCCACATAGGTCTCTGCCTCGGGACGCTCGACCATCGTCAGGCCAGGCGTTCCCCGCAGGCCGTCTTCAATGGCCTGATACCGTTCGTTCCAGCGGCCAACCTGCCGATCCAGATCCCGTAGCTGAGGGCGCAAGATCGCCGCACGCAAGTTGTCCATACGGCCCGACACGTTCGGCGTGGTGTATTTGATCCGCTCAAACACCTCTGGCCCCGGTGCAGCCAGATGCCGCTCGTAGAGCATGTAGGACCCCGACAGCATCGTGGCTTTAGCCGCAAGTTCCTCATCATCGGTAACCAGCAGACCGCCCTCGCCCGAGTTCACATGTTTGTAGGTCTGGCACGAATAACACCCGATGGCCCCTTGCCGACCCGAGAGCTGCCCGCGCCACGCGGCCCCCATCGTATGGGCGCAATCCTCGATCACGACAACACCTGCCGCATCGCAAAGCTGCATCAACCGGTCCATGTCGCACAGATGACCACGCATATGACTGAGCATCAGAACTCGCGCCTTACCCAGCTTGGCCTCCAGATCCTCCAGATCAATGGTCAGGTTTTCGGTCACACCGACAAAAACCGGCCTGGCCCCGACCGAAGCAATCGCCCCCGGTACAGGGGCCAGTGTGAACGCGTTGGTCAAAACCGGCTCGCCGGGCTGCACACCCACGGCCCGCAAGGCAGTCGCCAAAGCATAGCCACCCGACGATACGGCAAGACAATATTTTGCCCCCATCTGGGCCGCGAATTCCTGCTCCAGCAGCGCGGTCTCGCCCAATTCGCCAGGCACGACGTTATAGCGATGAAGACGCCCGTGCCGGAGAACGGCCAGAGCGGCCTCGACCGCCTCGTCCGGGATAGGTTCTTGCTGGGTGAAACTACCAGTGAATGTCTCAGTCATAGGCTAGTTCTGGGGCTCCATCCGGTCCGGGTCAAGGGATCAAGCCGCCGCACCGATCAACTCAGTAACAAGATCGGGCAGATCGTCGAAATGATGCAGCAAGGCCTCAGGTTCCAAAGCGGCCATATCGTCGCCAAAGGGCCCGAAAGTAACCAGAACCGAAGGCACCCCGGCCGCTTTCGCGGTGTTGCGGTCGGTATCGGAATCCCCGATCAGAACGCACAGATCCGGATGCCCACCCGCACGCCGCGCTGCCTCGCGCAGAGGCTCGGGGTCAGGTTTCCGCACCGGTAGAGTGTCTGCGCCGACCAAGGAGGCGAAGTGATCCAGCACACCCATCTGGCTGAGCAATTGATGTGCCAGACGCTCAGGCTTGTTGGTGCAGATGCCAACGCCATAGCCTGCGGTTTTCAGGGCCTCGACCGCCTCCAAAGCACCGGGGTAGAACTGCGTGTGGGTGTCGATGTCCTGCGCGTAGGCTTCAAGCAAAACCGGATAAAACGCATCGACCGTGCCTTCATCATAGGCCCCGACACGCTTCAATCCGTGCGTCAACATCATACGCCCGCCACGTACGGCGATGCCCGCATCCTGCCCGTGAACCAGAACATCTCCATGCCCCATCTCGCGAAAACAATGGTTTGCAGCGGCCAGCAAATCGCCCGACGTATCCGCCAAAGTGCCGTCCAGATCGAAGATGACCGTGCGCATTGCGCCTCCTTGCTCGGCAGGTTTCCGCCATGTCCTGTTGCAATCGGCAATCTTGTTTGATGGCCGAACGGCTTGCGCCTTTGCCCTCAGCGGATAAAACGGACGGCAACAAAACACAAAGAGAAATCGATTTCATGACCACTGCCCTTGTCATCCTTGCCGCCGGGAAAGGCACCAGGATGAATTCGGACATCCCCAAAGTCCTGCACCCGATCGCTCAGGTTCCGATGCTGGTTCACGCCATGCGCACCGGTTCGGTGCTGTCGCCTGAGCGAACCGTGATTGTCACAGGCCACGGGGCCGAAGCCGTCGCCAAGGTCGCGCAGGCCGAGGATGAGACCGCGCAAATCGCCGTGCAAGAGGAACAACTGGGCACCGCCCATGCCGTCGCGCAGGCCCGCGATGCGCTGGAGGGGTTCGATGGCGATGTCGTGGTCCTTTACGGCGACACGCCCTTCCTTCAACCCGACACACTCGAGCGGATGATCGAAGCGCGCGCGCAGAATGATCTGGTCATTCTGGGTTTTGAAGCCGCCGACCCCGCCCGCTATGGCCGCCTGGTGATGAACGGCAACACGTTGGAGCGGATCGTCGAGTTCAAAGATGCCTCGGACAAAGAACGCGCGATCACCTTCTGCAATTCGGGCCTGCTGGCCTGCAACGCGGCAACGCTGATGTCCCTGATTGACGCGGTCGGCAACGACAATGCTTCGGGCGAATACTACCTGACGGATGTGGTCGAAATCGCCCGCTCCCGCGATCTGAGCGTGACCGCGGTTGCCTGTGACGAGGCGCAGACTTTGGGCGTGAACTCGCGCGCAGATCTGGCAGCGGCGGATGCGGTGTTTCAGACCCAAGCACGGGCAGAGTTGCTGGATTTGGGCGTCACACTGATGGCCCCGGAAACGGTCTATCTTGCCGCCGATACGGTGATCGGGCGCGATACGGTGATCGAGCCGAATGTGGTCTTCGGCCCCGGCGTGACCGTCGAAAGCGGCGCAACGATCCGGGCGTTTTCGCATCTGGAAGGCTGCCATGTCAGCCGAGGGGCCATCATAGGCCCCTACGCCCGCTTGCGCCCCGGCGCGGAATTGGCGGAAAACGCGCGCATCGGCAATTTCGTCGAGATCAAGAATGCCGAGATCGCCGAAGGCGCGAAGGTCAATCACCTCAGCTATATCGGAGATGCCGCGGTCGGGGCGGGTTCGAATATCGGGGCAGGCACGATCACCTGCAACTATGACGGCGTGATGAAGCACAGAACCACGATTGGTGAGGGTGTCTTCATCGGCTCCAACACCATGCTGGTGGCCCCGGTGACCGTGGGCGATGGCGCAATGACGGCAACCGGTACAGTCGTGACGAAAAACGTGGAATCCGAGGCGCTGGCTGTCGCGCGCGCCAAGCAGGAGAACAAGCCCGGCTATGCGCGCAAATTGTTTGATATGTTGAAGGCGAAGAAGGCTCGCCGCGATAAAGAGGCCTGAGTTTATGTGTGGAATTGTAGGTGTATTGGGACAGCATGAGGCTGCCCCCATTCTGGTCGAAGCTCTGAAACGGTTGGAATATCGCGGCTATGACAGCGCCGGGATTGCGACCGTCAACGATGGCGCTTTGGGGCGCCGTCGGGCCGTGGGCAAGCTGGTGAACTTGAGCGACCTTCTGGTTCACGATCCCCTGCCCGGCAAATCTGGGATTGGGCACACCCGCTGGGCGACGCATGGCGCGCCCTCGGTCACCAATGCGCACCCGCACAAAGCCGGGCCTGTCGCCGTCGTCCACAACGGCATCGTCGAGAACTACCGCGAGTTGCGCGCCGAACTGGCCGAACACGGCTTGGATTTCGTGACTGAGACCGACACCGAAACCGTTGCCCTGATGGCCGCACATTACCTGGATACCGGCCTGTCCCCAGTCGAGGCGGCTTTCAAGACCATCGACCGGCTAGAGGGCGCATTTGCGCTGGCCTTCCTGTTCGACGGTCAGGACGACCTGATCGTGGCCGCGCGCAAGGGTTCTCCGCTGGCGATCGGTCATGGAGAGGGTGAGATGTATGTGGGTTCGGACGCGATTGCCCTGGCTCCGCTGACCAACAAGATCACCTATCTTGAAGAAGGCGACCGCGCCGTTCTGACCCGCACCTCGCTGGAAATCCGCACCGAAGCCGGTGAACTGGCCAATCGCGAGATGCGCAAGATCAAGCTGGACACGGCCCGAGCCGACAAGGGCGAACACAAGCACTTCATGGCCAAGGAAATCGCCGAGCAACCGGTGGTCGTGGCCGAGGCGATCCGCTCCTACCTGCCCACCGGCGGAGACCGCGTGGTTCTGCCCGAGACCGATCTAGATTTCACCAAGCTTGACCGCCTGACCATGGTCGCCTGTGGCACGGCCTTCTATGCCTGCCTGACAGCGAAGTATTGGTTCGAGCAGCTGGCGAAAATGCCGGTCGAGGTCGATATCGCCAGTGAATTCCGCTATCGCGAACCTCCGATCACTGACCGCACGCTGGCCTTGTTCGTCAGCCAGTCGGGCGAAACCGCCGATACGCTGGCTGCGCTGCGCTATTGCGAGGGTAAGGCGGACAAGATCGTGTCGGTCGTCAATGTTCCCGAAAGCTCGATTGCGCGGGAAAGCGATATCGCTCTGCCCATCCATGCAGGGGTTGAGATCGGTGTTGCCTCGACCAAGGCCTTTACTTGCCAGCTGAGCGTGTTGCTGATGCTGGCGCTGAAAGCTGCGGCAGATCGTGGAACCATGAGTGATGAGGAACTGGCCGATCACGCCGCCGCTCTGCGCGGCTTGCCCTCGGTTCTGAACGCCGCTTTGGATCAGAACCGCGCCATCCGCAAGTCCGCCCAGCGCCTGTCCGAAGCGCGCGACGTGCTGTTCCTGGGCCGTGGTCTGATGTATCCGCTGGCGATGGAAGGCGCGCTAAAATTGAAGGAAATCAGCTATATACACGCCGAAGGTTATGCGTCGGGTGAGTTGAAACACGGCCCCATCGCGCTGATCGACAAGCATATGCCCGTGGTGGTCATGGCCCCGCGCGACGCTGTTTTCGACAAGACCGTCTCGAACATGCAAGAGGTCATGGCGCGCAAGGGCAAGGTGATCCTTGTGTCGGACGATGACGGCATCGTTGAGGCTGGCGATGACGTCTGGAGCACAATCCGCATGCCCCATGTTCACACGAACCTGACCCCAATCCTCTACTCGGTTCCGGCGCAGTTGCTGGCCTATCACACGGCCGTCGCCAAAGGGACGGATGTGGACCAGCCGCGCAACCTCGCGAAATCTGTGACTGTGGAGTAAGACATGGCCAAGCAATTCCCTCATCTGGACGATGCGCATCAGAAATTCATCAATGAGCAGCACATGTTCTTCGTGGGCAGCGCAGGGGTTGAAGGGAGGGTCAATATCTCACCCAAGGGTATGGATTCACTGCGTATTCTGGGGCCAAACCGGATTGTTTGGATGAACCTGACCGGCAGCGGGAATGAGACCGCCGGGCATCTGCTTGAGGTCAACCGCATGACCCTGATGTGGTGTTCCTTCACCACCCGCCCGCTGATCCTGCGCACCTTTGGCGCCGCAAAGACGCTACATGCAGGGGATGACGGATGGGACGAACTGGCAGGTCACTTCCCCAACCACCGCAGCGCGCGGCAGATCTACGACCTCAGCATTGATCTGGTGCAGACCTCATGCGGTTATGCGGTCCCGTTCATGGAGTTCCAGTCAGACCGCGACACAATGCAAAAATGGGTCGACGGCAAATCGGACGGTGATATCCGCGCCTATTGGGTCGAGAAGAACCAGCAGACGATTGACGGCAAACCCACCGGCGTTCCGGTCTAGACCATGCTTGCCCCCTATCTGGATCAGATCAAGGCGCATGCCGATGCCGAGCGCGCGGAACAAGTCGCAGCCTATCACAAGGCCGAGCGCCCCTATCTGGGCGTCGCGGTCCCGGTTCTCAACGATCTGACCAAATCCTGGCGCAAGGAATTGTCGGTTGCTGAGCGCGTCACCCTCGCGGATGCGCTCTGGCAGACCAACATCCATGAGGCGCGCGTCGCGGCCTCCAAACTGCTGACACAAGCGCGGATTCGCCCGGATGAAGATGTCTGGGCCTTGTTGCAAAGCTGGGTGCCCGATTTCGACGCATGGGCCATCGCCGACCACGCCTGCACCGCCATCCAGAAACGCCTGAGCGCCGATCCAGCGCGTCTGGATCAGGTCGAAACATGGACCGGGTCAGACCACATGTGGACCCGCCGCGCCGCTCTGGTCTCGACCCTGCCCTGGACCAAACAGAACCACCCCAAACCTGAAGATCTGGCACGCCGAGATTGCATCCTCGGATGGGCTGCAGGCTATGTGCCCGATCGGAACTGGTTCATTCAGAAATCCATTGCGTGGTGGCTACGGGAACTCTCCAAACATGATCCCAACCGGGTCGTGGCTTTTCTGGAAACGCATGGCGACGCGATGAAACCCTTTGCCCGGCGCGAGGCCGGAAAATACCTGAAGGGTTAGAGCGTTTCGGGTTAGCCTTGTGACACGAATACCCTGCCACGCTTTCAGCGTTCTCGGGACATTCGTGTCACTTGATCATTCAGGTAAAACCCGAAAACGCCTTAGTTCGCGTAGACCTCGACCTCGACCAACTGATCAAACGGCACCAGCAACGCCCGCATGGCATCTAGTGACAAACGGCTGCCACCCGTCTCGGGCCCCGAGGCCGGAACCAGAGTGATGTAAGCCTGCGCCCCGGTTTTCGGCACAACCACCCGCGCGGTCACCTCGGAATCGACCAAGGGTGTCTGCATCCAGCGGCCCGGAGTCGACGGATCGCCCAACCCGGCAATGGTGGTCTTGGCGCCGGTCCAATTCGCCGTCGCAGTTGCAGGCTGGATATAGGCTGAGCTTTCCGCCTCCGCAGGTGCGGTCTCTACAGCAGCAGGCGCTGCCTCGGCCACTTCATCGCGCCCCAACAAACGATCCGTTGTCGAACGTACGGTATCGCACCCGACCAGCAAAACGCAGGATATCACAAGCAGTTCTCTCATACCCCGAACCTACTACCCCTCAGGCAGCTGCACCAGACCAAAGCACAGTTCACCCTTGTCGTGGGCCTGTTCCAGCTTTACCTATACCGCATGACTGCTCCGCTGATTGATCCTTTCGCCCGTGCCATCACGTATCTTCGCGTCTCGGTAACCGACCGCTGCGACTTTCGCTGCGTCTATTGCATGTCCGAGAACATGACCTTTCTGCCCAAGAAAGAGCTGCTGACGCTGGAAGAGCTAGACCGCATGTGTTCCACCTTCGTGAATATGGGCGTTGAGAAACTGCGCATCACCGGTGGTGAGCCGCTCGTGCGTCGCAATATCATGACGTTCTTCAACTCGATGACCCGTCATCTGGAAAGCGGCGCGCTGAAAGAACTGACGCTTACAACCAATGGCTCGCAGCTTGCGCGATTTGCCGATGACCTCTACGCGGCGGGTGTGCGACGGGTGAATATCTCGCTGGACACGCTGGATGAGGATAAATTCGCAGCCGTTACGCGATGGGGACGTCTGAAACAGGTTCTGAACGGGATTGATGCGGCACAAAAGGCGGGCCTGCGGGTCAAGATCAACGCTGTGGCTCTGAAGGGCTTCAACGAACCCGAATTACCCCAGATCACAGAATGGTGCGCCGAGCGCGACATGGACCTGACCTGGATCGAGGTCATGCCAATGGGCGATATCGGCAATGAGGACCGGTTGGACCAGTACTGGTCGCTTAAGGATGTGCGCAAGGAATACGAAAACCACTACAGCGTGACCGATCTGGCCGAACGCTCTGGCGGACCCGCGCGCTATGTAAGGCTTGAGGAAACGGGCCAGAAGATCGGCTTTATCACCCCGCTGTCCCATAATTTCTGCGAAAGCTGCAACCGCGTGCGCCTGACTTGCACCGGTGAGCTTTACATGTGCCTCGGTCAGGAGGACATGGCCGACCTGCGCGCGCCGCTGCGCGATCATCCGGACACGGAAAAACCGCTGGAAGAGGCGATCCGCGCCGCGATCAACCTCAAGCCCAAAGGCCATGACTTCGACTATTCCCGTCAGGCCGTCGATGGCCAGATGAGCCGCCACATGAGCCACACAGGCGGCTGACATGCCCGGCTCTGACGTTCGTCCGACGCTGCTGTACAAGCTGTACTGCGGCGTCACCTCTCTCGCGCAGCCCTTGGCTTGGCGCACCGTGCGCAAAAAGCTGCAGACGGCCGAGGTCCCAAACCAGCGCCAGCAGGAGCGACTGGGCTATGCCAGCCTCGACCGCCCCGCGGGACAATTGATCTGGTTTCACGCCGCCAGCGTCGGCGAAAGCCTTTCGGTTCTCAGCCTGATCCACCGGCTTGGCGAGCGCCTGCCGCAAACCGAGTTCCTGATCACCTCCGGCACGCCCACCTCAGCCGCGCTGATTGCCAAGCGACTGCCCCCTCGCACCCGACATCAGTTTCCTCCCCTGGACAGCGCCGGGCCTGTGCGACGGTTTCTCGACCGTTGGGCCCCAGATGCCGCCATATTCGTAGAAAGCGAGATCTGGCCCCGACTGATCGTTGAAACGGCAAATCGCGGCGCACCTTTGTGCCTTCTGAACGCGCGTTTGTCTGACAAGTCCGTGGCAGGTTGGCAAAAGCGCCCCGATACGGCGCGCTTCATCCTGGACCACTTCGCGCTGTTTCTGACGCAGAACGACAAAACGGCCAAGAACCTGATCGCCATCGGAGCGGACCCACAGCGCGTCCAACCCGGCACCAACCTCAAGGCGATGTCCGACCCGCTGCCGGTGGATCACACCACACTGGCGGATGTACAAGGCCAGATCGGCCGTCGACCCGTCTGGATCGCCAGCTCGACCCATGCAGGCGAAGAGGAAACGGTTCTGGCCGCCCATACCGCATTGCTAAAGCACTACCCAGACTTGCTGTTGCTACTTATACCGCGACACCCCGAACGGCGCGAGGAGGTGGCGGCCCTCCTGACCAAAGCCAAACTCACATCGGTCTTCCGAACCAAAAGCGACCCGATCACCCATGAGACTCAGGTCTACGTGGCCGATACCCTCGGCGAAACCGGCACATGGTACGCGCTTTGCCCGATTGTCTTTCTCGGCGGGTCTCTGAAAGAGATCGGCGGCCACAACCCGTTCGAACCCGCGCAAGCCGGTGCTGCCGTCATAACCGGTCCGGGCTACTTCAATTTTGCCGAAACTTTCGCACCCCTGATCGAAACCGGCGGGGCCGTTCAGGTTGAAACGGCCGAAGATCTGGAGAAAGCCGTCAACACCTGGCTATCCAACGACGCGGCCCTGACCCAAGCCCGCAACTCCACCCGCGCCTGCGTCACAACCCAAAAAGACGCGCTGCAAAACGTGATCGAAACGCTCTGCACCACACTCGGCCTAGAGCCGAAGGATCCTTCTTCATCTGGCTGAAAACATCCCGGGGGTGTGGGGGCAGAGCCCCCACCCTCTCCATCAGGCCGCAGGCATCCGCTGTTCGACAATCTCGGCCCACCAGCTGCACCCGGCTGGAATGGCCTCATCGTTGAAATTGTACTCGGGGTGATGGACCATGGCCGTGTCGCCATTGCCCACCAGTATATAGGCCCCAGGACGTTCCTCCAACATAAAGGCAAAATCCTCTCCGCCCATGACCAGAGGGGCCTCTTCGCAACCACCCGACACCGATCGCGCGACGTCGGCCGCAAACTCGGTCTGCTCGTCGCTGTTCACCATCACCGGATAGCCTCGAATGTAGGTCACGTCAGCAGTGCCGCCAAAGGTCGCCGCTACGCCGCTGCAGATCTCGTTGATCCGCTTCTCGGCCAGATCACGCATGTCCTTGCTCATGGTGCGCACGGTGCCTTTGATCTGAACTGATTGCGGGATCACGTTGAAGGCCTTCGACGAGGTCTCGAACGAGGTAACCGACACAACCACCTGATCAACCGGGTCCGCATTGCGGGACGCTATCGTTTGCAGCGCCAGCACCGCCTGCGCCGTCATCACGGTGGTATCGACCGTCTCCTGCGGTTTGGCGGCATGACCGCCGCGCCCCTCAAACGTGATGTCAAACTGGTCGGTCGCCGCAAAGAACGACCCCGGACGGATCGAGAAACTCCCGACCGGTTTACCCGGCCAGTTGTGCATCCCGTAGACCTCCTGAATATTCCAGCGGTCCATCATGCCGTCTTCACACATTTCGCGACCGCCGCCGCCACCTTCTTCGGCGGGCTGGAAGATCACTACGACCGTGCCGTCGAAATTGCGGGTTTCCGACAGGTACTTTGCCGCCCCAAGCAGCATCGCGGTATGACCATCATGGCCGCAAGCGTGCATCGCGCCCGGCGTTTTCGAGGCATAGTCCAGCCCCGTCGCCTCAAGGATCGGCAGAGCGTCCATGTCCGCACGCAGACCGATCACCTTGCCTTTGCTGTCCGACTTGCCCTTGATCACACCGACAACGCCTGTGCGGCCAATACCGGTGACGACCTCATCGCAGCCGAACTCTTTCAGCTTTTCGGCCACCAGAGCGCTGGTGCGGTGGGTTTCAAACAGGATTTCGGGGTTCTCGTGCAGGTCGCGTCGCCAAGTTGTGATCTCGTCCTGCAGTTCCGCAAAGCGGTTTTTGACTGGCATATCTTGTCTCTCCTAAATCATTCGGCCGGCATCCGGCGTTCGACCATCTCAGCGAACCAGCTGCAGCCGGCAGGTATGGCGTCATCATCGAAATTGTATTCCGGGTGGTGACACATGGCGGTGTCTCCGTTCCCTAGAAAGATGTAGGCTCCGGGCCGTTCTTCAAGCATGTAGGCGAAATCTTCCGACGGCATGATCGGATCGGTGCCATCGTTCACCTTTCCGGCCACGGCTGCGGCGGCCTCCGCGGCATAGCTGGTCTCGGCTTCTGAGTTTACCGTCACCGGATAGCCCGGCGTCCATTCTACCTTCGCGGACGCGTCAAAGGCCGAGGCCGTATCTTCGGCAATCCGGCGAACACGCTGTTCCGCGATCGCGCGGTACTCGGGGTCAAGCGTTCGAACTGTTCCTTTCAGACGGACCGTATGCGCAATCACGTTTGAGGCCACGCTGTCCGTCTCGAACGTACCCACGGTCAGAACAACCCGTTTGATCGGATCGACGGTGCGGGCCACAACGGATTGCAAGGACACAACAATATGCGAGGCTACAAGCGTTGTATCCACGGCCTCATGCGGGGCTGCCGCGTGGCCACCCTTGCCGGTGACGGTAATCTCGAACTCATCCGACGAGGCTAGCAGGGCTCCGGGCCGGATCGCAAATTCACCAACCGGCAGGCCGGGCATGTTGTGCATGCCGTAGACTTCCTGAATGCCCCAGCGCTCCATCAACCCGTCCTGACACATGGCGAGACCTCCGGCGCCGCCCTCCTCGGCCGGTTGAAAGATCAGCACGGCGGTGCCATCGAAATTCCGCGTCTCGGCCAGATACTGCGCAGCCCCAAGCAGCATCGAGGTATGCCCGTCATGCCCACAAGCATGCATCTTACCCGGAACGGTCGAGGCATAGTCCAGCCCCGTCGCCTCTTCGATCGGCAGGGCGTCCATATCTGCCCGCAATCCAATCACCCGACCCTTGGTATCCGAGCGGCCCTTGATTACGGCCACAACGCCTGTCTTGCCGACACCCTCGGTGATTTCATCGACACCGAAGGCCTTCAAACGCTCCACAACAAAACCGGCGGTCTCGTGAACGTCATACATCAGCTCAGGATGCGCATGCAGATGGCGGCGCCACTTTGTGATCTCTGCCTGCATTTCGGCAAGTCTGTTTTTCACCGGCATTTTGGACCTCCTCGGGATCAGGTAGACAGTTTCTCGACCAGCCGCTGCATGAATGCATGGCCCGCTTCGAACTGCGCGACCGAGATGAACTCGTTCGGTTGATGTGCCTGCGCAATGTTACCGGGGCCGCAAATGACTGCGGAATAACCTGCTTCCTGAAACTGCCCCGCCTCGGTGCCATAGCTGACCACGTGGCTAGCATTGTCGCCGGTCAGGGCGCGTACCAGAGCTTCGGCCTCACCATCCTTTTCGGGAACCAAACCGGGGATCGAGAAATTCTCGGAGATTTCGATCCGCGCTTCGGGGTGGACGGCCTGCATCCGCGCCTCGACCGCGCGCACCTGTTCGAAATAGGCATCGCGCCATGCGGCTTTGCTTTCATCCGGAACGGTGCGGAAATCCAGCATGAAGTGGCAATCCTTGGCCGTGATGTTATGCGCAGTGCCGCCTTCGATCATGCCTACATGGACAGTAGTCCAAGGCGGATCGAACACCGCAGCGGTTCCGCTGGGCGTGGCCGCCTGATTGCGGGTGTTCTGTTCATTCGCCCAATTGATCAGCGGCGCGGCCTCCATGATGGCATTCACGCCTGTGTGCATGATCGAGCTATGAACCTCGAACCCGACCATATGCGTGTCATAGCCGAAACCGCCCTTGTGGCCGGTGACGGCCTGCATTGTCGAAGGCTCGCCCACGATTACGGCCGAGCCTTTTGGCAGCACTTTGTTCATCGCCTCGATCATTGGCGGAGCGCCCGTGCATCCAACCTCTTCATCGAAGCTCAGCGCCAGTTGCAAGGGGCGCTTGAGGCCTGCATCGCGCGCCTCGACCAGTGCCCAGATCGCGAGCGCGTCAAAACCCTTCATGTCGCAGGTGCCGCGTCCGTAATACTTGCCGTCCTTCTCAGTGACATTGAACGGATCCGTGTCCCAAGGCTGACCGTCAACCGGAACGACATCGGTGTGACCCGAGAGGACAACGCCCCCCTCTTCCCACGGGCCGACATGAGCAAAGATCGCCGCCTTGTGCGGCTGATCCGGGTCCGGCCAGCGATGGGCCTCGATACCGTGTTCGTTCAGGTAACCTTCGACCCAGTCCACCAACGGCAAGTTTGTGTCACGGCTTACAGTCGGGAATGAGATCAACTTGGTCATGATCTCAAGCGGCGTCAGACGCTGTGGCATATGTGTTAGTACCCGCTATCCGTAGTCAGGATGAAATGGCCCGGCTCAACCTCTTTGTAGTTAGACGGTTCTGGCGCGTATCCAATTGGATGAATGGGCGACGGTATCGGCTTGAAATTCAAATCTTTTTCCGATTTCCGCTTGTTCGGGTCCGCGATTGGAACGGCCTTCATCAGCGCCTGCGTATACGGGTGCTGCGGGTTCTCGAACACCCGCGCGCGCGGTCCAAGTTCGACAATCCGGCCCAGATACATCACGCCCACATGGTGGCTGACCCGCTCCACAACGGCCATATCGTGACTGATGAACAGGTAAGACAGGCTCAGTTCGGATTGCAGCTCCATCATTAGGTTCAGAACCTGCGCCTGCACCGACACGTCCAGCGCCGAGACGGCCTCATCCGCGATGATCAGTTTCGGGTTCAAGGCCAAGGCGCGGGCGATTGCGATACGCTGGCGCTGACCGCCGGACATCTCATGTGGGAAACGGCGCATGAAGCTGCGCGGCAGTTGCACCTTGTCGAACAGCTGCGCAACGCGATCTTGCAGTTCCGACCCCGAGGCCACGCCATAGTTGCGCATCGGTTCGGCCACTTGGTCGATCAACTGCATCTGCGGATTTAGCGAAGCGAACGGGTCCTGAAAGATCATCTGCATATCCAGCCGCGCTTTGCGCAGACCGGATTGGTCCAGCTTCATGATATCGACGCCGTCCAGATTGACCTCACCCGCCATCGGCTCGACCAATCTAAGGATCGAGCGCCCGGCCGAGGACTTGCCGCACCCCGATTCGCCCACGAGGCTGAGCGTCTGCCCTTTGTTCAGCGTGAACGAGACATCCTCAACAGCATGAACATTCGAGATCGTCCGGCGCAGCAAGCCGCCTTTGACCGGGAAGCGCGTGGTCAGGTTCTTGACCGTCAGTAGTGTTTCTTCCGTGCCGGGAATCGGAGCGATATTTTGCCCTTCAACACCCAATAGCTTCATCGGTTCCGGCGCGGCCTTTCCCTGCATCTCACCCAGTTTCGGCACCGCGGCCAGCAGCGCCTTGGTGTAATCATGCTGCGGGTTCTCGAAAATTTCAGTGACCGGGCCTTCTTCGACCTTATTGCCGCGGAACATGACCACAACGCGGTCGGCCATCTGTGCCACCACAGCCATGTCATGGGTGATGAACATCACCGCAGTACCCGTTTCGCGTTTCAAACGGTCCATCAGGGCCAGAATCTCAGCCTGAATGGTCACATCCAATGCTGTCGTCGGCTCGTCCGCGATCAACAGACGCGGCTCGCACGCCATAGCCATGGCGATCACCACGCGCTGTCGCATCCCCCCTGACAACTCGTGCGGGTATTGCTTGAGACGGCGCTCGGGTTCGGGGATTCGCACCTGCCGCAGCAGCTCCAAAGCGCGCTCTTCGGCCTGCGTCTTGGACATGTCCTTGTGAATGCGCAGCCCTTCGGTCAGTTGCCGACCAACGGTGAAAACCGGGTTCAGGGCGGTCATTGGCTCCTGAAAGATCATCCCGATCTCATTGCCGCGAATCTGTTTCATCAGATCCTGATCGGCATCGGCCAGGTCAATCTCGGCCCCGTCGCGGCGATCAAACAGCAGCTCGCCACCGGCGATTTCGCCTCCGCCGAACTCGACAAGACGCATCAGAGACAGCGACGAAACCGATTTGCCCGAGCCCGATTCGCCAACAATACAAACCGTTTCGCCCGGGTTTACCTCGAACGAGACATCCTCAACGCCCACGACCGGGCCGTCTTTCGTCTGAAACTCCACCCTCAGTTTTTTGATCTGGGCAATTGGTTGATCCAGCACGCGCGCGCTCCCTTTTGGGTCGTTTTGTTTTTATGGATGCCGAACGCTAAGGCGGTGAGCCAGGAAAAGTCAAACGCAATGCACGATTTCGTGACGGCAAGGCTTGCAATTTTCCCAAGTTCTGTTTCGATACCGGCGTAACCGACAATCAGCGAAGGCAAAAATCGCGTTGCGCGAAATGCAATTGATATTTTTATCAAAGTCTTAGCCACAAGTCGGCAACGCCAAATCCGCAGGCATTGCGGAGATAATCGAGACACGCAAGTGTCCAATTCGGGAGTGACTTATGAAGATCAAAACCCTTTTGCTTGGTGCGATTGCAAGCACGGCGATGGCCCCTGCGGCCTTTGCTGAGCGCGGATCGGACGGCAATGTCAGCATCATTTATTGGCAGGCTCCGTCAATTATGAACCCGTTTCTGTCGGGTGGCACAAAAGATGTTGAGGCAGCCTCGCTGGTTATCGAACCACTTGCACGCTACGACCAAGACGGGAACATGGTGCCGTATCTGGCCGCTGAAATCCCGACCGTTGAAAATGGCGGCGTCAGCGAAGACCTGACCACCATTACCTGGAAGATTGCGCCGGGCCTGACATGGTCGGACGGTACACCGTTCACCTCGGCCGACGTGGTGTTTACCGCAAACTACTGCATGGACCCCGAAGGCGGTTGTGCACAGGTGACCAAGTTTGAAGGCGTCACCGATGTCGAAGCTGTCGATGACCTAACCGTTAAGGTAACGTTCGACGCTCCGACCCCCTTCCCCTACGGACCGTTTGTGGGTGGTGAAAGCCCGATCATTCAGGCCGCTCAGTTCGCTGACTGCATGGGCGCAAAAGCCCCTGAATGCACCGACCAGAACTTCAACCCGATCGGCACCGGCCCGTTTGTCGTCACCGAGTTCAAGCCGAACGACGTGATCACATTTGCCGCCAACGAAAACTATCGTGACCCGGCCAAGCCGGCATTTGCCAGCGTAACCTTCAAAGGTGGCGGCGACGCAACTGCTGCTGGCCGTGCGGTTATGGAAACCGGCGAGTTTGACTATGCCTGGAACCTGCAGTTGGCCCCTGAAGTCATCGCGCAGATGCAGGAAGGTGGCAAAGGTACTCCGGTCGCAGGCTTTGGCCCGCTGGTCGAGCGTATCATGCTGAACCAGACCAACCCGTCGCCCGACCTGCCGGAAGGTGAGCGCTCGACGGCGGCGCATCCGCACCCATTCCTGCAGGATCCCGCCGTTTACAAAGCCATGTCCATGGCCATCGACCGCCCGCTGCTGGTTGAGATCGGCTACGGTCAGGCTGGCAAAGTGACCTGTAACTGGGTTCCGGCCCCGGCTGCGTTCAACTCGACTTCGATGAGCTGTGACACGCAGGATATCGAAGGTGCCAAGAAACTGCTCGACGACGCAGGCATCGTTGATACCGATGGCGACGGCATTCGTGAAAAAGACGGTGTGCCGCTGAAAATCGTCTACCAGACCTCGACCAACGCTGTGCGTCAGGACTTCCAGGCGCTGATCAAGGAATGGTGGAGCCAGATCGGCATCGAATCCGAACTGCGCAATATCAACGCATCGGTCTTCTTCGGTGGTGACCCGGGTTCGCCTGACACCTTCCAGAAGTTCTATGCAGACGTTGAGATGTACGCCAACACCTTCAACGGCACCGACCCGCAGTCCTATCTGGGCAACGGTCTGTGCGACAAGGCACCGAAGCCTGAGTCGCAGTGGCAGGGTGAGAACATCAGCCGCTTCTGCAACGAAGAGTTTGACGCCTTGCACGCCAAACTGGCGGAAACTGCAGGTCTGGAGGCTCGTGCGGAGATCGCCAAGCAGCTGAACGACATCATGGTTCAAAATGGCGGCATGATCCCGCTGGTGCACCGTGGCCGTCTGTCGGCGCATGCAAACACCCTGGGTGGTGTTGTCCTGAACGTTTGGGACAGCGAGCTGTGGAACATTGCGGACTGGTACCGCAAAACCGGTTCCTAAGCGTTAGTCTTGCAATATCGCGCCCCGATCTTTATCGGGGCGCGGTCATTTGCAGACCACTCCAACAAAAAGACGCATCAACAAAGGCGCCTTTGAATGCTCAACTTTACCATCAGACGACTGGTGCTGGCCGTACCCACGCTGCTGTTCATCAGCCTCGTCATCTTCCTGCTGCTCGAGCTTGCCCCAGGCGACCCGATGGCACAGGTTCCCCTCACCGTCCCCCCCGAAGTCAAAGAGAAGATGCGCGAGGCGCTTGGCCTTGGCCAGCCGATGCATATCCGGTTCTGGAAATGGATCGTGCAGTTCTTCTGGATCGAGCCGCAGGTTCTGATCGACCATATGTTTGGCACCACTTTCTCCGAAGGTGACCTGCGTGTGATTTCGTGGCAGACCCGCTCGCCCGTTATGGACATCGTCGTTCAGCGTATCCCGCAGACCCTGTGGGTGGTTGGCACCGCCTATGTGGTCGCCATCCTGATCGCGCTGCCCATCGGCATCTATTCCGCATACCGCCAGTATTCCTGGTTCGACCAGATGGGTACCTTCGTGTCGATGGTCGGCTTCTCAGTCCCGCCCTTCTTCTCGGGCGTGCTGGTGATCGTGATCTTCTCGGTCCAGCTGGGCTGGTTCCCATCGATCTATGACACGACTCACGTGGTGAATAGCTGGGATAGCTTCGTCGTACAGCTGAAACAGATGATCATGCCGGTCATGGTGCTGGCGCTGCAGATCACGGCGCAGTTGAGCCGCTTCATGCGCGCTTCAATGCTGGACAACCTCAACCAAGATTACGTTCGTACCGCCCGCGCCAAAGGGCTGAGCGAATACACGGTTGTGATGGTCCATGTCCTACGCAACTCGATGATCCCGGTGGTTACCGTTATTGCGCTGGGTATTCCGGCCATCTTCGGCGGCGCAATCATCACCGAGCAGGTTTTCAAGGTGAACGGTATCGGCCAGTTGCTGATCGGCGCGATTCAAGCCAACGACCTGCCGATGGTGCAGACGCTGACCTTCATCTTTGCCGTGTTGATCGTTCTGTTCAACCTGATCGCTGACGTTCTGTACGGCATTCTGGACCCGAGGATTCGCTATGACTGATACAGACAAATCAGACACGCTGGTCCCCGACGAAGGACTGGCCCCCGCCTCAACCGCGCTGCCAACTGCAGGCGTGATGGACGACCTGGCCACCCCGCCCCGCAGCCAGTGGCGCGATGTGTGGGATCAGTTCAAAACGCACAAAGGCGCGATGATCGGAGCGATCCTGTTCATCTTCATCGTCGCCGGTGTGTATCTGGGGCCCTACCTCTGGAGCATCGATCCAACCCAGATCGACATCCGGTCGCGCAATCAGGGCCCCAGCTGGGCGCATCCGTTCGGCACCGATCAGCTGGGCCGGGATATTCTGGCGCGGATGATGTCGGGTGGTCAGACCTCGGTCTCGGTTGGCATCACCGCTATGTTGCTGGCGCTGTTTCTGGGATCGTTCATTGGTGTGATCGCAGGCTTCTTCAAACGCCTCGACGGGCCGTTGATGCGACTGACCGACCTGTTCCTCGCACTCCCCCTGCTACCGCTGCTGCTGGTCATGATGCTGCTGTTCCGCGAGCCTCTGTCCGCCGCATTCGGGCTGGAGCGTGGGATTTTCATCCTGATTGTCTGCGCCATTGGCATCACCTCATGGATGCCCACGGCGAGGATCGTACGCGGCGACGTGCTGGCCATCAAAGAGCGTGAGTTCGTTCTGGCTGCACGCTCCATCGGCACCAGCAACCGGCAGATCATCACGCGGCACATCCTGCCGAACGTACTGTCTCCGATCATGGTGTCGGCAACGCTGGGGATTGCGACGGCGATCATCACCGAAAGTGCGCTGTCCTTCCTCGGGCTCGGCTTCCCGCCGGACTTCCCGACCTGGGGCCGCCTGCTGTTTGATGGTGTCGACTATTTGCAGCAATACCCCGAGCGTGTGTTCTGGCCCGGCCTAGCGATCTCGCTGACTGTTCTCAGCGTGAACTATCTGGGCGATGGCTTGCGTGATGCGCTGGATCCGCGCATTCGCGGCCGGTAATAAACCTCAGTCGGCGCGCTTTAGCGCGCCGGCACAGACCACGATCAGCACCGCCAGCGGCAGCAAGACACCAAACGCCATCCGTAGCGACAGCAATTCGGCCAGAAACCCAATCAGCGGCGGTCCGATCAATAGCCCCCCATATCCGAGCGTTGCGACACTGGCGATGGCCTGCCCCGGTGGGGTGTTTGGATCGTTGGCTGCGCGGCTGAACGCCAAGGGCATGATCACCGCATAACCGACCCCCATCAGCGTGAACCCGACCAATGCCAATGGCGCAGCACCAGCGGACACCACGCAGAACACCCCTATCGCAGCAAAGACACCGCCGCCCCTCGCTGCTGCGACCGGGCCGACGCGCGCGATGAGGAAGCCGCCAGCCAAACGACACACCACCATCGCGACCGAAAAAACCGCATAGCCCAAGGCTGCCACGCTCTCGGCGGCCCCAGTGACGTCGCGCAGGAATAGCGCGCTCCAATCTGCGACGGCACCTTCTCCTAACGCACCGCATAGCGCCGTGAAGCCAACGAGGATCAACACCCCGGACGGGAATGCAAACACGGCGCCTTGAGACTGCTCCGCGCGGCGGGACGTCCACTGCACCCAGGACATCGCCAAGGCCAGTGCCACCACAACGCCTCCCGCAACCAGGAAATGCTGCAGAACGGTCGCATCCCACTGAACCGCTGCAAATCCACTTATCGCCCCGAGGCCGGCACCCAGGCTCCACATCGCATGAAACGAGGACATGAGCGGTTTGTCGTAAGCCTGCTCGACCTCGGCGGCCCATGCGTTCATCGCCACATCCATCGAGCCATGAAAGGCACCGAACAGAAACAGGAAGGCCGCAAGCAGGGTGAAGCTGTCGGCCAGCGCCAGCAAAACCAGCGAAAAGGTGTACAGAACCGCGATGATCCGCGTGATCGACACGGCCCCGAACCGGTCGGTCAATCGCCCGGTCACCGGAAAGGAACAGACAGCACCCGCTGCCATGAATAGCAGGCCATAGCCAAGCTCTTCATGGCTGAGGGTCAGGTGATCGCGCACCGCCGGAATGCGGGAGGCCCAGATACCGAACAGGGCACCGTTCAGCGCGAACATCGCGGTGACGGCGCGCCATGCAGCAGCGACACTGATCATACTAAAGCTCCGCTTGTTTGATGCGCTTCGCCGGCTACTAGTACAAAGCTACCAAACAGAGGCAAGCGCCGCTCACTCCAGCCGACGCCGAATTCTGCGGACGCCCACCCAAACGGCCAGAATGACCGGAACCGTGACCAAAGCCGTCAACATTCCCTTACTGATCCCCGTCGACGTCAGAGGATACAGCAGATAGCTAACCAGCGAGACGGCATAGTAGCTGATGGCAACCACCGACAGCCCCTCGACAGTGTGCTGCAGGCGCAGGGCCTGATCGGCGCGGCGGTCCATGCTCTCCAGCAAGGCCTGATTCTGCGCGCTGCGTTCCACGTCCACACGTGTTCGCAGCAGATCTCCGGCGCGGATGGCCCGGTCTGACAGGGCCTGTAGGCGCAATTCAGTCGACTTAACAGTCCGCATCGCAGGGTCATAGCGGCGCATCATGAAATCGGCAAAGCTCTGCCCCCCCATGAACCGCTCTTCCCGCAAGACTTTGACGCGCTGGTTAACGATGGCCTCATAGGCGCCCGTGGCCCCAAACCGAAAGGAACAGCGTGCCGAGATCGTCTCCAACTCGGTCGAGGTTTTCAGCAGTTGCGGTAGCATATCATCGGGATGTTTGCCGCCATCGGTCATCTCGCCCATCAGCGCGGTCAGCTTCTGATCCAATTCGCCGATGCGCGGGGTCAGCGATTTGACCCGTGCAAACCCCAGCATGGACATGGCCTTGTAGGTCTCGATCTCGCATAGACGCTGGATGATCCGTCCAACCCGGCGCTCTCCGGTTCCATCCGAAACGAACAGCGCGAACCGCATATGCCCTGCCGGGTCGATACGAAAATCGCTGGCGCAGATCGCGGCATCGTCCAAAACGCGGGACACAGCAAGGCTTTCGGGTTCGAACCAATCCGGTAGCAGGTTCCGGACGACATCATCCTCTGGACGCGGAACGACCCGCAGCAACGCCGACGTGATCCTTTGGCCGGGACTGGCCATCATCCAATCCGGCGGGAAGACTTCGAAATCGGCGGGGTTGAACGCCCGCTCACTCACGTTCTGAGAGATCGCAGTAAAGGTTACGAACTCAGTGTGTTGCTCCCACTTGAGCCAATGGCGTCCGATCTGCCCCGCATAGTGGGTCGCGTCGGGCTGAGGGTGCGGCGCGCCGTGGCGATCCAGCAGATTGATCAAATGCGCAATGTCGTCCTGCCGGTCCCCACCTTGCGACGTGCCGGGCTTCTTGATCGCCAGAAAGGCAACCGTGCATGGAACCTGCGCCACCGGAAAAGGTCGGGCGTGCAGTTCATTGGCAAGCCGATAGCGTAAAGGGTGGTCATCGATTGGCGTCATGCGGGGCTCCGATTCATCCGACACACTATACGGCACACCCAAAATACATCAATTCCCATTTTATTTCAGATACTTACAAGAATGCGACGGTATACATTCCAGCCAATTCATTGATTTGGTTGCCATAGCTCGATGGGATTGCCCTCGGGATCGTGAATACGGGCGAATTTGCCTACCTCGCTGTCCCAATCCGGATTGGTTTCGACGGTTATCCCTGCGTCCTGCAACTGAAGTGTCAAAGCGGCCAGATCATCAACCCTGAAATTGACCATCCACTGCTGCTCGCTTCGGCCAAAATACGCGGTATCCTGCGCGAAGGGTGCGAAAACGGTATAGCCCTCAGCCTGCTTCCAAGGGACCGGATCGTAGTGATTTACCCCCAGGTGTCTTTCATACCATTCACTCAGGGCCTTGGGGTTCTTGGCGCGAAAAAAGACCCCGCCGATTCCGTTTACTTTCTCCATGACCTTGCTCCCACATAGTGCCCGTCAGACGTAAAGTAACACATCACGCCTGCTACATCTGGCTGCAATACTCTGGAGGCGAGAAGGCCAAGCCCTCTTCAAAGTAGGAAAGAAAAGGGCGCCCGCAGGCGCCCTTTGCAATTGAATTGTGCGTTTTGATCACTCGATCATCGGCAACAGCTTGTCCAGCGACTGCTTGGCATCGCCATAGAACATGCGCGTGTTCTCTTTGAAGAACAGCGGGTTCTCGATGCCCGAATAGCCAGTGCCCTGACCGCGTTTTGAGACAAAGACCTGCTTGGCCTTCCAGCACTCCAGAACCGGCATACCGGCGATGGGACTGTTGGGATCTTCCTGCGCCGCAGGGTTCACGATGTCGTTCGAGCCGATGACGATGGCCACATCGGTGTCCGCGAAATCGTCGTTGATCTCATCCATCTCCAGCACGATGTCATATGGCACTTTCGCCTCGGCCAGCAGAACATTCATGTGGCCCGGCAGACGTCCGGCAACGGGGTGGATCGCAAAGCGCACCTCTTTGCCCTTGGCGCGCAGCTTGCGGACCAACTCGGACACCGACTGCTGTGCCTGAGCAACAGCCATGCCGTAACCCGGGATGATGACAATGCTGTCCGCATCGTTCAGCGCGGCGGCCACGCCGTCCGCCTCAATCGCGATCTGTTCGCCTTCGACAGCCATCTGCTCGCCCTGCGGGCCACCGAAGCCGCCTAGGATCACACTGACAAAGTGACGGTTCATCGCCTTGCACATGATATAAGACAGGATCGCACCCGACGATCCGACCAGAGCGCCGACCACAATCAGCAGGTCGTTGCCAAGGCTGAAGCCAATCGCCGCAGCCGCCCAACCCGAATACGAGTTCAGCATCGACACAACCACCGGCATGTCGGCACCGCCGATGCCCATGATCAGGTGATAACCAATGAACAGCGCCGCCAGCGTCATCAGGATCAACGGGAACAGACCGCCCGAGCTGGTGTACCAGATCAGACAGATCAGCGAGAGACCCGCAGCCGCCGCGTTCAGCATGTGACCACCGGGCAGTTTGGTCGCGGCGCTCGTCACTTTGCCCGCCAGTTTGCCATAGGCCACGACCGAGCCAGTAAAGGTGATCGCACCGATGAAGATGCCCAGGAACAGCTCAACATGCAGGATCGCCAGTTCCGCAGGGGTCTTCTTGGCGATCAGCTTTGCGAATGCACCAAGGTCGGACAGGTCCGCCTGACCCGCGCTATCTTTGATCGCCATGACCTGAGCCACGTTTCCGATCTCGAAATGCGCGTTGAAGCCGACGAACACAGCCGCCAGACCAACCAGCGAGTGCATTGCGGCCACCAGCTGCGGCATCTCGGTCATCTGGACGCGCTGCGCCACGTATTGACCGATCAGACCACCCCCGATGATCAGCAGAATGGACAGCAGCCACAGGCCCGAACCCGGGCCGACCAGCGTGGCAAAGACCGCCAGCGCCATACCGACGATACCGTACCAGACTGCACGTTTGGCGCTTTCCTGGTTCGACAACCCGCCGAGCGACAGGATGAAAAGGACAGCCGCAACAACATAAGCGGCAGAAGTGAAGCCAATCATATGCCCGACCTCCTTAGGATTTCTGGAACATGGCGAGCATGCGCCGGGTGACGAGGAAGCCGCCGAAGATATTGATCCCGGCCATGAACACGGACAGCGCCGCCAGCAGAATAACCAGGAACGACCCGGACCCGATCTGCATCAAAGCCCCGACGATAATGATCGACGAGATCGCGTTGGTGATCGCCATAAGCGGTGTGTGCAAGCTGTGCGCGACGCCCCAGATCACCTGGAAGCCCACAAAGATCGCCAACACAAATACGATGAAGTGCTGCATGAAGCTGGCCGGAGCGATCAGCCCCACCAGCAGCATCAACGCACCACCAACACCCAGCAAGGTGAACTGCTGCTTGGTCTGCGCCTTGAAGGCTGCGATTTCCTGCGCCTTTTTTTCTTCCGGGGTCAGTTCCTTGACCTCGGGTTTCTTCTGCGCCGCAATCGCCTGTACCTTGGGCGGAGGCGGCGGGAAGGTGATCTCGCCCTCATGGGTCACGGTTGCACCGCGGATCACGTCATCTTCCATGTCGTGATTGATCTGACCGTCCTTGTCGGGCGTCAGGTCAGACATCATGTGACGGATGTTGGTCGCGTAGAGAGACGATGCCTGCGCCGCCATTCGGCTGGGGAAGTCGGTATAACCGATGATGGTCACGCCATTGTCGGTCACGATCTTCTCATCCGCGACGGTCAGCTTGCAGTTGCCGCCTTTTTCCGCCGCAAGGTCCACAATGACCGAGCCCGGCTTCATCGCCTCGACCATATCCTTGGTCCAAAGCTCAGGAGCTTCGCGGTTCGGGATCAGCGCGGTGGTGATCACGATGTCCATCTCGGGCGCCAGCTCACGGAACTTGGCCAGCTGCGCATTGCGGAACTCTTCGGACTGGACCGACGCATAGCCGCCGGTGGCCGCGCCATCCTGCTGCTGCTCTTCAAAGTCCAGATAGACGAACTCGGCACCCATCGACTCAACCTGCTCGGCCACTTCGGGGCGCACGTCGAACGCATAAGTGATCGCACCCAGCGATGTGGACGTACCAATCGCCGCCAGACCGGCAACACCAGCACCCACGATAAGCACCTTCGCAGGCGGTACCTTTCCGGCCGCGGTCACCTGACCGGTGAAGAAACGGCCAAAATTGTTGCCCGCCTCAATTACCGCACGATAACCGGCGATGTTAGCCATCGAGGACAGCGCGTCCATTTTCTGCGCACGGGAAATACGCGGAACCATCTCCATCGCAATTACATTCGCGCCTTTGGACTTGGCTACCTTCATCCCCTCTTCGTTCCCCGCCGGGTTGAAGAATGAGATCAGCGTCTTGCCTTTGGTCAGACGCTTCAGCTCGGTCTCATTCGGCTGGCGCACCTTGGCGACGATATCCGCAGCTTTCCAAAGCGACGCCGCGGTTTTCATAACCTCGACACCGGCCTCTTCGTAAGCCGCATCAGAAAAGCCCGCCGCAGCACCGGCACCCTTTTCGATCAGGCAGTCATAGCCCAGTTTTTGCAGTTGGCGCGCCGAGTCCGGCGTCATCGCCACCCGGTTCTCACCGTCAAAAACTTCTTTTGGCGTTCCTATCTTCAACGGAGAGCCTCCTTTACTTTCGATATGTTCGCGCGAGTTCTTTGCATCTTTCGTTCAATCCCCACCTACATTGCGAAAGATTATTTCGCAACTGCAGCATTCGTTACGTTGTGTCATTGGCAGCACACCTTCAAATCCAGCGTCGCGTCTTTTGCGCATAACGGGCGAAGTCAGCGCGAAATTTGCGTCGCAAGCGATCCTCTTCCGGCTCGATAAAGCGGCGCTCCAGAATCCAGACGAAAATCGGCACCAGAACCAGCGACAGCACCGCATCGAAACGCAGGATCAAACCGGTCAGGATAAGGACGTCTCCCAGATAGATTGGGTTCCGGCTGCGTTTGAAAATTCCGCTTTGCACCATGCTGGATGGGGTCTGGTGTGGCATTACCGTCGTCTGATGGCGGCGGAATTCGACAACTGCCAGAACCACCAGAACAATACCGCCCCCGATGAGCACGCCGCTGGCAAGATCAGTCAACCACCCTTGAAGGGACAGCCCAAAGGACAGGTGTTGCGCTTGAAACCACACGAGGCAAGCCGCCCCCAGCAACCAGATCGGAGGGATGTCGATTTTCTGCATTCGCGCTGATTACCTGTCGATATCTCTCAAAGAAAGTGTCGTTTTCGACAGTTTGTCTACCGCTTTCCGACCTTAAGATCAAAACATCAAAAGGTCGCGGCGATTTATTTCGAAGATATGCATCGGTGGACAGCGCTTAGTGCATCCGATAGCCAACGGATGTAACCAAAATAATCAACAGGGCCCAGCCGGAATGACCGACTTCAAAGCAACCAAAGCCATGTTCGAACTGCCCGAAGGCATTCTCTATCTTGACGGCAACTCTCTGGGTCCGTTGCCAAAGGCGGTTGATGCGCGTCTGCACCAGACGGCGACGCAGGAATGGGGGCAGATGCTGATTACCGGTTGGAACAAGGCCGGATGGATGGGATTGCCCACGGGCTTGGGGGATCGGATCGGACGTCTGATCGGGGCCGAGGCAGGCAGCGTTGTGGTCGGCGACACTCTGTCGATCAAGGTTTATCAGGCCGTGGCATCGGCCTTGGAGTTGAACCCGAACCGCAAGGTTGTGCTGTCGGACAACGGCAATTTCCCATCCGATTTGTATATGGCTGACGGGTTGCTGCGCTCGCTAGGCGCGGAATACGAATTGCGGGTCGTCGCCCCGGAAGAGGTCGCCGAAAACATCACCGAAGACATCGCCGTTCTGATGCTGACCGAGGTCGACTATCGCACCGGTCGTATGCACGACATGAAAGCTCTGACCGAGTTGGCCCATTCCAACGGTGTGGTAACGGTCTGGGATCTGGCCCATTCCGCAGGCGCAATTCCGGTCGATCTGGCCGGGTGCAACGCCGATTTTGCGGTCGGTTGTACCTACAAATACCTCAATGGCGGCCCCGGCGCGCCTGCGTTCATCTACGTCGCTCCACGCCTGTCCGACCGTGTGCGCCCGGCGCTTTCAGGATGGTTGGGGCACGAAGCCCCCTTTGCCTTCGATCTCGACTATCGCCCCGGTTCGGGGATTGAGAGGATGCGGGTCGGCACCCCTCCGGTCCTGCAAATGGCCGCGCTGTCTGCGGCGATGGATGTCTGGGACATGGCCGAGATGGCCGATGTCCGGGCGAAGTCCATCGAACTGACCGAGTTGTTCATTGCAAAGGTCGAGGCCACCTGCCCCGGCCTGACCCTCGCCAGCCCACGCGATCCGGCGCTGCGCGGCAGTCAGGTCTCATTCCACTTTGCCGAAGGCTACGCCGCCATGCAGGCGCTGATTGCCCGCGGCGTGATCGGAGATTTCCGCGCACCGGACATCATGCGCTTTGGCTTCACGCCTCTCTATGTTGATGAGAACGACGTGGAAGAGGCCGCAGAGATTTTGGCGGACATCATAACCAATAGCCTGTGGGACCAGCCGGAATACAAAATCCGCCAGCGGGTTACCTGACCTCAAGCCCGGCACCCAGCAATTCAGCCAATTGCGCGATGCGTTTCTCGAACTCATCAGCGCTGGTTGCGGTCATCTTGACGCCCATCAGGGTCGCGGTGATGGTCTTCGCCGTCTCGTCCGGGCCGTTGGGCAGGCGGACGCGTCCGGCGCTGTCTTCGCGGCGCAACCAATCGGCATAAAGCGCGATCATCTCCTCCTCGCCCTCGGTCAGAATGTCCGAGGCGGTGGACGTGCTGGTATCCAGCATCTCTCGCCCGTGCGGAGAGGTGAGCATCGCGGCAACCCCCTTGATCTGCCCGTCAATCGCACGCGCCAACCGCTGGGACACACTGCCATCGCTGGACAAGGCCTGCGATACGGTTGCGGTTTTCTCGGCGTAATGCGCACGCACAAGGCTGCGCACGATCGCCTCTTTGTTCTTGTAATGCAGATACACAGCAGGGCGCGACATGCCCGCCCCTTTGGCGATGTCGTCCATCGAGGTTTTGCGAAAGCCATAGGCCGCGAACGCCTCAAGCGCCGACGCAAGAATGGCCTGTTGCCGCGGATCGTCTTGCGTTTCAATCATGAAACCGATCTGACAGTTTTCGTTTTATTTGTCAATTGACACCCTGACACTTTCCGGCAATTATGTCAGCAATAGCCACAGCTACGAGAGGTGTGCCATGGCAACCGCGCTGAAGATCAACGGGAAGCAACATCAGGTTGACCTGCCGGACGACGTCCCCCTGCTTTGGGTCCTGCGGGATGAGGTCGGCCTGACCGGAACCAAATTCGGCTGCGGCGTGGCCGCCTGCGGCGCCTGCACAGTGCATATCGACGGAGAGGCGGTGCGTTCGTGCCAGGTGTCGCTGTCCGATGTCTGGGGCGATGTAACTACAATCGAAGGCATCGGCTCGCCCGAGGCGATGGCCGTGATCCAGCAGGCTTGGGTGGATCATCAGGTGGCGCAATGCGGCTACTGCCAGTCTGGTCAGATCATGCAGGCGGCGGCTTTGCTCGCTGAAAACTCCATCCCAACGGACGCGGACATAGATGACGCGATGCAGGGCAATCTGTGCCGCTGTGGCACCTACCCCCGCATCCGCGCTGCAATCCAAGACGCCGCTGGCAAGTTGCAGGAGGCTTAAGGCATGGGCAAAGTTGGAAAAATTCTGCGCCGCACCTTTCTGATCGGATCGGCCGCCATCGTCGGCGGTGTGGCTTTTGGCGGTTATTACGTCACCCGCCCCGCCCCGAACCCGCTGAAACCTGGCGAGGGTGAGGCCGCGCTGAACCCATTCATTCTGATCGACCAGAATGGCGTCACCCTGTTCGCCCCGCGTGCCGAAATGGGACAGGGCGTAAAGACGACCTGGGCTGCTTTGATCGCGGAAGAACTGGATGTCGATCTTGACCAGATCAACGTGCTGCATGGCCCTGCTGCGGCGGCGTATTACAACTCCGCGCTAGTGGGCGAAGGGCTGCCGAACAAAGGGTACGACATCTCGAACTTCCAGCACAATCTGGGTGAGGCGCTGGGTGTCCTCGGCAAAGCGCTGAGCCTTCAGGTCACCGGTGGCTCGACCTCGATGAAGGACGGGTTCGAGCGGATGCGGCAGGCCGGCGCGTCGGCCCGCGAGACACTGAAACGGGCAGCTGCCAACCGTCTGGGGGTTGACCCGTCGCAACTACAGACGGCCTCGGGGCGTGTCATCGCGCCCAATGGCGACAAGATCGCCTATACCGACCTCGCGATGGATGCGGCCGGTCTTGAGCCGGTCGAGGTGCCTCTGCGTGACCCGTCCGAATGGCGGTATCTGGGCCAGAACCAACCGCGTCTGGACATGGTTGGCAAAGCCACAGGCACCGCTGAATTCGGCGTCGATGTCCGGCTGCCCGGTATGAAATTTGCAGCCGTGCGCATGAACCCCAAGCTGGGCGGTGCGATGAACGGCTATGACGACAGCGCCGCAAAAGACATGCCGGGGGTCGAACAGATCGTCGATCTGGGCACTGGCGTTGCGGTCATCGCAAACAACACATGGCTTGCCAACCAAGCGGTGGAGGTGATCGACGTGGATTGGGGGGATGCCCCCTACCCGCCGGAAACCGACGGCATCTTCGCCAAAATCGCCGAAGCGTTTGACGATGCACCGAACTCGACCATGCGCGACGACGGCGACGTCAGCGTCACACCCGAGGGCGCAACCGAAATCACCGCCGAATACCGCCTGCCCTATCTGGCCCACGCCACGATGGAGCCGATGAACGCCACCGCGCTTTTCACCGGCGACGCGCTGGAACTGTGGTGCGGCAATCAGGCCCCCACTCTGATCCAATTCCGCGTGGCCAATACCGCTCGTCTGGATACGGATGCGGTGCAGATCCACACCACCTATCTGGGCGGTGGGTTTGGTCGCCGTGGGGAACTGGATTTCGGCGAGATCGCCACCAAGGTCGCCATGGCGATGCCCGGCACTCCGGTCCAAACGACGTGGAGCCGAGAAGAAGACATGCGTCACGACTACTACCGCCCTGGCGCGATCGCTCGGTTGCGCGGCGCTGTGAAGGATGGCAAAGCGGTGCTGATCGACGGCGCGGTTGCCGCACAATCCTGCACGCAGCAAGCGGTTGAACGCTATACCGGCATGCCCGGTGCAGGCCCCGACAAGGTTCTGGTCGAGGGCTTCTTCAACCAACCCTATGCGGTTCCGAACTACCGGATGAGCGGCCATATCGCGAAGCTCGACGTGCCCGTTGGCTTCTGGCGCTCGGTCGGCAACAGCCATAACGGCTTTTTCCACGAAACCTTCATGGATGAGATGGCCCATGCCGCAGGCCGTGACCCGCTGGAATTCCGGCTGGAGTTGACTAAGACCGAACACGCCCCTTCAGCAGGTTGCCTTGAGGCCGTGAAAGAGATGTCAGGCTGGACCGGCCAAACCCCGGCTGGCGTCGGTCGGGGGGTCGCCTTCACCTACAGCTTTGGCACTCCGGTCGCGCAGGTGATCGAGGTTGTCGACGAAGACGGCACCATCCGCATCAACAAGGCGTGGATCGCCTGTGACATGGGTCTCGCGTTGGACCCTGAAAACGTCAAGGCGCAGATGTTCGGTGGGATGATGTACGGCCTGAGTGCCGCTTGCTACGGCGAGATCACCTTTGCCGAGGGCGAAGTCGAGCAGTTCAACTTCCCCGACTATGACGCACTTCGCATGCACACGGCTCCGCAGGTCGAAGTGCGCGTTCTCGAGACCAACCGCCATATGGGCGGCGCAGGTGAGCCCGGTACACCCCCCTCAATGCCGGCCTTAGGTAATGCGCTGTTTGATCTGACCGGAGAACGCGCGCGAACCCTGCCGCTGATCAATCAGTTCGACCTACTGATTTGATCGCGACGCACCGGTCCGGCATCCCCTCCCGGCCGGACCGGTGCCAAAACTTATGCTGTTTGCTGCAGGAACCGCGTGCTTGATCCTGCAGACCAGGCTTTGACGGCCGCGCCAAACGCCTCAAACAACGGGCGCGAGACCGGGTCATTTGCAGCATCCCATTCCGGGTGCCATTGGACCGAGAGGGTAAAGCCCGGCGCATCTTTGACATAAATCGCCTCGGGCGTGCCATCTGGTGCGTGGCCGTCGATCACGACATTCTGGCCTACGGCCTTGATCCCCTGACCGTGCAGCGTATTGGTCATCACTTCGCGCGCACCGAACAGCCGGTGGAACACGCCGCCTTCGTTCAGAGTCACGACATGGCGCAGGGCGAACTTCTCCTCTAGCGTTCCATCAGGAGGCATCCGGTGGTTCTGCCGCCCCGGAAGGTCGCGAATCTCGGGATAGAGCGTCCCGCCCATCGCAACGTTAACTTCTTGAAAACCTCTGCAAATTCCAAAGAACGGCTGGCCCCGCTCAACACAGGCGCGCACCAGCGGCAAGGTGATCGCATCGCGCGCCCGGTCGAAATCGCCATGCGCTTCAGTCGGCGGCTCACCGTATTCCTCGGGGTGAACATTGGGGCGACCGCCCGTCAGAAGAAACCCGTCGCACGCGTCCAGCAATTCCTCGACCGAGACGTAACGCGGATCAGCCGGGATCAGCAGCGGCAAACACCCTGAAACATTCGCAACGGCATCCGAGTTCATCGTGCCACCGGCATGCGTCGGGTAGTTGTCATTCATCAAGTAAGAGTTGCCGATGATACCGACGACGGGTCGAGACATTCTGCTTTCCCAATTTATTTCCTAAACGTGTGGAAAAGCTATCGGCAGGGGCAACAGCGCGCAATAGCACAGGCCCTGTGTGTCAGCGCAAGTACATGTTCAATGCCGCACATCTATGCATCCGACGGGGGCATTGTCACAATCGGGCTCCCATTGCCCGCTAAACGTGCAATGCAAAAAGTCCAATTTGGGCGAGAGAGCCAGCGCAGGCTCTCTCCATCTTCAAGGAAATCAGCTTTCGCCAATAAGGTTCGCGGCTTCGATCCCTGCCATCGCCGCAAGCACGTCATTGTCGGAGGTGTCGCCCGTCACGCCAACGGCGCCAATCACGGCCCCTTTCTTGTCGCGCAACAGCACGCCACCCGGCACCGGAACAACCTGTCCACCGTAGACGCCGTTCACTGCAGCCATAAAATAAGCCTGCGCTTCGGCCCGCTGCATCTGCGCCGTCCCGGCCATGCCCAGCATGACCGAGCCATAGGCCTTGCCCTGCGCAATTCCAAACCGACCTGGGGCTGCGCCATCTTCGCGCTCGAACGCAATGACATGACCGCCTGCATCCAGCACAACGACCGAAAGCGGTTTCAATTCCAACCGGCGCCCCTCTTCCAGAGCTTTACGAATGATGGTGCGCGCCTTGCGCAAGGAAATTGCCATCCCTGATCCCCTTCATCTGGCTAAAAATATCCTCGGGGGAGCGCGAGGGGGCAGACAGCCCCCTCGGTCCCGTCCTATCCACTTAACCCAAGCTGGCTTTCAACTCCAAACGGCGGGCATGCAGGACCGGCTCGGTATAGCCCGACGGTTGCACACGACCCTTGAACACAAGATCGCAGGCCGCTTGGAACGCAATGCCATCAAAACCGGGTGCCATCGGATGATAGGCTGCGTCACCTTCGTTCTGACGGTCCACAACGGCAGCCATCTTCTGCATCGCCGCCATCACCTGTTCTTCGCTGACAACACCGTGGTGCAACCAGTTGGCCAGCGCTTGGCTGGAAATCCGGCAGGTCGCACGGTCTTCCATCAAGCCAATGTCGTTCAGGTCCGGCACTTTCGAGCATCCGACGCCCTGATCGACCCAACGCACGACATAGCCGAGAATACCCTGGGCGTTATTCTCGACCTCACGGGTGATCTCATCATCACTGAGGTTGCGGCCACCCAGCAGCGGAACGGTCAGCAAATCCTCCAACGTACCGCGTGCGCCACCGGCGGCCAGCTCATCCTGACGGGCCAGAACGTCGACCTTGTGATAGTGCGTGGCATGCAAAGTCGCAGCGGTTGGCGAGGGAACCCACGCGCAAGTTGCACCGGATTGCGGATGGCCGATCTTTGCCTCCAGCATATCGCCCATGCGATCGGGCATCGCCCACATGCCTTTGCCTATCTGCGCCTTGCCTTTCAGGCCGCAGGCCAGACCGATATCGACGTTTCGATCCTCGTAGGACGCAATCCAAGGCGTGTTCTTGATGTCGCCCTTGGGCAACATCGGGCCTGCCTCCATCGAGGTGTGAATCTCGTCTCCGGTCCGGTCAAGGAAGCCGGTGTTGATAAAGGCCACGCGCGATTTCGCGGCCCGGATACATTCCTTGAGATTGGCCGAGGTGCGGCGTTCCTCATCCATGATACCCAGCTTCACGGTGTTGCGCGGCAGGCCGAGGATGTCTTCGACCATGTCGAAAATCTCGACCGAGAAGGCGACCTCTTCGGGTCCATGCATCTTTGGCTTCACCACATAGACCGACCCGGTGACTGAGTTGCCGCCGTCGCGCGCCAGATCATGCATGGCGATCAACGTCGTGCAGAGCGCATCCATGAGGCCCTCGCCGATCTCTTTGCCCTCGGCATCCAGCACGGCCGGGTTGGTCATCAGATGGCCCACGTTGCGCACCAGCATCAACGAGCGGCCTTTGAGACGCGCCTCAGCTCCATTCACATCTGTAAAGTCCAGATCAGCCGCCAAACGCCGGGTAAATGTCTTGCCGGATTTGCTGACCTCTTCGGTCAGGTCACCCTTCATCAGGCCCAGCCAGTTGCCATAGGCAACAACCTTATCGGCGGCGTCCACGCAGGCCACGGAATCCTCGCAATCCATGATCGTCGACAACGCAGACTCGAGCCGCAGGTCCGAGATGTTGGCCGGATCAGCAGCGCCAATCGCGCTGATTGGGTCGATCATGATCTGAATGTGAAGGCCGTTGTTTTTCAATAGGACGAACTCGGGCCTATCAGCCGCGCCGCCATGACCCACAAAGCTCGAGGCATCCGCCAGCGCGGGAACCAAAGCGCCGGCCTCAACGCTCAGCTTGGTGACATCCGCCCAGGATCCGCTGGCCAATGGCACAGCATCGTCGAGAAACGCCTTGGCCCACGCAATGACACGCGCGCCGCGCGCAGCATCGTAGCCTCCACCCCCAGGCAGATCACCCATCGCATCCGTGCCATAGAGCGCGTCGTACAAGCTGCCCCAACGGGCATTGGCGGCGTTCAGAGCAAAGCGCGCATTGGTGATTGGCACAACCAGCTGAGGGCCGGGCGTTGTGGCGATCTCGGGGTCGACATTGGCGGTTTCGATCTGGAAGTCTTCACCCTCGTCGACCAGATACCCGATCTCGTGCAGGAACGCTTTATAAGCCTCAGCGTCGTGGTCCTCACCTTTGCGATCCAGGTGCCATGCATCCAATTGGTCCTGAATCTCTTTGCGTTTGGCAAGGAAGGCGCGGTTCTTGGGCCCCAGTTCGGATACCATGCGCGACAGGCCATTCCAGAAGGTCTCGGTGGTGACACCGGTTCCGGGCAAAGCCTGACCTTCGATGAATGCGACCAGAACCGGATCGACCTGAAGTCCGCTGCGTGTCTGTCTGCTGGCCATTTTCTTCCTCTCCCACGAATGTACGCCACTGTATGCCGCCAGCATTTAGAGCGAAAGTTTCCGATAGGCAACGTATGTCGCTACGTTCTGGTAAGAAAATCTTACCAAAACGGCAAATCACCGCCGCAAACAGCGGATACAGGCGGCTTGCAGCCCTGCCGCGATGCCCCTAACGTCGCCCTCGACCCAAGTTTTGCGAGGCCCCCGATGCGCGACGCCGCTCCCACCACGATCTACCTGAAAGACTACACCCCGTTCGGGTACCAGGTGGACAATGTGCATCTGACCTTTGATCTGGCAGCAAACGCCACCCGCGTCACATCCCGCATCGCCTTTCGTCCGAATCCAGAGGCCAGAGATCGCACCTTTTTCCTGCATGGCGAGCAACTGAAGCTGATCCGCGCCTCCATCGACGGTGCCGAAGTGTCCCCTACCCTCACGCCCGAGGGGCTGACGGTTACCGCCCCCGACGCCCCCTTTGTCTGGGAGGCCGAGGTCGAGATCGACCCCGGCAACAACACCGCGCTTGAAGGGCTTTATATGTCGAACGGCATGTATTGCACCCAGTGCGAGGCCGAAGGGTTCCGCAAGATCACCTACTATCCGGACCGCCCCGACGTGATGTCGACCTTCACGGTGCGTATCAATGGCGACCTTCCGGTGCTGCTGTCCAACGGCAACCCGTCCGGCAAGGGCGAAGGCTGGGCCGAATGGACGGATCCGTGGCCGAAACCCGCCTATCTGTTTGCTCTGGTCGCCGGAGACCTGATCGCGCATCCGGGTCAGTTCACTACCATGTCCGGTCGCGATGTCGAACTGAACCTATGGGTTCGCCCCGGCGATGAAGGCAAATGTGCCTTCGGGATGGAGGCCCTAACAAAGTCCATGAAATGGGATGAGGACGTCTACGGCCGCGAATACGATCTGGACGTATTCAACATCGTCGCCGTGGACGATTTCAACATGGGCGCGATGGAGAACAAGGGGCTGAACATCTTCAACTCTTCAGCCGTTCTGGCCAGCCCTGAAACCTCGACCGATGTGAATTTCGAACGGATCGAGGCGATCATCGCACATGAGTATTTCCACAACTGGACCGGCAACCGCATCACCTGTCGCGACTGGTTCCAGCTATGCCTCAAAGAGGGCCTGACTGTGTTCCGCGATGCGCAGTTCACCTCGGACATGCGCTCGGCGCCAGTCAAACGCATCCACGACGCCATCGACCTGCGCGCACGGCAGTTCCCCGAGGACAATGGTCCGCTATCGCACCCCGTCCGGCCCGAGAGTTTTCAGGAAATCAACAACTTCTACACCTCAACCGTCTATGAGAAAGGTGCCGAGGTCATCGGCATGCTGAAACGCTTGGTCGGGGATGAGGCCTATAGCAAGGCGCTGGATCTCTATTTCGACCGCCATGACGGGCAGGCCTGTACGATCGAGGATTGGCTGCGAGTCTTCGAGGACACAACAGGCCGCGACCTGAGTCAGTTCAAACGCTGGTACAGCCAGTCCGGTACTCCGCGCGTATCCGTGGCCGAGGATTGGGCGGATGGTACCTACACGCTGACGCTGAGCCAACGCACCGAGCCGACACCGGGACAAGAGGATAAGCAGCCTCAGGTCATTCCCCTCGCTGTCGGCTTACTGGGTCCGAACGGCGACGAGGTTCACGCAACCGAAGTGCTGGAACTGACCGAGGCCGAGCAGAGCTTTTCCTTCACCGGGCTTGCGGCCAAACCCGTGCCCTCGATCCTGCGCGATTTCTCGGCCCCTGTGATCCTTGAACATGACACTTCGAATGCTGAGCGCGCCTTTCTGCTGGCCCATGACACCGATCCGTTCAACCGCTGGCAGGCCGGGCGCTCGCTGGCCGAGGACACTCTGCTGCGCATGATCACCGATGAGGCGACGCCGGATTCCGACTATCTGGATGGCCTGCTGGCCGTGCTGCGGGACGAAACACTGGACCCGGCCTATCGGGCCCTGATGCTGGGCCTTCCGACCCAATCCGAACTCGCCGCCGCCCTGCATGACAAGGGCGTCACACCCGACCCGATGGCCATTTGGACCGCTGTCGAGGCTCTCCGTCAAGCCACTGCGCAACACGTACAGGATCTTCTGCCCAAGCTGCACAGCGAAACACTTGTGGACGCCCCTTATCAACCGGACGCGGCGCAATCCGGCAAGCGTGCATTGGGCGGAGCAGCGCTGGCTCTTACCTCTCGTCTCGACGGCGGCAGCAAGGCGGCAGACGCGTACCAATCGGCCGACAATATGACCCTACAACTGACCGCACTGTCCTGCCTGCTGCGCGCGGGCAAAGGTGAGACGGAACTGAGCGCCTTCTACGACCAGTGGCAGCACGACCGGCTGGTGGTCGACAAATGGTTTGGTTTGCAGGTCTCGATGGCCGCCCCTCAGTCCACGGTCGAGACCGCGCGGAACCTGACAGAGCATCCTGATTTCAATTGGAAAAACCCCAACCGGTTCCGTGCCTTGATGGGATCGCTGGCCATGAACCATGCGGGCTTCCATCAGGCAGACGGAGCGGGCTATGCCCTACTCGCCGACTGGCTGATCCGGTTGGACCCGGTGAACCCGCAGACAACGGCGCGTATGTGTTCAGCGTTCCAGACGTGGAAACGCTATGACGCCGACCGTCAGGCGCTGATGCGCGCCCAGCTGCGCCGGATCGCAGATACGTCCGAGCTGTCACGCGACACGACCGAGATGGTCTCGCGCATCCTCGGCGCATGACCTCTTTCAGCTTTACAAGGCAAAACCGGAACCCGCGTGTGGTGGTCTTGCTGATCTGCATATACGCGGTGCTAATCGGCCTGGTCCTTTTCGTAGAAGCGGCCTGGTGGTTGATGGCGTTGCTGGCGCTGGCAACGCTGCCGGCCGTCTGGGATATCGTAAAAGACACCAGTGCCGGGGTCGAACTGACCGACGAGAAACTACGCTGGTTCACCGGCCAACGCAGCGGTGAACTGGACCTGTCCGAGGTGGACCGGTTCCGGTTTGACACCCGCTGGGATTTCTCGGTTCGCATCTCGGCAGTGCTGAAATCGGACAAGCGCGTCCGCCTACCCGATGAGTCGCTGCCCCCTCACAAACAACTCGAAGACGTGTTGCAGCAGGCGGGATTTACCGTTGAGCGTCATCATTTTAGGGTTTTTTGAAACAATCCAAGGCCCAAGGGCCAATTGATCACACCCCGGGCTTACGCGCGCAGTGACTCCTTGAAATAGGTGCAATTTTCGGCAAACTGGACGGGTTACACGTTTGTTCCAGTTCGAGTTTTGCCATGTTTCGGTCTTTTAGGGCGGCTGCCGCCCGTATTTTCGGCTCTTCCAGTCCCATTTCTACGCCTTTGCCTGCGTCTGTTGCGGATGCAACCGCGTGGCTTGTCGCCTCGGGGCAGTTGAACATCCCGATTGCGGAAACGGATGACACCGCCGGTCATCAGGTGATCGAGCGCGGACGCCATCTGGCGCGTCAGGATATGTGGGCCGAACTCTCGCAAGAGATGCGCGCCGCGGATGAAGCACGTGAAACCACGCCCTGCGGTCAGCCGGTTGCCGACTTGTTGGGGTTCGGGGCCCGGGCAGATGTTGTGCTGGCGGCGGAACATGCCTTGTCGGATGGCAGAACTCAGTCAGACTATGACTTTCTGGCGGGTATCTCTGAACTGGAAGGTGAGATTCAGAGCCACCCCGATGACCCGATGATCGCCCTTGTGGTGGCATTGGCTCATATTGATTTGGCTTGGGCATGGCGCGGGACAGCAGACCCCAAAGACCTGCCCGCACTGCATCAATCTCGTTGCGCCGCGCATTTCGACCGCGCTGCCGATTTGCTGAAGGACTGCCGCTCTGCCATGCCGAACAGCCCAGCGATTGCCGCTGCGGATTGTGCCCTTTTGGCGGGCCATGTCAGCCCACGCACCCGTGTGGCAGACAAATACGAAGAGCTGATCACGCTTGACCCGCAAAACCATCGCCACATGCGCGCAATGGGCAGCCATCTATTGCCACGCAGGTTCGGGACCTACGACCAGCTGGAAGTTCAGGCCCTGCGCAACGCCGCGCGCACTCAAAAGACATGGGGCGCTGGCGGCTATACTTGGGTCCAGTTCGATGCCATCGCACTGGATGACGAAGCCTGCGCGCGCGTGGATGTCGAGTATTTTCTGGAAGGTCTGCACGACATCGTTGAACGCCGTCCCGATCAACAGACGATCAATCTGTTGGCGGCCTATTGTTCGGTCACGTTGCTAAACGGGATGGGCCGCAACCCAAAGGCCGACATCGCCCGCAAACAGATTTGCGAGGCCGCAAACTGGTTGATCCGCGATCACCTGACCGAGCTGCACCCCCTGATCTGGGCCCATGCGGCGAACGGGTTCAGCAACAGCCTTCGCGTCAACTCGACCGAGCGCTTTGCCGCTCGTGGCCGCCGAGATGCGCTGCGCGCGATCGCTGATCAACTGCGCGAGGAACTGCGCGATGGTCAAAGCGTGACCTTCACGCCGACGGGGTTGCAAGTCTCAGGGAACTAACCCCTTGCCCCTTTGGCGCGCCGGGCCTAATACGCAAGCCTAGACTTCTGCGGAAATTAGAGGCGCGCCATGCTCGACCTGACATACGAAATGCCGAAAATCAAAACCATTGCCGGGGCCAAGCACGATTGGGAACTGGTGATCGGGATGGAGGTGCACGCTCAGGTCTCGTCCAATGCCAAGCTGTTTTCCGGCGCGTCGACCCAATTCGGGGCCGAGCCGAACTCGAACGTGGCCTTCGTGGACGCGGCGATGCCGGGCATGCTGCCGGTGATCAACGAATATTGTGTGGAACAGGCCGTGCGCACGGGTCTGGGTCTGAAGGCGGATATAAACCTGAAATCGGCCTTTGACCGAAAGAATTATTTCTACCCCGACCTGCCGCAGGGCTACCAGATTTCCCAGCTCTACCACCCCATCGTGGGCGAAGGTGAAGTGCTGGTTGAGATGGGCGACGGCACCGCGCGCATGGTTCGGATCGAACGCATCCATATGGAGCAGGACGCGGGCAAATCGATCCACGACATGGACCCGCATATGTCCTTCGTAGACCTCAACCGGACCGGCGTCTGCCTGATGGAGATCGTCTCGCGCCCCGACATCCGTGGCCCCGAAGAAGCCGCCGCCTATATCGCCAAGCTGCGCCAGATCATGCGCTATCTGGGCACCTGTGATGGCAACATGCAGAACGGCAACCTGCGGGCGGACGTGAACGTCTCGATCTGTTTGCCGGGCGCTTATGAGAAGTATCAGGAAACGCAGGACTTCTCGCATCTGGGTACGCGCTGCGAGATCAAGAACATGAACTCGATGCGCTTTATCCAGCAGGCGATTGAGGTCGAAGCCCGCCGTCAGATCGCCATCGTCGAAGGCGGTGGTAAAGTCGATCAGGAAACCCGCCTGTACGATCCTGACAAGGGTGAGACCCGCTCGATGCGGTCCAAGGAAGAAGCGCATGACTACCGCTATTTCCCAGACCCCGACCTGCTGCCTTTGGAGATCGAACAGGCATGGGTTGATGACATCGCCGCCAAGCTGCCTGAGCTGCCCGACGAGAAAAAAGCGCGGTTCATCGAAGCGTTCGGCCTGACCGACTATGACGCCTCAGTCCTGACCGCCGAGGTCGAAAGCGCCGCGTATTTCGAAGAGGTCGCAAAAGGCCGCAACGGCAAGCTGGCCGCGAACTGGGTCATAAACGAGCTGTTTGGCCGCCTCAAGAAAGAAGACCACGACATCACCGACTCGCCCGTTTCTCCGGCGCAGTTGGGGGGGATTATTGATCTGATTTCCTCAGATGCCATCTCGGGCAAAATCGCCAAGGACCTGTTTGAGATCGTCTATACCGAAGGTGGTGACCCGGCGCAGATCGTCGAAGAGCGCGGCATGAAACAGGTCACCGATACCGGCGCCATCGAGGCCGCTTTGGACGAGATCATCGCCGCCAACCCGGCGCAGGTCGAAAAGGCCAAGGTGAACCCGAAGCTGGCAGGCTGGTTTGTCGGTCAAGTGATGAAAGCCACCGGCGGCAAAGCCAACCCCAAGGCCGTGAACGAGCTGGTTGCCCAAAAGCTGGGTTCGTAAGCCCGTTTTCACAGTTAAGCGACGGAGTCAGGCCACCCGCTTGACTCCGTTTTCTTTTACGCCCTTTCTTCCGCGCAGGAGAGGTGCCATGACCAGAAAATTCGATCAGGAACTTGAAGACCGTCTGATGCGCTACGCGGCTATCGACAGCCAAAGCGATGAGACTTCGCCTTCGACCCCCAGCACGCCCATTCAGTTCGACATGCTGAACCTGTTGCAGCAGGAGCTGACGGAAATCGGCGCGCAGGATGTTGAGATGACCGGCGACAGCGTCGTTGTGGCGACCATTCCCGGCACCGCCGAAGGGCCGACCGTGGGTTTCCTCGCCCATGTCGACACTGCCCCTCAATTCAACGCAACCGGTGTCAAACCGCGCGTCATCAAGGGCTATAACGGCGGTGAGATCACCTTTCCCGATGATCCCGATTTGGCTCTGTCCCCGGACGAACACCCTTATCTGGCCGAAAAGATCGGCCATGATCTGATCACCGCGTCGGGCACCACTCTGTTGGGCGCTGATGACAAGGCCGGCGTGTCGATTCTGATGACCATGGCGCGGCATCTGATTGAAAATCCAGACATTCCGCACGGGCCCATCCGCATTGCTTTCACTCCGGACGAAGAAATCGGGCGCGGCGTGACCGAGCAACTGCCCAAGGATCTCAAGGCCGATTTCGCCTATACACTCGACGGGCAGGAAGTGGGAGAGATCGAATTTGAAAGCTTCTCGGCCGACCGAGCAGTGATCAAGATCACCGGCGTGTCGATCCATCCCGGTCTGGCCAAGGAAAAGATGGTCAATGCCACCCATCTGGCCGCGAAGATCGTGCAAACCCTGCCGCAGGCCACACTGACCCCCGAAGTCACCGACGGGCGCGAAGGCTTCATCCACGTCACCGATATGAACGGCGGCTCGTCCGAGATGGAAATCAAGCTGATCCTTCGGGATTTCGAGATGGAGAGGCTTGAGGCCCAGCGCGATCTGGTGCGCAAGGTCTGTGACGCCGTTCAGGCCTCTGAACCGCGTGCGACCATCACCTGCGACATCAGCCATCAATACCGCAACATGCGCTATTGGCTCGAAAATGACATGACCCCCGTCGATCTGGCGCGCGAAGCCTGTCAGGAACTGGGGATCGAGCCGCTCTCGGTTCCGATCCGCGGCGGCACCGATGGCTCTCGCCTGACCGAGTTTGGCACACCCTGCCCCAACCTGTTCACCGGCATGCAGTGCATTCACGGACCGTTGGAGTGGATTTCGGTGCAGGACATGGCGCTGGCGACCGAGCTTTGCCTCTCGATTGTGGCCAAGGCGGCGCAGAAAACCGGCTGATTTGCGCCATTCGCGCAACGTCTCTTTCACCCGGCGACCTGCGTGATAAGTTGACGGCCAAAGGTACAAGGGAACAGTCGATGCCGCGCTACGAATACAAAGTCATTCCGGCCCCGCAAAAGGGCGCGAAGGCCAAAGGCGTCAAAACGCCCGAGGGCCGCTTTGCCACCTCGGTCGAGCAAGTGCTGAACGAGATGGGTCAACAGGGATGGGAATACCAGCGCGCCGAGTTGCTGCCCAGCGAGGAACGCTCGGGTCTGACCGGATCAACCACGAACTGGCGCAATGTGCTGGTGTTTCGTCGGGTGATTGAGGCCGACGCCACCGAGGTCGTGGCGCCCGTCGCACCACCATCGCCAACCGAAACGCCCGATGGGGTGCCCTTGGCTCAGCCCGTGCCCGGGCCAGATGTGGTTCAAGCCCCGGAACCGATTTCAGCCGAGGTGGATGAGCCGCCGTTGACGTTGAAACCGAGCGAAGAGGCCAAATAAAACGCATCCGAACCGCACGGCGCAAAGGGTGTGGTTTAGATAACACGAATTGAGCCAACGAAACTCAGGCGGTCATCCGTTACTGGGTTTTGCTCGTATCGCTACAAAATATCCTTCGCCACAGTACAGGGCCCCGGCCGCGATGAAACCTTGCTCCGCTTTTCTTTGTTTGTTCTCCGCAATCGCCTGCCAGATCGCGTTGCCTGCCAACGCGCAACAACGGCTGGGATGGGTCAGCCAGATCGACGGGCTCGCCGCTTATCAGGGCAGCGCTGATCTGGATCAAGGCGGAGACTTCAGCGCGACGCGATCGTTCCTGCGGGCCACCGGGCTGTACCGATTTGATAGCGAAACGTCACTTGGTATTTCAGTCAGCTACGGGCAGCTGGACTACGACTTCAGCGCGGCAGACAACCAGCCTTGGAACGACATTCGTGACATCCGAATATCGGCTCCTCTGCGGTTTCAGGCTGGACAGCGGGCCAGTGTGTTCGTGTCGCCTCAGGTCAGGTGGGACTATCAGAAAGGCGCCGCATCTTCGGATGGTCGTACCTATGGTGTTTTTGCGGGCGTCGCGTGGCAGGTCAGCGATAGCCTGACCATAGGACCGGTTTTTGGCGCCTTCACGCAGTTGGAAGATAGCGGTGTCGATCTCTTTCCGGCGCTTTTGGTGGATTGGGACATCAATGATCGCTGGAACCTGAACACCGGCTCCGGAATCGGTGCGACTCGCGGGCCGGGTCTGACCCTCAGCTACGAGTTGAATGACGATTTCAGCCTCTCGCTGTCGGCCCGGTCCGAGAAAATTCGCTTCCGGCTGGACGACGCGGGGCTGGCTCCGAACGGGATCGGTGAAGACAAGAGCCTCCCTGTGGTTGCGTCGCTCAGCTACACTCCGAATCCCGGTGTTTCTTTGACTGTCTTTGCCGGGGCCGAATTCGATGGTCGACTGAAACTGGAGGACGAAAACGGCGCCGAAATCAGCCGCCAGAGCTATGATACAGCACCTTTGGTCGGCCTCGCCTTTCGACTCCGGTTTTGATCGAGATTAAACGCCAATATCCAACGCCAAGGCATGGATACGCGGCACAACGTCGCCCAGTGCCTTGTGAACCGCACGATGTCGGGCCACGCGAGATTGGCCCTCAAATGCGGCGGCGCGGATGCGGACGTTGAAATGGCTCTCGCCACCTTCCTGAAACCCGGCATGGCCCCGGTGGCTTTCGCTGTCATCCACCACCTCAAGCTCACGCGGATCAAAGGCGGCCTGCAGTCGGGTTCGGATTTCGTCAGTCACAGTCATTTTTACGCTCAACGGCAAAAAACTTGCCGCCCCCCTCTTCTACTTTCGGCTGCTTAGACTAAACTGCTGCCTCCGAGTCGAGAAGATGCGTTCTTAAGGATCACAGCATGACGAAATCAGACCCTTTCGGATTCGATATGTCCGTCTCCAGCGCCAAGAAAAAGAACCCGCGCGGGCGTCGGGGCATGTCGGGCGCATCTGAGACCTCGGTGCGAATCTGTGATCATCCGGGCTGTGAAGAGGCGGGCAAGTACCGCGCGCCCAAGGCCCCGGACGTTCTGGATGACTTCTACTGGTTCTGCCAGCAGCATGTGCGCGAGTACAATCAGAAGTGGAACTTCTTCGATGGCACGACCGAGGCCGAACTGAACGCACAACGCACCAAGGACAAAGTCTGGGAGCGTGAAACCAAGCCCATGGGCGACCCCGAGGCCCGAGCCTGGGCGCGTCTTGGCATCGAAGACCCGCATCAAGTTCTGGGGGCAAACAGCACCCAGAACAAAGGCCGCACCTCGGGTGGCGGTGGCCGTCGCCTGCCCCCCACCGAACGCCGTGCCATCGAGATTCTGGAGGCCAATGATAGCTGGTCCAAGGCCGAGGTTCGCAAGGCCTACAAGAAGCTGATCAAGGTGCTGCACCCGGATATGAACGGCGGCGACCGGTCTCAGGAAGAACAGCTGCAAGAGGTCGTCTGGGCCTGGGATCAGATCAAGGACAGCCGGAACTTTAAATAGTTTTCGAGGCGCAGTTTCGAGGATGTCGAAAAATGCCGCGCAAACACCAGAAACCTCTTAGAGCAAAGCTGCAGCCCGACGATCCGTTCTTTCAGATCATCAGTGATGCCTACGCGGTTTTTGACTACGCAAAGCCGTCCAGCACGGATGTTTGCCAAAAGTGTTGTATGGATGCGGATATCGAAGCCGACTTTTTCTCGGCTCCCATCGCGGAGTTGCCTCTACACTATCTTCGGGACTGGTTTTTTGCGGCATACGACTCAAACGGAATCTCCAAGGGAACCTGGGGCTATTTGCTGCCTCGCGTATTGGAAGTCCTTGCTGCTGACGAAGAGGCTGCGAGTGTTGGGCTAGAAGTCAGCCTGAACAGGTTCGCAACCGGCAATCCGAACAATTGGTCTGCCGAAGAATGGCGCGTCTTGGATCGGTTTCAACGCGCATATCTTGAACGCGAAATCTCGCGAGACACCGGGTATCTCGATGACACTCTTTGTATGTTCGCTCTTGCCGGGTGGAACCTAGACAGCTTGTTTGCACAAGTCGCTGCGTCGCCCGACACGAAATTGGTTGAACGGCTTTGGAATGACTGGTGCAGGAATTGCATCCCTGGGCGAGAATCTGTTTGGATCACGGCGTTCTGGGAAAGCCCAGGCTACTCTAAAGCGTTTGAATTCTATACCTCCAAACTCCTCTATGACCGGTTCACTGAACTGGCGCTGGACGACGGGACCGAGAAACGACTGGCAGAGAAAGCCTTTGCGGTAGCCAGCGTTATTGAGCAAAACGGGTACTGGAATGCCATGGAATAGGTGCTGCATTGATGCATCACGCGTATTCAGCCGCCTACAAAACCAGCATCTGGCTTGATCGATCCACGGTTAGGCAATGCGTCAGAAAAAACCTGATGCATGCCTATGTTGAGGTCACACTTGCGCGGAATCTAGTTCTGATCGCAAGCGCACGTCATATCGTCGTAGGGCCAGTTTGAAAGAAACATCCGCTCAGCCCGACCCCGGCTCCTCTTCCCCTTGCCCTTGGTCGGAATATGTTGCACCACACACGGGTTCAAACCCGGCAAGACGGGCCTAAGGATAAGGACAAGGCGAATGGCTGACGGATCGATTGATATCAACGCAAAACCCACCGAAGAGATCTCGGTCCGTGACGTGTTCGGCATTGATACCGACATGGCGGTCAAAGGTTTTGCGGAACGCAGCGACCGGGTGCCTGCGATTGACCCGACCTACAAGTTCGACCCAGAGACGACTTTGGCGATTCTGGCGGGGTTTGCGCATAACCGTCGGGTGATGATCCAGGGCTATCACGGTACAGGTAAGTCGACCCACATCGAACAGGTTGCCGCCCGCCTGAACTGGCCCGCCGTGCGTGTGAACCTGGATAGCCATATCAGCCGGATTGACCTGATCGGTAAGGATGCGATCAAGCTGCGCGATGGCAAGCAGGTGACCGAGTTCCACGAAGGCATCCTGCCCTGGGCCCTGCGCAACCCCGTGGCCATTGTGTTCGACGAATACGATGCAGGCCGTGCGGACGTGATGTTTGTGATCCAGCGCGTGCTGGAGCATGACGGCAAGCTGACCCTGCTGGACCAGAACGAGATCATCACTCCGAACCCAAATTTCCGCCTGTTTGCAACGGCAAACACCGTGGGTCTGGGCGATACGACCGGCCTCTATCACGGTACGCAGCAGATCAACCAAGCACAGATGGACCGCTGGTCGCTGGTTTCAACGCTGAACTACCTCAGCCACGATGCCGAGACGATGATCGTTCTTTCAAAAGCGCCGCTGTATAACACGGCTGAGGGCCGCAAGACCGTCAGCCAGATGGTCACCGTTGCCGACCTCACCCGCACCGCCTTCATGAATGGCGACCTGTCGACCGTGATGAGCCCACGGACTGTGATCAACTGGGCCCAAAACGCCGAGATTTTCCGCAATGTTGGCTATGCGTTCCGCCTGTCCTTCCTGAATAAGTGCGATGAGCTTGAGCGCCAGACCGTGGCCGAGTTCTATCAGCGTTGCTTTGACGAAGAACTGCCGGAAAGCGCGGCAAGCGTGAGCTTGGGCTGACGCCGAATTGCACCCGGTTTCGGGCGCAATGCCTCCGGCGGAGGTATTTTTAGCCAGATGAAGGCGGATCCGGATTCCTGTTTGGTGGAAATCGGGACGGCAATGTGAAAGGCTTGGGGACATGGCACAAAAGAACGACAACCCTGCTGATCCGTTCAAGAAGGCTCTAGCCGAGGCTACAAAGGTCATGGCCGACGATCCGGAGCTTTCCGTAAGCTATACCGTCGATCCCTCAGGCCTTTCGGGTGAGGCAATGCGGTTGCCTCAGGTGTCGCGCCGGATGACGCGCGAAGAGGTTTTGCTGGCACGCGGAACGGCCGATGCCTTGGCCTTGCAGCGCCGCTATCACGATGACGCGACCCATATGCGCTATGCCCCGCCCGGAGATATGGCGCGGGACCTCTATGAAGCGATGGAAACCGCCCGGTGCGAGGCGATGGGTGCGCGGGATATGCCCGGCACGGCCTCAAACATTGATGTCAAGATCAGCCATGAGGCCTTGCGGCGCGGCTACGACCAGTGCAAGCAGCCCGCCGATGCGCCTTTGTCGGTTGCTGCGGGCTATCTGATCCGGCACCTAGCCACCGGGCGTGATCTGCCGCCGGCGGCCAATAATGTCATGAACCTCTGGCGTGGATACATCGAGGAACAGGCCGGCGGCACGCTTGAGAAGCTCGACGAAATCCTCTCGGATCAGGCAGAGTTTGCCAAGTTCACCCGTCAGGTGATCAAGGATTTGGGCTATGGCGACCAGCTGGGTGATGATCCTGATGAGCTGGACGAACAACAGGAAGATCAGGCTGAAGAAAACGCAGAAGAGCAGCCCGATCCCGACAGCACCGGGCAGGATGATCAGGAGGAACAGGATCCTGACGCCACGCCCGAGCAGTCGCAGGAAGAACAGCAGGATCAATCTCAGGCCCAAGTCTCGGTGGACGAGATGGCCGAGGATGAGATGGGCGATGAGGCCGAGATGCCAGAGGGCGAGGCTCCGCTGGAGCCACCTGCCCCTCCGCCTGCGTCCGAGGCTGATCCGGAATACAAGGTCTACCTGAACACCCATGACGAGGAGATCGCTGCCGAGGATTTGGCAGAGCCTGCTGAACTGGAACGGTTGCGGGCCTATCTGGATCAGCAACTTGAGCCGTTGAAGGGTGCGGTCAGCCGCTTGGCCAACAAGTTGCAGCGCCGTTTGCAGGCACAGCAGAACCGGTCGTGGGAGTTCGATCGCGAGGAAGGTATTCTGGACGCCGGTCGTCTGGCACGCGTGGTTGCCAACCCGACCACACCGCTGAGCTTCAAGGTCGAAAAGGACACCGAATTCCGCGATACCGTGGTGACCCTGCTTCTGGACAACTCTGGCTCGATGCGCGGGCGTCCGATTTCGATTGCGGCCATCTGCGCGGATGTTCTGGCCCGGACGCTGGAACGTTGCAACGTGAAGGTCGAAATCCTTGGCTTTACGACCCGCGCCTGGAAAGGCGGTCAGGCCCGTGAGGCTTGGTTGAATGCAGGTCGCCCTCAGCAACCAGGACGTCTGAACGATCTGCGTCACATCATCTACAAAGGTGCCGATGCCCCATGGCGGCGGGCGCGGCCCAATTTGGGTCTGATGATGAAAGAAGGGCTGCTGAAGGAAAACATCGACGGTGAGGCTCTGGAATGGGCTCATCGCCGGATGCTGGCGCGGCGCGAGGCGCGTAAGATCCTGATGGTGATTTCCGATGGCGCTCCGGTCGATGATTCCACGCTCAGTGTGAACCCGGCGAACTATCTGGAGAAACACCTGCGCGACGTGATCGCCATGGTCGAAAAACGCAAGATGGTGGAATTGCTGGCCATCGGGATCGGGCATGATGTGACCCGGTATTATGATCGTGCGGTTACGATCACCGATGTGGAACAGCTGGCTGGCGCCATGACCGAACAGTTGGCGGCATTGTTCGACAGCGACCCGCGTGCGCGGGCCCGAGTGATGGGGATGAAAAAGGCCAGCTGAGGCTGGCCTTGCCTCCGGCGGGAGTATTTTCAAAAAAGATGAAGAGGTGGTTTGAAACCACACTTTGGCTTGAGGGAGGCAGGTATGTTTCAGTCTTTTGAGGTGACAGCGCGGCCCGAACAGGGACCTCCGCGATTGGCAGCTTTGCGGCAGGAATTGAAGCGCGAAGGGTTGGACGGGTTTCTGGTGCCGCGCGCGGATGCGCATCAGGGTGAGTATGTGGCCCCTCGGGACGAACGGCTGGCGTGGCTGACCGGATTCACCGGCTCAGCCGGGTTTTGCGCCGCGTTGCAGGACGTGGCCGGGGTGTTCATTGACGGGCGCTACCGGACGCAGGTCAAGGCGCAGGTGGCGGAGGACTACACTCCGGTGCCTTGGCCCGATGTGAGCCTGAGCAGCTGGTTGAAACAGCAGTTGCCGAACGGGGGATCGGTCGGATTTGACCCTTGGCTGCATGCCACCGGTCAGATCAAAGCCGCGCAAAAGGACCTTGAGGGAAGCGGGATTGAGTTGGTGCGCTGTGCCAATCTGGTGGACCGGATATGGCAGGATCAGCCCGCCCCACCGATGAACCCGGTCAAGGTACATCCGATTGAGTTTGCAGGGGAAACCGCTGAGAGCAAAATCACCCGACTAGCCGAAGGGCTGCGCGACGGTGGGCGTAGCGCTGCGGTGATCACCCTGCCCGACTCGATCATGTGGTTGTTGAACATTCGCGGCTCGGACATTGCTTACAACCCGGTCGCCCATGGCTTTGCCATTCTACATGCGGACGGGCGTGTTGATCTGTTCATGGCTGCTGCAAAACTAGGCGAAGTGGGGGAGCATCTGGGCCCTCAGGTTTCGGTTCATGAGCCTGATGGCTTTCTGGACGCTGTTGCTGCGCTGGAAGGTAAGGTTCAGGTCGATCCGGGCACAATGCCTCAGATCGTGGCGGATGCGCTTGGGGACCGAATGGTTGATGGTGGCGACCCCTGCGCCCTGCCCAAAGCACGCAAGAACCCAGCCGAGATCGCAGGCAGTGCCGAAGCCCATTTGCGCGACGCTGTTGCCGTCGTCGAAACGCTGTACTGGCTGGATCAGCAGACGCCGGGGCAGATCAGAGAAACGCAGGTCGTAACCCGTTTGGAAGAGGCCCGGCGGCGGGACAACGCGCTGCAGGATATCTCATTCGACACCATCGCCGGAACCGGTCCAAACGGGGCGATCATGCACTACCGCGTGACGGAAGAGACCGACAGCACCCTGCAGGACGGTCATCTGTTGGTGCTGGACAGCGGCGGGCAGTATCTGGACGGCACCACCGACATCACGCGCACCATCGCAATAGGTGAGGTCGGAGAGACCGAGAAGGCCTGCTTTACCCGCGTGCTGAAAGGCATGATCGCCATGTCGATGCTGCGCTGGCCAATTGGACTGGCTGGGCGCGATATCGAATGCGTGGCGCGCGCGCCGCTTTGGCAGGCGGGGCAGGACTTCAACCATGGCGTCGGTCACGGGGTCGGCGCGTATCTGAGCGTGCATGAAGGCCCGCAACGCCTGTCGCGTGTCAGCCATGTACCCTTCGAGCCCGGCATGATCCTGTCGAACGAACCTGGCTATTACCGCGAGGGTGCGTTTGGCATCCGGATCGAAAACCTGATTGTCGTCGAGGAAGCACCATCGCTGCCCGACGGCGATGCGGAACGGGCCATGTTGCAGTGGCGCACGCTGACCTATGTGCCCATCGACCGCCGCCTGATCCTGGTCGACATGCTGACCGCGCAGGAACGGGATTGGCTGAACAGCTATCACCGCGACGTTGCGGAAAAAATCAGGCCAAGGCTGGGCGAGGACGCTCAACTGTGGTTGGATGCCGCAACTGCGCCAGTCTGACATCAGACTGTCACATAAAATGGGCAAAGGAGAGGCCCTGACAAGAACGAGGGAAAAGACATGGTTGAAATCACGATCACCGAAGCACCCGGCAAATGGAGCGTCCGCTCGGGTGGGGCAATTCTGGGCGAAAGCTCGAACGCGCTTGAACTGCGCGAAGGTGATCTGGACCCCGTGATCTACTTCCCCCGTTCTGATATTGCGATGGCCTTTCTGGATCGTACGGACAAGGTGATTCACTGCCCGCACAAAGGCGATGCCACGCATTTCTCGATCGTGAACAAATCCTCGGTCACCGAAAACGCGGCCTGGAGCTTTGAGGCCCCCGGCAAGGATACGGCCGGACTCAAAGACTATCTGGCTTTCTACCCGGTCGACTCGGTCAAGGTCGAACAGATCTAGGGCCTGAGTTGCCTAGTTTCATCTGTCAGAAACTGTAGCTGTACCCAAGAATGAGCGAATGCGACGAGTAGCGGCCATCCGTGAAATCTGTCGGGATGAACACTTGGGTCGTGGCGAAATCAAGATCGCCGGTCGTCTTGTAGCGATACCCGATGTCGATGTTTCCGCGTTCCCCGACTTGGAAGCGGCCGCCAAACCCCAATTGCCCCGCGATAGCGGTGTCACTGTCATCGACCAAAGTGCTGCCAGCACCGGATTGACCGTCGTGGGACACCCGCGCAAACCCGATCCCCCCGCCAACATAGGGCTTGAACCTGCCCTGAACCGGGACGTCATACCAAAGGTTTACCATCCCGAATGTCGCATCAAAGCTTCCGTCGTACTGGGTGAACGGGCGGCCGATTTCCTTTGTATCATTCGAGGCGTGTGAAAGCTCGAATTCGGCCCTCAGATTTGGCGCGACTCTCATTCCGACGGCCAGTCCGTAGGAGATTCCAGTGTCGATTGTGATGGTGCCTTGACCGACCACGACTGAAGGAATCGTTTGGAAGAAATCAAAATCATAGTCGCCCATATCGGTAACACCGAGAAAGCCAGTGACATACGGCGCCTCCTGCGCGCGAGATGGGGCAGCTCCAATCACCGAGATCGCAACCGCCGCTGTCAGCCAAGAAAATCGTTCGTAAGACATGCCCAAACCTCAATCAGAGTGACTTTCATGAAAATTTCGTCAATCAGGCTAGGAGACACCGCACTTTCAGACAATGTGTTCAATTCAAAGAGAAGCCCGTAGTGGCCCGCCCGCCACCAAAACCTCATGAGTGTTCCTCAGCCGCTGTCCCCGCCAGCAAAGAGGTCGCGATCAAGATCGAGCGCATAACAGGGAAGTCCGACCTATCGCACATAGAAAATGGGCAAAGCGGTGAAGGCAAGGCAATGCGCGAAGGCAGGAAAAACACAAAACCCGCCGCCGGCCAGAGCGCGCGGGATGCGGCTGACCACCCAGCATCGCATTGGTCATGGGAAATCTGCTCTGAAAATACCCTCTCTGTTTTCCAGACCTCGCCCCTCAAATCAACGATCGCGGGTGATCACGCGCCAATCACGCAGCTGTTTCATGCAAGTCGGTGCGTTTGCCCTCATACTAAGCGCGAAAAAGGATCGGAGGGTGCCATGTCTGTTTCTCGTCGCCAATTTGTTGGAATGGTCGGAGCCAGCGTGCTTGCACCCACCGCGAGCTGGGCGCAGGAAGACCCTGTGCTGGACGCGCTGCACAGCACGTTGCGCGGCGGTCGCACGGATTTCGAAGCCAAGATGGCCTTTCTGGTAAAGCGTGGGAACCCGGATGTGGTCCCTGCCCTGATATCCGCGATGCGCTTCACCGACCGGCGGCGGGACGATATCGTCGAGGTGATGGAGACTCTGACCGGAGAGCAACGCGGCACCGACTGGTTCGACTGGATGCTGTGGCAAGAGCAGAACCCTCAGATCGTCCCCCACCCCTCGTTGATCCCGTTCAAACGAGAGGTCCTGCTGCGGATCGACGACAATTTCGACCTGTTCCTGCGTCCCGAATACCTGCAGCGCGAGCGGATGAAGATCCGGCTGGAGGAGATCACCTGGGGCGGCGTGCGCAAGGATGGCATCCCTTCGCTGGACAATCCGACGCTGATCTCGGCCTCAGGCGCCGACTATCTGAAAGGTGATGATCTGGTCTTTGGGGTCTCGATCAACGGTGACGTACGCGCCTACCCGCTGCGGATCATGGGCTGGCACGAGATGTTCAACGAGGTGATCGGCGGCGTGCCGGTGGCGCTGGCCTATTGCACCCTGTGCGGGTCGGGCATCTTGTTTGAGACGCGAGTGCCGGGGCGGCGGAAACCGTTTGTCTTCGGTTCCTCGGGGTTCCTGTATCGCTCGAACAAGCTGATGTTCGACAGGGAGACGCATTCGCTGTGGAACCAGTATACCGGCAAGCCCGTGGTCGGCCCGTTGGTCGACAGCGGGATCGAGCTGAAGCAGCGCCCCGTGGTGATCACGACCTGGGACAGCTGGAAAACCTCTCACCCGGACACGCGCGTCTTGTCGCTCAGCACCGGGCATCGTCGCAACTATGGCTCGGGCGTGGTGTATCGCGAGTATTTCGCCTCGCCCGAATTAATGTTCCCGGCTTTGGTGGATCAGTCCGAGCATCGCCAGAAGGACTACATCTTCACCATCCGCCAATTCGGCGCCGCGCGGGCCTGGCCGCTGGACGCCTTCGACCGGACCCGAGTGATCAACGATGCAATCGCGGACCGACCCTTGGTTTTGATCGGCAACTCAGACCGTCGGACAGTGCGCGCCTATGAGCGTGCGGGCCACCGGTTCAAAGCATCAGGCGGAGGTCTGGTCGATGAGAGTGGCCGCAAATGGACCTTGTCCGAAGAGATGCTGATCGGGCCGGATGGCACGCAATTGCCGCGCGTGGCCGGGCATATCTCTTATTGGTTCGCGTGGGACAACTATCTGGGCGACGCGGCCAGCGTGTATAACGGCTAGGAGTGTTCCTCGGCCGCTGTCGCAGCCAGCGCCCGGTTGTAGGCCTTCAAAACGTCGATGTGATAGAGCGCACCAACCGGCGTCTCTGTCCCGTTTTCGTCCATGACGATCACGGGGATACAAGGAATATCATCGCGGTCGAAATAGGGCATCGCCGCCTCAAGTGTCGCGCTTGCCTTGACGCAGAGGCCTTTTTCGATCAGCTCCCGCGCTTCCTCCTTGGTGATCGAGCGCGCGTCGCCAATGGGTCGCATTACTGCCCCTGCGCGCAGCATCGCCAGAAGATAGGCCTGTGGTCCCGCCGCCAGATGCACATTGCGACGCTCGAGCTGAGTCAGGAAGAACGACCGGTCCACAAGGCGTGAGGCCAAGGCGGTAGACATCGACACAGATACCATCACCGCCAGACCGATCTGCCAGTCTCCGGTCAGCTCGAACACAATCAAAGTGGTCGAGATCGGCGCGCCCAGAACCGCTGCAGCGACGGCGCCCATTCCAGCAAAAGCGTAGAGGGTATGGGTACCGGATACGTCCGGCAGCAATCCGGTGGCGATCAGCCCAAAGGCCAGCCCGGTCAGCGCTCCGATCATCAGGGAAGGCGAAAACACGCCTCCGCCCATGCGCCCGCCCATGGTGATTGCCACGGCCACTGTCTTGATGACCGCAAACAGGATCGCTGTGGTCAGCACCAGATCACCGGTCAGGGCGCGGATCGTCGTTTCATACCCAACGCCAATGATATGCGGGAACCAGATGGCCAAAAGGCCCAGCATCGCACCCGAAACCGCCGGGCGCAGCCACCCGGGCAGGGACAATCGGGCTTGAACATGATTGCCGAAATCCTCTGCGAAAAAGATCGAGCGCATCAGAAGCAAGGACACCAACCCGCAGATCAGCCCGAGGATTAGGAAGGCAGGCAGTTCGACGTAGAATTGCAATGACCCGGGCGTATCCAACGTGAACTCGGTAACGTCGCCATATTCCAGCCGGTTGATCACCGTCCCCGCGACCGAGGCAATGACGATGGGTGCAAAGGCGTGGACCGCGAAATGGCGCAAAACGACCTCAAGCGCAAACAGCGCGCCTGCGATGGGGGCATTGAAGCTGGCCGAAACCGCAGCGGCCACAGCGCATCCCAGCAGGTCGCGCCCGGTGATTCCGTCCGCATGGATGCGGTCGCTGACCCAGGTCGAGATGACCCCGGCCATATGCACCACAGGCCCTTCCCGCCCTGTGGAGCCGCCGGTGCTGAGCGTAATCAGCGAGGCAAAGAACGAGGCGATGCCCGCCTTGGTCTCGACCCGCCCATCGCTGACCGCCGCCCCTTCGATCACATCCGCGACCGAGCGGACACGGCCATCGTCGGTAAAACGCGTGAGGATCAGGCCCACGATCACCCCACCTATGATCGGTATGATCAGCACGATGAACCAAGGCAGCTTCTCGGCGTGGCTGTGCAGCAGCAGGATATCCTCGGTATCGTAGATATAGGCCTGCAGGCTGCGGATCGCCTTGCGGAACCCAAGCGCCATGAACCCTGCTGCAATCCCGATCGCCAGAGCGATAAACCAGAACTGAATCTGACTTGGCCCCCGGCGACGCATCACCCGCAACGCATCCTTGATCGCGGCCAGAGCCTGATTGAGCTGGTTGCGCAGAACGGTGCGGGTTGATTGGGTCATTGGCTCTCGGGGATCATAACTTAACCCTTAGTAAGCCACGGCGGGGTCTGAGAAAAGTAAGTTAGCGACGGTCAGGCCAGCAGAGTGCGCCAAAGACGCATTAAGCCTCCAACAAAGCGCGAGCGGCCGCGCGCGCTTCTTCCGTGATCGTATCGCCTGAGACCATGCGGGCAATTTCATCCACGCGATCTATTTCGGCCAGGGGAACTACGGTCGAAAGGGTCTGGACATCTGTGACCTGCTTCTGCACGCGCCAGTGATGGGCCGCGCGCGCGGCGACCTGAGGGGAATGCGTGACGACCAGAACCTGCCCGCCTTGTGCAAGAGAGGCCAGCCTGCGGCCCACTGCATCGGCTGTCGCGCCGCCCACACCCCGGTCGATCTCGTCAAAAATCATGGTCCGGGCACTGTCATCGCCGGACAGGCAAACCTTCAACGCCAGCAGAAAGCGGCTGAGTTCCCCGCCTGAGGCGATTTTGTTCAGCGGTCCCGATGGTGCGCCTGGATTGGTGGCAACCGTAAAGGCCACCGCGTCGGTGCCCTCGGGTCCGGGATCGGACTCGGTAAGTTCTGTCCGAAACACCGCGCGTTCCATTTTTAGCGGTGCCAGCTCACCCATGACGGCCTGATCCAATTGTACAGCCGCCGCTTGACGCGCAGCGCTGAGATCTGCCGCAGCCGTATCATAGCTCGCCTGTGCCGCCTCGACCGAAGCGCGTTGGTCGGCCAGATCGGCGTCACCTGCATCCAGCTTACCCAAGCGTTCACGCAGAGTATCGGCAAAGGTGCCCAAATCATCCGGGGCCACATCATGTTTACGCGCCAGTGCTCGGATGGCGAACAAACGCTCCTCGGCGGCTTCCAGTTCGGCGGGGTCGAAGTCCAGCGCTTGAAGGCAGGCGTTCACACCATCCTGCGCCTCGCCCAATTCGATCATGGCCCGGCCAAGCGCTGCAATCGGCTCCTCCAACTGACCACCTGCAGAGTCCGACACGCCCTCGAGCCAGCGTGTCGCATCCGACATCGCGCCTTCGGCCCCGTCACCTCCCAGCAGGTCAAATGCGCGAGCAACGTCGTCGCGGATACGCTCCGCCCCTTGCATCATGCGGCGGCGGGCATCGAGATCAGCGTCTTCTCCGGGTTGCGGATCGAGCTTGTCCAACTCAGCCACGGAATGGCGCAGGAATTCCTCTTCAGCGCGCATGGCTGCCAAAGCGGTCTCGGTCTCGGCCAGTGCTTTGCGGCTGCGCGACATCTCCGACCAAGCCTGACGGACCTTGGCCAATAGTTCCGAGACCTGAGCGTAGTCATCCAGCAGAACACGGTGCCCACGAGGGTTCAGCAATCCCCGGTCATCATGCTGCCCATGCAATTCGATCAGTGTTTCCGACAAAGCCCGCAGAACCTCACCTGAACAGCGGCGATCATTGACCCAAGCGGTTTTTCGGCCCTCTGCCGTGTTGACGCGGCGCAGGATCAATTCTTCACCACCCGGCAAACCAGCCTCAGACAGAACAGCATGGGCAGGGTGGCCCTCGGGCAATTCGAACTCGGCTACGACCTCGCCCTGCGCAGCGCCTTGGCGAACCAGTTCAGCCCGTCCGCGCCATCCAAGAACGAAGCCCAGCGAGTCCAGAAGGATCGACTTGCCCGCGCCGGTTTCACCGGTCAACGCGTTTAAGCCCGGCTGAAAACTCAGTTCCAGCCGGTCAATGATCAGCATGTCGCGAATATCAAGGGCGCGCAGCATCGGGTCTTTAGCGTCCCAAGCCTGATGACATGGCGATTACAACCACTCACCTTTGATCGTCTGGCGATAGATCGTGCTGAGCCAGTTGTTACCACGGCTCTTCAGATCCAACCCACGCGAGGTCAGAAGCTTGTACCCATCATCATACCATTCCGAGGACTGGTAGTTGTAGCCGAGGATCGCACCTGCCGTCTGCACCTCATCAAACAAGCCGAGCGACAGATACGCCTCGATCAGGCGATAGAGCGCCTCGGCCGTGTGAGAGGTGGTCTGGAAGTCCTCAACCACGACGCGGAACCGGTTGATGGCCGCGACGTAGTGATCCTGACGCAGGTAGTAACGCCCGATCTCCATCTCCTTACCCGCCAGATGGTCAAAGGCCAGATCGAATTTCAGCACGGCCGAGGTGGTGTATTCGCTGTCCGGATAAACCTCGATCACGGTGCGCAGCGCTTGCAGGGCCTGAAAGGTCAGTCCCTGATCGCGGCCGACTTCGTCAATCTGGTCATAATAGCTGAGCGCCAGAAGATACTGCGCATAAGCCGCATCTTCGTCGGTTGGGTAGAAGTCGATATAGCGCTGAGCCGCGGCACGGCTTTCTTCGTAATTCTTGTCGGCGTGGAACGAAAACGCCTGCATGATCAGCGCACGTTTGGCCCAATCGGAATATGGATACAGACGCTCAACTTCCGAGAAATACCACGCCGCGTCGTCCGAGCGATTCTGCGACAGCTCATATTCACCGCGTGTGTAGATCTGTTCCGGTGTGAACCCTTCAAGGTTCTGATCCCGATCCGCGCCTCTACTACTGAACAGGCCACCTGCGTCGCTGCAGGCGCTCAAAACTGCTGCCAGAAGAATCGCGCTTGCGAATCTGACTGCCGCTTTGCTGCCAACCATACCGCTCATCCTTAGTCGTCTTACTCACAGGATCCCAACCGGATCGAGCCTTGGTCTAGCACAGAAAATTCCGGTGCAAAACGCCTTATCCACCCGCTGGCGGAAATGTCGTAAGAGTTGATCAGATCAGGCGACAGCAGGGATTTCGGCGGCAATCAGGCCCTGACCGGGCAGACGGGCGGCCTGCTCGGGGGTACACAGGATCGGACGAACCGCGCCGGGCGTTTCAAACAATGTGCGCAGCAGCGTGTTGGTCATGGAATGGCCCGACTTGTCACCGGTGAAGTGACCCAGAATCGGACCACCAGCCAGATAGAGATCACCCAACGCATCCAGCATCTTGTGGCGCACAGCTTCATCCGCGTGGCGGAACCCGCCGGGAGTCAGAACCTCGGTGCCTTGAACGACCACAGCGTTTTCCAACGTCCCGCCCAAAGCCAAACCATTCTCACGCATGGTTTCGACGTCAATCCGGCGACAGAAGGTGCGGCTATCGCTGAGCTCGCGCACGAAGGACCCGTTACGCATATCCAACGTTTTCGTTTGGCTCCCAATGGCGGCGTCTTCGAAATCGATATGGAAATCGATGATCAGCCCATCCGCAGGCTTGATCGAGGCACTGGCCCCCTCACGCGACGCCGTCACAGGCTTCAACACTTCGTAGGCCAGAACCGGGCTGGCCTGGCGGCGAACGCCTTTCGCCATGATGCCGCGCACAAAGTCGATCGAGGATCCGTCCATGATCGGAACTTCGGGCCCGTCAATTTCGATCAGGGCGTTGTGAACTCCGCACCCGGCAAGCGCTGCCATGATGTGTTCAATGGTCGAGACGGAAACACCGGCCTCATTCACCAGACGGGTGCAAAGCGGCGTACGCTCGACCATGTCGTAGACTGCAGGGATCAACGCATTGCCCAGCTCAATATCCGTCCGTTTGAACCAGATCCCGTGACCGGCGGCTGCCGGTTTCAGAACCATGACCGCAGGCTGACCGCCATGCAGTCCAACGCCGTTAAACGTAACCGGAGATTTGAGCGTATGTTGCAAAATGGGCCTCAGAGCGTGGTGTCCAGCCTATGCGGGCTGTGTTGGACCCTGAGTTAAGGAAGAGACCCCGAAGGCTCAACTCACTCTTTGCAACTGAATGAAACATGAATGTGACAGATCGGCAAAACCCTGCTCAGGGTTATTTAAGATCCTGTAAATCATGAAAAAAGGGCCGCCTTTTGGCGACCCTTTACGATGATTTTGTTACTGCGATCAGTTGGCTTGACGGCGCAGGAAGGCCGGAATTTCGATGCGATCCTGATCCGGATCAGCCTCGTCCTGGACTGGTGCCGTAGCGTCAGCCTGGCGCATTTGCGGCTGATGACGCGGCGGTTGCGCAGGCGTATCTGCCGCGTGGCCGGTCATCCGGTCGATCAGACGATTGAACCCGAAGCGGGGGCGCTCTTCGTGTTCTGCCTGCGGCTGAGGGGCCGGTTCCTGAGGCCGCGTGGCCGTCAGGCGCTGCGCCGCTGAGGGGACATTCTGAACGGCGGCCTGAAGGCGCTGCAGCGCCTCGGGCGAGGGGGTGCCGGCAGAATGCTGATGTGGCGCAGCGTAGGTTTCGGAGGTCTCTTCAACGGGTTCCGGCTGCGGCTCGAACTCGGCCACGCGCGGTTGGTAGGCCGGAGGTGGAAGACCGTCATCATCTTGCTCAACACGCGGCTGGAACTGGCTTGAGGCCGGCTCTTCCGCCGCTTCGAACAGTGATGGTTCACGGTTTTCGGTCTGAACCGGCGCCGCCTCGGCTGCGACGGGTGCCTCTTCCTGAACCGGCTCTTCTGCGGAAACCGTGCGCGTCAGAGGCTCGGACATCGAGCGGCGCGCGACCGGCTCTTCCAAGGTTTTCTCGCTCGCGTCGATGCCAGTGGCGACGACCGAAACGCGCATGCCACCTTCCATTGCTGTATCCAGCGTCGAGCCGACGATGATGTTCGCCTCGGGGTCCACTTCCTCGCGGATACGGTTGGCGGCTTCGTCCAGCTCGAACAGCGTCAGGTCGTGCGACCCGGTGATGTTGATCAGCACACCCTTCGCGCCCTTGAGGCTGATTTCGTCCAGCAGCGGGTTGGCAATGGCTTTCTCGGCCGCCTGGATCGCGCGATCTTCACCGGTTGCCTCGCCTGTGCCCATCATCGCCTTGCCCATCTCGTCCATCACGGCGCGCACGTCCGCGAAGTCGAGGTTGATCAGGCCCGGACGAACCATCAGATCGGTCACACCCTTTACACCCTGATACAGAACGTCGTCCGCCATCGAGAACGCCTCGGTGAAAGTGGTCTTTTCATTGGCCAGACGGAACAGGTTTTGGTTGGGGATGATGATCAGCGTGTCGACAACCTTTTGAAGCGATTCAACGCCGTCTTCGGCCTGACGCATGCGCTTGGCCCCTTCGAACTGGAAGGGTTTGGTGACAACACCAACCGTGAGCACGCCCAGCTCACGCGCGGCCTGCGCGATGATCGGGGCTGCACCCGTACCGGTTCCACCACCCATACCCGCGGTGATAAAGCACATATGTGCGCCCGCGAGATGGTCGACAATCTGCTCAATGCTTTCTTCGGCGGCAGCGGCACCAACGGTCGGACGGGCCCCTGCCCCCAGACCTTCGGTGACCTTCACGCCCAACTGCACCCGCGCCGAGGACTGGCTTTGCTGCAGCGCCTGCGCGTCGGTGTTCGCGACGACGAAATCCACGCCGTCCAGCTGCTTTTCAATCATGTTGTTGACTGCGTTACCGCCCGCGCCGCCAACGCCAAATACTGTAATCCGAGGCTTCAGTTCGTCGTGCCCGGGCATCGAAAGATTCAATGTCATGCTCTGTCCGCCTGTATTTTTGTTCCGCCAAAGCGGTGTTTTTCTTTACCTATCCGTCTTCGATTCTAGCGATGTGATGCGTAAAGGTCACGTCAAAAATCACGTGATTCCACAAAATATGGACGAAATAAGGCAGCAACCGGCGGCATTTCGCAGGCTTTGCCAAATATAGCGGAAACAACGCGGATCACTACAAGACACAGGAAACCCGAGCAGTGAACGACCTATGCGTCACGCCCCGGATACGAACCAAAACTAATGCGGAAAACTGCTCAATGTCCTGCCGCAAGACCTCTGACGGGTCCTGTGGATATCTTGAGGGATAAATCAGGCCTCCGCAAGGTGTTTTTCAACTGATTGGGGCACTTGGACAATTCAGGCTGTGATTGGTCATGCTGCGCACCTCCTGGATTTCCCCTTTGCCCAGATCTGCCAGCCGGACCATCAAACGGCCCTGATATTCGAACGGCCACCAGCAGACGGGAATGCCGTCTGTATCATCGTCATAGAGAAAACAGATCTGCCCATTCGGTGTTGTGATCTGACCGTAGACACATCCCCCACCCTCGACCCGCCAGACCGAGGTCTTGCGGTTCAGGAACTGCTCGGTTCCCACCAGATCTCCGCTACGGATTTCGTGGAACTGCACCGTTTTGCCAAGCACAGCATCCAGAAACGTCTCAGGTGAGATGACGGACTGCGCCGAAGCGAGGCCGGGCGCAAGCGCCACGCACAAGGCGCGGCGCAGAGTTCTACCAATTGTCACGGAACCACCGAACGGCGCGCTTGAACGGGCGCGCGGCATAGGTGTCGACCGGGATTTCGAAATCCCACCATTCGTCCTGTGGATGCGCCGCAAACAGGCTGAGACCAACGGCCGAGGAAAAGCCCGGGCCGGTCGCAGATTGCGGCAGGCCGTGAACGCGCAGCGGGCGGCCCAGTCGAACGCGCTGGCCAAGTATACGGGTCGCGAGGCCGTCCAGCCCCATGATCTGACTGCCCCCACCGGTAAGCACGATCTGCTGGCTGGGCATATGTTCGAACCCGGCCGCATCGAGGCGGACGCGCACCTCTTCCAGAATCTCTTCGACCCGAGGGCGCATGATCCCGATCAGCTCGGCCCGGCTGACGGTGCGACGATCATGTTCCCAGTCGCCGGTATCGCCGCCGATATCGATCAGGTCGCGATCGTCGGCTCCGGTCGCGTGGACACCGCCATTGAATGTCTTGATCCGCTCGGCCACGGCGGTCGGCACGCCAAGGCCCATCGAGATATCCTGTGTGACGTGATCACCGCCCATGCGCACGCAATCGGCGTAGATCATGTGCTTCTTCATAAAGATCGACACGCTAGTGGTGCCACCGCCCATGTCGATACAGGCTGCGCCCAGTTCTTGCTCATCCTCGACCAGTGCCGAGATTCCCGAGACGTAGGCTGAATTCGCAATCCCTGCGAGCTCCAGATCGCAACGCTTGATGCAGCGGACGATGTTCTGGATCGCAATCGCGTCGACGGTCAGCATATGCATGTCGACGGCCAGAGATTGCCCCATCTGCCCCCGCGGGTCGATCAGGCCCGAGCGGTTGTCCAATGCGAAATTCACCGGTTGGGCATGCAGAACCTCGCGCCCCACCCCGTAATCCGGGACATCGCAGGCGTTCAGAACACGGCCAACCTCGGCCTCGGTCACAAGCTGACCTTCCAGATCGACCTGCGCGTCCAGACCATAGGAACGCGGGTTCGCGCCCGAGAAACAGGCGATCACGTGATCGACGCGGATATCGGCCATCTTCTGCGCGGCTTGCAGGGCGGTGCGGATCGCACGCTCGGTTTCCTGCATGGCCGTGACTTCGCCAAACTGCACTCCGCGTGAGCGGGTGGTCGCAGCGCCAATGACCCGGAACCCGGTCTGCCCGGCCATCGAGCCGATGGTGTTGTCCTCACTCAGCCGCCCAGTGCCATCAAACCGCAGCACGAGGCACGAGATTTTCGAGCTACCTACATCCAGAATGGCGATAACGCCCCGCTGCATCGCTTGTCTGCGCATTTGTCGCATGGCGCGTTGGGACTGATAAAGATCGGTCATCATGGTCGTTACTGCCCGTTACCCACTGTCACTTTTGTATTCCACCAGTCTTCGCTGGCGGCTTTGGTCATTCTGATAGTTGGCCGCTGTCCGAGGCGCATATCCACCACGGCCACGTCACGCTCCAACAGGTCCTGCACTTCGTTCACGGCCAGCACCCGCTCGAGCGCGCGCACTGACCGGTCCGTCGGCAGCATGATGCGCTGGCCGCGATCCAGCACCAGATCCCAGCGCCGCTCGCCAATACGCACCAAGCCCCGAACACGGGTGCCGAGGCTGCGCGAGGTGCGGAAAATCTCAAGCGCTTCGGCGACATGCTCATCCGCGCCTTTGCCCGCGATCAAAGGCAGGTCGCTGTGATCCTTGCGTGAGGTGATCAGGTCGACATGAACGCCGGTCTCATCCAAAAGCTCGACAGACTCTCGGGTGCGCCACACGATGACAGGCTGACGCTCGACAACGTCCACCTGCAGGATGCCACCGGGCCGAATGCGCACTGTGGCCGATTTCACCGGATCAAGCCCGGTAATCGTGTCGCGCATCTGTTCGACATCCAGATCCCAAGAGCTGATCGGGAAATCCAGCGGCACCACTTCGCGAATGTCATCCGACAGGCCGGGACCTGCGCCATCAATGGCCATCAGATTGACCATGAACTCAGGACGTTCCTGAATCGAGGTGCGTATGTCGGCGATATAGGTATTGAGCGCCTCGCGCCGCTCCTCGGACGCAAAGTAAAGACCAACGGCAGCCGCAACGGCGCAGACCGGTAAGCCCAGCTTGACGCCCATGCGGATGCCCGGTGTCAGCATCCAACGCTGGAACCGGTAGCTGAGGCGCGAGGGTGCCGGGTCAGACCGCCGCGCGGTGCGGTTGAACAGCTTCACACCGCCCAAACGCAGAACAGGCTGCGTATCATGGGATTCGGTATCGGCGGATTCGAAATCGGCATCCGGCCCGGCCAGAGGTTTGGCCCGATGGATCACTGGCGCGCGGGTGGCTCTTAGCGGTCGCATGAGGCGTCCTCCACCATCCAGGCACAGAGCTGGCCGAACGTCATACCGCAATGTTCCGCCTGTTCCGGCACAAGAGAGGTTGGCGTCATACCGGGCTGCGTGTTGGTTTCCAGCAGGAACAAACCATCCGCGCCCATGGTGTCGTCCCACCGGTAGTCGGTCCGGGTCACGCCGCGACAGCCCAAAGCGTTATGCGCTTTCAAAGCGTAGTCCATGCAGCGGTCGAAGATATCCTGCGGAATGTCCGCGGGCAGCACATGCCACGAGCCGCCGGGCTTGTATTTGGCATCGTAGTCGTACCAGCCGCCGTCGGTCATGATCTCGGTCACGGTAAGGGCGCGATCACCCATAACGGTCACCGTCAATTCACGTCCGGCAACGTATTTCTCGACCATGATGTGATCGGGCATATCCTCCGACAATTGCGGAGGACCATTCGACCCTTCGTGGACGATGTAAATACCGACGCTCGACCCTTCGTTGTTGGGCTTGGCGACGTAAGGCGGCTCCATCACGTGAACCTCAACCACCTCGACCTTGGGCACGATCACGCTGGGGACAATGGGCAGCCCTTCGGCCTGATAGACCTCTTTGCTGCGCTGCTTGTCCATCGCCAACGCCGAGGCCAAAACGCCTGAATGGGTGTAGGGAATACGCATCCACTCCAGCAGACCCTGCACGCAGCCATCCTCGCCCCAGCGGCCATGCAGAGCGTTGAAGACCACATCCGGCTTGATATCCAAAAGGCGCGCGTAGAGGTCGGGACCTGCGTCCAGCTCAACCACTTCAAAGCCTTCTCCCACAAGGGCGGCTGCGCATTCGCGCCCAGAGCTGAGAGACACCTCGCGTTCCGCCGAGGGGCCGCCCATCAATACCGCCACTTTGGGGTTTGTCCTGCTCGACATACCCAACGTGCGCCTCAATGTCCCCGGACCTTATGTGGTGGTCCGTACTGCGTTTATGCCTTTGATCCGTCGCCGTTAATTGCCTGTTTTGGTCTGACGGTTGGGGCTTTATTCTTTCAGCGGATCACCGACCCGCATGATTTCCCACTCTAGCGTGATGCCGCTTGTTTCGTAAACCTTTTTTCGCACCTCTTCACCCAAACCTTCGAGGTCCGCGGCGGTCGCCTCGCCCGTATTGATCAGGAAATTCGAGTGCTTGGGGCTCATCTGCGCGCCGCCTTTCATAGCCCCACGCATGCCCGCATCGTCAATCACTTTCCATGCCTTTAGGTCATGCACATCATCCGCCTTCCCGGTCGAGGAGAACCCGGCCGGATTGCGAAAGGTCGAACCGGCGCTGCGGTCTTTGGTGGGCTGGGTCTCGTCACGCTTTTGCAACTGCGCCGCCATTCGGGCATGAAGCGTGTCGGGTTCACCTTCAGGGCCTTCGAAACTTGCCGAGATCAGCACTGCGCCGTCAGGCAGATCGGATTGACGGTAGCGAAAGTTCAGGTCCTCGGGGCCAAGGTCCATCACCTCTCCCTGCCGCGTCACTATGGTGGCCTTTTTCAGAACATCCGCCGTGTAGCTGCCATAACACCCAGCATTCATCCGAACGGCCCCACCGACCGAGCCCGGAATCGTGCGCAAAAAGGTTAGATCCACACCAGCATCCGCCGCTTTACGCGCCACATGCGCATCCAACGCCGCAGCACCTGCGGTGACCGAAGTGCCCTCGATCTCAATCCCGTTGAAGCCCCGCCCCAGCCGGATCACCACGGCGCGCAATCCGCCATCGCGTACAATAAGGTTCGACCCGACGCCCATCGGGAAAGTCACGACATCATCGGGGAGTTCGCGCAAAAAGCCCTGCAGGTCTTCAACATCCGCAGGTTGGAACAAATAGTCAGCCGGACCGCCGACACGCAGCCATGTCAGGTCGCTGAGGCTTCGGTTTTCGGTTAGTTTGCCGCGAGGAACAGGAAGAACAGTCATAGCTGCTAACTCGCGGATTCAGAGGGAGTTGGCAACCTGTATCCGCAGTGAAGCGGTCAAATCCGCCGACGCAGCCACCGCCCCAGATAAATCACCGGCCAGCGCAAGATCGACATACCCATCACCAGCACGATCAGCCCGACCCAAGGGCCGTTCTCATAGGTGACATATCCAAGCAGAGGGATCCCGACCGCGATCAGGACGTAGGCGCGGGTCCAGTGGTTGTCCCTGCTGGGGATCATCGCCAGCAAGTTCGCAACAATGCCCCAAAGGGCTGCGAGGGCGAGAGAGAAGCTCATTCCATCACCTCTCCGCGCACCCATTTGCGCCAGTAAAAGCGGATCGGTCTGCGGAACATCGAGACGAATCCTCCAAAGGCCAGAACCGACAAGACCCATCCATGGTCATAACCCAGCCAGATGATCATCACCGGCGCGCAGAGCAACAGGACAATCCCCGGAGGGAATTGCAGTCGCATCGGCAACAAGGCCACGATAGTGGCGCTGATCACCCAAAGGGCGGCAAATATGGTCGAATAGTCCATTGTCCCCTCCTGTGACGTGGTCTTGGCAATAGGTCACACACCCTCAGGTTGTGCAGTAAATAAGATCAGCCGTCAAACAGCCTGTTTTCGTTGCAACCGCTCAGGCAACCCGTTCGCCCATGCGCTGATGGTCCCGGCACCGAGACACACGACCATGTCGCCCGGGCGGGCTTGTTCGCGGACCAGACGCTCCAGATCGTTTTCGTCCAGCAAGGCCCGCGCATGGCGGTGACCGTGACGGATGAGGCCCTGCACCAGATCATCGCGCGACGCACCCTCAATCGGATCCTCTCCGGCAGCGAAGATATCGGCGATGGCAACAACGTCAGCGTCGTTGAAGCAGGTGCAGAAATCATCGAACAGGTTGGACAAGCGCGAATAACGGTGCGGTTGGTGAACGGCGATCACGCGGCCCTCGGTGGCTTGGCGGGCCGCTTTCAGGACGGCAGCGATTTCGACCGGGTGGTGGCCGTAATCGTCGATGATGGTGACGCCGTCGATCTCTCCGACCTTGGTGAAACGGCGGTTGACGCCGCCGAAATTGGCCAGAGCCTCGCGAATTTCGGATGCTTTCATGCCCAGATGACGTGCCACCGCAACTGCCGACAACGCGTTCGAGACATTGTGATCACCTGGCATCGGCAGAGTGCAGCCTTCTATCACCTTGTCTTCGTATTGCAGGTGGATATCGAAATGCGCGACGCCGCCCTTGTAGGTCAGGTTTTCGGCCCGCACATCGGCCTGCGCGTTGAAGCCATAGGTGCGCACGCGGCGGTCGGTGATGCGCCCGACTAGCGCCTGCACTTCGGCATGATCCGTGCAGCACACCGCCAGACCGTAGAAAGGCAGGTTCGATACGAACTCATAGAACCCGTCGCGCAGCGTATCGAAATCACCCCAATGCTCCATATGCTCGGGGTCGATATTGGTGACGATGGCGATGGTTGCGGGCAGGCGGTTGAAGGAACCGTCGGATTCGTCGGCTTCGACCACCATCCATTCGCCCTGCCCCATGCGCGCGTTGGAGCCATAGGCGTGGATGATGCCGCCATTGACGACCGTAGGGTCGAAATCTCCGGCCACCATCAGCTCGGCCATCATCGTGGTCGTGGTGGTTTTGCCATGCGTCCCGGCGATCGCGATGTTCGAGCGCAAGCGCATCAGTTCCGCCAGCATGTCAGCGCGACGGACAACCGGCAGGCCCTGCGCACGCGCTTCGTCAAGCTCCGGATTGCCCGGTTTGATCGCGGTGGATGTGACGACTACGGCAGCGTTTTGCAGATTTTCGGCCTTCTGCCCCACAAATATCTCGGCCCCCAGAGACGCCAACCGATCCGTGATCTTCGACGCTTTCAGGTCAGACCCCTGCACCCGGTAGCCAAGGTTCAGCAACACCTCGGCGATCCCCGACATCCCGATCCCGCCGATCCCAACGAAATGGATCGGTCCTACGTCCTGCGGCAGTTTGGTTGCGGGGGTCATGTGGTCTCCTTCTGCGCCAATTGCTCGACAAGGGCGACCAGACGCTCGGTGGCGTCGGGGGCTCCGGTCGAGAGGGCGGCATGGGCCATTTTCTGTGCGGCTTCGGGGCTGGTCAAAACCGTGGTCATTTGCTCGGTCAGTGAGGGAACGTCAAGCGCCTTTTCGGGGATCATGATCGCCCCACCCGCTTGCACCAGCCCTCGGGCATTGGCGGTTTGGTGATCCCCTGCAGCGGCGGCAAAGGGGATCAGGATCGACGGGCGGCCGATGACCGAGATATCGGCCACGCTCGATGCGCCCGAACGGCTGACGATAAGCTGCGCATCCGACATGCGGCGCGGAACGTCATCAAAGAACTGCTGAACATCCGCGCGAATACCGTGATCGGCGTAGAAGGCCGTGACCCTCTCTCCATCCTCGTCGCGGGCCTGATGCGAAACGCGAATGAACCCGCGTAGGAATTCGGGCAAAGCGGCAATTGCTTCGGGCACCACGTCGCTTAGGATACGCGCGCCCTGGCTGCCACCCATCACCAGCACCGACATCGGATACTCGCCCGGCGGGATATAGGGCGCACCGGCCCGCTCCAGCACCGAGGCCCGGACCGGGTTACCCGTGTGAATGCCGCTGGACCCTTCGGGCAGATCGGTCGGCCAAACACCGCAGGCCACTTGGGCCACGCGTGTGGCGAAGAGCTGGTTCACACGCCCCAAAACGCCGTTCTGTTCATGGATCATACGCGGCAGTTTCAGCAGTGTTGCCGCGCCCAGCGCCGGGATCGACGGGTAGCCGCCAAAGCCCACAACCACATCCGGACGGTCGCGCAACATCTGCATCGCCATGCTGGTCACGCCGCCCGCAATCTTCGGCCCCACCAGCGCCTTTGCGGCCAAGCCGCCGCGTGCGAAAGTGGCCGATGACGCCTCGACAATCTCGGTCGTGTGCGGGAAGCCCCCAGTATAGCGAGCACCCCGGGGATCGGTCGACAGACGCACGCGCCAGCCTTTTTGCAACATCGCTTCGGCCATAGCCTGCGCCGGGAACATGTGGCCCCCGGTGCCGCCAGCCGCAATCAACAGGTAAGGTTTGCCCATCAGCCTCGTCCGCGCAGAATATCACCAAGCTCACCCTGTGGGCGCGAGCGTGTGAAGGCCAGCAACATGCCGACCGCAATACCGCCCGCAATCAGGGATGAACCGCCATAGCTAACAAAGGGCAGCGTCATGCCCTTTGCGGGCAACAAGCGCACGGCCACACCCATATTGATCATCGCCTGAACGCCAAACATACACGCCAAGCCAGTGCCAGCCAGACGGATGAACATGTCCCGCTCACGCATCAGGCGCATCAGTGAGCGCACAACGATAATCGAATACAGCGCGATGATGATCAGCACCAGGATCAGCCCATATTCCTCGGCCGCCACAGCGATGATGAAATCCGTATGCGCGTCGGGTAGAGACCATTTGACCTGCCCCTCCCCCACGCCAACACCAAACAAACCGCCCTCGCGGATGGCGTTGGTCGCGTAGCCCAGCTGAGTGGTCGGATCGACCTCTTGGTTCAGAAATCCGTCGATGCGGCGGGCAAAGTGGTCCGAGTTGGAATAGGCGAACATCCCACCCAGAACGACCACTCCGGCCATGCCAACCAGCAAAAGCATCGGCGCTCCGGCCACGAAATACATCACGCCCCAGCCAAAGAGGATCAGGCAGGCTTGCCCGAAATCAGGCTGCATCACCAGCATGCCAACAATCGCCATACACAGCGCAAAGGACCACAACCGCCCCGGAGGGCCGTTAATCTCTTGCGAGGCTGCCAGCAGCCACGCCGCAACGACCACAAATCCGGGCTTTAGAAACTCGGACGGTTGCAATGAGGCGAAGCCCAGTGAGTACCAGCGCACGGCCCCTTTTCCGAAATCCGTCCCGAAGACCGGCAGGAACGCCAGCGCCACGAAGGCCCCCAGAAAGCCCAGCACCGCCAGACGGCGCAGCAGTGTCGGAGACATCATCGAAGTCAACAACATCGCGATCAGCGCCAATCCGCCGAAGAGCGCCTGTCGTTCGACATAGTGGAACGGATCGAACCCGTTGCGCCCGGCCAGAGGCGGCGATGAGGCCAGCCCCAGCAACAATCCGATGACAAACAGAATCAGAACGCAGGACATCGTCCAGCGATCAATCGTCCGCCACCACTTTGGTAGAATCGGTTCCCCGCGCTGGTCCTGGACCGCGCCATACACCATCTCAGTCATGAGATACCGCCACTTACTGCCTCACTCGCGTCCCGTTTTCGGGATCTGTGTGAGAGTCTACAGGGAAATTGGCGTTTGGGCTAGGGAAATGAGCCGTGCAAACGAAAAACCGCGCCTTAACGAGATGTCATCCGCCCCTGCTAGCCTGAGCCTTTCTTTGAACCACTGGCTTACCGTTTTTCACGTGACGCTGCACCAGATTGCGCATTTGGCGCCCACGTCTAGGGACCAGTCGCGCATGTTCAGGCTCGTGGGTGTCTAAAAACAATTGCGGGAAAATTTGCCGCAATTCTTCGACCCCATCCTTCCCGATCGCCCTAAGCGCTTCGGGACCCGTGAACAAGCTTTCCGTCGGCGCGCCCTCGGCAAAGATGACCTCATGGCGGTCAAGGAGAAGATGGATATACGTAACCGTCGCGCCGCTTGTCTGCACTGAAACACCGGGCAGATCGAGCAGTTTGCAAGCCGGAACGAAGACTTCATTTTTGGAGAACATGCGCTCAGCAATGGCTGACCTGACCAACATGCGGTGTTGTGGCGAGACGCAAAGATCACGCGCAGGCACTCCCTGCCCCAAAGCACCCTTTGCGATATGGATCGGCCTTAGCTTGGGTTTCAGCGTCAGATCTATTTTGTCGAGGCTTTGCTTGCCAATCCAACGGATCGGTTGAGCGCCGTTGTCCTGGGTAAGAACAAAATCACCCGGGTCAAGATCGTCAATTAATCGCGGGCCGTCGGGTGTATCGATCAAGGTGCCCGAAACGAAACAAGGTACTACCGTATCGACATCAATATCGGGGCCGTTATCGATAACCCCGTTGACCGTCAGAGGTGTGTTCAGCGGTGGAACAGAGCCATCAAGAAACCCAATGAAGAAACCGGATTCCGCATTGATGACGTTCGAGTTTCCATTGCCGTCGATGTCATAGTCGAAAATACCGATCTGGTACGTATTGGTGCCGTCAGTGACTTCGATGGTAAAGTCCCAGAAGATCACATTGCCGTTGAAGGTCTGCGTTGGATCGTTTGGAAACTCGTTGTTCTGATCATCACCATCGATGATTGTAGCGTCGGCCCCATCCCCGATGGTGATCTGGCTGTAGGCCGAAATCTCGAAGACAACGCCTGTCGGATCGAAGGTAACGTCATTCGCAGACAGATCAGTATCGGTTCGGAACGCGCCGAAAACATTGGTCGGCATGGTTTGGATACACTCCGTAATACGGGAAACAACTCGGAACTTGGCACTTTTCTACCGTCACATAGGCCAATGTAACAGATGGTAGACCTCACACTGACTCAAAATACACGAATCTGTTGCTGTTCAGGCGCTCTCGGCTGCGGAAACTGCGCCTTTCGCCTGATACAAGCTGGCCTTTGTACACGCTCTATTTTTGCGCAGGTGTCTTACCAGAGCTTGCCATCCGGGCTAATCCGCGCCATGCGCAGCGCATGACTTACAATACGATCATCCTTGGTGCCGGAGCAGCTGGCATGATGTGCGCCGCGCATTGCGGCGGGCGCGTGTTGGTGATCGACCACGCGAAAGCGCCGGGCGAGAAGATACGCATCTCGGGCGGCGGGCGTTGCAACTTCACCAATATGTATGCGGGGCCTGCCAATTTCCTGTCGCAAAACCCGCATTTCTGCAAATCCGCTTTGGCGCGCTATACGCAATGGGATTTCATCGATCTGGTCGGGCGTCACGGCATCGCATGGCATGAGAAAACGCTGGGGCAGTTGTTTTGTGACGATTCCTCGAAGCAGATCGTTCAGATGCTGCTGGATGAGATGACCCGCGCAGGGGCTGACTTATGGCTACGGACCGAGGTCAAAGCGCTGCGCAAGACCGAAGCCGGGTTTGCGCTGGAGGTCGATCGCGAAGGTGCGCGGCACAGCCTGACCTGCCACAACCTAGTGCTGGCCACCGGCGGCAAGTCGATCCCCAAAATGGGTGCAACCGGTCTCGCCTATGACATCGCGCAGCAATTCAATCTGCGCGTCACAGATACCCGTGCTGCGCTGGTTCCGTTCACTTTCTCGGACGGGAGGTTCAAGGAACTGTCTGGCGTCTCTCTGCCCGCGCGGCTGTCCAACGACCGCAACAGTTTTGACGAAGCACTTCTGTTCACCCATCGCGGCCTCAGCGGGCCATCAGTGCTGCAACTCTCGTCATATTGGCATGAGGCAGAAGCGATCCGCGTCAATCTGATCCCGGACCTGCCCTTGTTCGATCTTCTGCGCGATCAGCGACAAGCCGGAGGGCGCAAGGCTCTGACCACCGAACTCGCCCGGCACTTGCCATCGCGGTTGGTGGATCACCTCGCCCAACATATCCCGATGAAGGGCAACCTTGCCGATCAGTCGGACGCGGCGCTGAACGATCTGATCTCGGCACTGTCAGAATGGCAGCTGACCCCTTCAGGGACCGAAGGCTACCGCACCGCCGAGGTCACTCTAGGCGGGATCGACACAGATGACCTATCGTCAAAAACGATGGAGGCCAGAGATGTCCCCGGCCTCTATGCGATTGGTGAAGCGGTGGATGTCACCGGATGGCTTGGCGGCTATAACTTCCAGTGGGCTTGGTCCTCGGGCCATGCCGCCGGAAAGGCCATTTCCGCGCGTTAGCCGACGCGATCGATTGCGCGGCCCTAGCCGACGACGTTATAGCCGCGTCCGCGCATGCAGTTGCGCACGATGACTTCCTTGTTCTGGTTCTTTGCGATCACGTCAGCCCCGGCCCCGATCAGAGCCCCCGCCGCAGCAGCGCGACCCAGATTGTCACTGCTGTCCTGAATGATCGCCGTGGTCGCCGCAGCACCCGCCGCACCGATCGCTGCGTTGCCAGCCGTCGCCCCGTCAACCGCCGCCTGAGAAGCCGCCAGTTGCTGACACTGCAGCAGGTCTGACTGATAATTAGGGCCAACCGGGCCATCAATAACGGGCACGTAGTTTGCGCCTGTATTCGTGCAGGCCCCAGCCAGCAGCAGCGCCGGGACGATCAGAAGGGATTTCGGGTTAGGCATATCCATGACCTCTTTTTGAATTTCCGAGCAGAAAAGCAAATTCTTAAACGGCTTCAAGCCGATACCCGCAAACTGTCGCCCAATCGGCAAGGAATTGCAAACGGGCTAGGCGTTAAGGTGTTTTTGAACCTGCGCCGCGAAGTCATCCCCGCGTTGCTCAAAATTGTCATATTGGTCGAAACTGGCGGCTGCAGGGGCCAGCAAGACGGTCTCCCCTGCCTTGCTGTCGGCTATGGCCTGCTCAACGGCAGCGGCCATTGTGGTGCAGACTTGCGCCTCGACCTTTAGCTGCATGGCGAAACCCGCCGCCTCGCGCCCAATCACATAGGCCTTGATCACCTGATCCGAGGCACCGTTCAGGGCGTCGATGCCGCCTTCTTTCTCCAACCCACCGCAAACCCAGCGGATCTTCTTGAACGCGCTCAGAGCTTTCACCGCACTGTCCACATTCGTCGCCTTGGAGTCGTTCACGAACGTCACCCCACCCGCTTCGGCGATGATCTGACTGCGATGCGGCAGGCCCGGATAGCTGTGCAAGGCATCCTCGATCACGCGCGGCGCAAGACCCAGAGACCGGCAAGCGGCATAGGCAGCACAGGCGTTTTGGTGGTTATGCGCCCCTGGCAACCCCTTTATGCCGCGCAGATCAATCGAGCCGGTCTGCCGTCCTTTGCGATACTCCGAAAGAAAGCCTTTGCGGGCAAAAACCTGCCATCCCGGACCGGTCAGTTTGCGCTCAACCGAGATGCGGATCACCCGATCATCCGCCGGACCCTCGGCCAATTGCCCCGCCAGGAATGCGCCTTCGGCTTCATCAATGCCAATCACAGCACGGTCTGGCCCGCCCTCGGCAAAGAGGCGTCTCTTGGCGGCGAAATACCCACCCATTCCACCGTGTCGATCCAGATGGTCCGGCGATAGGTTGGTGAACACCGCTACGTCAGGCGTCAATGCGCGGGCCAACTCGGTCTGATAGCTCGACAGCTCCAGCACCACGACCGATCCATCGCCGCCGGGGTCTATATCCAACACGCCACGCCCGATATTGCCCGCCAACTGCGCCTCACGCCCCGCCTCGGACAGGATGTGATGGATCAGGGCTGCCGTGGTCGATTTGCCGTTCGACCCGGTCACCGCGATCACGCGCGGCGGCGTGTCGTAGTTGTTCCACTCCGGCCCCGCAAAGGATCGAAAGAACAGGCCGATATCGTTGTCCACCGGCACGCCAGCCTCCAATGCAGCGGCGACCACCGGGTTCGGTTGAGGGTAAAGATGCGGAATACCGGGCGAGACGATCAGCGTGGCGATCTCATCAAACGCCCCGTGGCGCCGCAGATCGAGGCATTGAAACCCCTCCCCTTCAGCGGTTTCGCGCGCTGCCGGATTGTCGTCCCAACAGATCGCCTCCGCCCCACCGGCACGCAACGCACGCGCGGTCGCCAAACCCGACCGACCAAGGCCCAAAACGGCGACCTTCTGCCCTGAGAAACCTTTGACCGCGATCATGCCGCCCTCTTCTTTTCAACTTGAATGCGCGCCACACTGCACCGAAGAAAAACCCGATGGCAAGGGCGCTTTCAGGCTCGCGCGCCAGCGCGAGCCATGCCCAACAGGTGGCAAGAGGGCCGCAGGCCCTCTGAACCTGGCGGGAGGGCTACCGGACCTTCAGCGTCGCCAGACCGATCATCGCGAGGATCAGCGAAATGATCCAGAACCGGATCACGATGGTGGGTTCCGCCCAGCCTTTTTTCTCATAGTGATGGTGAATCGGAGCCATCAGGAACACGCGCTTGCCAGTGCGCTTGAAGTAGAGAACCTGTATGATCACACTCAGCGCCTCGACCACAAAAAGGCCGCCGACCACGGCCAGCACCAACTCGTGCTTGGTCGCCACGGCAATCGCACCCAGCGCGCCACCCAAGGCGAGCGACCCGGTATCGCCCATGAACACAGCCGCAGGCGGGGCGTTATACCACAAGAACCCAAGGCCACCGCCGAACAGGGCCGAGGTGAAGATCAGAATCTCGCCCGTTCCGGGTACGTAGTGCACATCCAGATACTCAGTAAAGTCGACGCGACCCACCGCGTAAGCGATAATCCCCAGCGTCGTGGCCGCAATCATCGCGGGCATGATTGCCAAACCGTCAAGGCCATCGGTCAGGTTTACAGCATTGGCAGAACCCACAATCACGATAACGGCAAACGGGATATAGAGGATCCCTAGATTAACCAGAGTATCCTTGAAGATCGGCACCGCCAGCTGGTTCTGCAAAGCCTCCGGATGATGCAAAGACGCCCAGAAGGCGGCCAAAACGGCAATGATTATCCCCAGTGCCAGGCGCATTTTGCCAGACACACCCTTGGTGTTCTGCTTGGAGACCTTGGCATAGTCATCCGCAAACCCGATCGCCGCGTAAGCCAGCGTCACGAACAGCACCATCCAGACGTAGGGATTGTCCCAGCGCGCCCAAAGCAGCGTTGACGTGACCAGCGCGCCTACGATCAGCAAGCCACCCATTGTTGGCGTTCCGGCTTTGGAGAAATGCCCCTCGGGCCCGTCATCACGGATAGGTTGGCCTTTGCCCTGCTTACGGCGCAATACGTTGATCAGTGGTTTGCCAAACAGAAACCCAAAGATCAGCGCCGTCAAAAAGGCCCCACCCGCGCGGAACGTGATATAGCGGAAGAGGTTCCAGAAATCCCCTCCGTCCGACAGGGCGGTCAACCAATACAGCATTACAGTACCTTTCTCACACGAGGCGCACGGGCGCGTTACCCGTCAAGCGCGCCCCCTTGCCCCATTTTCCGCAGACCGTCAACAATCCGGGCCAACGCCATGCTGAGCGAGCCTTTCGCCAGCACGGTATCGCCGCTTTCGATCAAATCCGGCAGGTGTTCGGCCATCTCGGCGCTGGTTTCAAACCACAGGCCTTTCTTTGTATCCGGCAAAGCCTCGTGCAGCGCTTTCATCAACGGACCAATACAGTGAACCTGATCGACCTGCGCCATCGCGCTTACCTCGGCCATGCCAGCATGCATTGCGGCCTCTTGCGGGCCCAACTCCTTCATGTCGCCCAAAAAGGCGATGCGGCGCCTTCCGTTCGAGGCGGCCAAGACGTCCAGCGCAGCCTCCATCGAGGTCGGGTTGGCGTTGTAGCTGTCATCCAGCAGTTCGATCTGACCGCCACTCGCCAGCGGCAGAGTTTCCCGAACCCCGCGCCCTTTGACCGGGGACCAGCTGCGCAAACTGTCTATTGCCTGATCCAGATCGACACCCATCTCAACACAGGCTGCCAACGCGCCCAGCGCATTCATCGCAAAATGAGTACCTGCCGATTGGACGTCGAAGTTAAACAGGGTGTCACCAACTTCAGCCCGTGCATGAACGGAGTCTGGTCCAGCTGTCACGTTGGTCAGCTTGTAATCTGCAGCCTGCCGACCGAACTCAACGATTCCGGCGCCGAGGCCTTGTGCTGTCTGACGCAATATACCCGCATGTTCGACATCAGCGTTCACGATGGCTGCACCACCGGGCTCCAACCCTTCAAAGATCGCCGCTTTCTCATGCGCGATGCCAGCGACAGACTCGAAAGCTTCGAGGTGCACAGCCGCCACGGTCGTCACCAAACCCACATGCGGGCGCGCCTGACGGGCCAGAGGCGCAATCTCGCCCGGATGGTTCATCCCGATCTCAATAACCGCAAATTCAGTGTCTTGCGGCATCCTCGCGAGCGTCAGTGGCACACCCCAATGGTTGTTATAGCTGGCGACACTTGCATGGGTTTTTCCCTGCGTTTCCAGAATGGTGGCCAGCATTTCCTTGGTTGAGGTCTTGCCAACACTCCCTGTCACTCCCACCACACGCGCCTCGGTCCGGGCCCGGGCGGCCTGTCCGAGTGCTTCCAGTCCGGATTGCACATCGTCGACAATCAACAGAGGCGCATTTTCGGACACCCCTTCAGGGATATACGACACCAAGGCGGCGCCAGCGCCCTTCTCCAGCGCCTGAGCTACAAAATCATGGCCGTCACGCGCGGCCTTCAACGCGACAAACAGGTCTCCCGGTTGCAAAGTCCGCGTATCAATCGACACGCCATCCACAGTCCAATCACTGGTGGCGCGCCCGCCGGTTGCAGAGGCGGCCTCCGCCGCAGTCCAGAGCGTCATGCGACCCTCCCGTCCAGAGCGGCCACGGAAATGCTCGCCTGTTCCACATCATCGAAGGGTAGCACCTGATCACCTACGATCTGGCCGGTTTCATGGCCTTTGCCTGCAATCAGCAGCGCATCGCCGGGTTGCAAAGCGTCAATACCCCGCAAAATAGCCTCAGCCCGGTCACCTACTTCGGTCGCCTCTGCCGCGCCCTCCATCACAGCGGCGCGGATAGAGGCCGGGTCTTCGCTGCGCGGGTTGTCGTCAGTGACAAAGACGATATCCGCGTGATTGGCGGCGGCCTTTCCCATCAGCGGGCGCTTGGTTGCGTCGCGATCTCCGCCCGCGCCAACAATAGCGATCAGACGGCCCATCACATGCGGGCGCAGCGCTTTCAAAGCCGTGGCGACGGCATCAGGCGTATGGGCATAGTCCACAAACACCGCCGCGCCGTTGTCGCGGGTTGCGGCGAGCTGCATGCGACCCCGGACCGTTGTCAGATGCGGCAGGGTCTCGAACACCCGCTCAGGGTCGTCACCTGCTGCGATAACCAGTCCACAGGCCAGCAGGATGTTTTCGGCCTGGAACCCTCCGATCAAGTTCAGGCGCGTCTGGAAGGTCTTGCCCTGCCACGAGAACCGCAAATCCTGCCCGGTCGAGTCAAACCGCTGGTTCATCAAGCACAGGTCGGCCTCGCCCAGTCCGACGGTCAGAACAGACTGTCCCCGCGCCTCAGTGATCTTGCGCACCTGCGCACCCTTCGGGTCGCTGAGATTGATGACTGCGGTGCCGTCCTGCGGCAGAACCCGGTCGAACAAGCCCATTTTGGCCGCGAAATAGGCCTCGAACGTCTCGTGATAGTCCAGATGATCCTGCGTGAAGTTCGAAAAGCCCGCTGCGGCCAGATGCACCCCGTCCAGTCGCCGCTGTTCCAACCCATGCGAGGACGCCTCCATCGCCGCGTGGGTCACGCCATTCTCGGCGGCCTCAGACAGGCAGCGATGCAGGGTGATCGGTTCGGGCGTGGTATGGGCCAGCGGCGCGGTCCATGCGCCTTCGACCCCGGTGGTGCCAAGGTTGACGGCGGCGTGGCCAAGCTCAGCCCAGATCTGGCGGACGAATGTAGCGACCGAGGTTTTGCCATTGGTCCCAGTGACCGCAACAATCGTCTGCGGTTGCGTCCCGAACCAAAGTGCAGCGGACCCAGCCAATGCTTGGCGCGGGTCTTCAACCACCACCAAGGCAGCGTCGGATGCGGCCAGTTCGGCCTCGGCGATCTGCGCGCCTTCAGCGTCGGTCAGAATAGCAGCAGCGCCCATGCGCAGAGCGAATTGGATAAACTCACCCCCGTGGACGCGCGTACCGGGAAGCGCTGCGAAAAGGAAACCGTCTTTGACCTCACGGCTATCGACGGCCAATCCGGTGATGTCTGGATTCGCGCCTCCGCGTGCTGTCAGGGCCAGTTGGCTGAGTTTCTTTGTTCTTGCGCCCATGACCCACCTGTTCTCTGGCACCCTAATTCGAGGTCAGGGTTATAGCAGCGCTCGCCTCAGGCTCAAGCCGGGGACGCAGGCCTAACAAGGGCGCGACACGGCCGATCAACTCAGCCGCCACAGGCACCGCGGTCCAACCTGCAGTCCGACGCTTTTCGCCATAGGCCAGAATGGATGGCTCGTCCAAAGTAACGACCAGCACATATTTCGGGTCGTAAGCCGGGAAAATGGTGGCAAAAGTGGCGATCACCTTGTCATCATAATACCCGCCACGCGGTTTGGGCTTATCGGCGGTGCCGGTCTTGCCCGCAACGTCATAGCCTTTGACCTCAGCAAAACTGGCCGTGCCGTCGGTCACCACTTTGCGCAGCATCTTCTGCGCCTGACGCGCGGTGTTTTCGGACATCACACGTGGGCCGTATTGAGGGCCATTGCGGCGTAGGATCGTCGGGCTGACATAGTGCCCGCCATTGGCAATCGCGGCATACCCCGCCGCCAGATGCATCGGGCTGGTCGACAGGCCGTGACCGTAAGAGATGGTGACCGTGCTCAACTCACCCCATTTCTTGGGCTTGAGGGGCGCACCGCCTGCGGCTTCGACAATCTCGAACGGGGTGGGTTCGAACATGCCCAGCGCTTCCAGAAAGCTCTGCTGGCGTTTTGAACCGATTTGCAAAGCCAGCCGCCCAGTCCCGCGGTTCGAACTGTGAACGATCACATCCGCCACGCTGATCTTGCCATAGTTCTTGCCGTTGAACTCACCAATTGGGAAACGGCCGATCTTCATCGGACCGGAGGTGTCGATGATAGTCTCGGAATTCACCAATCCAAGTTGCACCGCCTGCGCGGCAGTGAAGATTTTGAAGACCGATCCTAGTTCATAAACACCCTGCACGTAACGATTGAACAGAGGGCTATCCGACGGATCAAAGCCCGAGGTCGGCGGGCGCGGACGGTCATTGGGGTCAAACGAAGGCAGAGACGCGGCCGAGATCACCTCGCCCGTATGCGCGTTCATCAGAACAGCCGAGGCCCCCTTGGCGTTCATGATCTTCATCCCGCCATACAGCACCTGCTCGACTGCGGCCTGAATGGTCAGGTCGAGCGACAGTTGCAGCGGTTTGTTGCCGTTGGCCGGGTCTCGCAAATAGTCGTCGAACTTCTTCTCGACCCCGGCAACACCGATCACTTCGGCCGCGCTCACACCTTCGCGGCCAAAACCCGAGCCGCCAAGAATATGCGCTGCCAGCTTGCCATTCGGGTAGAGGCGCATTTCGCGCGGGCCGAACAGGATACCTGGATCGCCGATGTCATGCACCGCCTGTTTCTGCTCGGGCGAGATGCGTTTCTTGATCCACAGGAACTTGCGTTTACCGGTGAAGTCCTTGACCAGACGCTCTTTGTCGAGATCCGGGAAAATCGCGACCAGCTGATCGGCTGCCGCAATCGGATCAATCATCAAAGGCGGTTGGGCGTAGACTGAGTAGGTATCCAGATTGGTCGCCAGAATGCGCCCTTCGCGATCAACAATGTTGGCGCGTTGCATGGCGATTGAGGCACCGGGCGCGCTGGCCAGCGGCTCTTGCGCCTCGGACGTCGCCAGCATGCCCATGCGGACACCCACAACTGAAAAGGCGCAAAAGAAGAACAGGCCCAAAACCAAAAGACGCCCCTCGGCGCGGGCGCGAGCGCGGTCTTTCATCTTTTCATGACGTTGGCGGATATTCTCGCGCTCGATGACCTTTGGGTTTTCACCCTTGGCGCGGGCATCCAGAACACGGGCCAGAGGGCGGAGGGGAGTGCGGGTCATGGAATCTGCACCTCACCCAAGGCCTGAATATCGGTGATCGCCTGCAGCTCGATCGGCTCAACAACCGGCAGGTCGGGGTCCTCGGCATAGGCGATTTGATCCGCACGTCCGAATTGCTCGGCGCGCAAGGGCAACAGGCCCATGCGTTCGAAATTCAAATCGGCCAGTTCACGCAAACGATCGGGGCGGTTCAAATAGGCCCATTCGGCGTTCAGAACCGCCAGCTTGACCTGCGCTACGCCGATCTCACCCTGCAGCGCCTGCGTTTCCTTTACAACTTGCTGGGTCCGGTAGTTCTCCTGATAGGCCCACAAGGCCAATCCGAACACGGACAGAGCGGTCAACACATACAGAATACTCTTCATCTTGCCCTTCCCCCAAGTTGCGGCATCCCAATGGCGCGGGCCTCAATTTCCCCCGCCGGAGCCTCAGTACGGATCGCGACACGCAGCTTGGCCGATCGCGAACGCGGGTTTTCCTGCAATTCCTTCTCATCCGGCCCGACGGCCTTGCGGGTCTTGAGCGTGAATTGCGGCAGTTCCTGTTCCATCTCGGGCGCATAGCGGTTGGCCCGCCCAGTCTTACCAGCCCGAGACTGGAAGAACCGTTTAACCATGCGGTCTTCGATGGAATGAAAGGTCACAACGGCCAGTTGCCCGCCGGGCTTCAAAGCCCGCTCGGCAGCCATAAGACCCTGAAACAGCTCGTCATATTCCGCGTTCACCGCAATCCGCAGGCCCTGAAAACTGCGCGTCGCAGGGTGCGATTGTCCCGGCTTGGGGCGCGGCAGGCAGGATTCGATGATCTCGGCCAGACGCAAGGTCGTGGTGATGGGTTCCTCGGCGCGGGCTTTGACAACAGCCTTGGCGATACGCCGACTTGCACGCTCCTCACCGTAGTGGAACAGGATGTCGGCCAATTGCGCCTCAGTCGCGGCGTTGACCAGATCGGCGGCGCTTTCACCCTCTTGGCTCATGCGCATGTCGAGCGGGCCGTCTTTCATGAAGGAAAAGCCGCGCTCGGCCAGATCCAGCTGCATGGACGAAACCCCGAGGTCCAGTACAACCCCTTCAAGATCCTGCGCGTATTCATCCATGCGCGAGAATACACCGGGCTGCATCACAAGGCGGTCGCCATAGTCACCCGCCCAGTCTGCAGCCATCTCAAACACCAGCGGATCGCGATCCACGCCGATCACCTTCTCGGCCCCAGCCTCAAGCAGACCTCTCGTATACCCACCTGCACCGAACGTGCCGTCTAGCCAAGTGCCCGCCACCGGAGATACCGCCGCCAGTAAAGGGCGCAGCAAGACAGGAATATGTGGGTTCGAAGATGAAGAGACCGCGCCGGACATGCCGTTACGCGTCCCCAACGCCATCGAGATAGACCATCGGGTCGAAATCATCCGGCAGATCGTCCATCCATTCCTCGGCTTTGGCCAGTTCTTCGACCTCATAGGTCTCGGGCTTCCAGATCTGGAAGGTGTCACCGGCGGCTATGAAGAAGGCCTCATTCTCAAGGTCGATCTTGTTGCGCAGCTTGGCCGGCAAAACCAGACGTCCGGTTTCATCCACATTAGTCGGAAAGGACTGACCATGGAACATACGCTGAAGCATCTTACGCTCCATCGAGCCTCGCGGCAGAGCGTCGATTTTGTCGTCGACCTCATCAATCGCCTGCATAGTATAGCATTCCAGGTATTTGCGGCGGTGGTCGCCATAGACAATCACAAGCTCAGGATTGTCACCGGGCTGCCAATTGGGATCAGACGATTCAAGCACACGGCGAAACGAGGCCGGGATCGAGACCCTGCCCTTCGTGTCCACCTTATGGTGGCTTTCACCTCTAAACCTGCGCGCCAAGACGACTGTCCCTTTCGCTTGCGCCCCACTTGAATTTCACGTTCCCCCCGGATGAAAAACGGCGGGTTGATCTGCTGCCACTGATCAACCCGCCGCATTGGCCCGCTTTGCGGGATGTCCAGCTGCACGCGCCACCTGGGGGGATGTCTGCTCGCCCGCGCGCCGGATCTCTTGAGTGATGAAAGCGAGATGCCTGTATGAAACCTGATTATTTTTGGTTGGGGTCGTTTGCTGCCCCTGCTGCCTCGTCCTCATCGGATGCATTAGGGATGACATGGGAATTCATGGAAATCAACAGGAAATTTTGGGCACTTTCTAATACGGGCTATGAAAACAAGGTGGATTTTGAGCCAATTTTAGAACCAACACACCTCATATCGACGTTCAAAGTCAATCGATAGCTATATATGGTGACCCCAAGAACCTCCCGCGATCACCCATGAATTCCCAAAAAAATTTAAATTCTCGGAGTTTTTGCCAACTGAGACCCATCAGCAACGCCAAAAACAAAGAATCATATGGAAGGAAACCGCGCGGAATGTGGTCATTTTGATCTAGGCCCGCGAATTCCCACGCCAGGATTCCAGATCGCTTTCTCGTGATCGAGTTGAAACAAATCGTCCACCAAACGCACAAACTTTCGCAGCTGCGCTCAAACTCCGGGCAAGCCGAACGGCACGACAGGAATTTGCTTCAACCGAAACGTTGCTTTCAAGGTCCCTCAAACCCCAAAAAATCATGGGTCATTTCAAATCGAGACTAGCAAGGCCCTGATATCCATGCATTTGCTGCATAGCAGCATTGACGTTGCAGGCTATTGTGCATTCGCAGCATTTGCCTATTTTCATCCTCAAGCAGACGCTGACACCGGTCAGCAAGGCAAGAATGAACGGAACGGTAAGATGGCAATGGCAACGAACACTACGGCACTCAAAGGGACTCATTTTGGCGGTATCACCACCATGATCGAGGCCGCAAAGACACGTTTTGCCCGTTACCGCCTGTACCGCCAGACGGTAGCTGAGCTGTCCGCGCTGTCAGACCGCGAGCTGGCCGATCTCGGCCTGAGCCGCGCAATGATCCGCGGCCTGGCCCGTCAGGCGGCTAACGACTTCACAGCGCGCTAAGCGCAAACGAATAAACGAGATCAGACCCTTCCTCCTCCCTTTAGGGTCTGTAATCAGCGGCGACGTCTCTCCTCCTCCCTGACGTCGCCGCACCTAATACCGGCCTTGCAACGCCGGACCAGGACACACCGGGCTCTCCTCCTCCCTGCCCGGTGTTGAAAGCGCGCGGTGACGTCTCTCCTCCTCCCTGACGTCACCGCGTCTTCCTCATACCGGGCTCAAACCCGGGTTCAGATACATCGGGGCTCTCCTCCTCCCTGCCCTGATGTAGAAAAGAACGGCGGTTTCCCTTCCTCCTCCCTGGGAAACCGCCGTTTTTCATTCGCGCAACAAGAAAGGGGACGCAAAACGCCCCCTGCTTCTTCTGTTCAAAAATACCTCGGAGCGCGAGGCAGAGCCTCGCAAATGCTCAGAACGGCACGTCATCCTTTGCCGTGAGAAAGCGCGAGACCACCTTTTTCACCCCCGCCTTATCGAAATCGACCTCGACCTTGTCGCCTTCGATGCCGATCACCGCGCCATAGCCGAATTTCTGGTGAAACACCCGCTCACCCAAGGTGAAACTGGCAATGGCCGTGGCATCAATCACCGTATTCCGGCTTTCTTTGGGCTGGGACATCCCATACTGCCCCTGCCGCGCCTGCATCCGTTTCCAGCCCGGAGAGTTGTAGACATTCGCCTCGGCCGCGCGGGTTTCGATCGTCGCAGCTGTTTGCCCACCGCCATACAGCCCCGGAGGCGTCAGAACCTCCACATGATCCTCGGGCAATTCGTCGATAAACCGCGACGGCATCGCGTTTTGCCATTGCCCGAACACCCGTCGGTTGGCTGCGAAAGAAATCGTGCAGACCTCCTCTGCGCGGGTAATGCCCACATATGCGAGCCGCCGTTCCTCCTCGAGGCCCTTGAGGCCCGATTCGTCCATGGAGCGTTGTGAGGGGAACAAACCGTCCTCCCACCCCGGCAGGAACACGGCGGGAAACTCCAACCCCTTTGCCGCGTGCAGCGTCATGATCGAGACCTTCGCCCCGTCGCCCTCTTGTTCATTGTCCATCACCAGGCTGACATGCTCCAAAAACCCTTGCAGGTTCTCGAAATTGTCCAGCTGGTTCACCAGTTCCTTGAGGTTTTCCAACCGGCCCGGAGCCTCGGGCGTCTTGTCGTTTTGCCAATGCCCGGTATAGCCGGATTCGTCCAAGATGATCTGCGCCAGCTCGATATGCGTGTGCTCCGGCGCACCATAGCGAATGGGCGACACCCCATCGTCGATGACCGTTTCGTCATCGACCTCGATCCGTGGCCCGCGCGTCAGCGCATTCCACCGCGCCAATCCGTCGATCAATTCGCGCAGCGCTTTGACACCTCTCGCGCCGATCAGTTTTTCTTCAACGACAATCCGAGCGCCTTCTACCAGCGACACCCCATGTTCCCGCGCCGTCATCTGAATCGTCTGTTGCGCCTTGTCGCCAAGGCCGCGTTTGGGTGTGTTCACGATCCGCTCGAACGCCAGATCGTCCTCGGGGCTGACCACCAACCGGAAATAGGCCATGGCATCGCGAATCTCCATCCGCTCATAAAACCGAGGGCCTCCGATCACCTTATAGGGCAGACCAATCGTCAGAAACCGATCCTCAAACGCGCGCATCTGATGCGAGGCGCGGACCAGAATGGCGATCTGGTCGAGGTTCATCGGCCGCACACCGCGCGTTCCGCCCTGCATCGCATCGATCTCTTCCCCGATCCAGCGCGCCTCTTCCTCACCATCCCAATGGCCGATCAGTCGAACCTTCTCACCATCCTCGGCATCGGTCCAAAGCTCTTTGCCCAAGCGGCCTTCATTGCCACGGATCACATTCGACGCAGCCGCCAGAATGTGAGGCGTCGAGCGGTAGTTCTGCTCTAACCGCACCACAAAGGCGCCGGGAAAGTCCTTTTCGAACCGCAGGATGTTGCCCACCTCGGCGCCGCGCCAGCCATAGATCGACTGATCGTCATCGCCCACGCAGCAGATGTTCTTGTGCCCTCCGGCCAGCAGACGCAGCCAGAGGTACTGAGCGACGTTGGCATCCTGATACTCATCCACAAGGATGTAGCGGAACCGGTTTTGATAAACTTCCAGTACATCAGGTCGTGTTTGAAAAATCGTGACCATATGCAGCAGCAGGTCGCCAAAATCCACCGCATTCAGATCACGTAAGCGGCCTTGGTACTGGGTGTACAGTTCGATGCCCTTGTGGTTGAACGCCTCCGCGTCAGTTGAGGGCACCTTGCCTGGCGTCAGTGCGCGGTTTTTCCAATCGTCGATGATTCCGGCCAGCATCCGTGCAGGCCAGCGTTTGTCGTCAATATTGTTGACCTTAAGCAACTGTTTGAGCAACCTTAGTTGATCATCGGTATCCAGAATTGTGAAGTTCGACTTTAGGTCAACCAATTCGGCGTGACGACGCAACAATTTTGCACTAAGGGAATGAAACGTGCCCATCCATCTGATTGGGTGATCCAATTCAAACGGGGTCTTCGCCAAACGGTCTGCCATCTCACGCGCAGCTTTATTGGTGAACGTTACAGCCAATATCTGGTGCGGAGATGCGTGACCATATTTAACGAGTTGCGCAAGTCGCGCCATCAGAGTTTTTGTTTTCCCCGTCCCGGCACCAGCGAGAATCAAAACCGGCCCAAAAACCTGTTTGGCGGCTTCCTCTTGGGCCTGATTCAAGCCTTTCAAGTGACGGTCGTCCAGCGGAGCCCTGCGAGCCATGGCCCGCGCTGATAGCGATGCGCCCTCGAAGGCGTCCATTTCGTCAAAACTGCTCATATCGGCAAACTACGCTGGATGGTCCAAAAGGAAAAGAGTTTGTTCACGCCTTGTTCGCGCGAATTTTCCTTCGGGGTCATACAAATCTTAATCACTTTCACACCCCCACATGCAAGGAAGTTAACACTCTGTCAAAACCTCTTGCCGATGCTGCTCTGCACTTTGTGGGAGAACGCGGGTATGGAACAGACAGCAAAAGCACGCCTTATGGGCAAGCTGAAGGTCTTTGTCAGCACGGCAACGCTGATCGCTCTGACAGCTTTGGCCGGTTGGGGGATATATACGCTGCCTGCCCCGCTTGTGGATCGCATGCTGGAATCGGATCTGCGCCATCACGCCGTACGCCTGGAAAAGAAGGTGGAAAGCCAGCTTTTTGACGTCAAGACCAGTTTCGAGCGGCACATCCTCAGCCAACATGATGAGGCTTTTCTAAGCTTGCTGCCTGAAACCTCGGATATCTACCGCTTCAAACTGTTCGATTCCTCGGGTGAGGTGTTCTGGTCAACCCGCGATGGCGATGTCGGTTCGGTGAATACCAAACCGTATTTCAAGGACGTGGTGGCCATGGGCAACCTGTTCTACAAGCATGAAGAAAAGCCCATCGCCGAGGTGGATTCGCTGAACGCCGGCCAGTTGGAGAACCTGGACAGCAACACCCGCCACGTCGCCGAAATTTACACGCCTGTGATTCAAAGCGGAAAATTCCTCGGCGCGATTGAGTTCTATTCCGACATCACGGATGTGAGGAACCTGTTCATTGATCGGGTTCGCATGTCGCTGATCGCGATCAGTGCGGTAGTCCTGCTAGCCTTGTCGGCGGTGATCCTGATCGTGCATCGCAACAATCGTCGGCAATTGGGCGTGCTGCGCGTGCGTGCGGAGAAAGAACGAGAGTTGATGGACGACCAACTGCGCCTCGCGCGCGAAGTGCGGCTGCTAGGCGAGTTGAATGAATGGCTGCAATCCAGCCGCTCACTGGACGAGCTGTTCGACATGGTCTCACGTTTCATGACGCATATCCTGCCCGAGGCTGAAGGCAGCGTTTATGTCTATTCCAATTCACGCGATGTTCTGGACGGATGTGCCAGTTGGAACGGTGGCACCCATAAGGCGCATATCCACCCCGAGGGCTGCTGGGGCTTGCGCCGTGGACGGACCTATGAGTTCGGGGCGTCGGAGATTGATTTTGTCTGCGAGCATGCCGAACCCCATGACGGGCGGGCCTATTTCTGTTTTCCGATTCTCGCTCATGGCGAAACGGTCGGTCTGTTGCACCTGCGCGCGCACGAGGGGAAGTGTGAGGCCTTTCACGCCAGCAAGAAACTGGCGCAGCTTTGTGCGGAACAGATCAGCATGGCGATTGCCAATGTGCGGATGCGTGATCAATTGCATGACCAATCCGTGCGCGATCCTCTGACAGGATTGTTCAACCGACGCCACATGACCGACAGCCTCCGCCGGGGAATCAGCCGCAGCCAGCAAACCGGAGCACCGCTCAGCCTGATCGCAGTGGATGTGGATCATTTCAAGAAGTTCAACGACACGCATGGGCATGACGCGGGTGATATGGTTCTGCGTGCCGTGGGCGCCGCTTTGGAACAGGGGTGCGACCGCGATGAGATCGCCTGCCGCATCGGTGGCGAGGAATTCATGCTGATTCTCCCCGACAACACGCCGGATGATGCGGTGACACGGGCTGAAACCCTCCGCCAAGCGGTTGAGGCCGTCTCGGTCAGATATGGCGACAAGTCCCTCCCGCGGATCACGATCTCGGTCGGGGTAGCGCATTACCCTGCACATGGGACGATGCCGCAAGACTTGATGCGAGCGGCCGATGATGCCCTCTATTCAGCCAAGGACAACGGTCGAAATCAGGTGCGCGTTGCAAGTGTTCCTGCCGACTCGGCGGCTGAACGTCCGGGGCATAAATCGCTCAAACATAAGCCTGACGCGGCGTGATCCCCTTGCCGAATCGCAGTGTAGGTCGGATCAAACGCCATGGACCTGCACAGCACCTATCCCGGCATTGCCGACCTGAAACGACGCGCCCGACGACGGCTTCCGCATTTTGTTTGGGAGTATACCGAAAGCGGAACAGGGACCGAAACGGCCATGCTTCGAAACCGAACGGCACTGGACTCGGTACGGCTACTCCCCGCGATTCTAAAAGGTGAACTGGAATACGACACCAGCACGCGTTTCCTGGGGCAGGAGTGCCCACTTCCGTTCGGAATCGCGCCGATCGGCATGTCGGGTCTGATCTGGCCGGACGCAGAAGGCATCTTGGCGCGTGCAGCTGCGCAGGCCTCTCTGCCCTACACATTGTCAACGGTGGCCAGCCAATCCCCGGAGGATCTGGCCTCTCATCTAGGTGAAAACGCCTGGTTCCAGCTTTACCCGCCTAGGGATCCCGAGATTCGAGCAGATTTTCTGGCCCGCGCCCGACAGGCAGGATTTAAAACTTTAGTCCTGACAGCAGATGTTCCTGTCGCGTCCCGCAGAGAGCGTCAGACACGCTCAGGGCTGACCCATCCGCCAAGGCTGACGCCGAGATTGCTGGCCCAAGTCGCGCGGCGCCCCGCTTGGGCGTTTGGGATGCTGCGACAGGGCATGCCCAAAATGCGCACGTTGGACAAATATATCGACAACAAGAAATCGATGCCGGTCACGGCCCATGTCGGATACTTGCTGCGTATGTCACCGGACATGGAGTACGTCAAACGGTTGCGCGATCAGTGGGATGGGCCCTTCGTGATCAAGGGAATCATGCGCCCCGACGATGCCGAAATGCTTGAACAAGCCGGGGTGGACGCGCTTTGGGTTTCGAACCACGGAGGCCGTCAATTTGACGGTGCCCCCGCCAGCATCGAAGTTCTACCGGAGATTCGCAGCGTCACCGGCCTGCCTCTGATCTTCGACAGCGGCATCGAAGGCGGGTTGGACATCCTTCGCGCATTATCCAAGGGGGCCGATTTCGTCATGCTTGGACGGGCCTTTTTGTATGGGCTGGCGGCACTTGGCTCCAAAGGACCAGCTCATGTGATTGACCTGTTGCGGCAGGATATGCTCGCAAATATGGGACAGATGGGCCTTGCCGACCTGACCCAAATCAAGACGATTCATCACGAAGATTGATGCTGCGGCGCAGCAACGCTACAAGAAACGCGCGAACAATGGCCGTTTGCGAGCGTTAACATGCCGGTTATACCCAGAACCACTGATACACCTGCGCGTATTCTCCGCCTATGAACACGGCCGAAACACCAAGACCGGGACCCAATATGACCGATTTCAAGAAGATCCTGATCGCCAATCGCGGCGAGATTGCCATTCGCGTGATGCGCGCAGCCAACGAGATGGGGAAACGCACCGTTGCGGTCTTTGCCGAAGAAGACAAGTTAGGCCTGCACCGCTTCAAGGCGGACGAAGCCTACCGAATTGGCGAAGGTCTTGGCCCCGTCGCGGCATATCTGTCGATTGACGAGATCATCCGCGTTGCCAAGGAATCGGGTGCGGACGCGATCCACCCCGGTTACGGCCTGCTATCCGAGAACCCGGACTTTGTGGATGCCTGTGTTCAGAACGGCATCACCTTCATCGGTCCTAAGGCCGAAACCATGCGCGCCCTGGGCGACAAGGCCAGTGCCCGAAAGGTTTCCATTGCCGCCGACGTGCCGGTTATTCCCGCAACCGAAGTTCTGGGCGATGACATGGCCGCGATCAAGAAAGAGGCGGCCGAGATCGGCTACCCATTGATGCTGAAGGCCAGTTGGGGCGGCGGTGGACGCGGCATGCGCCCGATCCTGTCCGAGGACGAGCTGGAGGAGAAAGTTCTGGAAGGTCGCCGCGAAGCCGAGGCCGCATTTGGCAACGGTGAGGGTTATCTGGAAAAGATGATCACCCGCGCCCGTCACGTTGAGGTTCAGATCCTCGGTGACAAACACGGTGAGATCTATCACCTCTATGAGCGTGACTGCTCGGTCCAGCGCCGGAACCAAAAGGTCGTTGAACGCGCCCCTGCCCCGTATCTGACCGAAGAACAACGCGCCGAGATTTGCGAACTGGGCCGCCGCATCTGCGCCCATGTGAACTATGAATGCGCAGGCACCGTCGAATTCCTGATGGATATGAACACCGGCAAGTTCTACTTCATCGAAGTGAACCCGCGCGTTCAGGTGGAGCACACCGTCACCGAAGAAGTCACTGGCATCGACATCGTGCAGGCTCAGATCCTGATCGCTGAAGGTAAGACGCTGGCCGAGGCCACTGGCAAAGCCAACCAAGATGAGATCCGCCTGAACGGCCACGCGCTGCAGACCCGTGTGACCACCGAAGATCCGCTGAACAACTTCATCCCGGACTATGGCCGCATCACCGCCTATCGCTCGGCCACAGGTATGGGCATCCGTCTGGACGGCGGCACCGCTTATGCGGGCGGCGTAATCACGCGCTACTATGACTCGCTGCTGACGAAGGTCACCGCTTGGGCACCGACGCCCGAAAAGGCGATTGCCCGGATGGACCGCGCCCTGCGTGAATTCCGCGTGCGCGGCGTCTCTACCAACATCGCTTTCGTGGAAAACTTGCTGAAGCACCCGACCTTCCTGTCGAATGAATACACCACCAAGTTCATCGACGAGACGCCGGACCTGTTCGCCTTTAAAAAGCGCCGTGACCGGGGCACCAAGGTTCTGACCTATATCGCGGACATCACCGTCAACGGTCACCCCGAAACCAAGGATCGCCCTGAGCCGCGCGCCGATCTGAAAGAGGCGAAAGCTCCCGCTCAGAAAGCCGAACCCCAGATGGGGACCCGCAACCTGCTGGAGCAAAAGGGCCCACAGGCCGTGGCCGACTGGATGAAAGCCCAGCGTCAGCTGCTGATCACCGACACCACGATGCGGGACGGTCACCAATCGCTGCTGGCGACACGGATGCGCTCGATCGACATGATCAAGGTCGCGCCCAGCTATGCCGCGAACCTGCCGCAGCTGTTCTCGGTGGAATGCTGGGGCGGCGCGACGTTCGACGTGGCCTATCGCTTCCTGCAGGAATGCCCGTGGCAGCGCCTGCGTGACCTGCGCGAGGGGATGCCGAACCTGATGACCCAGATGCTGCTGCGCGGCGCAAACGGTGTTGGCTATACCAACTACCCTGACAATGTGGTGCAGGAGTTCGTGCGTCAGGCCTCGCAAGGGATCGACGTGTTCCGCGTGTTCGACTCGCTCAACTGGGTTGAAAACATGCGCGTGGCGATGGATGCGGTCGTTGAAAGCGGCAAGATCTGCGAAGGCACCGTTTGCTATACTGGCGACATTCTGGACCCGGATCGCTCGAAATACGACCTGAAGTACTATGTCGGCATGGCGAAAGAGCTGCGCGATGCAGGGGCGCATATTCTGGGCCTGAAAGACATGGCAGGTCTGTTGAAACCGGCCTCGGCCAAGATCCTGATCCGCGCATTGAAGGAAGAGGTCGGCCTGCCGATCCACTTCCACACGCATGACACCGCAGGCATCGCCAGCGCCACCATTCTGGCGGCGTCTGAAGCGGGCGTCGACGCGGTCGATTGCGCGATGGACAGCTTCTCGGGCAACACGTCTCAGGCCACGCTGGGCACTGTGGTCGAAGCGCTGCGCCATACCGAGCGGGATACCGGCCTGGACATCAAATCGATCCGTGAGATCAGCGACTACTTCGAGGCTGTGCGCGGCCAGTACGCGGCCTTTGAATCAAGCCTGCAGGCCCCGGCCTCTGAGGTGTATCTGCACGAGATGCCCGGCGGTCAGTTCACCAACCTCAAGGCGCAAGCGCGTTCTCTGGGGCTGGAAGAGCGTTGGCACGAGGTCGCCCAGACCTATGCTGACGTGAACCAGATGTTCGGTGACATCGTGAAGGTAACGCCGTCCTCCAAGGTTGTCGGTGACATGGCACTGATGATGGTCAGCCAGGGCCTGACACGCGAAGAAGTGGAAAGCCCAGCAACAGATGTGGCCTTCCCCGACTCGGTCGTGGATATGATGCGCGGCAATCTGGGGCAGCCTCCGGGCGGCTTCCCGCCTGCGATCCTTCAGAAGGTCCTCAAGGATGAGGCCCCCAATACCGAGCGTCCGGGCAAGAACGTACCCGCCGTCGATCTCGAGGCCACTCGCGCCGACCTGTCCAAGCAACTGGACGGCAAAGAGGTCGATGACGAGGATCTGAACGGCTACCTGATGTATCCAAAGGTGTTCCTCGACTATATGGGCCGTCACCGCGCCTATGGTCCGGTGCGCACCCTGCCGACCCGCACCTTTTTCTACGGAATGGAGCCGGGCGAAGAGATCACGGCAGAGATTGATCCGGGCAAGACGCTGGAAATCCGCTGTCAGGCCATCGGTGAGACCGACGAGAAAGGCGAAGTCAAAGTGTTCTTCGAACTCAACGGCCAGCCCCGTGTCATTCGAGTGCCCAACCGCCTCGTGACCGCCACCACGCAGGCCCGACCAAAGGCCGAGGTCGGCAATGCCAACCACATCGGCGCGCCGATGCCGGGTGTTGTGGCGACCGTTGTTGTCACCGCAGGCCAAGAGGTCAAGGAAGGCGATCTGCTGCTGACCATTGAGGCGATGAAGATGGAAACCGGCATCCACGCCGAACGCGACGCCGTGGTCTCTGCCATCCATGTCCAGCCCGGCGGCCAAATTGACGCAAAGGACCTGCTGGTCGAACTGGAATAACCGGTTTAGTTTTCAAAAGCACAAGGGCCGCTCGGGGAACCGGGCGGCCTTTTTCATACTCAGGAGGAACACGATGCTGTCCATCACCCCAATCTACGCCTCTTTACTGGCGATCCTTTACATTGTTCTGAGCTTCCTGGTCATAAGTCAGCGCCGCAGTGACAAGGTTTCCTATGGCGATGGTGGCAAGCCGGACATGCTCAAGGTGATCCGGACGCACTCCAACTTCATCGAATACACGCCCCTTGCACTGCTGTTGATCACCATGGTCGAGCTTCAGGGCGCCGGAGCGCTGATGCTGAACCTGTTGGGCCTCTGCCTGCTGGGCGGTCGCTTGTCGCACGCCTACGGCTTTGGCCGCAGCCCGCAGATCGTGATTCTGCGTCAGATCGGGATGGTCCTGACCTTCACAGCTATCCTCGTTGCAGCAATTGCGAACCTCGTGTTGGCGCTTTGATCCAAGCATCCGTTTTTTGGCGAACGCCTATATTTTTCGACCCGATGCGATCAAGCTGCGACGGACGGATGCCAACGGTTCCATTGGCCGCATCCAGTTAAAATCGGAGTGTATGAACAACGTTGCAAACTGAGTAAATTAGCGGGTTGCGGGCCAAAAAATTTTGCCATATACGCCTGCTCATCCAGTTGGCCGTTGCCCAACGAACATAGACCCAAATGTTCAAGGTAGCGCCCTAACTTTTGGAACTTAGCCTTTCGTGGCTTGATCTGAACAAAAAGATCTGGCTTTGCACTGAAGGACCAAGTTCAAAAAGTGCCCCTATAGCTCAGCTGGTAGAGCAACTGATTTGTAATCAGTAGGTCCGCGGTTCGAGTCCGTGTGGGGGCACCACTTTTACCCACATCCAATTGATAAATAAAGGCTTCTCAAAAAAACCCTACTGTATCCCCTGATTTGTCCCCCGATTTGTCACTGATACAGATTCGGCTTTTGAGCCTGGGTCGCATGCGCTCCGCCCATTTTCTGCCTTTATAAAATGGCTGGCCTAATGTCAGGTTTTGTCAGGTCCCCCCCCACCCGGCACCCATCAGAAACCAGCAAAAAGCCACAAAGTGATGCTATTCCCGCTATTCGACTTTCCTTGATACTGGAAAGCTCGACCCAGTTTGACCCGCCCTTGATCCAGTATCCATAGCGTCGTTAGACTCAATACTGCCTGCTGTGAAATGGGTTCAGATGCACGAAACTGTTAAGAAGATGCTTCAAATGATGGCCGGAGGATTCCCGTTGAATCAACCAATCATCATCGACGACGGCAGCGGAGTACCGTCCGTAGTCGCATTCTTTTCGGACTTGGAACTGGATGTCGTTATGCTGCGATTTGCAGACGAAGGCGCTGTCGAGATGGTCACGGACGACTTCGAACACATCACGTTTTCCGCAGACATACTGTCCAATATAGAATTCATGATAGAGAAAGCCGACGAGCTATGGCGCAGACTGGATCTATTTTGGAGTGAGAAAGAGCAAAACTGGGTAGGCTGGGAGCATCTGGCTACACAACCTGAGACTATTGAATGAAAGCCCGCTAAATTCCGCTAGAAAGCGGGCGCGACATGAAACAACCGGCCCATTTCTAGACCGGCTGCAAGCTGGAGCCTTCTAAAAGCGTCGGCAGTAAATCGGACAAATGCCGACTTGAATTGCAGATGTGGCGAAGACAGTTTGATGGCCGTTTATTCGAATGGCGACTTCCTCAATTCTGGAATGGCAGCGGCCAATAGATGTCGTAGTTTTCCTCAACAAGACTCAAGTCTTTACCTGTGCATTTTACTCTGTCTGTCTCAAAGGTTGATTTATTAGTTTTGGGGATCAGCTTGCCCCCATTGATTTCGTAAGTCATGACCCTTTCGGTCCAACACTTGTCAGTTAGTTTTTGCGGCTCGGTATGAACCCACTTAATCCAAGCGCTGGTAGGGGAGATGCGACCATCGACTGCTTCATATATCACGTTGGTGCTGCCAGATAGTGTTTCACCACGTTCGCCGGAGGCGCTGACTGTTTCGAGCGTGTTGTTCCTGGTTCGGTCCTCACCACTCACCACTCGTCCATTTCGATCTACCAGTATTCTAAACTCACGTTCTGCTTGCGAGGGGTGTTTCATGTATATTTCTCTTGGAAATATTGGGAGAAACGATACCGAAGAGGCGACCATCATAATCGGTGCACACCATAGAACGATGCGCCTCACTTTGCTGCCCATCCCTTCAAAACCTGCTGGCCCTATTGTGACCTTTTCAAAAAAAAGTGCCAGCAAGGCACCTGTCGAAACGGAAAACACTAAAATGCCAAGCTCTTCTGTAACACCATAGTATTCAAAAAAATTCATTTTTCCCTCCGTTGGCCAGCCCTTGAAGAAATACGTTTTTGCTTAATGTACAGTGAGGCAGATGCAGGAAACATAGAGCGGTCTGGCCAAGTTAACTAGTAAAGCGAAGATAAACTGGTGTTTGAAGCCGTTTGTTAAAAGCGACCCACATACAGACCCCAGCACCATGCAGATAGAGACCCGACTGGTCATCAACCAAGAGGACACCGCCCGTTTGAAGGGGCGGTCTCTATGAAGATGGTACACGCCCGTTCAAATGTTCACTGGTCCCAGCAGCCTATCTGCATCTTTGCGAATGTGCTGATGAAATTTGTCATCAATAACCCCGTCAGAACGAGCTGATATCCGGCCTTTGATAGCTAGGTCTTTGAAGTCCCGCGATGGAATTTCCATCATCTTGTCTTCTAGTGCCATGAACTCGTCGCAGAGAGGCTCAACGCACTCTTTGTAGTGGTCCTCTACCAGCCCGTGGCGGTCGGGATGGTTCTGGGCCTGTAGGCGCTCTGCGTGCGCGTTGTTCTCGTCTATTGCACCTCCATAGCGGTTGCCGAGGTCTTGCCACTTGGAATAGAGGCGCTGGATTTCTGTTGCTTCGGTGTTGCCGGTCATGGTGTTGGCGACTGCGCCAGTTGCAATTGCCCCGGCCAGAACGGGCAGGCTCGATTTCAGCATTGTTCTACGATGAATAGTCATGTGCTTTCCTCTCAGGTCAGGGATTTCAAGGTGGCGAGAACGTTGCGCAGGACTTGGCCGTCCAGATCCCCGGCGACACCGCCCGTCAGGTCAAAGTTGGCCTCATTGCTCATGGCAAATTCCAACTGCGCCGCTGCACCGTCAGGCGTCGTTGCTGGTACTGTACAGATGCGCCTTTCGATTTCCTTGCAACGCACCCAATCAGGGTTGTCAGAATCAAGGTCAGGTGCGCTCGGGGCGAACAGTCGGTCGAACATTTCTTTATGTTCATTGGCCCAAGCGCGATGAGGATCAGCCCCTATTGCACTGGCAGTCGAACAAGTAGCTAAGGCTGCAAGGGGTGCGGCCTGAAGTAATGTGCGGCGGTCAATCATTGTGGAACCTTTCATGTTGCGGAGGGTTGGGAGTTCACAGCGTCCAGAGCCGCATTGAGTTTGGCTGAGCGCTGATGCGCCATTTCGATCAGCAGGATTGCTTCGTCATTGGGATCAGGCGCGTTGCGCAGAGCCATCGTCGCGTTCAACAGGCTTTTGATAACCAGCGCCTCTGATTGCATTTGGTCACGGGTCATTGTGTTCTCGGTTGCCATCTAAGGCCCTCCTATTGAGTGAATGTGTGAATGTGTCCGTCAGCCGCGATGCGGGACACGGTTGCGAGGTTCACAGAGCGTGGGGCCTGTGCCTCAGCGTCCCAGACTGACAGCAGGTGAGGATGGCGACGTGTGCGGGTCTCGATGGCCTTGCGGGCCGCTTCTGACGCAGCATCGCCCTTGACGTGCTGGCGCAGGGTGGCGGGCTGTACGCGCATCGTGCGTTCGGTCCCGTCTTTCTTGGTGAAGGTGACAGAAACGAACCGGCCCTTTGCCTTGGCAATCAGGTCACGCTTTTCAGCATAGGCCTCTGCCTGCGCTTCGTGGTCCAGCGCGGCCTCTAGTGCCGCTACCAGTTCATTGCGCTTGCGATAGTCTGCCTCGGTCCATGTGTCTTTGTTGTCCAGCATGTTCATGGCTTCGCGGATGTAGTCCGCCTCGGTCATGTTGGCGCGGCGTACCGCCTCTTTGGCTTCGCCCCATGCCTGCCACAGTGCATTGCGCCAGATGATCCGGTTGAACTTACGTCCTGCCATGATGGCCCAAGCGCGGTTCATGATGTTCTGACGGTCATACATGGCGGAAACCCTTACCTTGTTTGTCAATTCCTACATGTTATATGTAAGGTGCTACGCCATTAGTGTCAACATTATTTGTGTAGCTAGAAACAAATTTTATGTAGGAAATGGCGATATGGAGCTTACACAGGAGCTTTGCAAAGCAGCCCGAGGACTCAAGCAGTGGTCAGTAAAAGAACTGGCTGAGGCGTCCGGGCTTTCAGTGGACACGTTGCGCAGCTTTGAGAGTGGTCGAACAAAGCGTCTCAGTGTCGGCAATCAGAATGCCGCAGTAACTGCCTTTGAGGCCGCTGGTATAGAGTTCATCCCCGAGAATGGCGGGGGCGCGGGCGTCCGGTTCTCAGAACGGGGTGTGGACGGCCAGTGAGCATAACTCGCCACCCCAAGCGGGGCACGATTGTTTCCGCTGATTTTGACAAGGGGTTCAAGAGTCCCGAAATGGTCAAAAAGCGCCTTTGCGTGGTGATTTCACCGCCAATAAAGGCGCGGGTTGGATTATGTACCGTCGTACCTCTCAGCACCACAGAACCTAACCCCGTGATGCCGTATCACTATGAATTGGCTATACCGTTCCAGTTGCCGCCAAGGTGGGGGCATAAGTCTCGATGGGTCAAAGGTGACATGGTTTGCGCCGTGGGCTGGCATAGGCTTGATTTGCTCATGCTGGGGAAGGATCGAACCGGGAAGCGGCAATATCAGTTGAATACTCTATCCAGCGTTCATTTAGAGAATATCAGTAATTGCGTGTTACGAAGCCTGGGTCTGTAGGTTTGACAACAAGGCCCGTCATACTTATTTATGATTGCGTGGCGGCACTGCTGCAAAGCATCCGCATTAAGACCCTACCAAGGGCCACTGGCCATTCAGACGAAAGCAAGTCCCAGGCCAGTGCTGAATACGGCCCCGCTTCGGCGGGGCCTTTGCTTTGATGGCGTCCGTGATGCGAGGGCAACGATAACGCCTACCATTGTTTTCTTAGTCGAACGGATCTTTATCATTACCGCTTGAGGCAAATGGATCAATTTCGGGGATGCTTTCAAACATCTGCCTTTGGCACTCCATTACTTCCAACATCGCGGCGTAAGTTCCGCTGAGCTTCAAAGTGGCTATGCTTTTTCCCTCATAGCCTATGTCCACAACAGAGAGTCTCATAAACTCGTCAATAAACTCCGCTGCTTGTCCACTTTCAAAGGGAACTTGCAAAGACAGGAACGGGGATTCGCCAATCCAGAACCCATGCGCCTCACCCTTCCATGGCGTTCGGCTACCGAAGGTAGCAGTCAGGTCATAGAGTTTTCCCGACTCAATAGATCGCCAGTCTGTATTTCCAATCATAAGCGCAAAGGCCTGCTCAGACGGGAGTATTTGGCCGCGTAGATAGGTGCCACCTTCGTAGGCCGTAACCATGAAACAGCCATCGCCGGTCGTCCTATCAACCGCTATGTGCCAACCTTTTATATTGTCGCTCCAAACCACCGTTTCCTCAGCAACTACAATTGAGGCAGGAAAAGGAAATTGAAGCGCTACAAACGTGGCCGCAAAGCAGGTCCAGATGAAAAAACGTCTCATATCAAATCCTTCAGGTATTCTTCAATCATGCCCAGCGAAACCGCTCAAGGCAACACTTCCTCCCTTTTTAGTTCATGGCGCGATTTAGGGCTGCGAAGCGTGCAAGTCGTACGAAGCAGAAAGCTGAAATTGACGGCCTACCCCTGCTAAAACCGCTAAACGGCTGCAGGGGGGGTATCCAATTTTGGAGAGGCCTCAATAGAAAGCCCCACACCAGACGCAACTGGTGCAGGGCGGGACCCGTGGGTACGGGTAGTGGTTCACATGGCAAGCAATAACACAGCGAGAAAAATTCCGCAACATATGGAGGCCAAAAGTGGAACGTATGCTGGACAAATGCGGATTATCGGTGTATCTGGATGATACCTTGCTGGGTGGTTCACAGACGTTGGCGGCAAGGAACAACGGGTTACCAATGGGCGCAACCAAAACCCAACCGCAGTCCGAAAGATTGAAGCGGGGTTGCCGGAGGCCAGGGAAGGCTTTCGCAAGTAGCAATCGACCGGCGGCGTTTCCCCTATGCGACCAACGGGCCTCTGACTGACCGACGGCGACCGACGCTATGGTACAGGCAAGGCAGCGGGACCAACTCTAGCCAAGCGCTAGGGCTGGTCGTCCTATGCCTCTTTCCCTCACTCAGGCTCCCTCTGCTATGGTCCGCGTTGCACTGAAACGAATGTACCACTGACACGGCTACAAGCTGCCTCGGGCGATTTTGCACACGAAAACCAAAACGGCGGATTTGAAAACCGCTTTCGAGCATGAATTGGCGGGTGTTGGGTATTCGGATCTGACGAAAACCTGATGCGTTCGGAACTGACGCCAACGCAGATGGCAGAGCACTTGGCGAAGCGAAAAGAACTTTGGATTGCCCGTCAAGATCGGGTGGAACAACTTGTTCCAGTCGAAATCGGATACAAGAAGCCGCCCAAAAAGGAAAAGGGTTTTGCTGCCGACACCGCCGAAAAGACGGGCGTGAACAAATCGACCATAACGCGCGCCATTTCCCGCGCTGAGGGCGTCACCCAGGAAGCCAGAGACGCCATTAGAGGTACTGAGCATGAGAAAGTTAGAGCTTCGGAACTCAGCGTTCCGATTTCCGCCGCCGCACCCAAAGCTGCTTTCGCCTAGCCACGTGTTCGGCTCTACCGTTCAGCAATTTTCTCAAGTGCTGGTCCCACAGCACTAGCCAGCCCGACAAAGTACACCTCCAGATGTGTGCAGAGGGCCGATGTTCTGGGATAGCCGCAAACGCTGACAATCACCTTCGCGTGCTCGAATTCTTCAAGCTGCTTCTTCACCGAATCGTTGATTGGCACAAGGCGGATACCGCCAAATGTTGCAGTCTAAATGATGTGCGTAGCACCATCCTGGCAAAACGAAAAGCCAGCAGGAATTATCCCGCCTGAAACGCAAATTGGAACTTCAGCAATCTTTTCCATTACAATCTCCAAAGCAAAAAACGTACCGCAAAGTAACATATTTCGCCGAAACAGTCGAATGAGTGGCCTCTTGACCATCGTCAACTTTGGGGCGGTTGACTTGAGGAAGGGGTGCACAAATCGTTCACCCCTCGATTCAATCTAGGGTACGTCCGCCATTGGCGGTTGGGCCGGAATACCATCAGCCAACCTTAGGGTAATCTTAGGGTGAGCGAATCTCGCACCTCGGCCCCGTAGACCGGCTCGGAAAACGGTTCATTGGTTTCAACAATCTTCAACAGATGCTGCGTCACTATCTGCCACTACTTTAGTGGATCGAGGTTCTTTCCGGCTCTGGAAAAAACCATGATGCTACATGGCAAGGTGTTGGAATCATTGATTTCAGCTTCTTGCGGCCCTACGTTCTCGCCGTTCCCGTGCCGCCCGCTTCCTGCACCCCTCAGAGCAAGACTGTGCATCTACCCTGAGATAGTCGGGCAGTTCATCACCGCACCAGCGGCAAACCCATGTGCCTTGCTTTACACGGCGCAGCATAGCATTTGCCCGCTTGGCTCGGTTGCCTGTGTTCCCGCTCCAAAAGTAGCATTGAAACATGGCATGCAGCCGACCGTCCCACTCCTCTATCCAAACGGTTCCGGGTTCCGGTCCTGGCATGTCTAGAACTCCTGTTTTTTTTGGCATTCATAGGCGGGTTAAGCTGCTGAAAAGATAGTGCTACTAGAAACTAACCCCCCTCGCGGACTTTACAGCGCTTTCGGCAGCGTCCATCTTGATGGCATGACAGTGGCTGATCTATCCATTTTCCAACTCTATTGCGTCGTGATGGCTACGGCGGCGCTATTCACTGTGGCCTGCTGGGCGGTCTGGGGTGTGGCAACGGACACCGAAAGACAGCTTTCTCCGCTTGGCTGGTTCGCTATCGGCTTTGCCTCACTCGGAATGGTAGTAGGCCCCGCGCTGTACGGAGCCTATATCCTTTATTCGGGTTTCAACTGAGGCCCTACGCCGTTCAGCATCAGCGCCCGCACTATCGCTTCCTTCACCTTGTCCGGGGCCTTTGTGGCCGCATTCCGAACACTGGCGGGCAACCCCGCGTCTGTAAGGATCTTTGCGATGACAGGGGCAACCTTTGCCTCACGACCAGCCGTTGCACCCCTCAGAGCCGCTGCGCCGCCATGACGGGCCAACAGGGCCGCTGCTACACCACCCCCTGCGCCTGTAACGTCTCCAGTGGTCGCAAGGCCCAGTCCGCCACCAGCGCCGCCTATCAGGCTCTGTTCAATCAACTGGCGCGCAGTGGTCGAATTGCCGGTCAAGGCTCGATGGGTCTCCCCAAAGGTTCGTTCTTTGGCAATCTGTTTTTGGACTGCTGCTGCACCATCTGGACCAAGAGCGGCTTGCATGGCGTCCTGCTGGCGGCGTGGTCCAAACAGGGTATCAACAACACCCGGTGTGTCCCTGCGGTTCTGAAGTTGGTCGATTTTACCGGACGCATAGCCCTGCGCAACTTCGTCAGGGTGAGCGAATGCTGCCTTTTCCGCACGGCGGGCGTAGTCGACTGGTACTCGGGGCTTTGCGCCCTCTGCACCGATGTTTACGGCGTTCATGCGGGTATGTGCGCTAGCCGCCAACTCACGGGCACCGCCATATTCAGGCATAAGGTCATCAATGCGCTGACGAACCTGCTTGGACAGCATCCCCGCAATGCTTTGCTGATTGTTCGGACCCTGACCCAGAGCAGGTCGCGCCATGTCATCCAGCGCTTTCTTGGCTTCATCCAGAATAGCCAGGGAAGACGGTTCGCCTGCAATGCCCTCTGCAGCCATCCGGTCCCTTGCAAGCCGCTGACCTTGTTCCAACGCCTTTCGACCCATGTCCGTCTGAAACAGGTCATCAAAGGCACTCATGTCGATGTCATGGCCCAGCGACCGGGCCTCATCATAGGCCGCGTTGATACCTGGGCGGGTTTGCTTGCGAATACCAGACACCAAGTCATCAACCGATTGCGGCGCATCCATACGGGAAGCCGTTAATAGACTATCGGTCAAACGGTCGCTCTGGCCCGCCATACGGGCGCGTGAGGCCGTTTCAAGCATTTCGCGGGCCTCTGGGCTGGAATTGGCCGCAGAACGCCCCAGAGCGCGCCCACGCTCGCCCAGAGCGTCAATAACCATGCCATCGGGGCCGAGTTCATCCAACTTGGCCGCAGCGTCAGGTGTCAGGGCCTGTGCAATGCGGGCCTTTGCCTGTGATTCAGGTTGACCCACACGACGGGCAAGGTAGCCACGTGCAGCAGGTAAAGCGGCTGTCAGGCCTGATGCTGTACCACCCACGGCGGCACCAATGGCCGCGCCCTCTACGAAGCCCTCTCCACGGTCCGCAAGGTCGCCATCAGTGTGACCGAACCCGGCAAGTCCTCCATATAGCCCACCGTCCAAAACAGACCCACCTATCACCTTACCCGGCGTGGTTGCCTTTGCGGCCATACTCAGCCCAGCCTTGCCGATACCCGCAACACCTGTTGCAAGGCCTGCCACGTCGCCAATTGTGGAGGCTGTTGGGTTTTGAACCCGCGCCGATTTTGAACGCGCCTGTTCCTCGGCAAGGTTTTCGCTGAAGCTTTCCGGTTCATGTCCGAACAGCCCAGGCGGCAAGCCGTAGGCCGCAGGACCGGCGGTTTTAACCAGTGCTTGTGCTTCGTCGCCAAACCCGAACAAGGCTGTATCTACTGCGGCACGCGCACCAGCTCCGATGGCTTCGAAGTCCCGGATATTGGCTCGCGGAACAATCCCACCTTGACGCAAGCCGGTCATCGCTCGTTCGAACAGAGACGGCTCATATGGGGCGACGGTAGACCCATCGCCTAGAGGCTCTGAATTGTCGGCATATTTTTCCCAAGGCTTACCTTTCGGTTTGCTCGGAGCGTTTTTGTACTTTTCCCAGGGTCCAGCCATCAGTTCACTTGCTCCCAGTTGTCAGGGTATTGCGGATCACCACCGAGGAAGCGGTAGCCGTCTTCGATTGCTCCGACTTGCGGCCCGCCGGTATTCGGTTGTGTCGCGTCAGAGCGTGGCTGCGTGGCGTCTGTCTGCCCCGATCCGTCGATAGCGGCCTCAAAGTCTGCAATCGTCCACTGATGCCCCTGCCAGCCCGTCAAAGTGCCGTTTTGCTGGTAGTAGTCCACCTGGGATTGCGTATCCTGTGCGGCGGCGTTCATAGCCAGAGACAGACGGCGCAAGCGTTTGGCGTTCTCTTCCTCTGGCAGGCGCGGGTTATAGGCGCGCGCAATCAGTTGCTCACCCTCTTTGGCCGTGAACTGCGCGCCCAGCAAAAGCCGTAGATTGCGCTGAACCACGTTTTCAACGGTTTCCCGAGCGGAGACTGCCTTGGGATGGGTTGCTGCGCCGATAACATCAGGCAGGCTACCGAGAAGGGGGCCTGTGAGGTTGGCGTTGCCGTTCTCCAACTGATCCGCGACGGTTTCAATCTGGGCAATCTGACTTGCCATGTCTGCCCCACCGCCTTGCGACCACGGCACATAGGTTTTCGCAAACTCTTCATCCACCTTTTTCTGCGCTGGTGTGACGGGCTGCGAATACTGTGTCTGTTCGCCGTTAGAGCCAAGGCCAACCGAGACATTCACATTCGACTTACTGCCGCCAATCTGCGAGATTTTGCCATTCGCGCCTTGTTGATAGGTTCCAGCCGGATCTAGTCCGTACTGGGTTTCCTGCTCAGGTGTCAGGACAGAGAACCCTGGTTGCGGGTTTTGCATCTGCTCAAGCTCAAGCTGAGCCTTTTGCAACTGAAGCTGACGCATCGGGTCATTCTGTTGCGACCAGCGGTCATAGGCTCGATTGTCTGCTGCCTTGCGGTCTTCCAACTCTGCCATCAGCATCGCCTTTTGGCTTTGATCCACCCATGGGCTTGAGAGGGCTTCATAGAAGGCGCTGTAGTCTTGCTGGGGTGGTTGGGCCGATTGAGCCGGAGCCTGACCTCGCGCACCCGCCAATTCCACCTGCCAAGGCTCCCAATCCATCGGGACGGCCAAACCATACTTGCCCGCGTTGGCTTTGATCCATTGCGCCTCACGGCTGTTAGCGTCGCGCAGCAGGCCACCATCAGCCCCTGCAAAATCAATTGCAGTGCCTTTGTTGTGCTGAGAATGGCCCGGAGGCGCGACCCATTTACGTGCCACCTCTGGCGAGCCATATTTTTGCAGCGCAGCCTCATATAGCTGCGCCTGAAGCTCGGGCGAACGATAGGCAGAGGTGATTTTGAGCGCTCCAGGGCCTAGTTCCCGATCCGCTGCTTGCAGGAATGGCATGAGTGCGGTTTGCATTTCTGTTTGCAGCCCTGTGAAGCTGTCACCCCGAGTTGCTGCGCCACCTACGGCATAACTGTTGAAGTCGAAGTCAGACGCGCCAACCATGTCATGCCGTCCGAGGGCCATCATGGTCTCATCGCCAATCGCCTGATCCTCAGAGCGTGGAGGAATGCCATTGATTGTCATGGGGCCGGAGCTGGATGCGTAAGGCTCAGGCTTGCGCCCCTGAAGCGCAGCCGCAATCAAGCCACGGGCCTTTTCCTGCCCCTGTGCCTCACCTCGTTCAATCTGCTTGTTGAGCTTTCGAACTGCTAGAGCGTTACCGATGGCGTGAAGACCTTCGCCAATGTTTTGAGGTGCGCGTTGCCCCAGATTTGCTGCCATCATTTGCGCAATCTGACGCTTGGTCTGTAGCTGCTTGTGGGTGATGCCTGTATCACCGCCGAAGATGTAGCCGGAATCCTGCGGCCCTTTGTATCCCTTGAACATTATGTTTTTGCCTCTGTGCCTGCATTGTGTCTGGCCTGTGCCATGGCCAACGCTTGATGAATTTCTCGCCAACGCGCTTTTGCGCCTTCTGATTGACGTTTGCGGCCCTCTGCCGTCTTAGCGCCCGTCGATGCCCCACCGTGCCTGTGGCAGCGATTCTTGCCGGGTACTGGTTCCGCCATGCATTGAGATCCGTCGGGAAGTTTCGCACCGCATATCTTGGTTTCAACTAGTGACATTGGCGATACCCCCACGACAGAACGGGGCCGTCTGCGAGCGGCAGCACCCCAATTTGACGAAACCCGAGCAACTGCATCAGCGAGATACTGGGCCAATCGGTCGCGGTCTGCCCAGTGATGTAGTCGGGCTTTTCGGCGTCCCAGAAAGCGTTGAGAACGGCTTTCAATTCTTCGTCCGGTTCGCCCTTGGCCTCAACCTCGGGGTAATAGCAATATTGAAACTGCCAAACATCAGTCACAACGCTCATTGTGAACACACCGACCGATGCGCCGTGCTGCCAATACTGAACTTGACCGCTGCGGATCAGTTCTGCCGCATCACCGGCCAACTCATCAAACTCTTCTGGTTCATACAAATCGAACGGTAAAAGACGTTTCGCCTTCTGTTCCATCCGTTGATTTACCTCTGCTGAAGCAGCCATATCTTGCCCTCACGTTCTAGAGAGGAGGTACCATATTACCCCAACAAAAGCAAGAACGGGACGGGAACATAGGTGAGGTGTGCGGCATCAAAACACGACTATGCCTACCGGATATTTCTCTTAGATTTCAGTGCTGGCTTTCCATCATTGCGGAAAGGAATATTGCTTAGTTCGGAGGCGGTTGTGCGCAGTGCATTTGGCGCGAAGTCTCAAGCATGCAAAAATGCAGTATCTGTATCTTTGTTTTATTGAGAGCTTGGTGATTAAGTACTCCATTTGGATACTCGCATTAGTCGGAGCAGTTTACTGGCTCGGGAGCCTTGGTGAACCGACCACGCAATCGCGAAAACTGCCGTCTGCTCCGGTCCAGGCGGATAGCGCTACGTATCTCTACGTGACAGGGGATCGTGTGAACCAACGCGTTGGCCCCGGCACTTTTCACGGAAAACAAGGGCAATTGAACAAAGGTGCTCGCGTTCGACTGATGTCTGACAAAGGAGAATGGACGCAAATCGTTTCGTCTTTGGGCACGGGATGGATGTCTTCAAGGTATCTCTCTAAGTCAATCCCTGCGCAGGAAAAACAAACTACGAAAGCCAACACCAGAACCGTTGCCGCTCCTACTACGCGCGAACTTCAAGCAGCTCGAAAAGCAATCATTCGGCAAAGTATCGCAGCATATCCGGGATCATGCCCTTGCCCATACAACACAGACCGTGCCGGACGCCGTTGCGGTAAACGAAGCGCATGGTCGAAGCCGGGCGGCTACAGTCCGATTTGCTACGATAGCGACGTGTCAGACCGAAGACTGAGGTCGTATCTCGCGCGGCAACGGGGAGCATCAAATTGAAGCTTTCTACCAGTGCCGTCACACCGTTCTGAACAGGGTGCAAGCAAGGTGGAGCGCCGAGGCGCGTCCGAACTGAGTTTACCACTCATTAACCAACCTTTGAGCAATCTCACTTGATAGGCGACAAGAACGGGTGCAGTGATGAAAAGCCAAATGCTTGACCACCTCAAACAGGTCATTGCCGGAGACAAGAAACGGTTCGGCAAGCTGGTCAAATACGATGGGCAGAGCGGTTTTTCGGAAGATGCTTTGCAAGGCTTGAAGGATCTGGAAGCCCGCACTCCACCACCTGACGCAGTTTTGGAACCCGCCTACGCGCCCGCCTATGTCAACCGTGACCGGCTATCACCTAAAAATGCTGCTGGTGGCGGCCTGGTCAAAGGGGATGACGGGGCTAAGAGGCCACACTATTGGGGGCACCGAGAGCGGCTGAGGCAACGCTTCCTTAAGGGCGGCCACGAGCCAATGCCTGAATACGAACTGCTTGAGTTACTGCTATTTAATGCGATTCAACGGATTGACGTCAAACCGCTGGCAAAGCGCCTCCTGGCTGAGTTTGGAGATTTAAACGGCGTAATTGCTGCGTCCAAGTATCGTATTCTTCAGGTCGAAGGTGCAACCGATTGGGTCTATTATCATCTCCGAGTGGTCGAGGCATTCGGGCACAGGATGGCGCAGGCCCAGGTTATGAAAAGGGACGTCGTGTCATCATGGGAAGCACTGGTCACCTACTGTCGCACAGCAATGGCGCATCGCGAGGTAGAGCAGTTCCGTGTTCTGTACCTGGATCGCAAAAACGTCTTGATTGCTGATGAAGAACAGGCAAGAGGAACTGTCGACCATGTACCAGTCTATCCGCGTGAAGTCGTTAAACGTGCTTTGGAACTCAACGCCAGCTCACTAATCTTGGTCCATAACCATCCGTCAGGAGATCCGACCCCCAGCAAGGCGGATATCGAAATGACTGAGCGCATACAGGACGCCTGTGACACATTGGGCATTTTGATACATGACCATGTTATTGTCGGGAAAAAGGAGGAATACTCTTTCAAAAGCAACGGGTTTCTCTAGCGAATTATGAAATACTTGATATTCACCACTGCGCTGTTTCTGGCTGTCCCAGCTATTGCGGGTTCCCTGCACGTCCGAGACGCTGACACAATCGTTGTGGACGGCACTCCGGTTAGGCTGAACGGCGTCGATGCGCCCGAGCTGGGTACACGTTCAGGGCAGGACGCCAAGCGCTGGATGGTCAATTATCTTCGTGGAAAATCTATCTCCTGTCAGTTGAACGGTGAACGCACCCATGACCGCTGGGTTGGTGTCTGCTATGCGGATGGTCAGGACATCGGAGCGGCTGTTATCGCTGCTGGACATGCGCTAGACTGCCGACGGTACTCTGGTGGCCGATATAGGCACCTTGAGACGTCAGCAGCTAAATCACGGCTAAAGAGGGCCGGTTATTGTCGATAGAACTCACCACAGCTAAACTTTGAAAGAAAAGTGTTTGCTAAACTAGTGTTTCAAGAAGTCCATGTTGTTTGAGGACGGACCTGTTTGAAAAGAAAGACTAATACCGTAACTTATTAGGGAGGAAGTTAATGCCATTTGAAATCAGGCTACCAGAAGACCCCAGCGTCGAGCTTTCAAAAAAAGCACTCTACGAATTCACTATCCAACTGGAGAAGTTTCTGGGGGATATTGTCGAAGAACAGTTTATGCCCGGAGTAATGGAGGGTGTTCTCAACGCTGAGATAGAATTGCTACGCTCAGCCTACTACGATTTGGTAAAAAACGTCCGGGCTTTCAGAATGATCGAAGAAGGAATTTCAGTCGCAGACGATAGGACGCTGTTTACTGGCGGTCTAACCGGCCCAAACCTAAGATACAAACTAAACACCCTGACAGATTCATCTCAAGAGATGCTTGAATTGGCAAATTCGACGCAACCTACCTGGTTTGGATATCGCCCAATTCGAAAGATACTCGAGTATCTACTAAAACTCGTTAATTCTATACTTGGTTCGCTTCAATCTGTAATCGCTGCGGCTAATCCAGTTTTGGGTGGGGCAGTTCACGCCGTGAAGGAGCTTAAAGACTTCATTGAAGCAAAGGTCGGACTAGTCAACGACTTAGGTTAAAGGTGCCGGGTGGAAAGGGGCCGATTCCAAAACTAGGCTGATTGCCCACCATCATCAACCAGCTTGCCAAGTACACGAGACATTCGTGTAAGCTCATTGATATCTTTCCTCATCTCCTGGGCCTCTTTGGTGCGCATCCCGTGCTTGTACGCGGGGTTCGCCTTGCCAGGACCGTGACCACCGCCCGCGCCATGCATCCGACAGACGGACCAGCCTTTAACCGCAGGATTCTTGCAAGGAAGGCCACTGCGTTTTGATGTGGCCGTGCATCGCGGGGCCGCATGAGCCTTTTGCATGGGGTTGGGGTTGTCTTTCATTTCTTACTCCCCCCGGTCTCGACATTGCCAACTATGGCTTGTCCGCCGTCCTCAACGTTGACGTGTTGAACAGTGACTGTTTGTTTTCCACCATTGCGGTGCTTGCGCAGGGTTTCCACTTGTGCTGCGAAGGTTCTTGCCAGCTTGTTGTAGCCGTTGCCTCGTCCATCGAGCTGCATTTGGTTCTCTGACCCTGCCAACCAACCGGCTTGCCGAATTGTGGCGATATGGGTTGCTGCCAATTGAACTGCCAACATTCGTTCGATTGCATCTTGGGGGCCGAGGTCAGAAATAATCGACATCATAAAGTCGCGCTCGTCATTGCCTTGCGGTCCGTCACCCGCTTCCCACTTACCCAGTACCTTCAAGCTTTGCTGAGTAAGCGCAGCTGCTAGGTTGTCGTCATCCGTGCCGAATATCTTGTTCAATGCCCCTTCGCTATGGGACACAACCTGACCCTCGCTGTTAGAGCCGCCAAACGCTACGCCAACTTTTGGAAGGTCTTTAGTCTTGACGGTCCTGTCATTTGCTTCCGTCAGTTCTTTGCTCTGCTTTGCTTTACTCATTTTGCCTGCTCCCACTGCTGAGTTTTTCCATTCCAAACGCGCCCGTTCGGGCCGTGACGCTCCCACTTTGTCAGGGTTCGCCAATCCTCCAGGCTGACAACCTTGCCTGTCCACGTGACGGGTCTGCCGCCAACGCCAACCTTGTCGGGCACTGGTCCCAGATTTGGGGGTTGCTGAGCGAGATTTAATTGAGCGGGTAGCCCTTCCCTCTCATCCACCCGGCACCCACTAGAAACCAGCAAAAAGCCGCGTTCCCGTTTCTCCCCACCCCTTTTTAATGGTTCTTGCTGGGTGCCGGGGTAAGAGCCGGGGTATTCTTTGGCCTTACGCGCTATGTCTAACCATCTGCTCATTTACCCACCTCCAGCTTGGGATTAACGGCATAGTCGACACTCGGGCTACCGCCGGTCGCGGCGCGGACCTCACGCAGCCAATCAGCTTCGATTAAGACCGATATTGCGGCTTTGACCTGCTGGGATTTTGTCAGGCCTGTGCGACGGCGATTATAGATATCACGTGCCTTGAAGACCCTCAGACCTTCCGAGCGGATCACGCTGGCAATGGATTGAGCACCTTCGACCTCAGCCGGAACCTTCGCCGCGCCATATGCTCGGTAGGCGTGATGGCGAAGGTATTCCCCTACGAAGTGGCAAGCACGACCAACGTGCGTTTCATCAATCTCAGAGGGGTACTGTGTGCCTTCAGACGCGGCCCAATCCAGATGAGCCAGAACATTGGCGACCCGAACAACAAGCCCCGGCATTTTGCCAATGTGGCTCTTGAACAATCCAGACGCGCCAGCCTCCCAGCCGCGACATTGCTCCCTAAACCCTTGCAACGTATCGGCCCCCGCTTCACTGAAGTGGACAAAGAAAGGGCGCTTGCCCCCATCTTCCTCTATCGCATGAGGCAGACTGCGAAGCCGGTTTATCGCTTCTGTCATCCGGTGTTCATCTAGGGCAGAACTGGGTCTTGCTATGGGTACGGGATCGGGGAAAACAACCATGAAACGGGCTAGCAACCCGTCGTCATCAGCTTTCACTAGGAGTTCTGCCAATCTGTCCGGTTGAGTGCCGCCGACAATGGCAACGCTCAAGTGGTCAACGACAATTGGCTCAGGGCTGTTCTTACGGTCGATGGTGTAACTACGCCCACCGTAGGCCTCTAGCCAGAAAGGACGGTCGCCGCCCCCGTTGTATCGGTCCATGCTGGAAAGCCAGCCTGATAGTTCGTCACGTGCCAGCAATAGACCGCGCCATGTAGACGACAACAGATCCGCGACCTTCTCGGTCGTGATGTCCGTTATGCTAATCCGTTCACGGACTGGTGGCCGTCCAGCGTCTGCCTCATCAGGTTTTTGTGGTGGTTCGTTGCCCTCAGCCAGCGCGGCTTTTGCGTCAGCTTTCCATTGTGCCAGCGCCAACGACGCAAGTTCATTTTCGCCGTCCCACTCATCACGTGCGCGCCGGTATTCTTCTGACAGGATGCGCTCAATCTCTTTGACAGGGTCAAGCACGCTGTCCAGGGCAGGACTTTTCCCCGCAGATGGATCTCCTACCAACATGGACCAAAGAACAGGGGGTTCCTTCCATCCATTCCACGGTACAGCCCAGCGGGTATTCCCGATTGCAGCACTCGCAACACTTAGAAGTGTCATCGCTACATAATCGCTCGGAACGTTCTTTACTTCGGCTGCTGTTTTGATCCAACCAGCCCAAGGCCCGAAGACCTCATTGAAGTCAGCGTCGTTCATAGTGGGTGCAGCCGGGCGGCTGGGCTGACCAAAGTTCATATCGGGATCGGGCCATTGCGATGTGGGGTCGAAAGGCAAAATGTTTGGGTTGCGTTTGTCTGTCATTTCACTGCTCCCTCTGTCAGGGCGTCATTCCAGTCCTGCCCGTCTGGTGCGGGCATCAACGATACATTCCAGCCAAGGGCATGCGCTCGAGATGCAAGCGCGTTGCCCGCTTCCCGTCCGGCTGGATCACCATCTGTCGCGATAGTCAGCGCCCCCGGCTTGTCCGGCAGGCGTAGGGCCTTCATTCCGCTGGTGCTGAGTGTGGCCCAAACCGTCGCAGGCTCGCTCAGAAGCCCAGACAACAGGGATAGGCCGGTTTCTATGCCTTCACACACCACAAGCGGCCCTTGAGCCTCTGATAGGGGTACTGCCCCACCAGAACAGGGGCCTAGCATCATCTTCGCGTTCTTCTGTAGGCGGTTACCCCGCTTGTCGAAAAACGTCCTGTGGATGCCGCCAGTTGATACGCTGGCAACCATTGCCATGCACCATGACGTTGACGGGCCATGGAAGATGTCAGGAGCAAAACGCAGGGATTGAGGTAAGGGGCAAGTGATGCCCCGTCCTCTTAGATACGCCTCGGCTTTGGTGCGCTCGATGGGTCTGGATGCCTCCCAAATACCACGCGCCTGATTCAGCTTTTGCTGTTCGTACTCCCGGCGTTTCTGATCCGCTTCAAGCTGCGCCTGCGGATCTACCTGCGCAGAGTTGGGAGGTAGGTTTGCCGCGTCTGCGATGTCCCGAAATCCGCACCCGGTCTTGAAGCAATACAGCAGCAGCTTGCCACCGGATTCCGATATGGACAGGGCGTTTTGATCCTTGCGGCGTTCAGGTTGGCAACAGGGACAGGGTGCTTGCCCCTTTCCGTTGCGCCACACACCTCCGAGATTGTATGTCAGGTCGTGACCATTCATTGGCGTCCCTCCCCAAAGTACAGCAGGGCAATCACCCGTGCAGCGGCTTCAGAGATGCCTTTGCGGCGCAGTACTTGGATTTGACGGCTAAAGGTACTCATGAGCGCACCTCCTGCCGGTCGATCCGGGTCACCTTGTCTTTCAGAACATAGATGCCAAAGCGTTCGCGCCCGGTGCGGGGATCATTGCTAAACCACTCGGTTTCGATGTTGATCCCGTGGTCATCGCGCAAAAGCATGATGTAGTGCGACAAACGGCAGGGCGACGCGCAATACATCGGGCCATCAATGAGGGCCTCTAGAATGCGTTTCTTGTTCTTGCCGATGAGTATCGAACGCGGCTCCGCACCCTCACTTTCGACAAGATACTCTGAAGTTCCTAGTTTGGATTTCAGGCAATGCCAGCCTGTTACCCACAGTGTGCCCGCTGGGGGGCGCTCTGATTTGAATTCACTGCCTGTATGTACAGCCATTTTTTATCTGCTCCGCTTGCGCGCGAGAGACGAACATTGTATGCTGAGCTAGTTCCAAGCCGTTACAAGATATAACGAAATAGCCCGTGCCCAATGTTGCCCCATTGGCGCGGGTTTCGTTTAAGCGCTCTGGCTTTCACCTGTGATCCACGCATCAATCTGATACGTATCTACGAACGCAGCATTGCCTACTGAATGCTTGGTAATGAAACCAGCATTGGCAGCACGGTCGAATGTGGACCGGCTCAATGAATACTGCTCAATTGCATCCTTGATGCGGATCAGGTTTCTAGGTTTCTTAGCGTCTTCTGCCATGTCTTTTTCCTTTGGACATGCAGAGGCCGGAGCAGAGATGACAGCTAATATTCTTGGCACCAATTGGATGAATGCACTGCAAAAGCGTTCGCCACGAGCGAAAATTCTTGTTTACATTCCTATCCGCAGGTGAGTACAAATAACCAGCGGGTATATGACGAATGTCATCCGCTGCACTGGGGAGATCGAAGAGAGCCTGTACGATACCGGCTTTCGCAATGCATCCCTCTGGTGTCATCTTATTCCGAGCCTTCTACTCGATGGTTTCGGTTTCAACAGAGAGGCGTCCTGGCTTTGGCGAGACAGACGCCCCTCTGTTCCTATTGCTTTCCCCTGAAAGGTACTGACCATCCCAGAGTACTGCTGCTGCATTGAGTGGTCAAGCTATCGCGTGATGCAAGATATTGTGGAAATCCAATCTTTTTGGGGATAGCTCTGGTATCTTTTGGGGATAACCCGGCGACGAAGTTTGGGGAACTCTCTCGATAGCTGTTTTGATGCCTAGACACTAGTCGCCCCCGAAATTGGTATCACCTTGGATTCCGCACCCGTGACATATGCTGCCCAACGCTCAGCCAGTAGCAACCGTTCATCGAAATAATCGGACCGTTGGTAAGCGCGTGATACGGCTGATCCGACCTTGTGGCCGATTGCTGTTTCCTTCACTTCATAGCTCGTATTGGTGGCTTCATCGGCCCACGTGCGAAAGCTGGACCGGAACCCGTGCGGGCGGGCCTCAAGCTCCAACCGCTCCATATGCCGGGACATGCTGGCATCACTGATGACGCCCTTACGTACACCCGGAAACAAGAAGCCATCGCGGGCAGTTTCTTTCGCAAGATCTACAACCCTCAGCGCCTCTACAGATAGTGGCACGCGAAATTCATCAGTTTTCCCGCGCGGCCCTTTCACCAGTTCCGCCGGAATGGTCCAGACATTCCCTTTTATCTGATTGCTTTGCGCAAAGCGGATCGGCCTTGAGCGCAGTCCAGTAAGGATCAGCAACTGTAGAGCGAGCTGAACCGTGCCGCCTCCTTCAAGGGTTTGGTAGAAGCCTGGAACTTCTCGCCAGTTCATTGAAGGAATGTTCTGAGCCTTGTGAACCTGCTTCCCCAGCAGTTCACGCGCGTCTTCTATGGCGTGTCGATCGATCTCCATTCGATTCGCGCGGGCATGCCGTAAGCACGCATCCAGCCGGGTAATCGCCTTTCGGGCTACGTCGGTCTTTGTGTGCCATATCGGGCGCAGAGCATCTGCTATGACGGCACCAGTGATTTCCTCAACCGGCTTTTCGCCCAACGCGGGCAGGATGTGCGTTTTGATTGGGCTGTACCAGCGCCCTGCCTCCCCATCGCCTTTTAGTTGGGGCTTGCGGGCCTTGAAGGCTTCGGGCGCGATGTTCTTCAGCAGTCGCCGCTCTCTGGCCTTCGGGTCGCTGGCAACCTGATCCGCCGCCGCCCGCGCTTTCTCGGCGTTGCGGACTTCAATAGGGTTGCCGCCGCGCTTGACGATCCCGCGATAGGCGTCCGCCATTTCACGAGCCTGCGCCAGTGACACGCCGGGAAACCCGCCTAGACCCATTTCCTTGCGCTTGCCCGAGATAGTGAATCGGAACACCCATTGGTCACCTGACGCCAGCCGATAGAGATACAGCCCGCCCCCGTCGCTATGCTTTCCCGGCCCAGCCTTTCGGACCGTCGCAGCGCTCAGCTTATAGAGTGACCCGGCCATTATCCCCTCTTCGCGTTCATGTCCCCCGTTTTATCCCCTGTTTTTTCTGCGGTATCAAGACGCATAGTGAGGCACCTTGACTAACAAACCGCATACTACCTTTGTTTTTGTTTGATAAAAATATCATCCCTGATGCACTCTGAGGCATAGAGAGGGCTGTGTTCAGTGCCGTGTGGGGGCACCACTTCACCTTGCAAATCACCATATTTTCAAAGAAAACAAGCCGATAAATGCCATCACGGGTCTGGAACCGCATTCCGCAGCTGATGCGTGAGAAGATCAAGGACCTGGCTCTGAAGGAAAGCGATCTGTCGCCGCGTGAGTTGGCCGTGCAGTTCACCGACACAGAAAAGTACTTT